>NZ_FNWO01000007.1 GCF_900108475.1 Magnetospirillum fulvum | reverse complement strand
CTGGCCTATCTGCCCCGCAATGCCCGCGATCTGATCGGCCGTCTGCCCGAATTTCGCAAGATGAGCCTGAAGCAGCTGGCTGAGTTTTCTGGCTCGTGGGATCCGCTCGAAATGGCGCTGGGGGTCGCCGCGATCAACGCCCATTACAACCGCTTCGATCTGCAAGGCGAGATGGGCAACGGAGCCCAGGCGTTCGGGCGCGAAGCCGGGCGGGTGGTGGTGGTCGGGGCCTTTCCCGGCCTGTCCGAAATGCTGCCCAATCCCCAGGTGATCGAAAACGATCCCCGCCCCGGCGAATATCCCACCATCGCGATGGATACCTTGTTGCCCGGCTGCGCGGCGGCGGTGGTTGCCTCCTCTACCCTGGTCAACCGCAACCTGCCCCGCATCCTGCGGCTGGCTCAAGGCTCGCGGATCGCCTTGGTCGGGCCGGTGACGCCGCTGACCCCCCGGCTGCACGCCTATGGAGTCGAAATCCTGGGCGGTCTGGTGATCCGCGATCCCAAAGGCTTGGGCGAGGCGATCCGCGCCGGGGCTCTTCCGCGCGAATTCGGCCGCTTTGGCCAATATCTCCATCTGCGCCGCGAGGATGCGGCCCCGGCCCGGCCGTGCCGATTGAACGGTCGCTGACGTTTGCCGATCTTTTTCTCGCCATGTCCGGCCTCGCTGACCGATTTGCCGTTGAATCCCGTCGGAGACGCTCTAGATATCTGTCCCGACAGGAGATGAACGGTGAAAGCTTTTCCGCAGACACATTCTGTTACGAAGCCGCGATGGATCGGTTGTCCTGCTGATACCTGCCGGTGCGATACTCGAGAGATAAGCCCGAGGATTCCGGCCATGACACGATCTCTGATGAAACTCCTGCTGTGCGGCGTCTGCGTTGCGGTGGTAACGATCGCGCCGGTTCGCCCCGCTTCGGCGCAAGAGCATTGGCGCCCGCCCTTCCGCGACCATGACGTTCGACGCTTCGACCATCGCCACCACGAGATGTGGCGTGGCGGCGAGTGGCGGCATGGGGCGCATTTCGGCCGTCGCGGTTGGTGGTGGGTCACCGGCGGTGCCTGGTATTATTACGACGCGCCGGTCTATCCCTATCCGATGATCGTTTCGGAATATGCGGTCCCGGCCGCGCCGCCCGGCTATGTTCCGCAGCCGCCGCCGGTCGTTATCCAACAGCCGCCGCCGGTGGTGGTCCAGCAACCGCCCGTGGTGGTCCAGCCGCCGCCCACCGTATTGGTTCAGCCGGCTCCGGTTCCCGCGCCGCCGCCGCCGCCGCAACAGCAGCAGCAGGTCTGGTATTATTGCGATAATCCGGCTGGCTATTACCCCTATGTGCCGAGTTGCGCCTCGCAATTCCGGCCCGTTCCCGCCCAGCAGAAGTGACCAGGAGGCCAAGAATGCGTCCAACGAAGTCGGTGGTTCTTACGATGTCCGCCCTGATTGCCCTGTCGGGATGTTCGTCCACTCCGCTCGGTCCCAAGGTGCAAGTCCTGCCCGCCGCCAACAAGCCGTTCGAGGTGTTCCGGATGGAACAGGCGGAATGCAAGCAATACGCTGCCGATCAAGTCGGCGGTCAGGCTGAAAACGCCAATACCCGCGCGATCGGCGCGGCGCTGATCGGTGGCGCGCTGGGGGCCGGTCTGGGGGCTGCGGTCGGTGGCGGGCAGGGAGCGGCGATCGGCGCGGCCGGTGGCGGCGTCGTCGGTACCGCTGTTGGTGCCAGCAACTCCCAGCGTGGCCAGGGCAGCATTCAGCAGCAATACGACAACGCCTATACCCAGTGCATGTACGCCAAGGGCAATCAGATCGCCCAGCCGGTCCAGACCGTGGTCCAGCCGGTGGTGGTCTATCCGCAGCAGCCCCCGGTGGTCTATGCGCCGCCGCCGACGGTGTATTACGCGGTGCCGCCGACCTACGCGCCGCAGCCGCAGGCCGCGCCGCCGACTTACGCGCCGCCGCCGTCGCAGCCGTAGCGGCAAGGAAAGAAAAAGGACCGGGAGGCTTTGTGGGCCTCCCGGTCCTTTTGTTCCGGCGTCCGGGCTAAATCTAGCGGTATTCGCGCAGGTCTTGAGCCAGTTGACGGGCGCGGGCCAACTGACGTCCGCCCATGCCGCGGCCCAGGCTGTCGCGGGCGACGGCGGCACCGGGCTGGCCGAGTGCTGCGGCAAGGTCGTACAGCGCATAGGCGCGGATCGGATCCTTGGCGGAGAACCCCTGTCCCTTCGCGGTCAGGTCCGCGATCAGCATCGTCGCGGCGGGGTGATTCTGGGCCGAGGCCGCCCGCAGCCAGCCGATCGCGGCGGCCAGATCCATCTTTAACTCGAAGCCCTCGGCCAGGGATTTGCCCAGCAGGTATTGCGCCTCGGCGTGGCCTTCGTTGGCGGCAAGAGTCAGCCAGTAGGCCCCGTCCTCGATGCCGGGACGCAGCAGCACCGCCTTATCCGCATCCTCGGTCGGCTTTGCGCTCATCCACACCGCGCCAAACGGCTTGTTGCCGCGATCCTTGTCCTTGGGCGACCATTCCTCGGTCTCGGGGATGCGCCAAGCGGCGGGTCGGGACAGCAGCATCCGTCCCAGGCGGAAGCGAGCCTCGACATCGGAATGAATCAGCGCGGCGAGGCGATACCATTTCTCCGCCTCGGAGAGCGAGGGGGCGACGCCATGGCCGCGTTCATAGGCTTCGGCCAAGGCGATCGCGGCTTTCTTGTTGCCATGCGATGCCTGTTCGGCAATCCAGCCCGCGCCGTCGATGCCGCCAGCCGAGGCGATCTGGCCCGAGATGAACAGCTCGGTCCAGCGCTTGCGCGCCGCCGCGTCACCCAATTGAGCGGCGCGATACCACCATTGCCCGGCCTGTTCCAGATTCTTGGGGAGGCCCGCACCGGTTTCGAGCGCCTTGGCCGCCTCGATCGCGGCGGGGGCGCTGCCATTGGCGGCGGCGAGGCTGAACCAGGAAAAAGCGGTTTTCTTGGCGTCGGCGGAGCGGCCCTTGCGGGCGGCGAGACCCAACTGATATTGCGCGTCGGCATCACCGCGCGAGGCGGCAACGGCGAGCCCGCCGCGTCCGCTGTCGGCGGCGGCGGGAGTCTTGCCGGTTTCGGCCGACGCCACCGTGGGAAGCGTGAAGGCGATCAACGCGGCGGCGAAGGCGGCGATCCTCATGAAGGGCGACTTTCCATTGTCTTGGAACGGGGGCGCATGATTCCACTTCCCGGGGTGGATGGCAATCGGAGCTTGGCCGCGAAAATCGTATGGCTAGGAGACAACCCGATTGCGTCCTTCGTCCTTGGCCCGGTAAAGCGCGGCGTCGGCGCGCAACAAGATCCGATCCGGCCCGGATTCGTTGCCCTGACGGTCGGCGACGCCCAGGCTGGCGGTTAGTCCGATCGTCGTTGGGGCGGGATCGACCGGGATCGCGATCTGGGCGATCGCCGCGCGCAGCCGCTCGGCCACGTCGAGCGCACCGGCAAGTGGCGTCTGCGGCAGCAGAATGGCGAATTCCTCCCCGCCCAACCGGCCCAACACGTCGATATCGCGCAATCCGGTCCGCATCGCCTGGGCCGCCAGCTTCAGCGCCCGGTCACCGGCGGCATGGCCGAAACGGTCGTTGACCTGCTTGAAATGGTCGAGGTCGATCATCACCAGCGACATCTGGCCGCCATAGCGCCCGGCGCGTTCGGCTTCCTGGGTGATCGCGGCGAAAAAGGCGCGGCGGTTCAGGGCACCGGTCAGGTCGTCGGTCGTCGCCAGCTCGCGCAGGCGGCGTTCCATCTCCTTGCGTTCGGTAATGTCGGTGATGGTGCCGACCCGGCCGCCCTCGGAACTGGGGTGGTCGAGCCGAGAGCGGCCGATGATGACGTCGCGCCGCTGCTCGCCGGTATCGAGCGCGGTTTCGAACGGGATGGAATCCGGCGTTTCCGGCAACAGGTCGGCGGCGTGAAGCCCGCTGCCCGCCGAGGCTCCGATCCCAAACAGGTCGCGGAAGGCCCGGTTGTGATGGGTCAACCGACCCGAGCGATCCTCGACCCAGACCGGGATCGGCAATTGCTCGACTAGGCTTTCCGAAAAGCGCAACGCGGCATTCAGGGCGCTGGTGCGTTCGATCACCCGCTGTTCGAGGGTCTGGTTGAGGGTCTCGATGGTGGAAATGCTGATCCATGAGCGCAGCCCGCCGACCAGGGCGGTGAACAGGCGCTGCGCCGTCAGGTCGGTCTTGTTGCGGTAATCGTTGATGTCATAGGCCAGCATCACGTCGTGCTCGGGGGCCTCGCCCGGCTGGCCGGTCCTCAGCACGATCGCCATGCGGTGGTTGGACAAATCCTCGCGGACATGGCGGACCAGATCGAGACCGGCGTTCGGGGTCTCCATCACCACGTCGAGCAGCATCACCGGGATGTCGGTACGGTCGGCCAGTATTCCCCGCGCCTCGGCGGCGGAAAAAGCGCTGATCACCTCGAAGGCGCGGTCCTGGAAGGTGAAATCGCGCAGCAGCACCCGCGTCATCGTGTGGATGTCGGCTTCGTCATCGACCACCAGCACCGGCCAGGGCGGCAAGGCGCGTTCGGTCTCGGCGGAACGGGCGGGGGTGCGGCGCAGCAGCAGACGCTTTCCCTCGGATTTGCCCTTGCCGTCCCGGTCGTCGGAAGATGGCGGCAGTGTCATCGGCAGGGCGGCTCCAGGTGAATCGGCGGCAGCGGGAGTCTCATGGAACCGATACCGGCAGGGTGAGGACGAAGGCGGTGCCGAGGGTGGAGGATTCGAGGACGATCGTTCCGGCCAACGGCCCGGTCACCAGATTGTAGACGATGTGCAGACCAAGCCCGGTTCCGCCGCTGCCCCGCCTTGTGGTGAAAAACGGATCGAAGATGCGGCCTCGATTCTGCGCCGGGATGCCCTTGCCGGAATCGGCATAGACAATCCGGACCTGATCGGGCTGGGGCTGATCGACCCGAATGGTGATCCGGCCGGGCTGATCCGGTTCGAAGGCGTGAACCAGACTGTTCATCACGAAATTGCCCAGCACCTGCGACAGCGCACCGGGATGGCTGTCCATCACGAGGCCGGAGGGACACTCGATCGTCACCTCGTGTCCGGCCTGCCGCAGATTCGGTCCCAGGCTGGCCATTGTCTCGTTCAAGGTCGCGCCAAGATCGAAGCGCCGCCGCTCGGCCGATGTGCGGTCAACCGCGACCTGCTTGAAGCTGCCGATCAGCGCGGCGGCCCGGCGGCAATTCGACAGAATCAAGTCCGATCCGTCGGTAACCGTCGCCATATAGCGGTCGAACTCGTCGGCCCCGATATCGTCGGCCTCGTACAGACGGCGCATCTGGGCGGTGGAATCGGCCAGATGCGAGGCGCAACTGAGCGCGATTCCGACCGGGGTGTTGATCTCGTGGGCGACACCGCCGACCAGGGCACCGAGCGAGGCCAGCTTTTCCGCCTGGACCAGCGATTCCTGTGCCGCCTTGAGGTCGGACAGCGCCTGTTCCGCCTCGGCGCGGCGGCGGGCCAGTTCGTGATTGAGACTGGATAATTGGGCCTGGAGCCGGTCGCTGACCTTCACCAGCCGCCGTTGCTCGCGCACGCTGCGGCCGAACGCCTCGATCAGGAGATCGACGCCCTTGCGGACCTCTTCCGGGGCGTCGGTCAGCCGTCCGCGCAGGGAATCCGATTGTTCGAGAACTTTTTCTTCAGCGTCGAACAGATCGAACGACATCGGTCAGTCCGTCGGCTCGGCGGCGACCAGGGTGAAGACGACGTGTTCAAGGTCTTCCTGAAAATCCTCGCCGAACTCCCGCATCGTGTCGTCGTCGGGGGCGTGCAGCCAGCGGACCGAAACCGGGGTTCCGGCCGCGGCGGCCCCGTCCAGCCGCTGGAAAATGTTCATCAGCGCCTTGGCGCTCGAGCTGTTGAAATACGCCAGATCGAACTCGGCCAGGACGTTCCGGCCGCCCGCTTCAGCCAGAAAGCGGTCGAGCGCGACGAACACCGGCCCGAACACCGCCGAGGCATCCTCGGGGTAAGATTCGCCGCGGAACCGGAGCGTCCCTTGCCCGAAATCGAACTCGATCTCGGGCGAACGCTCGGTCGCGGCGATCTTGAGGGAGTCAGAAACCATCTCAGATCGATACCTTCATGCAAAAAAAGAACGAGTTCGGATCGATACGGTCGAAATCGAACTCGATCGGATCGGAGGCGCGACGAGCGATCTCGATCAGGCCGATGGTGGCACCCCGGCTGCGCTCGTCCGGAGCCTCGCGCAGTTGCTCCTTGTAATAGGCCTTGATCTGATCCTTATCCATCCCCTGCAACCGCTCCAGCCGCTCGCGCAGCCGGGGTTCGTCGTCGGCCAGGACGATGTTGCCGCAGACGATGAAGAAACGGTTGGCCTCGCTACCGATCGTCACCATCCCCGAGGACAGTTCGATCGGTTGTCCGCTGTCGCTGGCAAGTTTTTCGGCGGAATAGCGGATGATGTTCTGGGATTGCTCGACGAACACCGAAAAGACTTTCTTGACCGTCCCGATGTCGGTCTCCTCCAGAGTCATTTTCTGGCGGAGAGCTTCGCCTAAAGAGTAAAGTATTCCTTCCGACAGGTAGCCCGAGAACGAAAATATGATGCCGCGTTGGTCGAGATCCTCTTTGAATGCGCGGTAATATTTCGCAAGCATGATGATTCTCGCTCGAAGGCTGCGCTGGGCCGGGGTGACGATATTTCCGCCCGGTCTGATATTGGTAGCATTCGCGACCGAACCGCTCAAGGCGTTCGTCAATTTTGTCGGTGGACCGAACCGTGTCCCGTCAGAACAAATCGGCCAATTTAACCGGAGGAATCCCCCCCATCGCCGGAAACAGCACCGCGGCGATCCGGGCGAAGCGGTCGGGGGCGTCGGTGGCGATCAGGCTCAGCCCGCCCTCTGCCCCCGACGGGGCGGCAAGTCCGGACGACAGCGCCTCTTCCAGCAATCCGGCGGTGGCCTCGGCGCAATCGACCAGCCGCACACCCGGCCCGGCCAGCCGTCCCAACGCCCGGCCCAGCAGCGGGAAATGGGTGCAGCCCAGCACCAGACAATCGGTTTGCGCGGCGGGATCGAGCAGAGGGCCGAGATAGTGACGGGCGACCGACTCGACGATCGGACCGTCGGTCAGACCTTCCTCGGCCAGGGCGACGAACAGGGGGCAGGGGGTACAGATCACATGCGCGCCCTTGCGTCGGCGCGCGATCGCCCGTTCATAGGCGCCGGAGCGGCAGGTTCCCTCGGTGGCGGCGACGACGATCCGGCCATGAGCCGACGCCAGCGCGGCCCCGGCGGCTCCGGCCTCGACGACGCCGATCACCGGCAGGCCGGGAAAGCGCGCCGCGATCGGTTCCAGCGCCACCGCCGAGGCGGTGTTGCAGGCGACGACCAGCGCCTTGATCCCGCGACCGACCAGGAACTCAGCCGCCTTCAGGGCATAGCGCACCACCGTCTGCGGCGATTTGGTGCCATAGGGCTGGCGGGCGAGATCGCCGATATAGAGCAGCCGCTCGCCCGGCATCCGCTGGCGGATCGCCGCCGCGACGGTCAGCCCGCCGACGCCGGAATCGAAAATACCAACGGGAAGGGATGCCGGGTCGGCGACCGGGGGCGGGGACATCATCGGCGGGGGGAGTCCTGATTTCTGCGACGGCGTAAGCGGTGCCCACAGCGTTTACTCCGCCGCAGGGCCGCCGCGCTACTGCTTCCTTGGGGCGTCAGGGTTGCGCCTCCGGCCCGACCGGCAGAATGACGGTGCCGGGACAATTGTCCGAGCGGCGGGCCGAATCGGGGCAGGGGATCGGTGCCAGCGAACGGTCGAGGCAGACCCGCACCTCGCTTAAGGTTTTGCCCTTGCAGGTCGGAAAGATCGCTTGGGACGGCACCGGGAAATGCTGCTTGAGCTCGCCGACCCGGATTTTGCTGGGCGCGGTCGGGCGCAGATCGCTCGCGGTGCCGACTGTCCCGACCGCCGCGACGATCTTGGCGAAATACTCGCCGCTGCGAGGCGTGGCGCACGTCCCGTGCTTGCTCCATTCGTGGCGGCGCAGATCGGTTCCGATCATCACCCCATCCAATTGCGGCGGTACCGCGTCGGGGCGGAACGGCTCGGCCCCGCCGCAGCATTGCGGCCACAACGCGCCGCCGCCCTGCGCCGTCGCCGCCGCCGAACCGGGGAGGTATTGCGGCCACAATCCGTGGACGACGAAGCCCCGGGCGGGTGCGGCGGTGCCGCACTGGTCGGGGTGCTTCGCTCCGGCCGGGGTGGCGCAGAAGGCGGGAGACCAGGACAGGCTGAGCAGATAATAATCGAACTGTCCGGTGCTGCCCCGGGCCGGGCGGCAGGATTGACCCTCGGCCCCGGCTCCAGACGGCAGTGCCAGCAGCGCCGCCAGCAGCACCACGGACAGCCCCCGGCGGGATAAGACGAAGTGGATAATCCGATTCATTGCTGTTCCTCCGGCTGCCCTTCATGAAAAGCTTGGCGAGTGGAAATCGATGGGGCGGGATTTTATACTGCATCCGTCAGGTGAGGAGAAAACCCCAATGGGGGACCAAGGCCCGGCCTATCTGCGCAAGATCACCAACGACGTGCTCGATGCCCTGGTCCAGGCGGCGGAGCGCGCCGCTGCCGGTCGCCCCCTGTCGGTCGGTTTGCTGGAGGAAATCGTCGCCGGGCTGAAGGAATCGGCGGCGTTCGACGATTTCTACCGTCGCTCCTTTGCCGAGATCGCCGGGATCGTCGGCGCCGAGGACATCGATCAGCGCCGCACCAACGCCTTTGGCCGTCTGATGATCCATCCGCTCGATCCGCTGTTCGATTCAGGGGCGTTGGACCGCGCCGTGATCGGGAACCTGTTTTCGTTCCTGCTGATGGTGTTGGGGGAGGAGGCCGAGGCCAATGCCGTCCGCTGCCGCGACGTCCTGGCGACGTTGCGCGAGGAATTGGGGACGTCGTTTAACTGGGAGGCGTTCTTCGACGATCCCGAGGTGCGGCTGGTCGAATGGCGGGTGCTGTTGCAGGTGGCCGAATTGTTCAAGCGGTTCGACGTCCGCAAGGATTGGTTCATCAAGCTGATGCTGCACCGTCAGAACACCGTCAGCGTCGCCTCGAACGCCTTTTACACGATTGATCACGACTCGACTGCCGAGCCGATTACCTTTGGCGAGCAGGAATTCGCGTTGATCTTTCACGCCTGGTTCGATCCGCTGGAAACCCTGTCGCCGCGCGACGACCTTGCCTTTCGTCGCGCTTTTGGGGCGCCCCCTCACGCCCGGATCGGCGCTTTCCTGACCCATTTGGCCGGTTGCCCGGTTGCGCCAGTCGGGTGCGGGTGCTAACGTCCCGGCTCCGCCCGCCCTTCCGGAGTCGTCAAGGCCCATGTCCCTGGACATATCCGCCGTTCGTGCCATCGCCACCCTGGCTCGTATCGAGCTTGGCGAGGAGGAGCTTGCTCCTCTCGCCGGTGAGCTTTCCAATATCTTGAATTTCGTCGAGCATCTGTCGGAAGTGAATACCGACGGGATCGAGCCAATGAGTTCGGTTGCCGATCTCAGCCTGCCGATGCGTGCCGATCTGGTCACCGATGGCGATATCGCCGAACAGATTCTGGCCAACGCCCCCGAAGCCGCCGAGGGCTTTTTCACCGTTCCGAAGGTGGTGGAATGAGCGAGCTGACCCATCTGACCCTGGCCCAGGCCCGCGACCGTCTGGTCAAGGGCGAGACCAGCGCCGTCGAACTGACCCGTGCCCATATTGCCCAGGTCGAGGCCAAGCGTCACCTGAACGCCTTCATCACCGAAACGCCCGAGCGGGCGCTGGCCGAGGCCGAGGCGTCCGACGCCCGCCGCCGCCAGGGTACCGCCGGGGCGATGGAGGGGTTGCCGATCGGAATCAAGGATCTGTTCTGCACCGAGGGTGTCCGCACCACCGCCGCCAGCAAGATTCTCGACGGCTTCGTCCCGCCTTATGAATCGACCGTTTCCGGCAATCTGAAGACGGCCGGGGCGATTTCGCTCGGCAAGCTCAATCTCGACGAATTCGCGATGGGCTCGTCGAACAAGACCAGCGCGTTCGGCCCGGCGATCAATCCGTGGACCCGTCGCTCCGATCCTGCCGCCAAGCTGGTTCCCGGCGGTTCGTCGGGCGGCTCGGCTGCCGCCGTCGCGGCGCGGATGGTGCTGGGCGCGACCGGCACCGATACCGGTGGCTCGATCCGTCAGCCCGCCGCCTTCTGCGGCATCACCGGGATCAAGCCGACCTATGGCCGCTGTTCCCGATACGGCATCGTCGCCTTCGCCAGTTCGCTCGATCAGGCTGGGCCGATGGCCCGCACCGTGCGTGATTGCGCGATTATGCTGGGCGCGATGGCCGGGTTCGATCCCAAGGATTCGACTTCGGTCAATCTGAAGGTGCCGGATTTCGAAGCGGCGCTGACCGGCGACATTCGCGGGCTGAAGGTCGGCATTCCGCGCGAATACCGTCCCGACGGTCTGTCCGCCGAGATTTCCGAGGTGTGGGAGAAGGGTATCGCCTGGCTGAAAGAGGCCGGGGCCGAGCCGGTCGAGATCAATCTGCCCCACACCAAATACGCGCTGCCGACCTATTACATCGTCGCTCCGGCCGAGGCCTCGTCGAATCTGGCCCGTTATGACGGTCTGCGCTTTGGCCAGCGGGTGCCGGGCAAGAGCCTGGACGAGATGTATGCGAAGTCGCGTGCCGCCGGGTTCGGTCCCGAGGTGCGCCGCCGCATCCTGATCGGAACCTATGTGCTGTCGGCCGGGTATTACGACGCCTATTACGCCAAGGCGCAGAAGGTCCGTCGTCTGATCGCCGAGGATTTCCGCAAGGCGTTCGAGACCGTCGATGTGATCCTGACTCCGACCGCGCCCAGCCCGGCCTTTGGCCTGGACGAGAATACCGACGATCCGGTGACGATGTGGCTGAACGACGTGTTCACCATCCCGACCTCGCTGGCCGGTCTGCCGGGCCTGTCGCTGCCAGCCGGTCTGTCGTCCGACGGGCTGCCGCTGGGGCTGCAACTGATCGGTCGTCCGTTCGACGAGGAAACCGTGTTCAAGGTCGCCGGGGTGATGGAATCCGCCGCCGGATTCGACGTGTCGCCGGAGGGCGTGTGATGGCTTACCTGATTGAGGGCGAAACCGGCACGTGGGAGATCGTCATCGGGCTGGAAGTCCATGCCCAGGTGATTTCGAACGCCAAACTGTTTTCCGGTGCCGCCACCACCTTTGGCGCCGAACCGAATTCGCAGGTCAGCTTCGTCGATGCCGGCTTTCCCGGCATGTTGCCGGTGATCAATGCAGTCTGTGTCAGCCAAGCGGTCCGCACCGGACTGGGGCTGAAGGCGAAGATCAACCTGACCAGCGTGTTCGCCCGCAAGAACTACTTCTATGCCGATCTGCCTCAGGGCTATCAGATCAGCCAGTACGACAAGCCGATTGTCGGCGAGGGCGAACTGATCCTCGATCTGGCTGACGGCTCGACCCGCACCGTTGGGATCGAACGGCTGCATCTGGAGCAGGACGCGGGCAAGTCGATCCACGACATGCACCCGACCAAGTCGTTCATCGACCTCAACCGCTCCGGCGTCGCGCTGATGGAGATCGTGTCGAAGCCCGATCTGCGCTCGCCGGAAGAGGCGGGTCTGTATCTGACCAAGCTGCGCTCGATCCTGCGCTATCTCGGCACCTGCGACGGCAACATGCAGGAAGGCAGCATGCGCTGCGACGCCAATGTCAGCGTCCGTCCGGTCGGTTCGACCGAATTGCGCACCCGCTGCGAGATCAAAAACGTCAACTCGATCCGCTTCGTCCAGCAGGCGATCGAGTACGAGGCGCGCCGTCACGTCGAGGTCTATGAATCCGGTGGCGAGATTCGTCAGGAAACCCGCCTGTTCGATTCCGGCCGGGTCGAGACCCGCTCGATGCGGTCGAAGGAACATGCCCACGATTACCGCTATTTCCCCGATCCCGACCTGCTGCCGCTGGTGATCGAGCAGGCGTTCGTCGATGAGATCAAGGCGGGGCTGCCCGAACTGCCCGACGAGAAGAAGGCGCGCTTCATGGCCGAATACGGCCTCAACGCCTATGATGCCGGGGTTCTCGTCGCGGAAAAGATTTCGGCCGAGTTCTTCGAGACGGTGGCCAAGGGCCGCGACCCCAAGCTCGCCTGCAACTGGGTGATGGGCGACTTCTTCGCCGCCCTCAATGCCAGTGGCAAGACGATCGAGGAGCCGCCGGTCACCGCCGCCAATCTGGGGGCGATGATCGACCTGATCACCGACGGCACCCTGTCCGGCCGTCTGGCCAAGGACGTCTTCGCCCTGATGGTCGAAACCGGCAAGGCTCCGGGCGTGCTGGTCGAAGAGCGTGGTCTGAAACAGGTCACCGATACCGGCGCGATCGAAGCCGCCATTGATGCCGTGATCGCCGCCAATCCGGACAAGGTGCAGCAGGTCAGAGACGGCAAGACCACGCTGCTCGGCTGGTTCGTCGGTCAGGTGATGAAGGCGACCCAGGGCAAGGCCAACCCGGCCCTGGTCAACGAATTGCTGGCCAAGAAGGTGCAGGGCTAAGGCGTGAAGCCTTTAAGAAGGGGGCGGATAGCCCCGGTCGGGGTGTGGGGCGATGCCCCACACCGCTACGGCCACGTTCGCAGGCCTGCTCAGGCGCGGACGCTGGCGAGGAAGGCTTCGGCTTCGCTGGTCAGGTGCTCGACCGCTTCGGTCAGGCTGTCGGCGCTCCAGATCACCCGGACGGTTCCGGCACAGGCGAGGGCCGAGGATTTCGACAAAGCGCCGACGCTTTTCGAGACGGTTGCGGCCTGACGGGCGACTTCGTCGATATTGCCCGAGATTTCGCGGGTCGAGGCTTCCTGCTGCTGCACCGCGCTGGCAATCGCCGCCGACACTTCGTCCAGGGTGCGGATGACACCCACCACCCCTTCGATACTGTGGCCCATATCGAGGGTCGAAGCCTGGATTTCGGCGACCTGACGCGAGATGTCCTCGGTCGCCTTGGCGGTCTGGTTGGCGAGATGCTTGACCTCGCCCGCGACAACGGCAAAGCCCTTTCCCGCCTCTCCGGCGCGGGCCGCCTCGATGGTGGCGTTCAAGGCGAGCAGATTGGTTTGCGCCGCGATATCGCTGATCAGCTTGACCACCTCGCCAATCGACTGAACCGATTGAGCCAATCCGGTCATCCGTTGCGCGGTGGAATCGACGCTGGCAACCGCCTGGGCCGAGATTTCGCTGGAATGGGCGACCTGGGTGGCGATCTCGTTGACGGCCAGCGCGAGTTGGCGGGTCGCCTCGGCGGCCAGGGCGGCACGTTGGTTGGTGACTCTGGCCGCTTCGCCCACCGCCAGCGAGTTGCTGCCGCTATGTTCCGAGCGGTTGACCATCTTTTCGGCGATGGCGCAAATGGCATCCGAGGCGCCGCTGACCTCGGCGACCTTGGCGTTGACGGTGGCCTCGAACGAAGCGGCCGTCGCGTGCATGTCGGCACTGCGGCGGGCGCTCTGAAGCCGGGCGGTTTCCTTGGCCTCGGCCTCCATCCGGGCGTTGGCGATGATATTGTCCTTGAAGACGACCAGGGCGCGGGCGATGGCGCCGAACTCGTCGGTGCGGTTGGCTCCCGGCACCTCGATGCCGGTATCGCCGTCGGACAGCCGCCTCATCGTCGCGACGGTGCTGGCGATCTGCCCGCTGATCGAGCGCGCCACCAGGGCAATCAGGACCAGCGCCAGCCCGGCCAGAATGACAGTTACGGCGATCACCGCCAGTTTGACCGAGGATTCGGTGGCGGCGGCTTTTTCCTCGGTGGCCTTGCCCATCGCGTTGGCGGCGACGACGACATCGTCGATCGCGGCGCGATGCTCGCGATACAGCGCGGTCAGGTCGGCGAAACTGGCCAGCGCGGCGGCGCGGTCGCCCTGTTCCAGCGCGGGGAAGAACACGGATTCTGCCGTTACGAAGAAGCGTTGGGCGGGGAGATAAGACCGCTTCAGCAGATCGTCGGCGATCTTGCCCTCCAGACCGGCCGCGGCCCAGACGGCGTGGCGGTCGTCGTAATCGCGGCGCAGGCGGGCAAAGCTGTCACGCGCGGCGGCGATGCCGGACGGTGTCTCGTCCAGCGCGGTGGCGGTGGTCAGGTAGGATTCGATGATGTATTCCGGCGGCGGCAGGATGTCGGCGACGAGATCCTTGGCCTGGACGACCTGGGCATAGATCGGCCCGTTGACCTTGAGGGTGTTGAAGGCGAGCCACCATCCGCCGGAGATTCCGGCCAGGGCCACGCTCACCGCCGCACCGAGAACGAACAGCTTGCCTCTGATGGTCAACGACATGTCGGCTCCCCAGGCTGTTGTTTCGTAGGCTCCGCTAAAGATGCATATTTAGCCTGCCGGACCGAAACGGCGAAGAAAAAAACAGGATGGAGTGGGATTTAGTCTGTATTCGTCAATTAATATCAATCATGTTTGATTGAATAGCGGGGGTGGTTATTGCGCTATTGGCGTGGACAACCAACTGCACACTAGAAGGGCAGCAATCAAAGCGGACAAATCGGCCAGGAGGCCGACAACCAGGGCGTGACGAATGCGCCGAATGCCGACCGCGCCGAAATAGACTGCCAACACATAAAATGTGGTTTCAGTCGAGCCATACAAGGTGCCGAGCAGGATCCCGAGATAACCGTCGGGCCCGATCGCCGGGTCTTTCATCTGGGCGGCGAGCAGGCCATAGGAGCCCGATCCCGACAAGGTCCGCATTGCCGCCATCATCAACGCCTCGGCGGGCAGGCCGAGCGGCGCGGTGAGGCGACCCAGCGGCTCCAGGATCGCGGCCAGCACGCCCGAGGCGCGGATCATCCCGACCGCCATCAGGATCGCGACCAGATAGGGGATGATCTTGACCGCGACGCCGAATCCGGCGCGGGCTCCGGCGACGAAGGTTTCATAGACCGCGACCCGCTTCGCCGCGCCATAGAGCAGGATCCCGGCGACCAAACCGGGCAGCAGCCACGGTCCGATCAACGTGCCATAGGCCAGCAACAGCGGCACCAGCGCCAGCAGGACCACGACGGCGACCACGCTCGGCCACGACAGGGGCGGGGCGGGATCGCGCCGGGGCAGCGACGGCAGCGGAACGGGGGCGGGCGAGACGCGTTGCAGCCCGCGCGCGGCCAGCACGGCGACGACGAGGGCGACCAGGGTGGCGGCCAGGGTCGGCCCGACCACTGCCGCCGGATCGGCCGCGCCGGTCGAGGCGCGCAACGCGATCACCTTGGTCGGTAACAAGGTGAGTCCGGCGGTGTTGATGGCGAGGAACAGCACCTGGGCGTTGCTGGCGGTGCCGGGGTGGGGGTTCAGCCGCTCCAGATGCTCCATCGCCCGGATGCCGAACGGCGTCGCGGCATTGCCAAGCCCCAGCAGGTTGGCGGCGATGTTCATCACCATCGCCCCCATCGCTGGGTGATCGGCCGGGATTTCGGGAAACAACCGGGTCAGCAGGGGGCGGAGCAGGCGGGCGACCGAATCGAGCAGGCCAGCGGCCTCGGCCACCTTCATCAGGCCGAGGAACAGCGCCATGATCCCGATCAGCCCGAAGGCGAGCGGGACCGAGGCTGCGGCCTGTTCGACGATCGCGGCCGACAGCGCTTCCATCGCGCCGCCGGGTCCGCTCACTTCGGTCCAGGCGGCGGCAGCGAACGAAGCGGCGACGAGGACGAGGAAGACGGCGTTCATGGCGGTCCGTCTTCCTCGGTTCGGGCTAGCGGGTCAGCGGCTTGTACTTCAGCCGGTGCGGCTGATCGGCCTCGGTGCCAAGGCGGCGATGACGGTCGGCCTCGTAATCCTGGTAATTGCCTTCGAAGAAGACGACCTGGGAATCGCCTTCGAAGGCCAGGATGTGGGTGGCGATGCGGTCGAGGAACCAGCGATCGTGGCTGATCACCACCGCGCAGCCGGGGAATTCGGCCAAGGCGTCTTCGAGGGCCGACAACGTCTCGACGTCGAGATCGTTGGTCGGTTCGTCGAGCAGGATGACGTTGGCCGGACGCGACAGCATCTTGGCGAGGTGAACGCGGTTGCGCTCACCGCCCGACAGCACGCCGACTTTCTTCTGCTGGTCGGGACCACGGAAGTTGAACAGACCGGCATAGGCGCGGGCGTTGATCTTGCGCCGACCGACGTCGATTTCTTCCTGGCCGTCGGAGATTTCCTCGAACACCGTCTTTTCCGGGTCGAGCGAATCGCGGCTCTGATCGACATAGCCCAGCACGACGGTGTCGCCGACGGTGAAGGTGCCGACATCGGGCTGTTCCTGGCCGGTGATCATCCGAAACAGGGTGGTCTTACCGGCACCGTTGGGGCCGATGACGCCGACAATGCCGCCCGGCGGCAGACGGAAGGACAGGTTTTCATAGAGCAGCCGGTCGCCGAAGCCCTTCGAGACGCCCTCGACCTCGATCACCTTGCCGCCCAGACGCGGGCCGGGGGGAATCGAGATCTGCGCTGCGCCGGTGGCCTTTTCCTGCGACTTGGCGACGAGATCCTCGAAGGCGGTGATGCGGGCCTTGCTCTTGGTCTGGCGGGCCTTCGGGCTGGCGCGGACCCATTCCAATTCGTCGCGGATCGAGCGCTGGCGGGCGCTTTCCTCGCGCTCTTCCTGCTGGAGCCGCTTTTCCTTCTGCTCGAGCCAGCCGGTGTAATTGCCCTCGTAGGGAATGCCGTGGCCGCGTTCGAGTTCGAGAATCCAGCCGGTGACGTTGTCGAGGAAGTAACGATCGTGGGTGACGATCACCACGGTTCCGGAATAATCCTCGAGGTAGCGTTCCAGCCACGCCACCGATTCGGCGTCCAAATGGTTGGTCGGTTCGTCGAGCAGCAGCATGTCGGGATGCGACATCAGCAGGCGGCACAACGCGACGCGGCGACGCTCGCCGCCCGACAGGGTGGTGACGTCGGCATCGCCGGGCGGGCAGCGCAGCGCGTCCATCGCAATTTCGATCGTGCGCTGAAGATCCCAGGCGTTGAGATGGTCGATTTTTTCCTGAAGCTCGCCCTGTTCGGCGATCAGGGCGTTCATCTCGTCGTCGGTCAGTTCCTCGGCGAAGCGGGCCGACACCTCGTCGAAGCGGTCGAGCAGCGCCTTGGTTTCCGCGACGGCTTCCATCACGTTGCCCATCACGTCCTTGGCAGGGTCGAGCTGCGGCTCCTGGGCCAGATAGCCGATCTTGACACCGTCGGCGGCCCAGGCTTCGCCGCCATATTCCTTGTCGATCCCGGCCATGATCTTCAGCAGGGTCGACTTACCCGCGCCGTTCGCACCCAGCACGCCGATCTTGGCGCCGGGCAGGAAGCTCAGGTAAAGCCCCTTCATGATCTCCTTGCCGCCCGGATAGGCCTTGGTCAGGTTCTTCATTACATAGACGTACTGATAGGCGGCCATCGGCGCTCTCCGGTCGAGGACAGGGACATCGGGTTTGGGAAACAGTCAGTAGACAAGCCGGACCGCCCCGTCAAGCAGGGCAATCGCCTGTGGCGATTGCCCTGCTTGATTTTAGACGGCCCTCAATCGCCGGTCACGGGCCAGTAGAGATCGGTCGGGATCAGTCCAGTCCGACCAGCGAGTTGGCGAAGGCACGCGCCTCGAACGGCCGCAGATCGGCGGCCTGTTCGCCGACGCCGATGGCGTGGACCGGCAGACCGAACTTCTCGGCCAGGGCGACCAGGACGCCGCCACGGGCGGTGCCATCCAGCTTGGTCAGAACCAGACCGGTGACGTTGACCATCTCGCCGAAGGTCTCGACCTGGGAATGGGCGTTCTGGCCGACGGTCGAATCCAGCACCAGCAGCACCGAATGCGGCGCGGTCTCATCGACTTTCTTGATCGAACGCACCACCTTGCCCAATTCGGCCATCAGGTCGGTTTTGTTCTGAAGGCGTCCGGCGGTGTCGATGAACAGCAGATCGTCGCCCTGCTGGCGCGACTGGGTCACCGCGTCGAAGGCCAGTGCGGCCGGATCGGCCCCGGTGTCGCGGGCGATCACCGGGCAGCCGGTCCGCTCGCCCCACACCTTCAATTGCTCGACGGCGGCGGCGCGGAAGGTGTCGCCAGCGGCCAGCGTCACGGTGCGGCCCGCCTGCTTGTGCTGCATCGCCAGCTTGCCGATCGTGGTGGTCTTGCCCGCGCCGTTGACGCCGACCACCAGCACCACATGCGGCTTGCGCGCCGGGTCGATCTCCAGCGGCTTGGCCACCGGTTCGAGGATGCGGGTGATCTCGTCGGCGAGGATGGTCTTGATCTCGTCGGCGGTGATGTCCTGGCCCAGACGGGTTTTCGACAGCAGGCCGGTGACCTTGGCGGCGGTGTTGACGCCCAGATCGGCGGTGATCAGCAGGTCTTCGAGGTCTTCCAGCGCCTCGTCGTCAAGCTTGCGCTTGGTGAACAGGTCGCCCAAGCCCTGGGTCAGGCGGGACGAGGATTTGGCCAGACCGGCCTTCATCCGGCCGAACCAGCCATCGGCTTCGGCCGGGACGGGCTGAGCGGGAACCGCCAACAACTCGTCGAGCAGTTCGGGACGAAGCACGTCCACCGCCGCTGTTGCCGATGCGGTCGGCGCGGTCTCGGCGGTCAGGTCCGGAGTCAGATCGTTTAGCAGCAGCAGAGCGACCGGCACGCGGGCTTCGCTCCGGCTGGGGCACAGACCGGCAACCCGGATGCGACGCCCGCCGTCGCGCAGGGACAGTTCCATCTCGAACGGCTGACCTTCGCCGCGCAACCGGCGCACCGCGAGATCGAGACGAGCGGAATCCTGCGGCGTCAACCGGGCCAGCACGGCGGCAAAGCCGGGCAGGGCGGCATCGGACAGGTCCAGCAGGGCGGTCAGGCCGCGTGAGCGGACCTCGCGCTCGCCGATCCAGGCCTGGATGCCATCGGGTTCGGCCAAAACGCCCTTTAGCAGGCGTTCGGTGCTGTCGCCGAGCCGGGTCAGTTCGGACAGGGCGCGGCCCAGCATCCGCCGGGTCGCAACCACCTGGAGCACCATCGCCAGCAGTGCCAGCACCACGCCCAAGCCCAGCGACAGCGGGTCAATCCGGCCCGGCTCGGCCAGCGAGGCGAGATCGGTCCACACCTGGGCCAGACGACCCGGCGCGGCGGCAGCCGTCGCGGCCTCCTGCGCCAGCGCGGCTCCCGGCAGCGCCAGCAGCAACAGGGCGGCCACAAATCCACGCCACCGGCCCCCCGCCGGGTGGCTGTCGGTAATCCTCTTGCTCATCACACTTCCTCGGCGTCGAGGACGCCGCCTTCCACTCCGATGATTCGTGTCCGCAGGACGGCTCCCGGTGCGGCGGTCGTCCCCCCCACGCGAACCGGCAGATAATACTCGCAATGACCTTTGCCGTCGCGTTCGATCACGATTGTGGCTTCGGCCCCGACCCGCGAGCGCAACAGTGCCTCCATCGCCGCCTCGCCCTTTTGACGCAAGGCGGCGGCGCGGGCCTTGACCACCGGCCCGGCCACCCGCTTCATCGTTGCCGCCGGGGTGCCGGGGCGGGGCGAGAACGGGAAGACGTGAAGATGGGTCAGCCCGATATCGTCGATCAGCGCCAGCGAGGCCGCCGCCATCGTCTCGTCTTCACCGGGGAAACCGGCGATCAGGTCGGCACCCAGCACGATGCCGGGGCGAACCGCGCGCAGCCGCGCCGCCAGGGCGACAATATCGGCGCGGCGATGACGCCGGGCCATCCGCTTCAACACAATGTCGTCGCCCGCCTGGACCGACAGATGGGCATGAGGCAGCAGCCGGGGCTCGCTCGCGAACGCCTCGATCAGATCGTCATCGACCTCGACCGGGTCGAGCGAGGACAGCCGCAGCCGGGGCAGATCGGGCACCGCCGCCAGCAAGTGCCGCACCAGCGTACCCAGCGGCGGACGTCCGGGCAGATCGGCACCATAGGCGGTGACATCGACCCCGGTCAGCACCAGTTCAGGGGTTCCGGCGGCGACCAGTTCGCGCGCCTGGGCGATCACCCGCTCGACCGGAACCGAGCGGTTGGGGCCGCGTCCGAACGGAATGATGCAGAAGGTGCAGCGATGGTCGCAGCCCTGTTGGACCTCGACAAAGGCCCGCGCCCGTCCCTCGAACCCCGACACCAGATGCGAGGCGACCTCGCGCAGTTTCATGATGTCGCCGACGACGATCCGCTCGGACGGCGGCTCGGCGAAGATTTCCGGCTTCAGCTTCTCGGCATTGCCCAGAATCTGGTCGATCTCGGCCATCTCGCCATAAAGCTCGGGATGAGCCTGGGCGGCGCAACCGGTCACCACGATCCGCGCTTGCGGGTTCTCGCGCCGGGCCTTGCGGATCGCCTGCCGGGCTTGGCGCTCGGCCTCGGCGGTGACGGCGCAGGTGTTGATGATGATCGTCTCGACC
The DNA here is from genome assembly GCF_900108475.1 of Magnetospirillum fulvum. GTDB lineage: Bacteria > Pseudomonadota > Alphaproteobacteria > Rhodospirillales > Magnetospirillaceae > Phaeospirillum > Phaeospirillum fulvum_A. Next base: position 191,815 of record NZ_FNWO01000007.1, on the reverse strand, counting down.
CCGCTGTCGATGGCGCGGGCGTGCTCTCGCATCACTTCGGATTCATAGGCGTTCAGCCGACAGCCGAAGGTGAGAATGGTGGGGGGCTTGGCGCTCATGAAAGCAGGGAGACGTCCAGAAGGCCGGTGAAGCTGCTGGCTACCGGGCCGGTCATCAGAACATGGTCGTCGGGTAGCCACTCGATTTCGAGCGAGCCGCCATCCAGGATCAGCTCGGCCCGACGCGGGGTCAGGCCGCGCCGCGCTGCCGCGACCAGGGTGGCGCAAGCGCCGGTGCCGCAGGCGGGGGTGATTCCGGCACCGCGTTCCCACACCCGCATCCGAATCCGGCCGCGACCGGGTTCGGTGGCGGGCAGGATCGTCGCCACCTCGATATTGGACCGCTCGGGGAAGATCGGGTGATGTTCCAGCCCCGGACCGAGCGCTTCCAGATCGACCGAATCGGCATCCTCGACAAAGAACACGGCGTGGGGGTTGCCCATGCTGACCGCGACCGGATCGGCCAGCGGACCGGCGCTGATGCCGAGGTGAAGAGTGTCTTCCGCCTGGGCAAGCGGGATTTCGCGCCAGTCGAGCCGGGCCGGTCCCATATCGACCGCGACCAGGGACGGGCCACGCGATTCGGCGTCGAGCAAACCGGCGCGGGTCTCGATCACCACGCTGTTCTGGCCGCTTTCGGCCATCGCCAGCCAGGCGACGCAGCGGGTGGCGTTGCCGCAGGCGGCGACCTCGGACCCGTCGGCGTTGAAGATCAACATCCGGACGTCGGCGGAGCGGTCGGTGGGCGGCGCGACGACGATCAATTGGTCGCAGCCGATTCCGGCGCGGCGGTCGGCGATGGCCCGAATCCGCGACGGATCGAGGGCAAGGGCGCGAGAATCGGCCCGGCCGTCAAGAACGACGAAATCGTTCCCGAGGCCGTGCATCTTGCGGAAGGGCAGGGCGGCGATGTCTGACATGATGCCCGGTTATATGTGGCCGAAGTGGTTAAAGTCCATCCCCTCGGCGCACCGCGGTCAGGCGTCCCTCGATCCGGGGTGCAACGTGGGGATTGGCGGCGAGATAATCGCCGACGACGTTGGTCAGCAGTGGCCCGCCGCTCGAATCGACGATCACCCGGGCCTGCTTCAATCCGGCATAGCCGTCGCCGCCATGGCCGAGATAGTCCGAGGTGGCAAGGCGGTACGTCTTGTCGTCTTGAAGCGGTGCGCCGCCGATTGTGACCGTGACAATCCGCTGCCCGGCCGGGCTGGTCGGGTCATAGCGGAGCGCCAGCCCCGACACCTGGGGGAACCGCCCGGCCTTGCTGTCGAGTCCGGTCAGACCGTACTCCAGAGCCGCGCGAAGCTGTGCGCCGCTGACCGCCAGCAGCATCACCGCATTGCCGAACGGCATCTCGGTCAGAACGTCACGTTTGCTGAAACGAATCCCGGCCGGATAGAGCCGGTTGCCGCGCAGCCCGCCGCCATTGATCAGGGCGGCATCGGCACCGAAATGAGCCCGCAGCGCGTCGGCGAACAGATTGCCGATCGCCGCCTCGCCGCCACGGACGATTCCGGTTCGGCTGTCGAGCGGTTGCTCCAGCACCGCCAGAGGCTGGTCGAGTGCCTCGCTCAACAACGCGTCGGTCGCGGCGATCACCGGAGACAGCGCCGGATCGGGCGGAACGTCGCGCACCGACTCAAAGCGCCAGCCCAGCGGGGTAACCGTGGTCTTTCCGCTCTGGCCGGAATCGGGGCGATCGACCATCATCTCGACCTCACCCAGCCATTGGGCGTCCTGACCGGCCTTCAGCACCAGCGCGCCGCTTTCCTTGATCGCGATCGGATCGTGATCGTGTCCGCCGAGGATCAGGTCGATCTCGGGTACCGCCAGGGCCAAGGCGCGATCCTGCTCGATATCGAGGTGGGTTAACGCCACCACGATCTCGGCGCCCTTGGCGCGCAAGTGACGGGCGGTGGCCCGCGCCGTTTCGGTCTCGTTGGTAAAGACAACGCCATCGGTCAGCGACAAGTCGCCGGTACGGGCAGTCAGGATGCCAAGAAAGCCGATCTTGACTCCCCCCTTCTCGACGATCGTGCTGGCCACCATGCCGCCAAAGGGCGCCCCGTCGGCCCCCAGCACGTTCGAGCCGATCCAGGGAAAGCGGGATTCGCCGATCCGCTCGGCAAAGACGGCGGGGCCGAAATCGAATTCGTGGTTACCCGGCACCGCCGCGACGGGGGCGAGGATATTGAACAGGGCGATCAGATGCGCGCCCTTGGTCATATTCGAGGCGAGCGAGGGCGAGATCAGATCGCCGCCGAAGGTGAATAGCGGGTTGGGAGTCTCGGTGCTGCGCCGCTTAAGCAGGGTCGATAATTCGGCCAACCCGCCGATGCCGTTGGAGGGATGGTATTCATAGATGTCGTTGACGTGGAGAAAGGTCAGCCGCACCTGCTCGGCGGCGGCACTCCAACTCCACAGCAGACAGGCCAGCCCCAGCCCCAGCCCCACCTTCGCACGCATCGTCACGGCGCTCCATCTCGTTTGCCCAAGTTCGAACGCCAGTGTGACGCGAAGAGGCTGCCAACGGAAGAGGCCGGGTACTTCCCCCGAGACTTCGCTTTCACCACCCGCTATCCTGACCGCCGCAAGCCAAAGGGGGCGGAGATGAACAGCGACGAATGGGCCGAAGGCGGCCCCGGCCTTTACGATGCGCTGGCGGCGGCGCGCCGGATCACCAAGGTCAACGGCCTGACCCGTCTGCTCCGCGGCCTCGATCCGATGACTGCCGCGAAGAAGGGCGTTGCCCCCGGCGAACTCGACGCGATCATGAATATGCGCCTGTCCGAACTCGACCCGGCCCGCCTCGATCATCTGGCCGAGACGCTGTTGAAAGAACCGAAACGCCCTTAAGAACAACTTGTTTCACAAGCTGCGTTAAGGGGGTTGCGCCGCCCCGTCCCCTCGTGTAGCTTCCCCCCCTCGCTGCGGCCCGAGGGGCTTGCCCCCGCCGCAGCATAAGGAGGGGTGGCCGAGCGGTTGAAGGCGCACGCCTGGAAAGTGTGTATACGGTGTTGAGCCGTATCGAGGGTTCGAATCCCTCTCCCTCCGCCACCCACACATCAACCCATAATTTGTTGTTTTTCAACGGATTCAGAGAAGCCGTAAATCGGCTTCACACACACGTTACACACACGCTTTGACCGGCTAGGCGGCGACCTTGGTTCGCTCCCGGTAGCTCTCCAGGGCCTCGACCAGTTCCGCCCAGGGCTCCAACGCCTCAGCCAGGGAACGGACCTTCTGGCTGTGGCCATCGGGGTGTTCGACACCCATGCTCCCATCCTCTTCCCGCCAGACCGAGAAGACATCGCCCCCGGTGGAGGTGATCAGGAACTGATCGAACGGCTTTCCGTCCGCGTTTTCAGCACTCACGGGGCACCTTCTGACGCCATCCCAGACGGTGGGAATGAGAGCCGAAGCGCAGCGGTCAATCATCGAAACATCATCAGCAGTGAACAACGGGTGTCTCCCTCTGTTTGGTTGGGGGGGGGGGGAGTCCTCATACATGGCATATAATAGTGGCGTCAAATTCGCATGATGTATCGGATTTACGATACATGGAATTTTTAATTTCCAATCATAAACAAACGAGAATTATGATTCTTCTATCGAAGGTAGACGGGAGAAGTTCATCAATGATCCTCTACTGGCAGGGTCTATCGTGATCTCGCAGGTCATCGACACAAAACCCTCCAATTATGGGGGGCAGGTCAGATGAAGAGATCGCATTTGTTACAGAGTCCTTGTTAATTATGTCTATCTCTCGGAGGAAATTTGGTAATATATCCCAGTTGATAAACCCTTGTTTATCAATTAGGGCTGTCTTTTGCTGTCCATCCATGATGTATGTAATCGCGAAAATGGCGTTGTCATTGTAGACAACCCCATTGAAGCTGTTCTTAATTGGAGATGCAAAATGGAGCTTCTTCCTCAAGGCAAAGCCGATGGCTGAGGGTAGGCCTCCACGTATGCATTTTATATCTTTTTTGTGAGTGCAAACATATATTTCGACTTCTTCCCTCGATTCGATTGGAGGGCGCAGATTGTATTTTTCCTTGTTCACCCGCCACTCGGAGATCACATCCGCCTCAACCGTAGTCGCCTCAAATGGCTTGAGGATCATTGGTGGGTCAAACTGCCGAAGATCAAAAACGATTCCATTCATGACTGCGTGCATACTGAAGATTGGAACCGCACGATCTTTCATGTTGACTAGCGTGACGCTACCAATTCCTGATGCAGTCAGGCGGTTAAACCTCCATGAATAACTCGCAGCAACCTTATACCCAATTTTAAGCCAAGCAAAATAAATGGTAAATGGAAGACTAACCAGCCCGATGTACTTTAGTAACTCGACGAAAGCAAGCGCCATAGGCCGTGGCCTTTTTGACATTGATACGTAATATTGTCACGCAGTCCGAAATAATGCAATCCACAAGGGAGCTAACCTGCCCGAGAAAACACCCAGGCGGGCTGCATCTCCTCGACCTTCACGGCCAGGAGCTTCTTCTGCTCCTCGGCGGCGACCCGCTGCTCGTATTCCTCGGCCCAGGCACGGGCCGCGACGGCGGGGTTGCTGAAGTCGGGTAGCGCCGGAGCCGGGGCCTGGTTCTTCAGCGCCTCCTCCATCCGGTTGAACTCCTGGATGTAGGCCACCTTGATGCGTCGCAGCATCAGAACCTCCGCCGGACATGATCTGGCGAAGGCGTCCAGGTGAAGGTCAGCGACCCCGCGTCCCCCCCCCCAGACAGAGGCCTTGGCGCGTGAGCGGGATCTCCCCATCGGACCGCAGCACCTCGCGACGAACCCGCCTGTCGTCTTCCCATTCCGCGATTCGCACCAGCCGCTTCGCTTCGATGGCGTCAAGCTGGGTTTGGGCTTCGTCGTCCTTCGCGACCAAGTTCCCTTGACGGTACAGGGTGAAGACCGCGCCGTTCATGCCGCATGGCTGTTGATCGAGCCGACCGCCGGAGAGCGATTCCGCCGCAAGCTGGTGACTGCGAACCCAGTGAGGGTGCGGATTTGTAGGGTGCGCATCGAGGGAGGCCGCCTCGTGGCGGCAGTCATATCGCCTAAGTGACGATGCGTCTCAACGACTGCATAGTAGTTCAAGGTACCCAAGCGGTGATGATCGGCCTGACCTACCGGTTCAAGGACTTTTCGGAATTTCGGTGACAATGGGCTCAATATCCCCATTCAAGGCGACATAACGCTTTGAATTTGAACAAGAGATGGTCGGTCGCCAGCCCATTGAAGAGACCAACGCGATTCTGCCATCATCCGCATCCTGGCCAGATAGTCTGGATAGACGGTGGGGCTGCGGCTCCGTCCTGTCAAGGTTAGCGTGGAGATGGTTGTGGCGCAATACAACCGGACTTGTCCGGGGTGATGGCACGCCGAAACCGATGTGGCGTCCAAAACAAAAAACGCCACTTCACCAGGGACGATCAATACAGCCCTTCGGGGCGCTGATCAATTCGGTCTTGAATCTGACCGGGCTCCTGGGAATGGTGGGCGGTGACGGGTTCGAACCGCCGACCCTCTCGGTGTAAACGAGATGCTCTTCCAGCTGAGCTAACCGCCCGAGAGCCGGTCCCTGGGGACCGGCGAAACGGTAAGAGGGGCTTACTGGATCGCGTCCTTCAGTCCCTTGCCCGCCTTGAACTTCGGCAGCTTCGAGGCCGGGATTGCAATCTTTTCGCCGGTGCGGGGGTTACGCCCCTCCGACGCGGCGCGGTCGGTGACCGCAAAAGTTCCGAAGCCAACCAGCCGGACTTCGTCGCCTTCCTTCAGAGCATTGGAGATCGCCTGAAAAACGGCATCGACGGCGGTGGCCGCTTCGGTCTTGGACAGGCCGGTCGAGTCGGCCACGGCCGCCACCAGATCGTTCTTGTTCGACAAGGTTGCCCCCATGAATTTACAGAAAAAACGGCCATGCCGGCCGCCTTACGGTCAGGATGACGCAGTGTAAGTCACGCTCTTTGAGAGCGTCAACCGGCAATGCAGCAATGATGAGCCCAAGACGACACGATCTGTCTCCCGTCCGTCAGGATTGACGGGAGACAGATCGTTCGTTCAATGGGTCAGCACGCCTCCCACAGCGGCGCTATCAGTATCGGCGGCAACCTTGGCGGGAGTCTCGCCGTCGGTCTCGTCCCACTCGATCGCCGCAGGCATCCGCACCAAGGCGTGCTTCAACACCTCGTCGGCGGTGGCGACGGGCAGAATCGTCATCCCTTTTTTGACGTTGTCGGGAATCTCGGCGAGATCCTTTTCATTGTCCTTGGGGATCAGCACCGTCTTGATGCCGCCGCGCAGCGCCGCCAACAGCTTTTCCTTAAGTCCGCCGATCGGCAGAACCCGCCCGCGCAGGGTGATTTCGCCGGTCATCGCGACGTCACGGCGAACCGCGATACCGGTCAGGACCGAGACGATCGCGGTGCACATCGCGACACCGGCCGAGGGGCCGTCCTTGGGGGTGGCGCCTTCGGGAACGTGGACGTGGATATCGCGCTTCTCGAACGCGGTCGGCTTGATCCCCAGGCTGACCGAGCGCGACCGGACATAGGAACGGGCGGCCTGCACGGATTCCTGCATCACGTCGCCCAGCTTGCCGGTATGGGCGAAGGTGCCCTTGCCCGGCATGCTGACCGCTTCAATCGTCAGCAATTCGCCGCCGACCTCGGTCCAGGCCAGTCCGGTGACGACGCCGACCAGATCGGTGTCCTCGACCTCGCCGAAATGATAGCGGCGGATGCCAGCATATTTTTCGAGGTTGCGGGGCGTGATGGCAACCTTGTCCTTGCCCTTCGAGACGATCTCCTTGACCGCCTTGCGGGCCAGATTGGCCAGTTCGCGCTCCATGTTGCGGACGCCCGCTTCCCGCGTGTAATAACGGACGATGTGGCGCAGCGATTCATCGCTGATCGACCATTCGCCGGGACGCAGCCCCGCCGCCTTGATCACCTTGCCGAGCAGGTGGCGCTTGGCGATCTCGACCTTCTCGTCCTCGGTATAGCCCGAGAGACGGATGATCTCCATCCGGTCAAGCAGCGGCTGCGGCATCCGCATCGTGTTGGCGGTGGTAACGAACATCACATCGGACAGGTCGTAATCGACCTCGAGGTAATGGTCGTTGAAGCTGGAATTCTGTTCGGGGTCGAGTACTTCGAGCAGGGCAGAGGCGGGGTCGCCGCGCCAATCCGCGCCCAGCTTGTCGATTTCATCGAGCAGGAACAGCGGGTTGGACGACTTTGCCTTCTTCATCCCCTGGATGATCTTGCCCGGCATCGAGCCGATATAGGTGCGGCGATGGCCGCGAACCTCGGCTTCGTCCCGTACCCCGCCCAAGCTCATCCGGACGAAATTGCGACCGGTGGCGTGGGCGATCGACTTGCCGAGCGAGGTCTTGCCGACGCCCGGCGGGCCGACCAGGCACAGGATCGGGCCGCGAACCTTGTCGGTGCGAATCTGCACGGCAAGATATTCGAGGATGCGTTCCTTGACCTTTTCGAGGCCGTAATGGTCGGCGTTGAGCACCTTTTCCGCCAGCGCGACGTCCTTCTTGACCTTGCTGCGCTTCTTCCACGGAATCGTCAGCATCCAGTCGAGATAATTGCGCACGACGGTGGCCTCGGCCGACATCGGGCTCATCGACTTCAGTTTCTTGAGTTCGGCCAGCGCCTTCTCGCGCGCCTCGGGGGTCAGCTTGGTCTTGGCGATCCGCTCTTCGATCTCGGCGACTTCGTCCTTGCCGTCCTCGGTCTCGCCCAGTTCCTTCTGGATCGCCTTCAGCTGCTCGTTGAGATAGTACTCGCGCTGAGTCTTCTCCATCTGCCGCTTGACGCGGTTGCGGATTTTCTTTTCCACCTGAAGGACGCCGATTTCGCCCTCCATGTAGGAATAGACCCGCTCCAGCCGTTCGGAGACGACCTCGATCTCAAGCAATTCCTGCTTGTCGGCGATCTTGAGCGCGAGGTGCGAGGCGACGGTGTCGGCCAGCTTGGCCGCGTCCTCGATCTGGTTGATCGAGACCAGCACCTCGGGCGGAATCTTCTTGTTGAGTTTGATGTATTGCTCGAACTGGGCGACCACCGAGCGCGACAGCGCTTCCAGTTCCTGCTGGTTGCCGGTCCGCTCGCCGATCGATTCGGCGCGGGCCTGGAAGAACGATTCGTTCTCGGTAAAGCCGGTGATGCGGGCGCGACGGCCGCCCTCGACCAGAACCTTGACGGTTCCGTCGGGCAGCTTCAGCAATTGCAGCACCGTCGAGACGGTCCCGACGGCATAGATGTCGTCGGTGGTGGGATCGTCCTGGGCGGCGTTCTTTTGCGCCACCAGCAGGATCTGCTTGTCCTCGCGCATCACGTCTTCCAGGGCGCGGACCGATTTATCGCGGCCGACGAACAGGGGGACGATCATGTGCGGGAAGACGACGATGTCCCGGAGCGGAAGGACCGGGAAGATGTCGTCATGGGGGGCTTCGACCATTCTGCCTCGTAAGGTCTGCGGCTCCAGACATCGCGGAGCCGACGGGGGCGATGTGACTACCTATGACGAAAGATTGTAATGAGATCGGCTCTCGTCAAGGGGCGGTGGACACCGGCTGCTGCTCGGACCGCCGCGACGGGAAGGAGCGACCCCGCTCCTTCCGCCACCGGATCGGTCTTAAGCGGAGGTGCCGACATCCTCGCGCCGTTCGGAATAGATGTAGAGAGGCTGGGCGCGGCCTTCGACCACTTCCTTGTTGACCACCACTTCATCGACGGCTTCGAGGCCGGGCAGGTCGAACATGGTGTCGAGCAGGATGCTTTCCATGATCGAGCGCAGGCCGCGCGCGCCGGTCTTGCGCTGGATCGCCTTTTCCGAGATCGAGCGGAGCGCGTCCTCGTTGAAGGAGAGACGAACGTCCTCCATCTCGAACAGGCGCTGGTACTGCTTGACCAGGGCGTTCTTCGGCTTGGACAGGATTTCGATCAGGGCACTGACGTCGAGATCTTCCAGCGTCGCCAGGACCGGCAGACGACCGACGAATTCGGGGATCAGACCGAATTTCAGCAGATCCTCGGGCTCGACCTCGCGCAGGATTTCACCGGTACGGCGCTCGTCCGGGCCACGGACCTCGGCACCGAAGCCGATCGAGGTGCCCTTGCCCCGGCTGCCGATGATCTTTTCCAGACCAGCGAAGGCACCGCCGCAGATGAACAGGATGTTGGTGGTATCGACCTGAAGGAATTCCTGCTGCGGATGCTTGCGCCCGCCCTGGGGCGGCACCGAGGCGACGGTGCCTTCCATGATCTTCAGCAGGGCCTGCTGGACACCTTCGCCCGAAACGTCGCGGGTGATCGACGGGTTGTCGGACTTGCGGCTGATCTTATCGACCTCGTCGATATAGACGATGCCGCGCTGGGCGCGCTCGACATTGTATTCCGCCGCCTGCAACAGCTTGAGGATGATGTTTTCGACATCCTCACCGACATAGCCCGCTTCGGTCAGGGTGGTGGCATCGGCCATCGTGAACGGCACGTCGAGGATGCGGGCCAAGGTCTGCGCCAGCAACGTCTTGCCGCAACCGGTCGGGCCGATCAGCAGGATGTTGGACTTGGCGAGTTCGACCTCGTTGCTCTTGGCGCCGTGCTGCAATCGCTTGTAGTGATTGTGAACGGCGACGGACAACACCTTTTTGGCGTGGTCCTGGCCGATGACATAGTCATCGAGGACGGCACGAATATCCTTCGGCGTCGGCACACCGTCGCTGGAGCGGACCAAATGGGTCTTGTGCTCTTCGCGGATGATGTCCATGCACAGCTCGACGCATTCGTCGCAGATGAACACGGTGGGCCCGGCGATCAGCTTTCTCACTTCGTGCTGGCTCTTGCCACAGAAGGAGCAATACAGAGTGCTTTTTGAATCGCCGCTGGTGGACTTGGTCATCGAAGCTCCATTGGGTCAACCCCCCGCATCCGCGTCAAACGTATGTTAGCCGCAGCCGACCCGACCAGACAATGACAATATCTATCATTTACCCCGATAGATGGGGCTGGCGGGCCGGCACGGCCGCGAGAGGGGAGGGGTGGGATCAGGTGGAGGCGCCGTCTCCCTCGGGTACGGAGCGCTTGTTAACGACATTGTCGATCAAGCCGAATTCGCGGGCTTCATCGGCGGTCATGAACTTGTCGCGCTCCATAATCCGCTCGATCACCTCCAAAGGCTGGCCGGTGTGGTCAACATAGATATTGTTGAGGCGGGCGCGGAGCGCAAGTATCTCACGGGCCTGAATTTCAATGTCGGTCGCCTGACCCTGGGCCCCGCCCGAGGGCTGGTGGACCATGATCCGCGAATTGGGCAGCGAATAGCGCTTGCCCTTGGCACCGGCCGTCAGCAGCAGCGAGCCCATCGAGGCCGCCTGACCGATACACACGGTCGATACCGCCGGGCGGATATATTGCATCGTGTCGTAGATCGCGAGGCCCGAGGTGACGACCCCGCCCGGCGAATTGATGTAGAACGCGATGTCCTTGGTCGGGTTTTCCGATTCGAGGAACAGGAACTGCGCGCAGATCAAGCAAGCGACTTCGTCATGAACCTGACCGGTCAGGAAGACGATCCGTTCCTTCAGCAGGCGCGAGTAGATGTCGTAAGAACGCTCGCCGCGATTGGTCTGTTCGACCACCATGGGCACCAGCGTATTCATGTAGAGGTCGATAGGGTCTCTCTCGCGCATGGTCCATCCTTCTGCGGTTCGCGAACCGGTCGGAGAAGGTCCGACCGGAACTGTCTTGGGCGGGAGGCGGCCGGACCGTTTCCGATCCGACCGCCCGCCTTATTATTCTGCCGACTTCTTGCGCGGCGCACGCTTTTTCGGCTTGGGGCTGTCATCGCCCTCGGCCTCGTCGGCCTCGTCGGCTCCCTCGGTCGCGGTTCCCTCGGCTTCGGCATGCTCGCGGCGGAGATCCTCGGCCGCGACTTCACGGTCGGTGACCGACGCCTTCTCGAGGATGAAATCGACGACCTTTTCCTCGTAGACCGGAGCGCGCAGCGATTCGATCGCGTCCTTGTTCTTCTGGTAGTACTGAAGAACCAGATGCTCCTGGCCCGGATAGGCGCGGGCTTCGTTGAGGATGGCGCGGTTGATGTCGTCTTGGGTCACGGTGACTTCATTGACCCGGCCGACTTCGGCCAGCAGCAGGCCCAGGCGCACGCGGCGCTCGGACAGGGTGCGGTACTCGGTCTTCAACTCGTCGTCGGACTTGCCTTCGTCGGCCGGATCGACCTGACCGGCCTTGCGGCCTTCCTCAAGCTGCTTCCAGATCGCCTCGAACTCGGACTCGACCATCGAGACCGGGACCGGGAAATCGTGGCTGGCGGCCAGGGCGTCGAGCAGGGCGCGCTTGACCTTCAGACGCGAGGCGTTGGTGAGATCGCGGCCGACTTCGGCGCGGATCGCGTCCTTCAGGGCGTCGAGGCTTTCCATCCCGACGGCCTTGGCCAACTCGTCGTTGATCTCGGCCGGCTTGCTCGCCTGGACTTCGTGGAGGGTGATGTCGAAGGTGGCGGGCTGACCCGACAGCGATTCGTTGCCATAGCCTTCGGGGAAGGTGACCTCGATCACCTTGGCGTCGCCCGCCGACAGGCCGATCAACTGGTCTTCGAAGCCGGGGATGAAGGTGTTCGAGCCGAGCTTCAGCGAATAACGCTCGGCGGCACCGCCGGGGAAGGGCTCGCCGTTCAGCTTGCCGAGGAAGTCGATCACCACCACGTCGCCAGAGGCGGCGGCGCGTTCGACCGTTTCGGTGCTGCCGTTGCGTTCGGCGATTCCGGTCAACACGGTATCGATCTCGGCATCGGCGATGATCGCCTTGTCACGCACCAGACTGATGGTGGCGAAATCAACCAGGGTGATTTCCGGCATCACCTCGATGGCGAGGTCGAATTCAAGGTCGGTGCCCTCGGCGAACGAGGTGATTTCGACCTTGGGCTGGGCGGCCGGACGCAGGCCGCTGCTCTCGACCGCCTTGCCGATGGCGTCATTGACGGCGGCTTCCAGAATCTCGCCCAGCACCGCCGAAGAATATTTCTTGCGGACAATCGCCAGCGGCACCTTGCCCGGGCGGAAGCCGGGGAGGCTGATGGTGCCGGCCAACTGGGTCAGCTTGTCCTGCATCCGCTGGTCGAGGTGGGAGGCGGGAACGACGACCTTGAAATCACGTCTTAGGCCGTCGGAATTGATCTCGGTTACCTGCATCAGTCTTTCGCCAATCGAGTCGAGTGGGTTGCATCCGGTGGCCCCGGCGCGGATCACGGGTCGCGACTGCCCGTCCGGCGAGCGCCCGTTGCGGAGCTATCAGGGGCACGCTGGTGCGGGCGAAGGGACTTGAACCCCCATGGCTTGCGCCGCTGGAACCTAAATCCAGTGTGTCTACCAGTTCCACCACGCCCGCATTCGTTAATAATCCACCGCGCACGCACGATTCAGCCGCACGCGCGTGGGGCCGCCCCGTCGGGAAACAGTGTCTATACCATGTTCGTTCACATGGAAACAGGGAAAAGCCCGAGCCCCCCTCCCGCCCATGCGGCCGGGACGTGGGGCTGAATCGAGCTTGACTTTCGGCTGGGCCAGGCTCTACTCTATGTAGCGTTGAAGCCGTGTTGATCATCTACATGTAGGATGACAGCGCGGCTTTCGACTGCGCCCGACCGTTGTGGGTCCGTGATCGCCGGGGTTGTTCGTCCCCCCTTCCGCCCTGTTCTGCCTAAGGAATCCGCTGATGTCCGGGTCAACATTTCCCGTTGTGTCGCCACGTTCGGTCATCAAGCGCAACGGGCTTGAAGTGCCGTTCGATCTCGACAAAATCCGCTCGGCGATCGAGCGGGCTGGTAAGGCGACCGGCGATTTCGACCCCACCGAGGCCTATCTGCTGACGATCCAGGCCGCCAAGGTGATCGAACATCGCTTTGTCGATCAGGCGCCCCAGATCGAGCAGCTTCAAGACGTGGTCGAGCAGGTGCTGATCTCGGCCAACCACTTCGCCACCGCGCGCGCCTATATCGTCTATCGTGAGCAGCGGGCGCGGCTGCGTAAGGATAGAAAGACCGTCGTCGATGTCGAATCCTCGATCAACGAGTATCTCGACCGCGCCGACTGGCGGGTCAACGCCAACGCCAACCAGGGCTATTCCCTGGGTGGTCTGATCCTCAATGTTTCGGGGAAAGTGGTGGCCAATTACTGGCTGTCGCACGTCTATCCGCCCGAGATCGGCACCGCCCACCGCGATGGCGATATCCATATCCACGATCTCGACATGCTGGCGGGCTATTGCGCCGGATGGTCGCTCAGGACCCTGCTGACCGAGGGGCTGAACGGCGTTCCCGGCAAGGTCGAGGCCGGTCCGCCCAAGCATATGTCGAGCGCGGTCGGCCAGATCGTCAACTTCCTTGGCACCCTTCAGAACGAGTGGGCCGGTGCCCAGGCGTTCAGTTCGTTCGACACCTATATGGCCGCGTTCATCCGCGCCGATTCGCTGTCTTACGAAGACGTCCGTCAGTGCATCCAGGAACTGGTCTACAACCTCAACGTCCCGTCGCGCTGGGGCACCCAGACTCCGTTCACCAACCTGACTTTCGACTGGACCTGCCCCGAGGATTTGAAGGAGCAGGCTCCGGTGATCGGCGGCGTCGAGATGCCGTTCACCTACGGCGATCTTCAGGTCGAGATGGACATGATCAACCGCGCCTATATGGAGGTGATGACCAAGGGCGACGCGCTGGGCCGGGTGTTCACCTTCCCGATCCCGACCTACAACATCACCCCCGACTTCCCGTGGGAGTCAGAAAATGCCGGTCGTCTGTTCGAGATGACCGCGAAATACGGGCTGCCGTACTTCCAGAACTTCCTGAATTCCGAACTGAAGCCGCACATGATCCGCTCGATGTGCTGCCGTCTCCAGCTTGACCTGACCGAGTTGCTGAAGCGCGGCAACGGCTTGTTCGGCAGCGCCGAACAGACCGGATCGGTCGGCGTGGTAACGATCAATTGCGCCCGGTTGGGCTTTACCCATCGCGGCGACGAGGAGGGGCTGTTCGCCCGGCTCGACCGGCTGCTGGAGATCGCCCGCAACAGCCTCGAGATCAAGCGCAAGGTGATCCAGCGTCACATGGACGATGGCCTGTTCCCCTATACCAGGCGCTATCTCGGCACGCTGCGGAACCATTTCTCGACGATCGGCGTCAACGGCATCAACGAGTTGATCCGCAACTTTTCCGCCGACCACGAGGATATCTCGACCCCCTGGGGCCATGCCTTCGCGGTGCGCTTCCTCGACCATGTCCGCGCCCGGATCGTCGCGATCCAGGAAGAGACCGGACACCTTTATAATCTGGAGGCGACTCCGGCCGAAGGCACCACCTATCGCTTCGCCCGCGAAGACCGCAAGCGCTATCCCGACATTCTCCAGGCCGGAACGCCGGACCAGCCCTATTACACCAATTCGAGCCAGCTTCCGGTCGGCTTCACCGACGATCCGTTCGAGGCGCTGGAGCGTCAGGACGAGTTGCAGCGCAAATATACCGGCGGCACCGTGTTGCACCTTTATATGGGCGAGCGGATTTCCTCGGCCGACGCCTGCAAGAAGCTGGTGAGGCGTGCGTTGGAGAATTTCCGGCTGCCCTACGTCACCGTCACCCCCACCTTCTCGATCTGCCCCAAGCACGGCTATATCGCCGGCGAACACAAATTCTGCCCGAAATGCGACGAGGAATTGATCGCTCGTAAGCGCTCGTGCACCTCTGCCTCCTGACCCGAAAGGATCGCTTGATGAATCACATTCCGACCACCACCGTCCGCGACGCCGCCCTCGATCTGCGCGACGACGAGCGCCAGCCCTGCGAAATCTGGACCCGGGTGATGGGCTATCACCGCCCGCTCGCCTCGTTCAACAAAGGCAAGAAGGGCGAGTTCGCCGACCGCCTCTATTTCTCGGAAGCACAGTGCGCCCTTGACTGATCTCCGCCTCGGCGGGCTGGCCCGGCTGTCCACTTGCGACTGGCCGGGCGAGCTGGTGGCGACCCTGTTCTGCCAGGGGTGCCCCTGGCGTTGTCCCTATTGCCACAATACCCATCTGCTCTGCGCGACCGCCCCGGCGGCGCTGACCTGGGACGAGGCGGCGGCGTTTCTCGACACGCGGCGCGGCCTGCTCGACGGCGTGGTGTTTTCGGGCGGCGAGCCGACCCTTCAACCGGCTCTGCCCGAGGCAATCGCCGCCGTGCGGGAGTTGGGCTTTAAGATCGGCCTGCATACCGCCGGACCGTTTCCCGACCGGCTGGAACGGGTGTTGCCCCTGGTCGATTGGGTTGGGTTCGACGTCAAGGCCCCGTTCGCCGATTATGACCGTCTGACTGGGATGACCGGCAGCGGCGAGAAGGCGAAAGACAGTCTGATCCGGCTGCTGGCGGCGGGAACGCCCCGCGATATCCGCATCACCGTCGATCCCGCCTGGGCCGACGACGGGGCGCTCATGCGTTTGGGCGCCGATCTGGCCGCTTTGGGAGCCGAACCACCCCGGATTCAGCCCTACCGGCCGGGACGATGACACAGCCGGACCTGGAGCCAGACGGCTTCAGGTCCGGTTGCATCCAGACTCGGGGCTTAGGCCCGGATGCGGCCGAGGAAGGATTCAACCTTGCCGGTCAGCGAGTTGATATCCTCGGCTAGGTGTTCGGCGGCGTTCAGGACCTGAACCGCCTCGCTTCCGTTGCGCCGGGCCCCGTCATTGACGCCTGCGATCGAACTGGAAACCGTGGCGGTGCCGTTGGCGGCCTGCTGCACGCTGCGGGTGATCTCCTGGGTCGCGGCCGATTGTTCCTCGACCGCCGAAGCGATCTGCGACGAAATCGAGTTGATGGTATCGATCGTCTTCGCGACGTTGTTGATCGCTTCGACCGCTTCGCGGGTGGTGTTCTGGACCGCGTTGATCTGGCTGCTGATCTCTTCGGTCGCCCGCGCCGTCTGGTTGGCGAGTTGTTTGACCTCGCCAGCGACGACGGCGAAGCCCTTGCCCGCGTCGCCGGCGCGAGCCGCTTCGATCGTCGCGTTCAAGGCCAGCAAGTTGGTTTGCGAGGCGATATCGTTGATCAGGGTGACGACCTCGCCGATCCGGTTCGCCGCCTCGGTCAGATGGGCGATGGTGTTGCGGTTGTGATCGACCTGATCGACCGCTTCCTGGGAGACGCGCGCGGAATCCGCGACCTGACGGCTGATTTCGCGGATTGAGGCAGCCAGTTCTTCGCTGGCGGCGGCGACCGTCTGGACATTGCTCGACGCTTCGCCCGCCGCCACCGCGACGAGATTGGCGCTCGACGAAACCTGATCCGCCGTCGAAGACATCGACTGCGCCGTTCCCCGCATCGCCCGGGCACCGTCTCCGACCGACCGGACCACACCGGCGACCTCGGTCTCAAACCGCGTGGCGGTGTCGAGCAGCAGACGCCGCTGCTCTGCCGTCGAATGCTGCTCCATTTCGGCATTGCGGCGCTGCATCTCGGCCATCGCGACGGCATTGTCCTTGAAGACCTGGACCGCATGGGCCATTGCCCCGATTTCGTCGCCGCGATCACCTCCGGCGATCTCGATGTTGAGATCGCCCTTGGCCAAACGGGTCATGGATCCTGTCATCGCTTTGATCGGCTTGACGATGCCGTTGCCGATCAGCACCGCGATCGCCGCCGCCAACAACAGAACCAGGGTTCCGACGGCAAGAAGCTTGGTTCGGGTTGCCCGGGCTTCGGCCAGAACCGCGGATTCGGGGACCGCAATCAGGAAGTTCCATACCTCGGGGGCCTGGCCGAAACGGATCGGCACCAGCACCGCCATCATCTCCTCACCCGCCGGGCCGGTCAGCGTGAAGTCGGCGGCCTTGCCGTTGCGCGCGGCGACCAGAGCGGCCTTCACCGCCTCGGTATCGACCGGTTTGCCCAACAGTGAGGGGTCGGGATTGGCCACCCATTGGCCGTCGTGCGAGATCAGCGCGGCATAGCCGCTGCCCATCGGCTTGAGCGCGGCCACGTCGGCCTGAACCTGCTTCAACGCCAGATCGACCGTTGCAACCCCGACCGCCTTGGTCCCGACGAGGATCGGCGACGCGACCGTTATCATCAGAGTCTTCTGCCCGCTGATTTCATAAAAAAAGGGCGGGGTGACGGTGTCGCGCTTCTCGCGCAGCGGCGTATTGTACCAGAATTCCTCGGCCGGATCGCTGGTCAGCGGGGCGATTTCGACGGTTGGCGCACCATCCTTGCGATAGGCGTAAACCAGATAGCGGCCGCTCGCATCGCCCCAGATCCCACCGGCATTTTCGGCGTCACGACCGTCGAAATTCGCCTCGAATCCGACGTAAATGCCGGTAAAGCCCGGATTGTGTTCGATCTGGCGCAACAGATCGCCGCCGATGGTGGCACGATCATAGCTCTTTGGATTTGTCCGGGCCATCCATGAGGCATTGGTGCGGGCCGCGGTCTGGCCCCTCTCCACCATTTGACGGATCAGATTGGATTCGGCCAAGGCGGATTGCTGTATCAGCGTCGTTGCTCCGGTCTTGGCGTCGCCAAAAGACTGGATCGACGAAAACCCGACGATCAGGGAGAAACCGACGGCGATCACCAGAATGATTGGAACGAGAATCCTGATCCGGATCGAAATACCGTGTTGGGTGTCTTGATTATTCACGGTCAGCCTCGCTCTAGATTTTTGTAAATGGAACCGCATCCTGAGTTTGGTTCGGTGCGCGATCCCATTTCCGGATTTTTGCAAACCACACGGATAGTTATTTAGATATGGCCTGCGAACATTTCTTTAGTCATGAAGGTTAAGCCAAAAGAGATAAAAAGTCGATTCCGGAACGGTCCGAATACGGGGGGAGGAGCAACCCTGGCGCAATGATGCCGCGGCGCCATCGTTACGTTCGGTCGAACAAAATGGTTCCATCCGCGCGGTTCTCCCCCCCGCTTTAGAACCACCCGTTTGGCGGGAAGAATGGAGAATTAGGGGTTCTCCCGTGATGGTATTGTTTTGGGGCCTAGTGTTTGCGCCCGATTATACCGCGCTGAGGGGTGTGGTAGTATTGGCGATAAGGGGTTCATGGAGGGTTAGATGAAGACCAGACTATTCGTAACCCTGTGTTTGGCGTTTGGTATTGCTCTGGCTTGTCTGCCGGTGACGCTGTTCGCCGCCGACCCGCCGGTATCGCTGCTGATGCAGGTGGCCGGGACGGTCGAGCACAGCCGAGACGGAGCGACCTGGAAACCGGTGACCCGCAATAAATACCTGTTCGCGGGCGATATCATCCGCACCGGGGCGGACGGGTCGGCCAAGCTGGTCGATCAGGCGACCAATACCGCCCAGACCATTGCCGCCAACAGCCAGATCGAAGTGGCCGGATCGGCGTTGAAGGCGGTGGCGGGCCGATTGTCGGCCCCCGAGGCGGCTTCGGGCGATCTTGTCGCCGGACTTGGCAACCGCTTCGCCGAGGCCCAGCGCTATACCACTGTTCGCCGCAGCGTCCAGAAAGATCCCCAGGCGATCAAATTGCGGGTGGTGCAGCAGGTGACCCTGAGCGCCACCTATCCCGAGCTGGCGTGGCAGAGCTTTGGCCGCCAGTTCAGCTATGTCGCCACCATCGACGGCGTCGCCCATCCCGTCGCCGGGACCGGGGACGAGATGGTCCGCTTCCGCGTTCCCGATCTCGCCCCCGGCCACCATGTCTTCTCGGTGGCGGTGTTGGAGGGGGCGCAAAAGGTCGCCGAATCCGACAAGGATGGCGGGATCGTCTGGCTGTCCTCGGCCGAGGACAAGGTGCTGGCCGACCAGATCGCCCACATCCGCGCCATCAATCCCAAGGACGATTTCTCCGTCGCCAACCAATTGGATGAGAAGGGCGTGATCGTCGCGGCGATGGACCTCTACCGCAAATATTTCGATGAGAACAAGGACGACAACGAGATGCGGCCGTTGTTGATCCGGGCCTATAACGAACTGAAGCTGGTCGATCTGAAGCAGCGCGAGGCTCAGGTTTACAACGACCGTCTCCCGGCCAACTGACCCCGCTAAGGCGTCCGCCGTCGATCCGTCGGCGGGCGCTTTTTCTTCACTGGGGTGAAGAGACCTCTCGGGTTACCATAATCCGGAGTGTCGGTTTCGGGGGCGGAGAACCACGATGGGCGGACTTGCGCGGCGGTACGATATTATCCTGACGGCGCTGTTTTTCCTGCTCGCCATCCCCGCCCAATATCATGAATGGTTTGCCCTGCTCGAAGACCAGACTCTGTCTTTCCGTCACCAGCTAAGGCTGGCCTATGGCGAGGGGCGGGGGCAGGTTCTGTCGCACGATATCGTTCTGGTCAACACCGACGAAGCCTTCTTCAAATCCTATAAAAGCTTTCCGCTCCGCCGCAGCGACATCGCCGCGATCGTCACCAATCTGAAAGCGCTGGGCGCGCGGGTGATCGCGGTCGATATGTTGATGGACTTTCCCAGCTCCTATGGCGAGGATCCAATCCTGGCCAAGGCGCTGGACGAGGCGGGCAACACCTTGTTGGTCGCCCAGGCCGAGTTCCGCGACGGCCGCTTCGTCGGGATCAACCGTCCGACCGCGCTGCTCGACCAGGCTTCGGTCAGCGCCTATACCAACATCCAATCGACCTCTCGGCTGGTCACCACCCTGTCGCGGCTGACCATTCATCCCGAACTGACCGCAGAGCGCGGCGGCTGGCCGTTTGCGGTGGCGGCGGCGGCGATGTATCTGGGGGTCGAGCCCCGGCTGGAGAATGGGGCGCTGACGCTGGGGACGTTGCGGGTACCGCTCGACCATCGCAACAATCTACTGATCGACTTTCCGCCGCTGCCGACCGGAATCCGCTTTCTCAGCCAGTCGGCGGGGATCAGCGCGCTGGAATTCCTTGATATTTCTGGCCTTGACGAGTCCGAGCGGGCCGAGCTCGAAGCCTGGGTCAAGGACCGGATCGTCCTGGTCGGCGACACCTCAGAAGTCTCGCACGACTGGTTCGATACCCCGGTCGGGATGGTCTATGGGGTCGAGATCATCGCCGATACCCTCAGCACCATCCTCAATGGCGGTCAATTGCGGGCGGTGTCGCCCGAAACCGCCGCGATCGTTCCGGTGTCGCTGTTGCTGGCGATGATCTCGCTGTCGCTGCTGTTGACCCGGCCGCTCGGGCGCGGGCTGTGCGTGCTGGGGCTGGGGCTGGGCTATATCGCCCTTGCCACCGTGCTGTATGTCCGCCACGGGCTGGTGCTACCGGTCTCCTATGTCGTGCTGGCGATCATTTTCAGCTATTTGCTGATCGAGTTCCGCCAGTACATGGTCGAGCGGGCGCAAAAGCAGCGGATCGCCCGCACCTTCGGGCAATATATCCCGCCTGAATTGGTCGCCGAGATGAATCGGAGCGGCCTTAACGTCGAAATCGGCGGCGAAAGCCGCGAAATGACGGTGCTGTTCTCCGACGTGCGCGGCTTCACCACCATTTCGGAAGGGCTGTCGCCGCAGGATCTGACGATGCTGATGAACGCCTTCCTCAGCCCGATGACCCGGGTGATCCACGAGCATCGCGGCACGATCGACAAATATATGGGCGACGCGATCATGGCGTTCTGGGGCGCGCCACTGCACGATTCCGACCATGCCCGCCACGCTGTCGAGGCGGCGCTGGCGATGGTGCGGAAAATGGAGGAATTGCGCGACGATTTCGTCGCTCGCGGCTGGAAGCCGATCAAGGTCGGGATCGGTCTCAACACCGGGACGATGAATGTCGGCAACATGGGATCGGATTTCCGCATGGCCTATACCGTGCTGGGTGACGCGGTCAATCTGGGGTCGCGGGTCGAGAGCCTGACCAAGCAATATGGCGTCGATCTGATGGTGACCGAATACACCCAGAATGCGGTGCCCGGTCTGGTCAGCCGCGAGATCGATCTGGTCCGGGTCAAGGGCAAGGACACGCCGGTTCGTCTGTTCGAGCCGCTCGGCTTCGAGGACGATATCGACGATGAAACCCACGAGCGTTTGGCTCGTCATCACGAGGCGCTGGCGCTGTACCGCGCCGGAAGGTGGGAGGCGGCGGAGGCGGCCTTCGAGAGTCTGGCGGCACTGGAGCCGGGGCGGCTGATCTATCGCATCCACCTCGACCGCATCGCCCATTTCATCGACAGTCCGCCCGGCGAGGGCTGGGACGGGGTTTATACCCACAAGGAAAAGTAAGACCAAATCCCAGAGAGTTGACCTCACTGGGATTTGGTTAGGCCCAAGGGGCCGCGCGGCTCGTGGCGCGGAAGGCAAGGGTTTCGGAGAAACCCGCCCGCCGTTTGAGGGCCTCGGTGATCGGTTGGGATCGCCGAGACATGGTATAAGACCGGAAAGGGAAGGTCCGTGATGCAGCGTGGTTCGATCGGTTCGGCATTGGGAATCCTCGCCCTGGCGTCTTTTCTGTGGGCCGCTCCGGCCGGGGCTGTGAGCATCGACGAGGCGATCGCCGAGGCCGCTCAGGCCTTCGCCGCCGGACGCGCCGCCGATGTCGCCCGACTGGACAGCGAGATTTCCCGCCTGCGCGAGGTGTATCCCCCCTGGGTCACCGAGAAGCAGGTGGAGGCTTCGGCGGTTCCGGCGGCCAAACAGCGGGCGGCGGCGCTGTGGAACCGGGTCCACCAGCAATCAATCCTTGCCGCCGGTGGGGGCGATCTGGCCAAGGCGCTGGACTCGGCGCGGCAGGCCGTGTCGTTGGCTCACGACAATCTGGGCGACGGACATTTCGCCACCATCATCAGCTATAGCGATCTGGCGGCGTTGCAGCATCTGGGCGGCGATGTCGATGCCGCCGAAGCCTCGTACCGTCAGGCGATCGCGTTGTCACGAGCGGCGCTGGGGGCCGGGCATCCCGAGACGCTGAAGCTGTCGCTGGCGCTGTCTCGCCTTTATCGCGATCAGGGTCGGCTGGAGGCAGCGTCGGCACGTCTGGCCGAGGCGGTGGCGGACGCGACCGGGGCGTTCGGGGCGGGCCATCCGCAGACGCTGGCACTGGCCTTTGCGCTGGCCAACGCCCGGCTCGATCAGGGCAAAGGCCGCGAGGCCGGGGCCGGGCTTGACGCGGTCTGCGCCGCCGCCGCCGCGACGTTCGGCGAGGTCCATCCCGATTTCGCCCGCTGTCTGGCTCTGCAAGGGGCGGTGAAGTATCGGCTGGGCGAGTACGCTCCCGCCGCCGCTTTGCTCGAGCGGGCGATTGCGATTCAGGCGGCGGCTCTTCCCGTGTCGGACCGTCAGGCGCTGGCGACCCGGCTTCAGGCTGCCTTGACCTATCACCGTCAGGGACGGCTGGCTGAGGCTAGATCGGCGCAGGACAGCGTGATCCGCGATGCCGCCGCCGCCGGAGACCAAGAGAGTGTGCTGGCGGCAAAGGGCGACCTTGCCGACGTTCTGGTCGATCTCGGCGAGGATGGCGTCGCCCTGGCGACGGCCCGCGAGGTGCTTGACGCCCAGACGGCGCGGCTGGGGCCGTCCCATCCCTCGACCTTGGCGGCGTTGTCGTCGCTGGCCAGCGTGCTGCGCCGTCAGGGCCATCTGCTCGAAGCGGAAAAGCAGTTCGACGAGGCGTTGCAGCGCTATCGCAAGGCGTTGGGCGACGACCATCCCGCCACCGTGGTCGCGGTCAACAATCTGGGCGAAATCTTGGAAAAGGAAGGGCGTTACGACCGTGCCGAGCCGGTATTGCGCACCGCGCTCGAGTCCAGTCGCCGGGCCTTTGGCGAGAACCACCCGGCGACGATGACGACGATGAACAATCTGGCCCTGCTTTATGAGAGCCAGGGATTGTTCGACAAGGCCGAGCCGCTTTATCAGGGCGTGATCGCGGTGTTTGCCCGCACGATCGGGCCGAAGCATCCCGACACCATCGCCAGCACCAACAACCTCGCCTATCTCTATATGTTAAAGGGCGAGCCGGACCGGGCGGCGGCGATGTTCCGCGAGGTTTATGAATCCTGGGCCAAGGCCTATGGTCCTCGTCACCAGAATACTTTGAAGGCGTTGAACAATCTGGCTCGCGCCCTCCACGCCCAAGGCAAGCTGAAAGAGGCCGAGGCCAGTTTCGACAAGGCCCTGGCGGCGCGGCGCGCCACACTGGGCGAACGCCATCTCGATACCCTGCGCTCGATGCACGATCTGGCCGCGCTGTATCGGACCACCAAACGGCTACCCCAGGCCGAGGCGCTGTTGAAGAAGACCCTGGAGGGCGACGAGGCAGTGCTGGGAGCCAGCCATCCCTATACCTTCGAGACGTTGAACAGTCTGGCGGCCGTGCAGGAGGAGCGGGGCGAGACTGCGGCAGCGTTCGAAACCCGTCGCCTGACCTTCCAACGTCGCACCGAATTCTTTGACCGGGTGTTGCCGGTGACCGGCGACAATGCGCGCGAGGGCTATGTCCGCCTGCATGCCCCGGAATATTCGGCCTATGTCGCCTTGCTGGCCCGGCAGAACGATGCCGCCGCCGCGCGGGCATTGCTGGAGGCCAGCCTCAACCGCAAAGGGGTGCTGCTGAAGATCGCGTCGGAAAGCCAGCAGATCGCGCGACTGGCCCGCGATCCCGAGCTTAACCGTCTGGCCGTCGAACTGACCGAAGTCCGCAAGCGGCTGGCGGCACTGACCCTGTCCGGCCCGACGGCGGAAACCCGCGACAATCATGTCGAAATCGTCAACGGGTTGGAGGATCGCGTCAACGAGCTTCAAGGGACGCTGGGTCGGGCCAGCCAGCGTTTCCGCCGCTCGGTCGCGGCGCTGTCGCTCGACGATCTGATCAAGGCGTTGCCGCCCGAAGCGGTGCTGGTCGATTATGTGATCTATGGAGACGACGGACGGCAGAAGCTGGCGGCGGCGGTGCTGCGCAAGGAGGGCGACCGGCCGGTCTTTGCTTTGGTCCGGTTCGACGATCCCGCTGTGATCGAGGCGGCGGTGACCAAGTACCGCACCGTGATCCAGGACGAGGAGGTCGAGATCGACGACCTGCTCGATGCGGGCGAGGCGGTGACCCGTGTGGTGTGGCAACCGCTCGAGGCGGCGTTGGGGGGGCGCCGGCAGGTTTACGTGGTGCCGGACGGAATCCTCAACATCCTGCCGTTCAGCGCCCTGGTGCAGAAGAACCGCAAATATCTGATCGAATCGGTCGATCTGCACCTGCTGACGTCCAGCCGGGATTTGCTGCCCAGCCCAATCGGGACAACGAAGGGCTATCTGATCAATGCCGGTCCCGATTACAACACCGAGGCGGTGGTCGGGCGGGACGTGCTGGAGCAGGCCCGGTCGCGTTCGGCCGGTGCCGCCGACCTTCAAATGTCGGTGCGGGGGATGTCCGGGCTGCGCGGCCTGCATTTCGACCCGTTGCCGGGAGCCGAGCGGGAAGGCCAGTTGATCCAGCGCACCGTCGAGGGCCAAGGCAAGCCGACGGTGATCCATTCCCGCGCCGACGCCCAGGAAAAGACCCTGCGCGATCTGGAGCAGCCGCCCGAAGTGCTTCACATCGCCACCCACGGCTTTTTCCTGAAACCCGACGACACCCTGCGCAAGCGCCTGCTCAAGCTCCAGCGCTCCAGCGATTTTCAGGTGCCGCCGCCCGGCGACAATCCGTTGCTGCGGGCCGGTCTGGCCTTTGCCGGGATCAATTCGAACGCCCAGGTGCTAGGCGAGATCGACACCGACAATGACGGGGTGTTGACCGCGCTTGAAGTGCTGGGGCTCGACCTCACCGGTACCCGCCTCGCCATCCTGTCCGCTTGCGAAACCGGCTTGGGCGAAATCCACGAAGGCGAGGGCGTTTATGGCCTGCGCCGTGCCTTCCAGGAGGCCGGGGTTCAGTCGGTGGTGTCCTCGCTGTGGGAGGTCAGCGATGCCGGAACCCAGACCCTGATGGCGGCTCTTTACAAACGCTTGCTGGCGGGCAAGAGTCCACATGACGCATTGCGCGAGGCTCAGTTGGAAATGCTCAGAACGCCCCAATGGAGCACGCCCTACATCTGGTCCGCCTTCTTCATGGTCGGTGGCTGATGCAGATCGGACGGCCGGAGCCTCTCTCGCGGTCCCCGGTCGCCGCCTCTCCCGGGGGGCGGATGCGTCTGGTGGCGGTGTCGCCCGGTATCAGTTGGGTCGAGGTGCCCGAGGCCGATCTGCGGGTGCTGTGCGGCTGTCCCGCCGACAGCGTCAAGCATCTGATCAAGCGCGGCCTGATCGTCGAGACCGAGCAAAGCGGGGTTTCGTTCGAGACCGGACCCAACGCAATCCTGCTCTCCGACGTCTCGCTTCAGAACGGGGCGTTCTGCAATCTGTCCGAATTCCCGATTCTTCAGATGCTGTACCGCCAGGGGATGATTCTTCCCGGTCATCCCAATTGTCGCGGTCGCAAGCCGCTGATCATCGGCTCGGCCCAGCAGGTCGATGCCCAGCTCGATTATGTGATGCGGGGCAATTACGGCCTGTTGTCGGTCGAGGAGATGGTCGAGGCCGGGGTGGCTCCCGATATCGCCCAGGAATGGATGCGGATGAAGCTCCGCTTTGCCTTTGGCGCGATCCGTCCGCCCCGCGATTTGGTCGAGACCTGCGTCGTCGGCGAGGGGGCGTCCGAACTGGCGGGCGGAGTGACGGTGCGGCGGATCGAGTTGAACGTGTTCGAATTCGCCTATCAGGGCGAGACGGTCACGGTCGATCTCAATCTCGGCTGCGGGCGGACCTATCAGACCCCCTATCACCTCGGTTACCACGATCTCGAACGCGGCTATTTCACCATTGTCCATTCCGGCGAGGGGGATGGCTGGGACGCCGAACGCGCCGCGATTTCAACGATTATGATGGTCCAGGGCAAGGTCTATCTGATCGATGCCGGTCCCAACATCCACGCCTCGCTCCAGGCGCTGGGGATCGGGGTTCAGGAAGTCGCGGGAATTTTCCATACCCATTGCCATGACGACCATTTCTGCGGACTGACCACCCTGTTTCGCGCCGATCACCGCATCAAATATTTCGCGGTGCCGCCGGTGCGGGCCTCGGTGGCGAAGAAGCTGGCGGCCTTGACCGGGGTCGATGAGGCGTCGTTCGGCGACTATTTCGAGGTCTGCGACCTGACCCTGGGGACGTGGAACGCGATCGAGGGGCTTGAGGTGCTGCCGCTATTCTCGCCTCATCCGGTTGAGACCTCGGTGTTCCATTTCCGCACCCCATGGGAAGACGCCTATCGCACCTATGCCCATCTGGCCGATATCGTCTCGCTCGACGTGCTGGGGCAGATGGTCGATGACGACGAGACTCACCACGGCATCAGCAGCGCTCTGTTCGAGCAGGTCCGCGCCGATTACCTGATCCCCGCCGACATCAAGAAGCTCGATATCGGGGGCGGGCTGATCCATGGCTCGGCCGAGGATTTCAGCGAGGATCGCTCGGGCAAGATTGTGTTGGCCCATACCGCGCTGCCGCTGACCCGCGCCCAAAAACGGATCGGGTCGGGCGCGCCGTTCGGTACCGTCGATGTCCTGATCCCCTCGCACCCCGAATCCCGCCCCAGCGTTGCCCGCGACACGCTGCTCGCCTACTTCCCCGGTGTGCCCGAGCATCAGATCCTCAGCCTGCTCAATCATCCGGTGGTCACGATCAATCCGGAAACCATTTTGCTGCGCGAGGGAGCCTCCTGCGAGGCGATCCATCTGGTATTGACCGGGCTGGTCGAGGTGATCGAGGCCGAAAGCGACGGCAACGCGATTCTGTCGGCCGGGGCGATGGTCGGAGAATCCTACGCCCTGTCCGGCAGCCCATCGCGGGAGACGTTCCGCGCCCTCAGTTTCGTCCGGGCGCTCCGCATTCCGGTGGCGCTCTATCGCACGTTCGTCGAGCGCAACCAGATGACCCGGCGAATCACCCGACTGGCCGAGTTGCGCGATTTCTTCACCCACACCTGGCTGTTCGGCGAGGGCCTGTCGAATTTGACTCAGGTCCGCCTGTCCGAGGCGTCGGCTTTCCTCTCTCTCGGCGATGGCGAGCCGTTCGCGCCGCACGGAAGCGACAGCTTGTATCTGATCCGTGGCGGGGCGCTGCTCCGGCATGGTGACGGCGGCGGATTGATCGAGCGGGCCGGACCGGGCGAGCCGTTCAATGAATCCGAGATTTTGTTCGGTCAGCCGTCTCTCGGGCGGCTGACCGCCGAGGGGGCCAGCGAACTTCTGTCGGTGCCGGGGGCGTTGGTGCGCGAGATTCCTGTGGCGCGGTGGAAGCTGCTGGAGCTACATCAGCGGCGGATGCGTACCTTTTCCCTGTTTGCCGAGGGGGTCTCCTGAACTCGTCCGCCTTTTTCGCCACCGCGAGCGTCGTGGCGTCGCTGCTGGTGTCTTCCTGCGCCTCGGTGGTCAACGGGCCATCGTCCGACGTGCGGATCGGCACCCGTCCCGAATCGGCCCGCTGCGTCTTGAGCGGGCAGGGCGGGTTCAGCCAGAGTGTCCAGTCTCCGGCCACGGTTTCGGTGCCACGAGACGCCGCCCCGGTCACCGTCGCCTGTACCGCTCCCGGCTATCGGCGCACCGTCGCGACCCTGACCGCGACCGCCGACGGCTGGGTGTGGGGCAATTCCGCCTTGATGGTGGTGACGGGTGGGGTCGCCCTGCTGGGGTTGGCGGTCGATGAGGCGGTGGGTTCGGTGTGGGAGTACGATCCCGATTTCACCCTGCCGCTCGATGAAGAGAAACGCCGCCCGCTGACGGTGCGCGAGCGCGGCACGGCGACCGAGTTGAAGCTGGGAGAGTAGCTCAAAGCCGATCCCCGTCGCCTCTTTCCACACTCCCGGCCTGATGCGTTAGGATGTGGGCGACTGGCGCTCGCGGACGAAGGGGGCGTAGCGCATGTCTTCGAGCAAGATATGGTCGATCAGCCAGGAATGAAGGTGGTCGCGCAGGCTGGCGATTGAGTCCGGGCCGGGGGCGATGATGCAGCCCGCGACCATCGTGCCCAGGCGGAGGGCAAAGCCGACATGGCTTTCGGCGTGGTCGGCGACGCCGGGATAGCCCAGCCGTTCCAGCATCTCCTCCTCGCGGCGGAAATGGTTTTCGGCATAATCGATCAGTGTGTCGATCACCTCGCCAAATCGTGCGGGATCAACGCCTTGCGACAACATCGTGTCAAGGTCGTTGATCAGTCGCACCAAGTTGCGATGGTCCCCATCGACCTCGGCGACCCCCGTTTCCAGGTTGCTGTCCCACTCTATCGTCATGGCCTTCATCGTTGCAGAGCGTGTGCGCCAAGTCAATCGGGCGGGCTTGACCGGCGTCAAGGCCGCCGTCGGACGGTTCGGGCACAGTGACGGAGACATCGGGCCAGGAAGGCTGGTTTCCGCTCATCAGGGAAGGGGATAGCTCATGTTCTGTTATCAATGCGAGCAGACCGCGCGCGGTACCGGTTGCACCGAGATCGGTGTCTGCGGCAAAAGTCCGGATGCCGCCGGGTTGCAGGATCTGCTGCTGGATGTCGCCAAGAGCTTGGCCCTCCGCCTGTCCGCTGTGCCGTCGGCGCAGCGCCCCGCCGACCGGAGCGAAATGATCGAGGCGGCGTTGTTCGCCACCGTTACCAACGTCAATTTCGACACCACTCGGCTGGAAATGCAGATTCGCGATCTTGCCGACGCGGCGGGACGCGGTCTTCCCTCCGACAGCGCCGGGTTGAATGCCCTGGCCGATCTGGTCGGCATCGCCGCCCGTCGCCGCGTCGATGGCGACGACATCACCGGTTTGCAGGAATTGCTGACCTATGGGCTGAAGGGGATGGCGGCCTATGCCCATCATGCCCGCCGTCTCGGCCACACCTCGGCCGCAGTCGATGATTTCACCATTGAGGCGCTGGCGGCGCTGGCGCGGGGCGAAACCGATATCGGTCGTCTGCTCGACCTCACCTTGCGCTGCGGCGAAGCCTCGGTCGCGGTGCTGGCGCTGCTCGATGCCGCCAATACCGGCACGTTCGGTCCCCAGACCCCCGGCGCGGTGCGAATGGGCCATGTCCCGGGCAAGGCGATCCTGGTCTCCGGCCACGATCTCGGCGATCTGAAAGCGCTGCTGGAACAGACCGAGGGGACTGGGATCAACATCTATACTCATGGCGAGATGTTGCCCGCCCACGCTTATCCCGAACTGCGCCGTCACACTCACCTTGCCGGTCATTTCGGCGGGGCGTGGATGTGGCAGCGGCGCGAGTTCGACACCTTCCCCGGCGCGATCCTGATGACGACCAACTGCATTCAGCGCCCGGCCGATAGCTATGCCGACCGTCTGTTCACCTGCGGCCCGGTGGCGTGGCCCGGTATCGCCCATGTCAGCGGCCAGGATTTTTCGGCGGTGATCGCGGCGGCGCTTGAAGCCCCGGGCTTTACGGACAGCGCCTCGACCGGCGAGCATCAGGTGGGCTTCGGTCACCATGCCGTGCTGGGGCTGGCCGACACCGTGGTTGGCGCGATCAAAAGCGGAGCGGTCAAGCATTTCGCGGTGATCGGCGGCTGCGACGGCACCGATACCGGGCGCTCTTATTACACCGATCTGGCGGCGGGTCTGCCGCAGGATTGGATCATCATGACGCTGGGCTGCGGTAAGTTCCGTCTGCTCGGTCATGATTACGGCCAGATCGGCCCGCTGCCGCGCCTGCTCGACATGGGCCAGTGCAACGATGCCTTCTCGGCGATCAAGGTGGCCCAGGCCCTGGCCGAGGTCTTCGGTTGCGGTATCAACGACTTGCCGCTCAATCTGATCCTGTCGTGGTACGAACAGAAAGCGGTGTGCGTGCTGTTGGCTCTGCTCCATCTCGGCGTCCGCAACATCCGGATCGGGCCGAGCCTGCCCGCCTTCGTTACTCCGGCGGTGCTTCAGGTGCTGGTCGATAAGTTCAACGTGATGCCGGTTGGCGGCGTCGCCGACGATCTGAAGGCGCTGACGGCGGCCTAAAGACCGGGACCAGGATTGGGGGCGGCCTTGCGCCCCCAATCCTTTAGGCCCGGACCTTGATCGGTTCGATGAAGGTGAAGATCCGGCGCAAATTGCGCAGCCGCTCCAACTGGGCCTCGGAAATCTGGCTGTTGGCGGCCAGGATCAGATGTCCGTTGGTCTGACGGATGTCGGACAGGATCGTCTGTCCCACCCGCAACGAAGACAGCGGAACCTCGATCACCGTCGCCGTTTCGGTTGAAAGGGTTTTTTCCAGCGCGATCCGGACCCCGGCCAGCAGGCGCGGGTCATAACGCTCGCGGTGGACCTCCAACGCAGCAAAGGCGGTGCGGGTCAGCGGCCCTCCCTCGGTGGCCAGGGCAAGATCCTTCAACACCCGCAGCAGCCGGGCATCGAACGGGATCGCATCGCCGGACGGGCCGTCGGCGGGAAAGCCGCTGCCATCAAAGCCCTTGTCCTGGTAATAGAGAATCTCCGCCACCTTTTCCAGGCGGGGGATGTTTGACAGCAGGTTGCGCGCCGCCTCGGGGGCGCGTTCGACAATCTGGCGTTCGATGTCGGTCAGGGTTTCGCCCGCACGCAAGCGGGCGACGATCTCGGTCGGGACCGCCACCTGACCGATCCCGATCAGGGTCGCGGCGATTTCGAGCTGCCAGCGGGTCGGCATCCGCATCTCGACCGCCAGCAGCCGCACCCATTCGCGCAGCCGCACCGCCAATTGGTGGCCGACCGGATCGTTCATCGACACCAGATCAACCAGCAGCTTCAGGCTGCCGCTCAGGGTCTTTTCCAGCAGGTCGCGTTCGGCGGTGACCAGGCGGTATTGCTCGATCCCGGCCTGGATTCCCTCGCGCAGCAGATCGGGCGGGCAGGGTTTGGTATAAAAACGCAGGATCGCGCCGTGATTGACCGCGTCGATCGCGGTGGTCTGGTCGGCATTGCCGGTCAGCATCATCCGTACCGTGTCGGGGGCCAGGGCACGGATTGCCTTTAACGTTTCGATCCCGTCCAAATCGGGCATCCGCATGTCCGAGATCACCACGGCAAAGGGCGGCCCGGTGCGGACGGCCTCGACCCCGGCCTTGCCTCCCGGAGCGGTGACCAGATCGAATTCCTCGTCGAACAGGCGGCGCAGGCCGGAGAGAAGGTGAGGATCGTCGTCGATCAGCAAAACCCGTTCGGCCATGGTTATTCCCCGCTGCGGTCCAGCCCAGCCAACGCACGCCACAAGGGAACGTGGCCGTCGTGTCTGGCCTCGATAAGATACGTCATGTCGAGATCGCGGTCGATCCGGCTGCCGGGGGGAAGCAGTGGTGAGGGCGGCCCCAGCACATGGGCGGCGTGCAGCGCGGTCAGGGCCAGATTGTCGCGGCCGGGGCAGGCAGAGGGGGCGCAATGATAGACCAGCGCCTCGACCACGGGATCGGAGAACCCCCACAGCCCCAGCAGATAGCCGCCAATCGCGGCGTGACCGGCACCAAAGCGGGCGGTCTCGGCCTGTTGCAGCGTTTGCCCCGGCTTCAGATCGGCCAGCATCGTCTGATAGGCGGTGGGGTGGGCGTCGAGCAGCACGACACTCCCGATATTGGCCAGCATCGCGGCGATCTGGGCCGATTTGACGGTGGCGACGTCGCCCCCTTCGCTGGCGGCGATCCGCTCGGCCAAGACCGAGAGGGCGAGGCAGTGTTCGGTCAGGGCTTCCAGCAGGGGGGCAAGCTCGGGCTTGCCCGCGAACTGGCGGAACAGCCCGGCATGGAGCACCAGCGCCTGGATTACCTCGATCCCCAGCAATCGGACCGCTTGAAACGGGGTGGAAACCGACCCGGCAGACGAAAAATAGGCCGAGTTGGTCACCTTCAGCACTTCGGCGGTCATCGCCATGTCCTGGGCGATGATATCGGCGATGCTCTTGGCCGAACAATCCGGCGAGATCAACTCGGCCTGAAGGCGTCCGTAAATCTCGGTCAGGCTGGGCAGATTGGTCAGCCCGGCCAGGGTGGCATGCAGGGCGGGGGTATCGAGCAGCGAGCGCAGCGAGATTTGACGGGCCAGGGCGCGCAGCAGCGTTTCGGCATCGCACGGTTTGGCGAGATAGATGTGGGCCGGGCCGACCGTCCGCAGCACCGCGTCGGAATCGGCATAGCCCGACAAAATCACCCGGATCGTCGCCGGATTGAGATCGCGGACATGACCGAGCAGGGTGGCCCCGTCCATTCCCGGCATTCGCATGTCCGACACAACGACGTCGAACGGCTGGCGACGGATTTCGGCCAGAGCTTCCTCGCCCGAGGAGAAGAACGCCATCTCCCACGTCTCTTCCTGATCGGTCATCGCCCGGCGGATGCCGCGCAAGATGTGCGACTCGTCATCGACAAAGGCGATCCGCGCCGGTGTCGTCATGCCGCGCTGTCCTCGACGACGGTTGTCCCGGCGAGCGGCAGGCGGATTGTGAAGACAGCGCCTTGGCCCGGTTCGCCCCCCGCTTCGATCGTGCCGCCATGCTTGACCGTCACGACGTCGCGGCAGATCGCCAGACCCTGGCCGGTGCCCTTGCCCACCGGCTTGGTGGTGAAGAACGGATCGAACAAGCGGTCGCGGATCGCAGGCGGAATGCCGGTTCCGGTGTCGGCGACGCTGATCTCAACCCAATCGCCATCGCGCCGGGTCGAGATTGTGATCGTGCCCGGCAACGGCTTGCCCGCGCTTTCGATCGCCTGGGCGGCGTTGAGAATAAGGTTGAGGAACACCTGATTGATCTCGCCGGTGTGACAATTGACCGGGGGAAGGTCGGTGTCGAAATTACGTTTAATTTCAGCAACATGCTTCCAGTTGTTGCGGCAGACTGTCAGCGTGCTTTCCAGGGCGCGGTTGATGTCGGTGGCGGTCTTGGCCGAGGTGCCGGGGTGAGAAAATTCCTTCATCGACAGGACGATGCGGCCAATCTGCCCGACTCCGTCCAGTGATTCGGCGACCGCATCGGGCAATTCGGTCAGCAGGCGACCGATCTTGACGCGCGCTGCGGTTTCCTCGAACCGCCCCGCCGCTGCGGCGAGATCGGGGGTGGCGGCAGCCTGGACCGCCAGATCGCGCCCCGCCTCGACCACGCTTTTCAATTTGGTCAAGGCACCGTCGAGATAGCGCAGATTGTCGCCGATATACTGGATCGGGGTATTGATTTCGTGGGCGATCCCGGCGGCAAGCTGGCCGATGCTGGCCAGCCGGGCCGATTGCATCGTTTCGTGCTGGGCCAGTTTCAGCACCCCGATATCGCGGAAGGACAAGATCACCCCGCGTCCGATTTCGTCGTCGATCAACGGCGCACAGGAATAGGCCACCGCCAGGGGGCGGCCGCTGGTCAGGATAAAGCGGGCGTCGTTGTCCGAGGGTGCGGTGCCGCCATCCAGCATCTTGCGGAAGGGCGATTGGGCGAAATCGACCGCGCCTGCGGCGGTATCCAGCCGCATGAACGTATCCAGTGGATAGCCCTCGATATCGGTGATGTCGCCGCATTCCAGCAATTGCCGTGCCGATGGATTGGCGAAAACAAGCTGTCCATGCCGGTCGGTGACCACCACGCCTTCGACCAGACTGTCGGTGATGCCCTTCATCCGCTCGCGCGACGAGCGCAAGGCGGCCTCGGTTCTGGCCCGGATATCGACGGCGCGGACCAGTTCGGCGGTGCGCTCGGCGACCTGGCGTTCCAGTTCCTTTTGCTGGTTGGCCAGGGTCCATTCGTAATGCAGGCGAAGGGTAGCATCGCGGACCAGCAGCACCGCGCCGCCGATCTCGCCTGCTTCGACAATCGGTCCGACATAATAATCAATCGGCAGCGGTTGCGAATTGCCACGCGTGACGATCTGGCCGCGTCCGGTCTCGGCGCGGCCGTCGCGGCAGGCGGTGACGATGCCAGGGGCGGCGGCGGTCTGATTTTCGGGTGCGGTGTCGCCTAACAACTCGATCAGTGCGGTTCCGATCATCCGCTCGTCCGAATAATCCAGCAGCGCCGCAGCGGCCGGATTGGCAAAGGTGACCCGTCCGTCACGATCAAGCCCCAAGATTCCTTCGCCCGCCGCCCCCAGGATCAGGGCATAGCGCCGCCGCAGGATGTCTAACTCGACCTCGCGGCGTTTCAGTTCGGTGATGTCGGTACGGACCGAGACAACTCCGCCTTCCCGGGTGGAGAATTCGCGGCTTTGGAACCAGTGGCCGTCATGGGTCTGGACAATGAAGACCTCGCCATTGGCGTCACGATGGCGGCGGATACGATCATCGATCCAGGTGTCGAAATCCCGTCCGCCGATATTGAACAGGCGGTGATCGTAGGCATAGGTAATGATATCGCGAAAGGTAACGTCGCCGTCCGCCGTTTCCTGGTCGATCCGTAACAGGCCGCGATAGGCCGCATTGCTGATCACCAGATGATCATTGACGTCATAAACTGCGATGGCGTCGGCCAAACTCTCCAGCGCATCAACCAATTGCTGTTGGGCGCGCTGGGCGCGGAATTCGGCCAGGGCCTCGCGGGTGATGTCGGCGCCTACGCCGCGATAGCCGGTGAACCGGCCATCGGCATCGAACACCGGGGTACCGCTGACCCGCACGGTGCGGAAGTCCTTGCCGCCCGGTGGGCCGATATTGATCGTCAGATCGCGGAAGGGGGCGCGTTCGGCCAGATCGTGGCGGTATTGATCGGCCATCTCGGGCAAATCGTTCAGGCCGAGATCGAACCAGGTCAGACCGACCACCGCCGCCGGGGTCACCCCCAACACCGAGGCGATCAGTTCGGAGGCATAGGTCAGCCGACCCTGGTCGTCGCTTTCCCAGAACCAGTCCGAGGCCGAGGCGGCCAGATCGCGGAAGCGGGCTTCACTGGCCCGCAATTCGGCTTCGACCTCCTCGCGGCGGCGGATCGCGATGGTCAGGTCCTGGACCCGCTCGTGGACGGCGCGCGACATCGCGTTGAAGGCGCGGCCCAGAC
Organism: Magnetospirillum fulvum; assembly: GCF_900108475.1. Taxonomy (GTDB): domain Bacteria; phylum Pseudomonadota; class Alphaproteobacteria; order Rhodospirillales; family Magnetospirillaceae; genus Phaeospirillum; species Phaeospirillum fulvum_A. The sequence goes on along the minus strand of NZ_FNWO01000007.1, from coordinate 156,786 downwards.
GGCCGATGTCATCGTCTCCCTCGGCCATTTCGACCGAGCCGTAATCGCCTTGTCCGACCGCCTCGCTCATCCGGGCAAAGGCGGTGAGATGGCGGGTCAGCCAGATGCCGATCGCGGTCAGCAGCGCCGCCGACAGAGCAATCTCAGCGGCGGCGATCGCCAGACTTTGCGAAAACTGGGTGTGCAGCGCCGCGACCTGCTCATCAAGGTTCAGCCCGAATTGCAGCCGCCCCAGATCCTGTCCCAGCAGACCGACCGGAGCGCCGACGTCGAATCGGTGGATTCCCGGAGCCTTCTCGTTAAACGAGAGGCGGGACTCCACCACGGGCAGTGGAGTGATCTTGTCCCATCCGCTGATGGCGATGACCCGGCCCCGGGCGTCCTCGACCGCCAGATAATCAAGCGCGTTTGAAACCCGGCTTTCGTCAAGGATCGCCTGAACGGTGGCGTGGTCGCGCTGAGCCAGCGGGGTGATCAGCGCCGCCTGGAGCACCGGCACCAACTGTTCCGCCTGGGACTCGGCCTGGGTTTCCAGACTGACGGACAACACCCGCAATCCGTTGCCGACCATCAAAGTCAGCATCACCGTTTCGACCAGAATCGCGGCGATCAGCAACCGGGCGCGGACAGTGCGGATATGGAACGGCCAGATCATGGGGCAGCCTCGCGCAGCAGGGTGCGGACTTCCTGGGCGAAGGGATCCATTGCCGCCAGATCCTGATGTGTCACCGGGCGGTAGCCAGAGAGAGCTGTACTGTTGAAATAATTCTTGCCTGCCGCAGAGGCGGCAAAGGCTTTCAGCGCGGCGAGGATGGCCGGTCGTTGCTCGGCCAAGGCACCGTTCAGCATGTAGACCCGGCCCAGCATCGGCTCGGAGCGGGCGAGAATGCGCAACTTTGCCTGAACGTCGGGGGCTAGGTTCTGGAACACGGCGGTGGACATGAAGCCGGCGGCAGCTTCGTCGGCCAGCAGCAATTGCGCCATGCTGTCGGCGGCGCTGACATAGCGGGTCTGAATCACGGCGATGCCGTGATCGGCGACCCAGTGGCGTCCCCACTGCGTCACCAGCGAGGTCGGACTGAGGCCGATTATCGTTTTGCCGGTCAAATCCGCGGGCTGCCTGATCGTGGATTGTGCCCCCACCACTACGACGGCGCGGAACTCGGCTTCGTAGGTGACGAGCGGCAGGTAGTCCGCATCCTGCTGCAAGAGCCGGGCCTGATGCCCGGTGGTGATCGCGATGTCATAGTCGTGGGCGAGGGCGCGGCGGACGAACGAAGTGAAATCGGGCGCGGTCTGAATCTCGACCTTGCGGCCCAGTTCGGTCTCCAGCCGTTCGCGCAGGGGCTGGTACATTTCCAGCACGACGCGGGCGCTGGTGTGGGGAACCACGCCGATCCGCAGCGTGTCCTCGGCCCGGCTGGCGGTCGAGGGCAGGATCGCCGTCGCCACCATCGCCGCCATGAGTCCCATCAACGTTCGTCTGCGCATTGTCGGCTCCCCCGTAAGGGTGTTTCCGACTAAAGATATAGCGCAAATCGCAGAATTTCTATAGCGTTCGGGTTGGCTTTGTCGTTCACCGGGGGATCAGCACCGCGCCGGGATTCATCAATCCGTCGGGGTCGAACGCCTGCTTGATCCGGTGCATCAGGTCAAGATCGACGTCCGGTTTGATCCGGACCAGTTCGGCTGCTTTCAACCGGCCGATGCCGTGTTCGGCCGAAATCGAGCCGCCCATCGCCGTGACGACATCGTGGATGATCCGGTTGAGCCGGGGCCATTGATCGAGGAAGGAATCCTTGTCGGCTCCCACCGGCTGGGACACGTTGAAATGGATGTTGCCGTCGCCGATATGGCCGAACGCGACCGGCCGCGCCCCGGGCAACGCTTCCGCCACCGCCGCCGTCGCCCGCCCGATCAGGTCGGGCACATGCGAGGTGGCGACGGAAATGTCGTGCTTGATGCTGCCGCCCTCATGCTTCTGGGCCTCGGGGATCGATTCGCGCAGCCGCCACAGCGCCAGACGCTGGGTCTCGCTTTCGGCCAGCACCGCGTCCTGGGCGGTGCCGTCCTCCAGCGCCTCTTCCAGCACGGTTTCGACCGCCTCGCGCAGGCCGCCCGGCCGCGACGACGACAGTTCGAGCAGCAGCAGCCACGGCGACGCGGTTTGCAGCGGATCGCGCAGGCCGGGGATGTGGCGCACCGCCAGATCGAAGGCAAATCGCGACATCAATTCGCAAGCGGTGACGGCGTCTCCGCTGGCTCGCCGTGCCCGTCCCAACAGGGCCAGCGCCGCCTGCGGGTCGGGCAGGCCGATCAACGCGGTCTGGTGCTCGGCGGGGCGGGGATAGAGCTTCAGCACCGCAGCGGTGACGATCCCCAGCGTTCCTTCCGAGCCGATGAACAATTGGTTCAGTGCATAGCCGGTATTGTCCTTGCGGAGCGCCTTGATCCCGTTCCACACCCGCCCGTCGGGCAGCACCACTTCGAGCCCCAGCACCAGATCGCGGGTCGAGCCATAGCGCAGCACGTTGGTACCGCCGGCATTGGTGGCGATGTTGCCGCCGATCCGGCACGATCCCTCGGCCGCCAGTGACAGCGGGAACAGGCAGCCGACCTCGTCCGCCGCCGCCTGGATCGTGGCCAGGATGCAGCCCGCTTCGACCGTCATGGTGAAATCGACCGGATCGACGGCGCGGATGCGGTCCATCCGCTCGGTCGCGATCACGATCGCCCGCTCCAGCCCGGCGGGAACCGCGCCGCCGCACAAGCCGGTGCGCCCGCCCTGGGGCACCATCGCGATTCCGGCCTCGGCGCAGGCGGTAACCAGGGCGGCGACCTCGGCGGTCGAACCGGGTCGCGCCACCGCCAGGGCCGTCCCGCGGTACAGACCGCGTTCCTCGACCAGATAGGGGGCCATGTCGTCGGGATCGGTGACGAGGTTGCCCGGTCCAACGATTGCGGCCAAATGGTCAAGCTCTCGCATCGGGGCGTTCATCCTCGTGGGGCCGCCGCCCGGCGCAGGCGGTCGTTGATCGCCAGACCCAGCCCGGCATCGGGGATCGGGCGGACGGCGATGCCGGTGAAATCCGGACGATCGAGCGCGCGCAGCATCGCGAACAGGTTGGCGGCGGCTTCGGTCGGATCGCCGCCGGGCGACAGATTGAGGGTCGCCGCGCCGGGACCGAAGCCCAGCAGCGCTTCGCCGGGGGCGGCCTCGGCGGCCTCCAGCCGGACCGGCAGCGCGGGCGCGTAATGGCTGGACAGCATTCCCGGCGCGCGCGGCGTAGAGGAAGACGCGTGGTCCGGGCGGGGGCACAGAGGGCGGAGACCCAGCACCGCCTCCAGCGCGTCCAGCCCGATTCCGCCCGGCCGCAACAGCACAGGCACCGCGCCGGTGAGGTCAAGCACGGTCGATTCGACGCCGACCCGGCAGGGGCCGCCATCCAGGATCATCCCGACCTTGTCGCCCAGCGACTGGGCGACGTGGGCGGCCGTCGTCGGGCTGACCGCGCCCGAGCGGTTGGCCGAGGGGGCGGCGAGCGGTCGGCCGAACGCCCGGATCAGGGCCAGCGCGACCGGATGGTCGGGTACCCGCACCGCGATGCTGTCGAGCCCGGCGGTGGCGAGCAGGGAGATCGGCGAATCGCTTCGTCGGCGCAGCACCAGGGTCAGCGGACCGGGCCAGAACCGCGCCGCCAGCGCCTGGGCCAGCGGGCCGAACTCGACCAAGGCGGCGGCGGCCTCGGCCGATGCGACATGAGAAATCAGCGGGTTGAAGCTGGGGCGGCCCTTGGCGGCGAAAATCGCGGCGACAGCGGACTCGCGGGTGGCGTCGCCGCCCAGCCCGTAAACCGTCTCGGTGGGAAAGGCGACCAGACCGCCTTGGGCCAGCAAATCTGCGGCCTCGGCCAGCCGGTCGGGCGGAATGGGGCAGGGGGGGAACGGGTCGGACATAACGGGTTCGGTATAGCGCAATCCGGCGGCGGAATCCTACTCCTTCGCGCGCATGCCGGGGACCGCCGCGTTGACCAGCGCGCCATAGCGGTCGAACAATTCGGCCCAATCGTGAAACACCGCGAACAGGCCGGTCGACATTTCCTGCGACACCGTTAGCGGGTCGGGCGGCGGCAGCGGCAGGTGGGCCTCGGCCTCGCCCTGGGAGAATTCGACCGCCATCCCGGCGCGGCGAGCCAGCGCCACCATCCCGCGATTGTCGGACAGGCACAGGGTGTAGAGTTTTCCGGCGCGACGATTGCGGGCGAACACCACCGCCTGATTGAGCAATTCCCGCCCCAATCCGCCCGAGCGATGCTCGATATCGACGCTAAGGCCGACCTCGGCGACGGCATTGTCATCGTCGAGGGCAAGATGGGCGGCGGCGATCACCCGCTCACGCAGGACGCCGACCAGGATCAAACCATCCTCGGAGATCGCGGCGACATGGGCGTCGATCCACTCGTCGCTGACCCCGGCGCGGGCGAAGCGCAAATGACGGTCTTCGGGCGATAGCCGTTTGAGGTGGTCGGCATAGGACGACCGTTCGTGCGGGGGAAGCCGGCGGATCAGCATGGTCGTCCCGATGTGATGAAAGGGGCCGTGCCCTTCAGATGGGGGCCGGTCTGGCAAAGGGGAAGGGGAACAACGAAAAGACCGCCGGGCGGGCCGACGGCCTCTCTTCGTGAAGAAGCGGCTAGATCCCCGAGGGGCGGATCGCAGTCCGCCACAACCACTATGGGTTGCGAGTTCCGGCCAAGTCACCGTAAGTGAACTACGGCGGCTAAAGGGTGAAAGGATCAACCTCTCACTCGGTCAGAATGGCTCGATCGTGCGAAAAATGCAACAATTTTGAGCGGGGATTTTCCGTCTGGAACGGTTGTCCAGGCTACACGTGTTGGGGGATCGGCTCGGATCCGCGGGCGACGAAATCGGGATTGAGAAAGCCCGGCTTGGCATAGGCCAGCGGCACGCCGTCAAAGGTCTCGATCGTGCCGCCTGCCGCCCTCAGCACGGCATGAGCGGCGGCGATATCCCATTCGCAGGTGGGGCCAAAGCGGGGGTAAAGGTCGGCCGAGCCCTCGGCGACCCGGCACAGTTTCAGCGACGATCCGGCGAAGTCGAGTTCGGGCTGTTCGAACCGGGCCATCCATCGGGTCAACAGATCGGGCTGATTGTGCGACCGGCTGGTGACGATCCGGACGCCGGTGGTGGGGCGGGGACGGCAGGCGATCGACTGGCGCTGTCCATCGGCATCAACCCGGAAGGCCCGGCCGCCCGCTCCCGACCACAGCAGGCCCGGCACCGGGGCCAGCACCACGCCTGCGACCGGATTCCCGTTGTCGATCAAGCCAATATTGACGGTGAACTCGCCGTTGCGACGGACGAATTCCTTGGTGCCGTCAAGCGGATCGACCAGCCAGAACGGGCGGTCGCTCAGCACCGGCACCCGTCCCGCCGCGACCTGTTCCTCGGCGACGATCGCGAAATCGGGGGTCAGCGCGGCGAGTCCGGGCAGGATGATCGCCTCGGCCCGCAGATCGGCCTCGGTCACCGGCGAGGAATCCGCCTTGTGGCGGACCGCGAACTCCTCGGCATAGATCTCCATGATGGCGGCTCCGGCCTGACGGGCAAGATCCTCCAGGGCGGGAAGCAGGGCAGCGGGCGAGTAAGTCATGATGGGAAAAGAGTAAGCGAAGCCGGTTCGCCGCGCCAGTCATGGTTCCAGTCTCGAACAGGCGCGTTGACCCGGCCCCGGCCCCCGGTGGATGATGCCGGGCAAAGACGGGAGGTGACCGATGCCCACCCAGTGCGGACGATGCCGCGATGGCGAGACCTTCGATATTCCCTTTTCGATGGCATTCCAGCCGGTGATCGACCTGGAATTACGCCGGGTGCATGCGTTCGAGGCGCTGGTGCGTGGCCCCGAAGGCCAGTCCGCCGCCAGCATCCTGTCGCAGGTGACGCCGGAAAACCGCTATGGCTTCGATCAGGCCTGCCGGGTCCGCGCGATCGAACTGGCCGGGCGGCTGGGATTGGACCGTCGCCTCAACATCAATTTCATGCCCAACGCGGTTTATGAGCCCAGTGCCTGTATCCGCGCTACCCTAGCCGCCGCCGAGCGGGTCGGTTTTCCCTGCGACCGCATCACGTTCGAAATCACCGAAGACGAAAGCATCTCCGATCACATCCACCTGTCGCGGATCATTGATTATTACCGCACCCAGGGCTTTCTGGTCGCCCTCGACGATTTCGGAGCGGGGGCCTGCGGCCTCAATCTGCTCGCCAACATCCATCCCGACATCGTCAAGATCGATATCGGTCTGGTGCGGAATTGCGACCGCGACCGCACCCGCCGGGTGATTGTCCAGGCGATGTTGTCGGTGTGCCGCGACCTGGAGATCAAGGTGGTGGCGGAAGGGGTCGAGCGGGCCGAGGAACTGGCGGTGCTGAAAGAGTCCGGCTTGCGCTTCGTTCAGGGATTCCTGTTCGCCCGTCCCGCCTTCGAAGCGCTGACCCCGGACGAGGCGATTGATTTCCGCTGACGGGGGACGGACAAAAGCCGCCCCCCGATCGGCGTTCCGCGATTACAGGGCCTTGGGGCCGCGGGCGATGGCGACGACGCCGGTGCGCGACACGTCGATCAGTCCCAGCGGCTGCATCAGGGTCACGAAGGCATCGACCTTCTCGGTCGCGCCGACCACCTCGAACACAAAGGATTCGTTGGTCGAATCGATCGCGCGGGCGCGGAAGATGTCGGCGATGCGGAGCGCCTCGACCCGCTTTTCCCCGGTCGAGGCGACCTTGATCAAGGCCAACTCGCGCGAGACATGGGGGCCTTCGATGGTCAGATCGTGGACCTTGTGCACCGGCACCAGACGGCGCAGCTGGTTCTTGATCTGCTCGATAATCATCCGGGTGCCCGAGGTAACGATGGTGATCCGCGACAGATTCTCGCGCGCATCGACCTCGGCGACGGTCAGGCTCTCTATATTGTAGCCACGCCCCGAGAACAGGCCGATGACCCGGGCGAGCACGCCGGATTCATTATCGACCAGGACGGAAATGGTGTGGCGGTTGCTGTCTTGAACTGCGTTGGTCAATTCGTAATACCCCTTAGACCAGAACCATGCCGTCCTGTTCGGACCCCGGATTGTCGCGCGAGCGATCTTCCTGTCCCAGCACCATCTCGTTATGGGCCATGCCGGGCATGATCATCGGAAACACGTTCTCGCTGGCGTCGGTGCGCATCTCGACGATGACCGGACGGTTGACCGCCAGCATCTCGGCGATGACGCCGTCCACCTGATCCGGGCGCTCGGCCCGCAGCCCGACCGCGCCGAACGCCTCGGCCAGTTTGACGAAATCGGGGTGATGATCCATGTGGCTTTCCGAGTAGCGGGCGCCGTGGATCAGCTCCTGCCACTGCCGCACCATCCCCATATACTGGTTGTTGAGGATGACGATTTTGACCGGCAGATTGTGCTGAACCAGGGTCGCCATCTCCTGGATATTCATCTGGATCGAGGATTCACCGGCGATGTCGATCACCAGCGCGTCGGGATGGGCGGTCTGGACTCCCATTGCGGCGGGCAGGCCATAGCCCATCGTGCCCAGCCCGCCCGAGGTCAGCCAGTGCAGCGGCAAATCCAGCCGCAGATGCTGGGCCGCCCACATCTGATGCTGCCCGACTTCGGTGCAGATATAGGGATTGCGCGAGCGGGTCAGGTCGTACAGGCGCTGGATCGCGTATTGCGGCTTGATGATCGTGTCGGAGGCGGGATAGCGCAGGCTGTCGGCGCCGCGCCATTCCTCGATCTTGGCCCACCACGCCCGAAGTGCCCGCTCGTCGATCTTGGGCTGACGGGCTTTCCACACCTTGATCATGTCTTCGATGACATGGGCGCAATCGCCGACGATCGACAGATCGACCGCGACGTTCTTGTTGATCGAGCTGGGGTCGATGTCGATGTGGATCTTCTTTGAGTTCGGCGAGAAGGCGTTCAGCCGACCGGTGACACGGTCGTCGAAGCGGGCGCCGATATTGATCATCACGTCGCAATCGTGCATCGCCATGTTGGCTTCGACGGTGCCGTGCATTCCCAGCATGCCGAGGAACAACGGGTCCGATCCCGGAAACGCGCCCAGGCCCATCAGGGTCAGGGTGCAGGGGAAGCCGGTCATCCGCACGAACTGGGTCAGCAACTGACAGGCGGCCAGACCGGAATTGATGACGCCGCCGCCGACATAGAACACCGGCCGCTTGGCGCTGGCGATCAGATCGACCGCCTTTTCGATGGCGCGGAGGTCGCCCTTGACCTGGGGATTGTACTTCGACTTGGTCTTCGACGGCGGCTGATAGAGGCCGCGATTCTGGACGACGTCCTTGGGCAGGTCGATCAGCACCGGCCCCGGTCGGCCCGAGCGGGCGACATGGAACGCTTCGTGCACGGTGCGGGCGAGCTGATTGGTGTCCTTCACCAGATAATTGTGCTTGGTGCAGGGGCGGGTGATGCCGGTGATGTCGGCTTCCTGAAACGCGTCGTTGCCGATCAGATGAGTCGGAACCTGCCCGGTCAGACAGACCAGCGGCACCGAATCGCACTGCGCGTCGGCCAGCCCGGTGACGGCGTTGGTCGCGCCCGGACCCGAGGTCACCAGGACGCAGCCGACCTTGCCGGTCGAGCGAGCATAGCCTTCGGCGGCATGGACCGCCGCCTGCTCGTGCCGGACCAGGATATGACGGATGCGATTCTGCTTGGACAGTTCGTCATAGATCGGGAGCACGGCGCCGCCGGGATACCCGAAAATCACGTCCACGCCCTGATCGACCAGGGCCTTGAGGAGGATTTCCGCTCCGGTCATCGTATCGTGGTGCACCATATCAGCCCCTTGAACTCAAATTAATCCCGCCGCGCCATCGGAGCCCGACGGCACGAAGGGGCACAACCTATCGCCATGTCAAACGGGGGTCAAGCGGAACTGGCGAACTTTCGCAAAGATTGACGTCATCAAACTTTCCGAAAGTTGCGCATCCAACATCATATCCGGCTTGAGTCGATGGCGGACCCAGGTCATCTGGCGTTTGGCATAGGCGCGGGTGGCGCTTTGAGCGGCGGCGATCGCGTCGTCGAGCGAGCGTTCGCCCCGGCAAAAGCCGCCCAGATCGCGCAGGCCCAGCGCCTTCATGATTGGCAGGACGGGGTCGAGGTCGCGCTCGAGGAAGTCGCGGGCCTCGGTGATCGCTCCGGCATCGACCATCGCCACAAAGCGCCCGTCACAGGCTTGACGCAGCCGTTCGCGCGGGGGGGTCAGTGCCAGGGTCAGCCAGCGCGCCGCCACCGCACCTTCGCGCGGTTCGGTCTGCCATTCCGCCAGCGAGCGCCCGGTCGCCGACAAAACCTCCCAGGCGCGGATCATCCGCTGGCTGTCGCCTTGGGGCAGGCGGGCGGCCATGGCGGGATCGGCTTCGCTCAGGCGGCGGTGAAAGTCGGCGTTGCCCAGATCCTCGAACAAGGCGCGGGCTTCGGCGCGGGACTCGGGCGGGATTTCCGGGATCGGCGACAGGCCGTCCATCAGCGCCTCGAGATAGAGCCCGGTGCCGCCGACCACGACCGGCAGACGACCCGCCTCCCAGGCGGCGTAAATCTCGGTGGTGGCGAGATCGCGCCAGCGCGCCGCCGAGCAGGGCTCGGCCGGATCAATCATGCCATAGAGGCGGTGCGGGACACGGGTCAAAGCCCCCGGTCCGGGGCGGGCGGTGAGAATCGGCAGGGCGTCGTAGACCTGCATCGAATCGGCGTTGATGACGACGCCGTCGAAGGCCACCGCCAGCGCAAGCGCCAGTCCCGATTTACCCGAAGCAGTGGGTCCGGCGATTACGACGGCACAAGGAAGAGTCATCAGCGGGGCAGGGTCCGGGTTCGCGGTGGAGCGCTCGGGTCAGCGCGGCGAAGCGACCCGGGGTCGCGTGCCGCATGACCCGGACGCCGGGAGCCGGGCCGCTCCCCCCAAGGGAAACAACCCGGCCGAAGCGTCAGATCCAGCCATCCTGGTTCAGCACTTGGCATTGCGGTTCGTCGCCGCTGCGGGCGCGAACGCGGCCGATCCGAAGGACGGTTTCCCCCTTTTCGGTCAGAATACGCGCCGCTGCGTCGGCCTGATCGGGGGCGACCACCAGGGCCATCCCAATCCCGCAATTGAAGGTGCGGGCCATCTCGGTCGCGGCGACCTTGCCTTCGAACGCCAGCCAGCGGAACACCGGTGGCGGAGCCCAGGCGGCTCCGTCGATCTCGGCGACAACGCCTTCGGGCAGCACGCGGGGCAGGTTCTCGATCAGCCCGCCGCCGGTAATGTGGGCCAGCGCCTTGACGGTTCCGGCGCGGATCGCGGCCAGCGTGCTGGCAACATAGATCCGGGTCGGCTCCAGCAGGGCTTCGCCCAGTGGGCGGGCGGGCGCGAACGGGGCGGGATCGTTATAGGACAGACCGCCGCGTTCGACGATGCGGCGAACCAGCGAGAAGCCGTTGGAATGGACGCCGGACGAGGCCAGACCCAGCACGATATCGCCGGGGGCAACATCGACCAGGGGCAGCAACTGCCCGCGCTCGGCGGCGCCGACCGCGAACCCGGCCAGATCGTAATCGCCATCGGCATACATGCCGGGCATTTCGGCCGTTTCGCCGCCGACCAGGGCACACCCGGCCTGACGGCAGCCTTCGGCGATGCCGGAAACGATCGCCTTGCCTGCGGCGACGTCAAGCTTTCCGGTGGCGAAATAATCGAGGAAGAGCAGCGGCTCCGCCCCCTGGACCACCAGATCGTTGACGCACATCGCGACCAGATCGATGCCGACCGTGTCGTGTCGGCCCGCCTCGATGGCGACTTTCAGCTTGGTGCCGACGCCATCGGTGGTGGCGACCAGGATCGGGTCGGCAAAGCCGGCAGCGCGAAGGTCGAACAGCGCCCCGAAGCCGCCGAGACCGGCAGCGGTGCCGGTGCGGGCGGTCGAACGGGCCAGCGGCTTGATGGCCTCGACCAGGGCCTCGCCAGCATCGATATCGACGCCGGCGTCGCGGTAGGTCAGGCCTTGCTTTTCATCATGCGCGGGAATGGGCTTCCTCGTGGGATTCGGTGTGATATGTTCGGGCCGGAACGGGTTGGCCGAAGATACTTGATCCCGGACGGTTTGCAATGGCTTCTCTCCGGCGCCGTTTCGGCGCTTTGATTCTGTTATGTGTTCTCACCATCGTCGTGACGGGGCCGCGCGCCTTCGCCGCCGATGCCTTTACCGTGCGCGGGCTTGACGTCGATGTCACCGCCACCACCGTCGCCGCCGCGAAGGAGCAGGCGATGGCCGAGGCCGAGCGAACCGGCTTTCGCCGTATGCTCGAGCGGCTGGCCAGCCCTGCCGATCTTGCACGGCTGCCTAACGTCGATGCCCGCCAATACGTCCGCGACGTCGCGGTCGAGCAGGAACGGTCGTCGGCGGTGCGCTATCTGGCGACGATGACGGTGCGTTACAATCCGGTGGCGGTGAAAAAGCTGCTGCGCGAAGCGGGGGTGAAGTTCGCCGAGCCGCGCTCGCGCGCCGTCGTCGTCGTGCCGCTGCTGCGTCCGGCCGGTGGCGGTCTGCCTGCCGCCTGGGACGAACCCAATTCGTGGCGGGCGGCGTGGAGCGGGTTTGCCGGGGGCGGTCTGGTGCCGCTGGCCGTTGCCGGGTCGGTGCCCGACCCGACCGGGGCACCGCCACCGCCGGTCGATCGCATCGTCGCGCTTCAGCCCGATATCCTGGCCGCGATCGGGGCGCGCTATCGCAGCGGCGACGTGCTGGTCGCGCTGGCCTCGGTGGCCGCCAACGGCGCGGTCGAGGTGAGTCTAAGCGGCGGCGGGTCGTTGCCGCGGCCGTTCGACAGCAAGACCTTCACCGCCGAGGGCGGTCCCGAGGCGGCGATGCGTGCCGCCATCGCCGAGATTTCCCAGGGGTACGAGGCCCAATACAAGCAGCAGAACACCCTGTCCTTCGATCATTCCGCCAGTCTGGCCGTCATTGCGCCATTGTCGGGGCTGGGCGATTGGCTTTCCCTGCGCGAGCGGTTGGGGCGGGTGCCTCAGGTCCGGCGGTGGGAGATCGTGTCGTTGACCCGCGACGAGGCGGCCCTGTCGCTCCATGTCGTCGGCGAGACCGAACAGGTTCGTACCGCCCTGGCCTCCGCCGGGCTGACCCTGGAGCAGGTGGGGGGCTTTTGGACCCTGCGGATCGGAGGCGGTCGATGACGAACAGCGAAATCTCGACGGTGGTGGTGACCGGGATGACGCCCGGTCAGCGTCTGCGCTTCTGGCTGACCTGCGCCGTCGTTGCCATCTTTCTGCTGTGGGTTTTGCGCGGCGTGCTGCTGCCCTTCGTCGCCGGGATGGCGGTGGCCTATTTCCTCGATCCGTTAGCCGACCGGCTGGAAGAAAAGGGGCTGTCGCGGACTCTGGCGACAACCGCGATCACGCTTGGTTTCTTCGCGATCTTTATCCTGGCGTTGATGGTGCTGGTCCCGGTGATCGAGCAGCAATCGCTGACCTTCATCGAACGGGTGCCGAACTATGTCCGCGCCCTGGGCGATCGCGCCGGGCCGCTGCTTGACGAATTGCGCCATCGGTTGTCGGTCGAGCAGATTGATAAGATTCAGGGGGCGATCGGCACCTATGCCGGGACGGTGGTCAGCTGGCTGGCCGGACTGGTCCGCGATCTGCTGAAAGGCGGCATCGCCGTGGTCAGCCTGCTGTCGCTGGTGTTCATCACCCCGGTGGTGACCTTTTATCTGCTGCGCGACTGGGACCGGATCGTCGCGACCATCGACGGGTGGCTGCCGCGTCCCCATGCCGAGACGATCCGCGCCGAAATGCGCAAGATCGACCGGACTTTGGCCGGGTTCGTCCGCGGTCAGGCGACGGTGTGCATGACCCTGGCCGCGTTCTACGGTCTGGGACTGACGGTGGTCGGGCTTGATCTCGGGCTGCTGATCGGTGCCGCCACCGGATTGGGGGCCTTTATCCCCTATGTCGGGATGTTGGTCGGGCTGGTGGTCAGCCTGTCTCTGGCCTTGGCGCAAGGGGGCGGCTTGACTCTGCTGGCCGGTGTCGGCGGGGTTTTCCTGATCGGCAATCTGCTCGAAGGCTATGCCCTGACGCCTAAACTGGTCGGCGACCGGGTCGGGCTGCATCCGGTGTGGATCATCTTCTCGCTGCTGGCGGGCGGCGCGCTGTTCGGCTTCGTCGGTATCTTGCTCTCGGTTCCGGCGGCGGCGGTGATCGGGGTGGTGACCCGCTTTGTTCTGCAACGCTATCTGGCCAGTTCGCTTTATCACGGCGGCGAGGCGACGCCCGACCGATGAGCGAGGCACAGCTTCCCCTTGATCTCGGCCACCGACCCGCATTGTCGGCTGGCGATTTCCTCGTTGCGCCGTGCAATGCCGACGCCCATGCCTGGCTGCAACGCTGGCCGGTCTGGCCCGGAGCCGCGTTGGTGCTGACCGGCCCGGCCGGCAGCGGCAAGACCCATCTGGTCCACCTGTTCGGCGCCTCCAGCGGAGCCGCCGTCATTTCCGCCGCCGATTTGACCGTCGAAGCGCCGCCCCGATTGCTGGCCCAGGCCGGAGCGGTCGCGGTCGAGGATTGCGATCAGGCCGCTGCCGCCGGTCGGCTCGACGAGGCGGCCTTGTTCCATCTGATCAATCTGGTGCGGGAAACCCGCGGTCACCTGCTGCTGACCGGGCGCGAGGTGGCGGCGCGCTGGCCGCTGCGGCTGGCCGATCTGATCTCACGGCTGCGGGCGATGCCCGCCGTGGCGATCGGGGCGCCCGACGACGCCCTGTTGGCTTCGGTGCTGGTCAAGCAATTCTCCGACCGCCAGATCAAGGTCGGCGAGGAGGTGGTGAGCTATCTGCTGGGGCGGATGGAGCGCAGCTTCGCCGCCGCCGCTGCCTTGGTCGATAGCCTCGACCGTGCCGCTTTGGCCGGTCAGCGGGCGGTGACGGTGCCGTTGGCCCGCGCCGTTCTCGACGGCGTCACTCCCCCCACGGACGAAGAGGACTGAGCTTTAGTCCGGCGGGAACGCTGGCATGGGCGATGTCGAGGTCCGAGGCGGTGACCGGTATCCGTACCGGACCCGCCGCCAGCGGCAACTCGATCACCCGGCCGCCCGGAGCCGCCTCGGTATAGGACACCAGACGGCTGGCGGTCAGGGTGGCGCGCAGGGCGTTGCCGCGCAAGGGGTTGATCGAAACCAGCAGTACCCGCCGCAGCACCCGGCCCGGCGCGGCATAGGTGATCACTCCCACCGCGCCGCGCGACCACAATTCCTCGTCGGCGACGGCCAGCGCCGCGACCCGGCGGATTTCGGGCTCGAAGGCGAACCCGGCCAGCGGCAGGTCGGTGTCGAACAACCATGATCCATCGGCCAGGGACCAAGCGCTGCGCCGTCCGTCGCGTTCGGTCCAGAACAGTCCGTCATCGCCGACATTGGCCGCGCTGCCCAGGGTGCGAATGGTATAGATGGGGGGGCGGCGCAGATCGACCGGCATTCCGACCGGCCAGGCGTCGAGGCGAATTCGCCCGTTACCGTCGTTGCCGCCATCGGTGCTTTGGCGCAGCAACAGCCGCCGGGGACGGGGCTCGCCCATCACCGGAACGCTGAGTTGGGCATAGGTGGTGTTGGTCATCCGCAGGGTGACGCGACCGCCTTCGTCGCGCATGAGGACGCTCGACCCCCCGCCGAGGACAGCCTCGTCAGGGCCAAGACTGTCGAACAGAGACAGCAGGATGGCGACGATAGCCAGAATCGGCACGGTGACGGCAAAGAAATGAAGGGCGACGATTACCCCACCAAAGAACGGCCATGTGCTGCGCATGCATGATCCCCAGGCGCGGCTGCCCAACCCCGACGCTTCATCACCTTACGACGGGGCGGCATCGCCCGCAACAGGCCCGCGTTGCAACCGCTTTTCTTCGGTTCGTTTCGGGCTCATCCTTTGTTCTGGCAAACGAGGAGCGAGGCGGTGATCGAAGTTCAGAACATCACCAAGCATTTCGGCGCGTTCCGGGCGCTCGACAACGTCTCGCTCCAGGTGCCGAAGGGCAAGCTGGTGGCGCTGCTGGGGCCGTCGGGATCGGGCAAGACGACGTTGTTGCGGATTCTCGCCGGGCTGGACGCCCCCGATCACGGACGGGTGATTCTGGATGGGATCGAGGCGACCGGGCAGAAGGCGCGCGACCGCGGTATCGGCTTCGTCTTCCAGCATTACGCCCTGTTCCGCCATATGACCGTCGCCGACAACATCGCCTTTGGCCTGACGGTGCGGAAAGGCAAGGACCGGCCGCCGCGCGCCGAGATCGACCGCCGCGTCGCCGCCTTGCTCGATCTGGTGCAACTCAGCGGTCTGGCCGGGCGCTATCCCACCCAATTGTCGGGCGGACAGCGCCAGCGCGTCGCCCTGGCCCGCGCTCTGGCGGTCGAACCCCGTCTGCTGTTGCTGGACGAGCCGTTCGGCGCGCTCGACGCCCAGGTGCGCAAGGAACTGCGCCGCTGGCTGCGCCGCCTCCATGACGAACTGGGGCTGACCGGGGTGTTCGTCACCCACGATCAGGAAGAAGCGTTGGAGGTCGCCGACGAGGTGGTGGTGATGAACAAAGGCCGGATCGAGCAGATCGGCACCCCCGCAGAAATCTACGATCAGCCCGCGACTCCGTTCGTGTTCGGCTTTCTGGGCCATGTCAACGCCTTGCCCTGTCGGGTCGAGGGCGGCACCGCCTGTCTGTTCGGCCGTGCGGTCGGAGTGGCCGCCCCGGATGGCGAGGCGATCGCCTTTGTCCGGCCGCACGAAATCGGTCTGGGTCTGCCGGGTGCGGCCCAACCGCAAGCGTCAGTCCGTCAGATTTCGGTGCTGGGGCCGGTGGTGCGGATCGACCTTGACCTGCCCGAGGGCACGACACTCGAGGTCGAAGCCAGCCGCGACGCCTTTTCTCAACTGGAGATCGACCGAGGATCGGCGGTTTCGGTGCTGTTGCGCCGGGTGCGATTTTTCGTCGGCGAGGCAGGTCCGTGGGAGGGGGATGCGGGATGATTCTTCGCCTGCCATCGCATTTTTAGTTGCGGCAACCGGAGGGCGGAGCTATATAGTGCAGTGCAGCAAAGACGTTGGCGCGAACCTGCGCCGCTCGTCTTTCCTGGACGTTTCCTCCCTGACCTTGGGCCGCGCGGGCAACCGTGCGGCCTTTTTTTTGGGTGCGTCTTGCCGGTGGCATTCCGCCGGTATGCACCGCTTTGTGCCGGTTTCCGAGGGCACCATTTTAGCCGCCGACCAGGCGATACCCGACGCCGTGGACGGTCAGAATGATCGCCGGTTGACGCGAATCCGTCTCGATCTTGCGTCGTAACCGTCCGACCAGAACGTCGATGGTGCGGTCGATCACCGCCTCGCCGTCGTGCTGGGTGAGGTCGAGCAATTGATCGCGGGTCAGCGCGCGACCGGCATTGCGGGCCAGCGCGGCCAGCACGTCAAATTCGCCCCGGGTCAGGCGGATGCTGTCTCCGGCCGGGGAAAACAACTGGCGGGCATCGCAATCGAGTTTCCAGCCGGAAAAAGAATACACACCCGAGGCGGAGCGCTCGGCGGCCATCGTCGGGGCAACCCGTCTTTGCAGGTTGCGGACCCGGACCGCCAGTTCGCGCGGGTTAAACGGCTTGGTGATGTAATCGTCGGCCCCGATTTCCAGCCCGACGATCCGGTCGGTTTCGTCGTGACGCGCGGTGACCAGGATGATCCCGACCGAGGATTTTGCCCGTAATTCGCGCGCGAGGATCAAGCCGCTTTCGT
The DNA here is from genome assembly GCF_900108475.1 of Magnetospirillum fulvum. GTDB lineage: Bacteria > Pseudomonadota > Alphaproteobacteria > Rhodospirillales > Magnetospirillaceae > Phaeospirillum > Phaeospirillum fulvum_A. The sequence continues at coordinate 139,924 of NZ_FNWO01000007.1, read as the reverse complement.
CGGGCAGGTTGATATCGAGCAGGACCACGTCGGGGATCGAGCGGGCGACCATCGCTTTCATGTCGCGGGCATCGCCAGCTTCGCTGACTTGAAAGCCCTCGGCAATCATGTAGGCTGCTAATTTGCTTCGGGTTACCGGGTCGTCTTCGACGATCAGCACATGGGCTTTGGCCTGCACGGCTAAATCTCCCATAAAAGCATTCATGACTCATTTACATGGTATTCTCCGTTAATTCAATCGTTGACGTAAATTCATTGTGATCGATGGCGTATAAGGGTTGATGTTTGTGCTGAGGACGTCAAAAGCCGAACAGAACAGCAACCAATGGAAGATATCGGTGTCAGAATGAACGCCAATTCATCCGATCGCGGAAGCAGCCTAACTATAGCGAGATTGTCCCCTATTCTGGGGGCGGTCATGGTTGTCCTGGTCTGGTCTGTCGGAGCCGATGGACTGGTTCGAACCGACGGCGGTTTGCCCCTGCATCCCCTGCTGGGACTGTCGTTCAATCCTGTCGAGCTTTCCCAGGCGATTTCAATTGTTCTGCTGGGCGTCGGCATTGTCGGCATCGCGACGATTCTGACGATTCTGCTCCGTCGTCAGCGCCGTCTTGACGCGCTGTTGCGGATGCGGGGCGCCGATCACACCATTGCCAGCCGATCCGAGCGTGTCGCGGTCATCGTGCCCTCGGGGGCCATCGCGGCGGCGCGCCAGCGTCTGGCCGAGTGTCTGCATGATGCCGATGCCGCCTTGATCGTCGATCCCTTGCCGGAAATCGTTGCCGATCCGGAGCTGCTGGCCGAAATCTTCACCCGACTGATCGGCAATGCCGTGCGTTTCCGCTCACCGCTCCGGCGTCCGGTGGTTCATGTCTCGGCCCTTCGCGACGGGGCGATGATCGACTTTCGTGTCCGCGATAACGGCCTGGGGCTTGACCCCGCCCGCGCTGCCCGATTGTGCGAAATCCTGCGCCACCCCGGCAAAAGCGGGGGAGGGATCGGGATGGGCCTGACCGTGGTCCGTGGTTTGGTCGAACAAATGGGCGGACGGATCTGGGTTGATCTGATTCCGGGGCAAGATGGAACGACCTTTGGTTTTTCCCTGCCGTCTCCGGTTCATCCCCATCGCCGGGCGGATGACTATCGCCCAGTCTGATCTTGCCACCGGTTTGACCGGCCGGGATCAGCGGATCGGCGTTGTCGGCGGCACGAATCCAATCAGACGGTCATTTCCCTCGTTATAAGGTTGGGCATAGCAGGTCGGTCGGGCCAGCGTGCTGTAGCAGTAAATCTGCGGCGGCGGCGGCGGCTTGCCGACCCAATCGCGGCAATAGGCTTCGCCCCGTTCGGCCCGAGGGCTGGAGCAATCCTTGTCGGTGATCCAGCCATAGATGTGATCGACGATCGACTTGTGCGTTCCCATCAGGCTGATCGCCTCGAAATGCATCAGGGTGTAGGGGTCGGGCAGGGGCTTGGGCGCCGATCCGAACCCGGTCGATGTCAAGTAGTAGCATCCCCCCAGCGGGAGGAGCAGAACCAGCGATGCCAGGGGAACGAGTCTTGACACCATTTCCCTGATCCCATCCAAAATATTCCTGTGTATTGTGAGGGGGGATCGGTGCCGAATCAATGGGCAGTTTCTGCCGATGAGGAGGGCAGGGTCCGACGCTGAAGAACAGGGAGCAGAACAATGGCGGTGGAAACTCCGACCGGCAGCTTGGGAGCCGGGATTCAGGATTTTGCGTTGCCCGGCACGGATGGGCGAGTCTGGTCTCTGGCCGATATCGCCGGTCCGCGCGGCACCCTGGTGGTGTTCATGTGCAACCATTGTCCCTATGTGCTGGCGATTATCGACCGTCTCAACCGCGATGCCGCCGACCTGAAGCAACTCGGGATCGGGGTGGTGGGGATCAACGCCAACGATGCCGCGACCTATCCCGACGATTCGTTCGACAATATGGTGGCGTTCGCCCGCCAGCATGGTCTGGTTTTCCCCTATCTGCACGACGAGTCGCAGCAGATCGCCCGGGCCTATGGCGCGGTGTGCACCCCGGACTTTTTCGGTTTCGACGCCGGGGGCGTGCTGCGCTATCGTGGCCGCCTGGACGCGTCGGGGCGACAAGCCGGACCGACCGATGCAAGGCGCGAATTGGTCGAGGCGATGCGCTTGGTTGCCGAAACCGGCGAAACTCCGGCCGATCAGGTTCCCAGCATCGGTTGCTCGATCAAATGGCGGGCGGAGTGATCCGCCCCGGCGTTTGAGACTTAAGGCCATACGAACCGGGGTTTGCCAAGACCGCCGTCGCGGACTATGTTACGGCGCGGCTTGTCTGTGTGCCGCGTTCCCCCCATGGAGAGTCTTTCTTGACCGAGAAGCAGCAGCATGATGCCGCCGCCGACCTTCTTATCAAGGAGGTTGACGAGGATCTGAGGCACGAGCAACTGACGAACCTGTGGAAACGCCATGGGATTTTCGTTGTTGGCGTGGGTGTCGCCGCCGTTCTTGCCGTCGCTGGCTGGCAGGGCTGGCGGGCCTGGGACGGACAGCAGCGCAAGGAATCCTCGCAGCGCTTCCACGAGGTCGCTTCTCTGCTCGAACAGGGAAAGCGCGATCAGGCGATCGACGAACTGACCCGACTGGCCGTCGATGGCGCGAGCGGATACCACTTGCTCGCCAATCTGCGTCTGGCCGATCTGCGTCAGCAGCAGGGCGATATCGCCGCTGCCGCCGCGATCTATAGCGCCGTTGCCGCTGACAGTTCGGCCGAGGCGGTCTATCGCGATATGGCGACGATCCGGGCCGGATATCTGACCCTCGATTCCACCGATCCGGCTCAGTTGGACAAGATGATGGAGCCGTTGGCGGTCGAATCGAGCTCGTGGCGTCACTCCGCCCGCGAGCTTCAGGCTTTGGCCGCGCTGCGACGGGGCGATAAGCCCCGTGCCGCCGAACTGTTCGCGCGCTTGGCCGAAGATGCCGCCGCGCCCGAGGGCATGCGCACCCGCGCCGCCGAAATGCTGGCCGTCACCGGCCAGGCCGATCGGGGCTGACCGTGATGACCGCCGCCGTCTTCCGCCATTCCTCGCCGCGCCGCGCGCCGCGTCTTGCCTTTGCCGGAGCTCTCGCGGCCTCGATCGTCCTGACCGGCTGCGATACGGGTTGGCTGGGAGAACGGTCGGCACCGCCCTTGCCGGGCAAGCGTATCTCGGTGCTGTCGCGTGAAAAGCAGATCGAGCCGGAAATCTCCGGCCCGGTCGCCAAGGTCGTTCTGCCGCCGCCCGAAGCCAACGAAGATTGGCCCCAGGCCGGGGGCTATTCCAACCACGCCATGCAGCACATGGTGGCGGAGGGCGAGCTTCAGGAAGCGTGGTCGGTCAATGCCGGCAGCGGGTCGAGCAAGCGCCGCCGTCTGCTCGGTCAACCGGTGGTCGCCGAGGGGAAGGTGTTTACCGTCGATGCCGCCTCGCAGGTCAGCGCCTTTAACGCTGAAACCGGCAAGCGGCTGTGGGGAACCGATACGATCCCCAGCGACAATTCGAACGTCTATACCAGCGGCGGCATCGCCTATGACGAGGGACGAGTGTTCGTCGCCACCGGGTTCGCCCAGGTGGTCGCGCTCGATGCCGCTTCGGGCCGCATCCTGTGGCGGCAGACGGTGTCCGGGCCGATGCGCGGTGCGCCGACGGTGCGCGGCGGGCGCGTCTTTGCCGTCACCGTCGATAACCAGACTCACACCCTGGCCGCCGAAGACGGTACCGTGCTGTGGACCCATTCCGGCATTACCGAGGCGACCGGCCTGTTGGCGGGCAACAGCCCGGCGGTCGATGGCAACATGGTCCTGGTGCCCTATTCCTCGGGCGAATTGTTCGCGCTTCGGGTCGATACCGGCGTGCCGATCTGGCAGGATTCGCTGGTGACGATCCGCCGCACCGAGATCATCGGCGCGTTGATGGACATTCGGGGCCGTCCGGCGATTGATCGCGGTCGGGTCTATGCCATCAGCAACGGCGACATGCTGGTCTGCCTCGATCAGAAGACCGGTCGCCGCCTGTGGGAAAAGGAAATCGGCGGGGTCGAAAGCCCCTGGGTTGCCGGTGATTATCTGTTCCTGCTGACCAACAACAACGAAGCGGTCGCGGTCGAAGCCAAGACCGGCCGCATCGTCTGGGTCACCCAGATGCAAAGCTGGGAAGACCCCAAGGACAAAGATGGCCGCATCATGTGGTCGGGGCCGGTTCTGGTTTCCGACCGCCTGATTCTCGGCAGTTCCGACGGCAAACTGGTGTCGCTGTCGCCCTATACCGGCGACATGCTCGGCTGGGAGAGGGCGCCCGATGGGGTCAGCATCGCTCCGGTCGTGGCCAACGGCACCTTGTATTTTCTCACCGACGAAGCCGATCTCGTCGCTTATCGCTGAAAACTGAGACCGCATGCCTTTCACCGTTGCCATTGTCGGACGCCCGAACGTCGGCAAGTCCACCCTGTTCAACCGCCTCGTCGGGCGTAAGCTCGCGATCGTCCACGATCTGCCCGGAATTACCCGCGACCGTCGCGAAGGCCGCGCCAGCCTGATGGGGGTCGATTTTCTTGTTGTCGATACCGCCGGTTTCGAGGAACTGGGCGGCGACAGCATCGAAGCGCGGATGCGCTTCCAGACCGACCGCGCGGTGGAAGAGGCCGACGTCGCCCTGCTGCTGATCGACGCCCGCGCCGGGGTGACCCCGCTTGATCGCCATTTCGCCGACCATCTGCGTAAGGCAAAGACCCCGGTGATCCTGGTCGCCAACAAATGCGAGGGCAAGGCGGGGGCTCCCGGCCTGTACGAAGCCTATGGGCTGGGGATGGGCGAGCCGGTGCCGGTGTCGGCCGAGCATGGCGAGGGAATGTACGAATTGTTCGAGGCGTTGATGCCGCACGCCCAAAAGGCGGGCGTGGTGCTCGACGAAGAGGACGAAGACGAGTTTCCGCCGTTCCCCGACGAAGCCGCCGACGCGGTAGCCGAGGATGAAGCCGAACCCGATCCCGGCCGTCCGCTGACGATGGTGATCGTCGGCCGCCCCAATGTCGGCAAATCGACCCTGGGCAATCAGTTGCTGGGCGAAGAGCGCCTGCTGACCGGTCCCGAAGCCGGTCTGACCCGCGATGCGATCGGCGTCGAATGGACCCATGCCGGGCGAGCGGTCAAGCTGGTCGATACCGCCGGTCTGCGCCGCAAGGCCAATATCTACGACGCGGTCGAGAAGCTGTCGGTCGCCAATACCCTGGAATCGATCCGCCGCGCCGAAGTGGTGGTGTTGGTGATGGACGCCGCCCAGATTCTCGACAAGCAGGATCTGACCATCCTACGCCTGATCGCCGACGAAGGCCGCGCCCTGGTCGTCGCCGTCAATAAGTGGGATGTGGTCGAGAATCCCCAGGTGGCGCTGGGTCGCCTGCGCGACCGGCTGGAGACCTCGGCGCCCCAGGTCAAGGGCGTCCGTACCGTGACGATTTCGGCGCTGAACGGGCGCGGCATCTCTCAATTGATGGATGCGGTGGTCGATAGCTGGGCGGTGTGGAACCGCCGCATTCCGACCGCGCAATTGAACCGCTGGCTGGCCGAGGTGATCGAGCGCCACCCGCCGCCCGCGCTGCCCGGCGGTCGCCGTTACAAGATCCGCTACATCACTCAGGTCAAGGCCCGGCCGCCGACCTTCGCGCTGTTCGCGACCAAGCCGGACGAACTGCCTGAATCCTATGTCCGCTATCTGGTCAACGGCCTGCGCGAGGCGTTCGACCTCAAGGGCGTGCCGATCCGCCTGTTCGTGCGCGGCGGGCGCAATCCCTATGCCGATAAGGGGGCCTGACTGGCCTCCTTTGGGGTGTACGGCCCGGCGGTTCCGGCAACCGATCCTTGATCTTCCTTTTGTCACTTCCCGATCGTCCTGGTTCGGTTATCCTGGACGGATGTGACAGGGACGAGGTGCGATGGGAGTCGATAAGGAACTGGCCGCCGGGTTGGAGCCCGGTCTTCGCTTTGCCATGCTGGCCACTGCCAGCGGCGGCTTTGTCGATCTGACCTGGGCTGGGGTCGAAGCCTGGACCCCCATCGACGGCTTCTTGTGGATTCACCTCGAACGCGACGATCCGGTCGCCCAGGATTGGGTGCGGAATCGGGCCGGGCTCGATCCGCTGGTGGCGCTGGCGTTGCTGGCCGACGAATCCCGCCCCCGGGTCGAGGATGTTGACGATTCGCTGCTGGTGGTGCTGCGCGGCGTCAACAAGCCGCGTCCGGGCGAGGACCATCCCGGTTCGGTCGATTCCGAATTGGTGCCGATCCATATCTGGATGGAATCCGGCCGCTGCATCTCGCTGCGCGACAAGGATCACAGCCTTAACGCGCTCCGCGATCTGCGTCTGACGATGCTGAACGGCAAGGGACCGCGCACGGCGGGCGGGCTGATGGCGCGAATCGCCGAGAAGGTCACCGACCATGTCGGCGATCTGGTCGATGAACTGGAAGAGAACGTCTCGTTGCTGGAGGATCGGTTGAGCGAGGCCGATGCCGGGTCCGATCTGCGTTCGGCGATCGCCGACAGTCGGCGTAGCGTGGTCCAGGTCCGGCGCTATCTGGCCCCGCAGCGCGACGCGCTGTACCGGCTGCGCTCCGACGATGCGACATGGCTGACCGACGGGGCGAAGACCCATCTGCGCGAAATCAACGACCGCTTGGTCCGTCATCTCGAAGATCTCGACGAAATCCGCCAGCGCGCCTCGATCTTGCAGGAAGAATTGGCGGCGGTCGTCGCCGAACAGACCAACCGCAACCTTTATACCCTGTCGGTGGTGACGGTGATCATGCTGCCGATGACCTTTATCGCCGGATATTTCGGAATGAACACCGGAGGCTTGCCGTTCGGGTTGGAAAATCCCTATGGAACCCTGCTGGCCAGCGCTCTGATCGCCGTGACTGCCCTGGTGACCGCGCTGGTGTTGCGGTATGGAATCCCCCTGGGGCGGTATGGACGGGTCGGGCGGATGCAGCGCGACAACAGTTTCAAAGATGGAGAGCGGGAATGACCGCGATGGCCGAGGCGGTGGCGACCTTGCCTGCCGATCGTTTTTTTAATCGTGAATTGTCGTGGCTGGCGTTCAACACGCGCGTGATCGAAGAGGCGTTCAATCCTCGCCATCCGTTGCTGGAGCGGCTGCGCTTTCTGTCGATCTCGGCTTCGAATCTCGACGAGTTCTATATGGTCCGGGTCGCCGGGCTGAAAGGGCAGGTCGAGGCTGGGGTGGCGGCTCCCAGCCAGGACGGGCTGACCCCGGCCGAGCAGTTGGAGGCGATCAGCCGCTATGCCGCCGAGCTGATGGCAACCCAATATCGCGGCTGGCGCGAATTGAAAAACGAGCTTCAGGCGGTTGGCGTCACCGTGGTCAAAACCGATCACCTGACCGTCGAAGATACCGTGTGGATGGGCCAGACCTTCGACGAGCAGATCTTTCCGGCCCTGACCCCGCTGGCGATTGATCCGGCCCATCCGTTTCCGTTCATTCCCAATCTCGGTATCGCCCTGGTGGTGCTGCTGACCCGTCGCTCCGACGGCGAGGCGCTGCGGGCGCTGATTCCGGTGCCGCCGCAATTGCGCCGTTTCCTCCGGCTCCCCGGCGAGGGCATCCGCTTCTACCCGCTTGAAGACGCGATCGTCTTGTTCCTCGACCGCCTGTTCCCGGGTTTTCAGGTCGAAAGCGCCGGGATGTTCCGGGTCATCCGCGATTCCGAGATGGAAATCGACGAAGAGGCCGAGGATCTGGTGCGGGTGTTCGAATCCGCGCTGAAGCGCCGCCGCTTGGGCCGGGTGATCCTGCTGACCTTCAAGGCCGGAATCCCCGAGGCGTTGAAGGCGCTGATCGTCGCCGAAATGCATGTCGATGAGCATGACGTGTTCGAATTCGAGGGGCGTCTGGGGTTGGTCGATGCCCGCCAGATCATCACCGATCAGCGCCACGATCTGCTGTTCCCGCCCTATAACGCCCGTTTTCCCGAACGGGTGCGCGATTTCGCTGGCGATTGCTTCGCCGCGATCCGGCAGAAGGACATCGTGGTTCATCACCCGTTCGAAAGCTTCGACGTGGTGGTCCAGTTCATTCGCCAAGCGGCACGCGATCCTCAGGTGGTCGCGATCAAGCAGACGCTGTACCGCACCAGCGCCGACAGCCCAATCGTCAAGGCGCTGATCGAGGCGGCCGAGGCGGGCAAGTCGGTGACCTGCATGGTCGAGTTGAAGGCGCGCTTTGACGAAGAGGCCAACATCCATCTCGCCCGCAAACTGGAACGGGCCGGAGCCCAGGTGGTGTTCGGCTTCATGGAGCTGAAGACCCACGCCAAAATGTCGCTGGTGGTGCGGCGCGAGGAAAGCCGTCTGGTCTCCTACGTCCATTTCGGCACCGGCAATTACCACCCGATCACCGCGAAGATTTACACCGATTTGTCGTTCTTCACCTGCGACCCGCTGTTGTGCCGCGATGCGGCGCGGGCGTTCAACTTCATGACCGGCTATGCCGTTCCCGAAGGGTTGGAGAAGCTGTCGATCGCGCCGCTGTTCCTGCGCCAGACGCTGCTCGATCTGATCGAGATCGAAATCGCCCATGCCAAGGCCGGTCGCCCGGGGACGATCTGGGCCAAGCTCAATTCGCTGGTCGATCCCCAATTGATCGACGCGCTGTACCGCGCCTCCCAGGCCGGGGTGGCGATCGAACTGGTGATTCGCGGTATCTGCTGCCTGCGTCCCGGCATTCCCGGTCTGTCCGAAACGATCCGGGTTCGCAGTATCGTCGGCCGTTTCCTCGAACATGCCCGCATCGTCTGTTTCGGCAACGGAAAGCCTTTGCCGTCGCGTGAGGCCAAGGTGTTCATTTCGTCGGCGGATTGGATGGGGCGCAACATGGATCGGCGGGTCGAGACCTTTGTCCCGATCGAGAATCCGACCGTTCATGCCCAGATCCTTGACGAGATCATGGTCGCTAACCTGCGCGATACCGCCCAGTGCTGGATGCTGGATGCCGACGGGCGCTATCACCGGGTCGATCCGGGCGAGACACCGTTCAGCGCCCACGATTACTTCATGACCAATCCATCGCTGTCGGGGCGGGGCAGCGCCTTGATCGACCCGCCGTTACGGTCGGGCGGAACGGCGGCGAGCCGTCGGAACAAGCGCAAGCCGACCGAGTCGGTCTGAGGCGACCGGGTCCGAGCGACACGGGGCGCGCATCGCGTGTGAGCGCGCGCGCGCGCCCCGTGTCGTCGTCGCTTTTATTCTCTCCGTTCGACCCGCAAGGTCGCTTCGCCCTCCAGCACCACTTTGCCCGCAACGGTCGCGGTGGTCTTGAAGGTCGCGAATTTCCGTTCCGGCACCAGATCAATCAATTCGACATGGGCGGTGACGGTATCGCCGATCCGCACCGGCGCCTTGAACTTAAGCGATTGGGCGACATAGATGCTGCCCGGCCCCGGCAGGCGGGTGCCGAACACCGTCGAGATGAACGCCGCCGACAGCATGCCATGGGCGATGCGGCCCTTGAACGGGGTGGTCAGGGCGAATTCCTCGTTGATATGGACCGGATTGAAATCGCCCGACAATCCGGCGAAGGCGACGATATCGGCTTCGGTTACCGTTTTGGCGAAGCTGGCCGTCTGTCCGATCGACAGATCCTCGTAATACAGGCCGTGCAGGGACTCATCGCTCATGGTTATGCCTCCCGTTTTTGGACGATGCTGCGTCGCAACAGCCGAGTATAGCGTGTGAGCTGGCCCTCCCTAAAGGGCGTATTTGCTGCCCCCGCGATGGATGTTTGGGTTGGTGCGGAGCAAACCCTGCTGATATACATAAAACGAGATATATGCGGCGGATCAATCGCGGCGGGCAGCCTCCCCATTCTCGCCTTGCCGCGTTTCCCACGATCGGATGGAAGGAAAAGGCATGAACCGGTCTTCGGATCTCGGGCGGATGCTGATGATTGGGGGGCTCGGCCTGTTTGTCGCGGTCGCTTATTTTGGTTTTGCGCCGCCCACTCATCATGTCCTTGAATTACTGGCGAAGGCGCGCGATCCGGCGCTGTTTGCCGCCAATCCCTTTCTAAGTGATCCGGGAATCTTTGGCCCGTCGCTGCTCTATCCCCTCGTGCGTCTGCTTCGACTGCCGCTTGGCAACGATATCCTTGGTCTGATCCTGCATCTGACCGCCGGATTTCTGATCCTGGCGGCGGCGGTCGGCGTGGTGCGGCGAAGGCTGACCGGAGGCGACCAGACCGCCGCTTTGTTGACCGTGCTGATCGGCTGTTTCTTCTCGGCCAAGCTGCTGGTCGGCGTTGAGGCGGCTCCGGTTCCGTTTCATGTTCCGACCCCGGCGGGGATCGCTCATTTGTTGGGGTTCGCCGCTCTGTTGGCCGGGCTCGACCGCCGTCCGGCTTGGGCGGCGATCGCCGCCAGCCTGTGTGTTGCCGCTTCGCCCGACGGCAATCTTCTGCTCGCTCTGGCGGTGCCGCTGTGGCTGGCGTTCGACCGCTCGCTGCCGAATCTGTCGCGGCTGTGGGGGCTGCTGCCGCTGGCGGCATCCGGGTTGATGCTGACCATCGTCGCCGCGTTGCCGCCCCGCGCCATTGATGCCGCGACGGCGCTGGCCGGTCAGACGCCGTTGGCCGGGGCGTTGCTGGCGCTGGCCTGCGTCTGGGCGATCCGCGAGGGGAGCAAGACGGACGAGCCCACCCTGCGCGGCTGGTTGTGGGCCTTGAACGGGCCGATTCTGGCTGCGGGGCTGGGGCTGTTGCTCCTGCTGCGGGTCGCGCCGACGCAGACCGATCCGCTGTTGTCGGTGTTGTCGCTGGCGCATGCCAGCGCCTATCCGACCTGGCTGGTGCTGACCGTCATGGTGGCGCGCCTTGCGACTTCGACCCGGTTGGCCGGACTGGAACGTCTGCTACTGCTGGGCGCGCTGCTGGTGCTGGCCCCGCATGCCGTCGCGGTCGGGATCGCGATCGGGCTGGCGCTGTTCGCCCGCCTGCTGCTGCTGATTCGCGAAAAGCTGGGCTGTGGGCTGGGGACCGGGCTGGTTCCGGCCTCGACCCTGGTTCCGCTCTTGTTGCTGCTGCTGCTGGTCCGCAGCGGGGCCGATCTGGCCTCGCCGGCCTGGATCGATCGCACCGCGTTGGCCCATTCCGGTCGCTGGAGCGCCGGAACCTTCGCCGATGAATCGAGTTGGGTCGCCTGGGAGAATCTGGCTCCGTTACCGGACTTCCCCCTGGTGGCGCTGTACGACAATCGTGCCTATCAGGTGCCCGAGGTGAAGGCGGTGGCGCTGCCCGGAGCGTTGGTGGTTCACCCCGAAGCCAATCTTGCGGCGGGGAAATCGTCGTTCCTGGCTCCGCCCGGATTCGTTTCGGCCGATCCTGTCTTGCAGCGCGAAGCGGCGTTGCGCGACGGCGCGATCACCGAACTGATCCACACCTTGGGCCGGGGCGAAGCATTGTCCTCGCAGCCGGTGGGGGCGGTGCGGGTCGGCGCGGATCATGCCACGATCCAGATTCCGGTCAGCCTCGAAACCTTCCTGACCGAGCGACGGATGGCGGTGCTGGTCCCGCCCGGACTGGCTCGGCTGTTTCCCGCCGATTTGCCACGGCGGGCGGTGGGCGAGCAGGTTTTGATCGGTTTTGGCATCGCGCCGTGACGCTGGCGTGATGGGGTGGGGAGAAAAGCGAGGGCGAGCGGGGTCTAGACCATTGCGGCTGCGATATCCCATGGCCTAAGCTTGGAAATGCAGGGGATTTCAGGTTTGGGCGGTGCCGTCCACACTTGGCCCCGGTTCCCCTCGACCCCCCATCCGAAGGGCGCGCCACCCGATGATCGAGTCCATGAACGTCGCCATCCTCATTGTTGCGGGGCTGGTGTCGCTCAGCATCTTCTCCAGCCTGCTCAGTACCCGGATCGGGGCGCCCTTGCTGCTGGTGTTCCTGACCGTCGGCCTCTTGGCTGGCGAGGACGGATTGGGCCACATTCACTTCGACGATGTCCGCGCCGCCTATCTGATTGGCAGCGTCGCGCTGGCGGTGATTTTGTTCGATTCCGGCTTTCATACCGGGATCAAGGCGTTTCGCTCCGCCGCCTTTCCCGCCCTTACTCTGGCCAGCCTGGGGGTTCTGATCACCACCTCGGTGGTGGCGCTGCCGACTCATTACCTGCTGGGAATGGGCTGGGTCGAATCGGCCTTGCTGGGCGCGATCGTCAGTTCGACCGACGCGGCGGCGGTGTTCTTCCTGCTGCGGGTGGGGGGACTGAACCTGCGCGACCGCGTCCGCTCGACCCTTGAAGTCGAATCCGGCAGCAACGATCCGATGGCGATCTTCCTCACCTTGTCCCTGGTCGGGCTGCTGGCCGGGCATCATGGCGTGTCGGGATTGGCCGGTCTTAGCATTTTGTCGGAATTCGCCACCCAGTTTGGCGTTGGCGCACTGGCCGGAATGGCCGGGGGCGGGCTGATCGTTTTCGCGGTCAACCGGATGGGGTTCGAACGCGGGTTGCAGCCTTTGGCCGCGATCAGTCTGGCGATGGTGGTGTTCGCCGCCACCGGGGTGATGCAAGGCAGCGGCTTTCTAGCGGTCTATATCGCCGGGCTGATCGCCGGAAACGCCCGCATCGCCGCACCTGAAACGATGCGGCGATTCCAGGAAGGGTTGACCTGGCTGGCCCAGATCGTGATGTTCCTGACGCTGGGGCTGTTGGCGACACCGTCGCAATTCCCCCCTTATATTCCCGGCGCGCTGGCGGTGGCGGTGGTGTTGATGTTCGTCGCCCGTCCGCTGGCTGCCTGGATGTGTCTGCTGCCGTTCGGGTTCAAGCGTAACGACACCTCGTTTATCGCCTGGGTCGGGCTGCGCGGATCGGTGTCGGTGCTGCTGTCGATCGTGCCGATGGTGGCTGGCCTCAACAACGGCCGCGATTATTTCGTCGTCACCTTCCTGGTCGTGCTGGTCAGTCTGGCCTTGCAGGGCTGGACCATTGCGCCGGTGGCCCGCTTTCTCGGTCAGGTGGTGCCGCGCCGGATTGGTCCGGTCGAGCGAATGGAGCTAGAGATTCCCGGCGCGCGTCACGAACTGGTCGCCTATCGCGTCGTTGCGGATTCGCTGGTGGCGCGCGGCCAGAGGCTGCCGCGCTGGGCCGAGCCGTCACTGGTGCTACGCGATGGACGCTCGTTTGGTGCGTTCGCCGTTGGGGCGCTGCGTCCTGGCGACACCGCCTATCTGTTTGCCCGGCCCGAGCGGGTTCCCCATCTTGACCGGATGTTTGCCAGCGCCGCCCCGGCGGCCGAGGCCGATCACCGCTTCTTCGGCGATTTCGGGCTGGCTCCCACCAGCAAGATGAAGGAATTGGGGGTGTCTTACGGCCTGACCATTCCCGTCGAGGAACAAAATCGGACGGCGTCGGAATGGCTGGTCCGTCAATTGGGCCACACGCCCGGTGTCGGCGACCGGGCGGCGTTGGGCGAGGTCGAACTGATCGTTCGCTCGCTCGATTGGGATGGCACCATCGCCGAGATCGGGTTGGCGCTCGAGCCGACCGCGGTCGATCGGCCGCGCCTGCCGCTGCTGTTCCAGAGTCCGACCGAGATGTTGGGAATGCTGCGCCGCATGTTGCGTCGTCGCGAGAAACCGCCGATCGTGCCCCCATCGGCCGAGTGAGGAAAGTACGATGCCTGTCGCGACGAAGACGGTGAGGATCGGTCTGGGGCTGCTGGCGGTCGCGGTCGGGCTGGGAGGCGGCTGGCTGTTCTATTCGATGTCGGAGCCCCCGCCGGTCCCGCCGGTCCCGCCTGAGGCGGCTCTGCCGGAGACACCTCCCGCGCCGGAAGAGGCACCGCCGCCGATGGCCGAAGCCGCGCCTGATCCGCTTCCCGCCAGTTCGCCGCAAGCCGTGTTTGCCCACATCCAGAGTGAACTGAACCGTGCCGCCGCCGGACGCGAGTCGATCAAAGCCGCCGCCCCCGCTGCCGACCGTCTGGCAATGGTGGCCGAAGCGTTGCGGCGAATTCTGGCGGGCGATGCGGTGGGAGCCAACCGTGCCCTCGACGTGGCCGAAGCGGCAGTCGCGGCGCAGATTCCCTCCGAGGCGAAGATGGAGGCCGATCCGGCCTTGGCCGAGCGGCAGGAATGGTTGGTCAGCTATTTCGAATTGCTGCCCGCTTTGCCGCGCAAGAGCGGCGATGCCGCCGTTACCGCCGCTTTCGTTCGCCTCGCCCTGGTGCTGCGCAAGGTCGATGCGGTTCTGCTGGCCGACATGTTGCCGCGCCTGAACGGCTACGATCTGGTGTCGCGTCGGTCGGCGTCGGGTCTGTCCGCGTTCGACGGGCGCGGTTTGCGGTTGCCCTGCCGGTTGGCGGCGACCCAGCGTGCCCGGTTGGAGATTGCGGCGAAGTCGTTGCGTCAATTGGCCGGACCGCTGACCGACTGCCCGGTTCCTGCTGGCCGCGCCAGCGATTTCGCCGCGCTGGAGCGTTTCGCCCGCGATCCGGTCAAGGGAATCGCCGACGTGGCGCTGGCCAAGCCGTCCCGGCCCGGTCAACCCTCGAGTCCGCTGAGTGCCGCCGCCGCCGGAGGGACGCTCGCCGAGATCGAGGCGGTGGCACAAAGCGGGGCCGATCCCCTGCGTGCCGACGAGCGCGGGCTGATCGCGTTGCATTATCTGGCATCGAATCGCGGTCTGTCGCCCGCCGACCGGTCCCGCGCGGTCGCGCTGCTGTTTTAACCGCTTCCCTTTCCCCAGACGTGACGAAGGCCGACATTGCTGTCGGCCTTCGCCTCGTTACGGATTCGATCTTCGGATCAGCAGCAGCGGGTCGCTCCGCCACCGCCATAGCGTGCATCCTGACGGTTGCGGAAGAATTCCTCGTAGCTCATCACCGGATCGTCGGGGTGGCGGGTCATCTGGTGAATGACATACCCGTCATAGTCGGGAACGCCCACCATCAAACGGCTGGCCTGACTGAGAATGCGATAGGCCGCCTTCAGGTCAAGCATGGCTCGCCTCCTTGGCGGTGCCGGATTCAATCGCGGTCGGGTGATCGGCGGCAATCGCCCGACGGATTGAAATGATGCCGAAACCGACCATCGCCACCACCAGGATCAGCAGGAAGATCGCGATACCGGCATCGACATAGGCGTTGAACACGATCTGGTTCATCTGGTCGATGGACTTGGCCGGAGCAATCACCTTGCCAGCATCCAAGGCGGTGCCGAACTTGTCGGCCTGGGCCAGGAAGCCGATTGCCGGACTGGCGTGGAACACTTTCTGCATTCCGGCGGTCAAGGTGCAGATCAGCAGCCAGATCGCCGGAAGCACGGTGACCCAGGCGTAACGCTGCCGCTTCATCTTGAACAGCACCACCGTGCACAGGACCAGGGCGACGCCTGCCAGCATCTGATTGGCGATACCGAACAGCGGCCACAAGGTGTTGATGCCGCCCAACGGATCAATCACGCCGGTATAGAGGATATAGCCCCACAAAGTGACGGCGATTCCGGTGGCGATCAGGTTGTTGCTCCAGGATTTGGTCTGGCGGAAGCTCGGCGTCACCGCGCCGATCATGTCCTGGACCATGAAGCGGCAGGCGCGGGTGCCGGCATCGACGGCGGTGAGGATGAACAGCGCCTCGAACAGGATCGCGAAATGGTACCAGAACGCCATCATCGTCTTGCCGCCGATGACGCTGGAGAAAATCTGGGCCATGCCCACCGCCAGGGTCGGAGCGCCGCCCGCCCGCGACAGGATCGAGGTCTCGCCGACATCCTTGGCGGTTTCGACCAACATTTCCGGGGTGATCGCAAAGCCCCAGGAGCTGATCACCGTCGCCGCGTTGACGACGTCGGTGCCGATCCGCGCCGCCGGGCTGTTCATCGCGAAATAGACGCCGGGATCAATCACGGTGGCGGCAACCATCGCCATTACCGCGACGAAGCTTTCCATCAGCATCCCGCCATAGCCGATCAGCGGAATCTGCTTTTCGGTTTCCAGCATCTTGGGCGTGGTGCCCGAGGAGATCAGGGCATGGAAGCCCGACACCGCGCCGCAGGCGATGGTGATGAACAGGAAGGGGAACAGATTCCCGGCGAAGACCGGGCCGGTCCCATCGATGAACTGGGTTACCGCAGGCATTTTCAACACCGGCATCGCGACCAGGATGCCGAGTGCGAGGCAGATGATGGTGCCGATCTTGAGGAAGGTCGACAGATAGTCGCGCGGGGCGAGCAGCAGCCACACCGGCAACACCGAGGCGACAAAGCCATAGCCGATGATCATCAGCGCCAATTGCTCACCCTTGAAGGTGAACAGCGGAGCCAGATCGGGGCTTTCGGCGACAGTCTGGCCATAGAGCAGGGCCGTCATCAGCAGGGCAAAGCCGATCAGACTCATCTCGCCGATTCGGCCCGGCCGCAGGAAGCGGGCATAGATCCCCATCAGGATCGCGATCGGAATGGTGGCGATGACGGTGAAGGTGCCCCACGGACTGCCGGTCAAGGCCTTGACCACCACCAGGGCCAGCACGGCCAGGATAATGATCATGATCATCAGCACGCCGACCAGGGCCAACGACCCGGCCAGCGGCCCCATTTCAGAGCGGATCATGTCGCCCAGCGACCGGCCGTCGCGGCGGGTCGAAAGGAACAGCACCATCGAATCCTGCACCGCTCCGGCGAAGACGACACCGGCGAGAATCCATAAGGTTCCGGGAAGATAGCCCATCTGGGCGGCCAGCACCGGCCCGACCAGCGGCCCCGCGCCAGCGATGGCGGCGAAATGGTGGCCGAACAGGACGTACCGGTTGGTGGGGACGTAATCGAGGCCGTCATTGTAGCGAACGGCCGGAGTGATCCGCCCCGGATCGACTTGCATCACTTTTTGGCCGATGAACAGCCCGTAAAAGCGATAGGCGATGAAATAGGTACAGACAGCGGCGATCACGAGCCAGATGGCGTTGACGCTCTCGCCACGTTCCAATGCCACCACGCCCAGCGCAAAAGCACTGAGCAGGGCCGTAGCCAACCACACCAATTTAGATATAGGCGCACCCATGGACATATCCTCCGCTCTGGGAGCCAAGGAAAAAGTTATATTATTGGCGCGCGGCGAAGTCTATTTCCGTCAGGCCCAATCCCTAAATATTGCGACGCAAAATCATTCCCGAGTGGGTTTGCGGGCGGGCGGAGCTGCCGGTTTGCCGTCACTTGACTCCTTGGACGGAGCCTTGCCGTCGCCCGAAGAAACGGCGGCGGGGGGAGCGGGCACGAATTCCGTCGGCACGGGCGAACTCCAAACCGAGGGCCTGCTGCGCCGGTTGACGTCCGTCACCGGAAGAGCGGCGTTGGGCGGCGGAATGTCGGACGAGCGGGCGTTGAACGACTTGGTTTCGGTCGTCGGAGAGGCTTCACGGGTGGGGGCGGGGGCAGCATCGGCGCGGAGGGGGGAGGGGGGCGACGTGTCGGCGGTGTTGAGAATCACCGGCAGTCCATCCTTGCCCCCACCGATGATGATGATCTTGCCGTTGGGAGAGGTCGATAGCGCAATTGTCGCCTCGATCCCGCGCAGACGGAGATATTCCGGGGTGATGGTGCGGGCGACGATGTCCTGGAAGGTGCGGATACCTTCGGCCTCGATCTTCTTGCGCTCGCGTTCCTTTTCCTCGCGGGCGATACGGAAATCGTATTCCAGCATTGCCTGATATTGTTCGGCCTTGCGTTCGATCGCCTCGGACACCTTTTCCGGCAGCTTGACCGAGCGGATCAGCACGTCCTCGACCGTCACCAGCTTGCCGCGAAAGCTCTGGTTGACCAGGGACGAGCCGAGTTGGCGCACCATCCGTTCCAGCAATTCGGCCTGGATGAAGCCGCGCGCGTCGGAATAAAGCTGTTCGGGAGTGTAGCGCGAGATCAGTTCGCGGACATGCGAGCCGATTTCCGGATAGACCAGGATTTCCGGGTAATCCGGCCCGACCAGAGCATGGAGGAGGCCAAGCGAGTCCTTGTTGACCCGATACCGCACCGCCACCTCGACCTGCATCGTCAGGCCGTTCGAGGAAATGGTGTCGTAGGTCCGGACATTGTTCTGGAGCCGGGCATCATAGATATACATCTCGTCCCACGGGAAGATGGCGTGAACACCTTCGCCAAAGGTCCGGTCGGTCACCGTGCCGCCGAAAAAGCGCAGCCACAGCACCCCGGAATGACCGGCAGGGACGTTGATGAAGATGCTGGGGGCAAGCAGGATCATGCCCAGCACCAGCAAGAGCGAGAAGATGTAGATAGAACTGGCGTTGTGGCGCAGTTGACGCTTTAGCGTGTTAAAGCCGCTCTGGTCCAGAAGACGACGGAAGGCCGAGGGCGAGACACTCGCCGCGGGAGTCGCCGCATTGTTTACTTCTGTCATCTCCACCCTTCTCGCTGGTCGGGCTTATTTCGGGTCTGTCGGGTCTTCCCGAATCCCTCGCGATTATCCGACGCGATGCCCGTTCCGGCACCGCCGAGGACAGGGTTACTCTAACGTAACTTTCTCGATCCGTTTACGAATTTCGCGGGACGGGCGGCAGGCGACGAGAATCAACAGGTCGAACACCGGCGATATCACCAGCGCCAACAGGAAATGACCGGCAAACCCAAACGCGGTGGTTCGGCCCAACAGGCCGCAGAGCACGCAGGCAATCACATAAAGAACGATGACAATGATTGGCATGCCGTGTTCCTTCGCCTTCCGCCAAGAACATCGCCGCGGTGGGCGTTTGCCCACCGCGTTCGATACCACACCATACTCTATCGACCGGGGCCGACGATAGCGTTACGCCGCCGCCGTTGCCGCACCGATGCCTTTGTCCTTGGCTTCGGCAAACTCGGCGGCGAAATCGTCCTTGGCCTTCTTGGCGTTGAAGGACAGGAAGGTTCCGCCGGACGCGAAGTGACGCTTGAAGGTCTTGCCCACGGCATAGGTGAACGCCGCCGCGAAAGCGGGCTGGGTCGCCAGTGAGAACAGCGTTCCGAACACCGGCGCATTGCGCAAAAGGCCATAGGCGACGCCGGAAGACAGGATTCCCCCGCTGATCGCGGTGGTGCCGATTCCCGCCAGCAGGGCGGCGACCGAGGATTTGACGGCATTGGCCTTGAATGGCACGCCGTACAGATCGCCCAGTTCCTTCAGCAGTTTAACCTGAACGGCGATCAGCGCCGCGGTGTCGAGGAAGCGTAGCGGAATGACGCCCGCTCCGATCGACCAGTAGACGTTGTTGCGGATGACCGAATCGGCCGCGGCGGAATGAATGTCCGTCTCGGGTGGCGGCGTTATCCTCTCTTCAACAGGCCCGTCCGAAACAGCAGCCTGGGTCTTGGCTTTAGCCTCGCTGGTCATGATCTCCCCCGTGAGGTGAATCCAGTTGGTCAGGATCGACAACGCAAGAATAGCATGAAAACGTCCGCAAAGGATGTTCCCGACAGAGGCGGGGCGTCCCTTTGCGGGCGGAGCGGTGCGGAAGTCGCCGCCGTCGGATATCGAATCGTCGTGGTCGCCAGCGCTCGTGCCGAGGATAGGAGCGCAAGAAAATGCGGTCAACCTGAAATCTTCATGCCTTGCACGCTTTTAGTGTTTGGGTTGTGCTGGGAGCAGGCCCGCCTCGCGCCAATAGCGGGCGGCTCCGGCGTGGAACGGAAGGTAATTGCCGGACGAGATCATCTCGTGGACGGTCAGGGTTTTCAGGGCGGGATGGAGTGTCCGCAGCAATTCGATATTCTCGACCGCCGAACGCACCAGCCAGTAGACGACGGTCGGATCGACCGGTTGATAGGCGACCAGAGTCGCCTTGATCCCATAGGTCTCCTGCGGATTCGTCTGTCCCGGATAGGTGTTGGCGGGCAGGGTCAGTCGCGAATATTCGGGATGGAGGCGCAGCATCTCCTCCATCCCCGGCCCGGCCAGTCCAAGAACCCGCGCGTTGCAGCGCGAAATCGTATCGGAGACCAGTTGTGACGGATGCCCGCTCCATACCGCGAAGGCGTCGATATAGCCGCTGCACAGCCCTTGAGGACTGGAATCGATCGGGAAAGTGTCGCGCCGGGCCAGATCGGCGGGACGAATGCCGCTGGCGGCCAGATAATCGAGGATCAGCTTTTGACCGACGCTGCCGTCCGGACCGAGATTAATCCGTTTGCCGCGCAAATCTTCGGGCGTGATGATCGCGGCTTTGCTGCGTGTCACCAGCATGCCCATTTCGCCGTACAGCGACATGACCGATTGCGCCCCGGGGATCGGTTCCTCGCCCGAAGCGGCCAGATAGGTGACGTCGGATTGCATGATGACCACCTGGGCTCGGCCCTGGCGCATCAGTCTGCGGTTGTCGGTGCTGCCTTGCGAGCGCAATGCGACGCAATGGATGCCATGCTGGTCGAAATTCTTACGCATTGTGTCGCATAATGCACTGGCAACCGTGAAATATACTCCGGTTGTTCCACCAGAATAGATCGTCAGGTACTTTTCCTTGAGCGGATTTAGGGCCGAATTGCTTGAGACAAGATTGATATCGGTCCAATCCTTGTACTGGTTCAGGGGAACGAAATCGGGATTATAGGGGAGGCCGTTCTTTTTCTCGGCCGCCAAACCGTCCGCGACAGGGACCAGCAAAAGCAAAAGCGCGAGAGTCCAGCGCCGGGCCAGGCTTGCGATCCGGGTCATGATGCCTCCTGACAAAGGTCCGTGGCGGAAGCGGACGACGTCCACCCGATTTCCTCGAAGATCAGCCGCAGAATGTCGTTGCGATGACTTTGCGCGAAGAAATGGCCCGCCGCCACCTCTTCGAAGCGGAAGCGACCGGCGGCAAACGCGCTCCAGGCCCGCATGTCGGCCTCGGTGACATAGGGATCGTCGCGTCCGTTTACCGCCAGCAGCGGACAGGCGATTACCGGGGCGGGCGGGCGGGCAAACCCTTCGGACAGCACGAAGTCGGCCCGGAGCACGGGCAGAACCATCGCCATCAATTCGGCGTGCTCCAGCGCCTCGCGCGGGGTTCCGCCCATCGCGCCGATCGCCGTTAGGAAAGCGCGGTCATCCAGCGGCGACAGCGGCGGACGCCGGGGCGGCAGGTACGGAGCGGCCCGGGCCGCCACTGTCACCAGCGCCAGGGGGGCCTGGGCCTCCGTCAAAGCGACGGCAAGATCGAGGGCCAATGATGCTCCCAGACTATGGCCGTACAGCACCAGCGGCGCGGGCGGTAGCGCCAGGACCGCCGCGACCAGTCCCGTCACGATGGTCTTGGCATCGCGGCAAGGCGTTTCGGCCAGACGCCGTTCGCGGCCGGGCAATTGCGCCGCGACCAGATCGACGTCGGGGGGCAGCGCCGTGGCCCAGGGGCGGAACAGCGACGGGCCGCCGCCAGCATGGGGCAACCCCAATAATCGCAGCGAGGGATGACGGGCGGCGGGCTTGCCGATCCGCACCAGCCAGGGGCCGCTCATCAGCCGGTTCCTTCGACAAAAGCGCCCTCGCGCATCGCCAACACCCGGTCGGCGACGCCGAACCAGCGGTCGTCATGGGTGACGCAGATCACCATCTTGCCCTGGGCACGATAGGCGGGAAGGATCTCTTCATAGAACAAATGGCGGAAATGGGGGTCTTGATCGGCGGCCCATTCGTCGAGGATCAGCACCGGCTTGTCCTCCAGTTCGGCGACGACCAGGGCCAGCCGTTTGCGCTGTCCCGCCGACAGGGCCAGGGTCGAAAAGCGTCCGTCCTCGACCCGCACCTTGCGGTCGAGTCCCAGCTTTTCCAGCAACGGCCCGGCATTGGGCCACGCCTCGGGGGCAATGCCGTAGAGCGGGCGAAACAGATGGTAATCGGAGAACACCGCCGAGATGGTGTCGCGATAGGCCTGCATCCGCGCCTCGGTGACGATTTCGCCATCGACCGACAGGGTGCCGCCGCTGGCCGGGACCAAACCGACCAGCAGGCGCAAAAAGGTCGATTTGCCCGAGCCGTTGCCGCCGGTGATGAAGGTGATTTCTCCGGCGCGAAAGCGGGCGTTCAGCGGTCCGACCGAAAAACCGGACTCGCCCTTGTCGTCGGGATAGCGATAGCCCAGGTCGGACAGCACGATTTCCTGCGGCGGGGCCATCGGCGCGGTTGTCGTCGATTCCGCTTCGGCGGCGCGTCCGCCGCGCAGCCTCTCCTTCAATGCGTACAACCCGGTCAAAGCGTGTTCGGCGTCGCCGATGATCGGTACCGCCTGGACCACGGTGCCGATCGGCCCGATCATGAACATCGCGGCGGTGGTGGCCTGGATCGCTTCGGTGTGAAAGGTGGTGGTGACCATCGGCACCACGAACACCATCACTCCGACCAGAACATAGAACGCCAGTTGAATTCCGGCGAATTCGCGCGACCAGCGTTGCTTGATCGCGGTCTTGGCCATCCGGGTGCGGCGCGAGATTTCGGCCAGATCGCCGACCACCTCAAGCCCCCTTTGTTCATTGAGGCGGATTTCCTTCTGCCCGCGCAGCATTCCGCCCAGCCCATCGAACAGCTCCATCTCGGCGGCTTCGGCCCGGCTGGTCTCTTGGCGCAGGTCGGCCATTCGCCGCCAGTGCAGCATCACCGCCAGCACCAGGAACAGCGTCACCGCGCCAAAGGCGGCAAGCGACAGCCACGCGACATAAAGGGCGACGAACAGCAGCGTCACCGCATCCTGCGCTCCTACCGCCAGCATCGGCACGCAGCGCGAGACGGTCTGGCAATCGCGGGTCAGGGCGGAAAACGCCTTCGCCTGACCGATCTCGTCCAGGCTTTGCATGTCGGAATGGCGGATCCCCTCGACCACGTCGCCGCGCAGCCGATCGACCAGCCCCTCGACCTCGGTGGCGCAAATCCCGGTCACCGCCTTCTGGGTGGCTGCGTAGAGGGCGGTGGTGACCAGGAACAGCAGGACAAGGCGAATCCCGGCTCCACCCGACTGCGCCTGCGCCGCCGCGATGTTGATCACCGCCAGAATCAGGGTGGTCGAGCAGGCCGACAGAATCGTCAGAAAGACCAGCCACCGGGGATTGGAGGACATTTCCGAGCGCAATTGGCGGATCATCGTCATCGGCTCAGACTCCGGCGGCCGACGGGGGGACGGGGCGCAGCCGTCCTTCGTCGAGATGGAAGCGGCGGTCGGCGGCGTCGAAATAGGAATCGTCGTGGGTCACTGCGATCACGGTCAAGCCGCGTCGGCGCAACTCGGGAAGAATCTCGCGATAGAAACGGCGGCGGAAATGAGGGTCCTGGTCGGCGGCCCATTCGTCGAGAACCAGGATTGGCCGCCGTTCCAGCAACGCCACCACCAGGGCCAGCCGTTTTTTTTGCCCGGTCGATAGGTCGATCCGGGTGAAACGGTTGCCGTCCAGGCCGCTGACCCTCTCCATTTCCAGCATTTCAAGCAGCGGAGCGGCCTCGGCAATCCGCTCGGGGGGGATCGCGTAGAGACGGGGGAACAGGTGAAAATCGGAGAAGACCGCCGCGATCAGTCCCCGGTACGAGCGCATCGTCGTCGATCCGATCGGGTGGGTGTCGATCTCGATCACCCCCTGCTGGGGCCGATAAAATCCGCACAGCACCTTCATCAGGGTCGATTTGCCCGAGCCGTTGCCGCCGGTGATGAAGATCACCTCGCCCCGCTTGACCGAGAGGTCGATCGGGCCGATGGCAAAGCCGGATTCGCCCTCGGCACCCTCATAGGCATAGCCGATCCCGCTCAGCCGGATCGTCGCGAAATCGGCGGGCAGGGGGGCGGGTTCGACCTGTTCGACCGGATCCTCCATCTCCGCCAGTTGGGAATCGAGGCGGAGGATCTTCTCGGCGGCGGCGTTCGAGGCGGCGAGAATCCCCAGCGAATGGATCAAGGCACCGAGCGGGCCAACGATGAAAATCACCGCCGTCGCCACTTTGACGACGTCGATGTCGGCGCCCAGCTTGTACATCGGGATCGCGAACACGACGACCGCCAGCAGCAAAAAGAAAATGACCTGACCGATGATGAACTGGCTGAAGATATGGGTCTGGACATCAAGCCGGACCGTGCCGACATGGCGGCATTGCCGGGCGACGGTGCGGCCGAAATCGGCGCTGCGCTGGCTTGACAGGCGGATTTCCTTGAAGCCGTCGAACAGGTCGGACAGGCTTTCGAACAATCCGGCCTCTTCGCCCATCATCTCGTGATGACGGCGGTGGAGCCTGGCTCCCAGCCGGGCATAAACCCAGCCGCCGCCCGAAACGCCGAGCGTGACGATGACGAAAGCCAGCGGAGACAGGTAAAGGATATAGAACAGCACCGCCACGGACAGAATTCCCGACCGCAGCGCCAGGGCGAGAAACTGGCTGTTTTGCGAAATCGTCTGCGTCGCCTGGGTGACGCTTTCGAACAGGGTCTGGTGGCCGATCCGTTCCAGCAAGACGAAATCGGCGCGGCGGATGCGGCCCAGGATGCGGACGCGGAGGAAATCTATCGCGGCTTCGAGGTCGGCTCCGACCCGGCCGACCAGAAAAACCTCGGCGTAATAATAGATCGCGGCGGCGGCGACGAAGACGCTCGCCAAGCCCCAATCGACCTGATCGAATCCTTCGCCCGCCATTTTTTCGGCGGCCAGATTGACCGTCGCCAGCAAAAAAACCCCGCCGATACTGGAGGCCACTGCGCTGCCGAGCAGCCGTAGCCGAGGCGTGGCCCCTTGTACGCTCAAGAGGTCGAGGATTTTCATCTGCCGATCGATCCCCCCGGAACATCACCTCCCGACGGGGAAGTCTTCCACTTTAGCCGCAACCGTGCCAAGCCGTCCATCGAATGCCTGCCGCTTCTCTCGGCCGAGACTACAGAAAACAGCCCCCGTCCGGGAGGTGCTTGATCCTGGACGGGGGAACTCTTCTGACAGCAAAAGCTATAAAATCAAGCGGATAGAGCGTGACTGAACGGGGTTAGGTGATCACGGTCGGCTCGGCCCGGCCGGTCCGGTCCTCGATCTGGGCCAGCCGACGGGCGGTGGCGATCAGGTCCACCAACGCCACCTGGGGGTCCAGTCCATGGCGGGACGGATCGGCTTCGTACTGCTCGATATAGACCCTGAGCGTCGCCCCCTGGGTTCCGGTGCCCGACAGGCGATAGACGATCCGGGCGCCGTCCTCGAACAGAACGCGGATTCCCTGCTTGGTGCTGACGCTGCCATCGACCGGATCGGTATAGGCGAAATCGTCGAACACCGAGACGGTGCGGCCGTCCAGTTCGGTGCCGACCAGAGGCAGGCCGCGCAAGTGATCCATCAGCCCTTCGGCGGCGGCGGTCTCGATACCCTCGTAATCGTGACGGGAATAGACGTTGCGGCCGAATTCGCGCCAATGGGCGGTGACGATGTCGGCGACGCTTTCGCGGCGGCGGGCCAGGACGTTGAGCCACATCAGCACCGCCCACAGCCCGTCCTTTTCCCGGACATGGTCGGACCCGGTGCCGAAGCTCTCCTCGCCGCACAAGGTCGCCTTGCCGGCATCGAGCAGGGTGCCGAAGAACTTCCAGCCGGTCGGGGTCTCGTAACAGGGAATCCCCAGCTTGGCGGCGACGCGGTCGGCGGCGGCGCTGGTCGGCATCGAGCGGGCGATCCCGGCCAGACCGCGGGTATAGCCGGGGCAAAGCGGGGCGTTGGCGGCGAGAACCGCCAGCGAATCCGAGGGTGTGACGTAGAAGTCCCGCCCGAGGATCATGTTGCGGTCGCCATCGCCATCCGAGGCGGCCCCGAAATCGGGCGACTCGGGACCGCTCAACGCCGCGACCAGATCGTGGGCATGGGCCAGATTGGGATCGGGATGCCCGCCGCCGAAATCTTCGAGCGGGATGCCGTTCATGACTGTGCCGGGAGCGGCGCCCAGGCGACGTTCGAGAATCTCATGGGCATAAGGGCCGGTGACCGCGTGCATTGCGTCGAAGCGCATCTTAAAGCCCGAGGCGAACAGCGCCCGGATCGCGGCGAAATCGACCAGGGTCTCCATCAGGGCGGCATAATCGGCGACCGGATCGAAAATATCGACTTCCATCGTCCCGATCCGGACCGTTCCCAATTGGTCGAGGTCGATATCGTCGCTTTCGACCAATTTATAGGATTGGATCGTCAACGAGCGGGCGTAAATCGCCTCGGTGATCGCCTCGGGGGCGGGGCCGCCCGCCGGAATGTTGTATTTGATCCCGAAATCCTCGTCCGGGCCGCCGGGATTGTGGCTGGCCGACAAGATGATGCCGCCGAACGTCTTGTACTTGCGGATCACGCAGGATGCCGCCGGAGTCGATAAGATGCCGCCGCGTCCGACCATCACCCGGGCAAACCCGGCGGCAGCGGCCATCCGCAGGATGGTCTGGATCGCGGTGCGATTGAAATATCGGCCGTCGCCACCCAGCGCCAGGGTCTTGCCGACCGTGTTGCCGATGCTGTCGAATACCGACTGAACAAAGTTTTCGAGATAATGCGGCTGGATGAAAACGGAAACCTTTTTGCGCAGGCCCGACGTCCCGGGTTTCTGCCCGGCGAAGGGGGTCGTGACGACGGTTTTGACGTGGGCCATGTCTGCTTCCTTTTCGGCGATATCGCACACGATGGGTCATCGCCGATGCCGGGGCGGGTGTCAACAAGCCTATGCCCTGGAACCGGAAGGATAGAGGCCGTCGAACCCCCTTGGAGCGCGGATCACCCCGTCGTAAACTGCGCGCCTTGACGCAATCACCAATCGGGACCGACCATGACCGAAGAGACCGAAACCCAGTCCGCGCCTCCGACCCGGCGCGTTTCCAGCACCGTGGCGATGAACCGCTTCATCTGGGGGATGCTGAAGCCGTTTCTGCTGGTGGTTGGCGGCGCGGTGCTCCTGCTGTTTCTGCTGCGGCAGGCGGGGGTCTGATCTTTCGGTCGCGCGTCCTATCTCCTGATAAGCCGTAAGGTTGTTCCGGGCCGGTTTCATGACTATAGTATAAGTCATAGCCACGCCGTCGTCCCCATCAGGGCGACGGCGGTTCGGACATCTTGATATGGTGGGGAGAGAAGACCGGGATGGCCGCTCCTTCCCGCGACCAGTTCATCGCCATAGCCACCCTGGTTTACGGGGCTTTTGGCTTCGCGTGGATTTTGTCCTCGGACGCTTTGCTGGTCCGGCTGGTGCCGGTCGCTCAGCATGGCTGGGTCGAGATGGTCAAGGGCGGCGGCTTCGTCCTGCTGACGACCGTCGCGTTGTTGTTCCTCCTCCACCGCGTTCCCGACCGCGCCCCGACTCTGCTGCCTTTGGCTGCTCCCCCCATCTCGTTTTCCGTGAAACAGGGGGGGCCATGGCCAAAATGGGCGGCCTATTCGTTTGCCATGCTGTCCTCTGTGGCGACGATAGTTTTGTGCGGTTCGATTTCCGATTCGTTCGATCACTCGACGCTGCTGATCCTGTTCGTTCCGCCGATCGTCCTGTCCGCCCTGCTGGGGGGGCTGGGGCCTGGTTTGGTGGCGACGCTGCTGGCGGCGGGAGCTGCGATTCTGCTGGCGATCGATCCCTTTGCCCGACCGGATGGCGCTTCATCCTACGATCTGGTCCAATGGCTGGTTCTGGTCGCGTCGGGGGTTCTGGTCAGCGTTTTGAGCGAGGCGCTGCACCGCCTGCGTCTTCAGGCCGAGATCCGTCGCCAGTTGCAGGCGGTGACCCTGAACAGCATCGGCGACGCGGTGATCGCGGCCGATACGGCCGGTCTGGTGACCTTTCTCAACCCGGCGGCCGAAAGCCTGACGGGTTGGAGTCTTCAAGACGCAGTCGGGCAGCCAGTGTCCCAGGTGTTCCGGGTTGTTTCCGAGGAGGATCACCGGGCCGTTGACGATCCGGTGGCCCGGGTCATCGCCACTGGCGACGTGGTCGGGTTGGCCAATCACACCTTGCTGCTGGCGCGCGACGGCCGCGAGATTCCGATCCACGACCGCGCCGCCCCGATCCGCGCCCCGGGGGGGCGGCTGCTGGGGGTGGTGATGGTGTTCGAGGACAATGCCGACCGCCGTGCCGCCGAGCGTGAACTGGCCGCCGAGCGCCGTCTGCTGCGCGCTCTGATCGACAGCCTGCCCGATCTGGTGTGGCTGAAGGATACCGAGGGCCACTTCATCATCTGCAACCCGATGTTCGAGCGGTTCGTCGGCCATCGGGAAGCCGAGATACTCGGCCGGACCGATTACGATCTGGTTCCGGGCGAGCAGGCCGATTTATTCCGCAGCAACGACCGCCGCGCGATGGAGCAGGGGCGTCCTGTCGTTAACGAGGAATGGATCTGTTTTGCCGACGACGGACGTCGCGTCTTGCTGGAAACGATCAAGTCTCCGCTCCGCAGCGCCGAGGGCAGCGTGATCGGAGTGCTGGGGATTGGCCGCGACATTTCCGCCCGCTGGCGGGCGGAAAGTGCCCTGCGTCGCAGCAGCGAGAAGCTGGCGCGGCTCGCCTCGACCGTTCCGGGTATGCTCTACGATTATTGCGAAGATAACGTGGGGATTCCCCGGCTGTTGTATGTCAGCGATTATTGCCGCGAGATTTTCGAGGTCGAGCCCGAGGCGGCGGTCGCCGATATCGTCGTGCTGCGGTCGATGATGGACCCCGACGACGGCTTGCGGATGCGCCAAGGTCAGAAGGTCGCGGCGTCGGCAGAGGAATTGTTCACCTGCGAGGTGCGGATCACCACCCCGTCGGGAAAACGAAAATGGGTCCAGTTCATTTCCCGCCCGGCACAATCCGATCTGGAAGGGGTGTTTCACCTTCGCAGCGGTCTTGCCCTCGATATCACCGAGCGCAAGCTGGCCGAGGCTTCTTTGCGCGAAAAGGACGCTTTGCTGCACGAAATGAGCAGTATCGCCCATATCGGCGCCTGGAACTTCGACGTCCTTACCCGTCAGGTCTCCCTGACCGACGAAGTTGCCCGCATCCACGGATTGGAGCCGGGCGAGGAATCATCGCTCGATCAGGGGTTGAGCCTGTTCCCCGACGACAATCGGCGCAAACTGGAAACCGCCCTGAGCGAGGCGATCGAGCAGCGGCGGCCCTATGATCTCGAACTGGAAATGGTTACCGCCAGGGGCACCCTGAAATGGGTGCGGACGATCGGCTTTCCCGTCTTGTCCGATGGCAGGGTGGTGGCGGTGCGGGGAACCCTTCAAGACATCTCCGACCGCAAACAGGCCGAGCAGGCGCGGTTGCAGGCCGAAGAACGGTTCCGCCGCATGGCCGAAACGGTCGGCGAGGTGTTCTGGTTGGCGACCCCCGATTTCTCGCGATTCGAATATCTGAGCCCGGCGTTCGAACCAATCTGGGGGATGAGCGGCCAGGATTTGTACGAGAACGGATTGGCCTGGATGAACCCGATCCATCCCGACGATAGCGAGATGGTGCAGGTGGCGTTTCAGAATGTCCGGACCGGAATCGCCTGCGACATCGAATTTCGCATTCTTCGCGGCGACGGCAGCCAATGCTGGGTCAATTCGCGCGCCTATCCGCTACGCCGGGGCGACGGAACGATCGACATGATCTCGGGGGTGGTCACCGACATTACCGAGCGCAAGCAGGCGGCGTTGCGACTGGGAGCGGCCGAAGCCAAGCTGCGGTTATTCATCGAAAACGCTCCGGCCGCGCTGGCGATGCTTGACCGCCAGATGCGCTATCTGTTCGTCAGCCGCCGCTGGCTGACGGATTATCGGCTGGAACGCCAGGACGTGATCGGCAACGGCCATTACGACGTCTTCCCCGACGTTCCCGAGCGCTGGCGCGAAGTTTATCGGCGCTGCCTGGAGGGCGCGACTGAAAAGTGCGACGAGGATCCGTTCCACCGCGCCGACGGTGTCACGGAATGGCTGCATTGGGAAATCCGGCCGTGGATGGAAGATGATGGCCAGATCGGCGGCATCCTGATCATGTCCGAGAACGTCACCGAGCGGGTGGTCTCGCGCGAGCAGGTGCGAAAGCTGTCGCTTGCGGTCGAGCAGAGCCCGAACGGAATTCAGATCACCAGCGCGGTCGGCGGCATGATCGAATATGTCAACGAAGCCTTCCTTGCCATGACCGGCTATGCCCGCGACGAACTGATCGGCCGCAATCCGAATATCGTCTCGTCGGGCCTGACGCCGTCCACCACCTACGCCGATTTGTGGCGGACTCTCTCCGAGGGCCATCCCTGGCAGGGTGAGTTCATCAACCGCCGCAAGAATGGCGAGGTATTCATTGAATTCGCAAGGATTTCTCCTGTCCGTAACGAAGAGGGAGCGATCACCCATTATCTTGCGATCAAGGATGACATCACCGAACGCAAGAGAATCGGCCAGGAGCTTGATCTCTACCGCCACCATCTCGAAGAGGTGGTGACAATGCGGACCGCCGAATTGCGGACGGCGGAAAGCAAGCTCCGTCTGATCCTTGAATCGAGCGCCGATGGGTTGTACGGGATGGATGTCGAGGGGTGCCTGACCTTCATCAATTCCGCCGCCTGCCAGATGCTGGGCTACACCCCCGCGGATTTGCTGGGGCGAGGCTCGCACATGACCTTCCACCACAGCCATGGTGACGGTGGGGGCTATCCCGATTATCTGTGTCCGTCCTTTGCCACCTTGCGTGATGGGATCGTTCGCCGCACCACCGACGAGGTGTTTTGGCGCGCCGACGGCACCTCGTTCCCGGTTGCCTATGCCGTCCACCCGATGATGCAGGAGGAGACGATCGTCGGCGTCGTGGTCAGCTTCTCCGACATCACCGCGCGGATCGAATCCGATCAGGCTCGCGAGGCGGCGCTGACCGAGGCCCAGCGGCTGGCCCGGCTGCGCCGCGATTTCCTCGCCAATATGAGCCACGAAATCCGCACCCCCCTGAATGCCGTGCTGGGGTTGGCCCAGATCGGCCGGATCGAGTGCCAGATCGACCGGGCCCAGGGTTTGTTCTCGCGCATCCTGGATTCGGGGCAGGCGCTGCTGGAAGTGGTCGATGATATCCTCGATTTCTCCAAGATCGAGGCGGGTAAGGTCCGGGCCGAGCGGGCTCCGCTGATCCTGGGGGCGATGATCGATCGCGCCGTCGCCCTGGTTTCGCACCGCGCCTACGAAAAAGGGCTGCGCTTCCGCGTCGAGGAAGCCGCCGGATTGCCGGTTTCGATCCTGGGAGATTCGCTGCGCCAGACCCAGGTTCTAGGCAATCTGCTGTCCAATGCAGTTAAATTCACCCCGGCGGGAGGAGCCGTGGTGCTGTCGATTGAAGGCGTCGGTGGCAATCTGGTGCTGCGGGTGTCCGATACCGGTATCGGGATCAATCCGGAACAGATCGGGCGTCTGTTCCAGCCGTTCGAGCAGGCCGACGGCTCGACCACCCGTCATTTCGGCGGCAGCGGCCTTGGTCTGTCGATCTGCCGCCATCTGGTCGATCTGATGCACGGCGCTATTTCGGTCGAGAGCAGTCTGGGCTCGGGCAGTCTGTTCACCGTCTGTCTACCGCTCGACCCCGTTGCAGACGATAGTCCGGTCGTAACCGAGGCGGCATCGGTGACTCTGGTCGGTCTGGACGACGATGACGAGGTCGCGGCGCTGGAAAATGCGTTGCGGATGCGGGGCTGCGCCGTGACGGTGGCGAGCGATCTTGCCGACACCCTGCCCGAGGCCGAGATTCTTGTGCTGGGCCACGCTTTCGCCGCCGATGTCGCCAATCATCTGATCTTACGCAAACTGGCTCAGTTGGGACGGCGGTTGCTGGTCGCGGTCGATCCCGGCGATGGCCGGGTGCCGCCTGGTCTGTCCGACTTGGCAGGCGGGCTCGACTGGCCGTTGCGAGCCCGGCACGTCCTTGCATTCGAGCCGGTGTCGCTCGGTTCCTCTTCCTCCTCCGAACGGCCGCTGAACGGCTATAGCGTCCTTGCCGCCGAGGACAACGAGGTCAACCGTCTGGTTCTCGACGAGATGTTGACCTTGGCTGGGGCGGTGCTGACCCAGGCCGTCAACGGGCGCGAGGCGTTGGCGATCGTCGAACAGAAGGGAGGCGCGGCCTTCGATGTCGTGCTGACCGATATCCAGATGCCGGAAATGGATGGGTACGAACTGGCGCGTCGTGTGTCGGTGCTGGCTCCCGGCCTGCCGGTGATCGGGGTTACCGCCCACGCGATGCCCGAGGAGGAGGGGCGGTGTCTGGCGGCGGGAATGGTTGCCCATGTCACCAAGCCGATCGATATGGACCGGTTGGTTTCGGTCATTCTCCGTCATGCCTGTCCGTCCCGGCCGGTCGTGACGCCCAGTTCGGACGAAATCATCATTTCGGGAATCGATTGGGACGCGCTGTCCCGCCAGTATCCCGGCCGCGAAAGCTTCGTGGCCCGGCTGACCGCCGCCGTGATCCATTCCCATGCCGACACTCCCGAGGCTCTGCGTCAAGCCGGTCGCGACGGCCGCTTGGCCGAGATTTCGCGGATCGCCCATGCAGTCAAGGGCACGGCCGGAAACATGTTCTCGGAATCGCTGCGTCGTCGGGCGATGGAGACCGAGCGGGCGGCGCTGGCCGAAGGTGCCGATGCCGACCCGTTGGCACTGGCCGAGCCGCTGGCTCTGGCGGTCGAAGCTCTGCTGACCGAAATCGAAGATCATGATCGGGCGTCGTCCGAGTTGGCGGTGCCGCAATGAGAGCCCGTCCGCGCATTCTGGTCGTCGATGACCAACTCGACAATTGTCTGGTTCTGGAAGACCTGCTGTCGGCGTCCTATGAGGTCGAGATCGCCGCCGACGGACTGGCCGCGTTGGCGGTTATGGAGCGGCCTTCGCTGCCCGATCTGGTTCTGCTCGACGTGGTGATGCCCGGTCTGGACGGGTTCGAAGTGTGCCGACGCCTGCGCGAGCGGCCGGTCACCCGCGACCTGCCGTTGATCTTCCTGAGCGGGCTGGAATCCGCCCGCGACGAGGAACACGGCCTGTCGCTCGGGGCCGACGATTTCATCCACAAGCCGTTCGTCGCCCCCCTGGTGCTGGCCCGGGTCCGCAACGTCATCGGCCGTCGCGAATCCGCGATTCGCGAACGCCAGATCGCGGTGATCGAGGCCCGGCTGGCCGAGCAGGATTCCAATGCCGCCGCGATGCAGGCGGTGATCGACCGTCTGACGGTGATGAACACCGAACTCGAACGCTATGCCTTTGTCGCCGCACACGATCTGCGCGAGCCGCTGCGGTCGGTCACCAGCTTCGCCCAATTGCTTGAACGCCATCTTGGCGACGGGCTCGACCAGACCGGGCGCGATTACCTGCGCTATGTTGTCGAGGGGGCGCGGCGGATGCACGATCTGATCGGCGGTTTGCTGGCCTATTCCTATATCTCGTCGAATGTCGGCCCGCCCACCTGGGTGTCGTCCGACGCCGCCTGTCGGGCCGCGATCGAGAATCTCGACCTTATCATCCGGGAAAGCCGGGCCGAGATCATCACGTCTGACCTGCCGATGGTGCGCGCCGACGAATTACCGCTGTTGCAATTGTTCCAGAACCTGATCGGCAACGCGGTCAAATTCCGCTCGTCCGAGCGACCGTTGCGGGTCGAAGTCTCGGCCCGTCGCCGTGAGGGCGAGTGGGAATTCTCAGTCGCCGACAACGGGATCGGCTTCGATCCGGTCGAACAGGACGTGTTCGAACTGTTCCGTCGGGTCCGTCCCCATGACGGACCCAGCGGCAGCGGCGTGGGCTTGGCGATCTGCAAGCGGATCGTCCAGACCCTGGGCGGGCGGATCGGGGTGGAATCCAAGCCCGGCCGGGGCAGCGTGTTCACCTTCACCCTGCCGTCGCCCGAGCAGCCGGAAGAGGGGGCCGCTCGCTAACGCGGATCGGGGACGAGGTGGCCCAGCAGCCCGGCGGCTCCGGTTTCGATCAGGTCGAGCACCCGCTCGAACGCCTCCTGCTCGCCGTAATAGGGATCGGGGACGTCGTGGGCACCCAGGCCGGGGGCAAAGGAGAGGAACAGCCGCAGCCGGTTCACCCGCTCGGGCGGGCAGCGTCGCCGCAACAGGTCGAGATGGCCGCGATCCATCGCCAGGATCAGGTCGAAACGCTCGAAATCCTCGGCGTCGACCACCCGCGCCCGTAGCGGTGCCAAGTCGAAACCGCGCCGGGCCGCCGCCGCGATCGAGCGGGAATCCGGCGGTTCGCCGACATGGTAGGCATGGGTGCCCGCCGAATCGGTCTGGATGTCGCCAGACAGCCCCCGTCGTTCGATCAGGGCGCGAAACACCCCCTCGGCGGTGGGAGACCGGCAGATATTACCTGTACAGACGAACAGAACCTTGACCATTGCTGCGTTCCGGTTTTCGATCACAGCCCACATTATAGCCGAGAGAACGGACCCCGCCATGCCTCAGGTTTCCACGCCCGGCAGCATCGTCGTGCTGACCGGGGCCGGTATTTCGAAAGAATCCGGCCTTGATACCTTTCGCGACCACGACGGTCTGTGGGCGCGGGTGCGGATCGAGGATGTCGCCACGCCGGAAGGCTTTCACCGCGATCCCGGGCGGGTCCAGCACTTCTACAACGCCCGGCGGCGCGAATTATCCGAAGGCGGAATCGAGCCCAATCCGGCTCATCTGGCCCTGGCTCGGCTGGAACGCGACTGGCCGGGCGAGGTTCTGATCGTCACCCAGAATATCGACGATCTGCACGAGCGGGCCGGGACGTCCAATCTGATCCACATGCATGGCGAGTTGTTGAAGATCCGCTGCGAACGCTGCCAGCGACCGATGCGCTGGGCCGCCGATCTCGAGGTCTCCAGCCTGTGCCCCGATTGCGGCCGGGCCGGGGTGTTGCGCCCCCATGTGGTGTGGTTCGGCGAGGTGCCGCTGGAGATGGATCGCATTTTGACCGCGTTGGATCGCTGCTCGTTGTTCGTCTCGATCGGCACCTCGGGCCACGTCTATCCTGCCGCCGGATTCGTCTCTGCCGTCCGCAATGGCGGTCGGGCGCGGACGCTCGAGCTCAATCTGGAGCCGTCGAACGGGGCCAGCCTGTTCCATGACGTCCGCACTGGACCGGCCTCGGAACTGGTCCCCGCTTTTGTCGATGAGGTGCTGACCTCTGTCGGCGCGATCGTCCGATGAACGATTTCGGTCGCGGATTTTGCTCGTTTCAGTCCCCTCTGTCCCCCCTGGGGGCGGGTTTGGCCTCTCTTCGTTCTATCTCAACTCTATCTTTAAGGGAAAGTCGCTTGCGGCGCTTGACTCCTGACTCAATCCGGGTAGGCATGTGCCGATTGTATCCAGGGGGGACCCCGACATGACCGCCACCCAGGCCGAGGGGACGTCCCGGAATGTGCCTGCACTGATGCTTGCCGCGATCGGCGTGGTGTTCGGCGATATCGGCACCAGCCCGCTTTACGCGATGAAGGAAATCTTTTCCGGCCCGCACGCGCTGGCGATGGATCGCGCCAACATCTTGGGCATTCTGTCGCTGGTGTTCTGGTCGATTACCATGATCGTCTCGGTCAAGTATGTGATCGTGATCATGCGTGCCGACAATCGGGGCGAGGGGGGCTCGCTGGCGCTGCTGGCCCTGGTCAGCCATGCCGCTGAGGGGAACAAGCGTCTGGCCCTGCTGGTCAGCGCGCTCGGTATCTTCGCCGCCGCTTTGTTCTATGGCGACAGCATGATCACCCCGGCGATTTCGGTCCTGTCGGCGGTCGAGGGACTGGGCGTGGCGGCTCCCAGTCTCGAACGCTGGGTGGTGCCGCTGACCTTGACCGTGCTGGCGGCGCTGTTCCTGATCCAGCGTCAGGGAACCACCGTGGTCGGGCGGCTGTTCGGGCCGGTGATGCTGGGCTGGTTCCTGGTCCTGGCGATTCTCGGCATCCGCAATATCGCCCATGTGCCGTCGGTTCTGGCCGCGCTCAGCCCGCATCACGCCTTGATGTTCCTGGTCCGCGAAGACTGGCACGCCTTTCTGGCGCTGGGCTCGGTGGTGCTGGCGGTGACCGGGGCCGAGGCGCTTTACACCGACATGGGCCATTTCGGCCGTCTGCCGATCCGGCTGGCGTGGTATCTGCTGGTGCTGCCCGCGCTGGTGCTGAACTATTTCGGCCAGGGGGCGCTGCTGCTGACCGACCCAAGTGCGCTGGCCAACCCGTTCTTTCGGCTGGCTCCCGCCTGGGCGACGATGCCGATGGTTTTGCTGGCGACGGGGGCGACGGTGATCGCCAGTCAGGCGGTGATTTCAGGGGCGTTCTCGGTGACCCGGCAGGCGATTCAGCTCGGCTATCTGCCGCGGATGGAGATCATCCATACCTCGCGGGACGAAATCGGCCAGATTTACCTGCCCTTCATCAATTGGATGCTGATGATTTCGGTGTTCGCGCTGGTGTTGGGCTTCCAGAATTCGAGCAATCTCGCCGCCGCCTACGGAGTCGCGGTGACGGGGACGATGGTGATCGATTCGCTGCTGATCGGCTCGGTGATGCTGCTGATTTGGAAGTGGACGACGCGCAAGACCGCGATTTTCGTCGGCGGTTTCCTGGTGGTCGATCTGGCGTTCTTCCTCGCCAACGCGACCAAGATTCCCTATGGCGGTTGGTTCCCGCTTGCGGTCGGG
This sequence comes from Magnetospirillum fulvum, assembly GCF_900108475.1. Taxonomy (GTDB): domain Bacteria; phylum Pseudomonadota; class Alphaproteobacteria; order Rhodospirillales; family Magnetospirillaceae; genus Phaeospirillum; species Phaeospirillum fulvum_A. Next base: position 103,281 of record NZ_FNWO01000007.1, on the reverse strand, counting down.
CTGATGGTGTTCACGATGCTGATCACCTGGAAGCGGGGACGCCGTCAGTTGATGGAGCGGTTGAAGGCTCACGCCTTCCCGGTGGTCGATTTCCTTGCCAGCCTGTCGGACCGGGTGCCCCGCGTGCCGGGTACGGCGGTGTTTCTGACCGGGATGTCCGAAGGCGTGCCGATCGCCTTGTTGCATAATCTGAAACACAATCGGATCATTCACGAACGGGTGGTTCTGCTGACCGTCCTGGTCGAAGAAACCCCCTTCATTCCTGAAGAGCGCAGACTGGAAAACCGGCTGATCGCTCCCAATGTCCATCGCCTCTATCTGCGCTATGGCTTCATGGAGAGTCCCAACATTCCCAAGGCGCTGGCCCAGGCCCGCAGCGATCAGCTCGGCTTCTTCTACGAACCGATGTCGGTGTCCTATTTCGTCTCGCGCGAGACGGTGATCCCGCTCAAGCGTCCGGGTTTTTCCGGTTGGCGCGAGCAATTGTTCGCCACCTTGTCCCGCACCTCCACCAGTGCTGCCGACTTCTTTCATCTTCCCAGCGACCGGGTGGTCGAACTGGGTAGCCAGGTGGAAATTTGAGTGGCGGGGGAGTCTGACATGACGACGGTTTCACCCGCACCCGCACCCGCACCCGCACCCTGCCCCCCGGTCGCGCCGGGATCGAAAGTCCGGCTGGGCGCGCTGTCGCTTGCCGCCGCCGGGGTGGTCTATGGCGATATCGGCACCAGTCCGCTTTACACCTTGAAGGAATGCTTCCATCCCAGTCATGGCATCAGCCCGACCACCGACAACGTGTTGGGGATCGCCTCGCTGGTGGTGTGGGCACTGCTGCTGATCGTCACCTTGAAATATGTCGTGCTGCTGATGCGGGCCGACAATCGCGGCGAAGGCGGCATCCTCGCGCTGCTGGCGCTGGCGTTGCGTTCGATCGGTCCCGGCCGGGCGGCGGCCGGGCCGGTGCTGGCGCTGGGGCTGATCGGGGCCGGTCTGTTCTTTGGCGACGGGATGATCACGCCTGCGGTGTCGGTGCTATCGGCGATCGAAGGACTCGAAGTGTTGACTCCGGCGCTTCACCCCGTCGTCGTTCCCTTGTCACTGGCGGTGCTGATCGGGCTGTTTCTGATGCAGAGCCGGGGCAGCGAACGGGTTGGACGGCTGTTTGGTCCGGTGATGGTGGTGTGGTTTCTGACCCTGGCCCTGCTCGGCCTTGTCCAGATCGTCGAACATCCCCGGATTCTGGCGGCGCTCGACCCGCGCCATGCCCTGACCTTCCTGTTCAACCAGGGCTGGATTGCCTTTTTGATGCTGGGCTCGGTGGTGCTGGCGGTGACCGGGGCCGAGGCGCTGTATGCCGACATGGGGCATTTCGGCAAGGCCTCGATCCGGCTGGTCTGGAGCGGATTGGTGCTGCCGGCGCTGCTGCTGAATTATCTCGGGCAGGCGGCCTTGGTGCTGGAGATGCCCGAGGCGGCGAAGAACCCGTTCTATCTGCTGGTGCCGGGCTGGGCCGTCGCGCCGATGGTTTTGCTATCGACCGCCGCGGCGGTGATCGCCAGTCAGGCGGTGATTTCCGGGGTATTCTCGCTGTCGCGTCAGGCGATGCAGTTGGGCTATTCCCCCCGTCTGGCGATCCACCACACCTCGGACGAGGAAGAGGGGCAGATTTACGTGCCCCGCGCCAATTGGGGGCTGATGCTGGGCGTCATCGCCCTGGTCGTCGGCTTCCAAAGCTCGTCCGGTCTGGCCACCGCCTACGGCATCGCCGTCACCGGAACGATGGCGGCCACCTCGATTCTGGTGATGGTGGTGGCGCGGACGTTGTGGCGCTGGCCGCTGTGGCTGTGCCTGGGGCTGGGCGGGGTGATGCTGGCGGTCGATCTTGCCTTCTTCGCTGCCAATCTGATGAAGTTCGGCCATGGCGGCTGGTTCCCGCTGCTGGTCGGCGCGGCGATGCTGCTGTTGATGGGAACCTGGCGCAAGGGGAGGGCGATTCTCGACCGCCGCCTCGCCGAGGGCGCCACCGAGTTGCGGCTGTTCCTCGAGCAGCAGAAGACCAACCCCAACGTCATTCGGGTCGATGGCACCGCGATCTACATGACCGGCAATTCGCGGACGGTGCCGCTCGCGATGCTGCACAATCTGAAGCACAACAAGGTTCTGCACCGCCGCGTCGTGTTCATGACCGTCGCGATCGACGATATTCCCCGCGTCCATGGCCGTGAACGCCTGTCAATCGAGGATCTGTCCGACGGGTTCTACCGGATCACCGTCCGCTACGGCTTTGTCCAGGAACCCGATATCCCCAAGGTCTTGCGGCTGTGCAAGGCGCTGTACGGGATCGAGTTCGACATGATGGACACCACCTTCTTCCTCGGGCACGAAACTTTGGCGCCTTCGGCCCATCACGACATGCCGGAATGGCGCGAACGCCTGTTCGTGGTGATGAGCCGCAACGCCGTACCCGCCACCGAATTCTTCCACATTCCGCCGGGGCGGGTGGTCGAACTGGGCAGCCAGATCCGGCTGTAAAGCCGGTTACGGCCCGCCGGGGTCGGGATCGGGCGCGGTCTGGGCGGGGTGGCGCAGATCGAGTTCGACTTCGAGAATGTCGCCATCGACGGTGCGGGTGGGCACAAAGCCGAGATGCTGGACGAAGGCCAGCATTCGCGGATTGTCTTTCAACACCTGCCCGGCGATCGCGCGGGTTCCGCGCGATCGGCAATAATCGATCATCTTGACCAGCAGGCGCTTCCCCAGACCGGTTCCCTTGATATCCGAGCGGACGACAATCGCGAACTCGGCCTTCTCGTTGTCGGGATCGGTGACGGTGCGGACGACGCCCACCGTCTCGCGGCCTTCGGCTACGGCGATTTCGGCGACGAAAGCCATTTCGCGGTCGTAATCGATCTGGGTCAGTCGGGCCATTTCGCTGTGTGGCAGTTCGTGGACCAGACCGAAGAAGCGGAAACGGATGTCCTCGGGCGTCAGTTTCGAGATGAAGACATGGTGGTTAGGCTCGTCCTCGGGGCGGATTGGCCTCAGCAGAGCCTTCTGACCGTCAGGGAGGGCGAACACCTCCTCCAGTTCCTTGGGATAGGGCCGGATCGCCAGATGCTCAGTGCCGGGCTTGGCCGGGGCGACCGAGATATGGGCGTCGAGCGCCAGCACGCCTTTCGAGTCGGCAAATAGCGGGTTGAGGTCGAGTTCGACGATTTCGGGGAAATCGACCACCAATTGCGACAGATGCACCAGGGTGCGGGCGATCGCCTCGCGGTCGGCGGGAGGGCGGCCGCGATAGCCTTCGAGCAGGCGGGACACCCGGGTCCGCGAGATCAACTCATAGGCCAGCGTGGTGTTGAGCGGCGGCAGCGCCATCGCGCGGTCGGCGATCACCTCGACGGCGATGCCGCCTTGGCCGAACATGATCACCGGGCCGAACACCGGGTCGGTGGCGACGCCGACAATCAGTTCCTGCGCTCCGGCGCGGCGCGCCATCGTCTGAACGGTAAAGCCGGTGATGCGTGCCCCGGGATAGAACTGGACGACGCGGTCCAGCATGTCCTGGGCGGCTTTCTCGACTTCGGCCGCGCCGGTCAGGTTCAGCACGACTCCGCCGACATCGGATTTGTGGAGGATGTCGGGCGACAGGATTTTCAGCGCGATCCGGCCCGACATCGTCGCGGCAATCCGACCGGCGTCGGCCGGGGTTTCGGCGACATGGGTCTCGACGGCGGGAATCCCATAGGCTTCCAGCACCGCCTTGGCCTCGGGCTCGTTCAGGGTGCCGCCGCCATGGGCCAGGGCGTTGTCGATCAGGGCGCGGGCGCGGGCGGTGTCGGGGACGAAATCGAGCGGGGCCGAGGCCGGGACTTCCATCAGCAAGGTCTGATTGCGACGATATTCGATCAGGTGCATGAAGGCCTGAATCGCCGCGCGCGGGGTGTCATAGGCCGGAATCCCGGCACCGCTGAACATGTGGCGGGCGTGGGCCACCGCCTCGTTGCCGACCCAGCAGGTCATGATGTTGGCGCGGGGGCGGTCCTTGCTGCTGCGGATTACGGCTGTCGCCGCCTCGGTCGGGTCCGAGATCGCGCTGGGCGCATGCATCACCAGAACGGCATCGACCGCCTTGCATTCGGTCAGGATCATCAACGCCTTGACGTAGCGTTCGCCGTCGGCATCGCCCGCGATATCGACCGGATTGCCGCGTGACCAGTTCGGCGGCAGCACCTCATCAAGCTTGGCGATCACCTCGTCGGGCAGCACCGCCAACTCGCCGTTGCGTTCGGCCAGATCGTCGGCGGCCAGCACCCCGATCCCGCCGCCATTGGTCAGGATCGCCAGTCGGCGGCCCTTGATCGGGCGCGAGCGGGCCAGCGTCTCGACCGCGCCGAAAATCTCGTCGATATCGCGCACCCGTAACATGCCGGCGCGGCGCATCGCGGCGTCGAACACCAGATCGGACCCGGCCAGAACGCCGGTATGTGAGGCGGCGGCGCGGGCGCCTTCCATGCTGCGGCCGGCCTTGATCGCCAGAATCGGCTTGTTGCGGGCGGCGGCGCGGGCGGCCGACATGAAATTGCGCCGCTGCTGGATCGTCTCGATATAGAGCAGGATCGCCCGGGTCGAGGGATCGCTGCCGAGATAGTCGAGCACGTCGCCGAAATCGACTCCGTCGGTATCGCCCAGATGGATGAAATGGGAAAAGCCGATCTCGCGCGGGCGAGCCCAATCGAGGACAGCCGTGCACAGCGCGCCCGATTGCGACACGAAGGCCAGCTTGCCCGGCCGGGCTCCGCGATGGGCGAAGCTGGCATTCAGGCCGATTCCCGGCACCAGAATCCCCATGCTGCCCGAGCCGAGAATCCGCATGTCGTGGGTGCGGGCCACCGCCAGCGTCCGCTCGATCACGCTCACTCCGTCCGGGGTAACGGCCCGATGCAACCCGTGAGTCATGATGCAGGCAGCGCGGGTGCCGCGCTGACCCAGCGTATCAAGGATGCCGGGAACGGTCTCGGGCGGGGTACAGATCAAGGCCAGATCGGGGGCCTGGGGCAGGCAGGCGACATCGGGATAGGCCAGGACGCCAGCGACCGAGGGGTGATCGGGGGTGACCGGCATCACCGGTCCGGCGAATTCCTCTTGCAGCAGATTGCGCATGACCACCCAGCCGATGCTCTTGGGCTTGGTCGAAGCCCCGACGACCGCGATTGATTGCGGTCGGAACAGCGGTTTCAGGTTGCGGATGCTCATCGTACCCCCGGGTGCGAACCTTCGCGTTAAACCAACAAGATATGCTTCGACCCCGGTGCACGGCAATCACCGACCAAGACGTCGGCTGTCGCGAACCGGTCATTGTGCCTATGCCAAGAGTTAGATTATATTGTGCGCTGCAAAATAAAAAACGCAACGGACGCCTTACACGGAGCCGACCATGCCCGAGATGATTGAAAACAGGACGTTCGACGAGATTCGGATCGGCGATACCGCTACTCTGACGCGGACCTGTAGCATGGATGACGTCGAACTGTTCGGAGTCGCCATCGGCGGGTTGAATCCAACCCATTACAGCATTGAAAGCGCAGAGAAATTCACCAGAAGCGGCAAGGTGAAGGCCCACAGCATGTGGGGATGCTCGCTGCTGTCGGCGCTGTTTGGCAACGAATTGCCGGGGGCGGGGACGTCCTATCGCAGCCAGGACATCACCTTCACCGCGCCAATTGATGTCGGCGACACGGTGACGGTGACGGTTACCGTGGTCGAGACTCTGCCGCCTCACGACGTCGTGTTCGATTGCCTGGCGACGAAGCAAACCGGCGAAACGGTCTATACCGGACGGGCACGGGTCGCGGCCCCGACGGTCAAATCGGTGCAGCCGCGCATCCAGTTGCAGGAAGCCAGCCTGCGGCGGCGCCATCACGTTTTCGAAGACATCATCGCCAGTTGCGGCGGGCTTACCCCGGTTTCGGTGGCGGTGTGCCACCCGTGCGATCAGGTGTCGCTGGAAGGTCCGGTCGAGGCGGCCCGGCTGGGGCTGATCGTGCCGATTCTGGTTGGCCCCGAGGCCAAGATCCGTCAGATCGCCGCCGAATTCTCGATCGATATTGCCGGACTGCGCATCGTCGATAGCGCTCACAGCCACGATTCGGCGGGAAAAGCGGTCGCTTTGTGCCGGTCGGGCGAAGCCGAAGCGTTGATGAAGGGCTCTTTGCATACCGACGAGATGATGCACGAGGTTGCCTCGCGCGAGAAGGGGCTGAGAACCTCGCGGCGCATCAGTCACGTCTTCATCATGGACGTGCCGACCTATCCCCGCACCCTGCTGATCTCGGATGCGGCGATCAACATCTATCCGTCGCTGGAGGACAAGGTCGATATCGTTCAGAACGCTATCTCCCTTGCCCATGTCCTGGGGGTCGAACAGCCCAAGGTGGCGATCCTGTCGGCGGTCGAGACTGTCTATCCCAAGATTACCTCGACCATCGAGGCGGCGGCGCTGTGCAAGATGGCCGATCGCGGCCAGATCACCGGGGCTCTGCTTGACGGGCCGCTGGCGTTCGACAACGCAATCAATGTCGAGGCGGCGAAGATCAAGAAGATCGTCTCGCCGGTGGCGGGGCGGGCCGACATCCTGATCGTTCCCGATCTCGAGGCGGGCAACATGCTGGCCAAGCAATTGTCCTATCTGGCCGATGCCGAGGCCGCCGGGATCGTCCTCGGTGCACGGGTGCCGATCGTGCTGACCAGCCGGGCCGACAGCGCCAAGGCGCGTCTGGCCTCGTGCGCGGTGGCGGTGCGGTTCGCCCATGCCCGCCGCGCCAAGAACAAATCCATCGCCGCCGAATAGAGCGGGTCGGGTCAACCAGACATCTGAAAGAGCCTGCCCATGCAAGACGGTATTTTGGTCATCAATGCCGGTTCCTCCAGCATCAAATTTTCCCTGTACATCTCGCAGGAAGGAATCAAGCCAACTCTATCCTGCAAAGGTTCGGTCGAGGGGATCGACACAGCGCCGCATTTTGTCGTCAAATCGCCGCTCGGGCTGGTTCTGAACGAACGACGCTGGACCGATCATCCCGAGATGAGCCATTCCGACCTGTTCAAGCATCTGATCGAGTGGGTCGAGGATCATCTGGGCGATGTCGAACTGCGCGCGGCCGGTCACCGGGTGGTGCATGGGGGCGCGCTTTATTCCCAGCCGATGCTGGTCACCGACACCTTACTCGACGAACTGGACGAACTGGTTCCGCTGGCCCCCCTGCACCAGCCGCACAATCTGGCCCCGATCCGGGGCTTGCGCGAGGTTCATCCCGATTTGATCCAGGTGGCCTGCTTCGACACCGCCTTTCACCGCTCCAATCCCTGGGAGGCGCAAAGCTTCGCTCTTCCGCGCAAGATCACGATCGAGGGGGTGCGGCGCTATGGCTTTCACGGATTGTCTTACGAATATATCTCGCGCACGTTGAAGCTTTACGCTCCGGCGACAGCGCGGGCCAAGGTGGTGGTGGCGCATCTGGGTAACGGCGCCTCGATGTGCGCGATCACGGAAGGCAAAAGCATCGCCAGCACCCTGGGCTTCACCGCGCTGGACGGCCTGCCGATGGGAACCCGCAGCGGCGCGCTCGATGCCGGTGTCGTGCTCTATCTGTTGCAGCAAAAGGGGATGACCCCCAAAGAGATCGAGGATCTGCTCTATCGCCAGTCCGGTCTGCTCGGCGTGTCGGGAGTCAGCAGCGACATGCGGGTGCTGCTCGACAGCCTGGAGCCGCGTGCCGCCGAGGCGGTCGATCTGTTCATCTATCGCATCGCCCGCGAATTGGGCTCGCTGGCGGCGGCGTTGGGGGGGCTTGATGCCTTTGTCTTTACCGGCGGGATCGGCGAGAACGCCGTCAGCATCCGCACCCGCGTCTGTGCCGCCGCCGAATGGCTGGGGGTGCGGATCGACGAGGAGGCCAACGAGAAGGGTGCGCCCCTGATCAGCGCCCTCGACAGCAAGGTCTCGGTCTGGGTGATCCCCACCGACGAGGAGATGATGATCGCCAAGCACACCCGCGAGGTTCTGCGGGCGTTGCGCAGCCAGGGCGGGGTGGTTTGACCGCGCCCTGGGCACATGGGCCAGGGTCGCCATTTAACGCGCCCTAGCCAAGTCGCGTGGGAAAAGGCAAACTGACACCTAATCGCAAACGGTTGGGGGCCGGGTGATATGCCGAAAGTGAAAATCAGCGTCGGGCGTGTTGCCCTTCAGGTGGACTTGCTTGATACGCCGACCGCCAAGGCCATTCTGGCAGCGGTGCCGTTCGAATCGCGGGCGGCCACGTGGCCTGGCGAGGTTTATTTTCAGGCCCCGGTGCGGACCCCGCTTGAAAGCGATGCTCTCGAAGTGGTCCAATCCGGCGAGATCGTGTTCCGCTCCGAAGGCGAATCGATCATTATCGGCTATGGTCCGACCCCGTGCTCGGACGGCGATGAAATTCGGCTGGCGGCGCGCGCCAATCTGTGGGGCCGGACCAATGACGCTCTGGCCGGTTTGGCGGAGGTCGAGGCGGGCGATCTGGTTCGGGTCGAAGCGGTCGATCCGGCCTGACGCCACGGAAGGATGGGTGAAGACGTGCGTGCGGTTGTTTTGGTGTGGGTGTTGGCTCCGCTGCTGGCGGGCTGCGGTATTCCCGATCTGGTTGCCCATACGGTCAAGGCGGTCGAGAAAAGCCAGCGGGAGCCTGCCTCTTCGGCTGCGGCTCCGACGGCCGTTCCGGCTCCGGCAACCGCAGAATCCTCTTCCCAGGATCGAATCGAGGAAGCTCCGGCTCCGGCTCCGGCCTATACGCCGTCCTCCCGCTCTGGCGGAGGGGGCGGTGGAATCACCGTCGAGGAATTGCCGCCGCGCTGAAGTGAGGCGGCAGATCTTCCACCGCGAGGGCCAGTGCCGTCAGCGTGGCCTGAAGCCGGACCGCGTCGCGGTCGCCGTCGAACCTTTCGACATGCTCGCGGGTGGAACCGCCCCGAACCGCTAGGGCGAAATGGACCAGCCCGACCGGCTTGTCGGTTCCGTCCGAGGTGGGGCCGGCGATTCCCGTGATCGAGACGGCCCGATCAGCGTGAGAGTGAGCGATGGCCCCTTCGGCCATCGCCCGAGCGACCTCCGCGCTGACCGCGCCATGGGCGCGGATCAGGTCGGCGGGAACGCCCAGCATTTCGGTCTTGGCGTCGTTGGAATAGGTAACGAAGCCGCGCTCGACCACCGCCGACGATCCCGAAATCGCAGTCAGCGCCGCCGAAACCATCCCGCCAGTGCAGGATTCGGCGGTGGCGAGCTTTAAACCCCGATCCTTGAGGGAATCGAGAGTCCGCTTGGCGGACTCTCTCAATGCGTCGGGATCGCTCATCCGAGCAGAGGCCGGAGGTGGAGGAAGAGGACCAGCCCGGCCATCGCGAACAATCCGGCCAGCATGTCGTCGAGCATCACCCCCATTCCGCCGCCGAAAGAGCGGTCGGCCTGACCGATCGGTCCGGGTTTCCAGATGTCGAACAGCCGGAACAAGATGAAGGCGACGCCATACGCAACCGGATCAAGCGGGGCCGCTGCCAGAACCAGCCATTGACCGGCAACTTCGTCGATCACGACTTCGGACGGGTCTTCAACCCCGGTCCGGCCGATATATTCGCGAGCGGCCCACCAGCCGACGACGAAACAGATGATCGCCGCCACCAGCACCAACCGGCCGCCGCCAGCCGTCGCCAGCGCCCAGCCGAGGGGAAGCGCCACCAGAGAGCCCCAGGTGCCGGGGGCCTTGGGCAGCAGACCGACACCGAAACAGGTGGCAATCAGGGTCACGGGATGAAAGGCGGTGATGCCGTCGCGTCGATAGGCCAAAGTCGAACTCCCCTGGGACAACTGAAGGCCCTCAGGATATCACGACCGGCCCGAACGGTCACCCGGCCGGACGGGGGAGAGGCGGCGCGATCGGAGGGATATCCCAGCCGGATTGCAGCGCGATCCGCACCGCTTGAGCCCGGTTGGCTGCGCCGATCTTGCGATAGACGTTGCGGAGGTGGACCTTGATGGTGATTTCCTGAAGATTGAGCGCCAGGGCGATTTCCTTGTTGGTGCGCCCCTCGATCAACTGCGCCAGAATCTCGCCCTCGCGCCGCGACAGGCGGTCAAACGGCGGCGGCGCAGCCCCTGGACGGACGGCGGGCGGGGATTCCGTGGTTTCGAAGAAGCTGCTGGAGGGCAGATAGGTTTCGCCTGACAGAACCAGCCTGAGGGCGTTGACCATCGCGGTACCGCCAACGGTCTTGGGGATGAATCCAGCGGCACCGGCCTGAACTGCGGCTTGGACATGGTCGCGGGAGGAATAGCCCGAGACGATCACGACCGGAATCCCCGGAGCCAGAGTCTTGATCCGGGTCAGTCCGTCAAGTCCGGTCATTCCCGGCATCATCAGGTCGAGTAGCACCAGATCCGGGAGGGGCGCGCCGTCGTCGATGGCGGCGACAGCTTCATCCAGTGTGGCGGCGTCAATGATTTCGGCCTCGGAATCAAGCTCGCGGAGGAACGGTCGTAACCCATCCCGCACCAGCTTGTGGTCATCGGCCACAAGAATACGCACTTCGGTTACTCCCAGAATCGGGGTGGGATGGAATCGTCCCGCCCGAAAGTATAAGCGTCCCCGTTCGCCCCGACAACCCAGACCTAAGAGGAAATAAGCCTTATCAACAGGATGTAAAGGGTTCTTCGGACGGGGGGAGAAGGAACGCAGCAATCAGCCGAGTGATTTCGGACAAAGGCGGCGGTTTTTTCACTACGACACAGCGTTCGTCCCGGAAGCGCGCGTCCAACCGGTCCGCTCCGCCGGGTCGGGCGGTGGTGACGATGATCGGCAGCAGGGGGTCGAAATCGCGCAGGACGGTGATCAGATCCTCGCCATCTCCGGTCTGGACCAACAGATCGGTGATGACGACGTCGGCGGGATCGTTACGAAAGCGGTCCCAGGCGTCGCGTCCGCTGTCGGCCAGACTGACCCGGCAGCCCTGCGCGGACAGATAGGAAGACAGGGCGGCGGCGGCGGCGGGATCGTTCTCGACCACCAGGATGTGCGATCCGGCAGGTTGGGGGAGGGCGGCGGACGAAGCGGACGGGTCGGGTTCGTCAATCCGCAACGTGTCGAGAATCTGTGCGGTGCGTTCGGATTGCTCGGCGATCAGGGCGAATTGGCTTTCCGGCCAGCCATCGGCGGGAATTCTGTCCCGCTCGATCATCAGCAGCGCCCCCTCGGCGGCGAGCCGGATCACGTTGAGCGGCTGGGACAATTTGTGCCGTACCCTGGCGATTTGCTCCTTCAGGGCCTGTCGGGCGTCGCGGCGGGACTGATCGCGCGCCCGGCTCTGTTCGCTGGCGTCACGGATCACCAGCAATCGCGAGGGCCGGTCCCGAAAGACGATGTTGCGCCCGGTCAGTTCGGCTTCAAAATGATCGCCGTTGAGACGGCGCAGATGGTAGGGAAACACCTGTTCGGTGGCGGGAGGATCGGCCAGACGCATCATCGCCAGGGCGAGCGAGCGGTCATCGACCAAGTCAAGCGCATGGTGTCCCTGCACCTCTTGCCCTGTTTCTGCTCCGAACAAGCGCTGGGCGGCCGGGTTGGCGAACACCACCTCGGCTTGGGTGGTGACGATGACGGCGTCGGGAAGAAGGTCGAGCAGCAGACGGATATTGTCTTCGCTCGGGACGGTCGAGGCGATGTCGTCGCTGGCGGGCGGCGCGCTCATCATCTACACCCCAAACTGACGATCTATTTTGAGGATACGTCCGCCGCCTTGTCCGTTCCATAGAATTCCAATGGGTTGATGCCGCCGGACCTTGAGCCAAGCCCGTTCTCGTGATCTTCTCGGGGGCGGTAATCCGGAATGGACGAGGATAGAATAGAATGTCGAGACGGCTTGGGGCTCTGATGCTGATCTGCGCGCTGGCGGCGGGGCCGGGAGCCCAGGCGGCCGAACCGGCGCTTGATGTGCTTGACGCTCCGGTGTCCTACAGCGCCGATTTTACCCTGACCGGACCGCGCGGGGCCTATACCGGCCATGTCTGGCACGCGCCGGGAAGCGAGCGGCGCGAGGTCGCGACCCAGGGCGGCGGGCAGGGCGTGTTGATTCACCGCGATACCGGGACCGCCTATTTCCTGGGGATCGGGGGCAAATGGTATGTCAGCCTGTCGATGGAGGCGGCCAGCACGTTGATCGGCGGTCTGCAATCGTGGGAGATCGAACGGAGCCGGATCGGCGAGGAAACCGTTGCCGGGGTTCGGGCCACCCGCTGGCGTGCTCAGGCGAGCGGGCCAAAGGGCGGGTTCGACGGCGAGATGTGGACCAGCCGCGATGGGATCGTCGTCAAGGCGGTTGGCACCGTTGCCGCTCCCGGTGGCTCTCCGTCTCCGGTTGAAATGACCCTGTCCCGGCTCAAGGTGGGGACGGTCGATTCCAAGATGCTGGAGGTGCCCGAAGGCTGGTTCAGCCTCGACCTGCGCAAGTTGCCAGCCGATCGGGTGGTTCAGGCGATCGAGGGAATGAAGCCGATGTTGGACAAGCGAAGCGCCCGCTGATGCGGGCGTCCTACCACACCCGGACGCGTCCGGTGTCGATATGGACGAAGTCAGACTCGGGATAAGTGCCGACGCCCCCGGCGCGGAGCGAGCGGGCGGCGCGGCCGATCATCCGAGGGGTGTGGCCGGGAACGCGGATATCGACCGCTTTGCCTTCGGTGTGGAGGCTGTGGGTGGCGACGCCGTCGCTATAGCTGGCCAGGATCGCGTTGGTGGCGGGGGAGCGGTAGCCGCTGACGATGTGGACCGAGCCCTTGACGCCGACTTTGCGCTGAACCGACACCAACAAATCCAGCAGACGCGGATCAATCGGGTGAATCGCCCCGGTACGGTGATCGCGCAGGAACCGGGAAATCTGGGCAATGGCGCGGGGCTGGTAGCGGCCTTCCCCCCAATAGACCGTTTTCAGGGTCTCGCCAGTATGGATATTGTAGAGATTGAGCGAGCGTTCGGGCAAACGGCGAACAGCAGCCTCGACCGGAGAAACGGCCACCATCGCGGCGGCTGCACCCAGACCAAGGGTCAGGAAACCTCGCCGGTTCTTCACCTCGTCGATCATCCTCCCCCTCCTTGCGGATCGCCCTTCGGGTGGGCGCGGACCTTTCTTAGCACCGACGGCCGGTCGGGTGTCAACCCTATCCGTGCGGATTCGGTTTCATTCCGCACGCGTTCTGGCGGGAAACCGCTCAATTATTGGCGGTTGAGCGGTACCGTAGAACCGCTCTGACCTAGCTTCATTTTACGCCGATCATGCCGGAGGAGACGCAGGGCGCGGCTTGGCCTGAATCCGCGACTGGCGCAGGGCTTGGCCGAGGCGGCGATCGTGACCGTAAATGTCGTCGCGGAAATTGATCTCTCCCGTCGGATCGACCCAAGCCGTGAAGTAGATCAGATAGACCGGAATATTGCGTTCGAGCTTCAGGGTCCGGGTTTTCTTGTCCTCGTTCAGATTCTCGCTCAACCGGCTCTTCCAGCGGCTGCCCAGCAGCATCTCGCCCAAGGCAACCGGCTCTTCCAATCGGATGCAGCCATGCGATAAGGCGCGGTAAGCCCGTGAAAACGCCCGATGATTGGGGGTGTCGTGCAGATAGATGTCGTCGGCGTTGCGCAGGTTGAACTTCAACTGACCGAGCGCGTTGTCCGGTCCCGGCGGCTGACGCAGCCGATAGGGAAACTTCTTGCCGATCGCGTTCCAGTCGATGCCGTCGCCAGCGGCTTCGGGGCTGTCCTCGGGGTAATCGGCGATCTGGAGGTTGCTGGTGGCTAAATAATTGGGATCGCGCCGCAATTTGGGCAGAATCTCGTTGTTGGCGATGCTGCTCGGCACCGACCAGGGCGGGTTCAGCACCACCGAACTCATCGAGGTATCCATGCTCGGCGTCGGGTGGCGGGTGTCGCCGACCACCACTCGCATCGTCATCGCCACCGCGCCATCCTCGACCAGATCGAGCGAGGCGGCGGGGATGTTAACGCTGACATGCAGTCGCCCGAGCTGGTGCGGCATCCAGCGCCAGCGTTCGAGATTGGCGGTGATCTGGCGCAGCCTCACCTCGACCGGGACGTTGAGAGCGGCCAGACTGCGGGCGCCGATGGTACCGTCGGGGTCGAGCCCGTGGCGGCGCTGGAAGCGTTTGACCGCTTCGACCACCGGCGCGTCATAGGTGGTGCCCTCGGCCAAAGCGGGGTCGAGATCGCCGCTGACGATCAATCGGCGGCGCAGGACCGGCAGGCGGTCATCGACCGCTTCGAGCGGAACCAGCTTCGCTCCTTCGGGGATGATCGGCCAGCCCCCGGCACGGGCGATCGTCTGGAGCCGCTCCAGCCCTTCCTTCAGGCGCAGATAGCCGACGAACGGCGGCTGGACCGCCGCAGCCTGTTCGGCCAGCGTTTTTCCGTCAGCAAGACCACGCAGGAAGCGGGTGCCGTCGAATCCGTTGCGGTTGTTGCCGCCGAACCCGCCGAAGGCCCGGTCGGGATCGACCCGGCCGATCGCGATATCGCGGCCAAGCCGCAGCAGCGCGCGGCTGTGCGAGATGTCGGCCTCGATGTCGGTCGGAAACGAGGACGGGACGGCATAGGGTGAGCGGTCGAGTCCCTCGGCGGTGGCGACGGCGGGCAGGTCTTCGAGCAGCCGCGAGCCCGATGCGGCACGGGGACCGGTCCAGGCCAGATGATAGGAGCGGGTGCGATAGAATTCGCGCAAGACCCGGCCGTCCCGGTCAGGCTCGGTAGTGGCGGCCGAGGCGATCACCGTCTCGATCCGCCGCTGCACCGTCGGTGCCGATTCGGCCCAGGCCAAGGAATCGCCCCCCAGCGTTGCCAAGCCGAGGGTTAGGGAAACGTAAAAGTGGCGGGCGAAGGGCACGTTCAACCTCTGACCCCGGGGGCGGGGCGCGCTGGGGGGGCGATACGAAAGTCCCGCCGAGGATCGACGGGTTGTCCGACTCGGATATCGAACCAATCGACGGGAGTGTCAACGCCCAACCGCCCTTTGTTACGCCATTGGAGTCTGTTTCTTTAACCCTGTTGCCAAGGCAACGCGCTCGCTTTCCATCCTGACACGGTACCGCGATGCTTTTGGGCGTCGAATCCGCCCTCGAATCCGTCGGTGATGTTCCAGCATTCGCGATAGCCGATCTCGGTCAGATACTCGGCCGCCGCCCGCGACCGCACGCCCGAACGGCACAAAAGATAGATCGGATCGTCGCGGCCAACCCCTTCGGACTCAAGAAGGGCGGCGAAATCGTCGTTATGGGTCATGCCGGGAAAAATCTGCCACGACACCCGCACCAGAGACCGCCCCAGCGAGGACAGATCGGGCTGGCCGACGAAGGTCCATTCCGCCTGGGTGCGGACGTCGATCAGCCATGCGCGTGGAGTTTGGGCCAAACGCCGCCACGCCTCGGTCGGCGAAACCTCGCCGGCATAGGTCAGGGAACTGGCGGTTGATGAACTCATGACAATGGCTCCTTGGGAAAATACAACATCGTGACAATGTCATATTGCAAAATTATACACAATAATAATGTTGTCCGCTCCGGGGTCGGGCGGGCGTTGACTCCGGCCGGGTGGCGGTGTTGTTGTTCGCCCTGTGCATAACGGGAGGGGGGCCAGGATGGCCGGGTTGCGGTGGGCGTCGATCCTCGTGGCGGCGGTGCTGCTGTTTTCCGCTGTTGCGCCAGCCGAAGCCGCGCCTGAACCGGGCGCGTCCGACTGGGTGAGCTCCGAGTCTGGCCGGGTGCGGCTGATTGCCGCCCGCGCCACCCTGGCCGAAGCCGGGACGGTGCGGCTGGGCCTGCATTTCGATCTCGCTCCCGATTGGAAGATCTACTGGCGGACTCCGGGCGACGCCGGTTATCCCCCCCGGATCGACTGGGCCGGTTCGCAGGGCGCGGGAGAGGCAGCGATCCGCTGGCCCGCGCCGCATCGCTTCGTTCTGGCCGGGTTGCAGAATTACGGGTATCAGGGCGAGGTGGTGCTGCCGATCGATCTGCGCCTGACCGCGCCGGGTCAGGCGGTGTCGCTGCGGGCCAGGGTCGAGTTCCTCGCCTGTGCCACGCTGTGCGTGCCGCAACAGGCCGATCTGTCGCTCGATCTGGCGGCAGGCGACGGCGCAGCCTCGATCTATGCCCACACCATCGCCCGCTTCGATGCGCTGGTGCCCAGCGAGGGGGAGCGCCACGGCCTGTCGCTCGACCGCGCCGAAGCGGCGGGGCAGGGCGAGTCCAGCCGCTTGCGTCTGGTCGTTCGCGCCGCCGAGCCGTTCGAGGCTCCCGATCTGTTCGTCGAATCCCCTGATTTTCCCGCCTTTGCCGCGCCTCGCGTGACCGTGTCGCCCGACCGCCGCCAGGTGACGTTCGAGGTCGAGCCATCGACCCCGCCGACCCGGTCGTTGCTGGGGGCTCCGCTGACCGTCACCATCGTCGATGGTGCCCGCTCGCTCGAAGCGATGGTCGAGCCGGTTGCCGCTCGCGCCGATGCCACTCCGCTGGCCGGAATGCTGCTGATCGCGCTGCTGGGGGGGCTGATCCTCAATCTGATGCCCTGCGTGTTGCCGGTGCTGTCGATCAAGCTGCTGGGCATTCTCGGCCATGGCGGCGGTGAACGCGGTCATGCCCGGTTGAGCTTTCTGGCCTCGGCCGCCGGTATCGTCGCCTCGTTCCTGGCCTTGGCCACTCTCGCCATCGTCTTGCGTCAAGCCGGGCTGGCGGTGGGGTGGGGGATCCAGTTCCAGCAACCGGCCTTCCTGGCGGCGATGGTGCTGGTCCTGCTGCTGTTCGCCGCCAATCTGTGGGGCGGCTTCGAGATCCGGCTGCCGCGCTGGCTGCTCGACCGCACCCCGGCAGGTGAGGCGCAGCCGTCGCTGAGTGGGCACTTTCTGTCCGGCGCGCTGGCGACCCTGTTGGCGACTCCGTGCTCTGCGCCGTTTCTCGGCACTGCGATCGGGTTCGCCCTGGCGCGCGGCCCGGTCGAGATCATTGCGATCTTTACCGCCTTGGGGCTCGGCATGGCCGCTCCATTCCTGCTGGTCGCGGTCTGGCCCGACGCGGTGCTGCGACTGCCCCGGCCGGGGCGGTGGATGATCCGGGTCCGGGTGGCGATGGGGGTCGCGCTGGCCGGAACCGCCCTGTGGCTGTTGCTGGTTCTGGTCGAGCAGTTTCACACCGTCTCCCCGCCCGAGGAGAACAAGGTGGCGGCGGGCGCAATCGCCTGGACTCCGTTCGACCCTGCCGCGATCCCCGCTTTCGTCGCCGAGGGCAAGACCGTGTTCGTCGATGTCACCGCCGATTGGTGCATCACCTGCAAGGTCAATAAACTGGCGGTGCTGGAGCGGGGCGAACTGGCCCAAAGGCTGTCCTCGCCCGGACTGATCGCGATGCGGGCCGACTGGACCCGGCCCGATGTGGTTGTGACCGATTATCTCGCCTCGTTCGGGCGCTATGGGATTCCCTTCAACGCGGTCTATGGGCCGGGGGCACCCCAGGGGATCGCGTTGCCGGAATTGCTGTCCGAACAGGCGGTGCTCGATGCGTTGGAGCGGGCGGCGGCCCAGCCGCCTATTCCCGCCGCTGTTCCGCCCATCGTTCCCGAGAGCGGGCCTATTCCGCCGCCTCCCCCCCCGGCGGGCGGCTGAGGCCGGGGGGAAGCCGGGTGTCGAGATTGCACAGCGTCTTTTCGACCTGAGTTTGGGTCAGGTTCTCGACCTTCGACAGATCGGCGGCGCGCAGATCGGCCCCGATCAGGATCGCGCCCTTCAGATCGGCTCCGGCCAGTCGGGCCCGCGACAGCACCGCTCCGGACAGGTCGCTGCCGCGCAGGATCGCGCCTTCAAGATTGCTGAGGTCGAGGCGGGCGTGGCGGAGCGCCGCGACGCCCAGATTGGCGCCACCCAGATCGGCGGCGGACAGAACGGCGCGGCGGAAATCCGATCCGTCGAGCCGGGCGCGGGCCAGACTGGCGTCGGACAGGTCGGTCTCGCGGAACGAGGCCTGGGGCAAAATCGTGTCGGTGAGGTCGGCTCCGGCCAGATCGCGGCTGGCGAAATTGGCGCGCTGACCCTCCGCTCCGCTGCTTTCCAGCCATTTGCCATGTTCGGCAATCACCGCCGACAAATCGAAGCGGGCGACGTCGCCGCCGATGCGGACGACACGGCCTTCGGCGGCCAGCGCGTCCTGCCACGCTTGCCTGCGTCGTTCGGCGCGTCGGCGGGCCGCTTCGGCCTCGGCATCGAACGGGGAGGGAGCCAGATCGTCGTCGCCAAGGCGGCCGGAGCGTCGGGTTGGCAACGCGACCAGATCGTCATCGCCCAGGGTTCCCCCCGAAGGCCGCCGGATCAAAGCCGCGGCGATGCGACCGCCCGTCGCTTCGATCCGACGCGGCGGCGTTGGAGCCTGGGGCGGCGGGGCCGAGACGACCGCCACGATCGGGGCCGGGGGCGGGATCGGGGCTGGCGGCGGAGCGGGCGGCGGCGGGGGTGGAACGGCGCGGACGAAATTTGGTCTGACCCGGTCGTGGGCAGCGGTGGGGGCGGGCATCCGGGTCGGAGCGGCCAGGGTCTCGGCGACCCGCAGTGTCAGTTCGTGCCCCGAGACTGGTTTGGGCACCATTCCCTCGATCCCCAGCGCGCGGGCATGATCGACCGCGCCTTTTAGCGCCGAAGATGCCACGACCAGGATGGGAATCGCGGTGGGAGAGTGGCCGCGCAGACGCTCGATCACCGTCAGGCCTTCGTCGGGCACACCGGTCAGATCGACAATCGCGAGATCGGCTCCGCGCCGGATCAGATCGGTCGTATCGGCGGCAACGCCATAGGAGACGATGTCGCCGACGGCAAGCTTGCGGAAGGTCTGGCGCACCAGAAAGCGGAACTGATCGTCGGTGCCGAACACCAGAAGGCGAACGCTTTTCCACTCCGTCCGGCGCCCGCCATCGGCGTGGCTGGGATGTCGCATGCTCCGGCGCCCTTCTTTTGTCTAACACGAAGATAGGCATACTTTCGTCAATGCGCAATTGCCTCGATCAAATGTCGGTGACGCCACCTTGTCTTGTTGCGGCGCACGGAGCGGGCCGCCATGATGCGCAAATGCGTAGCAAACGAACCCCCTCGAATTGGGACCGGGCGCGTGGCCAGGGAGCCGCCGCCGACTGGTCCACCATCCGCGCCCTGCTGCCCAGTCTCTGGCCCGAGGGCGAGCCCAATCTGCGCCTCAGGGTTGTGGTGGCGATGCTGCTGCTTGCCCTGGCCAAGGCAGTTACCGTCACGGTTCCGCTGATCTACAAGCATGCGGTCGATGCCCTGTCGCAGCATCCCGGAGCGGGGGCGGTGGTGGCGGTGCCGTTTGGGTTGCTGCTGGCCTATGGACTCGCTCGTGTGCTGGCCGGAACCTTCGGCGAGGTGCGCGATATCGTTTTCGTCAAGGTGGCGCAGCGGGCGATCCGCACCACCGGGCTCGATGTGTTCCGCCACCTTCACCAATTGGGCTTGCGCTTTCACCTCGACCGCCAGACCGGCGGCGTGACCAGGGCGATCGAGCGCGGCACCAAGGCGATTGAGTTCCTGCTCCATTTCCTGCTGTTCAGCATCCTGCCGACTCTGCTGGAAATCGCGATGGTGACGGCGGTTCTGTGGGGTCTTTACGATTCCGGTTTCGCTCTGATCACGGTCGGAACCATCGTGATCTATATCTCCTTCACCTTCGCGGTGACGGAATGGCGCACCAAGTTCAGACGCCGGATGAACGAGACCGAATCCGAAGCGGCGGCCAAGGCGATCGATTCATTGCTAAATTTCGAGACGGTGAAGTATTTCGGCAACGAGGCGCACGAGGCCGGGCGCTACGATTCCTCGCTGCGAACCTACGAGGCCGCCGCCACCAAATCCAAGGTGACGCTGTCGCTGCTCAATATCGGCCAGGGCGCGATTATCGCCATCGGCCTGACCCTGGTGATGGTCGAGGCGGCCAAGGGCGTCGCCGCGGGGCGGATGACCGTCGGCGATTTCGTCCTGGTCAATTCCTATCTGGTCCAGTTGTACCTGCCGCTGAACTTCCTCGGCGCGGTCTATCGCGAAATCCGCCAGTCGTTGACCGATCTCGAATCGATGTTCCGGCTCTTGCGCGAACCGGCCGAGATCAAGGACGCGCCCGATGCCGGGGCGCTCGAGGTCTATGGCGGCGAAATCCGGTTCGAGGATGTTCGTTTCGGCTACGATCCAGATCGTCAGATTCTCGGCGGGGTCAGCTTTAGCGTTCCCGCCGGGCGGACCCTGGCCATCGTCGGTGCCTCCGGGGCGGGCAAAAGCACGATTTCCCGCCTGCTGTTCCGCTTCTACGAGGTCGGATCGGGGGCGATTCGGATCGACGGCCAGGATATCCGCGCCGTGACCCAGGATTCGTTGCGGGCTGCGATTGGAATCGTGCCCCAGGACACGGTGCTGTTCAACGACACCATCCGCTACAACATCGCCTATGGCCGTCCCGTCGCAGGTCCGGACGAGATCGAGGAGGCGGCGCGTCTGGCCCGCATCCACGATTTCGTCGTCTCGCTGCCCCAGGGCTACGACACCCGGGTCGGCGAGCGCGGCCTGAAGCTGTCCGGTGGCGAAAAGCAGCGGGTCGCGATCGCTCGCACCATCTTGAAGCGTCCGGCGATCCTGATCTTCGACGAGGCCACCAGCGCGCTCGACACTCAGACCGAAAAGGAAATCCAGGTGTCGCTGCGCGAGGTGTCGCGCAACCGCACCACCCTGATTATCGCGCATCGTCTCTCGACCGTGGTCGATGCCGACGAGATCCTGGTGCTTGATCGCGGTCAGGTGATCGAACGCGGCCGCCACGCCGCGCTGCTGGCCGCCGACGGACGCTATGCCCAGATGTGGCGGCGCCAGCAGGAAGCCGGCGACCTCAAGCAGCGCCTCGCCGAAACCAGGGAACGGCAGGGGCAGTGAGGCTTTCATTAGGGGCGGACCGGTGGGAGTGGTATATCCCGCTCTAAAGGGGAGGACATCGTTTTATGAGCATTCGTCGCAAGCTGATTGCCGGCAACTGGAAGATGAACGGACTGAAGGCCGATTCGGCCGAACTGGCGAGCGCGCTGGCCGCCCGCTGGAACGCCGGGCCGCGTCCGGACTGTGACCTGCTGGTCTGCCCGCCGTTCCCGCTGATCGTGCCGGTCGCCGCCGCACTGGCCGGGACCGCGATCGCGGTGGGGGCGCAGGATTGCCACGCCAAGACCGCCGGAGCCCATACCGGCGACGTCGCCGCCCCCCTGCTGGCCGATCTGGGCTGCACGGCGGTGATCGTCGGCCATTCCGAGCGCCGCGCCGATCATGGCGAAAGCGACAGTGCGGTCAAGGCCAAGGCCGAAGCCGCCCTGGCTGCCGGTCTGATCGCCATCGTCTGCGTCGGCGAGACGCTGGAGCAGCGCGAGGCCGGGCGGACGCTGGAGGTCAATACCAGCCAGTTGCGCGGATCGTTGCCCGCCGGAGCGACTGCCGCCAATCTGGTGATCGCCTACGAACCGGTTTGGGCGATCGGGACCGGCCGGGTCGCCACTCCGGCCCAGGCCCAGGAAGTCCATGCCGTATTGCGGGCCGAACTGATCGCACTGCTGGGGGCGGAAACCGCTGCGGCGACCCGCATCCTCTATGGCGGCTCGATGAAGCCCGACAACGCCACCGAACTTTTGTCCCTTCCCGACGTCGATGGCGGATTGATCGGCGGGGCCAGCCTGAAGGCGGCGGATTTCTGGGCAATCGCCACTGCCGGCTGAAAGGTGCTGGGGATAACTTTGCACTAGCCTTCCTTTGCGACCGGGTCTAAAAACGGCGCATGCAATTCATCCCCGACCGGGAGCAGTGTCCGAACGGACCCCGCTCCCGGTCGGACGGATTCCCGGTGCAAATTCCCTGGTGGTCGCTACATGGACTTTTTTCCGATCATTCTGGTCATCCACATCCTCCTCGCGCTCGCCCTGGTCGGGGTGATCCTGCTTCAACGCAGCGAGGGGGGCGCGTTGGGTATCGGCGGCAACAGCGGCGGCGGACTGATGTCCGGCCGTTCGGCTGGCAATCTGCTGACCCGGACCACCGCGATCATTGCCACTCTGTTTTTCTCGACCAGCATGGTTCTTGCGCTGATCGCCAGCCACCGTTCCGGCGAAGGCTCGCCCTTCGACAAGGTGCAGGTTCAGGCTCCGGTCGCTCCGGCGGCCCCCGCCGAGCCTGCGGCTCCCAGCGCGCCGTTGGCGCGCTGATCGTGGCTTTGGTCCCGGGCGCAGGTGTGCCCGCGGGTCGTTTGATGAGTGAATCGCTTCTGGTCGGACCTTTTCCGGCGTTCCTTGGGGACGTTACGGCCGTATGGGCTGTGGTCGGGGCGATTGTTGACTTGGGAAATGCGAGGACGGAAGGCAGATGACCCGTTTCATCTTCATCACCGGTGGCGTGGTCTCCTCGCTCGGCAAGGGACTGGCTTCGGCGGCGCTGGGAGCGCTGTTGCAGGCGCGTGGATTCAAGGTTCGGCTGCGTAAGCTCGATCCCTATCTCAACGTCGATCCCGGCACGATGAGCCCCTATCAGCATGGCGAGGTCTATGTCACCGACGACGGTGGCGAGACTGACCTCGATCTGGGCCATTACGAGCGTTTTACCGGGGTGGCGTCGCGCAAGAGCGACAACATCACCACCGGACGAATCTATTCCAACGTCATCGCGCGGGAACGCCGGGGCGATTATCTTGGCGCGACTGTCCAGGTGATTCCCCACGTCACCGACGCGATCAAGGAATTCATCCGCAGCGATCTCACCGACGAGGATTTCTGTCTGTGCGAGATCGGCGGCACGGTCGGCGACATCGAAAGCCTGCCGTTCCTTGAGGCGATTCGCCAGATGGGCAACGAACTGGGCCGCTCTCAGGTGATGTTCGTTCACCTGACTCTGGTGCCCTATATCCCCTCGGCGGGCGAGCTCAAGACCAAGCCGACCCAGCATTCGGTCAAGGAATTGCTGTCGGTCGGCATCCAGCCCGACATGCTGATGTGCCGGTGCGACCGGGAAATCCCCGAAAGCGAGCGGCGCAAGATCGCGCTGTTCTGCAACGTCCCCACCGACGCGGTGATCCCGGCGCTCGACGTCGATTCGATCTATCAGGTGCCGATCAGCTATCACCAGCAGGGGATGGACGACGTCGTCTGCCGTCATTTCGGCTTCGACGCCCCGCCGCCCGACCTCAAGCGGTGGAGCACGATCGCCGAGCGGATCCGCCAGCCCGAGGGCGAGGTCACCATCGCGATCGTCGGCAAATATATCAGCCTGCTCGACAGCTATAAGTCGCTGGCCGAGGCGCTGTATCACGGCGGCATCGCCAACAATGTCCGGGTTCGCCTCAACTGGATCGACAGCCAGATTTTCGAGCGCGAGGATGTCGTCAGCCACCTCGAACCCTGTCATGGCATCCTGGTGCCGGGCGGTTTCGGCGAGCGCGGCTCCGAGGGCAAGGTCGAGGCGGTCCGCTTCGCCCGCGAACGCCGGGTGCCCTATTTCGGCATCTGCTTCGGGATGCAGATGGCGGTGATCGAGGTCGCCCGCCATCTTGCCGGGATGACCGAGGCCAGTTCGACCGAGTTCGGCCCCTGCGAAATGCCGGTGGTCGGTCTGATGACCGAATGGACCCGGGGCAACAGCGTCGAAAAGCGCGATCATGGCGGCGATCTCGGCGGCTCGATGCGGCTGGGCGCCTATGAGTGCCTGTTGAAGCCGGGGTCACGGGTCCGCGAGATTTATGGGGCCGACCGGATCAGCGAACGGCATCGCCATCGCTACGAGGTCAACCTCGATTATCAGGCCGACCTGGAAAAGACCGGTTTGTCGTTCAGCGGCCTGTCGCCCGACGGGATCTTGCCCGAAATCGTCGAACTGCCGGATCATCCCTGGTTCGTCGGCGTTCAGTTCCATCCCGAACTGAAGTCGAAGCCGTTTGATCCGCATCCGCTGTTCACCAGCTTCATCGCCGCTGCGGTGCGGCAATCACGTCTGGTCTAGCAAAAGGGGTTTGGGGCGCATGACTTGCCACCACGTTGCCGTCACGCCCTCTATCGTCTTCGGCAACGATCTGCCGCTGGTCCTGATCGCCGGGCCGTGTCAGATCGAAAGCCGGGACCACGCGATCGAGTGTGCCCAGGCGTTGAAGGAGATCACCGCCGCCGCCGGGATCGGACTGGTCTATAAATCCTCGTTCGACAAGGCCAACCGCACCAGTCTGGCCGGGCAGCGGGGCATCGGGCTGGACAAGGCCCTGCCGATCTTCGCCGAGATTCGCGGCCGCCTCGGTCTGCCGGTTCTAACCGATGTCCATACCGAGGAACAGATTCTCGCCGTCGCTCCGGCAGTCGATGTGCTCCAGATCCCCGCCTTCTTGTGCCGTCAGACCGATCTTTTGATCGCCGCCGGGCGCTCTGGCGCGGTGGTCAACGTCAAAAAGGGTCAGTTCCTGGCACCCTGGGACATGGCCAACGTCGCTGCCAAGATCGAAAGCACCGGCAATTCGCGGATCATGCTGACTGAACGGGGTGTCTCGTTCGGCTATAATACCCTGGTCACCGACATGCGGGCCTTGCCGATCATGGCCCGCACCGGCTGGCCGGTGATCATGGACGCGACCCACGCGGTGCAGGCTCCGGGCGGGCAGGGCGGCTCCTCGGGCGGTGATCGCCGCTTCGCTCCGGTCCTGGCCCGCGCCGCCGTTGCCGTCGGTGTTGCCGGTCTGTTTATCGAAACCCATCCGGACCCAGATCGGGCCCCTTCGGACGGCCCGAACATGATTCCGTTGTCGGCGATGCCCGCGCTGATCGAGATGTTGATGATGCTCGACGCCACGGCCAAGTGCCATCCGCTTTCCATCGAGTAATTCTGCAAGGGGGAGAGGTCATATGACCGCCATTGTCGATATCCACGCCCGTGAAATTCTTGATTCGCGCGGCAATCCTACCGTTGAAGTCGATGTCGTTCTCGAAACCGGCATCCTGGGCCGCGCCGCCGTGCCGTCGGGGGCTTCGACCGGGGTTCACGAAGCGGTCGAACTGCGCGATGGCGACAAGTCCCGCTATCTCGGCAAGGGCGTGCAGAAGGCGGTCGAGTCGGTCAATGGCGAGATCTATGACGCCCTGGCCGGCATGGATGTCGAAGAGCAGCTTCTGCTCGACAACACCATGATCGATCTCGACGGGACCCCCAACAAGGCCCGTCTGGGTGCCAACGCGATCCTCGGCGTGTCGCTGGCCGCCGCCAAGGCTGCCGCCGACGAATCCGGCCTGCCGCTCTATCGCTATGTCGGCGGCGCGTTCGCCTCGACCCTGCCGGTGCCGATGATGAACATCATCAATGGCGGCGCCCATGCCGACAACGCGATCGACATCCAGGAATTCATGATCATGCCGGTGGGGGCTTCCAGCGCCGCCGAATCGATCCGGATCGGCTCCGAGGTGTTCCACGCCCTGAAGAAGACCCTGAAGAAGGCCGGTCACAACACCAATGTCGGCGACGAAGGCGGCTTCGCTCCCAACCTGAAGAGCGCCGAGCAGGCTCTCGATTTCATCATGAGCGCGATCGAGGCCGCCGGGTTCAAGGCGGGCGACGACGTGGTGCTGGCGCTCGATGCCGCTTCGTCCGAGTTCTACAAGGACGGTTCCTATGTGATGGAAGGGGCCAAGAAGACCTTCGATCAGAAGGGTCTGGTCAAGTTCTACAGCAAGCTGGTCAATTCCTATCCGATCATCTCGATCGAAGACGGCTGCGCCGAGGACGATCTTGAAGGCTGGGCGCTGCTGACCGAAGCCCTGGGCGAGAAGGTTCAGCTGGTCGGCGACGATCTGTTCGTCACCAACCCCGAGCGCCTCGCGATGGGCATCGAGAAGGGCCTGGCCAACTCGATCCTGGTCAAGGTCAACCAGATCGGAACCCTGTCCGAGACCCTGGAAGCGGTCGAACTGGCTCACAAGGCCGGCTATACCGCGGTGATGAGCCATCGTTCGGGCGAAACCGAGGATTCGACGATCGCCGATCTTGCTGTCGCCACCAATTGCGGCCAGATCAAGACCGGTTCGCTGTCGCGCTCCGATCGTATCGCCAAGTACAACCAGCTGATCCGCATCGAGGAACAGCTGGGCACCGCCGCCCGCTTCGCCGGAACGGCGATCCGTCGCCGCTGATCCGAAAAGAATAGGACCGGAGAGGGGATCCTTTCCGGTCTTATTCCCTCTGGGGTAGGGCTTGCTTTCCGCGCCAATTCCATGTTGCGGGGGCTCTTTCCCCTCCTTATGATGCGGTTTCCCTGGCGAAAGACGCTTCCCGCACGGGTGGCGCCGCCGTCCCTTCCCCCCAACCGGGACACAGTCAACGCCGATGCTCGACGTTTTTCGCAAATTCTCGAAGACCTGGGTGGTCAGGCTGCTGTTCGCCCTGCTGGCTCTCAGTTTCGTGGTCTGGGGGGTGGGCGATGTCGTTCGCGGCGGTGCCAGCCGTGGACCCGCGATCGAGGTCGGCCGTACCGCCGTCTCGGCGACCGAGGTCCAATCCGAATTCAAGCGCGAGATCGAACGTCTGCAACCGCTGTTCGGCGGCAAGCTGACCGCCGAAGAGGCGCGCAAGCTCGGGATCATGGATCGCACCATTGATACCGTGATCACCCGCTCGCTGATCGACGAAGCCGGTCGCGGCCTGGGTCTGGTCGCGGTCGATGACGTGATCCTGCGCCGGGTGACCGCCAATCCCGCGTTCCGTGGCCCGACCGGTCAGTTCGACCGCGATCAGTTCCGCTCGCGCCTGTCCCGTGTCGGGATGAGCGAGGAGATGTTCCTTCGCGCCGAACGCGGCAACATGATCCGCAATCAGATGGCGGAATCGCTGGCCAGTGGTATCCAGGCCCCGGTGTCGATGGCCGACCCGCTGTTGCGCTGGCGCGAAGAGCGCCGGGTTGCCGAGACCCTTCTCGTTGCCGATGACAGCGTGCCGCTGCCCGCAGCCCCCGATGCCGCGACGCTCGAAGCCTATCACAGCGCCAACGCCACCCGCTTCATGGCCCCGGAATTCCGTGCCCTGACCGTTCTGCTGTTGCGCCCCTCCGACATCTCGGCTGGCATTGACATCGACGAGACGATGGTCCGCGAATCCTATCAGCAGCGGGCCGAGGAATTCTCGACGCCAGAGCGCCGTCAGGTGGCTCAGATCGTCGTCGATGGCCAGTCCGACGTTGCCCGCGCCTATGAATTGCAGGGCCAGGGCAAGGATTTGCCCGCGATCGCCAAGGCTTTGGGCCGCGATATCATCGACCTCGGCTGGGTCGAACGCCGCGATCTGCCCGAGGGTCTGGCCGATGCGGTGTTCCGGATCGAGTCCGGCGCGACCGGTCAGCCGGTGAAGACCGCGCTCGGCTGGCATGTCGTCCGCGTCGGCGCGGTTCAGCCCGGGCGGGTCCAGCCCTTCGCCGATGTCCGCGTCAAGGTCGAACAGGATCTGCGCCGCGAGAAGTCGCTCGACGGGCTTTCCGAACTGTCGAACAAGGTCGAGGATGCGCTGGGCGGTGGAGCCACCCTGGAAGAAGCGGCGGCCCGCTTCTCCCTCAAGGTGGCGAAGGTCGCGGCGGTCGATGCCCAGGGGCGCGGCACCAACGGCAAGCCGGTCGCCGATCTGCCCAAATCCGACCAGTTCCTCGACGTCGCCTTCCACACCGATCTCGGCACCGAAAGCCCGCTGACCGAAGTGCCCGAGAACGGCTATTTCCTGCTGCGCGTCGATCAGGTGACCCCGCCCGCCCCGCGTCCGCTCGCCGAGATCAAGGCCGAGGTCGTGGCCCGCTGGCAGGCCGAACGCCGTCACGAAGTCGCCCACGACAAGGCCCAGCGCCTGCTTGAGCGAGTGAAGTCGGGCGAAAGCATCGCCGCCGTGGCTCAGTCGGCCAATCTGCGCGCCGACAAGACCAAGCCGTTTGCCCGCGAAGGCGGCGAGGGGGTCACCCTCCCGCCCGCTCTGGTCACCGGTCTGTTCGGGGTCAAGCCGGGCGACGTCGTCACCGGCGATCTGCCCGGTGCCACCCTGGTTGCCCGTCTGGCCGAGGTGATTCCCTTTACCGCCGACCCCTCTTCCCCGGTTGTCGAATCCGGTCGCCGCCGTGTCTCGCAAGGTGTCGCCAACGATATCGCCGACCAATTCATCGCCGCCTTGAATGCCTCGATTGGCGTCAAGGTGGATAAGCAGCAACTCAGCAACGAAGAGTAATCATGACGCTCCAGCCCGCTTTTTCCACCTTCGCCCAGACCTATGATTCCGGTCGGCCGCAGGTAGTCTGGCGGGTCTTGGTCGCTGATCTCGAAACACCGGTTTCCGCCTTCCTCAAGCTCGCCAACGGCCAGCCCAACTCCTTTCTGTTGGAATCCGTCGAAGGTGGCGCGATCAAGGGTCGGTACTCGATCCTGGGGATGAAGCCGGATCTGCTGTGGCGCTGCGAGGGCAACCGCGCCTGGATCAATCGCAATGTTCGCTCGGGCCAGGACGGCTTCGTCCCCTGTCCGGTCGCGGAACAGTCGGGCGCCCTCGACAGCCTGCGGGCGCTGGTCGCCGAAAGCCGGATCGACATTCCGCCCCACCTGCCGCCGATGTCGGCCGGGCTGATCGGCTATATGAGCTACGACATGGTGCGGCTGGCCGAGCGTCTGCCCGACACCAATCCCGATCCGATCGGCATCCCCGACGGCATCTATATGCGTCCGTCGATGATGGCGGTGTTCGATAATGTCAACGGCACCCTGACGGCGGTGGCTCCCGTCTGGCCGCGTCCCGGCGTCGATGCCCAGGCTGCCTGGGATCTCGCCTGCGAGCGGCTGTCGAATGTGGTCGAGGCGCTGGAGCGTCCGCTGCCGCTGGCTTACACCGTCGGCGGACGGGACAATCATCAGCCGATCCCCGAGCCGCGGATCACGCCCGACCAATATTGCCGGATGGTCGAGAAGGCGAAGGAATACATTGCCGCCGGTGACATCTTCCAGGTGGTGCTGTCGCAGCGTCTGGCGGTGCCGTTCCATCTGCCGCCGTTTTCGCTCTATCGTTCGCTGCGTCGGCTCAATCCCAGCCCGTTCCTGTTCTTCCTCAATTTTGGCGATTTCCAACTGGTCGGCTCCAGCCCGGAAATCCTGGTCCGCCTCAGAGACGGCAAGGTCACCATCCGCCCGCTGGCCGGAACCCGTCGGCGTGGAGCCAGCCCGGCCGAGGACGAGGCCCTGGCTGCCGATCTGCTGGCCGATCCCAAGGAACTGGCCGAGCATCTGATGCTGCTCGATCTCGGCCGCAACGATGTTGGTCGTGTCGCCTCGATCGGATCGGTCACCGTCACCCGCAAGATGGTGGTCGAGTATTATTCCCATGTGATGCACATCGTCTCCAATGTCGAAGGACAATTGCGCGACGGTTGCGATGCGATGGACGCCCTGATGGCCGGGTTCCCGGCCGGTACCACCTCGGGCGCGCCCAAGATTCGGGCGATGTCGATCATCGACGAATTGGAAAGCGAGCGCCGGTCGTTCTATGCCGGAACGATCGGCTATTTCGATTGTAACGGGAATATGGATACCTGTATCGCCCTGCGCACCACCCTGATCAAGGATGGCACGATGTACGTCCAGGCCGGGGCGGGGATCGTGGCGGATTCGGTGCCGCTGGCCGAGCATGAGGAATGCATGAACAAGGCCCGGGCCTTGGTCCGCGCCGCCGAGGACGCCTACGACTACACCCAGTCCCGCTAGTCGAACCGCCTGGAAAGGCCAAGCCGCGTCGAATCCGATGCGGCTTGGTTCAGGGGGCGCATCTCCCGACCCGTCGCCTCTCTCTGTCTGAGAAGCCCTGATCTTCGCCTCCGATCCTTCGGAGGGGCGATGTGAGGTTTTGCCTGGGGTGTGTATAGCCCAGAAATGGCGAAAGCCTCAAGGTTTCCCTTGAGGCTTTCATGGTGGGCGGTACTGGGATTGAACCAGTGACCCCTACGATGTCAACGTAGTGCTCTCCCGCTGAGCTAACCGCCCGTACTACAAGAATTATGCTCTATTGAGCATCGGCCTTGTGTTCCGCTTATTTAGCTGACCTTTGGCTCATTTGCAAGCACTTTTGCTTTGCTATCGCCGCCGGGTTACTTCGACTTGTTACCTCACCCCGTTGCCGGGGCCGCTTTCTTACTCGACCTTTCCTTCCGACGCAACGAAAAAAACACGAAGCGGAAGAAACGGTCTCGGTTCCCGGAGGAGCCGCCCCGGTGGTGGCCGGGGGAGGTTCTTTTAGCGTCGTTCCCGCTGCTTTGCAAGTGCTTCCGACAGCGATCCGGTATCGATTGCGGCGTGGCTGGAGTGAACAGGAGGTATGACAGCCGCCTCGCGACCTGTTAAACAAGATGGACGAGGCCATGGATACCACCACGATCCCTTTCGCCGTCGATGACGACGACGTTCTCAAGGTTCTGGCGCCAGAGCACCAGACCGTCCCGTTGATCTTCTCCTCCCCGCATTCCGGGCGAGGCTATCCTGATTCATTCATTGCCGGATCCCGGCTTGATCCGCAGGCTCTTCGCCGGTCCGAAGACAGCTTCATCGACGAATTGTATCAAGGGGTGGTGGATCGGGGGGCGCCGCTGTTGTACGCGCTGTTCCCGCGGGCTTATTGCGACGTCAATCGCGAACCGTGCGAGCTTGATCCGGCGATGTTCACCGGGGTGCTGCCGCTTAACGCCAATACCCGCTCTCCCCGCGTTCTGGCCGGTCTGGGGACGATTCCCCGGGTGGTCGCCAGCGGATCGGAAATCTATGCCGGGAAAATTCCGGTGGCCGAGGCCGAGCGCCGCATCGCTCAATGCTACCACCCCTATCACCGTCGTCTCCGCCAATTGGTCGAGGCGACCCAGGCCGCGTTTGGCTGGTCGCTGCTGGTCGATTGCCATTCGATGCCGTCGGTGGGCGGGCCGATGGACCGCGATTCCGGCCTATCAAGGGTCGATGTGGTGTTGGGGGATTGCTATGGCGATTCCTGCTCGCCCCGGTTCACCTCTGCCGCCGAGGCCGCGTTTCGGGCCTTGGGCTATCGGGTCGTCCGCAATTCTCCCTATGCCGGAGGCTATCTGACCCGAGCCTATGGCCGACCGCGTCAGGCCAGTCATGCCCTTCAGATCGAACTGAATCGGGCGCTCTATATGGACGAGGCCCTGCATCAGCACGGCCCCGGATTCGAACAGGTCCGTGCCGATATCGACCGGGTGGTCGAGGCCCTGGCCACTCTTGCCGCCGAAGGAAAGCCGATATGAGCCCGCCCTCTTCTCCGTTGCCGGTGACGATCCGCGATGCCACCGAAGACGACATGGTGGCAATCCAGGCGATCTATTCCTTTTACGTCACCCGCACTGCCGCCTCGTTCGAGGAGGTGGTTCCCGACGTCGAGGAAATGAAGAACCGGCGTCGCTTCGTTTTGTCGCGCGGGTTGCCCTATCTGGTCGCCGAGGAGCATGGCGAAGTGCTGGGCTATACCTATGCCGGTCCGTTCCGTCCGCGCTCGGCCTATCGCTATACCGTCGAGGATTCGATCTATGTCGCGCCGTTCGTGGTGCGCCGGGGGATTGGCGGCACCTTGCTGTCGGCCCTGATCGAGCGCTGTACCGCGTTGGGATACCGGCAGATGATCGCGGTGATCGGCGATTCCGGTAATCACGGCTCGATCGCGGTGCATCGCTCGCGCGGGTTCGGGCAGGAAGGGGTGCTGCGCGGGGTCGGTCTGAAATTCGGCCGCTGGATCGACGCCGTAATCATGCACCGGGTGCTGGGCGGAGACGACCGGCCCTTGCCGGACGGAAGCGTCGCGCCGCCATTGCCGCAATCGTGCTTCCACGACGAGGAAATGGTGTGAGGCCCGGAGGATTAGACCGCAGCGGCGGGCAGGGTGAAGGTAAAGCTCGATCCGACTCCGGGAACAGACTCGACCTGGATGGTTCCTCCCATCCGTTCCACGCTCTTCTTGCAGATTGCCAGCCCGATACCCGTGCCGCCGCCGTAATCCTCGCGGCCGTGCAGGCGCTGGAACATCCGGAAAATGCGCTCGAACTGGTTTTCGGGAATGCCGATGCCGTTATCGGCGACGGTAATGGCGATCAGGTCGCCCTCGGTCCGGCACGAGATTGAAATCATCGGCGTGCGGTCGGGTGGACAATATTTGATCGCGTTGGCGATCAGGTTTTGCAGCACCCGCAGACAATCGTCTTCGTCGGTTTCCGCGACCAGATCGTCGCCGGTGGTGGCGATCACGGTATTGGTTTCCTCGATCGCGACCTTGAGGTTGGACAGTGTCCGTTCGATCGTCCGACTGAGCGAAAACCGCTTCGGCCGTCGCGACACCCGACCGATCCGCGAATATTCGAGCAGGTCGAGGATCAGATTGTCCATTCGCCGCGCCCCATCGACGGCGAAAGCCATGTAATCCCGGGTGTCCTGGTCGATGTCCGTGCCGATCCGCCGCTGGATCATGCCCAGATAGGAGGTGACCATCCGAAGCGGTTCGCGCAGGTCGTGACTGGCGACATAAGCGAATTGTTCCAGTTCGGCATTGATCGCCAGCAGGCGGCGCTCGTTTTCCTTGCGGTCGCTGATATCGCTGAACACCGCGACATGGTTGCAAATGGTGCCGTCGCTGTTCATGACATGGCTGATCGTCAGCCAGACCGGAAACGCCTTGCCGCCCTTGCGACGGTTCCACACTTCGCCGCGCCAGACTCCCGACGTACTCAGCTCGTTCCACATATCGCGGTAGAACGCGGAATCGTGGCGGCTGGAGACGAACATTCGCGGGGTGCGGCCGATCACGTCTTCGGGGGTGTAGCCGGTGGTTTCGGTGAAGGCACGGTTGACCGAGACAATCCGCTCCTGGGCATCGGTGATGACGATCCCTTCGCCGCTGTTTTCGAACACGCTGGCGGCGAGACGAAGATCCTCTTCGATCCGCTTGCGGTCGGTGATGTTGATGTGGCTGACCACCGCGCCGCCGATTCCGCCTTGGACCGGGGCAACATTCATCAGAAACCAGCGGAATTCGCGGGGCGAGTGACAGGGATATTCCCAACTGAAGGTCTCGGCCTGACCGAGCAGAACGGCGCGGACACCGGCCGAGACGGCCCCCCCGTCGGCCCTGGGATCGCAGGCTTTGAGGTAATCGTTGCCGACCCCGATCAGATCGGGCCGCCCCCCGTTTTCGGCGGCGAAGCGGGCCCAGGCCGCATTGACCAGCCGGATGATCCCGTCGGAATCGATCACCGCGACCTGATGCGGCAGCGAATTGATATAGACCTGTAACCGCTTTTCCGCTGCGGTCAGGCGGGTGACATCGACAAAGGTCAGCACGGCCCCGGCTAGGGCCGAGCGCCCAGTGCGATAGGGGCGAATCCGCACCATCATCACCTGACCGTCGCCAGTACTGACGGCTTCGTGCTCGATTGCCGGGCCGCCGTCCAGCACGGAGCGGAGATCGTCGTCGAAGGTGGGATAGTCGAGGTTTAGCGTCAGATCGAAAATGCTTCGGCCGATATCGGCCTCGGCCAAGGCGATCGACACGGCCGCGATCGGGGTGAAGCG
The DNA here is from genome assembly GCF_900108475.1 of Magnetospirillum fulvum. Taxonomy (GTDB): domain Bacteria; phylum Pseudomonadota; class Alphaproteobacteria; order Rhodospirillales; family Magnetospirillaceae; genus Phaeospirillum; species Phaeospirillum fulvum_A. The sequence continues at coordinate 69,541 of NZ_FNWO01000007.1, read as the reverse complement.
GCGGATGCGCCCGGTCAGGTCAAGGAAGATGGTGCCGATGTCGGTGGCGGCAATCAGATTGTCGAGGTCGTCGTTGAGACGGGTCAGCTCCTCGACCTTCGCCGTCAATTCTTCGTTGACGGACTGAAGCTCTTCATTGACGGCATGCAGCTCTTCGTTGAGCGATTGCAGCCCTTCATTGCTAATCGGCAAATTCTCGTTCGGGGTCGGCATCGCTGTCTTCCCCCTCCTTGACCGCAGAATGGGGAAAAACCCATCCCTTTACCGTACATTACTCGTTCGAACGCAAGGTTCAAGGGGAGTAGCGTTGTTGCGGTGCGGTTGAAGAAAGGAAGAGCCGATCTCTCCTGCGATAGAAGAGGGCTGGGGGAATTCCCCCAACCCTCCCGCGTGAAACAGGGCCTAACGAAGGCTTTCGCAGAAACGCTTGATCCGCTCGCACGCCTTGGTTAACGCCTCGGTCGAGGTGGCGTAGGAGATGCGGAAATGCGGCTCCAGACCGAAGGCGGCACCTTGAACCACGGCGACGCCCTCGGCTTCCAGCAGTTCGGAAACGAACTCGCTGTCATTGCCGATCACCTTGCCCGACGGAGCGGTCTTGCCGATCACGCCCGCACAGGACGGGTAAACATAGAACGCGCCTTCCGGGGTACGGCAGGTGATGCCCGGGCACTGGTTGAGCAGGCCGACCACCAGATCGCGCCGCGCCTTGAAGATCTCGGCGTTCTTCGGGATGAAGTCCTGCGGACCGTTGAGGGCTTCGACCGCCGCCGCCTGACTGATCGACGCGGTGTGGCTGACCGATTGCGACTGGATCATGTTGATCGCCTTGATCAACGGCAGCGGACCGGCGGCATAGCCGACGCGCCAGCCAGTCATCGCATAGGCCTTCGACACACCGTTCATCGTCAAGGTGCGGTCTTTCAGCTTCGGTTCGACCTGGACCGGGGTGGTGAATTTGAAGCCGTCATAGATCAGGTGTTCGTACATGTCGTCCGACATGATCCACACATGAGGATGACGCAGCAGAACGTCGGTCAGCGCCTTCAACTCGGCCTCGGAATAGGCGGCGCCGGTCGGGTTGGACGGCGAGTTCAGCACCAGCCACTTCGTCTTCGGCGTGATCGCCCGTTCGAGGTCGGCGGGCTGAAGCTTGAAGCCGTGCTCTTCGGCGCAGGGGACGAACACCGGGACGCCGCCGAACATCAGGGCGATATCGGGATAGCTGACCCAATAGGGCGCCGGGATCACGACTTCGTCGCCGGGATTGATGGTGGCCATGAAGGCGTTGAAGATCACGCCCTTGCCGCCGACGCCGACGGTGATCTGGTCCGGGGTGTAGTCGAGCCCGTTCTCGCGCTTGAACTTGGCGGCGATCGCCTGACGCAGGTCGAGAGTCCCGGCCGGGGGAGTGTATTTGGTCTTCCCGGCGGCCATCGCGACGGCGGCGGCGGTCTTGATATGCTCGGGAGTGTCGAAATCGGGTTCGCCCGCTCCCAGGCCGATCACGTCACGGCCGGCGGCCTTCAACTCGGCGGCCTTCTGGGTGACCGCAATGGTCGGAGACGGCTTGATGGCGGACAGCCGGTCAGCGATGAACGACATGGAGTTGGCCTCGGACTAAAGGGGGAAACGCGGGGGGCGAAAGTACGCCCCTAATCGGTCGCAGGCAAGCGCAAGCATGCCAGAGGGCCGCGTGGCGCAGGGCGAGCGATCGGAAAAAACCCCCTCGTCCCGCCGATGCGGAACGAGGGGGGCCGGATTAGAAGGCCAGAGCCTTGGCCTGAACCACCTGCGGAAGGGCGCGAACCTTTTCCAGCAGATCGGGGGCCACCGGCTGATCGACCTGGGTCAGCAGGATCGCATCGCCCCCCGGCGCGGCGCGGCCGAGATGGAAGGTGGCGATGTTGACGCCGTTTTGTCCCAGCAGCGAGCCCAGGGCACCGATGAAGCCGGGCTTGTCCTGGTTGGTGACGTAGAGCATGTAGGGACCGAGTTCGGCCTCGATCGAAATCCCCTTGATCTCGACCAGACGCGGCTTGTCGCCGCCGAACAGGGTGCCAGCAACCGAACGCTCGCGCTGATCGGTGGTGACGGTAACGCGGATCAGGGTGTGGTAATCGCCGACGCTGTCGGTCTTGACCGTCGACACCTTGATGTTGCGGTCCTTGGCCACCACCGGGGCATTGACCATGTTGACCGTCTCGTTCATCGGCTTCAACAGCCCTTCAAGCACGATCGCGGTCAGCGGCTTGGTGTTGAGGGTGGCGACGTGGCCGATATATTCGATCTTGACGTCGCGGATGCCGGTTTCGGTCAACTGCCCGGCAAAGCTGCCCAACTGGTTGGCCAGCGTCATGTAGGGGCGCAGCTTCGGCGCGTCCTCGGCTGAAACCGAGGGGATGTTCAGCGCGTTGGTGACCGCCCCGGTCAGCAGGTAATCGGCCATCTGCTCGGCGACCTGGAGAGCGACGTTCTCCTGCGCTTCCGAGGTCGAGGCACCGAGATGCGGGGTGCAGACCACCTTGTCGTTGCCGAACAGCTGGTTTTCCTTGGCCGGTTCGACCTTGAACACGTCAAGCGCGGCTCCGGCGACATGGCCGGATTCGATCGCCGCCTTCAGGTCGTCTTCGACGATCAGGCCGCCACGGGCGCAATTGATGATCCGCACGCCCTTCTTCATCTTCGCGATCGCCTTGGCGTCGATGATGTTGCGGGTGGCTTCGGTCAGCGGGGTGTGCAAGGTGATGAAGTCGGCGCGCGGGAACAGTTCGTCCAGCTCGACCTTCTCGACGTTCAGTTCCTTGGCCCGCTCGGCCGACAGGAACGGATCATAGGCAATCACCCGCATCCGCAGCCCCTGGGCGCGGTCGGCGACGATCGCGCCGATATTGCCGCAGCCGACGATGCCCAGCACCTTGCCGGTCAGCTCGACGCCCATGAACTTCGACTTTTCCCACTTGCCCGCATGGGTGCTGGCATTGGCCTGGGGGATGTCGCGGGCCAGCGAGAACATCATCGCGATGGCATGTTCGGCGGTGGTGATCGAATTGCCGAACGGGGTGTTCATCACCACGATGCCGCGCGCGGTGGCGGCGGGAACATCGACGTTATCGACGCCGATCCCGGCCCGGCCCACCACCTTCAGATTGGTGGCGACGGCGAGAACCTCGGCGGTAACCTTGGTGTTGGAGCGAATGGCGAGGCCGTCATACTGGCCGATCACAGCCTTCAACTCGTCGGGCGACAGGCTGGTGTTGACATCGACCTCGATGCCGCGATCCTTGAAAATCTGGATGGCGGCGGGGCTCAGCTTGTCGCTGATCAGAACTTTCGGCATGGATGGTCCCCCGATGGAAGGCGGACGCCGCTCCGGTTGAAGCGGCGTCCGTGACTGTCTTTTTGCTTAGGCGGCCTTGGGTTCGAATTCCGCCTTGACCTGGGCGAAGGCCCAATCGAGCCAGGGCAGCAGGGCCTTGACGTCGGCGGTTTCGACCGTCGCGCCCCCCCAGACGCGCAGGCCGGACGGAGCGTCGCGATAGGCGCCGATATCGTAGGCGACCCCTTCCTTATCCAGGATCGAGACGATCTTCTTCGCCGCCGCGGCCTGATCTTCAACCGAAAGCTTGGTGAAGAACGGAGCCTTGATCGCGATGCAGATCGAGGTGCACGACCGCACCATGGGGTCGTCGGCCAGATTGGCGGCCCAGTCCGAGGAATCGAGCCACGCCTGCACCACCGCCAGATTGGCTTCGGAGCGGGCGATCAGGGCCTTCAGGCCACCGATCGATTCGGCCCATTTCAGAGCGTCGATCTGGTCTTCGACCGCGATCATCGACGGCGTGTTGATCGTCTCGCCCTTGAAGATGCCTTCGCTCAGCTTGCCGCCCGAGGTCAGACGGAAGACCTTGGGCAACGGCCACGCCGGCTTGTAGGTCACCAGTCGTTCGACCGCACGCGGGCTGAGCACCAGCATGCCGTGCGCGCCTTCGCCGCCCAGCACCTTCTGCCACGACCAGGTGACGACGTCGAGCTTGTCCCAGGGCAGATCCATCGCGAACACCGCGCTGGTCGCGTCACAGATGGTGAGGCCAGCCCGGTCCGACTTGATCCAGTCGCCGTTGGGAACCCGGGCACCGGCGGTGGTGCCGTTCCAGGTGAACACGACGTCGCGGTCGAAATCGACCTGAGCCAAATCCGGCAGTTCGCCGTACCCGGCGCGCAGGACGCGGGTGTCGGCCAGCTTCAACTGTTTGGTAATGTCGGTGACCCAGCCTTCGCCGAAGCTTTCCCAGGCCAGGGCATCGACACCGCGCGCGCCCAGCAGCGACCACAACGCCATTTCCACCGCGCCGGTATCCGAGGCGGGGACGATGCCGATGCGGTAATCGTCGGGAATGCCGAGAACGGCACGGGTGCGGTTGATCACCTCTTCCAGCCGCGCCTTGCCGATCTTGGCACGGTGGGAACGGCCGACCGGGGTGTTCGCCAGTGCCTCGACCGTCCAACCGGGACGCTTGGCACAGGGACCGGAAGAAAAATTGGGATTATTCGGCCGGACGTCCGGCCGCGGAAAATCGGTCATAAGATGTAACCCTCCCTCGCAGAAGGGACGCGGCCCGGTGGGGGGCCGTGGCCCGCGCGAAGTTTATGTGGCTCGGGGGAAGGCCGTCAATGTCACATTTTTGTCCCATCCCAAATGGGGGATCGGGGCTTCGGCCAGACCGGCGTCAGATCAGGAACAGGTTGTCCAGCGCCCGGAACAAGTCGTCGCCGAAGCTCGGTCCCTTGAACAGCACCGGGACGCGCTTGGGCAGATGTTTCAGCGACTCGTCGTCGGGATCGAGGCTGGTGATCACCGCCAGCGGGATATTGCGGGTCGAGGGCATCGCCGACAGGCCGACCGCCAGATCGATTCCTTCCAGCGCGGGCATCATCGCCGAAATGATCACCAGATCGGGCTTAGTCTGCACCACCACCGGGAAGGCCTGGAGCGAATCCGGCACGATCGAGACCCGATAGCCGCATTGTTGCAATTCGCGCTCGACATAGCGGGTCTGGGTGCCGTGCGGCATTACCAGCAGGACTTCGACCGCGCGGATTTCGATGTCGGCGAGGTTGAAGCCGAGCTTGGGCGGCAAGGTCCGCACCAAGGCGGCGGGATCGCCCTGGCTGGCTCCGGCCGTTCCCTCGGCCAGCTTCAACATCAGGTCGAAATAGCCGTCGAGATCGTCCCATAAGCGGGGCGGGGCAACCGCCGGAGCATTGGCCAGATACTCTTCCAACCGATGGGCGACGGCAGACAGCCGGTGCATCGCGAAATTGGCGGCCTGACCGCGAAACGTCACGGCGGCGCGACGGCAATCGGTGATCACCGAGGGCAGGTCAGCCCGGCCGTGGCGGGCGGAATCTAGTGCAACATCAAGCTCATGGAGCGTCTCAGCCACTTCATCGACGAACTCGCGCCGAAGCTGCTCGATGACCTCTGTCGGCCCGCTACCCGTTTCGGCCATGACCTTATGCGCCTCGAATTCGACGTGATTGAAATCGGTTCGCAGTGTAGTCGAGCGTCGGTGACCGTGACCATTGCTTTCGTGTACGGCCTCCCTTTCGCGGCGGGAGAAACGGCTGTTGCCGCTGTTGCGTGGCGGGCGCGCTTCGGCGAAACTGCAAGGCGCTAAACCGTATAAATTCCGTTCCTGGTGGGATGGCTTTCTCGAGGTGGATCGGCACTTGCCCTTGGACCAGACCATCGCGCGCATCGTCCATACCGAGATATTGAGTTGCGCTCCCGAAACCTCTGTCCGCGATGCGGCCAGACGGATGTCGATGGCTCGGTGCAGTTCGATTTTGATTGTCGAGGCGGGGCGTCCGGTCGGGATCTGGACCGAGCGCGATTCTCTCTCGGTGGATTTGTCCGACCCGACCGCTCTGGATCGGCCGATCTCAGCCGTGATGAGTGCGCCGATCAAGACCATTCACCAGCAGGCCACGATCGGCGACGCCGGCATTCTGTTCCGGCTCGAAGGTGTCCGCCATCTGGTGGTAATCGATGATTCCGGCCGCGCCACCGGTATCGTCAGCCAGACCGACGTTATCATGCGCCATGGGGTCGAGCATTTCCTGATGCTGCGACGGGTCGGTTCGGCGCTGCGGCGGCCGATGCTGGTCTTACCTGCGACTCTCAGCCCGGCCCAGGCGGCGGCTCGTCTCAACGAGGCGCGGGCCGATTCCGCGATTGTCGAGGGCGGTACGGGTGGTCTCGGCATCATCACCGAGCGCGACATCGTGCGCCTGATCGGCGGAACGGCCCCGCCACCCGCGACAATCGACGCGCTCGCCAGTCGTCCCCTTGTCACTATCGGCTGCGATGATTCGCTGCTGGCGGCGCGGACTTTGCTGGAAGCGCGCCGTATCCGTCATGTCGGCGTCATTGCCGCCGATGGACGGCTCGATGGCGTGCTGTCCTTTTCCGACATCCTGGCGACGCTGCAATACGAATATGTCCATCGGCTGCATGAAGCGTTGATCGAGCGTGACGAGGCGCTGCTGCGCGCTCGCCACGATCTGAGTGTCGCGCGCAAAGTGATCGACGCCTCGCTTGACGGGGTGATGATCGTCAATTCCTCGTTTCAGGTTGAGTTCGTCAACCCTTCATTTACTCACCTGACCGGATATTCTCCCGAAGAGATTATCGGCAACAACCCCAAGGTGCTGAAGTCGGGACGACAGTCCGAGTCGTTCTATCGCGATCTTTACGATTCGCTGGCCCGCTTCGACCATTGGCAGGGCGAAATCTGGAACCGGCGCAAGAATGGCGAGATTTTTCCCGAATGGTTGACGATCAACGTCATCCGCGACGAAGACGGCGACGTTTCGCAATATGCCGCGATCTTCAGCGATATCAGCGAGCGCAAGCGGACCGAGGAGCGGATCAAGAATCTGGCCTATTTCGATGTGCTGACCGGGCTGCCCAATCGAAGGTTGTTTATTGACCGGCTCCAACTCGCCTTGGCCAATGCCAGCCGCTATAATCATGTCCTGGCGGTGATGGTCCTTGATCTCGATCTGTTCAAGCGGATCAACGATTCGCTTGGGCACGGAATCGGCGACCAGGTGTTGGTCGAAATCGCCGGTCGTCTCAGTCGCTGCCTCCGTGAAGGGGATTCGGTGGCGCGGATGGGCGGCGACGAATTCACCATTTTGTTACCACAGATCGAGCAGATCGAGACCGCCGCCCGTCTTGCCGAACGATTGCTCACCCAGATCAAGCAGCCGATCGTCGTCAACGATCACGAACTCTATGTCACCGCCTCGATCGGGATCGCCGTATTTCCCGATAACGGTCCCGGAATCGAGGCGTTGATCAAAAACGCCGACACCGCGATGTACCGGGCCAAGGATATCGGCCGCAACGGCTTCCAGCTCTATTCCCCGGCGATGAATGCCCGCTCGTTCGAGCGACTCAGCATGGAATCCGCGCTGCGGCACGCTTTGGTTCGCAATCAGTTCCGTCTGGTCTATCAGGTCAAGGTCGATCTGATCAGCGGGCGGATGTCCGGGGTCGAGGCGTTGATCCGCTGGCACCATCCCGAATCGGGGCTGATTCCGCCGACCGAGTTCATCCCGCTGGCCGAGAATATGGGGGTGATTTCCGAAATCGGCGAATGGGTGCTGCGCGAGGCCTGCCGCCAATGCCGCCACTGGCTCGATCTCGGTCTGCCGCCGGTGCGGATCGCCGTCAATGTTTCGGCTCTGCAATTCCACGAGACCGACATTCCCGATGTCGTCGGCCGCGCCTTGCGCGATACCGCTTTGCCGCCGCAATTCCTCGAACTGGAACTGACCGAATCGGTGTTGATGCAGCGGGTTGACGAAGTTGCCGAGGTGTTGCGCGACTTGCGGACGATGGGGGTGCGGATTTCGATCGACGATTTCGGCACCGGCTATTCCAGCCTCAGCTATCTGAAGAAGATGCCGATCGACGCATTGAAGGTCGATCGCTCGTTCATTCACGATATTTTTAACGAAACCGGCAGCGTTGCCGATGAAGGGGCCTCGATCGTTTCGACGATCATCAATCTTGCCCATAATCTGAAGCTGAAGGCGATTGCCGAAGGGGTCGAGACCATCGCCCAGGCCGACTTCCTGCGGGCGCGCGGCTGCGACGAGGTCCAGGGCTTTCTCGTCAGTCGCCCGGTGTCCGGCGAGGATCTGATCAGTCTGTTCGACCGCAATCTTCTCCCCGCCGGAACCGAGATGTGAGGCGACATTTCCCTTGGCGGTGATGTCGCTCAGACCGTCTTGCGTTCGGTGGGCAGCAACGCCGCCGCCGCCGCGATCACCAAGGCCGCCCCTGCCAGAATCAGGAACACCAGTTCGAAGCTGCCGGTGCTGCCCCGGATCAACGACACCATCGGTACGCCGAGACCCGACACGCCGAAGCCCAGGACGAATTTGAGGCCAAGCGCGGTGCCGCGCCATCCCGGCGGGCTGTAGCGGGACAGCAGCAGGTTTTCGGCCGGGATCGCCGCCATGTTGAAGACGACGGCCAGGGTCGCGACGACCAGCAGCCCCAGTCCCGAGGCATAGGCCAGCCCGATCAGCATCGGTACCTGCAACAGCGCCGCCGCGACATAGATCCGCCGCGGCGACATCTTGTCGGCGAGATGACCGGCAAGGATCTGGGTCAGCCCGGCCAGCAGATAGACCACGGTCACGCCGCCCGCCGCCGCCAGGATTCCAGTCTCGCCCAGCCGTTCCTCGAACAGCTTGGGCAGCACCGGCTGGGTCGCCTGATAGATCAGCCCGGCGCACAACATCGTTACCGACAGCACCAATCCGGCCCGCACCGTGTCGCCGCGATGGGGCGTCGGTTCGGGCTTGCGGTCGATTTTGGCCTCGACCACCAGACCGCAGGCGAGAAAGATGACAAAGACGATCCCGGTTGCGACGACCACCAGTCCGGGGATCAGAAAGGCGGCGCGCCAGCCCCACAGTGCGATCAGGAAGCCTGCCGTCAACCCGGCCAGGGCCGGGCCGACGCCGCCGAACACCCCGTTGATGCCGATCGCCTTGCCCTTGTCGATCGCGTTGCTCAACAGCCACGAAATGCCGACCGGGTGATAGATCGAGCCGAACAGCCCGACCAGACCCAGCGCGACCGCAAGGCTGAGCGGCCCGGTCGCCAGTCCCGCTGCCACCGCCGCTCCGCCCAGGCCAAGGAAGTAAAGCGCCATCATCCCGACCGTGCTCCAGCGGTCGCCCAGCCATCCCGCCAGCGGGGCGAGCAGACCATAGAGCAGCTTTCCGGCGATGATGAGGGTCAGCACCTCTTCATACGACATGCCGAACTCGCCCGGCAGCACCAGGGCGACAATGAAGAAAATCGGTTCGAAAATGTGGGAATAGGCATGACCGGCGCAGGAAAAGGCCAGCGATGCCCGCGCCGAAGCAGGGGAAATCGTGGGGGCCGGCGCGAATTCCATGATCGTAAACCTCCGGGATGAAACCGGCGGCACTGTGCGCCAGCCGTGGTTCAGGCGCAACTTGACTAACGATCTGACCGTTCTATCCAGGCGGTGTTTTTTCGACGGACTGAACAGCGGGCCGTTCGTCTTGCATCCCCGGCGGGTTTGACCCAAAGTATCGTCCGGTTCCCACGCCATAGCCTTGCGGCCCATCTCCGATGTCCATGTCGAGCGTCATCATCGTCAGTCTTGCCGCCGCCGTGATCTTGGTGATCGGCGGCGGGCTGGTGATGTACATGTCCAGTCTGGTCAAGAACGCCTATGAACTGAAGGTGCAGATCAGCGCCGACATCGACGCCCGTCTGGGCAAGATGGCCGAGGATCTCGACAAGAAAAGCCGCTGGATCAAGCGCGATCTGATCGAGGAAATCGAGAAGATCAAGGTCGCGCTGGAAACGGAAAATGGCCGTAAATTCGAGGCGTTAGCCCTGCCTCTGAACAATTCTCTTGAAGGAATCAACGCGCAGGTCCGGCGCGACCGGGCCGAATGGAGTGCCGCAATCGAGCGCGACCGCCTCCTCATCGCCCAACTCGAGAGCCAGATTGATGCCTTGCGCGGCGATCTTAAGAGTCCGTCTTCGCCTTCGGGCTCTGCCCCGGCCCAGGAACCGATCCCGCTGGGGGATCCATCTGCCGCCGTTTCCACGGTTGCCCCCGCCGCCCCGGCGCAATCCGATCCGCGCACGATGAGTCAATTTCTGCCCGATCTTGGCCGGAAAAGGTAAGCTGTTGCCGTCCTAATTGGACGACGGTTCCCCCTTGGAAGGTGAAATACGGATCGATGGCTCATCAGCATCTTGGCGAATTCGGCGATTTTTCCCTGTCGGTGGTGGTGACCAGTCCGCCCTGGTACGAAAATTGTTATCTGGTGAGCCATCGGCCCAGCGGCGCGCTGGCAATCGTCGATCCCGGTGGTGACGCGCCCCGTCTGCTTGAGGCGGTGACGGCGATCGGTGGAACTCCGGCGGGGATATTGCTGACCCACGGCCATCCCGATCATCTCGGGGCGGCGGCGGCGCTGGAGCGCGCGTTCGGCATCTCGACCCGCGCCCATATCGACGAGAGTCCGGTGATCGCCGCCGCCAGCGATCTCAACCGCGCTTTTACCGGCCAGTCCCAGCCCGGTCCGGCGCGGCTGGAAACCTTCAGCGGCGAGCCGCTCGAACATCTGGGCGGGGCCGAGATCCGGGTGATCCACACTCCGGGCCACAGTCCGGGGGGAGTCTGCTACGATTTTGGGCCGTTCGTTCTGACTGGGGACACCCTGTTCCGGGGTGGGGTCGGGCGGACCGATCTGCCCGGCGGCAGCGAGCACAAGCTGTGGGAATCGATCGACCGCCTGCTGGGTCTGGTTGCCGAGGACGCGATGCTGTTTTGCGGCCACGGTCCGGGCTGGAGCGTCGCCGAGGCGCGGCGGTGGTGGGCTTTGGCCAGTTAGGAACGGGAAAGCCGGGGCGGGGGTCTTTCCCCCGCCGCCGCCCTGCGGTCGTTCAGAGGCCGCCCATGCACAGATATTTGGTTTCGAGGAACTCCTCGATCCCGTGCTTCGATCCTTCGCGGCCGAGACCGGATTCCTTCATTCCCCCGAACGGAGCGACTTCGGTCGAGATGCTGCCATCGTTGATTCCGACGATGCCGTATTCGAGCGCGCGCGCAACCCGCCATACCCGCCCGATGTCGCGGGCGTAGAAATAGGCGGCCAGACCGAATTCGGTGTCGTTGGCGATCCGGATCGCGTCCTCTTCGGTGTTGAAGCGGAACAGCGGCGCAACCGGGCCAAAGATTTCTTCCCGCGCCGACAGCATATCGGGGGTGACCCCGGTCAGGATGGTCGGCTCGAAGAAAGTGCCGCCCAGCGAATGGCGCCGTCCGCCCAGCGCCACCTGCGCCCCCTTGGCGACCGCGTCGGCGATGTGGCGCTCGACCTTGGCAATCGCCTCTTCGTTGATCAGCGGCCCCTGCTGGCTGGTGGTGGTGAGGCCGGGACCGACGGTCAGCTTTGCCGCCGCCTCGGTTAACTTCGCCGCGAAGGCATCGTAGATGCCGTCTTGGATCAGGAAGCGGTTGGCGCAGACGCAGGTCTGTCCGGCATTGCGGTATTTCGAGGCAATCGCCCCGGTCACCGCCTGATCGAGGTCGGCATCGTCAAAAACGATGAACGGGGCGTTGCCGCCCAGTTCCAGGCTCAGCTTCTTGACCGTTCCGGCGCATTGACGCATCAGCAGCTTGCCGATCTCGGTCGAGCCGGTAAAGCTTAACGCCCGCACGACCGGACTGGCGGTCAACTCGCCGCCTACTGCGGCCGGGTCGCCAGCGGTAACGACATTGAACACCCCCGGCGGAATCCCCGCCCGCTCGGCCAACATCGCCAGCGCCAGCGCCGACAGTGGGGTGTCCTCGGCGGGCTTGATGACGACGGTGCAGCCCGCCGCCAGCGCCGGGGCGCATTTGCGGGTGATCATCGCGCTCGGGAAATTCCAGGGCGTGATCGCCGCCGCGACTCCGACCGCTTCCTTGGTGACGACGATCCGCTTGCCCTGGGCATGTTCGGGGATGACCTCGCCGTAAACCCGCTTGGCTTCTTCGGCGAACCATTCGACGAAAGCGGCACCATAGACGATCTCGCCCCGTGCTTCGGCCAGCGGCTTGCCCTGTTCGGCGGTCAGCAGCAGGGCAAGATCGTCCTGGGCCGCCATCAACAGGTCGTACCAGCGCCGCAAAAGCTGCGATCGCTCCTTGGCGGTCTTGGCTTTCCAGGCGGGGAGGGCGCGGTCGGCGGCGGCGATGGCGCGACGGGTCTCGGCCGCTCCCATCGCCGGGACAGACGCCAAAAGCGTTCCATCGGCGGGGTTGGTGACGGCAAAGGTCGCGCCGGATTCCGCGTCGCACCACAGTCCGTCGATATAGGCCCGGTTTCGCAGCAAGGTCTGATCGGCAAGGGAAAGCATGGCTTGGTCCGGGATCGGTTGGGGGGATGTATCAGCCTATACCGGTCGGCCCGGCCCCGCCACGGCTTGCTAGCGCGGCCGTCCGGATTTCCGATTGAGGTCGAGCAATCGGAATGTCTCGTTTTCAAGCTCGGCCAGACAGGCGATCTTGGCCAGAACCTCGTCGAGGACGTGGCGCTCCAGACCGGGAGACTCAAGCGCGTCCATCGCGACCAAGGTGGTGTGAACCTCGGCGTAGGCTTGTTCCAGTCGCTGCGCCAGCCCCAGGCGATGCACCCCGGACGACAGGGTGTCGGAGGCTTGGCGGTCGATATAGGCCAGCCGCGTTTCGATCTTCTTGAGATGGAGTTGAACCCAGCGCCCCCGCACGTCGCGCAGCAGGGCGTCGAAATGGCTGCGGAAGGTCAGGTCGGACGAATGGTTGACCTCGGCGATTGCCAGCGAAATCAGATTGCTGAGCCGCGCCGTTGCATCTTCTAACTTGTCGCTGAGCAGATCGGCCAAAGCGGGTGTCAGACCACCCGCGCCGAGATGTTGCCGATACCGCTCCATATCCTCCGCGACGGCACGGGCGGACAGAAGAATCTGGATCGCTCTGCTTTCGACGTCCCCCGATGGCGACATGGTCCCGGCTCCTTTTCGTCCCCGGAAGACAGCCATCATAGGCGACCGCCTCCGTCGGGTACAGCTGATAAGGGAAACACCCATGTCAATCCGAGGTTGACTGCGGGGCGGCGCTCTCGCACTCTCGCAAGCGGTGGTTTGGCAACGGTTTGACAATGGCAGAAAAATCCGACGAAGGGGGAGCGCGCAATCGCGAGGCCGAGGCCCTGTCGCTGCTCGACCGGCTGATCGATCGCTATGAATCCCCGGACGAGTCCGCTCAGGACACCGCGTTTGCGGCGGCCCAATCGCTGTGCCAAGCTGTTTGGGGCGGCTATCAGGCCGGATTCGCGGCGCTGGCCAGCAAAATAGAAACTACAGCTCCCGGCTCGGTCGAGTCCGCCGTGCGGTCGTTGCGTCTGCGCGACGAAGCCGCCGATCCCGGGGGGATGATCCGCGCCGCCCGTCTGCGCCGCCAGCGGAGCGGCAGCCGCGAGGCCGAGCGGGCGGCTTTGATCGCCCGTTATGGCAGTGAAGCGGCGGCTCTGGCTCCCACCGCCGCCGAAACGACGTTGATCGAAGCCGGTCGGACCTTGGCCGAGCCCGGTGCCGAGGAGGATTGCCACGCCCCCTTGAGCGGCTGGCATCTGCCCTGGCACGAACCGCCCGAGGCTCTGCGCGTCCTGGTCGCCGCTGCCCTGCCGCTGCCGTCTACGATTGCCGCTGCTCGCGACGAATGCCGGGCCTGGGAGCAGCGCAAGACCGAACTCGACCTGATCGGCGACGGTCCCGGCAGTGCCGGGCTTCCCACCGCCTGCGCCGCCCGCCATTGGCTGGTCGAGCGGATGTGGCGCGGCGATCTGCCTGCCACCGGTCCGGCCGACCTGATCGCGCGTCTCGAATATTGGGTCGAGCGGGGCGGCGATGACGGCAGCGGCTATCGGATTCTGCTCGACGACCTGACGGAGGCGGGAACAACGCCTCTGCTGCGTGATCCCGACAGCGGGAGCCATGCCCGCATCCTCCGCCTCAAGGCTGAACACCCCTCCTGGTCGCTGGCCCGGATCGGACAGGAATTGGGGATCAGCCGCCAAGCCGTCCACAAGCATTTGAAGCGAGGAGAGCGAACCCGCTCCGCCGCCCGTAATCCGAACGGCTAGAACCGGCCGGATTGCGGAGCGGTGACGTAATCGAGCAGGCGGCCGAGGAAGGATTCGCAGTGGGCGAGCTGGTCGAGGCTGACGAATTCGTCGGCCTTGTGGGCTTGTTCGATATTGCCCGGGCCGCAGACCACGGCAGGGATGCCGCTTTTCTGGAACAGACCGGCCTCGGTGGTATAGGCGAGATAGCCGGTATCGTTGCCGCCCGACAGCGACAAAGCCAAGCGCACCGCCGGATCGTCCGGGTCCATGTCGAGACCGGCGGTGGTGTTGTTTTCATTGAGGATGATCCCGGCATGGTCGGATACGGCCAGCATTTCGGGAATCAGATCCTGGGTCCAACTGCGGATTTCCGCCATCAGCAATTCGGGGTCGTGGCGGGGCAGGTTGCGGATTTCGAATTCGAAGCTGCATTCACCGGGGACGATGTTGAGCGCGGTGCCGCCTTTGATCGTTCCGGTATGGACGGTGGTGTAGGGAGGGCTATAGCCCGACTCGAACGGTCCGGTCTCGCGCAGGCGGCGCTGCATCGCCCGCAGCCGCGCCACGATCTCGGCGGCGATCTCGACCGCGTTGACGCCCTGATCGTTGAGGGCGGAATGACATTCGTGGCCGAGAATCTGACAGCGAACGCTCTTCTTGCCCTTGTGGCCGCTGACCAGGGTCATTTGGGTCGGTTCGCCGACGATGCACAGACGCGGACGCACCTCCAGCCCGGTAAGGTCGTCGATCAGCCGCCGCACTCCGATGCAGCCGACTTCCTCGTCGTAGGACAGGGCGAAATGAATCGGCATCGTCAGCGGGGCTGCGGCGAAATCGGGGGCGAAGGCGAGGGCGGCGGCGAGAAACCCCTTCATGTCGGCGGTGCCGCGACCGTACAGACGCCCGTCGCGGGCATCGAGCCGGAACGGATCGCTGCTCCAATCCTGGCCATCGACCGGGACGACGTCGCTATGGCCGGACAGAACAATGCCGGGCCGGTCGGCCGGGCCAAGTGTCGCAAACAGATTGGCCTTGGTCGCGCCGTCGTTCCAGGTCAGCCGGGTCGTGGCCCCCAGTCCGCTCAACAATTCCGCCGCCATCTCGATCAGGGCAAGGTTGCTGTTGCGGCTGGTGGTGTCGAACGCGACCAGACGGTCCAACATCGCAACGATGTCGGAGCGGGGAGCCGGGGGCAGGGCGGACAAGGCGGACCTTTCAGAGTAGACGGAAGGGGGGAGGGCCTCGGTCATCATAGAGCCGCCGCAATTTCTCGCCTATAGTTCTGCGGGCGCGCAAGGCTTATTCTGGCGGGGACGGGGGGGCCGTCCTTCGGTCGGAAAAGCGGATGGTCAGGGGGAATGGTACGTGAGAGTCAAGACGTCTGGCAAAGCCACGGCGGGTGGTCCCGGGATCGGGGCCGTGCCCCGCCTTCGGCGTGATTTCAAACGATGAGCCCTCAGCCCGATCCGGCGGTCTCCCGCCCAGACGAATCCTCCGCCGGACTGGTGGCCCGTCTGCGTGCCAACTTCCTGGCCGGGTTGCTGGTGGCCGCGCCGATCTCGCTCACCGTTTATATCGTCTGGGCGGTGATCAGCTTTATCGACACTCAGGTTTCATCGCTGTTCCCACCATCGTGGGGGCTGTCGCACTACCTGCCCGGGTTCGGGGTTCTGCTGGCGCTGGTCGGACTGACCGCGGTGGGGGCGCTGACCGCCAACATCGCCGGTCGGCTGGTGCTGGCGGTGTCGGAGTCCCTGCTGGGCCGGATGCCGGTGATCCGCAGCATCTATGCGGCGATCAAGCAGGTGGTGCATACCGTCCTGGCCCAGAAGGCCGAAGCCTTCCGCGAGGTCGTGCTGCTCGAATATCCCCGTCCGGGCCTGTGGACCCTGGCCTTCATCACCGGCACGACCAATGGCGAGGTGCGGGCTTGTTTCGACGAGGAAATGGTCAACGTCTTTGTTCCGACCACCCCCAATCCGACCTCGGGCTTTCTGCTGTTCGTGCCGCGCCGGTCGGTGCGGCTGCTGTCGATCAGTGTCGAGGACGCCCTGAAGATGGTCGTCTCGACCGGCATCCTGACCCCCGATGACGTGGTGGCGGGCGCCGGGACGACGCCTCCCCCCCTTGCCGCCGCAATTGACGGCGGCGGCGGCGGCGCTTAGAGAAAGACGGCCCGTCCACTCCCCCCCAACCGGGAATACCATGAATCGTATCCTTGCTGTCGTTGTCGTCGCCGTGCTGGCAGGCCTTCAGGTCGCCGGTTGGTGGTGGTTCAATCGTCCGGTTCCGGTCGAACTGTCGTTCGCCGAACCGTTTCCCTCGGTCTCGTTCGCGCCGTTTCGGCGCGGCCAAAGCCCGCTGACCCAGGATTATCCGCCGCCGGAACAGGTCGCCGAGGATCTGCGCAGTCTGGCCGGAGTGACCAAGGGCGTTCGCACCTACACCAGCCTCGAAGGGATGGAGGTGGTGCCGAAGCTGGCCGAGGAATTGGGGATGGAGGTGATCCATTCCGCCTGGCTGGGCGAGAAACCGATCGTCAACCGCCGCGAGGTCGAGGCGCTGATCGCCGCCGCCAACAAATATCCCAACAGCATCAAGCGGGTGATCGTCGGTAACGAGGTTCTGCTGCGCCAGGATCTGCCGGTCGAGGATCTGATCAACCACATCCGGACCGTCAAGTCGCGGGTGTCGCAGCCGGTCTCCTATGCCGACGTCTGGGCGTTCTGGCTGAAATACCCGCAATTGGCGAACGAGGTCGATTTCATTACGATCCACATCCTGCCCTATTGGGAGGATGAGCCGATCGGGGTCGAGGGCAGCGCCCGCCATATCGTCGATATCTATCGCCGCATGGCCGAAACCTTCCCCGGCAAGCCGATTCTGATCGGCGAGGCGGGGTGGCCGACGCGCGGCCGCTCGCGCGGTCCGGCGGTGGCCAGCATGGAGAACGGAGCCCGCTTCGTTCGCACCCTGGCTCAGGTGTCGAAGGAAAACGGCTTCGATTACAACGTCGTCGAGGCGTTTGATCAACCGTGGAAAGCGCGGATGGAAGGGACCGTCGGGGCCAATTGGGGCGTCGTCGATTCCGATCGCCGGGTCAAGTTCGCGATGTCCGGTCCGGTCGAGCCCAGTCCGTTCTGGCCGCGTCATGCCGCCGCCGCCGCTGCTTTGGGCACGATTGCCGCTCTGGGCTTCCTGCTGCGCGGCTCGGCCCGCTATCGTTTCGGAGCCGGTTTGACCGTTGCCGTTCTGGCTCAGATCATGGCCGGGCTGGTGGTGTGGCAGGCTGTCAACGCCCAGGCCGTCGCTTTTGATCTGACCGACGAAGTTTGGGCCTGGGTGCGAACCGGTTTGCAGGCCGCTCTGGCATTGTTGCTGGTCCGGGCGGCGGCGGTGGGCTTCGCCGAGGGGGCCGCTCCGGTCGCCGACCGCCGTGCCGAGCGTCTGGTGCCCTTTTACGCGATTGCCGCGATCGTCGCTTCGACGCTGTTGCTGGTCCATGGCCGCTATCGCGACATTCCCAACCTGGAATTCCTGGTGCCGTGCCTGGGCGTCACCGCCTATGGTCTGGCCCGGATGGCGGTGTTGCGGCTGGATTGGCGCAACGCTTTTGCCGTTGGGCGTCTGTTCGGCGGCGCCAGCGAAGGCGGCTTCGTTCCAGCGCGGGCGATGACGATCGGGCTGGCGCTGGCGGCGTTCGCCTCGCTGCTGTCCGAGGCGGTGGCGTTGGCGCGGGGCGACGATTTCGTCGTTTCGCATCCGGCCTTCAGCGATCAGCTTCCGCTGCTGCTGCGGGGGATGTGGATCAATCAGGAAATGGTGACCTGGGCGGCGATGGTGCTGCTGATGGCGCTGCCTTATCTCGCCGACTGGCGTTTGAACCGTAAGGTGGGGTGATGGACGCGCCGACCGGATTGGTTCTGCCGCCCTGGATCGGGGCCGCCTCCTGTCGGCATGGCCCGATGCTGTATCCGGCCAGGGACGTCTATGTCGGACGCTCCTTGGCCGTTTACGGCGAGTATTCTCCCGCCGAGGCGGTTCTGTTTCGCCAACTCGTCCAGCCGGGCGACGTCGTCGTCGAGGCCGGAGCCAATATCGGCGCCCTGACGATCCCGCTCGGGCGGATGGTCGGGCCAAGCGGGCGGGTGCTTGCCTTCGAACCCCAGCGCGGGATTTTCAATCTCCTGACCGCCAATGTGGTTCTCAACGGGCTGGACCAGATTTGGGCCGAACGGGTGGCGCTGGGGGCGGAGAGTGGCGAAATCGCTGTTCCCGCGTTGTCGCTGAGCCGTCAGGCCAATTTCGGCGGGGTGTCCCTCGGTGCCGCCGAGGGCGAGCCCTGTCCGGTGCGGACGCTGGATTCCTATGGCCTGACCGCGCTGAAGCTGCTGAAGATTGATGTCGAGGGTAGCGAGGCCGGGGTGATCGCCGGGGCCGAGCGGACGATCCAGACCCTGCGCCCGATTCTCTATGTCGAGAACGACCGACGGGAAAAGTCGGCGGCGCTGATCGCCGCGATCATCGCGCTCGATTATCGGCTGTGGTGGCATACGCCCCGGCTGTTCGTTTCGGACAATTACCGTCAGGTCGCCGAGAACGTCTTTGGCAATATCAGCTCGGTCAACATGCTGTGCCTGCCTCGGGAATCGACGATCACTGTCACCGGCCAGACCGAGATCACCTCGCCCGAGACCCCCTTGCCGTTTTGACGGTCGCCCTTGCGAGCCGCCGATCAATGATTGTCCGAAACGAAAATCCCCCCGACATCGCCGGGATGTCGGGGGGATCAATCGTTTGAACGGCGGTTAGTGCGACGATTTGGCCAGCAACCGAGCCACTTCCGGCGCGGTGTAGGTCAGGATCGCATCGGCACCGGCCCGCTTGAACCCGATCAGGCTTTCGACGATCACCTTGTCCCAATCGAGCCAGCCGTTGAGCGCGGCGGCCTTCAACATCGCGTACTCGCCCGACACCTGATAGGCGAGGGTGGGGACGCCGAACGTCTCCTTCACCCGGCGGATGATGTCGAGATAGGGCATGCCCGGCTTGACCATCACCATGTCGGCGCCTTCGGACAGATCGGTGGCGACTTCGCGCAACGCCTCGTCGGAATTGGCCGGGTCCATCTGATAGGTCTTCTTGTCGCCCTTCAGGGTCGATCCGGTGCCGACGGCGTCGCGGAACGGACCATAGAACGACGAGGCATATTTGGCGGCATAGGAGATGATCCGGACGTCAATCAGATCCCGCTCGTCCAGCACTTCGCGGATTGCCCCGATGCGGCCGTCCATCATGTCGGAGGGGGCCAGCGCGTCGCAGCCGGCCTCGGCCTGGACCAGCGACATCTTGCACAGGGCTTCGACAGTGTCATCGTTGACGACGTAATCATCGACGACCAATCCGTCCTGGCCGTTGCTGTTGAAGGGGTCGAGGGCGACGTCGCAGATCACGCCCAGCTTAGGCGTGGCGGCCTTGATGGCGCGGACGGCGCGACAGACGATGTTGTTGGGGTTGTAGGCCTCGGCGGCGTCGGGGGTCTTCAGCGACGCCTCGACCGAGGGGAACAGCGCGATCGCGGGGATGCCGAGGTCGGCGACGCGGCGGCATTCCTCGACCAGCAGGTCGATCGAAAACCGCGCGACGCCGGGCATCGACGCCACCTCCTGCCTCACGCCCGTTCCTTCGACCGCGAAAACCGGCCAGATCAGATCATCGACCGAGAGCTTGTTCTCGGAGATCAGCCGACGGGACCAATCGTCCCGGCGGTTACGGCGCATGCGAGTAAAGGGAAACTCGGCGTGGGGAAGGATGGTGGACACGATGTTAGATGGCCTCCAATGCCTGCTTCAGGTCGGCGAGGATATCGTCGATATGTTCAATGCCGACAGACAATCTCACATAGCCCGGAGTGACACCAGTTGCCAATTGTTCATCGTCCGACAGTTGGGAATGGGTGGTGCTCGCCGGATGAATAGCCAGCGACCGGGCGTCGCCGATGTTGGCGACGTGGTAAAACAGCTTCAGTTCGTCGATGAACTTGCGTCCGGCTAGAACGCCGTCCTTCAGTTCGAAGCCGAGCAGACCGCCATAGAAGCCGCCCTTCAGGATCGCGTCGGCGCGGCGGCGGGCTTCACCGGTCTGGAGGCTGGGGTGGATCACCCGGCTGACCTTGGGATGCGAGGCCAGATATTGGGCGACGGCGGTGGCGTTGCGGCTGTGCTCGCGGATCCGCAGCGGCAGCGTCTCCAACCCCTGGATGGTCTGGAAGGCGTTGAACGGGCTGGCGGCGGCACCGACGTCGCGCAACAGGATGACGCGAGCGCGCAGGATATAGGCGATCGGGCCGAGCGGCTTGACCGCCTGGGTCCACACCGCGCCGTGATAGCTGGGATCGGGCTGGTTCAGCAGCGGGAAGCGCTCGGCGTGCTTTTCCCAGTCGAAGCGACCGCTATCGACGATCGCGCCGCCGATCGAGGTACCGTGGCCGCCGATATATTTCGTCGTCGAATAGACCACGATGTGCGCGCCGTGATCGAGCGGACGGGCGATGACCGGCGCGGCGGTGTTATCGACGATCAGGGGAACGCCGATCTTGTCGGCCAGCGCGGCCACCTCGGGGATCGGGAAGACTTGCAGCTTCGGATTGGGCAGGGTTTCGGCGTACCAAGCCCGGGTCTTGGCATCGGTGGCGCGGGCGAACGCCTCGGGGTCGCTCGGATCAACGAAGCGAGCCTCGATCCCGAACTGCTTGAACGTATTGGCGAACAGATTCCAGGTGCCGCCATACAGATCGGTCGAGGTGACGAAATTGTCCCCGGCCTGGGCGACGTTCAGAATCGAGAAGGTGCTGGCCGCCTGCCCGGACGACACCGCCAGGGCGGCGACGCCGCCGTCCAACGCGGCCAGACGCTGTTCCAGCACGTCGGTGGTCGGATTCATGATCCGGGTATAGATATTCCCCAGTTCCTTCAGCCCAAACAGGTTAGCGGCATGGTCGGCGCTGTTGAACTGGTAGGACGTGGTCTGATGAATCGGGACCGCGACAGAACCGGTGGTGGGGTCGGCGCGATAGCCGGTATGAAGAACGATGGTTTCCGGGTTTTTGCTGGTGACGCTCATCGACCTCTGCTCCTTATCCGCACGGGATTGAGAGGGAATTTCACACCCTTGGCCGTAGCTGTCAAGGCTACTAATCCATAAATCCCGTAGATAATTGATTCGCGTCAGGCGGAGTGGAGACCTCCGCGCAGGATGCGAATGTAGTTTACCCGATCATAGGCGGTGACGTCGCCGACCGCGCCGCGGCTGAGGCGGCCCCGGATTTCGGCGACGGAAGTCGCTTCGCGGGCGGTGAGGTCGGCGACCAGTCCGTCCTTCAGCACCTTCAGATATTCGACGCCATGACGCATCAGGGCCGAGGTGGTCATCACCACATCGGCACCGGCAAACAGATATTTGATCACTTCGGCTGCGGTCTGAACCCCGGAACTGGCGGCGATTGAGCCCTTCAGCTTGCCCGACAGCGCGGCGATCCACAGCAGCGGCAGCCGGATTTCGCCCCGGTTGCTGAGCTTGAGATCGCGCAGCAGGGTCAGTTCGTCGAGGTCGATATCGGGCTGGTAAAAGCGGTTGAACAGAACGACGCCGTCGGCTCCGGCCTGATCGAGGGTCTGGATCATGTGGCCGGGCGAGCTGAAATAGGGGCTGAGCTTCATCGCCACCGGAATCGATACCGCTTTCTTGACCGCGCTCAAGATTTCGAGATAGCGGGCTTCGACCTCGGCTCCGCTGGAAACCAGATCGGTCGGCAGATAATAGACATTCAGTTCCAGCGCATGGGCTCCGGCCTGCTCGGTCTGGCGGGCATAGTCGATCCATCCGGCAGGCGTGGTGCCGTTCAGGCTGGCGATCACCGGAATATCGACGGCGGCGCGGGCGCGGCGGATCAGGTCGAGGTAATTCTTCGGCCCGACATTCTCGCTCAGGCCTGCCGGGAAATAGGTGAAGGCCTCGGAATTGCCTTCGGCTCCCAGACGTTCCATCTCGTCGATTTCGTTTTCGATATCTTCCTGAAAGATCGAGGGCAGCACCACGGCCCCGGCCCCGAAATCCTCCATCTTGCGGATGTTGCCGACGTCCAAAGCAAGCGGGGAGGCCGAAACCACCAGAGGACAGGTCAGGGTGAGGCCGAGATAGCGGGTGGACAGGTCCATGGGATGCTCCTTCTGCTCACCGGGTATAGTCCCGGCCCTCAACGGTCAGGCTATCGTCAGTTGGGGCTTCTGTCCACCCGTCGCCACCGATCCTTGTTGACACATTTGTGCGTTCCTCCCGTCAACCGCGACCGCAGTTGACGCCGATGTTTTTCATCACGCCGGGGTATCGAAATCCGTTTACCTGATTATTATATGTGTGACATGGGCGTCCCGTCCGATCTCCTCTTCCGGGAAACGCCGATACCGACTTTATACGGGGCAGGCCGAAGACCTGCCCCGTCTTTTTCCGTGAGGGCTGCCGCAAATGAGCGTCTGTCTGCTGTATGTTACCGCTGCCAGCCGTGACGAAGCCCTGGCTTTGGGCCGCGCGTTGGTCGAGGCGCGTCTGGCCGCCTGCGCCAACGTGTTGGACGGTATGACGTCCATCTATCGCTGGCAGGGCGAACTGCGCGAGGATGCCGAGGCGGTGCTGATCTTAAAAACCCGTTCCGAGCTGGCCGAGGCGGCGACGGCCCGCCTGTGCGAGCTGCATTCCTACGAATGCCCCTGCGTCGTCCGTCTGCCGATCGAGGGCGGCAATCCGGACTTCCTGGCCTGGATCGCCGCCGAAACCGGGCCTGTCAACCAGGGGTGACAGGTCGCCCCGGCGACCGCTACTCGATCATCCCGCGCCGGATCGCATAGGCGGCGAGTTCGGCCGAATTGTGCAGGTCGAGCTTTTGCATGATCTTGGTGCGGTGGGTTTCGACCGTCTTGACCGCGATGCCGAGATCGTTGGCGATCTCGCGATTTTTTAGTCCCCGCGCGATCAGGCGCAGCACTTCGCGTTCGCGCCCGGTCAGATTGATCCCGCCCGGTTCCGTTCCGGCTAGATGTTCGCGGACCAGATCCTCGGACAGGCCAGGACCAAGATAGGGGCGACCGGCGGCAACGGCGCTGATCGCTTCCATCAAGTCGCCGTGGCTCATCTTCTTAAGGGCATAACCGTCCGCCCCCGCCGCCAGCGCCTCGGCTACTCGCTTTTCGCAATTGGCGGCGCTGAGAACGAGAACCTTGACCCGAGGCGTCAACCGCTTGATTTGACGGGTCGCCTCGACTCCGTCCATTTCGGGCATCGACAAATCCATCAGCACGACGTCGGGAGCCAGGCTGCGGGCCATATCGATGGCGATCCGACCGTTTTGGGCTTCGCCGACGATGGCGACGTCGTTGGAGGCAAGCAGGGCGACCAGACCCTGGCGGACCAATTGCTGATCCTCGGCGATGACAATACGAACCGTCACGGACGAACTCCTCCATCGGGACCAAAACCGTCAACCGGATAAAGATTAAGTGTATAGCGAATTTAAGAAAAATTGTTTGTTCGTTGAGGGTTTTCTCCGAATCCGGACGACGCGTCTATGACAAGCTTCACACAGCCCGGTCGATCCCGTAAAGTGTCGCGATGAAGATCGCCGTCGCTGTCGATTCCCGTTTTTCCCGGATTTCCGGTCATGCCGGACGTGCCCGCTCGTGGTTGGTGTGGGAATGCGCCGGTGGCGCGGTATCGGCTTTGCCGTCCCGGGTTGTGCTTGATCCCCGGATGGTGTTCCACCATCACGAGGACGGCCAACCGCATCCATTGGACGGGGTCGATGCTCTGCTCGCGATTTCGGCGGGCGAGGGCTTCGTGACCAAGATGATGCGTCGCGGCCTTGATGTCCGGCTGACCGCCGAGACCGACCCGGCCAAGGCGGTGAGCGATTATCTGGCCGACCGTCTGTCGCCGCCGCGCCCGCGTCCGATTGGCGAGTTGCTGTGCAAGGCGCTCGACATGTTCTCGCCGCCCCACCATGGCGGCGGCGCCAAGAAAGACTGATCCTCTCTATCGTTCCGGTGCGGCAACCAGGGTGAACAAGAAGGTTGCGCCGACCTCAGGCGCGGATTCGACCCAGATATCGCCGCCAAAGCGGTGGACGATCCGTTGGCACAGCGCCAGACCGATGCCGGTTCCCGACGATTTGTGATCGGGATGAAGGCGCTGGAAGATCTCGAAGATCTTGGAAAAATACTGTTTATCAATGCCGATCCCGTTGTCGCGAACGGCAAAGCACCACATTCCGCCGGGATAAGGGGCTGCCTCGATGCAGATTTCGGGCGGTCGGGCCGGGTGACGGTATTTGAGACTGTTGCCGATCAGATTTTGCATCAGGCTGACCATCTGGGCTTCGTCGGCCATCACCCGGGGCATGTCGCCGATCGTGATCGAGGCCCGGAGCACAGTGATCTCGGGCTGGAGCAGCGCCAGGGCATGGTCGATCGGGCGGCGGACATCGACCTCGACCAACGGCAGGGACGGACGTCCGACCCGGGTGTAATCGAGCAGATCGTTGATCAATTCCGACATGTGGCGGGTGTTGTCGACGATAAAGCCGATGAACTCGTCGGCATCGGCGTCAAGCTTGCCGCGATAGCGCCGCTCCAGTAATTGGGCATAGCTGACGACGTTGCGCAGCGGTGTCTGGAGATCGTGCGACGAGACATAGGCGAAGCGTTCAAGATCACTGTTGGAGCTGACCAGATCATCAATGGTTTGGCGCAGCTTTTCCTCGACCTCCTTGCGGGCCGATATGTCGCGGGCGACCACCAGCAATCGGTCGGCTCCGCCGATGCTGGCCTGACAGAGGCTGACCTCGACCCAAAATCCCCGGCCGGTCTTGGCGCGAACCCTCCATTCGAACAGATGGGGGCGGTCGCTGCGGGCTTTGCTCAGCCAGTGAACGAGATCGGTGCGGCCGTCCATGCTGCCGTTGAGGCCAAGATCGCCGAGCGTCAGGCCCAGCAATTCCTCGCGCGGGTAGCCGAACAGTTCGCTCATCCGCTGATTGACAGACAGGATCGCCCCGGTCTCGGGCTCTAGTAGAAAGATCGCGTCGTTGATGTTGTCGAAGATGGTGCGAAATTGCTCTTCGCTCGCGGCGAGTTCGCCGGTGCGACGGCGGACCAGAATCCGCAACCGGGCGACGAAACCCGCCAGCAGTACGGCGAGCAGCAATCCGGCCAATCCGACGATGCCTCCGGTCTTGACCCAGCGGGAGGACCGCTCGGTCTGCCCCGTCTCGATCTCGGAGAACAAGAAACGGTCCAGTGTCCAGTCCGGCCCCATCAGCCCCAGCATCGCATAGGTCTCGCCGATATGGGTCCAGCGGCCCCGGTTCATGTGTCCGATCTCGACCAGATCGGGCAGGATCAATTCGCGCATCGCCGCTGCTTCGGCCAGAAGCCGGGCGCGGGACTTGTCCGGTGCATAGCGGGTATGGATCAACGCGGCGATTTCTTCGGGATGCTTAAGGGCGTAGTCCCATCCGCGCAGGCTTGCCCGTTGGAACCCTCGCACCCGCTCGGGCTGAGCGGTGGCAAGGGCGAGGCTGGTAACCAGAATGTCACCATAGAAATCGATCCCGTAATGACGGGGAAGAAACAGTTCGGTCGCGATGGGATGGTGCTGAGACCCGGTGTCGGTGATGTAAGACGACATCGCATCGACGCGGCCTTCGAACAGATCGGCGAAATTGCCACTGTGCGGCAGCAGCAGAACCGGCTGCTTCGTCATTCCTTCGGCCGCGAACATCGCCAGGATTTCGGAATCGTCGGTTCCGTCGCGCCCCCCCAGCATGACTCGCCGCCCCCCCAGCGATTGGGGACTTTGAAAGCCGCTGTTGCGCCGGACCATCAGGGCCAGCGGCGAATGCTGGAACACCGCCGCCACCGCCACCACCGGCAGTCCGCGATTGCGTTCGATCAGGACGCTGGGCGATCCGATCGCGAAGTCAGCCTTGCCGCTCGCGACGTCCTGGGCCGCGTTCGCTCCCACCTCACCGATGCCGAGTTCGACCTGGAGCCCTTCGTCGGCGTAATACCCTTTTTCGATCGCGGCGTAATATCCCGCGAACTGGAACTGGTGCTGCCATTTCAGTTGAAGGCGGACCCGATGCAGCGGTTTGGAGGGGGGCTCGGCGAAGGAGGGCAGGGCGAACATCACCAGGACGGCGATCACGAGGGCAACGATACCCCTCCCCAGGGCGTTCATCATGATGACAAGCCATTGAATGGGCAGCCTGTATTGTCCATCTTCCCAAGCGGGCACAACCGGATGTTCGGGGAGATCGTGCGGAGGTCCTGGCCGTGTTGAAACCGCACCCTCGGGTCCTTTCCGTCCGGTGTGTCGGGCGTGCGGCGACCGAAATGTCACCAACTGGTCCAAATTGTGCCGAATATCGCCTTGATATGGTGCGAATACAATGAATTTATCGGTGAATCAGTTCACATGAGGGGCCGTGAATGACCGTCAGAATTGCTACCTGGAATGTAAACTCAATTCGCGTCCGGTTGTCGTCCCTGATCTATTGGTTGAATATCTCTCGGCCGGATGTGCTTCTTCTCCAGGAGACGAAATGCCAGGATGTTGATTTCCCTCACACGGAAATCGAGGCGGCGGGCTACCATGCCGTTTGTCATGGGCAGAAGACCTTCAACGGTGTCGCTATCCTCTCGCTCCGCCCGGCCGAAGCGGTGATGATGGGGTTGCCGGGCGACGACAGCGACCAGCAGGCCCGCTATCTCGAAGCGACCATCGACGGAGTGCGGGTGGCGTCGCTCTATCTGCCCAATGGCAATCCGGTGCCGGGAGATAAATACGCCTACAAACTGGCTTGGATGCGCCGCCTGACCGCCCGCGCCCGTGTTTTGCTGGATGGGGATCTGCCGGTGGTGCTGGGGGGCGATTACAATGTCTGTCCCGCCGATCTCGACGTCTGCGATCCGGCAGCGTGGCGGGCCGATGCCCTGTGCCGTCCGGAAACGCGGCGTTCGTTCCGCGAACTGGTCCATCTTGGTTATCTCGATTCCGTGCGCGCCCTCCATCCCGAGGGAGGGTGCTACACTTGGTGGGATTACCAAGCCGGGGCGTGGAACCGCGACCAGGGCTTGCGGATCGACCATATCCTGCTGTCACCACGGGCCGCCGATCGCTTGATCGCAGCCGGGATCGACCGGGGTCCGCGTGGCGGCGAGCGGGCCAGCGATCACACCCCGGTTTGGATCGACCTCTCGGGGGAGAAAAGAAGTCGATGAAGTGAAACCGTGGCTGTCCACGCGAATACCGAATTGCCCACCGGCCCTGCCGACCGTACACTGCAATGAAACCCTCCGTGCGGAGACCATCATGTCCGACCAGGATCGTATTATCGAACTCACCGCCGCTCTTGCCGATGTGGTGTCGCGTAAGGTCGAGGAGATCAAGAAGGTCACCGGCACAACCCGCATTCTTGCGTTGAACGCCCTGATCGAAGCTGCCCGTGCTGGTGAGGCTGGCAAGGGCTTCGCCGTCGTCGCCGGAGAGGTCAAGCACGTTTCGGAAAGCATTGACGGCATCACCCAGACGCTTGAAGCGGAAATGGGTGCGGCGGTCGAGGAACTGAGCCGTCTTGCCCACAATATGCGGGCCGAGTCGCAACGCTAGATGGTTACGCCGAGATCCGCCCGGAGCGGTCTTGCCCTTCTGGCCGCGTTGCTGCCTGCCGGAGTCGCCTTCGCCGGATGGGAAGAGGGACAGGCGGCGTGGGCGCGTCGTGACTTTGCCGCCGCCGCCGCCGAATACCGTCCCTTGGCCGAAGAAGGCAATGCCGCCGCCAAGGCCCGATTGGGGCAGATTCTGTTTTTCGGGCTGGGAGGCGTTGCCCGCGACGATGCCGAGGCCCTGCGCCTGCTGACCGCCGCCGCCGAGGCGGACGACCCGCTGGGGCAGCACGGTCTGGGCACCGCTTATCTGACCGGCCGGGGCGTCCCCAAGGACGTTGCCAAGGCGCTGGACTGGCTGGGCCGCGCCGCCGAGCGCGGTTTCCCCGACAGCCTGAATACCTTGGGCGAGGTCTATTTCAACGGCGCGGGTGTGCCCCGTGACGAGGCTCGCGGTGTCGAATATTTCCGCCGTGCCGCCGAAAAAGGCTATCCCCCCAGCCTGGAGAAGATGGCGGAACTGCGCTGGAACGGTCGCGCCATGCCGATCGACCGGGCGCAGGCCGTTCGCGACGCCCGCGCCGCCGCCGAGGCGGGGCGCACCGTGGCGCAATTCATTCTGGGTGTCGCCCTGCTGACCGGCGAAGGCAGCGGGACGAAGAATCTGGCCGAGGCGGCAACATGGTTCCGCCGCGCCGCCGAACGGGGGCATCCCCAGGCCGCCCATAACCTGGGGGCGATGTTATCGACCGGGAACGGGGTTCCCGCCAATCCGTCCGAGGGATATTTCTGGCTGGCGGTTGGGGCCGACCGTGCTCCCGCTCCCCTCAAAGTCGCCTATCTGCGCGACCGCGATAATGTGGGGTCGCGGCTGTCGCCTGCCGAGATGGCGCAGGTCCGCGCCCGACTGGTGAGTTGGAAGCCGAGCCAGGGCGGATCGGGCAGTCCCGCTCTGGCCGGAGCGGCTCCATCCCCCGTTCCCGCCTCTCCGCCGAATTCCGCCAGCACTGCGCCTCCGGGCGGGGGCGGCCGGGGGCGGATGGCGACCGGGACCGGCTTTATCGTCGGCCGCGACGGTACCGTGCTGACCAATGCCCATGTCGTCGAATCCTGCCGTTCGATTTCCGTTACGCCCGCCGACGGTCAGGCGATTGCGGCCAGTGTCGTGGCCAAGACCGCAGGTGACGATCTGGCGGCGCTGAAGACGGACTTGCGTCCGGAAGAGGTGGCTCGTTTCCGCG
Source organism: Magnetospirillum fulvum (assembly GCF_900108475.1). GTDB lineage: Bacteria > Pseudomonadota > Alphaproteobacteria > Rhodospirillales > Magnetospirillaceae > Phaeospirillum > Phaeospirillum fulvum_A. The sequence goes on along the minus strand of NZ_FNWO01000007.1, from coordinate 40,362 downwards.
CCGACCGACCGTTACGCTCGGGCGACGAAGTGGTGGTGATCGGCTTCCCGCTGTCGTCGTTGTTGTCGCGCGAGGCCAACATCACCGCCGGGGTGATCAGCGCGATGGCTGGTTTGCGGGGCGATGCCCGCCATTATCAGATCACCGCCCCGGTGCAGAAGGGCAATTCCGGCGGCCCTCTGGCCGACATGAGCGGTACCGTCGTCGGCGTGGTGTCGTCGAAGTTGAATGCGATGAAGATCGCCGGGCAAACCGGCGATCTGCCCCAGAACATCAATTTTGCGATCAAGGCCGAAATCGCCCGCCGTTTCCTCGACGACAATGCGATCCGCTATGAAACCGCTGTGGCGGGGCCGGTCGGTTCTGCTGCCGATGTCGGCGAGCGGATCAAGCGGGTTACCGTCTTCATTCAGTGTCGGATCGATTGATCCGTCCCGGCATTTCCTGCCGGGCGGGAATTTCCTGCCGGGTCTTGGGCCGGGATTTTTTTCGCCTCTGTCATTTTTCTTCGCCTGAAACCGCCACCCGATCCGTATAAGTCACTTTTCCGCGCCCACTCCTGCTGTGGCCCAGCCCTTGCATCTATCCCATCGGAATAAAGTGTCCGCCGAGGATGGAGGCGTCGATGTTGTGGGGTGCGCTAACGAATGCCAGCAGCGCGATGCAGGCGATGGACGGGGCGATGGGAGGCATTTCCCAGAACATCGCCAATATCAACACGACCGGCTACAAGCGGATCCAGACCGACTTCAAAACGGTGATGTCCGAATCCCATAGTGCGCCGACCAACACCAAGAACAGTACGAATAAGAACACCGCGACGACCGGAACTGATATTTTCGGCGTCCGCGCGGTCAACCGCTATGCCGTCACCCAGCAGGGCATGATGGCCCCGACCAACAACTGGACCGATCTTGCCATCAACGGGCGGGGCTTTTTCATCGTTTCCCAGCCCGGTTCCGATGGAAAGCCGCAGGCCGCCCTGGATTCGACTGACAGCCGGAACATTCTCTATACCCGCGCGGGGAGCTTCACCACCGCCAGTGACGGTCCGGCCGGGTCGGAAAAGACCTATTTCAAGACGACCGGTGGCCAGTATCTGATGGGCTGGATGGCCGACGGCCAGGGGCGGATCGCCGGAGTCGAAACCACCGAAACCGCGCCAGTCGCGGGGGGGGCTGGGGTCACGAGCGGAGTTGAGAAGACACTGGTTCCGATCTATACCACTCCAGGTCAAACTATCAGCGGGGTCGCCACCACCCGCTTCCAGCCGGTTGTCAACATCCCGGCCGATGCGACGACGACATCGACGAACCAGAGCTTCACCCAGACCGGCTGGGTCAACGATCCTTCCGGTACGCCCTTGGCCCTGACCGCCAGTTGGCAGCGGATCAGCGGCAACAATTGGTCGCTCAGCTATTCCCTGCCCGCGTCGGCTAACGCCACGTTGACGCCCGCGACAATTGCGAGCGTGACGCTGACCACCGACACCAACGGCAAGATTGTCGCCACCCCGTCCAGCCAAGCCGTCGATATCGCGTTCGGCGGCGTTTCCGCCGGGTCGAAGACGATATACATGGGCAGTACCGTCCCGGCGGGAGAACAGGCCCTGGTCTCGCCGACCGTCAACGAGATACCCCTGGCGCTCACGGTCTACGATCAGAATTACCAAGCGCGGACCGTCCCGGTTTATTTCGAAAAGGAAGGCAACAACCAGTGGAACATGCGGATCCGCTCGGGGTCGGACTTCACCGTGACCGCGGTCGGCCCCAATGGAAATGGCGATTCCGTCCCGGTGACCTTTGACGGCTCGGGCAAGATCGTGACTCCGACCGAACTGACCTTCTCGGTCAACTGGCTGACGACGGGCAGCACGACGATAACGACGCCTGCGGGCAGCAATTCGATCACGATCGACACCTCGAAGATGACCCAATATGTCGGGACCAAGCCCGGCAAGATCGACATCAAGAGTCTGGATCAGGACGGCTATGAATCCGGCATTCTGGATTCCGCCTCGTTCAATTCGAAAGGGGAATTGATCGGCCATTTCAATAATGGTCGGACCCGGACCCTGGCGATGGTGCCGTTGGCGACCTTTACCGCCGCCGATCAGCTCAACCCGATCTCGGGCACCGTGTTCGAGCGAACCGCCAATGCCGGAACGATGTCGATTGACGAAATCGCCAAGCAGGGCAGCGGCAATCAGTTCGTCTCCTCGGCGGTCGAAGCCTCGAACGTCGATCTCAGCGATGAATTCACCCGGATGATCGTTACCCAGAAGGCGTATTCGATGAATGCGACCGTGTTCAAGACCGCCGACGAGATGACGACGGTGGCCCGCGACCTGTACAAATAAAGTCCCCCTTAGCCTTGGGGCAGTGTCGCGTTGCGGGCGGTAACCAGCTTGCGGATTACGACATAGAAGATCGGGGTGAAGATCAGTCCGAACCCGGTCACCCCCAGCATGCCGAAGAACACGGCGGTCCCTAAGCTCTGGCGCATTTCCGCCCCGGCTCCGGTAGCGATCACCAGCGGCAGCACCCCCAGGACAAAGGCCAGCGAGGTCATCAGGATCGGACGCAGTCGGGTTCGCCCGGCATGAATCGCGGCCTCGACCCGGTTCATCCCTTCGGTTTCGGCCTGACGGGCGAATTCGACGATTAGAATCGCGTTTTTTGCCGCTAGACCAATCAGGACGATAAAGCCGATCTGGGCCAGGATGTTGATCGACATCCCGCGCACGATCAGTCCCGACACGGCTGCCAGCAGGCACATCGGCACGATCATCACCACGGCGGCGGGCAGCGACCAGCTTTCATACTGGGCGGCCAGCAGCAGGAACACGAACAACACCGAGGCCGCGAACACCAGCAGGCCGTTATTGCCCGCCAGCAATTCCTGAAGCGCCAGTTCGGTCCATTCGAAGCCGAAGCCGGGGGGCAGGCGTTCATTGGCCAGTTTCTTCATCTGCTCCAGAGCATAGAAGCTCGAATAACCGGGCGCGGCGACGCCCTGAATCTCGGCCGCCGGGAACAGATTGTAACGCGGCACCCGATAGGGGCCGGTATCGGTGCGGAAGCTGGCGACGGCACCGAGCGGCACCATCCGCCCGTCGCTGTTGCGGACACGGATATCGGCGATATCGCGCAGGTCGCGCCGGAACGGGGCGTCGGCCTGGGCGGTGACGCGGAAGGTGCGGCCAAGGAAGTTGAATTCGTTGACGAAGGCCGAGCCGAGATAGACCTGGAGCGCGTCGGTGATGCGCTCGTTGGGCACTCCCATCATCTGCGCCCGCACCCGGTCGATATCGACCTGGACGTTGGGGGTGCGGGTGTTGAACAGGGTGAACATCCCGGACAAGCCAGGCACCTTCGCCGCAGCGGCCACCATGTCCTGGGCAACCGCTTCCAGCGCGCGGGGACCATGACCGCCCTTGTCCTGGAGCATCATCTTGAACCCGCCCGCAGTGCCGATACCGCGCACGGGAGGCGGTGGAATGGTGATGACGAAGGCGTCCTGGATCGAAACCAGCCGCTTGCGCAGATCGGCGGTGATGACATTGGCCGACAGGCCCTGCTTGACCCGCTCCTCGAACGGCTTCAGCGGGGTGAAGATCGTCGCCGCGTTCGAGGCGTTGGTGAAGGTGCCGCCGTCGAGACCGGCGATGACGATGGTATGCCCGATGCCGGGAGTCTCGGTCATGATCCGGGAGACGTCGGTGACCACCGCCTCGGTCCGGGCCAGCGAAGCGCCGGGGGGCAACTGGACCACGGTGATCAGATAGCCCTGATCCATCTCGGGGATGAAGCCCTTGGGAGTCTTGTAGAACTCGATTCCGGCGAGCACGATCAGCCCGCCATAGATCACCAGCATCACCGTGGTCAGCCGTAGCACGCGGCGGGTCAACTCGCCATAGCCCCCGGCCAGACGCTCGAAGCCATGGTTGAAGGCGGTGAAGAAGCGGGTGACCGGGCGCATCAGACCAGTGGCGCCATGATGGTCGAGCGGACCGTGGCCGCGGAACAGCAAGGCGCACAACGCGGGCGACAGGGTCAGCGACACCAGCAGCGAGACCACCGTCGAGGCGGCGATGGTGACGGCGAACTGGCGGAAGAACTGGCCGGAAATGCCGGGGATGAAGGCGGCGGGGATGAACACCGCGCACAGGACCAGAGCGATCGAGATCAGGGCTCCACCGACTTCGTCCATCGTCCGGTGCGCCGCCTCCAGCGAATCGAGGCCCTGGCGCATGTTGCGCTCGACGTTCTCGACCACGACGATCGCGTCATCGACGACGATGCCGACAGCCAGCACCAGACCGAACAGCGACAAGGTGTTGAGCGAATAGCCGAGCGATTCCAGGACGAAAAAAGTACCGATCAGCGAGACCGGGATCGCCGCGACCGGGATCAGCGAAGCCCGCCAGGTCTGGAGGAACAAGACCACCACCAGCACCACCAGCAGCACCGCCTCGAAGATCGTCTTGATCACTTCATCGACCGACTGATCAATGAAGGTGGTCGGGTTATAGGCGATGGTGTAGCTGACCCCAGGCGGAAAGCCGGGGGCCAGCGCCTCGACCTTGGCGATCACCCGCTTGGCGGTGGCCAGCGCGTTCGAGCCGGGGCGCTGGAAGATGCCGATCGGCACCGCGTTCTTGCCGTTGAGGAAGGCGTTGACGCTGTAATCGAGCGCGGCCAGTTCGATCCGGGCCACTTCTTTCAGCCGCACGGTGCGGCCGTCGGCGTCGGCCTTGACCACTACGTTCTCGAACTCGGCCGGATTGGCCAATCGTCCCTGGGTCTGCACCGACAATTGGAACGCGCCCTGTCCCGGCATCGGCGGCTTGTCGAGCACACCGGCGGCGACCTGGATGTTCTGGGCCTGGAGCGCCGACACCACCTCTCCAGCGGTCAGATCGCGGGCCGCCGCCTTTTCCGGGTCGATCCACACCCGCATCGAATAATCGCGGGCACCGAAGATGCGGGCGTCGCCAACACCGTCCAAACGGGCAATGGCGTCGATCATCTGCAAGGTGGCGAAGTTCGACAGATAGACCTGATCGCGGGATCCGTCGGGCGAGTTGAGATGAACCACCATCAGCATGTCGGGTGAGTTCTTCGTCACCGTGATGCCCAACCGCTTGACCTCGTCGGGCAGGCGGGGGGTGGCGATGGCGACCCGGTTCTGCACCAGCACCTGGGCGGTGTCGAGATTGGTGCCGAGCGCAAAGGTCACCGTCAGCTTCAAATTGCCATCGCCGGTGGCCTGGCTGTTGATGTACAGCATGTTCTCGACGCCGTTGATCTGCTGTTCCAGCGGCGTCGCCACCGTGTCGCTGACCGTCTGCGCCGAGGCACCGGGATAGGAGGCGTTGACGACGACCGTCGGCGGGGAAATCTCGGGATATTGCGCCACCGGCAGGGCAAAGAAGCTGATTCCGCCGATGATGGTGATCAGCAGCGACACCACGGTGGCGAAGATCGGCCGGTCGATGAAGAAATGGGACAGCCGCATCACGGAATCGTCCCAGGCTGAGCGGTGACCTTGGCCCCGGGACGAGCCCGCATCAGGCCGTTGACGACGATCTGGTCGTCGGGCGACAGCCCCTCGCGCACTACCCGCAGCCCGTCCGGCTGAACCGGGCCAAGCTTGACCGGCTTGGGAACGACCGTGCCGTCCTTGACCGCCATCACCAGATGGCGCGACTGGTCGGTGGTCACCGCGGCGTCGGGCACCAGCAGGGCGTCGTAAGGATCGGACATCGCCAGCCGCACCCGCCCGAACGCGCCCGGCACCAGCCGCTGGCCGGGATTGTCCAACACGGCCCGGACCCGGATCGTTCCGGTCCTGCGGTCGATCTGGTTATCGACGAAATCGATTTTCCCTTCGCGTGGCCAGCCGGTCTCGTCCATCAGCCGGATCGGCGCCGCAGCCCCGACCATGGGCGTCTGGCCGTCCTTGGCGCGGCGGGCTTGGGCCAGGAAGTCGGCTTCGCTCAGTTCGAACGAGAAATAGATCGGGTCGAGCGAGACCAGCGTCGCCAGCAGGGTGGGCGCCGATACGGTCGGGCCGCTGGTGATCAGATTGCCGGGGGTGACCAGCCGGGCTCCGATTCGTCCCGAGACCGGGGCAAGCACGCGGGTGAATTGGAGATTGAGTTCGGCGTCGCGCAGGGCGGCGCGGGCCGCCTCGACGGTGGCGCTGGCACCGCGCGATTCCTCGGTCCGCTGATCGAGCGTGCTTTCCGGCACGAAATCCTTGCGCCGCAATTCACCGGCCCGGACCAACTGGCGACCGGCGAATTCCTTGGTTCCCGCCGCCTGATCGAGCTTGGCGCGGGCCTGGGCCACCGCGATCTCGTAGGGGCGGGAATCGATCACGAACAGAACGTCGCCCTTTGACACCATCTGCCCGTCGGTGAAACGAACTTCGGTCAGGTAGCCGCCGACCCTGGCCCGGATCTCGACGGAATCGATGGCGCGGAACTGTCCGGTGATCTCGGCCCAGTCGATAATGGTGCGGGCCAAGGGGGCGGCCACCGTCACCACCGGCCCGGTGGGCGTCGTCGCCGTCGCGGTGGGCGAGGCGGAGCGGGGGCCGTACACCGAGAATAAACCGGCACCGACACCCAAAACGACCAGGATGGCGAGGAAGAGGGCAGGCTTGGGGATGGAAAAGGCTTTGGGACTGATCGGCATGGCCCGATCCTGATCGCAAGGGGGAAGGGGAAGGGGCACCGCAGCCGCCGGAGCGGAAATCAGAGGTCACATCACGGCAATAGACCGGTCGGTCTAGTATTACCGTCCGGGCCGGGGCGCGGTCAACCCGTGAAAGTCGCGACGGCGCGGGCTTTCGTGGCGGGCGCAGGTCTGCTAGGGTGCCGGCTCTGACGGGAAAAGGAGTTTGACCGCCATGCAGGTTCGCATCTATCGGCCGGGCAAGTCGGCGATGCAATCGGGTCCGGGGGGACTGGCTCGTTCCTGGGTGTTGGAGGCCGAGCCGACCGAGGCGAAACTGCCCGATTCCCTGATGGGATGGGCGGGGTCGGGCGATACCAATAGCCAGATTCGTCTGACCTTTGCCAGTCGGGACGAGGCGATCGCCTTCGCCCGGCGCAAAGGACTCGACTATCGGGTTGACAACGAGCCGCCTCGCAGGCAGAAACCCAAATCCTACGCCGACAATTTCCGCAGCGATAAGCGGGAGTTCGGTCGGTTCTGATTTCTGAAAGGGCGCCCGTAGCTCAGTTGGATAGAGCACCCGCCTTCTAAGCGGGATGTCGCAGGTTCGAATCCTGCCGGGCGCGCCATTTCAGATCTTATCCTTGGCCTGTCGGCCCCTTAATGACCGACGGTCATGCCCCCTTCCCGATATCGTCCCACCTCCACAGCGTGAATCCCGGTTCATTGTCTGGCCCGGGCTGTCTGCCGAGCGCAGGCCATGAACAACAGGATTCATCGGTATGAGCAGAGCACCCGCAGCCTGGTTCGACGTGCCGCTGACGGCGTTGGCACCGCTGGCCTGGGGGACGACCTATTGGGTCACCACCGAACTGTTGCCGCCCGACCGGCCGTTGACCGCCGCCTTGCTGCGGGTGCTGCCGGTCGGTTTGATCCTGCTCGCCTTCTTCCGCCGCCTGCCGACCGGCCGGTGGCTATGGCGGATGATGGTGTTGGGGGCACTCAATATCGGGGTGTTCCAGGCCCTGCTGTTCGTCGCGGCCTATCGGCTGCCGGGCGGCGTCGCCGCCACCTTGGGCGCGGTGCAGCCGCTGCTGGTGATGCTGCTGGCCTGGCCGGTGCTGGCGATGAAGCCGGGAGCGCGCGGGCTGATCGCTGGAGCCGCCGGTCTGGTCGGCGTCGCGTTGCTGGTCCTCACTCCGGCGGCGCGGCTGGACGAACTCGGCATCGCCGCCGCCCTGGCCGGAGCCGTCTGCATGGCGGTCGGCACCGTGCTAACCCGCAAATGGGCTCCGCCGGTTCCGTTGATGCTGTTCACCGCCTGGCAATTGGTGGCGGGCGGTGTGTTGCTGCTGCCGCTTGCGTTGCTGGCCGAACCGGCCTTGCCGCCCTTGTCGGCCGCCAACATCGCGGGCTATCTCTATCTCGGGATCGTCGGGGCGGCGCTGTCTTATGCCCTGTGGTTTCGCGGCGTCGAGCGGCTTCACCCCGGCGCGCTATCGACGCTGGGCCTGCTTAGCCCGGTTTCGGCAACGGTGCTGGGCTGGCTGGCGCTGGGGCAGGCGCTGGGGCCGGTTCAGATCGTCGGGGCCATCGTGGTGCTGGCGGCGGTGACGCTGGGGCAGAGGCGGCCGAAATAAGCCTATCTCTGGTCGAAGCGGATTTCGATCCGGCGGTTGCGGGCATAGGCGGCGTCGGTGTCGGCGGGGTCGAGCGGCTGGAATTCACCGAAGCCCGCCGCCGCCAAGCGATCGTTGGGGACGCCGTTGGCGGCAAGGGTGCGCAGAACCGAAATCGCGCGCGCGGTCGATAATTCCCAGTTCGAAGGGAAGCGGCCCGAGGTGATCGGGCGGCGGTCGGTGTGGCCGTCGATCCGCAATACCCAATTGACCTCCTTCGGGATCTCTTTGGAAATGTCCTTCAGCGTCGCGGCAAGGCGGCGGACCTGTTCCAGCCCTTCGGGGCCAAGCTCGGCCGAGCCGGTCTGGAACAGCAATTCGGACTGGAAGACGAAGCGGTCGCCTTCGATCCGGATGCCGGGGCGGTCGCCCAGCACCTTACGCAGGCGGCCGAAGAAATCGGAGCGGAAGCGCTGCAATTCCTCGACCTTGCTGGCCAGGGCGACGTTCAGCCGCTTGCCGAGGTCGGAAATCTGGACCTTCTGTTCCTTGTCGCGGGTTTCCGAGGCTTCGAGTGCGGCAATGACCCGGGCCAGTTCCTGCTTGGTCGCTTCAAGCTGGCGATTGAGCAGGGCCAGTTGCGCCTGGGCCTCGGTCGATAATTTCCGTTCGGCCCCCAACTGGGTTTCCCGTTCGGCGATCTTGCCCTCAAGCTCATCCTTCTGCGCGATCAGGCTGGCGACGTCCTGGGACAGGCCCGAGGCCCAATTCTCGATCCGCAGGCGTTCCGCCTTGCTGGCGGCCAGTTCTTCGGTTAGGCGGCTGACATCGGCCTTCAGACTGGCATTGGCAACGGTCTGAAGGTTGAGCTTCTCGGCCAGATCGGACAGTTCAAGCCCCAGCCGGTCCAGTGCCTTTTGTCGTCCCGACAGCGCCTGACCCAGGAAAAATTGGGCCAGGACAAAGATCATCAGGACAAAGACGATCACCATCACCAGCGTCGACAGGCCATCGACGAAACCGGGCCAGATATCAATGGTGCGGCGGGGGCGGCGGGCGAGCGGCATGGTCGGTCAGCGTTCGAGCGGTTCGTCGGCGATCGCGGCGATGGTGCGGGCGAGCAGACGGATTTCGGCGCGGAACTCGGCGATCAGATCCTGGCGGCTGGTGACGGTTTCCTCGACCAGCCGCTTCAACGAGCCGTCGATGGCGCGGATGTGGTTGCGGCTGGGATCGTCGATTCCTCCGCTTGCGGCATTTTCGGCCAACCGGGCCAGCACGGCGCGGGTCTCGATCTGTCCCTCGCCTAATTTCAGCAACAGCGATTGCTCGGCCCGCATGTGGTCGGTCAGGGTCGAAAGCTTGTCAGACAATTGGTTGATCGCGGTGTTGACGCCGCCGCGATTGTCCTCGCCGCGATTGATCACCCGCTGCAATTGGTCGAGGCTGTCGGCGGTCTGTTCCAACAGAGCCTGGATATAAGCGGGAACCGAGGCCTGGGTCTCGTCGCCGCCGGAGAGCCCGGTTCCGCCGCTACCGCCGATCCGGGTCTGGCCGGCCAGCCATTCCTCCAACTCGTTATAAAAGCCGTTCTGCGCCTGTCCGGCGCTGAGGTCAAGAAAGCCCAGCGCCAGCGATCCGGCCAGACCGAACAGCGAGGTTGAAAAGGCGGTGCCCATGCCGTTCAGGGGCTGGGCCAGACCGGCCTTCAGGCGCTCGAACGCCTCGGACGGATCGCCGGTGCCGCTGACCGACAGCGAGCCGATCACCTCGCCGATCGAGCCGACGGTGCGCGACAGGCCCCAGAAGGTGCCGAGCAGGCCGAGAAAGATCATCAACCCGACCAGATAGCGCGACAGGTCGCGCTGTTCGTCGAGCCGGGCCGCGATCGAATCCAGCACCGAGCGTAACGCCATGGCCGACAGGTTCATCCGGTCGCGCCGTTCGCCCAGCATCCGCGCCATCGGCCCCAACAGCCGCAGCTTTTCGCCCGACATCACCGGTTGGCCGCGTCGCCAGCTTTCCAGCCAGTCCAGTTCGGGAGAAAGCTGCATCACCTGGCGGACGTTCAAGATGATTCCGGCCAGGAACACACCGACCAGCAGGCCGTTCAAGGCCGGGTTATGGGCAAAGGCCAGGATCAGCCCATCTTGCAGCATCACCGCGACGGCGGCGACCGCCACCAGAAAGGCGGCCATGCGGAAAAGATATCGATTCGGTCGGGTCATTGTTTCATCGCCATCACGCTGGAACCTTTGAAACAAGGCAAGGTCGCGCCGGAATGTGGCGGTTCCGGGGCAGAGGCGTCGTGACGAGCCTCCGCGCCGCCATCGGTGTTACCGTCGCGCCAGAACGGCATCGACGCGGTCGGGGGCACCGTCCTCGACCTTGTTGCCAAGGGCGCGGACCTCGATCCGGGTCGAACGGACACCCATTTCCATCAGATATTTGCGGACCTCAAGGGCGCGCGACAGCGACAGGCGCCGGGCCTTGCTGGCGTTGGCCTCGTCGCCTGCGGCATAAGCGAGCAATTGCAGCGACAGGGTTTCGTCGCGTTCCATCCGATGCGCCATCCGCTCAAGGTCGGACTGGCTGTTTTCCGACAGGCGGGAACTGTCCATCGCGAAGGGGATGGTCAGGCTGTCGCCCTTACGCAACGGCGCCGCCGCAGCCATCGGCGGCGGCGGCGCAGAGGGCACCGCAGCAAGGACAGTCGGGGGCGGCGGCAGTTCCGCCTTTGGCGCATCGACGGTCTTGACCGGTTCGGGCTTGACCGCCTCGATCACCTTGGGCGGTTCGACCTTGACCGGTTCCGGCTTGGCCTCGGCGACGATCTTGGCGGGTTCGGGCGGCTTGGGTGCCTCGACGACCTTGGGCAACTCGACCTTGGGCGGTTCCGGCTTGACCTCGGCGACGATCTTGGCCGGTTCGGGCGGCTTAACCACCTCGACCGCTTTCGGCAACTCGACCTTGGGCGGCTCGGGCTTGGCCTCGGCAACGATTTTGGCGGGCTCAGGCGGCTTGGGGGCCTCGACGACCTTGGGCAATTCGACCTTGGGGGGGGCGGCGCTTCGGGTCGGAGCGATTGGTGCCATCGGCGGCGTCACCACGGCGGTAGCGGCAAGCGGAGCCGGACGGGCTTGGCTTGCCTGCTGTACCGGTTTGGACGAGGGGGCTTCCTTGGCCTTGGCCAGCGGTTTGGCCTTGGACACCGAGGATTGGGCCGGTCGCCGGGCGGGCGGGGCGGGGCGGGCGACGGGGCGGGGCACCGGCTTCGCCACCGGAGCCGGACTGGCATAGGTGGCGTGAACCTCGCGGTTCATCAGGCCGGGCAGGCTTGGTTCCGGCCCCAGGCGGTCCAGCACGTCCCAATTGACATCGACGCTGGACTGGCTGTCGCCGACCACGATCTGAGCCGACGTGGGGACGGAGGCGAACGAGATCGCAAACGCCCCAACCGCCAGCATCAACAGCCTGCCACCCCTGCTCATCTGGCCACACTCCCGGCTAACCACAGAAAAAATCCATGGGCGAGACTAGCCGATGCAGACTCCGACCACAACTATCCCTTTGCCGGGAAGGATAAAGGCGAAGATCAGGCGTGGGCGGACTTGATCAGACGCAGAAGCGGCTGATGAAGATGATCGTTGCCCGCGACGATCTCGCCGGTCTCCAGCAGCTTGTTGCCACCTTCGTAATCGGTGACATAGCCGCCCGCTTCGCGCACCAGCACAATTCCGGCGGCGATGTCCCACGGCTTGATACCGGCTTCCCAATAGCCGTCGCAACGCCCGGCGGCGACATAAGCGAGGTCGAGCGCGGCCGAGCCAAAGCGACGGATTCCGGCGACATTCTTCATCATGACGCCCAGTTCGCGCAGGAACGGTTCGTGCCCGTCGCGGCCATGGAAGGGAATGCCGGTGGCCAGCACCGAATCCTCAAGCTTGCGCCTTGCGGACACGCGCAGACGGCGCTCGTTGAGGAAGGCGCCCGCGCCCTTCTCGGCGTGGAACATCTCGTCGCCGAGCGGCTGATAGACAACACCGGCGATCAGTTCGCCCTCGCGCTCCAGCGCGATCGAGATGCAGAAATTGGGAATTCCGTGCAGGAAATTGGTGGTGCCGTCGATCGGATCGACGATCCAGCGGTTGCTCTTGTCGTCGCCCGCGATCTCGCCGCCTTCTTCCATCAGGAAGCCATAAGCGGGCCGCGCCTTCTTCAGTTCCTGCCGCAGGGTCTTTTCGACCTTGAGATCGGCGGACGAGACGAAATCGGACGGCCCCTTGCGCGACACCTGGAGATTTTCGATCTCGCCATAATCGCGTACCAGCGACCGGGCCGCTTTGCGCGCGGCCCCCATCATGACGTTGAGCAGGGCGGAACGGACCATCACGGCGAGGGTTTTCCTTACTAAAATAGAGTTTCCGGGGTGGACGAAAAGCGTCCCGCGAGACCATGGGCCGCCCGAGCCAACCTCGAACGGCCCGTCAGGCCCAAGACCCGGCTCCGGGCCTGACGAAGGAGTATACCGATTCCGCAGTCGGAATCATCGTCGGGCGTTTAGCCCTTGAAGCGCTCGACATAAGAACAATCGACGGTCGCGACCCAGATCTTCTCGCCAGCGGCCAGGAAGGGCGGCACCAGGATCTTCAAGCCGTTCTCGAGCTTGGCCGGCTTATAGGACGACGACGCGGTCTGTCCCTTGACGACGGGATCGGCCTCGACCACCTGCATCACCACCTTTTCCGGCAGCGACACCGACACCGGCGAGCCTTCGACGAAATCGACGGTGACCGCCATGCCGTCTTGCAGGAAAGCGGCGCTTTCGCCCAAGATGTCGGTGGGAACGGTGAATTGCTCGAAGGTTTCCTGCTCCATGAAGGTCAACGACTGATCGTCGCCGAACAGGAAGGTGCAGTCCTTTTCCTCGACGCTGCACTTCTCGACGGTGTCGGCGGTGCGCCAGCGTTCGTTGGTCTTGGTCCCGGTGCGGATGTCACGCATTTCGACGGCGATGAACGCGCCACCCTTTCCCGGCTGAATGATCTGAATCTTCAGTACCGAGAACTGGCGTCCGTTATGTTCGAGGATATTGCCGGGGCGAATCAAATTGGCGTTGATCTTCATGGTCGATCCAGGAGCTTTTAGGAAAAATCAGGCGCGGACCCTAACAGCTTGGCCCGGCGAAGGCAACCGCGAGCGCCGGACCGGGGGTCTCCCGTCTCGATTCGCCAAGCGGAGTTGACCAAGTCGGGGGGCATTGCTATCTCTTGTCGGGTGATCCTGGGCGGTCTACCCGCGCCCGTCCTCTCACTCTCGCCGCTGGCGGCGACCTCTCGCGAGGGACTCCGTCACGATGGCCCGCTTCATCCAAGAGACCACATGCCCGAGATGATTGTCAGTGGGGTCGGCCAAGATGCCGGTGCCTTCCCAGCGCGATGACGCGCGTCCCGTTCCGAACCGTTTGCTGGCCGCGCTGTCGCGTCGGCTCGAGCGCCTTGACGTGCCCAAATCCGGGCTGTTCAGCGCGACGCTGGCGGTTCCGGAACTGGACGGAATCCCGACGCCCCCCCCGCTGCCCGATCTGTGGTCGTGGCTGCGCCCCGGTGACGGGCTGGCCCTGATCGCGTCGGGGACCGCGCTCGAACTGGTCTGTTCCGGCCCCGAAACGCTTGACGAGGCCCGGCGCGGTCTCGATTGGGCCCATCTCGATCTGGACGGGTCGGGTGCGGAACCGGTCGCCTTTCTCGGCCATGGCTTCGGCGGCCCCGATCGCTCCGGCCTGCCGCCTGCTTTGTTGCGGGTGCCCCGTCTGCTGTTGCGTTGCGTTTCGGGCCGTTGCGATCTGATCTTCAGCCATGCCGGGGGCGCGTCCCCCGACCAGATCCGTCTGATGTGGCTGGACGAGGCGGCGCGCCTGCTCGATGCGCTCGACCGCCCGGTTCCGCCCTCGCCGCCGGTCGATCTGGTCCGCCTCGACGAGTTTCCCTCGCCCCATGCCTTTCGCGACCGCGTCAGCGCCGCCACCGACGCGATAGCCGCAGGGCGGGTCGAGAAGGTGGTGCTGTCGCGTCGGATCACCGTTGCCGCGCCGCGGCCGTTCCGGCCCGAGCGACTGGCCCGCGAATTGGCGTCCCGTCACCCCTCTTGCGCGATTTTCACGGTTGGTTTCGGCGGACGGACCCTGGTCGCGGCCAGCCCCGAGCGTCTGGTCGCCTGTAACGGTCGCCGGGTCGAAAGCTATGCCCTGGCCGGGACCGCGCCGTCCGATCCCGCCGATCCTTTTCTCGGCGGTCGTTTGTTGAGCGGGGCCAAGGATCGTCACGAACACCGGCTGGTCGTCGGCTGGATTTCAAGCGCCCTCAACGATCTCTGCGACGATCTTGATGTTCCCTCCGAACCAAGGCGGATGATTCTGGGCCAGCTTGAGCATTTGTGGACGCCGATCTCGGGAACCTTGAAGCCGGGCACCGGCCTGTTGCAGGCGGCGCTGGCGCTGCATCCGACCCCGGCGGTGGCGGGGTTACCGCTGGCTTCGGCCCGTATCCTGCTCGACGAATTAGGCGAAAGCCGCTCGGGCTGGTACACCGGCGCCTTCGGCTGGATCGACCGCGCGGGCGACGGCGAAATGGCGGTGGTGCTGCGTTGTGCCCTGCTGGACGGCAACCGGGCCGAGGTCGCGGCCGGAGCCGGGATCGTCGCCGCTTCCGATCCCGAAGCCGAGTTCACCGAGACCGAACTGAAGCTGCGGACGATGCTTGATGCGCTGCGGAGCGCCTGAGACGATGACGACCCAGGGCGACCTCAATGCGGCGTGGGCCACGGCGCTGATCGACGGACTGGCCCAGGCGGGAGTCGGCCGGGCGGTGATTTCGCCGGGCTCGCGCTCGACGCCGTTGGCCTTGGCCTGCCTGCGCCATCCCAATCTTGTTAGCCGGGTGCTGCTCGACGAGCGGGTCGCCGCCTTCTATGCCCTTGGGCTGGCCCGTGCCGAGGGGCGGCCGGTGATTCTGGTCTGCACCTCCGGTTCGGCGGTGGCGAACTGGTATCCGGCGGTGGCCGAGGCCGATGCCGCCCGGATGCCGCTGATCCTGCTGACCGCCGACCGCCCGCCCGAATTGCAGGATTGCGGGGCCAACCAGACCTTTGACCAGCGCGCGTTGTTCGCGCCTCAGCTTCGCGCCGCCCATACCCTGCCGCCCGCCGAGTCGGGGCGGTACTGGCTCGCCGCGTTGGCGGCGCGTGTTGTCAGTCAAACTCAGTGGCCGCTGGCCGGGCCGGTCCAGATCAACGTGCCGTTCCGCGAGCCTCTGCTCGAAACCGTGCCGCCACCGCCCGCCGCGTCATTGCCGCCACAGGTGCTGCTGCCGCGTCTGACCCTGGCCCCCGATGCGATTGCGACTCTGGCGCGACGGATCGAGGGACGGCGCGGGGTGATCCTGGCCGGGGCCGAACCGTTGCCACCCGAGCCGCTGGTGAAGTTGGCCGAAGCGCTTAACTGGCCGATCATTGCCGATCCGTTGAGCGGGCTGCGGTTTGGCCCCCATGATCGCGAGCGGGTGATCGCCCGCGCCGATCTGTTCCTGCGCGGATCGGTTCCGCCCGCCGACATCGTGCTGCGTTTCGGGGCCTTCCCGGTGTCGAAAGCGGTCGGGCAGTGGCAGGCTCGCGCCGCCGAGCGGATTGTCGTCAGTGCGGATTCGCGCTGGCCCGATCCCGGCCGCGATGCGGCGATGATGATCCATGCCGATCCCGCTCTGTTGGCCGAGTCTCTGGCGGAGAGTGTGACACGTCAGGCCGCGCCGGATTGGCTGCATTCCTGGCAGGCGGCGGAACGGCGCAGTGCCGCACTGGCCGAGCGATTCTCGGCACCCGAATCCGACCTGTTCCGGGCGGCGATTGAGACTTTGCCTGAAGGGGCGTTGCTGTTCGTCGGCAATTCGATGATGGTCCGCGACCTCGACGATTTCTCAGGAACGTCGGATAAGTCGTTGACGATCATGTGTAATCGCGGTCTCAGCGGCATTGATGGCAATGTGTCGACCTTTTT
Organism: Magnetospirillum fulvum; assembly: GCF_900108475.1. Taxonomy (GTDB): domain Bacteria; phylum Pseudomonadota; class Alphaproteobacteria; order Rhodospirillales; family Magnetospirillaceae; genus Phaeospirillum; species Phaeospirillum fulvum_A. Next base: position 24,007 of record NZ_FNWO01000007.1, on the reverse strand, counting down.
CGGCGCGGTCGCCTCGGGGCGCTTTCCCGCCGCGCTGGCCTTGGTTGGTGACCTGACCTTCCTCCACGATCTTGGCGGGCTGGCGGCGGGGCAGAGCCTGTCGGCAACGATCGGGCTGTTGGACAATGGCGGCGGCGGCATCTTCGATTATCTGCCCCAGCAGACTCTGCCTGAGTTCATTCCGGGCTGGCTGACGCCGCAGCGTGCCGATATCGCCGCTGCCACCGCCGTCTGGGGGCACATTTACCGGCCGACCGAGTCGGGACGCTTTGCCTCATCCCTGGCCTCATCCCTGGCCTGTCCGGGGGTTGACGTGCTTCATCTCGCTATCGACCGAGCCGGTTCCGCCGCGCGTCACCGCGCGGTCTGGGCCGCTTCATCTTCATCCGAGGAGACTTCCGCATGACTGAGTGGATTCCCGTCGAGGGTTTCGCCTTCACCGACATCCTGTACGACCGTACCGACGGGATCGCCCGGATCAGCTTCAACCGTCCCCACGTTCACAACGCCTTCCGGCCCGAAACGCTGGAAGAGGTGATGAAGGCGCTGCGTCATGCCCGCTTCGACGCCTCGATCGGGGTGGTGATCCTGACCGGCGTCGGCGATAAGGCGTTCTGTTCCGGGGGCGACCAGAGCGTGCGCGGCGACAATGGCGGCTATAAGGATCAGGAGGGGGTTCACCACCTCAACGCCCTCGATCTTCAGCGCGAAATCCGCTCCTGCCCAAAGCCGGTGGTGGCGATGGTGGCGGGATGGTCAATTGGCGGCGGTAACGTGCTGCAATTGCTGTGCGACCTGACCATCGCCGCCGACAATGCCCGCTTCGGCCAGACCGGGCCGAAGGTCGGCAGCTTTGACGCAGGCTTCGGGGCCGGGATTCTGGCCCGCACCATCGGTGTCAAGAAGGCCAAGGAAGTCTGGTTCATGTGCCGCCAGTACGATGCCCAGCAGGCGCTGGAGATGGGCTGGATCAACGCGGTGGTGCCGCTGGCTCAGTTGGAGGAGGAGACGGTCGCCTGGTGCCGCCGGATGCTCGAACTGTCGCCGACCGCGCTGCGTATCCTGAAGACCGCGTTCAACGCCGATAGTGACGGCATGTCGGGGATTCAGGAACTGGCGGGCAACGCCACCGCTCTGTTCTACATGACCGAGGAAGGGCAGGAGGGGCGCAACGCCTTCCTGGAAAAGCGCGCGCCCGATTTCGACCGGTTCCAACGGCGGCCGTGAGCCGGATCGTCGGCTTCGGACTCGAGCCTTATGCTCTGCCGCTGAAGACACCTTGGCGGACGGCGGCCGGAACGGTTTGCCTTCGCCACGGCTGGCTGGTCCGGGTCGAGGACGAAGACAGCGGGGTCGGATGGGGCGACCAGCCCGCGTTTCTGCCCGATCAGGCGACGGACGGGCTGGAGGAGGGGTTGAGGCAACAGGGGGGCGCCCTTCAGGGGCAAAGCCTGGACGAGGCTCTGGCGGTCCAGGACATTGCTTTCGGGATCGAGACCGCCCTGCTTGACCTTCTGGCCCGTAAACGCGGTCTGCCGCTACGCCGTCTGCTGTCGTCTCAGGCAGCGGATCGGGTCAAGGTCAACGCCGTCGCCTCATTGGACGGCATCGTTGCGATGGCGGAACAGGGGTTCGGGATCGTCAAGGTCAAGGTCGGCCTTGCCCCCTGGCCCGACGAGGCGGCGGCCCTGCGCCGCCTTGACCTGCCCGAGGGGGTAACGCTGCGGCTGGATGCCAACCGGGCTTGGAGCCGGGCCGAAGCGGAGGGGTTCCTGGCCGCGATGGCCGATCTGCCGATCGAATCGCTGGAGGAGCCGTTGTGCGAGGCCGAGATCGACGGGCTGGCCTCGTTGCAATCCACCACCCCAATCGCGCTGGCGATTGACGAGAGCCTCGACCAGATCGGGCTGGACTCGCTGCTGGCAGCGCCACCGGTTCGCCGTCTGGTGCTGAAACCGGCTCTGCTGGGCGGGCTGCGCCGGACTCTGTCCGTGGCGGCGGCGGCGCGTGCCGTCGGCTACGAGATTGTCGTAACGACTTATCTTGAGTCGGCAATCGGGGTCGCGGCGGTGGCCCATCTCGCCGCCGCGCTTGATCCCGAGGCGCGGATCGCCCACGGATTGGCGACGTCCGCTCTGTTCGTCAGCGATCTCGCCGAACCCTTTCCGATTGCCTTGGGGGTCTTGACCTTCCCACCAGGATCGGGACTTGGATTAAGCTTTAAAATCAGGTCTTAAGCGCGATGTTCTGAAGTTTCGCTCGATCGGTCTTGCCATTCGGATTGAGCGGCAGCGCATCCACAATCACCGCCCGGCGCGGCCGCAGATGAGACGGCAGATGCGTCCGGCACCAATCCAGGAAGGCATCGGGGACAATCTCTCCGACTACAATAGCGACGATCAGATCGCCCCACACCGGGTCGGGGCAGCCAGTGACGGCGAGTGCCCGCACCCCGGGGCAGCGCCCGGCCAGCGTCTCGATTTCGGCGGGGTGGACGTTCTCGCCGCCACTGATCAGCATATCGTCGGTCCGGCCCAGGATCACCAGACGGCCGTGCCCGTCGAGGCGGCCGAGATCGTTGGTTTCAAACCAGCCTTCGGGCGTCAGTCCGCGTCCCCGCTGTAAATCCGGGTTCAGATAGCCCGCCATCACCATCGGTCCCCGCACCCGAACTCGGCCCTCGGGCGAAAAGCCGATCTCGACCCCGGGCAGCGGGGTTCCGGCCAGTCCCGGATTCCAGTCGGCGGCATCGCGGCAGGTGGCGACCTGCGATCCCGCCTCGCTCATCCCGTAGCTCGGCAGCAGCGGCCAACCGGCCTCCAGGGCCCGTTCCGCCAAGGCGGCGGGCAGCCCGGCCCCACCGATCAGGGCACAGCGGAGGCGGGGAGCGGGGCGGCAGCCGTAATCGAGCAACAGACCCAGCATCGCCGGAACCAACGAAATATGGCTGACCCGGCCGGAGGCGAGGTCGGCCGATACTGTTTCGACATCGAAACGGGAATGCAGCCGCACCGTCGCCCCGGATTCGAGGCAGCGCAGCAGGACCGACAACCCGCCGATATGGACCATTGGCAGGCAGCCCAGCCAGACATCGCCGGGTTCGAGCGGGATCATCCGGCGCGAAGCCCGCACCGCCGCCGCCAGATTGGCCCCGGTCAGCATCGTTCCTTTTGGCGTTCCGGTGCTGCCGCTGGTGGCGACGATCAACTGGACCTGATCGGGGGCTAATCCCGGTCGGGCTGGCGCATCGGCAATCGGGGCGGGCAGGGTGACAAGCGGTTCGGCTCCCCCGGCGGCGGCCAGCAACCCGTTCTGGCGCTCCTCGGTCAGGGCTGGATTGACCGGCAGCAGTGCCCGACCGGCACGGGGAGCGGCCAAAGCCAGCAGGGCCAGCGCCTCCGCATCGGCGGTCCGCGCCGCCAGCGGTTGGCCTGGGGGGGCGGATCGTGCCGCCAGCGCGGCGGCCAAGGCATCGGCGTGACGGTCAAGCGCGGCAAAGCTCCAGACTCGTCCGCCGACACTGTCGAGAGCCGGGGCGTCCGGGCGCTGGCTGGCTTGACGCCGCGCCCAGTCGGACGGTGCGTTCACCGCGCTTTGGTGGCGATGTGCAGACAGGCGATGCCGAAGCTGAGATCGCGATAGCGTACGTCGGCGAAACCGGCGGCGCGGAACATCGCGGCGAATTCCTCCTGATCGGGGAAGCGGCGAATCGATTCGACCAGATAGGCATAGGCTTCGGGGGCTTGGGCGACCAGAGCACCCAGGCGCGGGATCACCTGAAACGAAAACAGATCATAGAACGGGCGGATCAGCCGGTGCGGACGCGAGAATTCCAGGCAATAAGCAATGCCGCCCGGCTTCAGGACCCGATGGATGTCGGCCAAAGCGAGGTCGAGCCTCGTCACATTGCGGATACCAAAGGAAATCGTCAGCGTATCGACGCTGTTGTCGGCCAGCGGAATCGCTTCGGCTTCCCCGGCCAGCCAGACCAGTCCCTCTTTGCCGGGGCGACGGCGGCCCGCGTTCATCATCTCGGTGCTGGGATCGCAGACGATCACCGTCCGGTCAGCTCCGTTCATCGCTCGGGCAACGTCGCCAGTGCCTCCGGCAAGATCGACGATCACCTGACCGGGGCGGGCCCCAACGGCCCGGACCAGCAACGCCTTCCATTGCCGATGAATCCCCATCGACATCAAATCGTTCATCAGGTCGTAGCGGGGAGCCACGGCACGGAACACCCGGCGGATGCGGTCGCGGCGTTCCGTCGGCGACACCTGACGAAAGCCAAAGCTATTGTCGATCTCGGTCATGCTGCGCTTGATCCTAAAGGCCAGGGTCATCTGCCTGCCAAACAGGGTCGGCAAAGCGTCTGCGATCTGATTTAACATTCGACCGGACGAACGGCAATCCTTGACCCGGTGCGCCGCAACAGGGAGAAGGGGAACTGCTTTGAGTCTCGATCTGGTGCAGGCAGGCTCCTTTCTGGCGGCTGCCGTCGTGGTAACCTTGGCCCCCGGTCCCGACAATTTGATGATTCTCAGTCTGGGGCTGGCGCGCGGCCGCCGCGCCGGTCTTGCCTTTGGCTTGGGCTGTGCCCTGGGGTGTCTAAGCCATACCGCGCTGGCGGCGCTGGGGGTTAGTGCCTTGATCGCGGCGTCGCCCGTCGCCTTTCTCGCCCTTCAGATCGTTGGCGGGATCTACTTGATCTGGTTGGGACTCGGGGCGTGGCGTAGCCGGACCCCGCCAGCGCCAACGATTGTATCGTCGTCGGGACCAAAGCCCCCGGTCTGGCCCTTGTTCCGACGCGGTCTGGTCGCCAATGCGATCAATCCCAAGGTCGTGCTGTTTTTCCTCGCCTTCCTGCCGCAATTCGTGGTGGTAGGACGCGCGGACAGCGAGGCGATGCAGATGGCGACTTTGGGCGGGCTGTTCACCCTTCAGGCCGTGGTGCTGTTCGGTCTGATCGGCTGGTTTTCCGGCATGATCGGGCAAGGGTTGGGACGGATCCCGGGCGCGGCCCGCCGGTTGGACCAGGTGGCCGGGATCATCTTCATCGGCCTCGGTCTTCGCCTGATCCTGGTGCGCTGATCCGCCGTTCGGTTCCGGCATAGAAAAAGGGCCTGATGGCGGTGCCGCCAGGCCCTTGAAATCTTTGGTGCCGGTTGCAGGAATCGAACCCGCGGCCCCCTCATTACAAGTGAGGTGCTCTACCATCTGAGCTAAACCGGCATCGCGTTGAGAAAGCTACCGTTGGAACCGGTCTTTCGCAAGGGGCGAAAGATGTCCCGCAGCCCCCCTCTTTCCCACCCGGCTTGTTTGGTGCTAGGGTACCTTCGACTTGTTCTGATTTCCCCCCGAGGTGCCGCATGACCGAAGCCCTTTCCCCCACCAATTCCCGTATCGGCGTAACCGAAAGCGCCGCCGCGCGGGTGCGGACCCTGATCGAGACCGAGGGTAAGCCGGGACTGAAGCTGCGTCTGTCGGTTTCGGGCGGCGGCTGTTCCGGCTTTCAGTACGGCATCACGCTGGACGATGCTGTCAACGACGACGATAAAGTGTTCGATGAACACGGTATTTCCGTCGTCGTCGATGAGACCTCGCTGGATTTGCTGAATGGTGCCGTGGTCGATTTCGTCGATGATCTGATCGGCTCGTCCTTCCAGATCACCAACCCCAACGCAACCGCCACCTGCGGCTGCGGCAATTCCTTCACGGTCTGATCTGGACCAAAGCAGAGTTTCATGAGCCGTATTCTGATCGTCGAAGACACCCAGTTGATGCGCGAATCGCTGGTCGATGTGCTGAGCGCCGCCGGGCACGAGATCGTGACTGCCGACAACGGACTGATCGCGGTCGAGTACGTTGCCGCCGGGCGTCAGTTCGATATCATCGTTACCGATATCATCATGCCGGAAATGGATGGGATTCAGACCATCCTCGAGCTTCAGACGATGCTGCCCGAGGCCCGGATCATCGCCATTTCCGGCGGCAGCGCCCGGTTGGACAAGTCCCAGGGGCTGGAAACCGCCAGCCGTCTCGGCGCGGTCGCGGTGCTGGAAAAGCCGTTCGAGGTTGATGCCTTGCTCGGCGCGATCGAGGCTGCCGTCGCCTGACCGTTCCGTTGGTCAGGGCTTTGCCTCTGGCCGGGCGATGGCGTGGAGAAGGGCGGCCCAGGTCGCCTGCTTCGTTTCGAGCGAGGCGTCGGGCGGCGGCATCGCGATGCCGATCCGCAGAGCGCCGATGTTTTCATCGGGCGTCGGGGCGATTTCGGCCGGGCGGAAGGCTTCGGCAAAGCCCAGCGCGTCGGCATTTCCGCCACGAGCAAAAATCCAGTCGCACAGATGGCGCGACCACATGACGAAGGCGTCGCGTTCGGCCTCGTCGGCGAATTCCAGCACATGACGGGCAAAAGACAGGGTCAGCGCGGCATAGGCCCGTCCGTCGGCGCGGCGAAAGCGGGCGGCGAAGCGCTCGAGGATTTCCTGTCGGCCGAGATGACGTTCGGCTTCGGCGGCGACCGCTTGGGTTCCCTCGGCATCGACGATCCGGGCGACCATCCGGCCGTTTTCATCGGGCAGCACCCCGAGCAGCGAATGGCCGATATGGGCTGACAATTGGGTCAGGAAAGACAGGATCGCCCGGGTCGGTGTCGACTGGCGCAACACGACATAGACGTATAAGGCAGGCAGGGCAGCGGCGCGAGGCGTGCCCTCCCCCACCAGATCGGTGACGGCGTGGTCGGGAATATCCTCTTCGACCGCGTACAGCGCGCCGTTGGGAAAGCCGATAAAGGCTCCGTCGATCAAGCCGACCGACGGGTCGATATAGGCATATTCGACCAGCCGGAACGGCGCGATCTCGCGCCAGATCGCGGTTGCCGCCGGATTGGCCGGTTCGCGGGTTTCCCCGTCCGCCGCTTGTTCGGCCAGCAGACGCAGAAAGGCTGCGACGGCCTCAGTGGTGTCGATACGGATGCGGATGACGTCGTCGGTCGGTTGCAGCGCCATGAAGCTCCCCTTGCGTCCTGGGCATCGCCCCAGAGTGTCACAGCGAGCCCGATCCGTCCCAATCAAAAGCGATCCCGGCTGACGACACGCCCGCGGGCCGGTCCGGTGACGGTGTTCGCGGTTGACAGATGCGGCCCGGTGAGTAGCTTTGACCGAGCAGGCCTGTTCCGGGCCGCAAGAGCTGGGGTGCGGATGGAATATTTCTTCCAGCAGGTGATTAATGGCCTGACGCTTGGTGCGATCTACGGTTTGATCGCTCTTGGATATACGATGGTCTATGGCATCATCGGGATGATTAATTTTGCTCACGGTGAAATCTATATGCTGGGGGCGTTTATTTCTCTTGTCGCCTTTTTGGTTTTTTCAAGTATTAGTGGCGGATCGGTGGCATTGGCCCTGCTGGCCGCCCTGCTGGTGACGATGGTGTTCACCGCCCTGTGGGGTTGGGTGGTCGAACGGATGGCCTATCGCCCATTGCGAGGCGCTCCCCGTCTGGCCCCGCTGATTTCGGCGATCGGTGTCTCGATCCTGTTGCAGAATTTTGTCCAGATCGCTCAGGGTGCCCGGGTCAAGCCGCTGCCGCCGGTGATCCAGGGCGGCGTCACCCTGGATTTGGGGGCGGCCTTTTCGCTCAGCATCAGTTGGTTGCAGATCGTGATCTTCGTGTTGACCCTGACCTTGATGGCCGGGTTCACCTGGATGATCGCCCGCACTTCGCTCGGCCGGGCTCAGCGCGCCACCGAGCAGGATATGAAGATGGCGGCGTTGCTGGGGGTCAATGTCGATCGGGTGGTGTCGGCCACCTTCGTCATCGGGGCCGCCCTGGCCGGTGTCGCCGGAATGATGGTGACGCTCTATTACGGCGTGATTGATTTCTATATCGGCTTTCTGGCCGGGATCAAGGCGTTCACCGCCGCCGTTCTGGGCGGCATCGGCTCGTTGCCGGGGGCGATGCTGGGCGGGCTGCTGATCGGTCTGACCGAATCGCTGTGGTCGGCCTATTTCTCGATCCAATACAAGGATGTCGCCACCTTCGCGATCCTGGTCGGCGTGCTGCTGTTCCGACCGTCCGGCCTGTTGGGCCGACCCGACGTCGAGAAGGTCTAAGGACATGGCGGCCGCCTTGTCTCCCCCCCTGATCCGCTCCGCCGCTCTCGCCGCCGTGGTGGCGGCCTTGCTGGCCTTGCCCCTGATGGGGGTGCGACTGGTCGATTCCTCCAGCGGTCTGTCATTGGCCGGGCGTCCCGATCTGGTCGCCTGGGCGGCCGGAGGGGTGTTCTGCGGACGGTTGCTGATTGATCTGTTCCGGCGCTGGATCGCCGATTTCTCGATCCGGTTGCCTCTGCCACCGCCGCCACCCGACTGGACCCGCTTCGCGGTCGGCTGGGGGCTGGCGCTGTTCGCGCTGGTGTTGCCGTTTCTTCCCTTTGCCGACCGCAATCTGGTCGATAAAGCGACGATGGTGCTGATCTACATCATGTTGGGCTGGGGATTGAACATCGTGGTCGGGCTGGCCGGGCTGCTCGATCTCGGCTTCGTCGCCTTCTATGCCGTCGGAGCCTATTCCTACGCCCTGCTGTCGCTGACCTTCGGCCTGTCCTTCTGGGTCTGCCTGCCGCTGGCCGGGCTGTTCGCCGCCGTCTTCGGTATCGCCCTCGGCTTTCCCGTGCTGCGGCTGCGCGGCGATTATCTCGCCATCGTCACCCTGGGCTTTGGCGAGATCATCCGGATCGTGCTGCAAAACTGGCAGGATCTGACCGGCGGTCCGATCGGAATTTCCGGAATCGAGCGGCCCAGCCTGTTCGGGCTGTCGTTCAAGGCGGTCCCGCCCGAGGGACAGACCAGTTTTGCCGAGTTTTTCGGCCTTGATTATTCGGCCGATCACCGGGTGATCTTCCTCTATTTTCTGATCTTGATCCTGGCGCTGGCGACCAACCTGTTCACCTTGCGCATTCGTCGACTTCCGGTCGGCCGGGCCTGGGAAGCGCTGCGCGAGGACGAGATCGCCTGCCGCTCGCTTGGGATCAATCCGACCACGATCAAGCTGTCGGCTTTTGCCCTGGGGGCGATGTTCGCCGGGTTCGCCGGATCGTTCTTCGCCACCCGTCAGGGCTTCATCAGTCCGGAAAGCTTCACCTTCATCGAATCCGCGATGATCCTGGCGATCGTCGTGCTGGGGGGGATGGGCAGCCAGATCGGGATCGTGCTGGCCGCGCTGTTGCTGGTCGGTCTGCCGGAATGGTTCCGCGATCTGCAAATGTACCGGATGCTCGCCTTTGGCGCGGCGATGGTGCTGATTATGCTGTGGAAGCCGAGCGGTCTTTTGTCCTCGCGCGCGCCGACGATCCGGCTGGGGGGACGGGCATGAGGCCGCCGCCGCTGCTGGAGGTTGACGGGTTGACGATGCGCTTTGGCGGTCTGTCAGCGGTCAGCGATCTGTCGTTCTCGGCCGGGCAGGGGGAGATCACCGCGGTGATCGGCCCCAACGGTGCGGGCAAGACCACCCTGTTCAATTGCATTACCGGCTTTTATCGACCTCAGGTCGGGCGGCTGAGTCTGCACCATCCGGACGGAGCCGCGCTGCGGCTGGAGCGGATGGCCGACCATGTCATCGCCCGCAAGGCGCGGGTGGCGCGCACCTTTCAGAATATCCGGCTGTTTCCCAAGATGAGCGTGTTGGAGAATCTGATCGTTGCCCAGCACCGGGTGCTGATGGCGGCCTCGGTCTTTTCCCTGGCCGGTCTGCTGGGGCTTGGCCGCTATCGCCGGGCCGAGCGGGCGGCGATCGATCTGGCCCGCCACTGGCTGGATCGAACCGGGCTGACCGCCTTTGCCGACGTCGAGGCCGGGTCGTTGCCCTATGGTCATCAGCGTCGTTTGGAGATCGCGCGGGCGATGTGCACCCGTCCGCTGTTGCTGTGCCTCGACGAACCGGCGGCGGGGCTCAATCCTCGCGAATCCGGTGATTTGAACCATTTGCTGCAAGGCATCCGCGACGAGGAAAAGATCGGCCTGCTGCTGATCGAACACGACATGAGTGTGGTGATGGGGATTTCCGACCGGGTGGTGGTGTTGGACCATGGCAGCCTGATCGCCGAGGGGAGCCCGGCCGAGGTGCGGGGCAATCCGGCGGTGATCCGGGCCTATCTCGGCGAACCGGACGAGCCCGCCGCCGTGCTGGGCGGGGAGGGCTAGCCGATGCTGCGGGTCGAAGGACTATATTCGGGCTATGGTCGGATCGAGGCCCTGCATGGGATCGATATCGACGTCAGGGAGGGCGAGATCGTCGCCTTGATCGGGGCCAACGGGGCGGGCAAGACCACCCTGTTGATGACGATCTGCGGCAATCCGCGTGCCAGCGCCGGGCGGGTGACCCTCGCGGGTGAAGATATCACCGGCCTACCAACCCATCTGATCGCCCGGCGCGGGCTGGCGCACTCGCCCGAGGGGCGGCGGATCTTTCCCCGGATGAGCGTGTTGGAAAACCTGCGGATGGGGGCGTCGATTGCCGATCCGCGTCACTTCAAGGACGATCTCGACCGGGTGCTGGGTCTGTTTCCCCGCCTGGGCGAACGGTTGGACCAGCGCGGCGGCACCCTGTCGGGGGGCGAGCAGCAGATGCTGGCGATCGGGCGGGCGCTGATGAGCCGTCCCCGTCTGCTGCTGCTCGACGAGCCGTCGCTGGGACTGGCACCGCTGGTGGTGCGCCAGATTTTCGAGATCATCGCCACAATCAATCGCGAGCAGGGGGTGACGGTTCTGCTGGTCGAGCAGAACGCCTTTCACGCTCTGTCGTTGGCCCACCGCGCCCATGTGATGGTGACCGGGCGGATCGCCCTGTCCGGTTCCGGTGCCGAACTGTTGAACAATCCTGAAATCAGGGCTCATTACCTTGATGGCGGGGCGGGAGGAGGCGCGGTTTCGACTTCATGAAGCTCCGAATTGCCATCGGTGTCGCCCTGCTTGTCGGGATCGCTCTGGCCGTTTGGGTCGCGAAGCCCGCGCAGGGACTGGCCGGAGCCTCTCCGGCGGGGGCTGTCAATGTGTCGCGTCCCGCCGCCCCCGTTCTATCGGCGGCGCTTCCCCGGTTGCGGGTTCTGGTTGACGATTCCTATCCTCCTTATGCCTTTCGCGACGAACAGGGAGAGATTCAGGGGATCATTCCCGATCTGTGGGCGCAATGGTCGTCCCGCACCGGCATTCCGGTGACGCTGCTGGGGATGGATTGGGGCGAGGCGCAGCGGCGGTTCAATGCGGGCGAAGCCGACGTGCTCGACATGGCGTTCTGGACTGCGGCGCGCGACGAAATCTATGATTTTTCGCAGCCTTACGCCACCATCGACGTTTCAATCGTCTTCGATTCCAGCCTGTCGGGGATCACCGACGCAGCGACGTTGCGGGGCTTTTCGGTTGGGGTCAAGGACGGCGATTCCTGTATCGATTTCCTGGCAATGCGCGGGATCGACAGCATTCGCCGCTATCCCAGCTACGAAGCGATGATCGACGCCGGGGCCGAGGGCGAGATCAAGGTCTCCTGCATCGATCGCCCACCCGCAATGTACTACCTGATCAAGAAAGGGCTGGAGGGACGCTTCCGCGCGTCGCAGCCGCTCTATTCCGGCCGGTTCCATTGGGTGGTGCTGAAAGGGCGTCAGGACATCCGCACTATCGTCGCGGCCGGGTTCGAGCGCATTTCCCCCGATGACCGCAAGGCGATCGAGGACCATTGGCTGGGGCGGTCGTTGAGCGCCCAAATCGATGATGAGCTTGTGCGCAACATCCTGATTGGTGGCGGACTGATTCTGCTGGTCGCATTGTTGCAACTGGTCTGGTTGGGGATGTTGCGCCGCCAGGTTGGGGTTAAGACCCGCGCGTTGACCTCGGCCCTCAACGAACTGACGATCAGCGAGGCTCGTTTCCGCACCATCTTCGACGCGATCAACGATTCGATCCTGATCTTCGATATCGAGACCGGCGCGGTCCGGATGGTCAATCGGAAGATGCGCGAGACCTTTGGCTATACGCCCGAGGCGGTCGCATCCCTGACCGTCGGGGCGTTGGTCGAAGGGAACCCGCCGTTCGACGGCGAAACCGCGCTGGCCATCGTCCGTCGCGCCGTCGAGGATTCTCAGGTTCTCGAATGGCTGGCCCGCCATCGCGATGGAACCCTGTTCTGGGTCGAGGTCGATCTGCGCCGGGTCTTGATCGACGATGGCGGCCCCAGCGTGTTGGCGATGATGCGCGACATCACCGAGCGTAAGGAAAGCGCCGATGCCCTGGCCCGCACCATCGACGCCCTGACCCGGTCGAACACCGATCTGGAACGGTTCGCCTATGCCGCGTCGCACGATCTGCGCGAACCGTTAAACACCCTGGTCCGCTATGCCCAGCTTCTGGACGTTCGCTATGGCTCGCGCGATTCCGACATCTCCGAATTCGTCGGCTATATCGTCAGCGCCGCCAAACAGATGATGCGCTTGGTCGAGGGATTGCTGGAATTCTCGCGGGTCGATTCGGTCGGTCGCGGTTTCGATACGGTTGAGTCCGGCCGGGCGCTGTCGGTGGCGCTCGGCTACCTGTCGAATGCGATCGTCGAAAGCGGGGCGATCATCCGCACCGGGCCGATGCCGGTCGTCGCCGCCGACGAGGTGCAACTGACCCAATTGTTCCAGAATCTGATCGGCAACGCGCTTAAATATCGCGACCGCAACCGGGTTCCGGTGATCGCGGTGTCGAGCCGCCGCTCGGGCGAGATGTGGGAGTTTCTGGTTGAGGATAACGGCATCGGGATCGACGCGGCCTATCTCGATCAAATCTTCGTGATCTTCAAACGGCTGCATACCCACAGCGCGATTCCCGGCGTCGGGATCGGTCTGGCGTTGTGCAAGCGGATCGTCGAGCGCCATGGTGGGAGCCTGTGGGTCGAATCGGCCCTTGGGGTCGGAACCTCGTTTCACTTCACCCTGAGCCCTCCGCCGGGCACTCCGATTGAGGGCGGGCTTGCTTTTGACGGCCAAGGGTCTATATAACCTTTCTTCCCTTTCGGGCAGTTAATGGCGGACTTAGACGATGGCTCGTGTCACGGTTGAAGATTGTGTTCTCAAGGTTCCCAACCGCTTCGAGCTGGTTCTGATGGCCGGGCAGCGCGCCCGTGACATCTCCGGCGGTGCGCGGCTGACCCTTGACCGCGACAATGACAAGAACCCGGTGGTGGCTCTGCGCGAGATCGCCGAGGACACCGTCGTGCTCGACGTCCTGCAAAATTCCCTGATCCAGGGCTTGCAGAAGCATGTCGAGAACGACGAGCCGGAAGAGGACGAGATGGAAGGCTTTGCCGCCGACAGCGACCTCGCCTTCGAGACCGTCGCCAACGAAGACGAGATGCTGGAAGACGGCATGTCGATCAACGAGGACGGAACCGATCCCGATCCCGAACTGGTCGGTATCGAGACCCCCGACGAAGAGTAGCGTTTCCGGATCGGGAACGAGGGGCCGGTCTGCCCCGGCCGACCGGTCGTAGCCAGGGAGGCCCGCGACATGTCCCTCGACCCCCGTTCCTTTCGCAAGGCGCTCGGCAGCTTTGCCTCTGGCGTGACGGTCATCACCGCGATCGATCCTCGGGTCGATCTGCCGGTTGGAGTGACCGTCAGCGCTTTTTCCTCCCTCTCGCTCGATCCGCCCCTGGTGCTGTTCTGCCTGGGTCAGACCGGTTCGTGCGTGAGCGCGATCGAGGCGGCGGGCCGCTTTGCCGTCAACATCCTGGCCGACGATCAGCGCGATCTTTCCGCCCGCTTCGCTGGTCCGGTCGAGGATCGCTGGCGCGATCTGGCCTGGGAGGCTTTGCCCGGTGGGGCACCCGCTTTGCCGGGGGCGCTGACCGTGCTGGGCTGCACAGTGACTCGCACCGTTCCGGGCGGCGATCATCTGATCTTTATCGGTGAAGTCGAAACGATCCGCTCCCGCGAGGGGGCGCGTCCGCTGATCTATCACGGCGGCGCCTATCTCGATCTTCCTTAAAACGGCTCATCGCGGAGCCTTTTTTTACTTCACTCCGGATTGACCGGGCGCGGAGCCAGGGTCAGCACCCATGCGCCGTCGTGTTCCAGCCGGAACGGGCGGTTGTCGCGCCAATCCTTGACCTGATCACCATAATGCGACGACATCGGATGCCCCGACTGGCCGGGCACGATCTGATACGTGCTGGTGTCGAGGGCGGCCAGATCGAACACCGCCCGCAGGGTCGGCCCATGGACATGGGGATAGCTTTTGTCGAGGAGGCGATAGCTGCCGCGTGACAGCGTGGCGTTGTCGCCATCGGTCGGGGTTTCCAGGGTCGCCCACCGCCGCAACAGCGGCATCTGTCCCAGCACCGGATGGGCAAAGCGGGCCCGGTGGGCGTCTCCCCAGCGCCAGCGCGCCATGTCGCGGCCCCAATCGGCTTTCAGATCGGCCAGAGATTGATCGAGGCTGCGTTCGATCAGCTCCTCGCAGCTCTCGGCGGCGGGGGTGGAGACGTCATCGCACCAGTGACGCCGCTTGGTCAGGGCGTCGATCAGCACCTGGGGCGAGGGCGGCGATTGCGGGTCATAGAGATCGCCCAGTTCGTCGGCGAAGACGGCGTGGGTCAGGGTCGCGACCCAGGCGGCAAGGATCAAGGGTTCGGGGCGGTCGCGCGAGACATCGCCGGTCCAGTCGGCGATCAGCCGCACCGCAACCCGTCCCCGCTCCGAGGCCGGGTCGATTCCGGTCAGCATATCCTTGAGTTCGACCGCCTGGAGCGAGACGAAATCGCCCTGGATCGCGACCATTTCGGCAGGCGTTATCGCCTTGCGCGGTTCCAGCATCTCGCGCAGCCGTTCCGCCCGATAGGTTTCGGGCCACAGCGCGGCGATCAGGTAAGGGTATTTGTCCGGGCTGGGACGATTGTTGGCGTTGATCAGGAGGCCGGAACGGGGGTTGACCGTCTGGGGCAGTTTGGCCGGGGGAATCCACCCGGTCCAATCGCCAGCTCCGGTCCAGCCCCGCGCCGGTGTCAGTCCATTGCCGGAGCGGCGGATCGGAATCCGCCCGACCGTGGTCAACGCGATGGTGCCGCCAACATCGGCATAGCCGACATTCAGCGCCGGAGCCTGAACCTCGCGCAGGGCCGCCGCGAATCCCGGCCAATCCCGCGCCAGACTCATCCGCATCAGGCTCTGAACCCCGGTGTCGCTGTCGCTGAGCGCCGTCGCGGCAAAGGCGACCACCTCGCCCGGTCCGGCCAGATCGCTCGCGATCAGGTCCGAGATCACCGGACCATGCCGGGTTTCCCGCACCCGGATCGGGACGTCGGAGCCGTCCTTGACCCGGATCACCTCGTCGCGGACGCTAAAGGGACGGCTCCCCTCGGGGGTCCGGTAGGCGGTATCGCCGTCGGTCTTCTCGATGAACAGATCGACGGTGTCGGCCTCGGCCGAGGTGAAGCCCCAGGCGATCTTGTCGTTATGGCCGATGACAGGAAACGGCAGGCCGGGCGCGGTCGCGCCCGCCAGCGACAGGCCCGGCACGTCGATTGCGGCCAGATACCAGGGGGATGGTACGGAGAAGGGCAGATGGGGATCGTTGGCGAGGATCGGCTTGCCGCTGGCACTGCGGCTTCCCGACACGATCCAGATGTTCGAGGCCGGAGCGGGCCTCGCCGCCGCCGGAATCGCTGCGATCAGAGCGCTCCAACCCGCGTCGGACAGGCCCGGCACGGACTCGGACGATCCGGCCGGAAACAGGTCGGGAATCCGTCTGGGGTCGATCCGCCGCGCCAGTCTGGCCCGTAAGATGTCATCGGGCCAGTTTCCCGCCAGTTGCAGCGCCATCAGCTTGTGCCAAAGCAATGAATCAACCGGGCTCCACGGCTCGGGACGCACTCCCAACATGGTGAATTCAAGCGGCAGACGGGTCTCCGGCGACGTCAACCACGCATTGACGCCGTTGGCATAGGCGGTCAGGGCGGCCCGCGTCGGCTCGTCGAGGCGGGGCAAAGAGCGTTCGGCGAGCCGACGCAGCCCCAGCGTCCGCATGAAGCGGTCGCTGACCAGCCCGGTCGGCCCAATCGCTTCGGACAGGCGGCCAGAGCCGAGACGGCGCATAGAGTCCATCTGCCACATCCGGTCCTGGGCATGGACCCAACCCAGGGCGAACCATGAATCCTGGCGGTTGGCGGCGCGGATATGGGGAACGCCCTTGGCGTCGCGGGCAATGGTGACGGGGGCGGTGAGGCCGGTCAGCTCGATCCGGCCGGTTTGACGGGGCAGCGGGCTCATCAGCATCAGCCAGAGAGCGGCACCCCCGAGCAGGGCGGTCAGAACCAAGGCGTTGACGGCGATGACCCCCCGTCGCCGCCGAGACGAAAGGCGGTTTCTGGCTGCGGCGGTTTCCTCCGTCACGATCGCTCCCCCCACCCTCGTTGCGGCGGATGTCGCTGCCGACCTTAAAGTGGTACCGCCAACCGGCAGAGCCTGTAAAGCGAAAGCGCGGCTTCGCCTTTGGCCGTTGCGGTTCGCCGTGCTATAGGGAGGCGGTCAGAAACGCCCGGATCGAACAGGATCGAGACCACGATGATCGGAAAACTGAACCACGTTGCTATTGCCGTTCCGGACCTTGCCGCCGCGACCGCTCTTTACCGCGATACGCTGGGCGCGGTCGTTTCCGAACCGGTGCCGCAGCCCGCGCACGGCGTCGTCGTGGTGTTCGTCACCCTGCCCAACACCAAGGTCGAATTGGTTCACCCGCTGGGCGATGCCTCGCCGATCGCCGGGTTCCTGGCCAAGAATCCGAATGGTGGCATCCATCATATCTGTTACGAGGTCGCCGACATCCTGGCCGCCCGCGATCAGTTGAAGGCGAGCGGGGCTCGGGTTCTGGGCGATGGCGAGCCCAAGATCGGCGCTCATGACAAGCCGGTGCTGTTCCTGCATCCGAAGGATTTCTGTGGCACTCTGGTCGAACTCGAGCAGGCTTAGACGGAATCGGCCGGGAGGCAGGCGATGAACTGGTATTGCGATATCGCCCCCGGCCACCCGTTCCACGGCCCTTATCACGACAACGAATACGGCGTTCCGATCCGGGACGACCGGGCGTTGTTCGAGCGGCTGTGCCTGGAGATTTTCCAGGCCGGTCTGTCCTGGCTGATCGTGTTGAAAAAGCGCCCGGCCCTGGTGGCGGCGTTCGACGGATTCGACCCCGACCGCGTCGCCAGCTATGGCGCGGCGGAGATCGAGCGTCTGATGTCCGACGCCGCGATCATCCGCAACCGCCGCAAGATCGAGACGGTGATCGGCAATGCCCGCAAGCTGCTGGAGATTCGCGAGGCCGAGGGATCGTTCGCCGCCTGGATCGACCGCCACCATCCCCGCGACAAAGCAGCCTGGGTCAAGCTGTTCCGCCAGACCTTCGCCTTTACCGGTGGCGAGGTGGTGGGCGAGTTCCTGATGAGCATCGGCGTTCTTCCCGGCGCTCACCGCCCTGATTGTCCGGCCTTTGTCCGGATACTCGAGCTTGATCCGCCGTGGCGGAAAGTCGATCCAACAGTCTGAATTTAAAAGATATTACATCTCGTCCGGGCTGCGCCGGTGTACTGCCATGCCCGCTACGGCCTGACAGGACGGCATCATCTCGATCCGGCTGATATTGACGTGAGACGGGGCCGAGGCGGCCCAGAACACCGCTTCGGCGACATCTTCCGAGGTCAGCGGTGTGGTCCCCTCATAGACCTTGGCGGCCTTGTCGGGATCGCCATGGAAGCGGACGGTGGAGAATTCCGACCCGCCGCACAGGCCCGGCTCGATATTGGTGACGCGCAGCCGGGTCTTGACCAGATCGGCCAGCAGATTGGCGGAAAATTGCTTCACCGCCGCCTTGGTCGCTCCATAGACGTTGCCACCGGGATAGGGAAAATTCCCGGCGATCGAGCCGATATTGACGATATGGCCGCGATCGCGCTCGACCATGCCGGGCAGAATGGCGCGGGTGACCTGGACCAGCCCTTTCAGGTTGGTGTCGATCATCGTGTCCCAATCGTCGGGATCGGTGGCGTAGGCCGGTTCAAGCCCCAGGGCCAGCCCGGCATTGTTGGCAAGGACGTCGATCGCGGCGAAGTCGGGCGGCAGAGCGGCGACAAAGGCGGCAATCGCGGCCCGGTCGCGCACGTCGAGTGGAGCGGCATGAACCGGGGTTTCCAACTCGGCTTTCAAGGAATCCAGCCGTTCGACCCGACGCCCGCAGATCACCAGCCGCGCCCCGGCGGCGGCGAAGCGGCGGGCGATGGCCGTGCCGAATCCGGCAGTGGCTCCAGTCACCATCACGGTCCGGTTGGTCCAGTCGGCACTCATCACCAATCCTCGTTCTGGCTGCGGGGTCAGTTTTTCATTTCGGACGCGCGGGGCGGCAGCGGGCGACGCGGGTCGGGATCGCGCAACATCACCAGATGCGGCATCGGCGACAACGGGTTGTCGATCTTCCAGATATAGACCCGGTTGGTCCCGAACTGACGGACTTCGGTCGCGTTGTTTTCGACGACGTTGGCGTCGGTGGTGACGCGGAATTCGCCTTCCATCGTCAAGCCGAGTTCGGCCAGAATCTGGGCGTCCGAGGGCTTTAACCCGTTGGCGGCGACGATGATCGCCCCGTTTTCGAGCGAACGGAGCGCCAGCATGCGGGCGTCGCGGCGGATCAGGGCGGTCAATTGGACATTGCCCAGGCGTCCGGCCCGTTCATACTCGACGGAGAAGCGGCCGCGGCCGCGCGATTCGATCTTGCGAAAGGCAATGTCGCGGACCAGATCCTTGCGGATGTTCTCGATCCGCTCGGCCTCGTCCTTGGGATCGACCTTGCCCTTGCGGTAATCGTCGAGGATCGGGGCCCACATCAGGTCGCCCTTGTAGCTGAGAGCGAAATCGCCATAGCGCGACAGCCGCAGCTCGGCCCGAAACTTGTCGGGGATGTAGCACGACGACAGCAGGAACAGGGCGGCCAAAACCGCCAGCCGTTTGGTCCATTCAGCCGCCACGGCCACCTCCGCTGGGCTCCAACCGTTTTGCAGCCTGCCACAACGCTTCCATTTCGTCGAGCGATGCGACGGCGGGCGAGCGTCCTTCGTCGCGCAGGGCGCGTTCGATATGGCGGAAGCGGCGTTCGAACTTCTCGTTGGCCCGCGCCAGGGCGCGGTCGGGATCGACCGCCAGCTTGCGGGCAAGATTGACGCAGACGAACATCAGATCGCCGATTTCGTCCTCGACCCGGTCATGCGGTGCCCCGGCGCGGATTTCGACCGCGACCTCTTCGGCTTCTTCCGCCAGCTTGTCGAGGATCGCCCCCGGCTCGTCCCAGTCGAAGCCGACCCGGGCGGCACGGTTTTGCAGCTTCAGGGCGCGGGTCATTGGGGGCAGGGCCCGGGCAATGCCGTCGAGAACGCCGTCTCCGCCCGCTTCGGCCCGTTCGCGCGCCTTGATCTCTTCCCACGCTTCCAGATGGGCGGCCGCTTCGGTCGGTTGAGCGTCGGAGAACAAATGGGGGTGGCGACGGATCATCTTTTCGGCGGCGGCATCGGCCACCGTTTCGAAATCGAAATGTCCATCTTCTTCGGCGATGCGCGACTGGAACACCACCTGAAACAACAGGTCGCCCAATTCGTCCTTCACCGCACCGCTGTCGTTGCGGGCGATCGCGTCGGCGACCTCATAGGCTTCCTCGATGGTATAGGGCGCGATCGTCGCCCAGCTTTGGGCGCGATCCCACGAACATCCGCGCTCCGGGTCGCGCAACCGCGCCATCACCACCAGCAAGCGGTCGATCGACCGCGTCGGGGCGCAAGGCGCGCAATCTTCGTCCATGATAGGGGGGCTCCGCCAGGGTGGGACAAGATCGTAGCACCCTGGCGTCACGAGGCAAGGATCAGAGTGATCCATTGTCCGGTCCCGACCGTACAAGCTGTTGTAACCACGATTTGAAAGGGAGTCCGTCGATGACCGAATGTTCCCCCGTCAGTGTCTATTACGATGGCGATTGCCCGGTTTGTTCCCGCGAGATCGCGACCTATCGGCGACTGACCCCCGAGGATGCGGTGCGCTGGGTCGATGCATCGTCCTGCGACGAAAGCGAATTGGGCGAGGGATTGGACCGTGCCCAGGCGCTGGGTTTGTTCCATCTGCGAGACGAATCCGGGCGCGTTCTGTCCGGTCTCGACGCCTTCATCGCGCTGTGGGCGCGGGTGCCGGGGCTTGGCTTTGTCGCTCGTCTGGCCGCGTTGCCGCCGATGCGGCTGCTGCTCGGGTTCGGCTATCGCGCTTTCCTGCGGGTGCGTCCGATGTGGCGGACAAGCCAATAGCACTGAAACCAAGCCGGTTGGGTTGTTGCCTGTGAATTGAGCAGGGGCTACAGTCACCCAGGCTTGGTACAGGCGACACGGGAGGATCGGGGGAAGATGGCGTTCGACGAAATGAAGTCGGCCGACGGTGGGGTCAGACCTGCCTTCCGGACCTACGAGGACTGGCTGTTGTCGATGCCACCCGATCTGTTGCCGCGCAAGAACGAACAGGCCGACGCCCTGTTTCGTCGTCTTGGGATCACGTTCGCCGTCTATGGCGATCAGGAAGGAACCGAGCGGCTGATTCCGTTCGATCCAATCCCCCGTATCCTCACCGCGCGGGAATGGAAACGGCTGTCCGACGGGTGTTGCCAGCGGGTGCGGGCACTCAACGCCTTTCTCAACGATCTCTACCATGGTCAGGAGATCATCAAGGCCGGGGTGATCCCGGCCGAGCGGGTGTTCAGCAACGGCCTGTACCGCCCCGAGATGCAGGGGCTGACCGTCGCCCGCGACGTTTATATCCATATCGCCGGAATCGATGTCGTCCGCACCGGCGAAGATGAATTTTTCGTGCTGGAAGACAATCTGCGCTCGCCGTCCGGGGTTTCCTACATGCTGGAAAACCGGGCGATGATGATGCGGTTGTTCCCCGATCTGTTCACCCGCTACAACGTCGCGGCGGTCGATTCCTATCCCGACCAGTTGCTGCGCAATCTGCGCGCGGTGGCTCCGTCCGCCTGTACCGGCGAGCCGACCGTGGTGGTGATGACGCCGGGCTATTACAACAGCGCCTATTTCGAGCACGCGTTCCTGGCCGAGCAGATGGGCGTCGAACTGGTCGAGGGCCGCGACCTGTTCGTCGAGGATGGGCTGGTCTATATGCGGACCACCCAGGGGCCGAAGCGGGTCGATGTGATCTATCGCCGCATCGACGACGATTTCCTCGACCCGGCGGCGTTCAATCCGACCTCGACATTGGGTGTTCGCGGCTTAATGGCGGCCTACCGCTCCGGCGGCGTCACCCTGGCCAATGCGATCGGGACCGGCGTCGCTGACGACAAGGCGACCTATATCCACGTTCCCGACATGGTCCGGTTCTATCTCGGCGAGGAACCGATCCTCTCTAATGTTCCGACTTGGCGGCTGGAACGCGAGGACGAACGTAAATACGTGTTGGAGCGGCTGCCTGAACTGGTGGTCAAGGAAGTGCAGGGAGCGGGCGGCTACGGCATGCTGGTCGGCCCGACATCGACCAAGGCCGAGATCGAGGAGTTTCGCGCCCGCATCCTGGCCAATCCGGCCAATTACATCGCCCAGCCGACCCTGTCGCTCTCGACGGTCCCGACCCTGGTCGATAAGGGGATCGCGCCCCGCCACGTCGATCTGCGGCCCTATGTCCTGATGGGCGAGACCGCGACCCTGGTGCCCGGCGGGCTGACCCGGGTGGCGTTGCGCGAAGGGTCGCTGGTGGTCAATTCGTCGCAGGGCGGCGGAACCAAGGATACCTGGGTGCTGGAGATCGACCCATGCTGAGCCGCACCGCAGATCATCTCTACTGGATGAGCCGATACATGGAGCGGGCGGAGAACATCACCCGCTTCGTCGAAGTCGCCAACCGGCTGTCCTTGTCGGTGCCATCCACCCGTGACCGCGCGGCCTGTTGGCAGCCGGTGCTGACCATCGCCGGTGGTGAGGACGATTTCGCCGCCCGTCACGGCGAACGCTCGGCGGTGTCGGTGATCGAGTACGCCGTGCTCGATCCGACCAACCCGTCCTCGATCTATTCCTCGCTGCGAGCCGCGCGCGAGAATGCCCACGCTGTCCGCAGTGTGATTCCGGTCGAGACCTGGGAATCGCTGAACGGAACCTGGCTGGAAGCACGCGGACTGGACGGTCCCCGTCTGCGCGAACAGGGACTGATCGCCTTTTGCGAATGGGTGCGCGAGCGGTCGCACCAGTTCCGCGGCATTACCTACGGCACGATGCTGCGCGACGAAGCCGATTACTTTATCCGCCTCGGCACCTTCCTCGAGCGGGCCGACAATACCGCCCGTTTGCTCGGGGTGCGGGCCACTGGAGTCGCTCCCGGTCAGACCGATGTTGATGCCGACGATCAATTGCATTGGGCGGCGGTGTTACGCTCGGTCAGCGCCTTCCGCGCCTTCCGCACCGTTCACGGCGGCGACATCACCCCCTTGCGGGCGGTCGATCTGCTGGTGATGCGGGCGGCATTGCCGCGCTCGCTGCACTCTTGCCTCAATCAGGTACGTGACATTCTTGAACGCCTCAACCCGCAAGCGGAATGCACCCGTCTGGCCGGGGCCGCGCATGCCCACATCCATTACGGGCGGCTCGACCATCTGCTGTCGCGGGGGCTGGGGCCGTTCATCGACGATTTCATCGACGCCAACAACAGCCTCGCCGATCAGATTCACAAGGACTTCCTGCTGAGCTGAGGGACGGGAGAGAACAGGGGATGCGCCAGCGTCGTCTGCTGATCGCGGCTGTGGCGGTTGGGTTTGTCTTGGCCGGACTGGGCGGCGGGTGGGAATACCGCCGCTGGGCCGCCCAGGCGATCGACCCCGACGATGAAATCCAGGTGGCGCGGGGGGCAGAGCTTTATGCCGCCCAATGCGCCCGCTGTCACGGAGCCGGGTTGCAGGGCGAGCCCGACTGGCAGCGCCGCAAGCCCAATGGCGAGCTACCGGCTCCTCCGCATGACGCCAGCGGCCATAGCTGGCATCATCCCAACGAATATTTGTTTGCCGTGACCAAGCACGGGATGGCGCGTTTCGTTCCGCCCGATTACAAAAGCGCGATGCCGTCCTATGTCGGCATTCTCAGCGATGCCGAGATTCGTGCCGTGATCGCGTTCATCCAATCGACTTGGCCCCCGGAGATCCGGGGGCGTCAGGCGGCGATTTCGGCGCGGTGAGGCCGCCCAACGGGGAGGGATAGAAGCGTGACCGCCACGGTCCAGATCGGACAATACAGCTATCAATGCCGCCCTCGCTGGGGCTTCGGCACGCCGACGCATCCCCGGTTGACGGCGATTCTGGAACGCGGTCGGTCGGGCTATGCCCGCAGGTTGGACGCGCTGGCCGAATTGCGGCCTCTGTTCGCCGCGATCCCGCGTGAAGCCCCCGACGACTCGCCCAGCCCGCGCTGGTTCAATCCCTGGTTCACCTCGCTCGATGCGCTGGCGCTGTGCGGGATGCTGGTCCGCCACGATCCCCGTTTGCTGATCGAAATCGGCTCGGGCAATTCGACCAAATTCGCCCGCCACGTTATCGCGGCGCGGAACTTGCGGACCAAAATCGTCTCGATCGATCCCCAGCCACGGGCCACGGCTGTCCGGTTTAAATTTCTGGACTAAGTGCACGGCGTTGATTCTACTCGTGTTCAGACGTTGGCGCGTCTCCTGGACACGAAATTGGAGCCAACACCGTGCGACACAAGAATAGCGTTCTTCACGACCTTTTGAAGCATGTTCCGTGGGGTGAGTTCGACCGTCTGGTCAGCGAGCACAGGGCGGACAAGCATGTCCGTCGTCTTTCGACGAAGAGTCAGTTTGTCGCGCTTTTGTACGGCCAGCTTTCGGGAGCAACCAGCCTCCGCGAGATCGTCGGCGGCTTGGAGAGCCACGCGGCCCGTCTCTACC
>NZ_FNWO01000023.1 GCF_900108475.1 Magnetospirillum fulvum | reverse complement strand
GCATCGACCGACTGATCGGGGGAGATCCTCAACCAAGAATCGACCCCAATCAGATGGTGCTGCTATGACCGTGACGTTTAACCGGACAGCAGTGGGCCAACCGCGCCTTCTACAGCCCGGCACGCGACGAAATCCATCTGCCGCCCAAGGGCGTGTTCGTTGGCCAGGAGGCTTATTACGCCACCTTGCTGCACGAGCTCGGCCACGCCACCGGCCATCCCTCCCGGCTTGTCCGCAATTTCGGGCCGTTCGGGTCTGAGCTGTATGCCCGCGAGGAACTGAGGGCCGAAATCGCCAGCTATATGCTCGCCCGCGATCTTGGCATCTCCCACGATCCCTCCAACCACGCGTCCTATGTCGAATCCTGGCTGAAGGTGCTGAGAGACGACAAGAACGAGATCTTCCGCGCTGCCCGCGACGCCGAAACGATCAAATCCTGGGTCACCGAGCCGGAGCGCCGCCCCGAGCTCGAACGTGCCGCCCAAGCCCACGCCGCCGCGATCGCCACCACCAATACACAGGAGCCGGGGATGGAGAACCGGACGTCAACGATGCCGACCGGGATCGTCACCGAGCGCTCGTCCGTCACCGATCAGCCCCAGCTGATCGCGGTGCCTTATGCCGAGAAGGATCAGGCCAAGGCGCTCGGGGCCAAATGGGACCGCGACGCCAAATCCTGGTTCATTCCGACGGGACTGGACCCAGCGTTGTTTGCGAAATGGACGCAGGCCCCGGTCCAGGCTCCGGCCTCCCAGGCCCCCGAGAAAGAGCCCGGGACGCTTTTCGTCGGTTGGCATACCCCGACGATTCCGGGGAAAGAATCGCTGGTCGCCATGCAGAGTGCCGGTCTTCCCTCGGGCAAGTTCATCGCGCTCGATCATCCGTTCGCGAGCCAGGCCCACGACCCCGCGACCGCGAAGGCGGTCGAGGTCCGTCTGGTCAAGGTCTTCGATCCCGAAGGGATTTTCGACCCGGCCCATATCCAACGCGACGGCGTGCTGTGGGATGCGATGGACGCCGCCCTGGATAAAGACCCCGACATTGCCAAGGCCCGCGGCGATTTTAACGAGTACAAGCGGCGCTTTGCCGAAGCCCAGACCAAGTTCCTCCGCAGCAAAGGCTATGAGGGGTATGTGCGCTGGATCGACGGCGTCGATCGCGAGGAAAACCCGGAAAAGGCCAATCGCGAGCTGATCGTCTTCGATCGCGAGCGGGTCAAGGAGCGCGCATCCCCCGAGCAAAGCCGAAGCCCCGCTCCGGACGTGTCGCTCGATCGCACGACCCCGCGCGCGTTCCTCGCCGTGCCCTTTGCCGAGAAGGAGCAGGTGAAAGCGCTCGGTGCCAAATGGGACCGCAAGGCCAAGGCGTGGTATGTCCCGGACGGGCTCGACCCGGCCGCTTTCGCCCGCTGGTCGGGCAAACCGGCCGCGCCCGCCAGCCTGTCGCCGGTCGAGGAATTTGCCGAAGCCTGCAAATCGCACGGCCTCTTGCTGAAATCGGCCCCGGTGATGGATGGGACGTGGCACCGCGTCCCGGTCGAGGGCGACCGCAAGGGCCAGATCAGCGGCTCCTATCGCGGTTTCCTCGACGGTCGCCCCTCGGGCCAGATCACCAATTACAAAGCGGGCGGCACCGTCAAATGGGTCGCGACCGGACAGGCCCTGAGCGACGAAACCCGCGCTCAGGTCCAGGCCGAAGCGGCATCAATCCGCGCCGAACGCGAGAACCTCCGCCTCGCTGCGGCGGAGAAGGCCGCCCGCATCGCCTATGGGGTGTGGGAGAATCTGGCGGGCGACGCCACGCCCGAACGCTCGCCCTATCTCGCCGCCAAGGGAGTCCAGGGCCACGGTGTCCGCGTCGATACCGAGGGCAAGCTGATGATCCCCGCCCGCGACGGCGAGGGCAGATTGTGGACGCTTCAGGTCGTCGGTGCCGACGGCAAACGCTTCCTCAAAGAAAGCCACAAGGCGGGCACCTTCCATGTGATCGAGCCGACCGGCACCGGGACGCTCGACACCCTGTTCGCCAATCCCGGCCCGGTGCTGATCGCCGAAGGCTATGCCCCCGCCGCCTCGATCTTCGAGGCGACCGGACATCCGGTGATCGCCGCCTTCGATTCCGGCAACCTCGCCCCGGTCGCCGAAACCGTCCGCGCCCGCTATCCCGACCGCACCATCGTCATC
This sequence comes from Magnetospirillum fulvum, assembly GCF_900108475.1. GTDB lineage: Bacteria > Pseudomonadota > Alphaproteobacteria > Rhodospirillales > Magnetospirillaceae > Phaeospirillum > Phaeospirillum fulvum_A. The sequence goes on along the minus strand of NZ_FNWO01000023.1, from coordinate 16,834 downwards.
GCTGCCGATGACGACCACACCAACCGGAACGGCAATGTCGGACTGGAGAAGGCCACCGAGGCCGCCCAGGCGGTCGGCGGCTTCGTCGTCTCGCCCCGCTTCACGTCCGAGGAAATGCTGAAGGGCCTCACCGACTTCAACGACCTGGCCCAATCACGCGGGCCAGGAGCGGTGCGTCAGGCGATCGATAGCGCTCTCGCCCGTCTGAGGGAGCCATCCCGCAGCATCGCGTAAGCGTGGGCTCTGCCCACACCCGCCAGGGGGCCGCGCCCCCTGGACCGGCGTTGATCGGAATCTGGGGCAAACGGTGATCAGGGAGGTCATTTTCGCGCGGGCCTTGCCCGCGCCATCCGATCTCCCCACGGAAAAACCTTCAGGTCCAACCGATGCTGGTCCAGGAGCCGCTGGCTCCTGGCGGGGGTCCGGGGCGCGCAGCCCCGCATAGCTTCTCTCAAAAGGAAATCGTGACTCATGAGCACACAGCGGAATCGTCTTCTGGTCTCCTTCACTGCCAACGAGCGGGTCCAGGTCGATGCCCTGGCCGACCAGCTCAAGCTCTCAGTGTCCGAACTGCTGCGCCGTCTGGCGCTGGGCACCCGTCTGCCCGATCCGACCGATTTCGTCGCGGCCCAGGCGATCCGCGACCTGCTGAAGGTTAACGCCGATCAGGCCCGGCTCGGCAATCTGCTGAAGCTGGCGTTGGATGTCGGCGCCGATGATCTGTCGCCCGCCCATCTGGCCCGGATCGAGGGTCTGCTGGTCGAGATATCGAATGTGCAGGCGGCGTTGAAGGCCACGGTCCACGCGATCCATTACCAGAACCACCCCCGGGCCAAGTTGCCGGAATGATCGCGAAGAAGATCGCCAAGAAACCCGAGATTCGCGACGATTACAGCCACCTTGGCCGTTACGTCGCGGCAGCGCGGGAAAAGGGCGAGAAGCTCGACCGCTTCTGGATCGTCGGCTGCGATGCCGGGACCGATCTGGCCGATCTCGACACCGCCTTGATCGAGATCGAGGCGACCCGCGCTTTCAACAGCAAGCTGACCGACCGCACCTATCATCTGGTGGTGTCTTTCCATGCCGGTGAGCAGGACAAACTGTCGCTCGCCGACCTTCAGGATATCGAGCGCGCGTTTGCCGAAGCGCTGGGCTTTGCCGACCATCAGCGGGTCGCGGGCACCCACATCAACACCGACAATTTCCATCTCCACATCGCCTACAACAAGATTCACCCCGAGACTCATCGCTGCCACACCCCGCACCGCGATTTCTTCACCCTGTCCAAAGTGGCGCGGGCGATGGAGCAGAAATACGGCCTGAAGGTCGATCGCGGGATCGGGGCGGAGCCCAACCCGGTTTCGGCCAAGGCCCGCGATTACGAGGCGCGGACCTGGCAGCAATCGTTCGAGCGCCATCTGATCGATCACAAGGCCGAGATCCTGGCGATGATCGGCACAACCAACTCGTGGGCGGAGGTCCACCAGGGCTTGGCCGAATACGATGCGGAGATCCACAAACGCGGAGTCGGGCTGGTGATCCGCCGCATCGACGGGGCCGGAGCGATCAAGGCCAGCGCGCTTGACCGCTCCTGCTCGCTGAAGAACCTCGAACAGCGGTTCGGGCCGTATCAACCGCCCGGACTGGAGCGGGACCGGACCCGGGCAGAGCGTCCGCCCCGCAAACCCTATCTCGCCAAGCCGCTGACACGTCACCCCGCCACCTCGAAGCTATGGCGGACCTGGCGGCAGGACAAGCCATCCGGCTTCCTCGGCCGCCATCTGTTCAATCTGCGGAGCTGGCGCGATTACCTGATGGCCGATGCCCATAAGGACGCGCTGGCGCTGGCGATCATCGTCACTCACCGCGAGTTTCTGCATCTGCTGATCGGCGACGATCCGGCTCCCCGCCACGCGGTGTCGCGTTCGATCCGACCGGCGCTGGAAAGTTGGCTCGCCGCCGCGCCCTGGCGGCACCCGGCCATCGCCGGAATCGGTCGGGGCGCTCTCGCCGCCCTGGGGTTGAAGGGCGACCGCACCGGGCGGGCACTGTTTCCGCTGCGCGACGAAGACGGACATGTCTGGGCGATCCACGCCATCGACGAGTCCGGGCGAAGCTGCACGATCGGCGATGCGACCCGCCCCGGGCTGCGCTATGTCCTCGATCACGCCGGGCGGCTCGATGCGACGGACCCCCATGCCGGGCCGATCCTGCTCTCGACCGACGCGATTGCCGCCTCTCTGGCCCGCACCGGCACCGATCAGCCCGCCGTGCTGGTTGGTCGCGAGGCCGATCTGCCCCGCACCGCGACGGCGCTCAAACGTCGCCACCCCCAGGCCGCGATCGAGATCTTAACCCCAACTGCCAGCCCCGAGGCCGAAGCCGCAGCGCGAGCCGTCGGTGGCCGGGTCGTCCGCTGCGACCAATTCCAGAGCCTCGCCGACCGTGTCGCCCGCCAGCTCTCGGAGCGCCAGATCGTCGCCCTTGATCCCGACCTCGCCCACGCGATGGGGGCCTTCGTCGAAACCGCTCTTACCCCCGATCAGGCGAAACCATCCTCGCCCAAACCATCCGGCCCCGGCCGGTCCCGTTAACCCCCCGCATGGAGAGTGCCCATGTCCGCCGATCTCACTGTCGGTTTCGGCTCTAAATGAGACCGATGGCACCCCGCGCCCCACCCCGACCTGCTCTTAATTAAGGTTGGATTCGCTCAATAACTGAGACGGAACCGTGATCCTTTGTTCTGGCTGAGACAACTTAGTGGAGGTCATTATGAGCTCACGCATAGGCGTTTTTGCGATGTTCGCTGCCGACAACTGGTTTGTCAGCCTTAAATTCAGCTTTGAATACTCAGATGAAATAATAGCCGAACTCCGTGGCACGCACGTCCGCGTAACAAATGGCAGCGTATTTTGGCATCGATCTGGAGATCGCTCGGTCCTAATATTCTCCGGATGCCAAGAGGACCCCGAATTCGGAATGTGCCCAGAAGGCGCTGAAGAGGCATGTGAGGATACAGATGCTTACTTCGCATCCTGCGTAACGCAGGATGATTGGCTTGCCGGGGTTCCCGAAGGTACTCAGCTGCCATTATTTTGGTGGTCAGCAACCGAGAACACTTTCGCCCCCGATGGCCGTCGGATCACATTTGGGCCAGTGATCACGTCTCATTGAGATTGTACTGACATACCTGCGCTCCGCTCACGACTCGAAGATTGATCTTCGCGTGAGGACTGAGACGGGGCGCAGGGGCTGGTGCGAGAGGCTCTGTGGTCGGAATAGCGCATACCAGCGCCAAATTCCATGTGTGCATCTTCCGAGCGAGTTTCTCGTCCTTCACATAAAGGCTTGGCTTGATCGCAATGCGGCTACCCTTCCTAACCGCACACAGGGACGTGCGACAAGGAACAGCCCAACTGCCGTGTTTCGTCAGATGAACCTCACGGGTTGGGTCAATGGCCACTACCACCGCTGCGGGGCGGGTACGCTTCTTGGCGCCGATCAACTGTCCGTGCTTAACGAGGAAATCATAGAGACGGGCGTGCTCCCCCAGGTTATAGAAGTATTCGGACCAGGGGACAGTATGCTCAGCGTACTTGAGCCGAATCCAGCGTTCGAGTTCAGGTTTCTCGCGCACACGCGCTATGAGGGTATGGACTGCCTGCGCCATTCGGAAGTACGGCGCTAGAACCTTGTCGCTCCGAATATATTCGGTTCCGGTGCGCCGTCCCTTGCCCTTCAGCGCGTCGGGATCATCCTCATCTACGGAGAAAGGCTTAGTGCCAAGCAATTCCATCAAAATATGGAGGCGGTATTCCGCAATGTCGCCCCGCGGGCCAAACAATATAGGCTCGGCGTCCTCATCGAATTCCTTGATTTCTTTTGACTTGGCGACTAACCGTTTAACGGTCTCTTCGGTGTTGAATCGGCAACGCTTGGTATGACCCGAGCCATTTTTTTCGGCATTCGGCGGAAGGCCAAAATAGGCGGCAACGGGTATCTGCTCGCCATTCACGTTCCGCGATGTGGCGGACACACCACGGAGCCGACAAATACATCTAATATCTGGGCAGAGCGCCGTGCCGTTTTTCTCTTTGCTGTAAGCCTCAGCGTTAATGAGGGCAGAGTGGTCCGTTGCGAGACGAGCCTTTGATATCTTTGATGCCATGACTGTTCTCCAAAAATAATCTGGCACTTACCGTCTTAACATCCACTTCCAAATCGCGCGCGCCGAATTGGTCTCTGGATAGAGAAAGATCTATTCTTCTGCTACCAGTTTCCACTGGCCGGAAGGTGCGGGCAGAGATCTGATGGTTGTCTGAGCGCACCGGCGATTCGATCAGACGGGCGTAACTGTCCATCTTGGCGAAATAGTCGCCATAGCCCCCGTGCCGCTTGTTGGAAAATCTACGCGCCCCTCGTGCACTGGCCATGGTCTGGCGGCATTCGCAATGGACGATCTGCGTAATTGACAGCCCGGCCTTGGTGCAGGGCTGCTCGCCGGTGAAGTAGACCTCGTGGTCATCGACAGGACTGATAGCGACATCGTCGAACACAGAGTTCGAACATGCCAGGTGCCGCACCCGATACGGCCGTCAGCGGTGAAATGGGACACCGAATGCACAAGCTGATGCTGCTCTCGCACGTCAACCTCATAGCCTTCGGCCTGCAAACGCACCAAGTCCAGGCTACGTCTTATCGGTATTTGCAAAATTGAAGACCATCCCATTCTTGAGGGAAATGAAATCGCCAGCAACTATGGTGCCATCGCGGTGATCATTGGGATCAGCTTAACCCACTGTGTACGCGCTGGTTTCAGTGAACTGGGCGTCAAGGAGCCCCAGATTGACAATATATTCGCAGGTAAACTTGCATTACCGGATCGGATCCTGGCGAACAATGATGAAGATACCGCATTGATTCGGATTGCTCATATTTTTAATTTGTTGTGCGCTGGACACGGCGTCTTCGAAGCGATTAGCCTTTGGGCGGGTACGGATCGTTGCCATAACTGTCGCGTGCGCGAATTCGGCCATCCGTTCCGTGGATCAGCAATTCGGCCCCCTGATTGCGCGCAATCGAGCGGGCATGGTCGATGGCGGCCTGCTGGGTCTGGTGGACCGCCGTGGCGCGGCTGGTGTCGGCACCCTTGACAGCCCAACCGTTCTCGTGGGGCACAACATGCTGGTTACGATTGGCCATAGCCACCTCGTTCTTTCCGGTGAATTTAGTTCACAAATACCGCATTTTGGGTTGCTTATGTAGCCTTTTAAGTTTACAAATAACCCCAATGGGTTGTCAATGGGGTGTTTTATGGCTATGGGTGCGTCGGACGTTATTGAGTTGGTCGAGGCTGCACTGGCTGCGGATTACACCCGCGTCAGGCGTCTGGCTGGCAAGATCGCCACGGCATTAAGTGAGGGTGAGGATAAGGACGCTGCCAAGAAGCTTCGGTCCCTGATCCGTCGAAGTGGAGTTCCCCTCCAGGCTTCAGGTTTTGTGGAATCGCTTCCAGTTGACTCCAAATCCCGAATGCCGTTGGTCGAAGAGCAACCTTGGCCAACTTCGCCGCTCTTTTTGGATGAAAATACAATAAGTGTATTCCACTGCTTCATCGAGGATGCAAAGAACGTTGATATACTGGTGGAAAATGGTCTCTCAACACGACTTTCAATGCTGCTATCAGGTGCGCCGGGCACTGGTAAGTCGTTGCTTGCGGGGCATATCGCAAAACAGCTTGGGAAGCCGCTTTACGTTGTTCGTCTGGACTCGGTGATATCATCTCTTCTCGGTGATACCGCCAAAAATGTTCGGCGTGTCTTTGAGTTTGTCCCGTCACGCGAGGCGGTTTTGTTTCTTGATGAGATGGATGCCGTTGCAAAGCTTCGTGACGATAGTCAAGAACTTGGAGAGCTAAAGCGCGTGGTTAACACCGTCATTCAGGGGCTCGATTCCCTTGATGATCACGCTATAGTGATTGGTGCGACCAATCATTCGCAGCTTTTGGATCCTGCTATATGGCGACGGTTCCCGTATAAAGTCGAAATGAATGTTCCGAACGCTCAGATGCGCGCCGATATGTGGTGTCACTTTTTGTTTAAGGACGAGGATGAAGCAAAAGCCTCGGACGTTTTGGCGGCTGTTTCAAAGGGCCTCACCGGAGCGGACATAGAGGCAATTGCCGGTGCTGCACGTCGACGTTCCGTCCTCGCGCAGCGTGAATTGGATGTTGGCGGCATTGCGTGGGCCGCTCTTCACTCCAGTGAGGGCCGACCGCAACTACCGCCCGTGGAGACGCTTACTAGCGGACAGAAAATTGAACTAGCAAGGCGACTATGCGGGTCGTTGGCTCTCTCGCAAGCCGACGCGGCGCGAGTGATTGGTGTCACCAGGCAAGCGGTTCGGAAATATCTGATGGAGGGGGGGGATGGCGACTGAAGATGGTGGTAAGCCGCTATTAAATCCAGTTCTCGCCCTGACGACCGAGCCCCGCAAGGAGGCTCCTGACGTCCGTTCAAAGGACGCATCGAAGATCAACGTGGCTCGTCTTTCTGGGCAAATGGTGCGCTTGGCCGCAAGTTGCCGTGGCATCTATGCAAAAAGGAGGGACGTGCCTGTCTACGGTGGGCGCGTCCTAATACGTGCGTCGATGTTTGATGACTCCTACGCGCCTACCTACACGCCCTCTGACCTATTTACGGAACGGTTGGGCTGTCGTCTGGTTGCTCCCACAAAGGGCGGCTACCTCATTGAAGCGATGGCCGACAAACTTCTGGAACTCGTCGCTGCGATCGAGCGACCGCTTGGGCCCAAGGCACAGGTAGATATCTCGCGTATCGAAGACATTCGCCCCTTTGACGGAGAGGCGATACTTCGAGGGCGGACCATCGACCAGTTGTGGGAGAGCGCACCTGCTGAGGGAGATCACGGAAAGCTTTTCATGCTCTGGCTTGCCCCGTTCATTGACGGTCAAGCGAGGGAAGCATTGATGGTCAAGCTGGATGAGCTTGCCAGGAGAAGCGTATTCATCCCCACGCTCCCCGGTGTCGACCTTGAGCGGTTGCCTGGCCTTGCTGAGGGCCGACTGCACGCATTACAGACGCCGAATCAGTCCAGTCTTGCACGGGCAGTCCGCCGTTACCGGAACAGTGGCCATGCCAGGGCTTCTGTCTGGGTGCCGTCGAAGGAAGCTCTTGTTCAGCTTGTCAGTTCGGGTGCCTCCTTTCGAGTGGATGCGGTGCAGAAGCTTGAAGTCACGTCCGCTGGTGAAGGTCGTGAACCCGGCCCACCTCCACCGCATAACCTCACCAACCAACCCATCGTCGGTGTTGTCGATGGTGGATTAACGGCAGACAGCTACCTCGTTGCCGAAGCATGGCGCGCACCCGCTTTCGTCGAGGATGGAAAAGCGGACCACACCCATGGTAACCGAGTGACGTCTTTGGTGGTGCAAGCGCATGCCTGGAACAATAATCTCCATTTGCCCGAATTGTTTTGCCGAGTTGGCACGGTCCAAGCGGTGCCGAGAAAGGGAGCCAATGTACTTATTAATCCGGAATCACTGATCGCTTATATGGAAAATGTTGTTGCAACTCATCCAGAGACAAAAGTTTGGAATTTCTCCGTAAATCAGCCTGATCCAGTCGATCCAGATACGGTGAGCTTTCTGGGGCATGAGATATCTCGATTGGCGAGAGATCATGGAATTCTCCCGATCATATCTGTTGGCAACAAGAGCGCCCATAATAGGGAGAGACTTTCTCCCCCAGCCGATTGTGAAGCGGCGATTGTAGTTGCTGGACGCCAGTATGACGGCAGCGGTCGCCCCGCTGACCGTTGTCCTGTTTCCCTTCCGGGGCCGGGCCCCGGGGGCATGCGCAAACCAGATGTGTCCTGGTTTTCAAACCTTAGGGTGCTTGGAGGAACAGAGCAGCGAGGCACAAGCTTTGCGGCTCCACTCGTTTCGGCGCTCGCGGCCCACACTTTCGCTAATCTTCGTGAACCCACCCCTGATTTGGTCAGGGGGCTATTGCTCAATGCGGCTGAGATTGACGAGTTCTGCTTTTATCTCGGTTGGGGCAGCCCGTATCAGGGGAACCTCCCCTGGAATTGTGCCCCGGGCTCGGTCACGCTCGCCTGGCGGTCCGAATTGCGGCCCGGCATTGAACATTATTGGGATGGCATTCCAATTCCTCCGCAGATGGTTCGCGACGGAAAAATGTTTGGCAGTGCATCTTTGACCGCCATCCTTCGGCCGCTACTTTCCGAGGAGGGCGAAGGTAATTACTTCGCTTCCCGTCTGGAGACAGCACTCCAATATCGACACAACGGTGCAACTAAGAACCTTTTAGGGTCGATGAAAGAGTCGGAAGTTCCCGAGCTAGTCGCACGAGAAGATTACGCCAAATGGCAGCCTATTCGTCGCCACTACCGTAAAATTAAAAATGGCGTGAGTTTTACAGAAAGTAACATGAGAATAAGAGCGCGCATTTACACAAGAGATTTGTTCCAGTTTGGAATTGTAAAAAATAGTGAACTGGGTTTACTGGAAGTAACATTTGTCCTTACCCTCTCGGACGGCTCGAATAAATCAGACATTTACAACTCTGTCGCTCAACAGCTAGGTTCTTTCGTGGAGAGCGCTGTGGTTAATCAGGAGATTGAAATCGAGCCGTAATCCCCTTTATTGCCCTGCGAGCGAGGAAGCACGAGGGGGGTCGCATTAACCGATACCATCGCCGCAAGCTGGCCGAAGAGGGGACATAGCCCCACCGTCCTTCCACCGGTCGTAACCCAAGCCGCCCCCTCACCGGGGCGGCTTTTTGCTGACCATTCTCTCCCGTCGTGACCGTCTTCGGCCCGGCTCCAGCCGACGGCCAGACCGATCGGGCCGTAAGGCCCGCCGTCATCGCGTTGAGCACCCGAAGGGTGCGAATAAGCCCAAGAGCCCCCAAGGGGCGACGCGTGGTGATATCACCACGCCTATCCTGCCCAAACACGACAGGTGAAAGTTCGTGAAAGGATCGTTAAACTTCGTGAAAGATCGTGAATCTTCGTGAAACCACCAAATACGTAATTCCCGATATATTCTTTCGTTTGCAGGTCGTTTAACCAAGTTGATTTCGGCCGCATTGGCTCATACCTTTTGCCGATGACTTCCGCAGACCCTTCCCGCATCGCCATCTACGTCCGCTATTCAACCGACATTCAGAATCCATCTTCGGTTGATGATCAGGTCGCTTTGTGTCGAAACCTCATCGCCGATCAGCTCAAGGTCGATCCGGATCGGGCGCTGGTGTTTTCCGACGCGGCGACCTCCGGCGCGACGACCGACCGGCCGGGCTTCCTGCGTCTGCTGACGGCGGTCAAGGCCGGGCGGATCGACCTGGTCGTTGCCGAGGGGCTCGACCGCCTGTCCCGTTCGCTGAAGGACATTGCCGGGATTCACGAGACCCTCGTCTTTCACGGCGTGGAAATTCTGACCGCGCACGAGGGCCGCGTCTCCGAACTCCATATCGGCCTCAAAGGGACGATGAACGCCTTGTTCCTACGCGACCTGAAGGCCAAGGTCCGGCGTGGGCTGCGGGCCCGCGTCACCGCTGGCTATGCCATTTCGTCCTGCCCCTACGGCTACAAAGTCGTGCGGGGCGTGGTGGACGAGAAGGGGCGCAACGTCAACGGCGTGCGCGAGATCGACGAGGCCGAAGCCGCCATCGTCCGCCGCATCTTCCAGGAATGCGCCGACGGGGTGCCGTTGAAGACTATCGTCGCCGGGCTCAACCGCGACGGCATCCCTTCGGCGAACGGTGGAGGGTGGCGAGTGGACGCTTTGGCCAACGGCATTAAGCGCCCAGGCGGCATCCTGCGCAACGAAGCCTATCTCGGCAAGACGATCGGCAATCGCTGCTATGTCCTGCGCGATCCCTCCACCGGGAAGCGCAAGGTGATCTCGAACCCGCCCGAGGCGTGGATCAGAATCGACGCGCCCCACCTGCGGATCATCGACGACGAGACCTGGCGCAAGGTGCGCAAGATCGATCGCGACCGCAGCAAGAAAGAGAAAGACCCGCCGCAGCCCCGCATTCTCACATCGCATAACCAGCACGCCCTGACCGGATGGGTCAAATGCGGCTGCTGCGGCGGGCCGAAATCGATCGCCAATAACGGCCGGTATCTTTGCTCGAACCACCGCTATTACGCCACCTGCCGCAATGCGCGGGGGACGCGGGAGCCGGTGCTGCTGGAGAAGACCTTTGCCGCCCTGTATTTCCGGATCAGGACCGGGGCCGATTTCCGTCCCCGGTTCGTCGCGGCGTTTGGGGCGGAACTGGAGCGACGCAAGGAACTGCGCCGCTCCGAAGCCGACATCGTCGCCCGCCTTGACCGCCTGGTCGAGGCGATCGAACGCGGCATCAATGCCGAAAGCGCCACCCAGCGCGCTTTGGCGCTTCAGGAGGAGTTGAATCGACTCCGCCTCGACACACCGACCGACCCGCTGCCGCCTCTCCCCAACGAGGCGACAATCCGCACCATCCTGGCTCGAGCGGTGCAGTCAGTCGAAATGAGGCGCGACGTCAAACGCACCCGGCTGATGTTCCAGTGCCTGCTCTCCGAGATCGTCCTCACCCCGATCGTCGAGCGGTATCAGGGCGAGACGATCGACCTTACCCTGCGCGAAGAGGGCTGGCCCGATTTCTGGCGGATGGTGATGGCCGAATCCGCCCAGGCCTCGCGCGACGAGGAATAGGCTGTTCCGGACATCACGCGGAAAGCGCTCGGAATGAACAACAACTGGATCGGAACAAATCCGGTGTGACGTGACACGTCACACCGGCAAGATTATCGGGACAGTCCCTGAGCCTGATCCAAAGCCGCAATGCGGGCCGATCGGACCCGTAAAATACCTTCATCACACATCGCGACGGTGGCACCATCATTTGTCCACACGCGCAACACTGATGGTTCTTGAGACCATCACCATGATGGCATATGATACCATCATGAACGCAGAGTTCATCATCAGAAAACGGGTGGTTTTGGGCGATGGCGACGTTGTTGAAGCCGTCGTTTGGAAGGTGGCGGAACCTGTTCCTCCAACAGAGCACGGGTTCAAATACCGCTTGGTCCTTATATCCGGTGGCCTCAGAGTCGTCGGATTCGACAATGAACGCGGACGCGGCGATCATCGGCATGATGAAGCTGCCGTTATTCCCTACCAATTTCTAAGCATTGATCAGCTTCTTGAAGATTTTACATCTGCTGTTGAAAACTGGAGGATTAAACATGGCCGCTCCTGAAACCAGAATCGAAGTAGGGGTTTCCCTGCGGGAAGCCCTGGCTGAAGTCAGCACGGCCTGGAAAGCGGCGGTTGCCGGTGAAGCGGTTCCACCAACCGATACCATCTGCTTTGTCGATTGGGCGGCTCTGTGCGCCACTCTGACGCCGAAACGCTATGATTTGATCCGCCACCTCCGGCAGGAACCGGCAGACAGCATCCGCGCACTGGCCCGCGCTCTGGGGCGGAACTTCAAGAACGTCCATGCCGATGTTGAGGCCCTGGAAAGGCTGGGGTTAATCCAGCGCGATCAAGAAACCGGCAAGGTCAGCACGAATCTGAATCAGGTTTCGTCCGTTATCAAATTTGCTGCCTGAATTCTATGTCCAACCCCCGCTAAAAATGGGGGGATTACCGAACCACAAACGGGTCTATCGCGCGTTGGAACTGAACCTGCGTATCAAGCCCCGGAAGAGGCTCAAACGCGACAAGCCCGATGAACTGGCGGTGCCAGACGCCCCCAACCAGGTCTGGTCGATGGATTTCATGGCGGATCGTCTGAGGATGGCAGGGCTTTCCGGCTCCTCAACGTGCTGGACGATTTCAATCGGGAGGGGCTCGGCATCGAAGTCGATTTCTCTCTGCCCGCTGAACGGGTCGTGCGGGTGTTGAACCAAATCATCGAATGGCGCGGCAAGCCGACCGCTATTCGGGTCGATAACGGCCCCGAATATATCAGCGGCACGCTGATGAAATGGGTCGAGACGCACGGCATCGGCCTCCAACATATCCAGCCCGGCAAGCCGCAGCAGAACGCCTCGTCAACGCCATTTCGACCGATCAATGCCGGTTTCCAGAAGTGTCCCGGTGATTTTAGGAGGAAATTTAATTACAAAACAAGCTTCTTTGTAGAAAGAACTTGCTTTTTAGCGGGGGTATTAGGATATTGCGAATCCTTGCTTTTGCAAGGGTCAAAATAAAAAACACCACCCTATTGAAAGGGGGTGATCACAGTGCCTGATATTACGCGCCTCGTTCTGGCGTTTGCCCGCCTGATTGAGGCTATAGCGCACCTCTTGAACAACTTTTAAAAACTCTAACTTTAACCTCGGAGAGCCTCGGTTCTCCGAGGTTCTTTTTTTACACTGAGAAACACTACTTTCCACCCCCCTCTAATCAGAGGAGGGTGCCGCATTATAAGCAGATTCAGCGCCGAGTCAAATAAATGACGGATCGTTGATCCATAAAAAATTCCGATAAGCCTGCTGGAATTTAACGGGATAAGCGTTCAGGTTGTGTCAACCTGCACTGAAAAGAATAAAATCACAACCAATGGAAGCCGCAAGGGGGCAGGTCGCGAAACGCAATTTTCTCGAAATCGGGCGGACGCGACGGACGAGGTTTCTGGGGCGGTCCTCGTGTGGTGACGGTTCTTCCGACCAGGGCTGTCCTTGGGATCTTCCCACCCTCCCGTTTCTTGATCCAGATCCCAAGGCTCTACTTATGGCTGGATGAAAGTTCCAGGGTGACCTGTTCCCCTGATTGATCCCGGTCAGAGGTTGAGTCCCGTCTCCCTGTGATGCCCGAAATGGGCGGTGATGGCAATGTGGGGCGGCTTGTGCTGGGGCGATGCCATCCAAGGCCGTGTGGGGCCGCACATGGTTGTAATCGTCTTTCCAATCCGCCAGGACGGCTCGGGCATGGCTGACCGAGCAGAACAGCGTCTCGTTGAGGCATTCGTCACGGAGCTTGCCGTTGAAGCTCTCGACGAATCCGTTCTGCATGGGCTTGCCCGGCGCGATGTAGTGCCATTCCACCCGATGATCCTGGCTCCAGCGCAGCATGGCCATGCTGGTGAATTCGGTGCCGTTGTCGCTGACAATCATCAGCGGCTTGCCGCGCTGGGCAACCAAGCCATCCAATTCACGGGCGACACGGACACCGGACAGCGAGGTGTCGGCGACCAGCGCCAAGCACTCGCGGGTGAAATCATCCACCACGGCAAAGATGCGGAACCGGCGGCCATCGGTGAAGGCGTCGGACAGGAAATCCAGCGACCACCGTTGGTTCAGCCCCTGTGGAACAGCCATCGGGGCGCGACTGCCCAAGGCCCGCTTGCGGCCACGCCTTGGACGCACGGCCAATTTCTCCTCGCGGTACAGCCGCGGCGGCTCGGTTCGGAGTAGCGCCGTCGATGGCGATCCGGTGGCACGGGCAACGCCGCGACACCGGCAGTTTCGCCCCGAAGCCTCAAGGGGGCGACATGCGGTCGCACCGGGTCGAGGAACGGCGGGACGACATTCTGGCCATTTGGGATGCCCGCAAGGACATCACTTTGGATGAGCTTCGCGATGCGTTGGCCGACATCGGCTTGGTGGTGTCGCGCGTCGGGCTTCATCGATTTTTCGTCCGTCATGGGATCACGCGGAAAAAAGACCGGCCACGCGATCGAGCAGAGCCGCCCCGACATCCTGACCGAGCGGCAGGACTGGTTTGACGGCCAGCTCGACCTGGACCCGGAGCGGCTGGTGTTCATCGACGAGACCTGGACGGCAACCAACATGACCCGCACACACGGGCGTTGCCCCAGGGGCGAGCGGCTGCGGATGGGATTTCCGCACGGCCACCGCAAGACAACCACGCTGGTCGCCGGTCTGCGGATGACCGGCATGGTGGCGCCCATGGTCCTCGACGGGCCGATCAACGGCGAATGGTTCGAAGCCTACGTGCGCCAAGTCTTGGTGCCGGACCTGCGGCGGGGCGACATCGTCGTCATGGACAACCTCTCCAGCCACAAACGTCCATCGGTTCGAGAGGCGATCGAGGCCGCCGGGGCGACCCTGCTGTTCCTCCCGCCCTACAGCCCAGACTTCAACCCCATCGAAAAGGCCTTCGCCAAGCTCAAGGCGCTGCTGCGAAGGGAAGCCGAGCGAACCGTCTCTGGACTTTGGAACCTCATCAGACGCCTCGTCGATCTGTTTCAGCCCGCCGAATGCGCCAACTACTTCAAATCATGCGGCTATGAACCGGACTGATCGAAATACGCTCTAAGTGTTTGTAAAACAGAGAAATTGCACCACTTTCGCTCATGCATAGTCGTGGAATTTCACTATGATCCGAGTAGAACCGATTGCTTGGGGCGCTGTCCCCTGGCGCGGCGCAAGTGATTGCTGACGTTCGGCAGGGACGCCCCCCTTCCTCCACGGCGTTGCGCCGTTTCGGGCGGGCCGCCCCCTCCGTCCGGCCGCCTTTTGCACCTTGCCCCCGGTCTTGCCGACGGGCTGAGGGTAAGGAGCGGCGCGTCTCTACTCTGAACGAGGAACAGAGACATGACCGGCCCTGCCGACAACACGCCCCGCATCTATGTCGCCTGCCTTGCAGCTTACAAGAACAGCTATCTGCATGCTGGCTATGGCGGCGATCAATGCCGAGTGGAAATGGCGATGGTCGAGCATTCAGGACCTTCGAAGAAGAGACCGTCATTCAGCCGTATGATCGACAGCCTGTCGATGGCTCATTTCAAACTGGCTTGGTCCGGTTCACACGCACTCACCTGGACCATCCGGCCCTGATTGTCCGTGAACACCCATTGGTTCCCCTTGCTGCCCCCCAGTTGGCAAGCCCTCTGTTCCATCGGTCGGGGGTCGCCATCGAACTCGCAAGTATTGCGGGTTTGTCCATCGACAGGCTTGAGCGGCTGCCACGTCTTTTTCAGAAAATCTGCACTCCACGCCTGAAATTCATCACAGCGCCTTATTTGGGCTGTCACGCCTTGTCCGTAAAAAACGAGGTCGCCGGTCAACATGACCCGTGCCACCTGGTTCAGATGAATGTCGTCGACCGGGAGGCCTTCGGCTCCCCTGAAATCTTGTAGCCGGGCAAGGCAGACGGAATGCCTGCCGCTGTTGGTACCGGGGACGATCCTTCCCATCCCCTGACCCTGGCGGCCGAGGATTGCCGTGGCGCAGCCGCCCCGGCGGCTGTTTTGGGGGAGAAGCGGTTCCAGCGCGACATGGATTTCGTCGCCAACGAACAGAATGGTGTCCGCATGCGCGCTCATGACCGAGTGCAGCATGCGCAAGGTCAACCTGTCGTCGTCGATATGTTCGATGACGGTGAAAATGGTGGTGTCCTGGGCGATGGGCTCGGCGGTATCGGCCGGGGACAGGTGGCTCGGTTCCACCTCCACAGTGAGCGGCGGTGTGCACGCCGCCACGGTTCCCAAGCTCAATGCCGCCGCCAAAATCATGGGAATACGGATCGTCTTCATGTCGCCCCCGGGCTTAATCCTCAGACGAAGCCATATCCTTGAGCACAAGGAAGATGGCGAACAGGATCAGGGCGAGGCCACCAATCGCGCCAGGCGTCGAATTCATAATTACGGCGACGCCAGTGCAGCCCAATCCGAAACTTGCCAGGATGGTGGTCATAATCGGGGTCTTCATCGTCTCTTCCCCTTTCGAGTTGTGGTGGTTTGGCTTCAGGGCGCGCGCGTCGGCCCCCGGCCCCCTCCTCTGGATGAACCCTAGCGAGTGAGGCGAATGCCCTTCCGTGAGCCGTCGCCGCATGTCAACAGGATCATCCCTGCGTCCTTGGCCAGGAGCTGGCTGGCGAAGTCCACCACACCGATAACCTCGACAGATTTCGGCACGTCGGCACCGCAGGGGTTGGCGACGGACGGAGCGGCGTTCATCACGTTGGCATATTCGGCCTTGTCCATGACGCCCACGAGCGAGATGACGGGGGAAAGGTCGATCTTCTTGGGGTCCTCGGCGGCCTGAGCGAGGCTGGCGACGATCAGGGTGGCGGCGATAACGATCTTCTTCATGGTCGAACTCCCTTGGGATGCGTTTCAGATCATTGCCGCGGCGACACGGCCAGAATCGGCGGCGACTTGTCTGATGACGGACATTTCGGCCACCAGATCACCATCACGATTTTCCCAGGGCACGGCGCGGTGCGCCTGCTGAACGGCCGCGATGATCGTTTCCGGACTGATCGACGGCGGCAATGCTGTGTTGCGCCAATCGAATTCGTTGTCGTGGGGCGGTAGACCCTGCTTGACCGCCATGACTTCGATGACGGCGTAAGTCATGACCTCGGAGGTAAGTAAATTCCCCAGCCCCATTCGGTTTGCCTGTTTGGCTATATCTCTACCTGTCTTCATCTCGTTCCCTCTGTTTCGGTGGTTGAGCCCTCTGCCGGTGTGACGCGCCACGTCACACCGGCTTCCCCGCCACTGCTGTCCGGTTAAACGTCACGGTCATAGCAGCACCATCTGATTGGGGTCGATTCTTGGTTGAGGATCTCCCCCGATCAGTCGGTCGATGCGCTTTCGGTGCATGAGATTGGCGCGAACGAGCCGGGCAAAGGCGAGCGGGCTTTGGATGGTTTTCTGGGTGGCCTGGGCCATTCGGAGCAAGAGGAAGGCGATCAGGGCGACGGCGATCTGGATTCGAACGGCATTCTCGCTGTTTCCGAGGAAATGGCGGATTTTCAGGGTCTGCTTGACCCATCGGAAGAACAGTTCGATGGCCCAGCGCCGTTTGTAGAGATCGG
>NZ_FNWO01000022.1 GCF_900108475.1 Magnetospirillum fulvum | reverse complement strand
CGAGCGTGACACCGTGCGCCCGCCCACATGGTAGAGACGGGCCGCGTGGCTCTCCAAGCCGCCGACGATCTCGCGGAGGCTGGTTGCTCCCGAAAGCTGGCCGTACAAAAGCGCGACAAACTGACTCTTCGTCGAAAGACGACGGACATGCTTGTCCGCCCTGTGCTCGCTGACCAGACGGTCGAACTCACCCCACGGAACATGCTTCAAAAGGTCGTGAAGAACGCTATTCTTGTGTCGCACGGTGTTGGCTCCAATTTCGTGTCCAGGAGACGCGCCAACGTCTGAACACGAGTAGAATCAACGCCGTGCACTTAGTCCAGAAATTTAAACCGGACAGCCGTGGGTCAAGCCCGAGCAAGACGAAGAAAAACGGCCTTGCACAGGACGAAGAAAAGCGCCCCGCGCAAGACGTAGAAAAAACGCTCTGCGCAGGACGATGGGTGGATACGCTCTGCGTCATCGGCACAGCCCCTCGTCCGCTGGCGGGAGAGGGGGGCATCGCGACGCGGTGGGTGGATGAGGGTGGGGGCGGGTTACGTCTTGATACGCCCCCACCCCCCTCAACGACGGATCACCGGCGAAGTGTGGTGTCGCTCTCGCCCAGGCTGGTGAAGCGGACCGCGCCGTTGGGGTTATAAAGGCTGCTGCGCTCGCGTTGCTGCCTTCTGTCCGAATCGCTGCCATCGCCGCCGCCATACCCGACCACTTCGAAGGTGATGATCGACGGCAGATCGGTGTTGCGCGGTCCGGTCTGGCGCGAGACCCGCGCCGCGTCCTCGGCCGCGCCCGCCGCCGCCGCCGCCGTGTCCGAGGCCGAGGTCAACGCCCCAAGGTTCGGCCCGACCGCCACCGGCACGCCAAAGCTTTGCCCGGCGACACTGATATTGTCGGCATTGCGGACCTGATAAGCGAGGATCGACAGATTGCCCGCCACCCGGATGCCGGCGTCGCCGGCATCGACGGTGCCGCGCGGTGCCAGCATATAGACATCGGGGGCGGTGATCCCGGCCTCGGGCTGGAAGGCGGCGATGCCCGCACCGGCGACACCGGCCTGTTCGTCGATTTCGGCGAAGAGGTTCCAGTCGAACCTCAACGAGATGGGCGGATAATTGGCCGATGTTTTCGGCCCCTGCCCGGCGTTCAGGTCGGCATTCGACGACCACAGCACGATGTCGCCGCCATTCTGGGTGAACAGTCGGCTTTGGTTCAACACCAGGCTGCCATCGGTAAAGCTGTCGATTTCACCGCCGCGAAGGGTAATGATGCCTTCCAACCCCACCGGTATGCTGTCGATTCTGACGGTTCTATAATTCGCCCAACCATTCTCGCCGGTATAGATGGGCCAGTAATAATTGCGCCGTTCCGCCTGGGTGCTGGTGCGGACCACCGATCCGGCCAGGATGTCGCCGCCGGGGCCGATCAGGCGGATATCGCCGCCACGGGTGGTTTGAAGGGTGGCCAGGCGCAGGTCAAGATCGCCGGTATGGACCCGGGCGGTGTCGCTGGCGCCGCCCTCCAGGCCGTTGGCGGTGTAGCCGTTGGCAGCGGGGAACAGGGCGTTCACCGCGTCATACCCCCGGCTGTATTTTTGATAGGACGGGCTGGTGGTCACCGCCACCTGCTTCAATTCGTTGAAATAGACCTTGGACAACAAGAACACCCGCTGTTCCAGCGGCGACAGTTTCAAAAACTCGGCATAGGCCTGATCGTCGCTGATATCGGTGGTGTGATAGGCGTCGGTCAGCTCTTCGCTGTGCCGCGCCTGCATCCACGCCACCAGATCGGCCCCATAGCCGCCCCAGGTCAACGCCCCGGCATTGGTGGGATTGACATAGATCTCGCGGAAGCTGTCATAGGCCGGGCCAGTTTTGCCCAGACCGAACATCACGTAAAGATCGGCACCGCCGGACGTGACCACCGCGTCTTTCAGCCAGGGATTCCAATCGTAGCCGACCGAAAGCACCCCGCCGCCATAGGCATAGGATTTCCAGTCGGTTCCCATTCCCTTCATGTCGATCGTGACGTTGGCGGAATTGAGGAACGGGCCGATGTTTCCTCCCGCTTCAAGGAAAAACGAACCGGGGCCGCCGATGACGAAGGTGTTGCCCTGAACCACCGCCGCAGAGACGGACGGTCCGGCGGGCGAAATCGTTGACGAAGCAACAATCGCCGAGGTGGCGGTGATGTCGCCTGCGGCGGCAATGCGGGTGATGTCGGTGGCCGACAGGTTCTGGCCAAAGAACACCATGTTGACGATGTCGCCGCCCGAGACGACGCGCGCCTGCTTGGGCGACACCAGGGTCACGTCGGTGATGTCGCCCCCGGCAAAGACCATCAGCGGGTTTTTGTCGTCGCGGTGGGTGATGTCCTGATTGTGATAGAGGTTCAAGGTGGCCAGGGTGGTCCGGGAATTGACGGTGGGGAAGATCGCCCCGTTCAGCCCGTTGGAATTGTAAAATGGCCCCGGTACATAGGCGGGATCGGTATCGAGCATCACCAGGCTCACCGTCCCGATTTCCCCCCCGGCCAGCAACACCAATTGGCCATCGGCCGCAGGCATCATCAAGATGCTGGCGCGTTGGGACGGATAAAGGGGATTTCGGAAGGTCAGATCGCCGGTCAGGGCGGCCAGGGTCACGCTGCCGGGCCATCCCGACGCACCGATATCGATGTCGCCCCCGGCGGTCACGTTCAGGGTAGCGACCTTAGACCATTGGGGAGAGGTATTACTCCCTATCAGACTGGCATTGCGCGCGGCGGCGATGGTGGCGGTGGCATTGAGGTAATACAGGCGGGTTTGTTTGGTCCCGCCCGAGGACGAGGCGATGTCGCGTTGCGCCGTCACCGTCGCGTTCCCCGATGCGACGGAGATCACCCCGCCCAGGATGTCGCGTCCGGCGGTTACGGAAACATCGCTGTCGTTTAGGAATTGGATGCCGTTGGCGGTGCCATCGACGGAGACGGTGCGGGTTGCCGTGTTTGCCGCCACCACCACGGTATCGATGTCACGTCCGGCCGAAACGGCGATGTCGCCGCCGGCCAGGGCGCCAATCCCAGTGGTGAACAGGGCGGGGGACGTGGAGAAAGGATCACCCGAGCCGTTCCGTCCCAGCACGTCCTTGCCGGCCGTGATGGACAGATCGCCGCCATCGACCAGATACAATCCTCCAGCGCTGGGAGTGGCGTTCAATGTCACGGTCGCGGGCGTGTTGGTGGCGACATTGACCGCCGTGACCGTTTTGCTTTCGGCGCGTTGCCCGGCGGTATAGACCGCCACCGCATTCGCGGTGCTGTTGACGGCTTCCCCGGCGGTCAGATCGACAGTACCGGCGGCGGCGATGCCGATATCGCCGGTGCCGGTCCGGATCAATCCCGGAACCTTGGTGGTGGTGGTGGTCCCCCCGCTCGCCTCGGTCGGAAGGATCGGGTCAAAATAGGTGTTAAGGATATAGTCAAAGGTCTTGAGGCTGACCAGCAGCGCGAGTCTGGACACGTCTTTGGTCGTATAGGGATTGTTTTTAGCCGTCCCAGCCACTCCAACCACGGTGAAGAAATCGTTTCCGCCGGTAATCGCCGTCCCATCCTTTGCCGTATATGTGGCGCTGGCCCCGGTGACGGTGGTCGCGTTGCTGTAATAGAGCGCATAGAGATAGGGGTCGGCCCCGCTTTTGACGTAATCGCGGAACGTCACCCCGGTCCAGCCGTCCTTGCCATCGGCCGAGGGGTTGAGCGTCCTCCCGAATGTGGCGGAGCTTATGTCTAAATCGACAAAAATAAGATCGGAGAGCGAGTCGATCATGTAGTTTGGATCGGACGTGGACTTGGCGGAGACAAGGACGGTGGGGCCATTTCCTCCCAATGATTTCTGGTAATAATTTCCGATGGTTGTTCCAAAATATAATCCATATCCATTGTTAATCATTCCATAGTTAAGGTTTGAATTGTTAAGTGCGTTTTCCAGCCAATCCGATGCGGATGAATAAATGCCTTCTCTGTATTCCCTTATGGGCGATCTGAAGAATGTGTAATTATAAACGTATTTTGTTGTGGTTCCGCTGGTGCTGGTTGTGTAGCTGTAGCCATTGACGATGACCGATCCGGTTGATGCCGGATTGGTTCCCGTTGGCTCGGTTCCCGTCTTCAAATCGGCCCCCTGGCGCGAGACCGCGGCTCCGCCCACCAGCCGATAGGAGGACGACGTCATCTGGGAACTGGCATCGACGGTCGGCAGGAGATCCATCGAGGCGAAGGGATTGCCGGTCTGCGGCGGCGCGGCGCTGTTGGCCGAGGGCGAATAGGGTACATAATCGAGGGGATCGGCGGCGACGGCGGGGATCGCGGTTCTCGCGGTGAAGTCCTGGAATATATCCCCGCTGGTATTCAGGGAAAACATGAACCCATCTGCACCATATGTCGGATACCCAGCTGCATATGTGGTCGTATACCCTGAGGAAAAGGAGACGATGTTCGATCCCGCGATACCGGTCTTAGACAGGAGATAGGTTTCGTTGCTCGTGTCGCGGAACGAGAAGAACCCATCATTGATGATGCCGTTGATGGTCAGATCGCCGCCGGATCGCAGAGTCAGGACCGGTGCTTCGCCGACGATACTTTGACCGGTGCGGTACAGCATCGCGGTGTATTTCGACATCACCTCGGACTCGGCTCCCGAAACGACGTAATCGACCGATGTGCCGTTATAGCTTTCGGACTGCATCAGCCCGGCGGTGGAGGCCTTGGTCACGTCCACCGCACCGGCGGCAAGGTTCCAACTGGAGGCGAGGGTGATGTTGCCCTCATAGGCCAATTCCACCCCCGGCGCGGCGTGGAAGATCGAGGCCCCGTCGGCATCCGTCAGCGTGTCGAGGCCGCCCAGATTGGCCGAACTGGCGGAGATGTCGAAATCCTGGACGAAGCTGACCACTGTCTCATGCGTCCCGCTTTCGTCGCGGTCGCTGAGGAAGTTCAGCCCGCTCACCACGGTCGGGACCAGGGCGCAATTGCCTCCGCCGCTGCCGCACAGGGCCGAAAGGGTATCCATCCCCGCCGCCGCGTTCAGGGTGATGCTGCCGTTGCTGAGGGTGACGCCGGTGAAGTTGGTGCTGTTGGCCACCTTGGCCAGATCCCAGCGGCGGAAGCCCTCGACCGTCACCTTGCGCGCGCCCTTCACCGAGCTTGCGGCATCGTCGATCTGGATATCGACGGTCTGCTGCCCGCCTGCATCGACGATTGGGGCGCGGAAGGTCACCGTGCCGCCGACATCGGCATCGACGTAATAGGAGCCCAGCCCGCTGTCCAGCGGGATCAAGCGGTTGGCGGTCTGGGTGGCGCCGACATTGATCACCGCGCCTCGTTTCACCAGGATGGTTCCGCTGGTGCCGGTGACCGCGCCGTCGGCGGTCGAACCGGTGACGGTGGCGAAATCGGTGCCGAGGGTGACATCGCCGCCCTTGGCCTGACGCGGATCGGTGCTGGCATAGCCCTTCGCATGGGCGTCCAGCCTGGACGTCGCCTCCAGGGTGACTCCTTCCCGGCCGTACAGGGTGATGTCGCCGCCATTGACGCCGGACGTGTCGATGATGCCGCCAATGGCAACCCGGCCCCCGTCGGCGGTCAGGACGACCGAGCCCGAGGTCAGCGTCTCTCCGGCGGACAGGACCAGATCGCCGCTCAGGGTGTGCACCTCGAACCCGCCGGTGAAGCCCTTGCCCGCGATCAGGGTGTTCAGCGGCACCAAAGCGGCCGGACCATTGCTTTCCAGCGCGAACACGCCGCCGGTTGCGCCGCTGCCGTCGATCGTGCCGTCAAAGATCACGTCGCCCGCCACGGCGGACAGTTCCAGCCGTCCGGCGCTGCCAGTCCCACCCTTGACCGAAACCGTGGTGCCGCTGCCGATATCAATGTCCCCGGCCTTCGCGGTCAGGCTGACCCGTCCCGCCGCCGCCGTCGCACTCGTCGAATCGGTGCTGTCGCCGAAGCTGGCGGTATAGGACGGGGCTTCGACCACTGCCCCATTCCTCAAAGTAATGCCGGTCTCGGAGACGATGTCGATCGACCCGGCGCTGGCATGGAGTGTGGTGCCGCTGATCTCGACCGCATTGCCCTTGAGAACCAGACCGGCGCCGGGAATGCCGCCCAGTTTGGCCAGTTCGATGCTGCCCGCCCCCACCGTGTTGATTTTCAGCGCGCTTTGCGTCGCCAGGGTCAGGCTGGGAATGATTGTGCTGCCCGCCGCAGCGCTTGAGGCGCGGTCGCCGAGATAGGGGGTGTGCAGGGTCAGGGACGCCGACCCGGTGTCCAGACCGCCCGCCGCCCCGGTGGTGAAGATGCCCTTCTTCGCCGTCAGATCGACCCCTCCCGCGAAGAAGTTCTTCGTCGATACGGCGGTCTCGGTCTTCAAGACATAGGCCGACGCGGTCGGGATCGAGATGGTGAGAGGCGTCGCGATGACGATGCTCTCACCCGCCGCCACGGTGTAATTGGCCAAGCCGGCACGATATGTCAGCGATTTGCTGACGACGAAGGATTTCCCGCTGGCCTCGATCGAGGGCGAGCCGGAAACGGTGATTTCCGTCCCGGCGGCCAGAATGCCATCGGCGAGCGCGGTCGGGCCGATCAGCCCGGTGCCGTTGGTCAGCGACACCACCATGCCCTTTGGCAGCAGAATCTGGGCGTCTTCGGCGAGAACGCCGTTATTGGCGGTGATTGCGGTTCCCTTCGGCAGGGTGACCATGATATCGGCGGCCAGAGTCGCGGTGGCGGCTCCGGTGGTGGTCGCCTTGGTGGCGATGGTGCCGCCCGAGAACAAAATCTCGTTCGCCGCGATCGACAGGGTTCCGTTGTTGCTCTCGCACGAGGTGCAGACCCGGTTCGACGTTCCGCTGTTGCCCAGCGTCACCGTGGTCGCGCTGACCGTGACGGCTCCGCCTTCGGCTCCGGCCAGGGTGCTGGCGTCGAAGCGGATGTTGCCGAAACTGTAATTGCCATCGGCGAAGTCGATCGAGGTCTGCGAGCGCAGCGTCAGCCGTCCCCCGCTCTGGGTGAGAACATTGATCATATCCGGGGTGACGATCGCGCCGGTATATCCGGGAATGGCGCCGATGCCGATCCGTCCCGCGCCCATCGCCACGCTTGTGGCGTTTTTGATTTTCAGGGCGTTGGAGATGCTCATCGTCCCCGACGTGTCGAACATCACCGACGTGCCCGAGATCGTCGCCGCGCCGACGCTCAGATTGGCCTGTTCGGTGTAGTTGGTCCGGTCGGTCAGGCGTTCCGGACCATTGGCGGCTCGCACCATGATTCCGGTGCCGGGGGTGGTGCTGTCGCCGATCACATAGGCCCCGGAGCGGGTGTCGGCCATCGTCCCGCTTGCCGTGATCGCGGACCCATCGGCCAGATCGATGCTGCTCTTGGCGGCCAGAACGATTTCCGGAGCGGTGAGCGGATGGTCATCGTCATTGGCGAGGGTGATCGAGGTGGCGCTGACGCTCAGACTGGTGGTGCCGTCGGACTTGTCCGTGCGGACCGCGCCGATCAGCAGACTTTCCGCGTTGAGGTTGCTCAGGCTGTCGGCGGAAATA
Organism: Magnetospirillum fulvum; assembly: GCF_900108475.1. Classification (GTDB taxonomy): domain Bacteria; phylum Pseudomonadota; class Alphaproteobacteria; order Rhodospirillales; family Magnetospirillaceae; genus Phaeospirillum; species Phaeospirillum fulvum_A. The sequence continues at coordinate 14,571 of NZ_FNWO01000022.1, read as the reverse complement.
TAAAGCGTGCCGGTGGGCACGGTTGCGTTGTCTGCCGTCCCGATCAGGATGTCCGTTCCCCCGATATCGACCTTGCTGCCGCGTCCGTCCTCGCCCGCCGCCGCAGAGACATGCGCCTTGATGATCAGGCTGGTGATCGCGTCCAGCACCAGCCGCCCGGCATCGACCGGCAAGGCCGGGGTGACGGTTCCTGCCTCGGTTGCCAGTTCGCTGAAATAGTCGTTGGCCGAGGTGAGCGTGATCGTCGAAAATTTCTTGAAGACGGATTGCGACTGGACCGCGAACAATCGCAGGGTCGGTTCCGACGCTCCCGACAGGGCGTCGCCGAACACGCCGGTGGCGAGCACGGTGCCGTCGGCGCGGGTGGAGTAGCTGCCCAATGCCCGGGTGGTGGTGGCGGTCTGTTCGACCACCAGCACTCCGCCCGGCAAGCTGGCGTATTGCGCTGGCAGCAGGGTGTACCATTTGAGCCCGTCGCCCAGATTCAACTGGACCCGTTTCCCCACCTCCGACGCCGAGGTCAGGCTGGCGTAATTGGCGGAATAAACCGGATCGTAGGCGGCCACGCTGGCATCGGACAGGCCGGGGACGATCGCATAAGCCGTGGCGCACCCGGCATAGGTGCAGCCGGTTTTGCTGGTATAGGGATCGCTGTTGTAGGTGTTGAGGACATCGCGCGATCCGCCGGTGCCGGCCGAGAATTCATAGGCGGTGGCGTCGCCGCCGCCCGAAATATTGAGGGTCGCCCCCGCTTTGACATCGATCTCATCGCCCCGCAGGGTCATGACCTTTTCCGGAAGCGCGGAGAGCGCGGTTCCGCCATTGGGGGTGAAATACCATTCCGTCCCATCCGTGGTGGTGCCGTAGGGGATGATGAGACCGTTGGCCGAAACTTCGGTATAGCTGCCGGTGTCGAGGGTCAGGGTTCCGGTGGTGGCGTCGAGGGTCAGACTGCCCAACGGCACCCGGATCACGCCGCCCTGGTGGATCACGCTGCCGGTGACGGTCAGGGAGCCCCCGGCCGAGTAGGGTGCCGCCGGTGCGCTGCCGCTGGTGGCGCGCGTAAACGTGATGGCCCCGGTCGCGCCGATGGCAAAGGTGGAGCCGGTGGTGGGGTAGATTTGGGCCGCTTTGATCGAAAGCGCGCCGTTGACCGCAAGCCGACCGGTCAATGGCGTATCCGTCGCGGCGGTTCCAAGGTAGGAGACATTATAATCCTGCACACCGCTCAGGCGCAGGTCGCCCTGGCTGATCAGGTTGGTCGTCGCGACCGAGCGATCGAACAGCACCGCACCGGCAATATCAAAGGCTTTGGTCGCGGTCAGGGTCACCGTGTTGGTGGCCGATGGGGTTCCCGACGTCGTGGACGACAAGACGTCCATTGAACTGAGCAGGCCGATATAAGGGGCGGTGATATCAAGAGTCCCGCCGGACCACAGGGTGACGGCGTTGGTGTTGGACTGGGTGGGCGAGCCCGTCAACACTCCTGAATTGAACGGTCGCGAGGTCACGAACAAGGCCCGGTCCAGGACCAGGGACACATTTCCATCTGACCCCAGGCGGCCCCGGGCATTCAGGGTGGTGAAGCCCGCCGCCTTGATCTGGTCGGCCGCCAGTTCGTTGGCCGCGTTGGTGGTGCTTTGGGTCAACACCACGTCGGCGAGGTCGAGAGTTCCCCCTTCGGCCTGGCTCGATCCTCCCTTGGCGCTGATCGTTGCGTCGGAGGCGATGGTAAAGCCGTTGGGCGCGGATATGGTGCCAGCGTCGCTCCACACCGCCTGCGAACTGCCCTGAGTCAGGGAGAGAACCGACTTCAGGCCGGACGCCGAGACCGTCGTCACGGATTGGGTGAAGGTGTCCGACGCGCCGTCCAGGGACAGGCTGGCCCCGGACGCGATCTCCAGCGTGCGGCCGGTCTTTAACGTCCCCACGGTTTGCAGAAAGGTGCTGAGGCGATCGGTCTGGTAAAACCCGTCGGTGCGGTTGCTGAGGGCGGCCGCGGTGGCGATGGTGCCGCCGCCATAGACCGCGCCGGTTCTGATGCCAAGACCATTGGCCCCGGTAGCATAGGGGTTGAGCACGCTGACGCCCGACAGATCGGTGACGCTGCCGCTCGTCAGCACGATTCCGTCCGAAGCCTCCATCTCGCCCAGAAGATAGACAAAGGAATGGTAGGCGACCGAGGCGTTGGAGCTATATGGATCGGCAATCGACGTCTTTGCCTCCAGAATGGTGCCGTCGGCTTCGATGCTGAAAATGTCGTCGAGATCGTGACCCGCATAGACCGTCACCGGCGCAACCGCTTTGGGGTCGAGGATCGACGGCAGGGTTTGATTCTGGAGGATCACCCCGCCGGGCAGACGGATCAGTCCCTGATTCTTCAGTTTGGCGACGGTCAGGGTCGCGCCGGGGGCGGCGGAAATTTTGCCACCTTGCTCAACGACCAGTTCGACCATCCCGTCCAGGGTCAGATCGACCGGCTTCTGGTCCCACATGTTGGTGGGGACGGCGGCCGTCAGGATCGAGGCGACATCCCCGCCGCTGGCCAATTGCCGCAACGCGGTGGTCTGGGATTCGGACAGAACCGAGGGCAGCAGCGACTGGCTGAGAGTGAGGGTCTCGCCCGCCTTGATGGTAAAGGTCTGGGTCGTCAGGATCGCGTTGTATCCGCCCAGGCTGTTGCCGCTCGCGTTGGTCAGGGTGTTGGGCAGCAGGTCGGTCTTGTACGAGGTGATGGCGTAGGCGCTGAAGCCCTTTTGGAAAAAGCTGAGGGGAAGGGCGGTGGCCAGGGCCGATTCGGTGCCCGATCCGCTGCCGAATTTGATTTCGGGCGACCATAGGGTGAAGGTGCCGCCACCGGCAAATCCGGCGGCGCGGATGCTGTCGGGGTTGAATGTGACGGTCGAATTGATCTTGTCCGGATTGACGGCAATGCCGACCGTTATGTTGTTCGAATTGACGAAATGTCCCCGGAATCCGCCGACCTGACCGATATAGGAAAAGGCCCCCAGGCCCTCATGCGTTACGGTCTGGAAGTAGGCGGTTTGATTGATCAGGGAAAGATCGCCGCCTTTGCCGGTCAGGTGCAGCCTGCCGCTCTTGTCCACCCGCCCGCCGCCGGACAGATCGATCAGCTTGGCTTGGTCAATCCGAATGCTGCCGCCGAGATCGGTGGAATGGGACGGGGTGGCGCTGGTGGTGGCGACCTCGGTGTCGATCACGTTGAAGGCGCTGATCATCGAGATCGAGCCGCCGTCGAGATAGGCGTCGCCCTCTACGGCCAATCCGCTTTTGCCGATGTCGTTGACCCATCGTCCCGCCACCGACAAGGTACCGGTGACGACGATATCGAGCGAACCGGGGACAAGGATGTTGTCGTCGCTGCTAAACGCCGACCCCAAGACGTTGGTGTTGGCGAATTTGGCGGTTTCCAGCCGGATTGACCCCGAGGGCACCGATACCGTCCCGGCAATGGTGATCGAGCGACCGGCATAGGCGTCGAACGTACCGCCCGGAGACAGGCTGACCGTGGCGTTTTCGGCGACGCTGATCTTTCCGCTGCTCCACAGCGAGACCTGGGCCAGCCCGGACTCGCTCAACAACCGGTCGGACAGGATGGTCTTGCCATCGGCTCGGGCGTAATCCTGGTCGGCCACCACGACGATATCGCTGCCGCCAGCCCCCACTATCGCGCCGGAATCGGCGTCGGCGTCCCCCACCAATTGGAGGAACAGCATGCCGTCGGAGGGGCGCTCGCTCCTGGCTGCCTGGAGGGCGCGCAGATCACCATAGACCGACGATGTGGCGGTTCCGGCGGTTCCCTTGGCGAGTTGCTGCTCTCCGGCATAGGCCGCCGCGCTGATGCTGCCCTCGATCACCGCCAGTGCCGTTTTGATCGTGATCGTCCCGGCGTCGCTGCCTTCGCGATAGCTGGCGGTCGTTCGACCGGTTAAGCCCTTGGTGATGGTTTTCCAGGTTTCGACGACCCCCCAGCGGCCATGCGTGATGCTGGCCCCGGTATAGACCGACAGATAGCTGTCCGACAGGGAGGCGGTACCGATGTCCACGACGCGCCCATCCGTGGTCAAAAGCTGGCTGGTCTTGATCTGGCCCGCCTGATAGGTGACCCAGCCGCCGGAAACGTCGATCAGCGCGCCTTTGTTGACCGTCACGCTGGCAGCCGTGGCGGGTGAGGCGGTGCTTGCCGTCGTCACCCCGCCGGTGCCCAAGATGACCGTGCCGCCCTTGGTCATCAACTGAGCGGCGGAAACACCGACCGCCTCGTAATAGGCGGCGGCCGAAATCAGCGGCGAGCCGATCCAGGCGACGCCGTCCTCGCGCACGCCCGACAGGCGGGCGTCGATCATGATCGTCTTGCCGTTGAGCAGGCTGGACTGATAACCGCCGCTGTCGGCCAGTTCGTTGCCCTTCAGCGGAATCGACAAATTGTAGGCGGAGATCGGCACCGAGACGTTTTTCAGCCCGGACACGTCGATCACCGCGCCGTCATTGACGGTGACGTGGGTTTCGCCCCCGATGAAGCCGGCCCCGGATGTCGCACCGATCACGACGGAGCCGGAGGGTGCTGCGATCAGCGCGCCCGCAGTCCCGTCAGGGGCCGTGCCCGCCAGAACGATGTTGGAAGGCGAGTTGCCGATGCGCACTTGCGAGGGCTTGACGGCGGCAAGCGAGGTCGCGCTCTGGGTAATCGTCTCGCCATTGTCATCGGGGGCGATGCGGATGACCGAGCCCGCCTCCAGCGTGATCGTGTTTCCGTAAAGGTCGATGGTGCCGTTGGCCGAGACGCTGGAGGTCGAACTCAGAATCCCCGAATTGACGACGGTGCCGGAGGTGGAGCGAATTCCGTTCGCGGTGCCGGCGGAATCGTAATGCGGAGAGCCCCCGCCCAGACTGATATAGCCGCGATCGGCTTCGATCACCCCGCGATTGACCACCTTGCCGGCGCTGCTGAAGATGGCATATCCCCGGATATTCTGGTCGATCGAGCCCGAGCTTCCCTTCGAGGCGTAGAGCGTCAAGTCGCTTGAAACTCCCGTCCCCAACCCGGCAAGGCTGACCTGACCGTCTGCCGCCGACAGATGCCCTTCGTTGGTCACGGTGGACGCGGCCAGCAGGATCATGCCTTTGCTCGTGCTGGTGATCGTGGCCCCTTTCTCGACCGTGATCTCGGCGTTGATCGGAGCGGTCGCTTCGTCGGTCCTCCCGGAGAACGTGTTGCTGTTCCCCGCCGTCCACGCATCGGTATCCTTGGTTTCGGCATAGCCGGTCAGGCCGTATTCGAGGAATTCCTGATTGCGCTGGGCGATGGTGCGGGCGACAGTTCCGTCCACGCTTCGTCCGATTTCCGCCGTCGTCGCGATCAGCGAGTGGACGTTCACCTGCGATCCGGCCCCAAAGACGATACCGTTCTGATTGATGACGAGAACGGTTCCCTTGGCCGAAATGGATCCCAGGATCTGGCTGGGCGCGGTTCCGCCACCGACGACGCGGTTCAGCGCGACCCAATTGGTGTCGTCCTGGTCGAAGGTCAGTTTGGTATTGGCGCCGACGTTGAATGTCCGCCAGGTCAGGATCGCGCGCGACTGGGTCTGATCGATGGTGACATCGTTGGGATTGCCGCTCGCGGTGGTTGGAGCATTGGCCCCGATCCAGGTGGTCTCGCCGGTGATGGGGTCCAACGCCCCGGTGCCCAGCCCGTTGCCGGTGAAGTTGGTTGAACTGTTGCGGACTGCGGCGGCGGCGGCCTGGGCCTGGGCCATCAGGGCGGCGCGCAACGAGTTGGTGGCCCGGGTCAGGCTGGCATGGGTTGCCGAGGCGGCGGAGACGGCCGCCGCCGACTGGCTTTGGGCGATTGCGGTGGCGTTGGCGGCAGCCTGGGTCGCCTGGGCGTTGGCCAGGGAGGATTTGAGCGAGGCCGCTTCCGCGTCGGCCAGCCCGACGAGGAGGGCAAACACGGAAACCCCGGCCATGACGGTCGCCCGGAACGGGAAGACGCCAGCGGCGGCGGCATACGGTCTGCGGGACGCAACGGAGTGGGTCATGGCCGGGGTTCCTTAAGGAAAGCAGGATCGGGTGGTCAGGCGGCTTTGCTGTCGTCCTCGGACGGGGACGCGGTCAGCTTGGGCAGTTCCTCGCGCAGGAAGGCGATCAGGTGCTGCACCAGCCGGTCCCACAATTCGACCTCAGCGCGCAGGGCGGCGGGGGTGATGCCGTCGAAGGCGACGATGTCGCGGTCGAGACGCAGCAGGTTGGCCTGGAGGTGCAGCCGGGCGAACCGCACGGTGGCGTTCCACTGGTTGACCAGGGCCAGCGGCAAGTCGCCCTCGACCTGGAACGCGGTCTGGAAGGCGGCGTCGGCAAAGGTTCCGGGCTGGTCGGCCCGCGGGTTGAACACCATCAGGGTGAAGGCCAGCCCCCCGGTGGCGGAGCGGAGCGCCGGATCGCCGGTCGGTCCGGCAATCTCCTCGACGCGATAGCCAGCGGCCTGAAGCGCGTCGCGGGCGGTTTCGAGGGAAAGGGGAGAGGTCGGACGCGAAATGTCGGTCATGTCGGTCTCCATTACTTGGTTGATTTCGTGGCCAGCTTGGCCAGAGCCAGTTCGTTGATCGGGGTCGGGTTTTGCTGGTTCAGTTTGGCGAGGTAGGCCTGACGCAGCTGCCCGGCCCGGTTCTGGCGTAGGCGTTCGGCCAGCGCGTCCCGGACCTCGGCGAACGGACGGAGTCCCGACGGCTTGGTATCGACCAGCTTCAGGACATGCCAGCCATCGTCGAGCCGGACCGGATCGGAGATGGAATCCTTGGACAGTCCGGCGACCGCCTGACGGATCTCGGGCACGATCTGCGGCTCGGGCAGCCAGCCCAGGTCGCCGCCGGTCTCGGCATCGCGCGGGCCGTCCGAATGTTCGCGGGCGATCGCGGCGAAATCGGCTCCGCGCGCCTTCAGCTTCTTCATGACCTCGTCGAGCCGGGCCTTGCCCTTGTCCTCGGCCGTCTTGTCGCCCTTGGCCGCCGCGACGAAAATCTGGCCCAGATGGTATTCGCGGGGAGCGAGGAAGGCCGATTTGTTGGCGTCATAGGCGGATTGCACGTCGGAGTCGGAGGGGAATCCGTCCGGCACCTTGGCCACCGATTGCAGGTAAAGCTCGATCAGCGCCGCCTCGCGGACCCGGTCGAGCTGGGTTTTGGTGGCGGCCTGCTGGTCGAACTTCTTTTCCTTGGCCTCTTTCAGCACCAGTTCGCGGACGAGGTAGGCGCGCACGGTCTGATTGAGCAGCGCCGGGTCCTTGGTCACGGTCGCCTGATCGGCGGGGGCCAGGGTGGCGAGATAGTCGCGAACATCGTCGGTGGTGACGTCGTTGCCGCCGATTCGGGCCACGATGTCGGCGGCGAAAGCGGGGGCGGCGGCGGTGGTCAGCAGCAGGGCGAGGGCAAAAGCGGGTCTGATCGGTCGCATCACTATCCTCATGGTCTTGAAGCCCCGGTCCGGGCCGGGAAACGTGGCAGGGTAGCGTTTGGCGCGGCTGGCGGCGCTCCCGCCCGTATGACAATCTTCGCGGCGCTGTCTTCCATCACTGGACCGCCTTTTGGTCGAGCAGCTTGTCCTGGTAATCCTGGACCAGGGACTGCAATTCGACCTTCTTGACGCCGAGAAACGGCTCGCGGTCGAGCAGGGTTTCGGCGATGTCCCGCGCGGCATAGCGGTCGAGGATTTCGGCCCCGACCTTGTAAAGAGCCGCATTTTTGGCCTCGCAGCTTTCAGAGCGGCGGATCAGGGTTTCGGTCTGGCCCGCCAGGTGCGCCCGTTCCGTCTCCTTGGCGCGGGCGACGGCAACCGCCTCCTGATAGGCCGACTTCCACTTCTCCTGAGCCGCGATCGCCTGGGCGACCGTCTCGGAATTGGCGGCGAGGCGGCGGTTGAACTCGGCTTCCATCCGGTCGAGAATCGCCCGGTCGGCGGTCACGGTCCGACCGGAGGCGGGATGGCTGTCCAGTTGCGCCTTCAGCGTCTCGATGAGTTTCTGGTTTTCAGCGTTCTTGGCCTGCAACTGCGTCCGCTCGTCTTCGAGCGCCCGTTGCTGGGTGATGGCCGAGCGCAGCGCATCGCGCAGCCGCGATTCGGTGTCGTCGGAGGCTCTCGCCCCGCCCGGAATCAGACCGGACAGGACGAGAGCGGCGGCGGCGAGGGAGAGGGACCGCCGCATGGTTAAAACCTCGCCGTGATGTCGGCCTGAACCGTATCGACCGAGAAGGGCTGACCGGCGATGCTGTCCGCGCTCATCCAACGCAATCCGGTCCAGACGTTCTTGCCGAGCGCCAGGCTGCCGCCGAGGATGGTGCCCTTGAGGTTGGTGCCGCCCATGCCGAAATCGGAATCCGCCAGCCCATCGACCACCGCGTCGGATTCGAGATATTTGTAGGCAAGGTTGACCGACCAGTCCCACCGCTCGGCCAGCTTCGGCTTGCCTACCGTCAGACGCATCAGATAGCCGGTGCCGCCGCCGTCATAGCCGCCACCGCCGTTGAAATTGTTCTGGAGGTCGTACCGCAGCATCTTCGCCTTGCTGAAGGCGAGGTTGCGGACGTATTCGCCGTCAGTGGTGATGCGGATCGGTTCGAATCCGTCATAATCCAGCCGGGCGGTCAGAGCCAGTTCGTGAAACGGCGTCGCCAGCCCGTAATATTGGTAATCCGCCTTGGTGTTGTCGCCGATATTGTGGCGGAGCGTCATGTAGGTATTGCCCTTCTGGGCAAAGGCCGGCCGACTGGCGTCGCTGGCGCAGGTGGTCTGGCCGTACAGACAATCCTCGACCTGTCCTTCGACGTTGGAATAGCGGTAGTACGCCGCCGCCAGCTTGACGTTGACGTCCTCGGCCGGTTTCCAGGTAGTGCCCGCCTGGGCGCCGTACAGCCATTTGTCGCGACTGGCGACCTTGGTGGTTTCGGTGCTGGAGAGGTTGAGATCGGTGTTGTAGACCGGGAAGGCTCCAACCGTGACGAAGGGCGTAACCCCCGTCGCCACCTCGTAGCGTCCGGAAGCGGCGATGCCGTCGAAGCCGACATCGTCGTCCCAGATCAGGTCGGTGAAAAAGAACGGGTTGTCGAACCGCCCGATCGTGACGGACAAACCCTTGTCCGCGTCCTTGACAGCGTCCCAATGGATGAAGGCGCGGTCGAGCCAGATCTGATATTTGCTGAAATTGCCGCCCGACCCGCCCAGCGACTGATTGGTCGATACCGGCGAGTTGCCGTCGCCGGTGGCGATCCGCATCCCGGTGGTGAAATCGTCGCCGAGATCGGCCTCGACCCCCAACCGGGCGCGCAGGCGGAACCGCTCGCGGTTTTGATCGACGTTGTAATAGGGAATCTTGGTCGCCAGCGCGGTCAGATCGCCGTGGTCGATCGGGGTCGATAGGGCGTTATAGGCATTGAAATTGACGGCTTCGAACGAACCCGGCGCATTGCCGTTGGGATAGTAATCCCCTTCGTAGCGGCCGCGGATGTCGCCCTTGAATCGAATCCGCTCGGTCCATTCCGGATGGGTATTCGGCGCGGCCCACTTTTCCGCCTTGGCCTGAGCCATCACCTGTCCCTTGATCTCGTCGCGCAATTGCTGTTTGACGATCTCGGGGACATAGGTCACCCGCTTGGTGCCGTCGGCGGACGGAGCCGGGGCGGGCTCGCCCCGTGCCGCCCGCGCGGCATCGCGGGCTTCGGCGTCCTTTAAAATGCTGGTCGCCTGGGTTTGGGTGATGACCCCGCTTGCGACCATCGCCTCCAGCATCGACAGCGTGCTGGGAGCGGTTTCGGCCGCCGTCGCTGGCATCGCCGTCGCTGGCATCGCCGTCGCCAGGGCCAACAGCGAGACGGCCAGCGTCAGCCCGCGTCGGGTCAATTTGTTTCCTTCAGTCATCACGCGTCATCCCCTCGAAATCGTCAGCATTGGGTCGGTCAGCCCGGTCGCCGCGCCGTCAGGCGGGCGACGATCGGCATTGGCATGTCCTTGGGCGGCGGTTCCTTGAGTTGCAGATTGGCCAGGATTTCGGTCTTGATGGCGTAATCGACGTCGGAATCGCCGGTCGAGGCGGCCATCTGCACCCGGGTCACCCGGCCGTCCGCGTCGGCCCACAGCCGGATTTCGACCCGGGTCTTGGCCGACCGGGTGCGGCGATTGGCCCGCAACGCTTCTTCCACCTGGGCCTGGACCATCACGGCGTACCACCCCCAGCGCGATCCGCCGCCGCCGCCACTGCCCAGCAGCCCGCCGCCGCCGGGACGACCGGCCAGATTGAAGTCATCGCCCGGTCCGTCCGCCGCCTGGTCCAGCCCCAACGGACCGGGCGGCGGCTGATCGTCGGCGGCCTTGGGCGGCGGTTCGTCCTTGGGCCGGGGTTGTTCCGGTTTGAATTCCGGTTCGATCATCTTGGGCTGCTCGACCATTTTCGGCTGGTCGTGCTGGGGCGGTGGCGGCGGCGGTGGCGGCGGCGGCTGGATGTTGACGATCGTCACCTCGGCGATCCGCTTGGGCGCAGGGCGGGACTCGCCGCTGGTCAGCACCACCACCGTTACGGCCAATCCCACCGCCAGAACCGCGACGAAGGCGAGGGCGGGACCATGCTCGCGCAGGAAGTCGCGGCGGGCGTCCTTGCGTCCCCCGTGCCGGGGAGATGCCGCCAGGGCGTCGGGATCGCGGTCGGGTGAAACGCGGGTCATGGCGTCACTTCACCAACGGCTTGGTGGCAAGGCCGACCTGGGTGATGTTGACCCGCCCCAGCAGGTCGAGCACATCCATCACGCCCTGGTACTGGGCCTGACCGTCGCCCTTGATCACCACCGGGAAGTCGGGGGTCAGCGCCTTTTGGCTGACCAGCCGTTGTTCCAGTTCGGGCAGCGTCACCGGCAGGGTGTCGAGGAACAGCTTGCCCTCGGCGGTCACCGTGATCGCCTTGGTCTGCGGCTTGGCCAGGCTGGGCGCGGCCGAGGCCTTGGGCAGGTTGACCTTCATCCCCTGCACCGAGGCGGTGGTCATGATGATGAAGATCACCAGCAACACATAAGCGAGGTCCAACATCGGGGTGATGTTGATCTCGTCATAGAGCTTGTCGTCGTTGACCTGCATTGCCCTACTCCGCCGACAGGGGGAGCGGCACGGCGGCATGGCCGTCGGCGCGGTGGCGATGGAGTTCGGCCAGACGGGTCACCAGTTCGTCGACGAAGACGTTCATGGTGGCCGCACTGTTCTTGATCCGGGTCAGCAGCCAGTTGTAGCCGAACAGGGCGGGGATCGCGACGGCCAGACCGGCCACCGTCGCCACCAGCGCCGCGGCGATGCCGGGGGCGATGGCGTTGACGTTGACGTCGCCCGAGGCGGCGATGGCGGCAAAGGTGATCATCACGCCGACCACGGTGCCGAGCAGGCCGAGGAACGGCCCGCCCGAAATCGCGATCGTCAGCATCACCATCAGGCGGTTGAGGGACTGGGTCTCGCGGACCTGGATCGAATCGAGGGTGGCGCGGATCGCGGCGATCGATTCGGCGGTGAGGGCACGGCCACGGCCGTTTTTGATGCGGGCGCGGATTTCCTCGGTGCCGGTCCGGTACAAGCGGTACAGCGACGAGGCGCGGACGACGTCGCTGTCGGCCTCGGTCAGCCGTCCGCCCAGACTGGCCACGGCGCGGGGGTCGTCCCGGTCGAGAAAGCTCCAATCGGCGACGGTCTCGCTGTACACCTCGAGGAAGCGGCGGTTGGCTTTCTCCAGCCGACTGAGCGAGACCGCCTTATCGACCATCACCACCCAGCTTAAGGCCGCCATCACCAGCAAAATGGCGATGATGACCCAGCCATCCATCGTCACCGAGCCGAGGATCACCGCGAAATAGCCGCTGACCCAGCTCGATTTCTCTTCGTCGGGACCAAAGCCGAGCAGCTTCGCTCCGTCCGCGCCCTGGCCGATCGCGTCGAACTTGATCGCTCCGGCCGACCGCGCCGTCTTGGCCAGGCGCAGTTCGTCGATCTCGCCGACGAACCCGGCCTGGAGCGGTGCGATCGAGACGGGGGGCGCGCCCTTCGCCGTCGGGAGCGCGACCGGAGCCGGAGCCGGGCTGTCGCCGCCAAGCTGTGCCGGTCCCGCCAGTCCCGGCAGCGCGGCGGCCAGCGTGGCCACCTGGGCCCCGTCGGCATAGAGCGCGATCTGCCCCCCTCCGCCGGCGGTGACGGCAAGGTGATGCCACGATCCCACCGGCAGCGCCGTCGCTCCTTGCGCCCGGCCCGCGCCGGAAATCTCGACGAACGGAGCCCCGCCCGCCAGGCCGATCGTCAGGTATTTTTCCCCGTCGCGGCGCGAGAAGAGTACCGCTTCGGGTTGGGCCGCTCCCGGTTTGACCCAGGCCGACCAGCTCATCGTGCCGCCCTCGGTCCAGGTCAGCGACGGAGCCGCGGGCAGGGTCACCGGGGCCTGTCCGTCGAGCTTCAGGCCGGGTCCGATCAACGCGCCGTCGGCGGCGACGACCGGGGTCAGCGAACCGTTGTTCCACGCCGTCCAATCGCGCGCCGGTTGAGACCGCTCGCCGAAATGATAGGCCAGGGTGGTGTCGGGATCGAAGCTGCCCTTGGCATCCTCGGCCGAGGTCGCCTTGGCGTTGCCGTAATAGACGAAGAACGGAGTCTTGGTGCCGGGCCGGACGTCTTGCAGCCGCACCCAGACGAATGCCTCGCCCAGCAATCCGTCCCACTTCTCGACGTGGAATTTCAGCGGGGTCTTGTCGTCGCCGGCGACGAAGCGCAGATCGGCACCGTCGTCACGTGCCTTTTCGAAGCGGAAATTGCCCGCATGCAGCCGCACCAGGACCGGAACGGTGCCGATCTCATCGGTGATCCCGGCGGCGCTCGCCCCGGTATCGACGGTCAGCGGCTTTCGTTGCGACCATTCGTCGTTCCACCAGGCGTTTGCCGCTCCCGGAACCAGGGCGACCCCGAGCGCCAGGCCGCACAGCATCTTTCGTATCGCATCACGTCGCATCGCGGATTTCCCTATTTTCGTCGCGTTTAGACTTGGATCGCGGTCAGAACTCGCCCCACAGGCGGAAGTGAAGCCGGGGGCTGCCCCGTTTCGTGCTCTCCTGGGCGATCATCGGAATCCCCAGGTCGACAGTGCTGCTGATGTGGTCGAGCAATTTGATCCGCGTCCCCACCCCGTAGCTCCACAGGGTGAAATTCTCGCGCTGCTCTTCCAGCGGGTGCTTGATCGCGAGCCGGGCTCCGTCGAGGAACAGATGGAATCGCCACTCGTTGAGGATGTCGTCGCCCAGCAGCTTCGTCAGGGACGGGGTCCGCAGTTCCGCCGTGCCCGCCATCGCGGTGTCGCCCAGCGCCTCGGATTCCAGATAGCCGCGCACGGTGTCGAGGCCACCGGCCGAGAATTGCTCGGAACTGATCAGGGCGTCGTTGCTCAACTGGCCCTGGACCTTGGCGAAGCCCTGGGTCTCCAGCGGCAGTTCCTGGGTGCGCGAGACGTCGCCGCGGAAATAGAAGAATCCGCCGGTCGCCTTGTAGCGTTTGTTGTCGAATTCTTCCCACTGGCTGCCCGCGGGGCGCAGGTTGAAGGTCACCGCCGCGTTCAATTGCGTCGTCGATTCGGTGCCCATCCAGGTTGCGGCATAGGCTCCGGTCACCGGCCAATAGGTGATCGGCGTCGCGTATCCGTCGGCCTCCGCCAGGGTCACCCGTTCCTGAAAGCGCTTGCGGTCGAGCCCGACCGACAGGGTGTGGTAGAAATCGGTCTGCGGCGGCAGGGAGATGATCGCCCTGGCCCCGATGATGTCGCCCTTGCCCGCGACATTCATGATGCCCAGCGTCGAGACGTCGCTTTCCTGCTTGACCGCATAGCCCAAGAGCGACAGCCACGGCACCGAGGCGAAGCGGGCCAGATACGACCCGGAATAGACCTCGCCGTCCTCAGCCCGGCTGGGCGCCACCTGATAGCCCAGCGTCAGCGAGTGGCCCATCTGCCACAGATTGTCGTAATGGACCGAGCCGTTGAGGCGGAGCTTGGTGGTGTCCTTGCTGTAGCGGTTGTTCAGTTCCAGCGAGGCGTGCAGCGGAAAGGTGTCATCGACATTGAGATCGACATCGACCGTGCCCGGCCTCACCCCCGCTTTCAGCGCCGGAGTCACCCGCCGGTCGGGAATCTGGTTCAGCGCGACGATGTCGGCGGACACCGCGTCGAAATTCGGAACCGTTCCTTCCTTCAACGACGGGGCCGCGTCCTTGATCTCGTCCAAATCGAAATAGCGCGAGCCCTTGACCCGCAATCGCCCGATCTTGCCCTCGACCACTTTCAGCGTGACGATTCCGCCCTTGACCTGCTGCGGCGGAATCTCGACCCCGACGGTCTGAAAGCCTTTGGCGGTGTAAGCCTTTTCCAGCGCCGCGCGGGCGTCCTCGACATCCTTCAGGTTCTTGTCCGGCCCAAGGAACGGATAGACCGCCGCCTCGACCTCGGACTGGCTGAGCAGATTCGCCCCCTCGATCCGGTATTCCAGAATCTCGACGCGC
>NZ_FNWO01000020.1 GCF_900108475.1 Magnetospirillum fulvum | reverse complement strand
GATCTGGATGCCACCGCCCAGGAGATCGCCGATCTCTACAAACGGCGCTGGGCCATCGAACTGTTCTTCCGATGGGTCAAGCAGACCCTGAAAATCCGCCATTTCCTCGGAAACAGCGAGAATGCCGTTCGAATCCAGATCGCCGTCGCCCTGATCGCCTTCCTCTTGCTCCGAATGGCCCAGGCCACCCAGAAAACCATCCAAAGCCCGCTCGCCTTTGCCCGGCTCGTTCGCGCCAATCTCATGCACCGAAAGCGCATCGACCGACTGATCGGGGGAGATCCTCAACCAAGAATCGACCCCAATCAGATGGTGCTGCTATGACCGTGACGTTTAACCGGACAGCAGTGGGTCAAGCTCGGGGGTGACGGTCCCATCCTACTCTGACAGGTCCAACCAAGGGGGAGGCGTTCGCCTCCCCTACGCCAGCAGCATCGCCAGCACCGAATCCAGCAGCGGCCAGCCCTCGGGCGTCGCGCGCAACCGTGGGCCGACCTGTTCGACCAGCCCGGCCGCACGCAGGCGGTCAAGACCGCGCCGGTCAATCACGTCATCGACGCTCAATCCGCACCCGGCGGCCAAGTGGGCCAGATCAATCCCCTCGGCCAGACGCAGCCCCATCATCACCCGCTCGGCCGCCAGAGATTGAGGCGACAGGCTCTCTTCGCTCGCGGTGCCGTGGCCGTCGGCCTCGACCGAAGCCAGCCACGTCTCTGGCTCGCGGGTCTGGGCAAACGCGGTCCCGCCCACCCGCCCATGCGCGCCGGGGCCAATCCCGACCCAGTCGCCGCCGCGCCAATAGGTCAGATTGTGACGGCATTCCGCGCCGGGACGGGCATGGTTGGAGACTTCATAGGCGGGCAACCCGGCCTCGGCGGTCATCGCGCGGGTGAGGTCGAGCAAGGTACGGCCCAGATCGTCGTCGGGCGGCTCGATACCGCGCGCGCCGAACGCGGTGCCTTCTTCGACGGTCAGTTGATAGAGCGACAGATGTTCGGGGGCGAAGCTCAACGCCTCGGCCAGTTCCGCCTGCCATGCCGCCACGCTCTGGCCGGGGCGGGAATGGATCAGGTCGAACGACAGGCGGGGAAAGACGGCGCGGGCCATCTCCAGCGCGGCGCGGCCGGTGGCGACATCGTGGGGACGGCCGAGCCAGCGCAGCGCTTGATCGTCGAGCGCTTGAAGCCCGAGCGACAGGCGTTCGATTCCAGCGGCGCGATAGGCGCGGAAGCGAGCGGGATCAGCGCTGTCGGGATTGGCCTCCATCGAGACCTCCCAATCCGGCGCACAATCCCACAAAGTCCGTGCCCGCGCGATGATCGCGGCAACGATGTCGGGATCAAGCAGCGAAGGGGTCCCGCCGCCGAAGAACAGGCTGGTCGGCCGCCGCCCCGCCGTTCGCTGGGCGAAATGGTCGAGTTCGGCCAGCAGCGCCCGCCCCCACCGCCGCTGATCGACCGCCCCGGCGGCGGGTCGGCTGTTGAAATCGCAATAGGGGCATTTCGACCGGCAGAACGGCCAATGGACATACAGCCCGAAACCGGCATCCGGTTCCGTCGTCACCCCGGTCAGCCGGGCGAGAAGCAGGCCGCGACCAACTGCCGGAAGGCGTCGGCGCGATGGCTGATGGCATGCTTGGCGGCAGGCTCGATCTCGGCGAAGGTCTGGCTGCCACCGGTCGGGCGGAAGATCGGGTCATAGCCGAACCCTTGGTCGCCCTGCGGCGGCCAGACGATCTCGCCCGCGACGGTGCCTTCGAAACTGTCGCAATGACCGTCGGGCCACGCCAGCGACAGCACGCAGACGAAGCGGGCCGAGCGGTCGAGTGCCGCGCCCAATTCGGCATGGATCCGCGCCATCGCGGCAACGAAATCCTTGTCCGGCCCGGCCCAACGGGCGGAAAAAATCCCCGGAGCCCCGCCCAGCGCGGTCACCGCCAGACCGGAATCGTCGGCCAGCGCCGGGAGACCGCTGGCGGTCGCGGCGGCGCGGGCCTTCAATTCGGCATTGGCGATGAAGGTCGCCCCGGTCTCTTCCGGCTCGGGCAGTCCCAGCGTCGCGGCGGAGACCACATCGGCGCCGAACGGCGCGAGCAGGTCGCCGATCTCGCGCACCTTGCCCTGGTTATGGCTGGCGATGACCAGCTTTCCTCCGCCGAAACGCCGGGGGCTCATCACGCCTCCAGCGCCCGCTTCTGGATTTCGACCAGTTCGCCGATGCCCTTTTCCGCCAGCGCCAGCAATTCGAGGAACTGGTCGCGGGCGAACGGGCATTCCTCGGCGGTGCCCTGAATCTCGACGATGCCGCCGCGCCCGGTCAGGACGAAATTGGCATCGGCCCAGGCGGTCGAATCCTCGGGATAATCAAGGTCAAGCACCGCGACCCCTTCGCACAGCCCGCACGAGACGGCGGCGACATGGTCGGTCAGCGGCACCGCCGCCAGCAGGCCCTGCTCGACCAGCTTGCGGAAGGCCAGCGCCAGCGCCACCCAGCTTCCGGTGATCGCGGCGGTGCGGGTGCCGCCATCGGCCTGAAGCACGTCGCAATCAATCCGGATCTGGCGTTCGCCCATCGCGGCGAGATCGACCACCGAGCGGAGCGAGCGGCCGATCAGGCGCTGAATCTCGTGGGTGCGGCCGGATTGCTTGCCCTTGGCCGCCTCGCGGTCAGTGCGGGTGTGGGTCGAGCGCGGCAACATGCCGTATTCGGCGGTGACCCAGCCCTTGCCGGTGTTGCGCAGGAACGGCGGCACCCGCTCTTCGACCGAGGCGGTGCACAGGACGTGCGTATCGCCGAAGCGGGCGAGACACGATCCTTCGGCATGCCGGGAAAAGCCCGGTTCAAGGCTGACGGGGCGAAGCTGATCGAAGGCGCGGCCGGACGGTCTCATTGCAAA
Organism: Magnetospirillum fulvum; assembly: GCF_900108475.1. Lineage (GTDB taxonomy): Bacteria > Pseudomonadota > Alphaproteobacteria > Rhodospirillales > Magnetospirillaceae > Phaeospirillum > Phaeospirillum fulvum_A. The sequence goes on along the minus strand of NZ_FNWO01000020.1, from coordinate 25,056 downwards.
CGGGTCCTCTTGGTTCATACAGGGCGGTGACCCTAGCCCGGATTTCCCGCCCTGTCACGAGCGAGGAGGGGCCGTCAGCGGCGGCTGGAGGTCAGACCGATCCCATCCTGGCGGCGCAACGCCACCTCGCGGCGGGCATCGTCGTCGCGGGCCTCGCGCAGGGCGTCCTCGGTGGCGTCGATATGAGCCTCGCTGAGAGTGCGGGCGAGTTGGGGATCGCGGGCCAGGATCGCCTGCCACATCGCCCGGTGCTGAACCAGAAAGCCGTCGCGGACTCCCCGGCGGCGATAGAGGTCGCAGCGGTCGTAGAACACCCCGCCGCGCAGCATCTCGAAAATCCGCAGCATCACCCGGGTGGTGACCGGGTTGCCCGCCGCCTCGCACAAGGCGGTGTGAAAGTCGGTATCGGCGGCGGCTTCCTGGTCGGGATCGTCGTGGAGGTGAGCATCCTCCAACGCCTGGACGCAGGCGGCGATCCGGGCCAGATCGGCCTCGGTCGCCCGCGTCGCCGCCAACTCGGCGACCGACCCGGCCATCAGGCGGCGGAACTCGAAATAATCGAAGGCGGTCTCGGGGTGCCCGTGCAGCAGCCCGGGCAGTGGCTCGGCCCCGCCGCCATTGGCGTCGTCGCTCACCATCCCGCCTCGCCGGGCGGACGGTAGCGGACGTCGATGCCGCGCAGCGCCAGCAGCTTGGCCAGGGCCAGGGTGACGATGATGCCCAGCCACGCCCCGGCCACCACGTCCGAGAAGTAATGGACCGTGGTCAGCACCCGGCTCGACGCCACCAGGATCGCCAGGGCGATATAGACCCGGTTATAGCGGGGGAACACCAGGGCCAGCGCGATCATCGCCGAAAAGATCGCCTGGGAATGGCCCGAGGGAAAGGAATTGAACGCCCAGCCGTGCGTGAACGGGGTATAGGTCGCGATTCCTTGCTCGAACAGCATCTGGGGACGGGTGCGCCCGATCAGGAATTTCAGCAGATCGCCGAGCAGTCCCGCGACCGCCATCGACAGGAAGACGAAGCCGGGAGCCCAGGCGAGACGGGTATAGCGCTCGCGCGCCGCCGGGCTGATCGCGACCCGCCGCGCCAGCAGGAACACCAGACTCAGCAGGCCCGTCGGGATCAGCCACAATCCGGCAATCCCCAATTCGGTAACGATCTTGAGGAAGCCCTCGAAATCGCCCGACACCGTTTCCTTGAACAACAGCGCCAGCGGTTCGTCGAGCAGCACCACCCCCAGACCGCCCAGGATCAGGGCGTACACCGACAGCCACTCCATCGGCGAGCGCAGGGTGCGCTCCCACTGACCGGAGATCGCGGCGCGGAACCGGCGGGCTTTCTTCCAGCGTTCGCCGATCGCGATCGCGATCCGCTCCAGCGGCAGCAGCATGGTATCGAGCGTGCTCACGGCTTGTCCTCCACCGCATAGGCGGTCAGCACCACCGGCCGGCCGCGCGAGTAGTTAAACCCCTTGACCTTGCCGACCGTCGCGACTTTCAGCCCCCGCCGCGCATATTCGGCCTGGAAGGCGGCTTCCTCGCGGTCGGAAATCAGCACCAGAGTCCCGCTCCGCTCGGCCAGGATCGTCGCGGCCTCGGCCCCGCTGGTCAGCTGGGTCTCGGTGCCGAGCAGGAACACCAGGCTCGGCTCGGAATAGCCCGCCACCACCACCGGCCCCTGATGCGGCCGGGCGGCGGCCAGTTCGGCGACCGAGCGGCTGACCCACAATTGGTTCAATTGCGGCAACACTCCGTCCAGCACCACCGGGAAGGCGGTGCAGGCGGTCACCAGCACAGCGAAGGCGGCCCCCAGAACCCGGCCCCGCATCACCAGCCACGCCGACAGCAGCCCGGTCCCGGCGATCGCGACGAAGGCGGGCAGACTGGTCAGGTCGAACCGGTCGCCAAAGCCAAGCGGAGCCAGCAGGACCGCGCCCGCGATGGCCAGGGCGATCAGGCTCCACGCCGTCGCCCACAACCGCGCGATCCGTCCGTCGCGCAGATCGCCACCCCAGGCCGCCGCCGCCATCAGCAGCGCCAGCGCGGGAAAGGCGGGCAGGACATAATGAGGCAGCTTGGTCGGGATCAGTTCGAACATCAGCCAGGTCGGAACGATCCAGGCGAGGCAGAAGCGGACTTCGGGCCGCGCCCGCTGGGCCCAGGCCCAGATCAACCCCGGCACCAGCAACAGCGAGGCGGGCCACAGCGTCACCGGCAGCAGCAGCAGATACATCCCCGGGGGCGCGCCGTGGCTTTCCTGCGCCCCCAGCAATTTGGGCAGCAGATCGCTCTTGACCGCCTCGCCGACGAAAGCGCCGTCGGTCGCCTGATTGATCGCGAAGAACCACGGTGCCGCGATCGCGGTGGCAATCGCCAGTCCTTCGATCGGACGCATCCCCCACAGCCAACCCGGCCCGACGATCCGCCGGTCGGCAATCGTCAGCGCCAGAATCGTCAGCAACAGGATCACCGGCACCACCGGTCCCTTGATCAGGACCGAAACACCGACCGCGACCCAGAAGACCATCGCGGCGACAAAGCCGGGGGGCGTTTCGTCCCGCCGCGCCGCCAGATAGAACCGTCCCAAGATCCCTTGGGCCAGCACCACCGAGGCCAGCAGCATCGCATCGGTTTTGGCCTGATGGGCCTCGGCGACCAGCAGCAGACACGACGCCAGCAGCGCCGCGCCCAGCAAAGCCGCCGGAGGCCCGAACAGCCGCCGCCCGATCCCGAACGTCATCAGCGCCGCCGCCCACGCCGCCAGCACCGAAGGCAGCCGATAGGGCCACGGCTCGCGGGTGGTGGGGTCGGAAAAGGCGAGAACGCTGGCCGCCTGAGCCCAATAGGCCCCGGCCGGCTTCTTCGCCCGCATTTCCGACTGGAACTGAATCCGGACGTAATCGCCGGTTTCCAACATCTGACGGGTGGCCTGCATGAAGCGGGATTCGTCACGGTCAAGCGGAGGCACCGTGACCAGTCCCGGCATATACAGGAACAGGCACATCAGGGTAAGCAGGAGATAAGGGCGGGTGCCGCCAGTCAGCCGATCCACGTCCTGGTCTTTCTGCAACAAGGGAAAACGAACGGAGGCATCAACAACACGACACCCCCCACGAGGTCAAGCCCACTCCAGCGCGGAACGGGCGATACAATCCTTCAACCGAAGCGAAACCGGCTAGGCCGCCGCTTCGATCCGGTCGCACAAGGCATGGCCGATCAGGATGTGCATTTCCTGAATGCGGGCGGTCACCGGGCTGGGCACCACCAGCAACGGATCGGCCAGTCCGACCATCGCCCCGCCGTCGCGGCCCGACAGACCGGCGGCGACCATGCCGACGGCGCGGGCGGCCTGAAGCGCCTTTAGTACATTGGCGCTGTTGCCCGAGGTCGAGATGCCGATCGCGACGTCGCCCGGCCGTCCCAACGCCTCGATCTGACGGGCATAAATATCGTCGAACGAGAAATCGTTGCCGCAGGCGGTCAGAATCGAGCTGTCGGTGGTCAGCGCCAGCGCCGCCAGCGCCGGGCGGTTGACCCGATAGCGGACCACCAGTTCGGCGGCGAGATGCTGCGCGTCGGCGGCACTGCCGCCATTGCCGAAGAACACGATCTTGCCGCCCGCCGCCAAAGCGGAGAGACAGACTTCGACCAGATGACGGAACGGCGCGCGCACCGCCGGGCCGGTCAAGGCCAGCACCTCGGCATGTCCGGCAATCTGTTCGTCAAGAAAATCGGCAAAATCCACGGAATCGGACTCCTCTCGGCACGGTGCAGGGCGATGATTACCGCGCCGCACCCGCGGCGGCAATGCTTTATCCCGCAGTGCGGCGTCCCCGCGTCGCTCCCGGAGCCAGCGGCGGCCGCTTTGCCCCGTCCGCCCCGGTCGCGGCGGGATCGTATCCGGCCATCAATTGGCGCAGCCGGGGCAGGTAGACGCCTTTATGGACGTTCTGCCAGCGATCCAGCCGCCATACCCGCGCATCGGCCTGGATATGGGGCGGGCAAACATAAAGTCCAGCAATCACCCTCCGCCCCGCCGCGTCGGTGACGGCAACGGTCCCGACATCGTATTCCCAACCTTCATAATAGGCCAGCCGTGCCAGATCGGTGGCGCTCAATCCGCTGACCAGATGACCATCGACCCGACCGCCGGGATGGGGGCGCAGCATCGGATAGGAGCGTCCGGCGACGTGAAGCCGCCGCACCCCGCGCACAAAGGCCGGTTCGATCCGCACCGGGTCCAACGCGTGGCCCAGCACCAGGGCCAGCACGTCGGGATCCATCAGGGTGCCGAAGAAAAACATCGGCGCGTCGGTCGCCACCGCGTTCATCCCAGGTAACGCCGGCGCAGATGGGCCTCGAACACGGCCGGGTCGAGCGGACGGCCGGTGGCGGCACTCATCAGTTCGGCGGTCGACAGCGACGAGCCCTTGCCGTGGATTTCAGCGCGCAGCCAGTCGAGCAACGGCCGGACATCGCCTTGGGCCAGCGATTCGGACAGGCCGGGGATCGCCCGCTTGGCGGCGTCGAACAATTGGGCGGCGGTCATCGCCCCTAAGGTGTAGGTGGGGAAATAGCCCCACGACCCGCTGTACCAGTGGACGTCCTGCAAGCAGCCCAGGCGGTCGTTGGGCGGTGTGATGCCGAGCAGACGGCGATAGCCGTCGTTCCAGGCGGCGGGGAGGTCTTCCAGTTCCATCCGTCCCTCGATCAGCGCCCGCTCCAGCCGGTAGCGGATGATGACATGGGCGGGATACGTCACCTCGTCGGCATCGACGCGGATAAAATCGGGTTCGACCTTGATCCCGCGCCGGTACAGCGCCTCGGCCTCCCAGGCCGGGCCGGAGACATCGAACGCGGCGCGGATCGCCGGAGCGGCGAATTCGGCAAAGGCGCGCGAGCGGGCGACCTGCATCTCGAACAGCAGCGATTGCGATTCGTGCATCACCATCCCACGAGCACGGGCGACCGGCTGGTGACGCCAGCGTCCTCCCGGCAGGCCGAATTCATAGAGGGAATGGCCGGTCTCGTGGATCACCCCCATCAGCGCCGAACTGAAATCGGTTTCGTCGTAGCGGGTGGTGATGCGGGTGTCGTCGGCATGGCCGCCGCAGAACGGATGGTGCGAGATGTCGAGCCGCCCCCGGGTAAAGTCGAAGCCGAGGCGGGTCATCATATCGAGCCCCAGCGCACGCTGACGCTCGATTGGGAACGGGCCGGGCGGCGGCGGCGGTGGCGGATTGCGGCCCTGGACCTCCAGCACTTCGGCGATAAAGCCGGGCAGGAAGCCTTCGAGATGGTCGAACACCGGGTCGATCTGGGCCGCCCGCCCGCCCGGTTCGTACTGATCGAGCAGAGCGTCGTACAGCCCGACCCCCAGCCGCTCGGCCTTGACCGCGCCGACCTCGCGCACCAGCGACAGAACCGTCTTCAGCGACGGCAGCACCTGGGCGAAATCGGCGGCGGCGCGGGCCTCGCGCCACACCATCTCGCAGGCGGCCTCGGCCCGGGTCACCGCTTCGACCAGATCGGCGGGCAAGGCGGCGGCATGGACCCAATCGCGCCGCATTTCGGCCAGATTGGCCCGCTCCCATCCCTCCAACGCTTCGCCCTCGGCGGTGTCGAGCAGATCGGGCAGGTCCGGTGCGGCAAGGATCTGGTGATGCAAGCCGCGCAGCACGGCAAATTGCTCGGCGCGGGACGAGGCGCTGCCGTCCGGCATCATCGTCGCCATGTCCCAATGCAGGATCGACAGGGCGTCACCGATCACCGACGCCTGGTGAAACCGGGCTTCAAGCTGGGCATAGGCGCTGGTCATGGGAGAGGCGTCTCGCATCTGGGGGGATTTCTCGTGCTGGGACTCGAAGGATAGACCATGGCTCCGGCGACGGGAAATCGTATAATCGCCGTCGATCCATCCCCTTTTGTCAGGAGACGCGCCGCCATGACCGCCCAACCGAGATTCGCCGTGATCCTGTCGGGCTGCGGTGTCTACGACGGAACCGAAATCCACGAATCCGTGCTGACCCTGCTCGCGATCGACCGGCTGGGCGGACTCTATCGCTGTTACGCCCCCGACCGCCCCCAATTGCATGTCGTCAACCACCTGACCGGCGCGGTCGCCGCGGGCGAGACCCGCAACGTCCTGGTCGAATCCGCCCGGATCGCCCGTGGCGCGATCACCGATCTGGCCCAGTTCGATCCGGCCGAATGCGACGCGCTGATCCTGCCGGGCGGGTTCGGTGCCGCCAAGAATCTATGCGGCTTTGCCCTCGACGGGGCCGAGTGCGCCGTCGATCCCGCCACCGAGCGGGCGGTCCGGCTGATGCTGGCGGCGGGCAAGCCGATCGGCGCGCTGTGCATCGCGCCAGCCCTGCTGGCCCGCATCGTCGGCGACCGGGCCGAACTCACCATCGGCAATGACAGCGGCACCGCCGCCGCGATCGACAAGATGGGCGCGCACCACCTCGTCGCCGGTCCGGGCGAGGTGGTGATCGACACCGCGCACAAGATCGCGACCTCGCCCTGTTACATGCTGGATTCGTCGATCAAAACGATTGCCGCCGGGGCGGAGAACACTGTCCGCGCCCTGCTGACGATGATGGGGCGATAAACTCTTGGACTTTACCGAAGAGCAGACTCGGCGCTATGCCCGCCACATCCTGCTGCCCGAGATCGGCGGAACCGGTCAGGCGCGTCTGCTGGCGGCACGGGTGCTGGTGGTCGGGGCCGGGGGGCTGGGGTCGCCGCTGATCCTGTACCTTGCCGCCGCCGGGATCGGCACCATCACCGTAATCGACGACGATACCGTCGATCTGTCGAACCTTCAGCGTCAGGTGCTGCATACGACGTCGCGGCTGGGCCAGCCCAAGGTCGAGAGTGCCGCCGCCGCGATTGCCGACCTTAACCCCGACGTCCGGCTGGTGCCGCTGCGCACCCGCCTCACCGCCGCCAATATCGACGCGCTAATCGCCGATCATGACGTCGTCGCCGACGGGTCGGACAATTTCGACACCCGCTTCCTGATCAACGATGCCTGCCGCCGCGCCGGGCGGACCCTGGTCTCGGCGGCGATCCGCCGCTTCGACGGACAGCTTTCGACCTTCCGCGCCGATGGGCCGTGCTATCGCTGCCTCCATCCCGAGGCAGTCGCGGGCGGCGATGGCCCCACCTGCGCCAATGCCGGGGTGCTGGGCTCGGTGGCGGGAACGCTCGGCACGATGCAAGCGACCGAAGTGGTCAAGGAAGTGCTGGGGATCGGCGAAAGCCTATCGGGGCGGTTGCTGCGCTATGACGCGCTGAAGGCAACGGTCAGCATCGCCCGGCTGCACCGCGATCCCGCCTGCCCGGTCTGCGGCGACCATGGCTGAGGCCACCCGGACCGAAACCGGACCGCTGGCGCTGGTGGTGTTTTCCGGCGGATTCGACCGGGTGCATTACGCCCTGGCCATCGCCGCCGCCGCGCTGGCCTGCAATCGCCCGGTTACCCTGTTCTTCACGATGGAGGCCACCCGCGCCCTGGCCCGCCCCGGTCCCGACGGACGGCCCGGCTGGGCCGGTTTGACCGCCGGACCAAGCGGACAGAGCGCCTTCGACCACGACGAAGCCTTGCGCGCCAAAGGCATCGCCGGGTTCGAGGATCTGCTCGCCGCCTGCGTCGCGCTGGGAGCGTCGGTGATGGTATGCGAGATGGGGCTGCGCGCGATCGGCCTCGGCCTGGACGCGCTCCGTGACGACGTTCCCCTACACCCCGGCGGGCTCGTCACCTTTCTCACCGAAATCGGCGGCGATGGGGCAACGATGTTTATCTAGGGCGTCAAGTTACTGCTCTAAACGTCGCGCTCGGGATCGATGTCGAGGTGTCGCTTGCCGTATTTTCCGGTGAAGGTCGGCCCGTCGTCGATTTCGACGTGAACGCGGACCAATGTGTCAGCGTGGCGCAGCAATTGCTGGTTAAGCGTCAGAACCTGCTCCCACGAACGCATCGCCATCGTGGTCATACTCAGCCACCCTTCGAGAGCGGCCTGTTGCACCGTCAGAATTGCTCGGAACGGATCGGTCATCGCGGGCACTCCCTGTAGCCCCCGACCGAAGCGGTCCGGGGCTACTGCTATCGTAGACCGCAGCGCCCCGAGACACCACCTTCATACAAGGGGAGATAGAAGATACCCCAACCCTCTTTGCCCGAGCGGTTCAGTTCGCCCGGGCGGTCTGGTTCTTTTTGGGCTGCGGGTGGCGGGGCGTCTTGCTCGCCGCCTTGGTCACCGGAGCCGCGCAGGTCGACAGATGGTCGGGACGACCGACCGTTTCGCCCGCAAACGCGATCAATTGCGGCGGGCTCATCGCCATCACTTGCTCGAACATCTGCGCCCGGGTCTCGCAATAAGCCTCGACCTCGTGCACCCGCACCGATTCGCGATTGGTGACCTGGGTGTTATAGCGGTCGAACGCCGCCGGGCTCTTGAAATGAGTCCGCAGAACCTGGGCGTTGTCGGACAGAGTCGAGCCGAACCGGCCGACATAGCCGCCCCATTTGGCATGGAGAGAGGAATCCTCGCCCCGGCAATTCAGCGCCGCGACCTGAAGCTGGTTATGCAATTGGCGCAATTGGGCGGCTTTGACCTGTTCGGGGGTGGCGCAGGAACCGCCGCCCGCCCCGCTGCGGGCATCAGCGGCGAACGAGGGAATGACAAGACAGCAGGCGACAGCAAGGACGCGGATCCGATTCACGGCCGACCCCTCCAAAAGAACTGGGACTCGAAAAGTGGCGTCAGTATCTGCCCCTCGCGCCCAAGACTCAACCAGCTTGAACTTTTCTGGGCGAATTATCGGTCGAATCGCCGAATGGACGCAGATGGCCGAGGAACTCGTAGGCCACCGTCGCCCAGGAAAAGCGGGTGGCATGATCGCGGCAGGCCTGGGGCGACAGCGCCAGCGCCGCCCGCGCCGCCAGGGCCAGATCCTCGGACAGCACGCCGACCGGGGCGTCGCCGACGACATCGCAGGGACCGGTGACCGGAAAGGCCGCCACCGGCACGCCGCAGGCCAGCGCTTCCAGCATCACCAGTCCGAACGTATCGGTGCGGCTGGGAAAGACAAACACGTCGCCGTCGCTATAGGCCCGCGACAATTCGTCATCGCCGTTGACGATGCGGAAATGGGCGTCGGGATAGCGCTTGATCAGCCCGGCCCGCGCCGGACCATCACCGACCACCAGCTTCGACCCCGGCAGATCGAGGTCGAGAAAGGCGGGCAGGTTCTTTTCGACCGCAACCCGCCCGACATAAAGGAACACCGGACGGGGCAGGTCGAACAGCCCCTTTCCGCGCGGACGGAAGGTGGCGGTATCGACTCCGTGCGACCACAGCACTGCCTGAGCGAAGTCGCGTTCCTGCAACTCGCGAAAAACCGAGGGCGACGGGCACAGAGTCGCCGCCGCCGCCTGATGGAAATAGCGCATCAGGGCATAGGACCAGTCGATCGGCAGCCCGGTGCGAGCGGTGACGTAATCGGGAAACTTGGTGTGATAGGCGGTGGTAAAGGGCAGCGAGCGCTCCAGGCACCACGACCGTCCGGCCCAGCCCAGCGGGCCTTCGGTGGCAAGATGGACCGCGTCGGGGGCAAAGGCATCCAGCATCGCCGCCAGCCGCGCGGCGGGAAACAGCGCCAGCGGGATTTCGGGATAACTGGGGCAGGGAATGTTGGGAAAGGCCCCCGGCTCGAAAACGCCGACCTCGTGGCCCATCTCCTCCAACGTGGCGGTCAGCGCCGTCAGCACCCGGACCACCCCGTTACGTTGCGGAGTCCAGGCGTCGGTGACCATCGCGATACGCATCGGCGCTTCTCCCCGTGTCGATCCTCGCAGGGTTAGGCCCTGCGGCCCACCGAAGGCAAGTGACGAGACAATGACAGAGCCGGGAAAACCCTTATGCCGCCGGCAGGGTGAAGGAAAACACCGACCCCTGGCCGGGCGTGGACTCGACCCAGATCCGGCCGCCATGGCGATCGACGATCCGTTTGCAGATCGCCAGACCGATCCCGGTGCCGTCATAGCGACCTTGGGGATGCAGTCGCTGGAAGATGCGGAAAATCCGGTCGAAATAGGCTGGTTCGATCCCGATCCCGTTATCGGCGACGTCAAAGCGCCACTCCGCGCCCTCGCGTCGGCAGGACAGCCGGATTTCCGGCGGGCGATCGGGCAAACGGTATTTCAGCGCGTTGCCGATCAGATTCTGGAATAACCGGGTCAGTTGCGCCCCGTCGCCCAGCACCCGGGGCAGGCGATCGGGCTCCTCGACTGTGATTTGGGCGCCGCTTTCGGCGATGGCCGAGCCAAGATCGCGGATCGCCTGATCGATCGTCGAGCGGACATCAACCGGAACAATCGGGTCGCCGCCGCGTTCGATCCGGGCGTAATCGAGCAAATCGAGCACCAGACGATCCATCCGCTGGGCTCCGTCACGGGCATAATCAAGGAACTGGCGGCCGTCTTCGTCCAGGTTGGTGGCGTAGCGGCGTTCGATCAACGACAGATAGCTGCTGATCATCCGGAGCGGCTCGCGCAGATCGTGACTAGCGACATAAGCGAATTGTTCCAGTTCTTCGTTCGAACGGTGAACCTCGGCGATATGGCGAGCGATCCGGGCCTCGGCCTCGGTCTGGTCGGTGATATCGCGCGAGAACACCGCCACCCGCGTCACCGTTCCCGCGCCGTTGACGACCGGGTGAATGGTGTTGTCGAACACCCGGCCAGCGCGGCGATCGACGATCCGGCCGGGCGTGCCGGTCTCGATCACCGTCGCGACGACGGCGCGGCGGGCCGCCGAGACCTCGGGCGGGAACAGCCCCCACAAATTGCATCCGATCATGGTTTCGACCGCGATCCCCAGCCGCTCGGACAGCACCGCGTTGCAGGCGAGCATCGTGCCGTCTGCCTCGATCAGCAGGGTCGCATCGACCGAGCAATTGAGCAGCACCTGGATCAGCGCCTGACTTTCCTGCAACACCGCCTCGGCCCGCTTGCGGTCCTCGATCAGGCGCAAGGTGCCCTCGCTGCCGGTAAAATGGCCCTTTGCCTCGCCGAGAATGCGGGTGCTGGCCGACACCCACACCGGATGCCCGTCCTTGTGGCGCATCTGGAATTCGTAATCGGTGACGGAACCGCCATTGGCCAGCATCGCGGTCAGGATCGACGACCGTAGCGCCGGATCAATCATCGCCACCATCGTCGGCTGCCCCAGCAACTCCTCGACGGTATAGCCCAGCACGGTCTCGACCGAGCGCGACAGCATCGAAATCCGGCCGTCGGAATCCGAGCGGTAGAAGACATCGGTCATGTTGTCGAGAATGGCGCGCAGATCGGATTCGGACCGGCGCAGATCGTCGGTGACCCGCGCCAATTCGGTGATGTCGGTCATCGCGCCGACGATCCCGGCGACGGAACCGTCGGCATCCAGGAAGCGGGTTTTGCTAAACAGCATCCGATGCAGGCTGCCATCGGCGAACCGGATCGGCGCTTCATAGGCCTGGTGGCTGTCGTCAGCCAGCGCGGCGCGGTCGGCCTCGATGTGAAGCTCGGCCAGGGCGAACGGATTGAAGTCAAAGCTGGTCTTGCCGACCAGACTGTCGCGGTTCAGCCCCAGGGCGCGCTCGAAGGCGCGGTTGACGGTCAGGAAGCCGCCATCGACGCTCTTGGCGAAAACCGGTCCGGGCAGGGTGTCGATCAGGGCATCGCGCAGGGCGAGCTGGCTGCGGATCACCCGCCGGGCCGCGTCGTGCTGGGCGATGCGGCGCTCCAACGCCTCGGTCTGGCGGGCGACCTGAGCCTTCAGCGCCGCCGAGACCATCTCGCCATCCATCCGCAGCAGCGCGACCGCGATCAGCAGATTACCGAAACTGCTGATGGTGTAATAGAACGCCTGCGCCCCATCCATCGTCGGGAAATCGGCGATCGGGCCTTCGATTGTCATCACCGCCACCCCGCGCAGCAGCAGCACCAGACTCCACACGATCAGCACCCCGGCGATCAGCGGCGCCCCGGCGGCGGGATCGGCGCGGCGGGCCTGAACCAGAATCCAGGCGGCGTGCAGCAGAATCGGCAGCCGCGCCAGCGAGATAAAGCCAATGCGGACGTTAACGCTGTCCCACGGACCGAGGGTGGCGGCCATGCCGACGACGAACAGAACCAGGATCAGGACATGAGGCCACCACACCTCGCGGCGACCGGCCAACCCGCAGGCCCCGACATGGATGGCCACCGCCGACAGCATCACCAGCAGGTTGCCCGAGACGATGGCAACATCTCGCGACAGCAGATCTTGCAACAGGATCAGGAGGACGCCGACGCCGTACAGCCCGGTCGAAACGGCGAAAGGAACCCAGCGCCGATCCCCTTGCCGGGCGCGGCCGAACACCAGAATGACCAGACAGGCGGCCAGGGAAAGGGTCGCCGCAGAGAAGGCGAGCGTCCCGACATCCAGTCTCAGCATCCTCCATTTCCCTTTCCCGGCTGGATGAGATCAGACTAGCGGCTAGCCGCTCCCTGCCAAAAGGCTTGTTTCACCCTATCACATTTTATCGCTCGATCACGGCCCGACGTGCCCCGTTTCAGCCGCCAGGAGACGGGCGAAAGCGGATGGGTCACTCAACAGGCGGCGAGCCTGGATCATCTCCTCCGCCGTATCGGTCCGCCGGACCGGCGGGCAGAGATCGCGCAGACGGCGGCGCAAGTCGGTATCGTCCAGCCCGGCCTGACGCCACACCGCCAGGGTGCGGGCGAATCGGGCGGGGTCGCCGCTCCGCTCCGCCGTCGCCTGCTGCGGCGAGGTGCACAGCGCCGGAAGCACCCCCAGCCCGTGCAGGGCATAGCCGCTGGGGGCATGGAAGCGCGACCAGGTCAGGGTGATTTCGCCGTCATTGGGCAGGCGGATCACGGTCTGGACCGTGCCCTTGCCATACGAATTGGTTCCGATCAGCACGGCACGGCCGGAATCCTGCAAGGCCGACGCCAGGATTTCGGCCGACGAGGCCGACCGTCCGTCGATCAGCACCACCACCGGCAGATCTTCGGCCAGATCGCCGGGCCGCGCGGTCAGCACGGCATTGGCGGCGGGATTGCGGCCCCGGGTCGAAACGATCGGCCCATCGGCGATGAACAGATCGGCGACCGCGACCGCCTTGTCGAGCAACCCGCCGGGATTGCCGCGCAAATCGAGCACCACCCCCTTCAGCCGCGACCCCATCCGCTCGCGGGTCTCGCGCAGCTTGGTTTCGAGAGTGCTGGCGGTGCGCTGATTGAAGCTGCTGATCCGATAGATCGCGATCCCCCCGTCCACGGTCTGGGTCACCGTCTTCGGCACGATCAGCGACCGTTGCACCTTCGCTTCGATTGTCTGCCCGGCCCGGCGCAGGGTCACGATCAGGGCGCTGGCGACCGCGCCGCGCAGCCGGGCGGAAATCTCGCTCCGGTCCAGCCCCCGCACCGGCTTGCCGTCGATCAAGACAATGACGTCGTCGGCCTGCAATCCGGCCCGCGCCGCTGGCGTGTCCTCGACCACATCGACGATCCGCGCCTCGCCCTCGATCAGTTCGAAACGGATACCGATGCCGCCGAACCCGTTGCGGTTGGCCCGGTTGTCGCGGGCTTCGGTGGCTCCGGCATAGCGGGAATGCAGGTCGGCGGTGCCCAGCGCGCCTTCAAAGACGGCCCGGTACAGCCGCTCGGCATCGGCGTCGCGCACCAAGGGCGACAGTTCGCCCGCATCCAGCGCCACACTGATCACCAGCCGGGCCCAGGATTCGACGTCGTCGGCAGCGGGAGCGGGGTAATCGGCGACAACCCGTTCGGCATTGGTCAGCCGCACCCGGCCTCCCTGGATGGCGACGGCGAATTGAGGGTCGATATCGGCCAGTCCGCGCATCGCATCAAGAGCGACCGCTGCGGCGGGAACCTGTTGCAGATGGCGATCGACGATCGCGGCCAAGCCATAGGCGACGGTTCGTTGCGCTTCGACAACGTCCCAGCCCGCCCATGCCTCGGACGCGGCCGACAACACCGTGGCGACACCCAGAAGCGCCGCAGCCCCCCAAGCCATCCCCCTCTTCATCACGGCGAAAGCGCGGAGTGCGGACACGGCGAACTCGGTTTCCTTCCATCATCCACCGGCACAGGGCCGGTCCGGTCAGCGACCCCGGCGACGCGGCGGCGGAGACGACGGACGGCGCGGTGCCCGCCCCGGTCCCTGCCCGGCCAGTCCGAACACCATCGAGCCGGTCAGCACGTTGGCCTCGCGCAACGAGACCTCGATCAGTTGACCAAGCTGATAGCTCTTGCGACTGCGCCGTCCGATCAGGCAATGCCGCGCCTCGTCGTGATCGTAGTAATCGTCGGGCAGGCTGGAGATCGGCACCAGCCCGTCGGCTCCGCTGCCGTCCAGCGTCACGAACAATCCGAAGCGGGTCACCCCCGACACCCGGCCGATGAATTCGTCGCCGACCCGGTCGGCCAGGAACAAGGTGACGGCGCGATCAACCGCTTCGCGCTCGGCGGTCGAGGCCCGTCGTTCCGTTGCCGAAATGTGTTGCCCCCATTCCTCGTACTGCCCAACCGCATCCGCAGGCAGCCCGCCCTCGCCCAGCCCCAATCCGGCGACCAAGGCCCGATGGACCAGCAGGTCGGCATAGCGGCGGATCGGCGAGGTGAAGTGGGCGTAGCGGGCCAGACCCAGACCGAAATGCCCAAGGTTTTCAGGCGAATAAGCGGCCTGGGCCTGCGACCGGAGGATCACTTCATTGACCAGCGAGGCATGGGGGGTTTCCGCCACGGCGGACAAGATGCGGTTGAAATGCTCGGGCTTCAGCACCTGCCCCTTGGCCAACTTGAGATCGAGCCCGCGCAACACCTCCCGCAGGCCGTCGAGCTTTTCCGCCGAGGGCTGATCGTGAACCCGGTACATGCAGGGCTGACCCTGCTTCTCCAACGTCTCGGCCGAGCAGACGTTGGCGGCGATCATGAAATCCTCGATCAGGCGGTGGCTGTCGAAGCGTTCGCGTTCGACCACTCCGGCGACCCGTCCCTCGGCATCCATCACCACCTTGCGCTCGGGCAGATCGAGTTCGAGCACGCCGCGCTGCTTGCGGGCCCGGCCCAACGCCTCCCACGCACCATACAGCGGAGCGATCACCGGGTCGGTCAGCGGCACGGTCTCGTCGTCGGGCTGGCCGTCGCGGGCGGCCTGGACCCGGGCATAGGTCAACCGCGCCGCCGAGCGCATCAGCCCGCGCAGGAAGCGGTGGCGCCGCTTGTGGCCGTCGCGGTCGATCCAGAACTCGACGGCAAGGCAGGGGCGTTCCTCGGCGGGCTTTAACGAGCACCAGCCGTTCGACAGATCCTCGGGCAGCATCGGCACCACCCGGTCGGGGAAATAGACCGAATTGCCGCGCTTGAACGCCTCGCGGTCCAAGGCATCGCCGGGGCGGACGTACCACGAGACGTCGGCGATCGCGACCAGACAATGCCAGCCACCGGGATTGCCCGGATCGGTATCGGCCTCGGCCCATACCGCGTCGTCGAAATCGCGGGCGTCCTCGCCGTCGATGGTAATCAGCGGCACCTTGCGCAGATCGGTCCGCGCTCCCAACGGAGCCGGACCGGCGGCGGCGGCCTGGGCCAGCGCCTCGCGGGGGAAATCGAACGGAATGTCGTTGGTGTGGATCGCCACCAGACTGATCGAGCGCGGCCCGCCCAGCGGCCCCAGCCGTTCCTTCACCACCGCCTGACGCAGCCCGTACAGCCGCCCCGGCAGGATGTCGGCCAGCACCAGTTCACCGGTCTCGGCCCCGCCGCCTTCGCCCTTCGGCACCATGTAATCGGCTTTCTCGCGCCGGCTGGTCGGACGGATCCGCCCCGACCCGTCGGGCAGCGGCTCGAACACCCCCAACACGCGGGCACGGGCCTCGCCGACGATCTTGATCGGGCGGCCTTCAAAGGTATCGTCCCGCATCCGGCGCAGGCGGCACAGCACCTTGTCGCCGATCCCGACCGCAGGCTGGCCGGGACGGAAGGGAGCCAGGAAAATCCGGGGCGGCCGCCCCTCTTGCTCCCACACCACCGGGCGGGCCAGCAATTCGCCGTCGGAATCGGTGCCGATCACCTCGACCACCCCGGTTTCCGGCAAGGTGCCGGGGGGAGAGAAGCGGCGGGGCTGGTCGCGCCGCACCGCGCCGTCGCCTTCCAACTCGCGCAGGATCGCCTTCAGATCAATCCGGTCGTCGCCGCGCAGACGGAAGGCACGCGCCAATTCGCGCTTGCCCACCCGGCCCGGCTGGGCGCGGATGAAGTCCAGGATGTCCTGTTTCGACGGGATCGGCGCCGGTCGGGGGGCCGGACGCGCCGCTGCCTTGGGCGGCTTGATGGATTTCGGGGCTTTCGGGGTCTTGGGGGGCGGCTTGCTCATCGGGGCAGCGTATCCCGCCAGAGGCCGCCGGAGCAATCCTCCCCTCGCCCCCAAAGCCGATCAGGGGGATCGCCCGATCCCCCTCCAGGCTGGTCCGCGGCGGAGCAGAACCGCCGCGACAGGTCAGCGGCCGGGCTTGGACGACAACAGCGCCTTCTTGCCCGGCTTGCCCTTCCAGACGGCGGCATCGGCGGGAACCTCACCCTTGCGGGTAATATTGGGCCACTGCCCGGCATACTGACGGGCCACCTCGACCCATTCCGCCGCGCCGGGCTCGGAATCCGGAACGATGGCTTCGGCCGGACATTCGGGCTCGCACACACCGCATTCGATGCATTCGTCAGGGTTGATGATCAGAAAGTTCTCGCCTTCGTAGAAACAATCGACCGGGCAGACCTCGACGCAATCCTGATATTTGCACTTGATGCAGTTTTCGGTGACGACGTAAGCCATCTCACTCTCCAGTTTCCCGTTCGCCCGACGGACACGCCCGACGGACCTCTCGATGCCGGACTTGAGCGATAACACAGCCCCCATCCGGGCTCAATCGCCGGGCGTGAGACGAACGTCTCACGCCCGGCGAGGGCAACCGCTACCGCAGCGGGGTCCGCAGCCGGACCGGCTTGCGCCGTCCGTTGCGGACCATCAGGTTCAGCGCCTCGATCCCCAGCGAGAACGCCATCGCGAAGTACAGATACCCCTTCGGAATGTGGAAGCCGGTTCCGTCGGCGATCAACGCCACCCCGATCAGCAGCAGGAAGGCCAGGGCCAGAATCTTGATGGTGGGATGGCGTTCGATCAGCCGCGACATCGGGCCAGAGGCGAGCACCATCACCAGGGCGGCCAGCAGCACCGCCGTCACCATCACCCACAGATTGCTCGCCATGCCAACGGCGGTGATCACCGAATCGAGCGAGAAGACGATGTCGAGCAGCGCGATCTGGATCGTGACGGAGAGCAGACCGGCAGAGGCGGGAGCGGCGACGGCGGCAAGCGAACTCGGCTGCCCGGCGGCGCGGTCGATCTCGTCATCCTCGCCTTCCAGGCTGCCGTGGATTTCGTGGGTGGCCTTGGCGACCAGGAAGACGCCACCGCCAATCAAGATGATGTCGCGCCAACTGACCGGATGCCCCCACACCGAAAAGACCGGTTCGACCAGTCCGGCGATCCAGGTCAACGAGCCGAGCAGCGCGATCCGGGTCACCACGGCGAAGCCCAGCCCCAGCCGTCGGCCCAGCGGGCGGAGATGCTCGGGCAAACGGTTCGAGAGGATGGAGAGATAGACCAGATTGTCGATGCCGAGCACGATCTCCAGCAGGGACAAGGTGGCCAGACTCAGCCAGATTTCGGGGTTGGTAAGCCACTCCATGGAAACACGTCCTCCTTGATCGACAATTTCGGACCCGAGTGTAGGGGAAAATTGACGACTTTCCACCTCGCGATAAATAGAGGAAAACCGAGTCATCTCTGATCAACCCACCGGGTAGAGGTTGCCTGTCGGACGACACCCCGATACCATTGCCCTCCCTGGCGCATCGGGCATTCGTGGTCCGATCCGGGAATTCAAGGAAAAAGGGTGAGCGACAGAGTCGAATCCAGCGCGACCACAGTGCCGACAGGATCGCCGGAAGAGACCGAGGCGCGCCTGAAAGGTCTGATCGCCTCTCTTCCCGGCATCGCTTTCTGCCGCCGCCGCTCGTCCGACGGCGCGATCGATTATCCCTGGTTCAGCGACGGAGTCCGGACGATCCTGGGTTTCTCGCCCGAAACGATGGGAGTCAATGCCAAGGGCTGCCTTCACGTCATCCATTGGGCCGACCGCGACCAGCACGTCGCCGAAATGCGCCGCTCGGCCGAGCTTCTGAAACCCTGCCGCGAGGAATACCGCGCCATCACCGCCGCCGGTGAAGTCCGCTGGATGCGCGGCCAGTCGATCCCCCGCCGGGGCGACGACGGCAGCGTGCTGTGGGACGGACTGGTAATCGACGTCACCGACGAACGCCGGGCCGATCTGCGCCTCGACATGCTGATGGACCATGCCGAGGATTCGATTCTGGTCCTCGACACCCAGGGTCGGATCGACACCGCCAATGCCGCCGCCCGGCGGCTGTTCGGTCGTGACGACGAATCGCTGGTCGGCCAGCCGCTGGCCGCCCTGCTGACCCCGGCGCATCGCCACGCCGAATTGCTCGATTCCGCCGACATCTCGCCCGCCAGCATCGTCGGCGGCGGGCCGCGCGACCTGACCGGGCTGCATCGGGACGGCACCACCTTCGCCCTTGAATTATCGACCAGCGAGGTCCGTCTCGACGGCCAGCGCCTGTTCGTCGGCATTGGGCGCGACGTCACCCGCCGCCGCCAGACCGAAGCCGCCCTGCGCGAGACCGAAAAGCGCCTGCGCGCGATCGCCGCCAACATGCCGGGCATCGTGTTCCAGCGGGTGCTGTGGCCGAACGGGCGGGTCGAATTCACCTATGTCAGCGAAGGCTGTCGCGCCGTTCTCGGGTTTGGCCCCGAGGAATTGATGGCCACCCCCGACCGCTTCTTCGACCGGTTGAGCGAGGATGAGCGCCTCGCCTTCATGGCCGGGTTGGGCCGCTCGGCCCGGGCGATGGAACCGTTCGACGAGGAAATCTCGGTGCTTGGCCCCGACGGCCGCTGTCACTGGCTGCGCGGCCAATCCCGCCCGACCCGGCGCGAAGGCGGCGAAGTGGTGTGGGACGGCGTCATCATCGACGTCACCGACCGCAAGCTGGCCGAACAGCGCCTGTCGTTCCTGGCCTATCACGACCCACTGACCCGGCTGCCCAACCGCACCGCCTTCCTCGAGCGGTTCGAAACCGCCCGCGACGAGGCCAGGCGGCAATCCTCGCTGCTGGGAATCGTCAGCCTGGGGCTGGACCGGCTCGGCGTCATCAACGCGACAATGGGCCACGATGTCGGCGATCAGGTGTTGATGGGGGTAGCCGATCTGATCCGCGCCTCGATCAGCCCCAACGACATGATGGCCCGGGTCTCGGGCGATCACTTCCTGCTGCTGCTGACCGGCTATGACAACCGCCGTATCCTCGAAGACGCGCTCGACCGTCTCCACGCCCAGGCCCAGACCACCGTCTCGGTCGCCGGTCAGGATTTCGACGTTTCGGCCGCAAGCGGCGTCGCCTTGTTCCCCCGCGACGGCGAGGACGCCGAGACCCTGATCAAGAACGCCGACGCCGCCCTGCAACGGGCCAAGGGTCAGGGCACCGCCAGCTTCCAGATGTTCACCAAGGAACTGAGCACGCGGGCCAGCAAGACCCTGTCGATGCAGAACCGGCTGCGCCGCGCCGTCGATCACGGCGAATTGTCGGCCCATTACCAGCCCCAGGTCGATCTGATCAGCGGCAATATCGTCGGGATGGAGGCGCTGGTGCGCTGGACCAGTCCCGAACTGGGGCCGGTCTCGCCCGCCGATTTCATCCCGGTCGCCGAGGAATCCGGCCTGATCGACATCATCTGCGAATTCATGCTCGACACCTGTACCCGCCAGACGCGGGACTGGCAGTTGGCCGGTTTGCCAGCGGTGCCGGTCGCGGTCAACGTCTCGGGGCGCCAGTTCCAGTACGCCCGCCGCCTGATCGGGGCGTGCGAGCGGGTGCTGGCCGCGACCGGTCTGGAAAGCCGCTGGCTGGAACTGGAACTGACCGAGACCTCGGCGATGCGCGACGCCGACAACGCGATTGCGGTGGTCCAGCGCCTGAAGGAAATGGGCATCGGCTGCGCCATCGACGATTTCGGCACCGGCTATTCCTCGCTGTCGGTGCTGAAGCGCTTCCCGATCCAGAAACTGAAGATCGACCGCTCGTTCGTGATGGACG
This sequence comes from Magnetospirillum fulvum, assembly GCF_900108475.1. Classification (GTDB taxonomy): domain Bacteria; phylum Pseudomonadota; class Alphaproteobacteria; order Rhodospirillales; family Magnetospirillaceae; genus Phaeospirillum; species Phaeospirillum fulvum_A. The sequence goes on along the minus strand of NZ_FNWO01000020.1, from coordinate 4,740 downwards.
TCGCCACCGATCCCAACGACGCCGCCATCGTCGATGCCATCATCGCGATGGCCAAGGCGCTGAAGCTGAAAGTGGTGGCCGAGGGCGTCGAGCGACAGGAGGATCTCGACTTCCTGCGCGAACTGGGCTGCGACCAGATCCAGGGCTATATCTTCAGCCGCCCGCTCCCCGCCGAGGCGATGCGCGATCTGCTGGCGCGCGGCCACCGTCTCGGCACCGCCCCCCGGGGCTGACCCGGCTCCGTTTTGTGGATCGCGTCACAGACCGCTCCGACGACGGCGTTCATCTTTCCGTTTAGGCGGCGGCGGGTCTGCCACCACCTTTGACCGCAAAAGCAGGATCGTCCTCGCGCCCGGCATGCTATGCTGACGCCGAGGTCAGAGCGGAGCCAAGGCGATGCCCCTTCCCCAATGGATCGAAACCTTGAGCGTCGGCGTCCCGCTGATGGATCTGCAACATCGCACGATGATCGACATGCTGAACCGGCTGGCGGGATCGCTGGACACCGGCACCGAGGCGATGATCGAACGGGGACTGGACGATCTGATCGAGTACGCCCGCTTTCATTTCGAGGCCGAGGAACGGCTGATGCTGGCCTGCGACTATCCCGACTTCACCTCGCATCAGGCCGAGCACCGCCAGTTGATGGACGACATCCTGGCATTGCGGCAGCGTGGCGGCAAAGCCCCCCAGACCCGCGCCGATATCATCGCGATTCTGACCAAATGGGCGATGCGCCACATTATCGGCAAGGATCTGGCCTACCGCCCCTATGTCGTCGGCCATCCCTTCGCCGAGGGATAAGGCGGGCGGCCCTTAATACAGGTGCTGGCCGCCGGTGACGAACACCTCGGTGCCGGTGACATAGGCGAAATCGGGTCCGCACAATTGAAAGACCGTCCCGGCAACGTCGGCGGTGGTTCCCATCCGTTCGAGCGGGATACGCGGCACCAGCGCCTCGTACTCGGCCGAAATCATCTCGGTGCGGATTTCGCCGGGGGCGACGGCGTTGACCCGGACGCCCAATTGGGCCATCTCGGCCGCCATTTCGCGGGTCAGGCCGGACAGCGCCGCCTTCGAGGTCGAATAGGCCGACCCGGCGAAGGGATGGACGTAATGCCCGGCGATCGAGGTGATGTTGACGATCGCCCCCTTGCCCCGATGCAGCGCGCTGGCAAAGCCGCGGGCCAGCCGTAACGGGGCATAGAAGTTCAGCTCGAACACATCCTTCCACCCGTCGATCGGACCGTTCAGCACCCCCAGACGCTCCTTATAGGGGGTCTTGGGACTGACACCGGCATTGTTGACCAGGGCATGGAGCGGGGCCGAGCCCAGCACGGCGTTGGCTTTGGCGATGAACGCCTCGGCCCCGGCGGGATCGCCCAGATCGGCGGCAATGTGGCAGATCCAATTGCGGTCGATCTTGCAGGCTTCGGGCACCTCGACGCGGGCGCAGGTGATGACCCGCCAGCCTTCGGCCAGGAAGCGCTGGGCGATGGCATGGCCGATCCCCCGACTCGCCCCGGTTACGACGACAGTGCGGGTCTCGCCGCTCATCTGGCCGCTCCGGCCGGGCTGACCGGCATCATCCGCAGGCTGGCCCCGCCGCCATCACGCGGCACCGGCAAAGCGGCCAGCGGTGCCAGCAGCGGGTCGAGCACCGCCACCGCCCGCGACAGGGCCTTGCGTTCGGCGACCGAACCGCCCGACAGCGCCTCGGCCAGAACCTCCCACGGCTTACGCGGTTCGGGGAAGGCAACCAGATTGAGCGAGTCTTCCGGTTTCAGATGGGCGAGGTCGCGGACCGCCGCGATTGCCTCGTGCCAGCCGCCCAGGCCATCGACCAGACCGTTGTCGTGGGCATCGGTACCGCTCCATACCCGGCCACGGGCCAATTGGTCGATCTTGTCGGCGGGAATGGCACGGCCTTCGACCGCCTTGCCGGTGAAATCAGCATAGATCGCGTCCAGCATCGCGTCGATCCGGGCCTGGGCCTCGGGCGGGAACGGACGGTTCATGCTCCACATCCCCGCATTGTCGCCGCGATGCATCTCGTCCCACGAGACCCCCAGCTTGCGCCAGAATTCGTCGAGCACGACCTTGCCGGTGAACACCCCGATCGAGCCGGTCAGGGTGCCGGGCTGGGCCAGCACCCGGTCGGCCCCCATCGCGACGAAATAGCCGCCCGAGGCGGCGACATTGCCCATCGACACCACCACCGGCTTTCCGGCGGCACGGGCCAGCTTGACCTCGTGCCAGATCGTGTCGGACGCGGTGTAGGAGCCGCCGGGGCTATCGACCCGGAACAGGATCGCCTTGACCGACTCGTCCTCGACGGCGTCGCGGAAGGCCTGGGCGATGGTGGCGGCGCCAAAGCCGCCATCGTCATCAAAACCGGGGCTGGATTCGCCGCGATGGATCGCACCCAGACCGGAAATCAGCGCCACCTTGACCCCGTTCGGGGAGATCTGGCGGGCGGCATAATCGGCGATATCGACCTCTTCGGCCGCGCTTTCACCGCTTCCGGCGACGGCGGTCCACGCCTCGTCGCGATAGCCGACCCGGTCGATCAGACCGGCGGCCAGCGCCTCGGGCGGGAGATAGGGGCCTTTGCCCAGCAGACCCTGCACCCGCTCGACCGGCATCTTGCGGCCGCTGGCGATCCCGGCGACGATCTGGCCGGTCCAGGAATCGAGCAGACGACCCAGGGTCTCGCGGTGCGGCGCGCTGTAGGCGGATTGGGTAAAGGTTTCGATCGCCGATTTGTATTCGTGGCGGGCGAAGAACTGGGTCTTGATCCCCAGCAGGTCGAGGGTCCCCTTGACGAACGGGCTTTCGGCGGCGAGACCGGTCAGGCCGACATCGCCCGAGGGCTGGAGCCACACCTGACCGAAGGCCGAGGCGAGGTAGTAATCAAGCGTGCCGACGCCGCCGTCGCCCAGCGTCTCGGCGAACAGCACCGCCGGTTTGCCCGAAGCGCGGAAGCGGATGATCGCGTCGCGCAGATCCTGGCCGTCAGCCAGACCGAGCGAGGCGTGCCCCATCGTTGCGAACAGCCCGACGACCCGGCGGTCGGCGGCGGCGGCGTCGATCGCCTCGATCACCTGACGCAGAACGTAGGATTGCTCGCCCGACAGTGCCGCCATCGGATCGCCGTTGGGGGCGCTGCGGAAGCGCGATTCGAGGTCGAGGGTGACGATCCCCCGTTCGGGCGGAACGGTCACCCCCTCGCCGGTGGCCAGCCGATAGGCGACCAGACCGGTCAATCCGATCCCGCACAGGGTCAGAAATCCGGTGACGGCAAGAAGGATGACCAGGAGACGGCCCAGGCGACGCATGATTTCTCCCTTCGGCGAAACGGTTTCGCAGCGGGATCGGAATCGGCCCGCTTAAACCCGCCGTCAGTGTACCTCAATCCCCCGCCGTGCCGCAGAGCAAAACGGATGGTGTACACCGGCGCGGAAATTTTCTAAGCTCCGGCCCAATCATGCGCATTCATGCCGCCCTTGTGACGGCGCTGCTGTGGGCGGCGTCCTCCCCCCTTGCTCACGCCCAGGACGACAGCCCTCTGGCCGCCCTGGTGGCGCTGCAACCGTTGCCCGACCCGACCCCGCCCGATATCGACGCGGTGCTGAAGGCGCAATGGCCGGCTTATTACCGCTCGACCGGGGATTTGGGCTTTGGCCCCGAACAGGTCCGGGCCGGGCGGATCGACCTTGATCGCGACGGCAAGGCCGAACTGTTCCTGCTGCTCGATTCCCCCGACTGGGTCACCGACAGCGGCGGGCCGCTGATGGTGGCACGTTGGACCGACCAGGGCTGGGCTCCGGTCGGCTGGAGTTATGCCGGGCCCGAGGAGGTTTTTCTCACCGTCGAGCGGGTCGGCGAATGGTCGACCATCCGCACGCCGGCCTATTGGCTGCGTTGGGCGGGCAAGGCCTACCGCGCCACGCCGCGCGCCATCGAAGCGTCGCCCCGGGCCGAGTAAGACCAGCGACGGCAACGCCCCACTCGAACGGTTAAGTCGTGGGCCATCCGACAGGGTGGGAACCGGAAACATTCGCCGAATAGGCTTGTATTCTCGGAAACGCTAGAACATCCTTGGTTGATCTTTCTACCTACCGAAAGGACTCCTTTGCGGGAGTCCGACGCCGCTTTCGGTGTCTGTGCGGGTCGAACGATCGGACCCGCATGAGGGCATGCGGGCCGGACCTGTTTCTATGTGGAGATCCCCATGCCGACTGGCACCGTGAAGTGGTTTAACAGCACCAAGGGTTATGGCTTCATCCAGCCCGACGACGGCACCGCCGACGTTTTCGTTCACATCTCGGCGGTCGAACGCGCCGGAATGGGCAATCTGAACGAGGGGCAGAAGCTGTCTTTCGACACCGAGCGCGATCCCCGCAAGGGCAAGACCGCTGCGGTCAACCTGAAGGCAGTCTGATCCTTAGGACAGACGCGAACCGACCCGGGCGCGGCGGTTGCCGCCGCGCCCCTCTTATCGCCGTCAGTCGTGAAAAAGTCCTTCGGTCTTTGGCCTCATACCATGTCTCGGTGATCGGAACCGATCACCGAAGCCCTCAAACGGCGGGCGGGACGCCTCCGCGTCCCTTGCCTTCCGCGCCATCAGGCGCGCGGCCCCTTGGGCCTAACCAAATCCCCATGAGTTTCACTCACTGGGATTTGGTATCAGTGTACTTTTCCCCGGTTCAAAAAGAATCCCCGTGCTCAATCAAGCTT
>NZ_FNWO01000017.1 GCF_900108475.1 Magnetospirillum fulvum | reverse complement strand
CTTGGGCCTAACCAAATCCCCATGAGTTTCACTCACTGGGATTTGGTATCAGTGTACTTTTCCCCGGTTCAAAAAGAATCCCCGTGCTCAATCAAGCTTTCCGCGCGGGGATGGATTTGGTTCCCTCCGAGGCCGATGGGCGACGCCCACGGCTTCGGAGGCTGGTGAAACAGACAACACGAAAAATGGGCGCTGGGCCGCCCCTAGCCCATTTTTCTCCTTTTAATCCAACGGGAAAAAGTACACCGAGCGACAGCGAGGGACTTTTTCACGGGAGACTATCGCCGTCGGATCAGACCGCGTCGGCGTCGGTCGATCCGATTGCCGCTCCCAGACCGTTCATCAGCGCGACGAAGCCAGGGAAGCTGGTGTCGATCGCCTCGGCCTCGTCGATGGCGACAGGACGCTCTGCGGCCATCCCCAGGACCAGGAAGGCCATCGCTATGCGGTGATCGAAGCGGGTGGCGATCAGGGCGTCTCCGCGCGGCGCACGGCCCTTGCCGTGGACGATCAGGGCATCGGCCTCTTCCTCGACCACGACGCCGCAGGCGGCCAGCCCGCGCGCCATCGCCGCCAGCCGGTCGCTTTCCTTGACCCGCAATTCGGCCAGCCCGCGCATCCGGGTGGTGCCCTCGGCGAACGAGGCGGCCACCGCCAGGATCGGATATTCGTCGATCATCGACGGTGCCCGCTCGGCCGGGACGTCGATCCCCTTCAGCCGCGAGGCGCGCACCCGCAGATCGGCGACCGGCTCGCCCGCCTGATCGCGCCGGTTCTCGTAGCGCAGGTCGGCCCCCATCTCGCGCAGGGTCTGATAGAGCCCGGTCCGCAGCGGATTGATGCCGACGCCGGGCAGAACGATCTCCGACCCCTCGACCAGCAATGCCGCGACGGTGGGGAACGCCGCCGAGGACGGATCGGCCGGAACCTCGAACTGCCGCCCGGTCAGTTCGGGAAAGCCGGTGACGGTGATCGCACGCCCGCCGCTCTCGGTCGCTTCGACCCGGACGTCGGCACCGAAATTACGCAGCATCAGTTCGGTATGGTCGCGGGTGGCCTCGCGCTCGATCACCGTTGTCTCGCCCGGCGTGTTGAGCCCGGCCAGCAGCAGGGCCGACTTGACCTGAGCCGACGCCACCGGCAGTTCATAGCTAATCGGCAGCGGGCTCGCGGTGCCGACCACCGCCAGCGGCAGCCGTCCGCCGTCGCGGGTGAAGAACCGGGCTCCCATCCGCGCCAGCGGCTCGGTGACCCGGCGCATCGGCCGCGAGCGCAGCGACGCGTCGCCGGTGAAGAACGAGGTGAAGGGATGAGTGGCGACCAGACCCATCAGCAGCCGCGCCCCGGTGCCGGAATTGCCCATGTCGAGCAGGTCGGCCGGTTCGGACAGGCCACCGACGCCGCGCCCGAACAGATGCCAGCGCCCGTCCTCGTGGCGGGTGATCTCGGCCCCCAGCGCTCGCATGCAGGCCGCCGTCCGCAACACGTCGTCGCCTTCGAGCAGACCGCCGACAACGCTTTCGCCCACCGCCAGCGCTCCCAGCATCAAAGCCCGGTGCGAAATCGACTTGTCGCCCGGCACCCGCGCCGAGCCGGAAAGCGCCTGGACCCGTCCGGAATGCAGCGTCTTGGCCATGTTCACCCCTTCTTCCCTGCCGTCGCCGCCGCCATGACGGCGGGGGCCAAAGCTCTATCACAAGCCGCGCCGACGTCATAGACCGGCGGCGGTCGCGGCGGCATCGTCACGAATTGGTTTTGACACAGGGTGGGGAACATGGCAAATGCCCCTCCAGACAGCAAAATCACCGGACAACGTTCTAGGAGGATCGCCAGGTGGCCAAGCCGGAATGGGGACACAAGCGCACCTGCCAAAGCTGCGGCTGCCGTTTCTATGATCTGAAGCATGTTCCGATCATCTGCCCGAAATGTGGCTCGACCGTCGAACCCGACGTGCCCTTCAAGGTGCGGCGCGCCGGTGGCGTCCCGGTCGAGACCAAAGCGGCCATTCCCGCAGCCGTCGCGGCCGAGATCATCGAGACCGAAGCCGACGATCTGGTGGAAAGCGGCGATGACGAGGTCGTCGATAGCGAGGACGCCGCCGAGGAGGATGAGGCCGGTCTGATCGAGGACGCCTCGGATCTGGGCGAAGACGATGACGACATGGCCGAAGTGATGGAACATATGGACGAGGGGCTGGAGGACGAGGTCTAGACCTCGTCCAAACGGCCCGGAACCGGCTGTTTTCGGAAGATGGAAAAAAGCGAAATTTTTCGCTTGCAAGGCCAGCCCGAAGACAATATGTTCCGCCTCCACCGACGGAGCCCCAAACCCGCCGGTCCGAAATAAAAGGGGCCATAGCTCAGTTGGGAGAGCGCTTGAATGGCATTCAAGAGGTCGTCGGTTCGATTCCGTCTGGCTCCACCAAGTTAAAGGACTTAGCTGGGAAACTGGCTAAGTCCTTTCTCTTTTCGCCCAAACCACAACACAACCAACACCGTCGCCGACCGTTATCAGACGGTCGGTGGCGGTGTTGGTTCGACGAATGCCCCGGCTTGGCCGCCGGAGCGGGCTACAGGTACGAAACCAGCGACAGGCCGGTGATCTTGCCCAGCGCCGAGTAAGAGGCCTCCAGCGTGTTCTGAAGCTCGGAGATGTTGACCGAGACCTCGGCGATATCGACCGATTTCAGCGCGCTGGCGCGGTCGGCCAACAGCGACGAGGCGGTATCCTGCCGGGCCTTGGCCGATTCGAGCCGAGAGGAGGACAGCGAGATCGTCCCCTGGGTCGCCAATATCTCCTCCAGCGCCTCGGTGGCGAGGTCGTAGGCCGCCGACACTTTGGCCGTATCGACCTCGTCGGTGGTCAGCCCGGTCAGCATGTTGGCGGCGCGCAACGCCTTCTCGAACCCCGAATCGTCGGCGGTGACGCCATAGGTGATCGATTGCTCGCCCGAGACCTGAAGCGCGGCGAGGTTGGAATCCCCCTGGTAATAGGCGGTGTCGGTTCCGCTCGGCGGCGAGGTCAACAGCGAGACATCGACCGGCGCGGTGTCGGTGCGGCCACCGCTGAACAGATAGCGGCCATCGACCTGGGTGTTCATCAACCCTTCGAGATCGTCGAGCAGATCGCTGCCCAGGGCGGCGTAATCGGTTCCCGAGCTGATGTCCGACATCGCCGTCGTCAGGGTCGAGCGCAGGGTCGACATCTTGTCGGCGATGTCGCCGACGGTGTTGTACATCACCTCGACCCGGTCCAGCACGGTCTGGGCGTTGGTCGACCACGCCTTGGTCTGGGCCATCGTGTCCTCGACCGTCACCAGCCGCGCCGTTTCGGTTGCCCCCAATCCGGTATAGGTCGTGGCCTTCAGGCCCGAGGCGTTTTGCAGCTCGGCCTTGGCCAGACGCGATTGCAGCGACATCGACGAATTCACCATCGTCTGACTCAGCCCGAAGGTCGATACGCGTTCCATGATCAGCTCACCGCTTGCAAGAGGGCATCGAACATCGACTTCGCGGTGCTGATCACCTGAGCCGAGGCGGAATAGGAATTCTCCAGCGCCGAGATCGTCGCGCTTTCCTCATCGACGTTGACGCCGTATTTCGACGAGAACGACGATGTCAGGGTCGATAGGGTGGTTTCCTGGCTGGCGGCCTCGTCGCTGGCCGAGGACAGGCGGCTGGAAACGCCTGACACCATGTTGGCCGCCTTGGTGGTCACCCCCGCCGACGTCAGGGCGTCGGCCAGCGACTGAACCTGCGCCCCGGTGCCGTCGCTGACCGCGACGCCGCCCGTCGTCAACGCCGTCGTGGCGGTGTCGAGGGCCGAGGTCGCCAGCAGCGAGGGCGAGGAGAGAATATCGGCGCGGACCGCGATCGTTTCCGCCCCGGTGCCGATCAGCAGATCGTTCAGCCCCAGCGCGGCGGAAAGCGACTTTTCCGTCGATAGCGCGGTGCCGTTCAGCGAGGTCACCGTGCCGCCCGACAGCGCGATACCGGTCGTCGTATCGTCGGCGGTCAAGGTTACGGCCCCGGTCGTCGCGTCGATATCGGCGGTCAGGCCCAGTCCCGCGCCGTTGATCGCCCCCACCAGCGACCCCACGTCGGAATAGCCCGACAGGTCGAAGGTGGCGGCGTGGACGGTCAATCCGTCGGCATCGGTCACCGCGACCGACAAGGTGCCGGTGGCGGTCAGCTCGCTTGCGCTGTCCAGCCCGGTGACGCTGCCGGTCAGGCTGCTGGGCGGGGGAGAGGCGGTGCTGTCATTGTGGACGCCGTTGAGGCTGTCGGCGAGGCTGGTGGCGATCTCGTCCAGTTCGGTCTGAATCGCGGGCAGGGTCTTGTCGCGCAGGGTCACCAGGGCGGAGATGCTGCCGGTCTTGATCGAACTGGTGATGTCGGTGCCGTCGAGCTTGACGCCGGACAGGGACGCGCTTGAGGTCACCGTCCCCGCCTCGCTGAAGGACAGGGTATGGACCGTCGAATTCAGCAGCGGCGCGCCCCCGCTGGTATAGATCACCATCGCCCCGTTGGCCTGGGTGAAATAGCTGACCCCCATCACCGCGGCCAGATCGGCCACCTTGTTGATTCGCTGGTCTTCCAGATCGGCGGTGGATTGGCCGGACGCCTGGGCGCGGACGATCGAATCGTTTAATTCGTCGATTGCGGTCAGCGCGTTATTGGCGGTCTCGACCGCGTCGGCGATATCGGAATCCGCCCCCTGGCGCAGGCTCTGGACCTCGGACGAGGTCGTCCGCAGCGCCGAAGCGGCGTCGTCGAGATCGCCCACGACCTCGCTTTTCAGGGTGCTGCTGTCCGGCGTCGTCGCCAGTTCGGTCAAAACCGAGGACAAAGACGAGATCGACGACGCCAGGGTGTCGCCGCTGCTGTCGCTGTCAGAGGACAGCGAGCCCAGCGCGTCGCCCAGGCGGTCGAGGTAATCGGCGGACACCGACGCGGATTCGTTGGTCGAGGTCGTGGCAACAATGCTCTTCAACAGCCAGGGATCGGCCTTGCTGACGATCTCGGTGATCGTCGCCCCGGTGCCGATTCCCGCCGTGACGTTGGTGACCTTGGTCGCGGATTTGCGGGTATAGCCCTCGACATCCGCGTTCGACAGATTCGCCGACGCCACCGCCATCTGGGTTTCGATCGTCCGCAGCGACCGCGAGGCCGTGGACAGGGCAACATTGAGCGACATCATCGGCCTCCTTCGCGATTCTTCGCCCGCCCCGGGCCGGACTTAGGCGTGAAAATTGGCCCCGGCGGTGGGGAAATGCGCCAGCAGCATCTCGCCGTCCGACCCATAGGTCCGGCCCGTAGAGGCGTCTTCGTGCAGCGCCGCCAGCGCCGCCTCGACCCGGCGCCGCGACGCCGTCATCGCCGCTTCCAGCCGGGCCAGATTTTCGTTGGCGACTTGGCGCAGATCGCCGACCGCCTGCATCAGCGAGCGGGCGAAATCGGGATCGGCGGCCAGGGCCTGGGCGGCCTCGGCGCGGACCTGATCCCACAAATCGGCATATTCGGCGGTCAGCTCGCCCTTGCGGTCCGAGGTGCCGACCAGACCGGCGGGAAAGCCCGCGGCCAGCAGCCGGTTTTCCTCTTCCATCACGGCGGCCAGTTCGGTCACCACATCGAGCAGGGCATGGGCCGAGGTCTCGACGCGAGCGAGGTCCGAAAGATCGGCGGCGGCGGTCTGAAGCATGACGGGGCTCCTTGTCTCGAAATGGGGCACGGGCGGTATCAGGAACGATGGTCGTTGGCGGTGGTGGAGCCCTGGCGATAAGCCTTGGCGGCGCCGTCATGGTGATTCAGCGCCCGCAGATCCTTTGCCAGCGAGGCCAGATCGCTTTCCAGTTCGTCGATCAAAGTTTCAAGATCGCCGATGGCGACCGAGACGCGGCGACGGACCAGCCGACGCTGGTCGTCGGGCAGTTCGGCGATCTGCCGGGCCAGAATCTCGGCGAGCTGGCGGGCGTCGAGATCGGGATCGACCGATTCTCCCGGAGGCGCGGGAGGAAGAATTTCGCGGATTTCCTCGATCCGGCGCTCGAAGCGGCGCTCGGAGAGGGAGATAACCTGGGCGGAAGCGGGTTTCTTGGTCATGGGAAAGTCCTTTCTCGGCGTTCGGTCAACGGATCGCCGCAATCAGGTCGTCGTACATGTCCTTGGCGGTGTTGATGACCTGCGAGGCGGCCGAGTAAGCCTGCTGGGCCACGATCATCCGGGTGAATTCGTCGCCGGTATCGACGGTCGAGGATTCGAGCGAACTCGACTTGACCGTTCCGGTCCCGTCTTCGCCCGCGACGCAATAGACGTTGTGCTGGCCCGACGAGGTCGATTGCTCGTAGACGCCGTTGCTCATCGCGCTCAAACCGTCCGGATTGGGGAAGGTCGCGATCGCCAGCTTGTAGATCGACACCTGCAAGCCGTTGTCGTAATTGGCATAGATCGTGCCGTCCGAACCGATTTCGACGCCGGTGTAGCTGCCCGCCACCGCGCCATCGCCGACGATGCTGGTGATGTTGATGTCGGTGCCGCTGTTCTGCTGGGTCAGGTTGCCCTCGTCGCCGAGATCGAGGGTAATCGTGCTGGTCGCGGTGGCCCCGTTGGTCCAGGTCGCGGTCAGGTCGGTGGTCGCGTCCGAGGTCAGCTTGCCGGTGCCGTCGAAGGTCAGCGAGATCGTCGCGGGCGACAGCGTGCCGGTCGTGGTGGTCCCGTCGGTGGTCGAGACCAGATCGCCCAGGGTCAGATCCCAGGTATTGGTCCCGGTCTTGGTGAAGGTCATGGCGACCGTGCTCGACCCGCCTTGGCTGTCGAACACCTCCATTGAGGTGGAGAAGGTGTCGCCCACCGCCGCGCTGGACGGAATGTTGGCCTTGATGACCTCTTCCGTCGTCGGGATCGGCTGTTTATCGTTGATGTTGACCTTGACCGACTCGGGATTGGCGATGTTGCCGGTGATGTTGCCATAGGCGTCGGTCGCCGCCCCCTGGACGTAGTAATTGTCGCCCAGAACCAGATAGCCCTCGTCGTTGATCGAGAACTCGCCGTCGCGGGTATAGAAATCCTCGTTACCGTTCTGGCCGTAGCTCAGGACGAAGAAGCCGTTGCCGTCGAGGGCAAGGTCGGTGCTGTTGGAGGTCGCCTCGATCAGCCCCTGGGCATCGACGTTCTGCCGCACCGACGAGGTCACGCCGCCGCCGGTATAGGCCGTGGTGCTGTATTGCTGGGTCACCAAGGTGGCGAAGCTGGTGGTCACCCCCTTGTAGCCGGTGGTCGAGGAATTGGCCAGATTGTTGGAAATCATCGACAGCGCCTGGCTTTGAGCCTTCAGCGCGGAGACGGCGGTGTTCATGGCCCCGGCGAGTGACATGGCGATTCTCCCGGTCAGGCCGCAAGGCGGGTGATGTCGGACAGCGAGACGGAGGTTCCGCCCAGCTCAAGCAAGGTGGTGCCGTCGGTGGAATCCACTGCGGTCACCGTCCCCTTGATCGTCGTGGTGGTATCGATCGCCGCGCCGGACGAATCGAGCGCGGTCACTTTCAGGGTGTAGGTGCCGGCATCGACGGTATCGCCGTCCGAATCGGTGCCATCCCATTCGAGCGCGTGGCTGCCCGCGGCGGTGTCGCCGGTGCCGGTCCACACCGTCTCGCCCGAGGAATCGGTGATGGTCAGCTTCACCGAGGACGCGGCCGAGTCGAGGTCGTAGCCCCAGGTGGCATCGACGGTGCCGTCGGACTGGACGGTGATGCTGTCGCCTTCGGCTTCGACGACATGGCCGAGATAGCCGACGCCACTTGAGAAGGTCGACGTCGACAGCGACGACAGCACGCTGTCGAGCTTGTCGTTGGTCGCGATCTGCTGTTCCAGGTTTGAATACTGGACCAGCTGGCTGGTGAACTGAGTGGCGTCGGTCGGATCGAGCGGATTCTGATTCTCTAACTGAGCGCACAGCAGCTGGAGAAAGGTGTCGTAATCAGCCGAGAGGCCAGACGAGCTGGACGTCGATGTCGTCGAGGTCGTGGATGACGTCGTGGATGTGACCGCTGTGGTCATGGCGCACCCCGTTAGATGAAATCCGGCGACAGTCGATCCGTCGCTCTCTGATTTCTTCTACGGTCGCGCCAGGGATATCGGGCGCAGCATTTCCATATCTTTTAAATACGTCCGGTTTAGTCTTAAGCGGACGCACGAAAACATCCGTCGGGCTGGTCCGGCGGATGTTTCAGTCTTAGCTGTTACGGACGGAAAGGAGGATTCGGGCGGTGTTTCTCGCCCGGCCCGGGCCGAACCCGGCGAACGGGTCGGTGCAACGGTTCGCCGGTCCGTGCCTTAAGGGGTCAGCCGACGCTGCGCTTGATCTGTTCGCTCTGCGGCAGGGGAGCGCCGGAGGCGGCGAGAATGCGATCGACGAGCCCCGGCGGGGCCTTGGGCGGCGCGGCTCGCAGGGCATCGCCCAACGCGACGGCCTGGGCCAAAAGCAAACGGGCTTCGGCCGATTGGGTCAACAATGCTTCGGCGGGGACGCGATGATCGGCGGGCCAGTCCGCGATGCTGTCGCCCAACCGATCGAGGAGATCCGAGAACTCCTCCAGAGTGATCGTTCTGGTCATTGATTACGCCTCGATTTCTTCGTCGGCGGTGATAGGGCGGCCCAAGAGAGCCAGTTACAATTGTACCCCAGTTCGTGCGGCGAAAACAGAGGCTCTTCGCCGCCGGACGATCCCGGCGGCGGCACCTGAGGCATACGACCGGTTCGTCGCTCTCAGCCGGGAACAGCGGCCCGCGGCGACGGATTTTCCGGCACACCGGCGATCTGAGCCCAGGCATTGCGGAGCTGACGCAGTCCGTCTTCGATCCGGCGGCTCATTTCCAGAGCTTCCTGACGGCCGACCGAGCGCATCAGCGCCTTCATGTTGGCTTCGTAGGTCTGTTGCAGCCGCCGGGCGACCTCGCCGCCGCGTTCGTAATCGAGCGCCGACAACAGCCCCCGCAACAGATCGACAGCGCGATTGATTTCATCGAACTGCCTGGCCCAATCGCCCTGTTCGGCGGCGATTCCGGCATTCCTGACCCGGACCAGAACGCCGTCATACAGCATTACCACGGCATGAAGCGGCGGCACGGTCATGCTGGCGGTACGGTAGGCGGCGCTGGCTCGCTGTGCATGGTTCATTGGAGTCCTCCGTCCGAACGATTATGAAGAAGAGCTCTCGGCGTCGTTGAGGGCTTCGAGCAAGTCGAGAACCGATTGGGCCTTGGCCAGCTTCGCCTCGATATTCGCGTACTTATCAAGCAGAAAGTCCCGGTAGCTTTCGGCATTGGTCTCGATCGTCGAGATCCGGGTTTCGAGATCGCTGTTGGTCTCTTCCAGGCTGGTGATCTTGTCGGTGATCTGGCCGTCGTCGCTGTTGGCGACGGTATCAATGGCCTGATAGAGCTGATCGGCGATGCCCTGGCTGACTTTGATCGAGACCGTCTGGGTGGTCTTGCCGGTGAAGACAAAAGACAGCCCTTCGTAGATGCTGCCCTCGGCGCCCTTGATCGTGCTGCCGCTGACGGTGAACAGCGAGGAATCCCCGTCGATCGAGGCCGAACTGATCGACCCCGTCGTCTCATCGACCGTGATCTTGAGATCGAAATCGGCCGAGGTCGGGCCATCGCCGTGCGACAGAAGCTGCAAGTTCCCCGACGAGGTGGTCACCTGATACGAGAACAGCGCCTGGACGTCCGACAGCGAGTTGGTCAGGGCGTCTTCGAGGGTGGAATCGTCGATCACCAGCTTGTTGCTGCTGTCGAGCGTGATCCCGATTGTCGCCAGCGAGGTTCCGTCGATCGACGAGCCCAGAATCGATTGCAGCGACATCGACGTACTCCGCAGCAGCGAATCGCCGAACAAGGTGGCGTCGTCGCTGGCGGCGCCGTCGGTGCCGGTGGTCTGGTTGGTCAGGACCAGATCGCGGAAGGAATTGTAGGCGGTGACGAAGTCGTTGATCTGGGTCGAGATTTCCGACAAATCGTTGGCGACCTCCAGCGTCAGGGTGTTGCCTTCCTCGGCCTTGTAGAGGTTGAGGGTCACCCCGTCGATCGCATCGTCGATCTCGTTGGTCGATCGGGTGATCGGCACGCTATCGACCGTCACGATCGCGCCTTGCGCCGCTTGCAATGGATCGACCTTGTCGCCCGACTCGTCGGTCAGGCCGAGATTGTTCAAAACATCGTCGCCGCTGACAGTTGATAAGGTGATGTCGCGGTCGGTCTCGACCCCCGACAGCACGATCATGTAGGCGGTGTCCGAGCTTTTGACCACCGAGGCGGTGACGCCGGTCGTGGCCTTGGCCGCATTGATCGTATCGACGATGTCGTCAAGCGACATGTCGCTGGTGATGGAGATATCAGTGCTTTGGGTGCCGGTCGTGCTCAACCCGTCGCTGGTCGCTTTCGTCCCCAACGAGAACGTGCCGGTCCAGCCGAGATCCTCGGTGCGGCTTTCCACGCTGCCGCCGCCCAGACGCTCGACTTTGGCAACCTGGGTCACCTCGACATCGTGGGTACCGATATCGGTCCCGTCTTCGACCGTGGCCGACAGAATGCCGCTGGCGGCGGTCGAACTCGACGAGGTCAGATAGGTGGTACGGTTAAGAAAGACGTCCGATGCCTTGCCCGCCGTTCCCGGCGCACTGCGCAGGGTGTCCAGCGAGTCTTCGACCGTCTGCAACAGAGTCTGCATATCCTCGTAGGCGGCGATCTTGGTCTCGTTATTGGTCACGCTGACGTTCAGACTGTCCGCTTTCGCCAGCTTGTCCTCGTAGGCGGCTTCGACCAGAGCGTCGGTGTCGAACTCGTTGCGGTTCTGCGAATAGCTGGTGGTGGTCGAAGTGGTGCTGGATGTCGTGCTGCTGACGCTGGTCATGATGTCGCCTCACCGATGGAGAGCCGCCGGGACGGGCGGAGCCGAAGCCCCGCCCACCCCGTTACCGCCAGCCGGCGGCAGGCCGGATATCCTAGCTCTTCAGCAGGCTGAGCAGATTCTGGGGCATCTGGTTGGCCTGGGACAAAGCGGCGATAGCCGCCTGGGTCTTGACGTCGTCCGACGACAATTGCGACTTTTCCGCCGCGACGTCGGCATCCATGATCACCGATTCGGCCGAGGTCAGGTTTTCCGAGGCGGTCGAAATCGTCTCGGAGCGGAACTCGAACCGCGACATCGTCGCACCGATCTCGGCGCGCGCCTGCGACACCTGCGCAATCGCCTCGTCAAGAGCATCGCTGGCCTGCTGCGCCGCGGTCTGGGTGCTGACCGAGGTCGCCCCGATCTTCAACGTGGTCGAGCCCAACGACCCGGTGGTCACCTCGGCGATCGAGACGTTGATGGTGTCAGAGGTCGAGGTGCCGACCATGAAATCGACGCCGGTGCTGGCGCCGACCAGAGTGCCCGCGGTGTTGATCAGACCGAGCGCGGTGGCGGCATTGCCGGTGCCGTTGGCGATCGTGCTGATCGTCTCGTCGCCCTCGGCTGCGGTCAGAACCAGGCTCTGGAGGCCGTCGGCGTCGGTGGTGATCGAGGCGCGGACGTTGGCCGCCTTCGGCGTCGTGGTATCGCCGGCATTGATCGAATCGGCGATGTCCTGGAGGCTGACGGTGCCGGCGGTGCCATCGTAGGAATCGGCGATGGTGTAGGTCACCGGCGTGGGCGTCGTGCCGTCGGTGGTGGTGATGGTGATGGTGTCGCCATCGGCAATCGCTGACAGATCCGTCGCCTGGGCGTCGGTCATGCCTGCGGTCGAAACCGAGGACAGGCTGGTCGCCGACGCGAACGCGCTGGTGCCGTTCAGCAGCGAGTTGCCGTTATAGGTGGTCGAATCCGAGATACCGTCGATTTCTTCGCTCAGTTCGGAATATTCGGCCTGAATGTAGGTCCGCTCCGAGTCGGTGACGGTACCGGAATTCGACTGGGTCGACAGCGACTTCATGCGCTGAAGAATGTCGGCGATACGCGCCAGGCCGCCATCGGCAGTCTGAAGGATCGAACTGGCCTGCGACGCGTTGGTCGAGGCCTGGCTCAACACCGTCACGTCCGACTGAATGCGGGTGCCGATGGCGAGGCCGGCGGCGTCGTCAGAAGCCTTGGTGATGCGCGATCCCGATGCCAGCTTCGACAGAGTGCTGGACTGGTTCGAGGAATTGAGGTTGAGGTAACGGAGCGCCGAATTCGAGGCGGTGTTAGTCGAAATGACGGGCATGGAATGTCTCCTTCTGATCCTTCATGTTCCCGGAAGCGGGACCGGCCATCGTTCGGAAGGCCTTCTTCGGATGGAACGGATCGGGAGACGGTTTCAGGCGGGAATTTTTACTCCTGAGCGAGAAGCTGGCGGAACTCGAGCTCGGAACCCCGTAAAGAGTGGCGGAGTCCCTGGCGTCCCCGCTTCAAAAGACTTTCCACCGCGCTGACGGTGGTGCCGAGAATCTGGGCGATCTCGCCATTGCCCATCTCCTCGAAATAGGCCAGCGTCACCGCCGCCCGCTGCTGGTCGGGCAATTTGCCGATCGCCCGCTCGAGGCGGCTATAGACCTCGCGCCGATGCAGGGTATCGACCGTGTCGGGCAAATCCTCGGCCGGTTCGGGCACGTCGTCGATGTTGGCGTTGTTGGGCAGACGGCGCAAATCGATGCAGCGGTTGACCACCACCCGGTACAACCATGTGCTGAACCGGGCACGGCCGGGCTCCCACGACTGGCGATGGGTCCAGGCCTTGACCATCGAGTCCTGGGCGACGTCCTCGGCATCGGCGACGTTGCGCAGCATCCGCAGCGCCAGCGCATAGGCCCGGTCGATGTGACGTTCGACCAAAACGCGATACGCCTCGCCGTCGTCTTGTTTCATACGGGCCAGCAGAGTCTCGTCGTCCAGCGTTTCGGGAGGAAGGGGATCCCCACTCCGCAAACTCGTCGACTGAATCATCATCGCCATCTGCCTGTCTCCACCGTCAGGACCGATGCCACCCCATCCCGAGCGCAATCCGTCTCATGTCTTACACGGACGAGCGATACGGGTCAGGCGCTAAAAATGACTTTTTTAACAATGAGTTAATAGGGAATATTTTGCCGACTGCCCGGCAATTCCTGCCCAGTGGGCGGGCGACCATCCGGGCTTGGTGCTTTTTTGCGCATGGATAGCCGATGCATCTCCGTGCAGACAGTTAAGCCTTCGTGTATCTTGCAAAAAACAGGGGCGATTCCATGGTCGAGCGCATCGGCAACACCCCCAGGACCGAAGACCTGCTGGCCGAATTATCGGCGGCGCGGGCCGATCTGGCAAAGGTCGATCACGCCACCCGCCTGGTCCGGGCGCAATCCAGGCTCGAATCGATCTTGCAGGCGGTCCGGCTCGAAGGGGCCTCGGCCGACCCGCACCGGGTCGATGCCCTGGCTGGCGAAGCGATGCGAATCGCCCAGAGCCTGGGCGACGGACTCGCCGCCCGCTATCCCGCCGAGGTTGAACAGGCCCGCTCGCTGGCGCTGCGGATCAAAGACATGGCCAAGCCGCCCGCCGATGGATCGGTCAAGATCGAGGTCTAGATCGCCCGAAACCGGCGCGAATGTCGCTGACTTTAGCCGGAAGGCGCGATCGCGACTTGACGCGTCTCGAAGCCGCCGTCGCGGAGCGTCCAGCGTAGCGTCAGCAATCCCGCACGCTCCACCTTGAAGGAAAACGAAAACATCACGTTGCGGGAAATGCCGGGACCGAAGCGGGCCCGCATCAGGGGACGGCCGTCGAGTTCGGCGTCGAAACCGACATAGTGGGGGATCGGGATACCGTCGGAATCGAATTCGGCGTCCGCGTTGGGCAGGGGGGGAGCCAGGGCCAGCGTCATCACCTCGACAACGTCGCCATGGCGGATGGGATCGGGGAGGCGGATTTTGATTTCGGCCATCGCGTTAGGTCCTGTCCCCATAAACGTCACGGTCGCGACGCGAGGAATTTTGGCGGCCGGGCAGGCGATTGACCCGCCGTGGACCCGTCGTCCACAAGGGGCAAGCAACGAACCCGGCCACCAAAAGGCCCGCGTCCCTTCGGGCTGCGGAAAAAACGACGCACTGGGGCGTCGAAACGCTTGTCCATAGCACCACTATGCCCATCGCGTTTCTCCTGCCATTGCGCCATTTTTTCCAGCAGCGCGGCGCGCGAGGTTTATGAGGACAGGACCTAGGACCTGCACCC
Organism: Magnetospirillum fulvum; assembly: GCF_900108475.1. Taxonomy (GTDB): domain Bacteria; phylum Pseudomonadota; class Alphaproteobacteria; order Rhodospirillales; family Magnetospirillaceae; genus Phaeospirillum; species Phaeospirillum fulvum_A. The sequence goes on along the minus strand of NZ_FNWO01000017.1, from coordinate 41,599 downwards.
GCCGCCGACGGTGACGCGCACCTCGGCCATCGCCCCAACCACCCGGCCATCGCGCAACTGCGCCACCGCCGCAATGGTCTGACTTTTCGACAGACGGACCCGCAAACGCCAGACCGGGCGGACCAGATCGGACAACGGCTCCACACTGGTTAGCACCTGACGGCGGTTGGCCGGAGCAAACAGGTGCAAACGCGTGACCTCGCTCTCTGCGCCAAGCCCGACCGTCACCGGCACCGCGGCACCATCGTCGGCGATGGCCGGGGCGGTCAGGGTGACCAGGGGCGACCAGACAACCGCCTCCGGCACGATCCCGGCCCCACGCAGCGCCTCGGCCAGCGGGCCATCGACCGCCACCGCCGCCGCTTTGGCGGCAAGGGGAAACAACGTCAGCCCGACCAGAACGCTTCGTCGTCCGACCGCCGCCGCCCGGCTATGCCCCGGAAGCACCGCCATCATCCCCCCTTGCGGATTTCGACCGTGAAGACCCCGCCCTCTTCACGCTGGCTGATCAGGGCACTGCCGCTGCTGCGGCAATAGGCGTCGATATCTTGAACCACGGCGGGATCGGTCGCCTGGATTTCGACCACCGCCCCGGGAGGCAGACCCTTCATAGCTTTCTGAGCGTGCAGGACGGGAAGCGGGCAACTGAGGCCAGTGACGTTCAGTACGGTCTTCGACATAGCCTATCCGTTGGGTAGATATATTGATGGACTTCGCTAATTCGAAGTGTAAAATAAACTGTAATAACGATTTTTTCCAGTCTTTTATGGGAGCCGCCGTGCCGGATATCGCCCTCACCAGCATCGTTGGAGCCGGAGCTTTCGCCCTTGCCTTCGCGTTCGGAGCCGTCACTCAGGCCACCGGATTTTGCACCATGGGCGCGGTCGCCGACCTTGTTCTCGTCGGCGACGGGCGTCGCTTCCGCGCCTGGATGCTGGCTCTGGCCGTGGCGATGGCGGGATCGCAGGGACTGGCGGCCGCCGGATGGATCGATCTCGGCCAGTCGTCCTATCTGAGCGGCGGCATACCGCTCGCTGGCGCGATCCTGGGCGGCGTGGCGTTCGGCATCGGCATGGTTCTGGCGGGAGGATGCGGGGCGAAAACCCTGGTCCGTCTCGGCGGCGGCAACCTGAAATCCCTGGTGGTCGTGCTGGTGATCGGGCTGACGGCGATGGCGACGATCAAGGGCGTGCTGGCCCCGCTGCGGCTGGCCCTCGACCGCGCCACCACCGTGCCGCTAAAGGCGACCGGCTTGGCCGCCCCCAGCTTTCCTGCCGTGCTGGAAAAGCTGGGCCTGGAACCGGACCCGGCGCGCTGGCTGCCGGTGGCGGTGATCGGCGGCGGCCTGGTCCTGTGGTGCTTCAAGGACGCCGCCTTCCGCCGCTCGTCGCGCCATTGGGGCAGCGGCCTCGCGGTCGGCGCGCTGATCTGTGCGGGATGGGCGGTGACCGGAATTCTGGGAGACGACCCGTTCGAGCCGGTTCCGCTCGCCTCGTTCTCGTTCATCGGGCCGATCGGCGACAGCCTGATCTATCTGATGACCTATACGGGGGCGACCCTCACCTTCGGCATCGCCTCGGTGGCGGGCGTGGTGGCGGGCGCGTTCGCCGCAGCCCGAACACGCCGCGAATTCCGGTTGGAGACCTTTACCGATCCCGACGATTTGGCACGGCACCTGACCGGCGCGGTGCTGATGGGCGCGGGCGGCGTCCTCGCGATGGGATGCACTATCGGCCAGGGTCTGAGCGGTTTCTCCACCCTGTCCCTTGCCTCCCCCCTCGCCCTGGGCGGCATCCTCCTCGGAGGATTGATCGGGCTTAAACGTCTGGAAGAAGGCTGTTTCACCGCCGCATTGGCGGCATTGCTGAAACACCGGTAACGCGGACGCCCACCCAGGTTTCGATGTGAGGACGCAGACATGCACCAAGCGGGAGTGTTCGCCGACACCGAATCCGGTTTCATCACCCCCACCATCGACGACGACGGACAAAGCGTATCGGGCCGCTTTGCCGGTCTTGTCCTGCGGTCTGTGTTTCAGCCGCTGTTTCGCGCCGACACCCTGCTCCCTGTCGCCCACGAAGCCCTGTTGCGGGTGGTGACCCTGGACGGCGCGGCAATCGAGCCGCCGGACGCCTTCGCCCGCATCGAACGTCTGGGCCGCTCGGTGATGTTCGACCGGCTGTGCCGGATGCTGCATGTGCTGAACTTCCTGCGCCGCTCCGGCATCGACGGCGACCTGTTCCTCAACGTCCATGGCGATCATCTGCTCGGCCTCAGTTCCGGCGAGCACGGCAGTTTCATCGGTGCCCTGATCGCCCACCACGATCTCGACCCGGCGCGGGTGGTGTTGGAAATCATCGAGGACAGAATCGACGATCTGCCCCTGCTGCAATCTGCGATCCAGCATTACCGGCAGCGCGGCCTTCGCATCGCCATCGACGATTTCGGAGCCCGCCATTCCAATTTCGACCGGCTGTGGATGCTTGCCCCCGACGTGGTCAAGCTCGACCGCACTCTGATCCTTCAGGCGATGAGCAACCCGATGGCCCGCCGCATTCTGCCCAAGGTGATCGACATCATTCACGAATTGGGAGCGGTGGTGGTCTGCGAGGGGATCGAGACCGAGGACCAGTTCAAGCTGGCCCGGGAGTCCGGTGCCGACCTGCTCCAGGGGTTCCTGTTCGCGGTGCCCTCGGAGCATCTGACACCAATCAACCTCGATACCGGCCCGTAAGGGCGGCCGATGCACATCCCCTCTTCCGTTCGCCGTGGGAGGCTCGGCGATGTTGTCGCATCCAAACAAACCATATATCTTATAGATTGATGGATATTTAAACCGGAGCCTCCCATGCGCCTCCTTCTCCCTCTTGCCATTCTTGCCGCCACCCTGGCGGTCGGCACCGCCCACGCCGCCGACCTTCCTGCCGCCGCCGCCGTCTGCGCCAATTGCCATGGCACCGACGGGCGCAAGGATGGACCAATCCCCGCCATCGCGGGCAAGCCCGCCGTTCTGATCGCCAGCAAGCTGCGCGACTTCAAGGCCGACAAAATCGCCAACGCCACGGTGATGCCGCGCCTTGTCAAAGGGCTGACCGAGGCGGAAATCGACACGGTCGCCACCTATTTCGCCGCCATCCGCTGAGGGGGACTCTGGTCATGAGCCGTTTCGATCGTCGTTCCTTCCTTGCGCTGGCCGGAGCCGCAGGCATTGCCTCACTGACTGGGGCTTGCGCCTCGGGACCTGTCGGCACCGGGCCGCGCGTCGTCGTGATTGGCGGCGGCTTTGGTGGCGCGACCGCTGCCAAGTATCTCCGCCTGCTTGACCCGACGTTGCGCGTCACCCTGATCGAGCGCAACCGGACCTTCACGACCTGCCCGTTCAGCAACGCGGTGATCGGCGGCCTGCGCGATCCCGCCCGCAACACCTTCGGTTATGACGGGATTCGGTCGCACGGAATCGAGGTGATCCACGCCGAAGTCACCGCCATCGACGTTGCGGCGCGGTCGGTGGTTCTCGACGGCGGCGACCGCCTGCCCTACGACCGGCTGGTGCTGTCGCCCGGCATCGATTTCAAATGGGGCGACCAGGGCTACGACGAAGCCTCGGCCGAACTCGCCCCGCACGCCTGGAAGGCTGGGGCTCAGACCCTCCTGCTGCGCCGCCAGCTCGAAGCGCTCGACGATGGCGGACTGGTCATTCTGTCGGTTCCGGGCAATCCCTATCGTTGCCCGCCCGGCCCCTACGAACGCGCCAGCCTGATCGCCCATTACCTCAAGACCCACAAACCGCGCTCGAAATTGTTGCTGCTCGACGCCAAGGACAGCTTCTCGAAGCAGGGGCTGTTCCAGGAAGGGTGGGAGGCGCTCTATCCCGGCCTGATCGAATGGGTTCCGGCAGCCAAGGACGGCAAGGTCGCCCGGGTCGATGCCAAGACCCTGACGGTCGAGACCGAGTTCGGAACGAAGCACAAGGCCGGTGTGCTCAACTTCATCCCGCGTCAGACCGCCGGAACCATCGCGATCAAGGCCGGTCTGACCGATGCCTCGGGCTGGGTTCCAGTGGTGCCGAAGACTTTCCAATCGACCAAAGCGCCGGAGATCTATGTCATCGGCGACGCCACCATCGCCAATCCCCAGCCGAAATCGGGCTTTACCGCCAATTCCCAGGCCAAGGTCGCCGTCGCCGCGCTGATCGCGTCGCTGCGGGGGGTCGAACCGGCCGATCCGATCTGGATGAACACCTGCTACAGCCTGCTGTCACCCAGCTATGGCATCACCGTCGCCGGTGTCTACCGGGTGATCGACGGCAAGGTGGCCGACGTGCCCGGATCGGGCGGAGTCAGCCCCAAGGGAGCGAGCCCGCAATTCCGCGCCCTCGAAGCCGCCTACGCCGAAAGCTGGTACACCAACATTACCCAGGACATTTGGGGCTGAGAGCACTCCTGCCGACGGCGGAATCCTTGTCCGCCGTCGGCCGTCTTTCCGTCCGTCCTCTACAACTTGCGAACCACCGGCAACGACAACGCCACCGCCGTCAGCGGGCGAGTCAACAGGGTTGTCGTCACCGCCATCAGCAGCAAACCGGAAAATGCCGACGCGCCGATGATCCCGGCATCGCGCAGAATTACCAGTACGATGACCTCCATCAACCCCTTGGTCTGCATCAGCGCGCCCAAGGCCCAGGCCTCGCGCGGCGGCAGTCCGGTCAGCAGGCAGGGAATGGCCGTCCCCGCCAGCTTGCCGACCAGCGCCACCCCGGTGCCGACGGCAAAGACGAGAAGGGTGCCGGAATTGCCCAGCCCGATCTCGGTCCGCAGCCCGGTCATCAGGAAAAAGAACGGCAGCAGCACGATCACCGTCGCCGGTTCGATCTGGCGGCCGATATCGGCGGCGAACTGACGCGGCAGGACCAATCCGGCCAGGAAGCCGCCGAAGACGAAATGCAGCCCGATCAGATCGGCGGCCAGGGCCGAGGTGAAGATCAGCAGCACCACCCCCGCCAGCCTCATTTCCGGCTCGTCGTGGACCCGCTCCAACCAGCGCGGCACCAGCGGGCGGACCAGTCCCATCATCCCGGAGATGTAACCGACCGCCAGAACCAGATCGGTCCAGGGGCTGGCCTCCGGCCGACCATGACCGTAGGCCAGCACCATCGCGGTGAGCAGAACCCAGATCACCGCGTCGTTGCAGGCGGCACAGCCGATCGCCAGCCGACCGAGCGGACTATCATGCATTTCCATTTCACGCAGGATCGCGCCCATTACCGGCAATGCGGTGACGGCGACGCACAGGGCAAAGGCCAGGGCGAACATCGCCGGCGTCCCGTTGGGGCCGACCGCATCGGGCACCAGCGGAGCCAGCCACAGACCGGCGGCGGCTCCCAATCCCAGGGGAACCAGCACGCTGCCCGACGCGGCGGCCAGCGCGGTCTTTTCGTAGCCGCGAAAATCCTCGGCATCGACATGCAGCCCGGTCAGGAAGGCGAACAGCGCCACCGCCAGCCATTGCAACCCCGACAGCGGCGACAATTGGGTCGGGTCGAACACCAGACGCCAGAAATCGGGAAAGAGCTGGCCGAGACCGGACGGCCCCAGGGCCAGACCGGTGAGAATTTGCACCACCACCAGTGGCACCAGCCCAATCCAGCGGAGGCTCCGCCACATCAGGAACGGCAGCCCGACGACCAGGACCGCCTGGATGAAAAAAATCGAAATTTGTGTCATCGCTGGCACTGAAGGGTTGAGCCACCCTTCCCTCCCTGACGTTTTGCACGCCCCAGTCCCGATATAAACGCAAATCGTGATATCTGGCGCGCGCCTCTCTTCTTTCGAAGATCATGCCTAAAAATATTCAACCTTAAAAGAGCGTATCGACCACCACGGTCATGTCCGGAACGCTCCGGCCTCAAGCGGAATATTCGTAAATAATCCAGGCATCGACGACGATATTGGTCGCAATCTGCCCTGTCGCCCGGCGGGGCCGACTCTCCCCCCGACACGGTCACAATCAAGAAAAGGTCACACACGTCGCCGCACTTTTGGCAATCGACTTTGCCTTTTGATTTGAATTGAATCGGGCAATCAAATTACCTCTCATTCCTTCACAATTAAATTGTGTCACTCTATAACTTTTGCACTGCCGGATGATCGCCCGAGATGATCAAAGATTATTTACCAATTTCGACAATTGGAGTCGGGGCGATGTGCTGACAGAGGCCCAATCGTTCGGTTTCTTCCCGACATTTATCGCCACCCAATCAATGTCTTGACAAACCAGATAAACCGGTTCAATTAGCAGATATGAAAGCGCCGCAGGAATTTCGTTTCAATTCTGGACGTCTGTCGCTCGACCTTCCCGCGACGGTACGACGGCGCGCGTCCGTCCCCAACGACGTGCTGGCCCCGCCAGGGGCTCCGGCGCGCTGGCTGCGCGACGCCGCGCTGGTGGCCGATCTGCCCGACCTGTCCCTGGCGCAGGAAACCGCGCTGCGGCGGCTGCGCGAAACCATCTGGTCCCTGGCCGATGCGGTGACGCGGAGCGCGTCCTTGCCGACCGAGGCGGTCGAGCACCTCAACGCCGTCGCCGCCTTTCCGCCGCCGCTGCCCCAACTCGACGCTGCCACCGCGACAATCCACCGGATCGCGACCGACCCGTTCCAGGCGGCGCTGGCGACGATTGCCCAGGACGCGATTGATTTGCTGGGCGGGCCGCTGCGGACCCGGATCAAAGCCTGCGCCCAGCCGGATTGCCGGATGCTGTTTCTCGACATTTCGCCCAGCGCAAGGCGGCGCTGGTGTTCGATGGACCGCTGCGGCAGCCGGGCCAAGGGCGGCGCATTCCGCCTGCGCCTGAAGGAATCCGACCACACCTGCTGAGGGTGCATCTGGACCGAGCGGCATCGCCCCCCTCCTCTCTTTCGATCACGTCGCCACAGCAGACTCCCGCCCGGCACCCGCCGGGCGCTGGGCGTCGGCGGCACTCTGCGACCTGCTACCCGCGATACCTGTGGCACCAGGATCGTTTCGCCGGTTGCTTTACAAAACTATACAAACCGGTTTATATGGTTTGCAAGAGGCCATGGCGGCCCGCTCAACAAAACCGGATCAGGTCCGAACGCGGACCGAAAGGGGGAGGCATGACGATCCAAACGGAAGAAACCCGGTCGGTCGCGGTCGGTCCGCACCATCTGTCGGTGACGCGGCGAGGCAGTGGTCCCTCGATTGTTCTGCTCCACGGCATCCCGACCAGCGCCTTTTTGTGGCGCGAGGTGGTCCCGCCCCTGCTCTCGGCTGGCTTTGAGACCATCACGATCGACCTGCTTGGTTATGGTGCGTCGGATCAGCCGGAAACGGCCGATCTCGGTCTGGCGGCCCAGGCCGGATGGGTCGCCGAGGCTCTCGGCCAGATCGGCTGGACGGGGGGAACCCTGATCGGCCACGATATCGGCGGCGGCGTCGCACAACTGATCACGCTCAATTATCCCACCCTGGTCGGTGCGCTGATCCTGGTCGATTCGGTGATGTACGATTCCTTTCCCGAACCCGGCATCGCCCGACTGAACGACCCGGCCTGGGACGACATCCTTGGCGCGCCCGATTTCGACCTGAAGAAAGGCTTGGCCAAGGGATTCCGTCGCGGTCTGGTGCAGACCGACCGCATCACTCCGGCGCTGATCGACGCCTACGAGCGCCCGTTCGCCGGGATCGAGGGCCGCCGCGCCTATCTGCGGGCCGCCCGCGCCCTGCGGACCGAGGATTTATCGACACGGATGGACGAAATCGAACGGCTCGACACCCCGACCCTGATCGTGTGGGGGGAGAACGACGTGTTCCAGCCGCTGCGCTATGGCCAACGGCTGGTAGCCGCGATGCCCAACGCCTGCCTCGCCATCCTTGATCAGGCGGGCCACTTTCTTCCCGAAGACGCCCCCGAGCGTCTGGTCAGCCAAATCCTCGATTTCCTGCCGCGCTAAGGCTCCGATCTATCGCTTTGGATGTGCGCCAAATCCGCGCTCTCCCTATGATTGACAAAACCTGTTTAACCGGTTTATACAGTTTTCTCACAACAGGGACTTTGCGTCGGGTGACATCACCCCCGCCGTCTGGCGGTGCGTCCAGACGGGTGGGCAGAGGTGAGTGTCGTCGATGCCGATCAGGTTTCCGCCGGAACAATAACAATCAATCCGGCTGATAGAATTAAAAGGGCGATCGACCAATCCAAATCAATTGGTGTGCGTCAGCGTATCAGTGCGTGTCCAGTTCTTGTATCTGCACCGGACGGGGCTCTGCCGTCATGCCTTACGATTTGGAGATCACCGAGACGATACCGCAAGGTCTCCCGCATAAATGTTATCTGGATTCAAACAAGACTCCATTTCGCGAGGGATAACATGAGCATCGAACTCAAAGACACGTCCGAGGCCGTCGAAACCAGATCGCGCGAATTTTATCAAGGTGTCGGCGACGGCATCAGTTCGACCAGCGCTGCCTGGACCTTCGGGGGAGAAATCCCGAAGAAATTCGAAAGTCACGTCGCCCGCTCGGTACCGCGTTACGCCGATGGACACGACATTGTTCTTGAAGTCAGCGACTATTTCGTCAAGGCCAACTCGGTTTGCTACGAGTTGGGATGCTCGACCGGAGCCTTGACCCGCAAGATGGCCGCCCGCCACCCCGAATCCGTCCGCTGGGTCGGCATCGACGTCGAGCAGAACATGGTCGATCACGCCAAGCATCTGCTGCAAAAGGACATGCCGCATATCGGCAATATCAGCTACATCAAAGACGACATCCTGACGCACCCGTATGAACCGTCTGATTTCATCGTGTCCTATTACACGATCCAGTTCGTTCATCCGCGCATTCGCCAGGAAATCTACAACCGACTCTATCAGGCCCTCAATTGGGGCGGTGCGTTCATGCTGTTCGAGAAGGTCCGGGCACCCGACGCCCGCTTCCAGGACATCGCCAGCAGTATTTACGTCAATTACAAGCTGAACCAGGGCTACTCGCCCGCCGAGGTGATCGCCAAATCGGCCAGCCTAAAGGGCGTGCTGGAGCCGTTCTCGACCCATGGCAACCTCGACATGCTGAGACGGGCCGGGTTCAGCGACATCATGACCGTCTTCAAGCATGTCTGCTTCGAAGGCTTCTTCTGCATCAAATAACTGCGCATCTCCGCCGCAAGATTGCGCGCGACCTCCACCGTCTTTCCTCGTGCCGAACGGAGCCAAGCGATGGACCTGAGCCGCTTCAAATCCCCCACCAGCGCCTTTGTCGCGACAATGATTCTCTGCACCGCCTTCATGGGATCGTCCTTTCCCAGCGGCAAATACATCATCAGCGACGTCGCCATGCCCGCCTTCTTCGCTGGCGGGTGGCGCTTTCTGCTTGCCGGACTGTTGATCCTCGCCTTTGCGGCGGCCCGACACGGACTAGCCAGCATCGTCCCCGCCTCGCACGGGTCGATCGTAAAAGGCACCGCGTTCGTGTTCGTCGTCGGCTGCCTCCAGACCGCCGGAACGATGGGCTTCCTCAACCTGTCGCTCGGCACGCTGAGCGCGTCGATGGCGTCGATCCTGCTGTTCACCAACCCGCTTTGGACCGCGATCCTGGCCCACTTCGTCCTGGGCGAGCATCTGTCGCGGCACAAGATCGCCGCCCTGCTGTGCGGCATCGTCGGTGTTTCGATCTGCCTGGGCGTCAGCGCCGACCAAAGCCTGAACGGCATTTTGATCGCCCTGGCCGGGTCGGTCTGCTGGGCGCTGTGCACCCTGGTGTCGAAGAAGCACAAGTTCGACAAGTCGGTCTTCGTCTTCACCGGATGGCAACTGACCCTGGGCGCACTGGTGATGCTGACGATCTCGGCGCTGTCGGGCGAGCATTACGACATCGGCCAGATCAACGATTGGGGCATCGTCTGGTTCGCCTGGCTGGTGATTCCGGCCTCGATCGGATCGTTCAGTCTGTGGTTCCACGCCTTGTCGAGCAAGGGGGCCACCCTGACCAGTTCCTACCTGTTCCTGGTCCCGCTGTTTTCGACGAGCTTCTCGGTTTTGTTCCTGGGCGAAGCGCTCAATTACAAAATCCTGTTGGGAGGCTCGGTGATCATCTTTTCCCTTTGGCTGATCAACGTCCCCCAGGCCAATGCCGCCGTCTGGCGCGAGCGGTTCCGGCAGTGGAAAAGCCGCCGGATCGACTGGCGGGCCGATCCGCGGATCAGTGAGGTTCCCGTCGCCTCGGAATAACCGCGCCGTTTCCTTCGACCGTCCCGTCTTCACCATCCAGAGGAATCGACCTCCATGCCGACCACCACACTTCGCGATGAAAACCACACCCGCTGGACCGCGCTGCACCAGAAATCGACCCAATTGGCCACCCGGGTCACGCCGAGCTATGCCATCAAGCGCATTCTGGCCCATAAGGCGGCGATCCGGACCCAGTCCGCCCGCCGCGAGATCCTTGAAGTCGGATGCGGGTTCGGCCGCAACTTGCTGTACCTGATCGAGAACGGGTTCTGCGACGTGATCCATGGCATCGACCAGACCCCGGTCGCGGTCGAATCCTCCCGCGCCCTGCTGTCCGATTATGTCGAGCGCGGACTCTGCTTCCTGTCGGTGATGGATGCCGGACGCGGGTTGGCGTTCGCCGACAACCGCTTCGATTGCGTCTTCGACATCATGTCGGCGATCACCTTCATTCCCCAACCGGAGGACCGGCAACGCTATTGGTCGGAGATCGCCCGCATCTTGAAGCCGGGAGGAGTCTATATGTTCCTGACGGTGCGGGCCGAAGCCGAGGCGCAGATCAAAGACCGTCTTGCCAGTTCGGTCGAACTCGACACGGGACTGTTCCGGCGCGAGCAGGACGGAATGATCGAAAAGTGCTACACGGCGGCGGAAATCCGCGACCTGACCCAGGGCCTCGACGAGGTCGAGTTATCCATCACCTCAGAACACATTCGAGCCTTTGGCGACGAACATTTCGACCGTCAGGACGGTTTTTGGTTCGGCATCTTCCGCAAGCCCTAAATTGGCGGGGATACGTCAGGCCGCGTTGAGAGAGTCTCATCGCGGCCTGTCACGCCACGACGCCCTCTCGGGACTTATCCCCGGATTCTGTGGATAAGTCCGGGGAGTTCGACGGGACAAGCTGGGGGAATCCCACAAAGCGGGGGATGTCCGGAAATTGCCCGTTTTTCAGGCAGGGGGACGGGCGGCGCCCGACGCATAAGCCAGTCCCCCAGGCCCAGACCGGGCGTCACGCCGTCTTCGTCATGCCGACCATCATCGGCATCCCGTTGCACATCATCATCATCGGCATTCCCATCGCCATCAGCGTGGTGATGCGGTCGCACAGTGCCGTCATCATCTCCATGGTCATGCCGGCGGTCGGCGTCATCTTGCAGACCATCCCCTCGGCGGTCATTTCACAGGTCATCGCGCAACACGGGGTCGGCATCATCATCGGCATCATCATGCCGTTGTTCATCATCGGCATCGTCATGCCGTTCATCATCGGCATCGGCATCATGGTGGGCATTGTCGCAGTCGGCATCGGCATCTGCATCGCGGTCATCATGGTGGTTCCCCTTCTTACCGCTTGCGAACCCTCGGTTCGCTCTGTCTTCGAAACCAAGGTTGCTCCGGTCGGGGGATCGTCTCAACCGAAGGCGGTGCCAGATGGTCGGTTTCCTCCGCTGCCGCATCGGGACGTAAACACATATCTCTAGTGATCTTGTAGATTGACACTGCGGATCGCGGAATGTACTATCTTACTACAGCGCCGATTTGATGTTTTCAGCTTGCGGGCGCTCAAAAAATGCAGCTAAAGAGGTTGGTCCGCCCAGCCGGTATGCTGCGGCGGACGTCCCGAGAGACCGGACCCCGCCTTGACAGAGCATGAGGAGGGGTATGCCATGAGCCGGTCCGCCACCATCATCGATTTCGTCGAAATCCGCCGCCGCCGCCAGATCGAACGGACGGCGCCCCCCTCGCTTCCCGGAATGGTGTGGGTTCCCGTCTGGGTGATTCTTCCCCTGTGGCCGGTCGGCTGAAAGCGGGCGGAGCGATGAACGAATCCGTCTCCCACCTGCCTCCGTCGGCAGCGGCCGAGGATCTGGCGACCAGCGATTTCACCGCACTGGTCGGCGAGAATCTGCGGCGGCTGCGCACCCGCAACGGCCTGTCGCTGGAACGCCTGGCCCGGGCCTCGGGCGTCAGCCGGGCGATGCTGTCGCAGATCGAACTGGGACGCTCGGTCCCCAGCGTCGCGGTGCTGTGGAAGGTTGCCCGGGCGTTGGACGTGCCGTTTTCGGCCTTCACCGCCGCGACCGGCAGCGGCGAGGTCAGCGTGCTGCGCGCCCACCGGGCCAAGCTGCTGACGTCGCGCAGCGGACGGTTTTCGTCCCGCGCTTTGTTCCCGTTCAGCGGGCCACGCCGCGTCGAATTCTACGAGATGCGTCTCGCCCCCCAGACCGTCGAGGACGCCGACCCCCATTCGCCCGGTACCACCGAAAATCTGGTGCTGGCCCAGGGCTGCCTGGAAATCTCGGTTGCCGACGAGCGGTTCCGTCTCGAATACGGCGACGCGATCCATTTCGTCGCCGACCGCCCCCATTCCTACCGCAATGCCGGGCCGATCGAAGCCCTGTTCTATCTGGTGATGACCTATCCGGAACATGCCGAATGACCGAAGCCAGCAAAGTCCGGGGATTGCCCGACACTCTTGAGGCCCTGCGCGGCGAAGCCGACGCGTTCTGGGTCCGTCTGCGCGCCGAAGCGACCGAGGCCCTGGCCCGCTCGCCGATGCTGGCCGGCCTGTTCATCGGCTCGATCCTCGATCAGGCGACGTTCGAAGCGGCGGTGTTCCACCGCATCGCCGGGCGGCTGAAGAACGATCAGGTATCGCAGACCCTGCTGACCGAGACCTTTGCCCGCGCCTTGGCCCACGATCCCGCGATCGGAACCGCGCTGCGCGCCGATATCGCCGCCGTGCTCGACCGCGATCCCGCGACGGTGCGGCTGATCGAGCCGTTCCTCTATTTCAAGGGCTTTCACGCGGTGCAGACCCACCGTCTGGCCCACTGGCTATGGCGGCGGGGCGAGCGCGATTTCGCACTGTACCTGCAAAGCCGCTCCTCCGACGTGTTCCAGACCGACATCCACCCGGCGGCGATCTTCGGGCGCGGCATCTTCCTCGACCATGCCACCGGACTGGTGGTCGGCGAGACGGCAGAGGTCGGCGACGACGTCTCGCTGTTGCAGAACGTCACCCTGGGCGGCACCGGCAAGGATAGCGGCGACCGCCACCCCAAGGTTCGCCAGGGGGTGATGGTCGGGGCCGGGGCCAAGATCCTCGGCAATATCGAAATCGGAGCCTTTTCCCGCATCGCCGCCGGATCGGTGGTGCTGCGCGCGGTTGCCCCCAATTCCACCGTCGCCGGAATCCCGGCGAAGGTGATCCGCACCAGCACGTCGGCAGACACCCGCCCGCCGGGCGAAGTGCTGGGCGCGCTGGCCTACGAATCGTTCGATTATTCCATCTGACGCACTGGGAGACATCGATGCATCCCCCTCTCGAAAGCCTGTCCGCCAGCGGACCCGACCTGTCCGGTCGCCTGATCTTGTATGTCGGCGGCCGCCACCAGCATGTCAGCCACCTGCGCCGCATCGTCGAGGCGCATAACGGCGCCTTCGTCCACCATGACGGCGGGGTCGAACAGAGCCTGAGCAAGCTGTCGGCGCAGCTTGAACGTGCCGACGCCGTCCTGTTCCCGGTGGGCTGCGTCAGCCATGCCGCCCAGGACCGGGTCAAGAGCCTGTGCCGCCGCCTCGACAAGCCGTTCCGTCCGCTCCGCAGCACCGGGATCGCCGCGATCATCGCCGCTCTCGATTCGGTCTCGGCGCGGACCGCCTCCGCTATCTGAGAACCGCCCTCCACTATAGCGGAGGAAACCGACCGGAAGCGCCACTTCCGGGTTCGGCACGGGAGCTATTTGACGAAAATAAAGTGTAGAAGAAACCGCTGTTCAGAGGATTTCGATCCTCACCACTTTCCGAGGGAGTCGTCTGCATGTCCGAGGACAACGAGGTTCGCCGCACATTGAACGAGCAAGCGGCGCGCCAGCTTGCCAACGCCACCAAGACCCGGGCGCAATGGTCGGGAATCACCCCGCGCTGGTTGGTGTCGTTTCTGCCCTGGACCCCGGTCGAGGCCGGTATCTACCGTCTGAACCGCGTCAAGGAAGCCGCCGCCGCCGGAGCCTCCGACGTGACGTGCAGCCCGCGCAACGACGCCGACCTGCCGGAAAGCTACGTTCCCTACGAAGAACATCCCCGCGAATATTCGCTGAACGCGGTGACCTCGGTCCTCGACGTCCAGACCCGAGTCTCCGACCTTTATTCCCATCCGATCGACCAGATTCAGGAACAGCTCCGCCTGCTGATCGAAAAGGTGAAGGAAAAGCAGGAACACGAGCTGATCAACAACAGCGAGTACGGCCTGCTCAACAACATCGCGCCGCAGCAGCGGGTCCAGACCCGCACCGGAGCCCCCACCCCCGACGATCTCGACGAACTGATCGCCCGGGTGTGGAAGGAACCGGCCTTCTTCATCGCCCATCCCCGCGCCATCGCCGCGTTCGGACGCGAATGCACCAAGCGCGGCGTGCCGCCCGCGACGATCAATTTGTTCGGCAATCCGTTCATCACTTGGCGCGGCCTGCCGATCGTGCCGTCCGACAAGCTGACCATCGGCGAGGATGGCAAGACCAATATCCTGCTGCTGCGCACCGGCGAGAAGAAGCAGGGTGTCGTCGGTCTGTTCCAGCCGGGAGTTCCGGGCGAAGTCGCGCCGTCGCTGTCGGTCCGCTTCATGGGGATCAATCGTAAGGCGATCGCGTCGTATCTGATCTCGCTCTATTGCTCGGCGGCGGTGCTGACCGAAGACGCGATCGCGGTTCTCGACGGCGTCGAGGTCGATCACTACTTCGATTACGACAAGAAATTCGCATGAGCGACCCCGTCCCAACCCTTCCCTTCGCGGGGGCGCCCGACCCGGCTTTGATCGCGCAGATGGCCAACGCCTTCTTCGCGGCCTTGCCGGGTCAGACGGCGCCGTCGCTGGGAGTGGCCCCGCCCTCGATACCGCTGGTCGAGACGGGGCCGAGCGGGGGCTTCGTGCCCCCGGGAGCGCCGACCCCGCCCTCGGTCGGCCATCTCACCACCACCCCGACTCTGCCCGGCCTGGGACCGCTGGCGGCCGCCCCCAAGCCGCCACCGGTCAACCCGACCTCGGTTCCGCCCGCCCCGGCACCGGGCAACGGCGATCTGCGCAACGTCCCCGCTTTGCTGGGAGCGGTGCTGTCGCTGGTGCCGCCCGACCACGCCGCCGGTCCGTCGGCCCCAATCGGCAGTCCCGATCTGCCCGAAGCCTCGGCCCCGGATCTGCCCGGACTCCCGGCGGCTCCGGCCTCTGCTCCACCGGTTCCGGCGGTTCCGGCGGTTCCCGACGCCGGGGGCTTTTACTTCATCGACGATGCCGAGGGTGTCAGCCTGCGCGAGGCTCCCACCGCATCGCTGCCGACCCGCGCCGATACGCCGTCGCTGGGGGTCGATCTCGCCCCCTCCAGCGGGGTGCGGGGGTTCGACGCCGCCGCGATCCGCCGTGACTTTCCGATCCTGTCCGAACAGGTTCACGGCAAGCGACTGATCTGGCTCGACAATGCCGCCACGACCCAGAAGCCGCGCGCGGTGATCGAACGGCTGGACCGCTATTACGAGCACGAGAACTCGAACATCCACCGCGCCGCCCATACCCTGGCGGCCCGCTCGACCGACGCCTATGAAGCGGCGCGCGACAAGGTGCGGCGCTTCCTGGGAGCCGGATCGGTCGAGGAAATCGTCTTCGTCCGGGGCGCGACCGAGGCAATCAATCTGGTGGCCAAGGCGTGGGGCGAGCGCACCGTCCGCGAAGGCGACGAGATCGTCGTCTCCTGGCTCGAGCATCATGCCAACATCGTTCCCTGGCAACAGCTCTGCGCCCGCACCGGGGCCAAGCTGAAGGTCGCGCCGGTCGACGATCACGGTCAGGTGATCCTCGAAGAATACGAGCGGCTGTTCACCGACCGCACCCGGATCGCCTCGTTCACCCAGGTCTCGAACGCACTTGGCACCGTCACGCCAGCCGCCGAGATGGTGGCAATCGCCCACCGTCACGGCGCGCTGGCCCTGGTCGATGGGGCTCAGGCGGTGTCGCACATGCCGGTCGATGTCCAGGCGTTGGGCTGCGATTTCTATGTGTTCTCGGGACACAAAGTGTTCGGGCCGACCGGGATCGGCGTGCTGTACGGCCGCAAGGACATCCTCGACGCGATGCCGCCGTGGCAGGGTGGCGGCAACATGATCGCCGACGTCACCTTCGAGAAAACCGTCTATCAGCCCGCGCCGTCCCGGTTCGAGGCCGGAACCGGCAACATCGCCGATGCGGTGGGGCTGGGAGCGGCGATTGATTATCTCGACGGAATCGGGATGGCCAACATCGCCGCCTGGGAACACGAGTTGCTGGGCTATGCCACCGCCGGGCTGCGGTCGATTCCGGGACTGCGCCTGATCGGCACGGCGGCGGAAAAGGCCGGGGTGCTGTCCTTCGTCATCGACGGGTGCCCGCCGATCGAGATCGGCAAGGCGCTTGACCGCGAAGGAATCGCGGTCCGGGCCGGACATCACTGCGCCCAGCCGATCCTGCGCCGGTTCGGACTGGAGGCGACGGTGCGGCCCAGTCTGGCCCTCTACAACACCCGCGAGGATATCGACGCCCTGGTCGATGCCCTGCGCCGCAACCACGGAGCGCGGCGAACGATTTAGTCTCCCGTGAAAAAGTCCCTCGCTGTCGCTCGGTGTACTTTTTCCCGTTGGATTAAAAGGAGAAAAATGGGCTAGGGGCGGCCCAGCGCCCATTTTTCGTGTTATTCGTTTCACCAGCTTTGCGTCACTTATGCGCGCAAAGCTGGTGAAATCCAGCCTCCGAAGCCGTGGGCGTCGCCCATCGGCCTCGGAGGGAAGCAAATCCATCCCCGCGCGGAAAGCTTGATTGAGCACGGGGATTCTTTTTGAACCGGGGAAAAGTACACTGAGGCCAAAGGCCGAAGGACTTTTTCACGACTGACGATTTAGCGGGACTGTGACGGTCGGACAGGGGGAGACGGCAGGGTCTCCCCCTGTCTGGCGCTGGAAAACCCACTTATCCAGTGCTCTTTTGATCTGTTGGACTTGACGTGCGCCGGGTTTCAGCACTATCTACCAATTCGATCTGTTTATAGAGTTCTGGAGTCGTCCCATGTCCCGCGAAGCCGACCCGTTGAAGCACATCGGCGATACCCCGTTGATCGAGCTGACCCGGCTTGATGCCGGGCCGTGCCGATTGTTCGTGAAACTGGAAAACCAGAACCCGTCCGGCTCGATCAAGGATCGCATCGCCCTGTCGATGATCGAGGCGGCCGAGGCGGATGGACGATTGGCTCCGGGCGGACAGATTGTCGAGGCCACCGCGGGCAATACCGGCCTGGCTCTGGCCTTGCTGGCGATCCGGCGCGGCTATCGCCTGACCCTGGTCATCCCCGACAAGATGAGCCGCGAGAAGATCGCCCATTTGCGGGCGATGGGGGTCGAGGTGGTTCTGACCCGCTCCGACGTCGCCAAGGGTCATCCCGACTATTACCAGGATCTGGCCGAACGGATCGCCCGCGACAGCGGCGCCTTCTTCGCCGACCAGTTCAACAACCCGGCCAATCCCGCCGCGCATGAAACCACCACCGGCCCGGAAATCTGGGACCAGATGGACGGCAAGGTCGATGCGGTGGTCGCCGGTGTCGGCTCGGGTGGGACGCTGACCGGTCTGTCGCGCTTTTTCGCCCGCGTCTCGCCCTCCACCGACATCGTTCTGGCCGACCCCAAGGGATCGATCCTGGCCGAATACACCCGGACCGGCGAGGTCGGCACCGCCGGTTCGTGGCTGGTCGAGGGAATCGGCGAAGATTTCGTCCCGCCGGTCTCCGATCTGTCGCGGGTCCGGCACGCCTATACCATCACCGACGGCGAAAGCTTCGCGGTGGCGCGTCAGGTGCTGCGCGACGAAGGGCTGCTGATCGGCTCGTCCTCGGGTACCCTGCTGGCGGCGGCGTTGCGCTATTGCCGGGAACAGACCACGCCGAAGCGGGTGGTCAGTTTTGTCTGCGATTCCGGCAACAAGTACCTGTCCAAGATGTACAACGATTTCTGGATGGCCGATCAGGGCTTGCTGACGCGGCCGCGTCACGGCGATCTGCGCGACATCATCTCGCGCCGCCACGACGAAGGCGCGGTGGTGACGGTGGCCCCCGAGGATTCGCTGCTGGTCGCCTATCAGCGGATGAAGCTCCACGACGTCTCGCAGGTGCCGGTGCTGGCGGGTGACCGTTGCGTCGGCTTACTCGACGAATCCGACGTCCTGATCGCACTCGGCGAATGGTCGGCCGGATTCAACCTGCCGGTCCGGGTGGCGATGACCGGCAATATCGAAACGGTCGGCATCGACACTCCACCGGAACGACTTCTCCCCCTGTTCGATCGGGGTTGGGTCGCCATCGTCGTCGATGGCGAGCGGTTCCTTGGCCTGATCACCCGGATCGACCTGCTTAACCATTTGCGGCGGAAAGTAGCAGCATGACCCAACACGGTATTTCCACCCTCTCCGTTCATGCCGGCCCCGGCCCCGATCCAGCCACCGGGGCGGTGATGGTGCCGATCTACGCCTCATCGACCTTTGCCCAAAGTGCCCCTGGCGTTCATTCCGGCTGGGAATATGCCCGTAGCGGCAACCCCACCCGCGCCGCCTTCGAGCAAGCGGTGGCCCAGTTGGAAGGCGGCGGCTTCGGCTTTGCCTTCGCCTCGGGTCTGGCGGCCGAGACGACGATTCTCGACCTGCTCGACCAGGGCGGCCACATCGTCGCCGGTGACGATCTTTACGGCGGGTCGTGGCGACTGTTCCAGCGGGTGCGCAGCCGCACCTCAGGGCTGACCGTCACCTTTGTCGATCCGACCGACCCCGCCGCGATTGAGGCGGCGATCCGGCCCGAGACGAAGCTGATCTGGATCGAGACTCCCAGCAATCCGTTGCTGAAGGTCGCCGATCTGGCCGCGATAGCCGCCATCGGCCGCAAGGCCGGGGTGCTGACCGTCGCGGATTCGACCTTCGCCTCGCCGGTGGTGCAGCGGCCGCTCGATCTGGGCTTCGACATCGTGGTTCATTCGGCGACCAAGTATCTGAACGGCCATTCCGACATCATCGCCGGAATCGTCATCGTCCGGGATGCCGATCTGGCCGCGAAGCTGGGCTTTCTCCAAAACGCCACCGGGGCGATTCTCGACCCGTTCGCCGCCTTCCTGGCGTTGCGCGGACTGAAAACACTGGCCTTGCGGGTCGGGCGACATTCCTCGAACGCTCTGGCGATTGCCCGCGCCTTCGAACACCATCCCAAACTGACCCGGCTGATCTATCCCGGTCTGGCCAGCCACCCCCAACATGCGGTCGCGGCGCGGCAGATGAACGGGTTCGGCGGCATGGTGACGCTGGTCCTGAACAGCGACGAAGCGGGGGTGACCCGCTTTCTGACCGGGCTGTCCCTGTTCACCCTGGCCGAAAGCCTGGGCGGCGTCGAAAGTCTGGTCGGCCACCCCTCCAGCATGAGCCACGGCTCGATCCCGCCCGAACGCCGCGAGGCGCTGGGCATTACCCCGCACGTGGTGCGCCTGTCGGTCGGGATCGAGGACGAAGCCGACCTGATCGCCGACATCGCCCAGGCGCTGGAGCGGGTTTAAGCGCGAACGCCCGGCACTTCTTGCCGGATCGGCGGGAGCGGGTGGCAGTCACTGCCGCCCGCCTCCTCCTCCCGATCGCGCAAACCTATATAAATCAAAAGGATAGGCACCTCCGCCCACTGGCGCACGGATTGCTTGTTGTCTGGAAAGAGTCCGCTCCTTCGGAGACCCTGACATGAGCACGACCGGAACCGCCGCCCTGCCCTCTTCGCTCGCGACCCTGCTGAGCAAATACGGCAACACCACCGCCAACTCGACCGAGGATTCGTCGTCGCACAGCGCGCCGAAGCCTACCGGCGGACGATTGGGCGCCGATCCGGCCTTCACCCTGTCGCTCAGCACCCAGGACACCAGCGCGGCCCTGGTCGGCTATAACCGGCTGGCCCAACTGGGCGACAAATTCGAGACCGAGGTATCGAAGCTCGAAACCGCCCCGGACACCAAGACGGCGGCATCGACGATAACGGTGACCGTGTCCCAACTGGCCCAGGCGCAAAGCGTCGCCACCAGCCCGATCGGCAATCCGGACAAGGCATCGCTGGGCACCGGCACGCTGACGATCCAGACCGGCACCTTCAATCCCGACACCAACGCCTTTACCGCCGGGTCCAGCGCCCAGGCGGTGTCGATTCCGATCACGGGCGGCACGCTGAACGACATCGCCACGTCAATTAATGCCGCCAAGGCCGGAGTGACCGCCCAAGTGGTCGAGGAAGGCGGCGGCTATGCCCTGCACCTGACCTCGTCCGCGACCGGGGCCAGCAACGCCTTTACCATTTCCGGTCTGTCCGACCTGACCTACGCCCCCGCCAACCCCAACGATTCGGCCCTGGTCACGGTGACCGAGGCCCAGGATGCCCATTTCTCGGTTGGCGGCAAGGATTACACCTCGGCCACCAACAGCAATGTCCCGGTCGCGATCGGGACCCGGACCAATTTCACCGCAATCGGAACCCAGACCGTCGCAACCTCGAGCGCCAGCGATCAGGTCCAGTCGCTCGCCAACACCTTCAACGCGATGCAAAAGGCGATCGTTTCCCTGACCTCGAAAGATGGCGGGCTGGACAAGGATGCCAATCTTGCCGCCGGTCTGTTCAAAAATCTGGGCGATGCGGCGACGGCGACCGTCGATACCGCAGGCCCGTTCAAATCGCTGGCCGACATCGGGGTGACGCTTCAATCCGACGGCACCCTGAAAATCGACCCGACCAAACTGGACGCGGCGATCACCCAGGATCCCGACGGGGTGCAGGCCCTGGTCAATCAGATCGCCAGCACCATCGACGATACCGTCAAGCCCTATACCGGCTCGTCGGGCAGCCTCAAATCCCAGGTCAATCTGCTGAGTACGATGGTCGCGCGCGGCGGCCCCAGCCTGCTCGATTATCTGAACGGCACCGCCGATACCCAGAGCCAGTCGAGCAGCCAAAACGGTCTGGCCTCCCTGCTGGGCGGCAACAGCGCGAGCAGCGGAACGGCGGGGCAAAACAATCTCGCCTCTTACCTCAGCAGCAGCAATGCGACCAACCCCGACCTGTCGGCGCTGTTTTCCTAAAGCGTTTGACCTATCCCCTCGGCCGTGGCCGCAATGGCCGCCGCCGACCTAGGGACTATACCTATTCTGCCGTTTCTGAACCGGAAGTGACGCCGAGATTCATCTCTGGTTCATCATTAGAGGACGACACTCCGACTCATGTTCCAGCATGAGGATGGACCTTCGTCATGAAGAAATACGACTCGCTGTCTCGACTACTCCATTTATTCCTGGCCGCAGGTATTACCACGCAGATGTTTGTCAGTCTGGTGATGATTACACCGAAGCCGGGCAGAATTCCCAATAACTGGTATTCGGTTCATGAAACTCTCGGTATCGTCCTGTTCGCAATTCTGGTGGTCTATTGGCTGCGCGCGGTGCTGAAGACTATCCGCACCGGCGATCCCCTGATGCTGTTTCCCTGGTTCTCGGCCGCCCGTCTTGGCGCGCTGGGCAAGGATATCGGCGCGACCCTGGCCGATGCGGTCCGCTTCCGCCTGCCCCCCGACGGCGATGACATCCGGCCGCTGCCTGCCGCGATCCAGGGCCTTGGCCTGCTGATCGGTCTGTTCCTCGGCCTGACCGGAACCGTGCTGGCGCTGACCATCACCCCCGGCGTGGCCCTGTCGCCGATTCTGCACGACATCAAAGAGCTTCACGAAGCCTTTGGTCCGCTGATGTGGGGGTATCTGGCAATTCACCCGACGCTGGCGATCATTCACCATTTGGCCGGGCACAAGACCCTGAACCAGATGTTCGGCCGCGAGGTCTGATCGTTCGAACGCGGGAGCGGGGCGAGGACTCTCCCCGTTCCCGCCGCGACGAAAGCGGGGCTATTTGCCCGGATTGCGGCTGGTGGCGTAGACGCCGCGCTGCTCTGGCACCGGCTTGAACTTATCCGAGATGCCCAGCACCGTCTCGGCCCCGCCGAGATAGAGATAGCCGTCGTCCGACATCACCCGGTCGATATTGTCGAGCACGCGGCTCTTGGTCGGCTGGTCGAAATAGATCAACACGTTGCGACAGAACACGACGTCGAACTGGCCGAGCGGCTTCAGATCGTGGAGCAGATTGTATTCGCGGAACTGGACCATCGCCCGGATCGCCGGGTCGATCTGCCACATGTCGGCGGTCTTCTTGAAATATTTGACCAGCAACTGGATCGGCAGGCCACGCTGGACTTCGAATTGCGAATACAGCCCGGCCTTGGCCTTCTCCAGCATCTCGTTCGAGAGGTCGGTGCCGACGATCTCGATCTTCCACCCCGCCAGCCGAGCACCCTCTTCCTTCAGGATCATCGCCAGACTATAGGCTTCCTGACCCGACGAGCAGGCCGCCGACCAGATACGGAAGGATTTGCGGGCGGCCCGCAGCTCCAGCATCTTGGGCAGGACCAAGGTGCGGAACTGGTCGAACGGCTTGATGTCGCGGAAAAAGAACGATTCGTTGGTGGTCATCGCCTCGGTGATCTCGCGCAGGAGATCCTCGCCGGCCGAGCGCAGGCCACTCATCAATTCGTCCAGACCTTTAAGGCCGCGCTTGCGCGCCACCGGGGTCAGGCGGCTTTCGAGCAGATAGGATTTGTCGGGCGTGATGATCAGACCCGACCGGTCCTTCAGCAATTTGGCGACGTATTCGAATTCATCGGGCCGCATCGTTCTAGCGCCTCGCCGCCTGCTTCATGATCCACGGAGCGATCTCGGGCAAGGGCAGCACCGCCGAGCAAACGCCCGCCGTCGCCACCGCTCCCGGCATCCCCCACACCACCGAACTGGGTTCGTCCTGGGCGATCACCGTACCGCCCGAGGCCACCACCGCCTGACCGCCCTTCAATCCGTCCGACCCCATCCCGGTCAGGATGCAGGTCATCACCCGTCGGCCATAGGCGGCGGCAATGCTGCGCAGCATCGGATCGACCGAGGGACGGCAGAAATTCTCGGGCGGGTTCTTGTTCAGCCGCACGATCTTCTCGGTCCCCCGGACCTCGACCACCATGTGGAAGTCGCCCGGCGCGATATAGACCCGGCCCGAGCGCACCACTTCGCCATCCTGGCCCTCGCGCGCCTCCCACCCCGACACGCGCGAGATATGCTCGGCCAGGATCATGGTGAAGGTCGCGGGCATATGCTGGGTGATCAGGATCGGCTGGGTCACCGTTCCGGCCCGCATCGTGCCGAGCAGGGTGAACAGCGCTTGCGGCCCGCCGGTCGACGAGCCGATCGCGATCACGTCAAAGGACTCGATCGCGGCGGTCCGCAGCGTCACCGTGGAGGAGGGATGGATCTGAACCCGGGGCGGAGCGCCAGTCGAAGCCGGGCGCGGCACCGCCGCCGCACCGGTGGCGGCAGGACGGGGGGGACGGTTGGCGCTGCGCTGCCGGGCCTGGCCCAGCGCGCGGATCTTGCTTAAAAGCTCGGTGCGGAAATCGGCCCCGCCCGCCAGTTCGCGCGTCGCGGTCGGCTTGGGGATGTAATCGGCCGCCCCCATCTCGAGCGCCCGCAACGAGACGCTGGCCCCCTTCATCGTCAGGGTCGATTGCATGATGATCTTGAGGCCGGGATCGGCCTGGAGCAGCTTGGGCAGCGCGGTCAGCCCATCCATCACCGGCATTTCGATATCGAGCAAAACGACATCGACCGCGACGCGCTCCAGGGTCGAGAGGGCCATCTGGCCGTTGCCGACCGAGGCGACGATTTCGATGTCGGTCTCGGCTTCGAGAATACGGGTCACCAGACCGCGCACCACCGCCGAATCATCGACCAGCATGACCCGGATCGGGTCTGAGGCGGAAGCGGCCATGGGGGGGACAGGGGGCATTGCGTTGCTTCCAGCGGCCTAGAGAAGACCGACCTGGGAGAATTTAGCCTGAAGAATCTCGCTGTCGAAAGGTTTCATGATGTATTCGTTCGCCCCTGCGGTAATCGCTTCCTGGATGTGCTCGATATCGTTTTCGGTGGTGCAGAACACCACCACCGGATGATCGCCACCGGGCAGATTGCGTAATTGTCGAAGGAAGTCGATTCCGTTCATCACCGGCATGTTCCAATCGAGCAGCACTGCATCGGGCATCGCGCGCTTGCAGGCTTCGAGCGCCACCAGACCGTCTTCGGCCTCTTCGGTGGAGAAGCTCATCTCGTGCAGGATTTTCCGGGCCACCATGCGGATGACCTTGGAATCATCGACGATCAGACAGGACTTCATGCCCAAGCTTTCCTCCGATGGCGAACCACGCCCCCGATCCGCGGACCGGGTTGTCTCGATGGTCACACGAACGCATCATTACGGACGGAGCCGCCCGATCTATTCGTTACGGGTAAAGTCCAACAGCTTGGCGACGTCGAGCACCACCAGCAGCTTATCCTCCAATCGATAGATTCCGATCGAGAATTCGCGCCAGTGCAAATCGAGCGTCGGCGGATTGCGTTCGAACTTCGCCGCGGGCAATGACAGAACCTCGCCGACCGAATCGACCATCAGCGAGTACAATTCGCCGCCCATATCGACGACGACGCTCATCCCCTTCTTGTCCTCGACCCGTTTGGGCAGGCCGAGGCGAAGCCGGACATCGATCGCGGTGACGATCCGGCCGCGCAGATTGAGGCTGCCCGCGATCTCGCGCGGTGCCAGCGGAATGCGGGTGATCTTCTGCGGCCCCAGCACGTCTTGCACCGTCAGCACCGGGATGCCGAACAGCTGCCCCTCGATGAACATGGTGACGAAATCCTGGGTCTCGGGAGCGACGAGATCCGTGGACGGGCGTTTCCCCGCGGGGACGATCTGCTGGGTCATGCGGCACCTTTGGCGGTGGCGATGGTCGAGGCCAGGGACTGCAACAGCGCATCGCGGTCGAATTTAGCGATGTAGTCGTTGAAGCCGACCTGCCGTCCCCGTTCGAAATCCTTTTCGGTCGCGTGCGATGACAACGCCACCAGCGGCACGTTGGCCCAGCGTGGGTCGGAGCGGACCGCGTCGGCGAAGTCGAACCCGCTCATCCCCGGCATCTCGATGTCGCTGATGATCGCGTCGAACTCGTTGCCCTGTTCGCGCAGCGCCAGGGCGCGGTCGGCCCCTTCGACCGCGATCACCTCATATCCGGCGACCGACAGCAGCGGGGTCAGCAGATTGCGGAAGAACGGCGAGTCATCGACCAGCAGGATGCGAGGCTGATGGACGTCCAGCGTCCCGAATTCCTTGTCGTTGCGACCGAACCAATCGCCGAAAGCCTGGGGCAGATAATAACCGGCATCGATGATCGTGGTCGCCTTGCCCGCGATCACGGCGGTCCCGATCACGCCGGTTGCCCCGGCGCTGAGTTCGACCTTGAGGCGATCCTCGACGATATCGACAATCTCATCGACCACCAGCCCCATCGTGTGTTCGCGATCCGAGAAGACCAGCACCGGCTGGCGGCCCTCGTCGCGGAAGCTGGTCGAGCCGTCGATCGAGACCAGCGGCATCAATTGGCCGCGATACTGGACCATCGGCTTGCCGTGGCTGTGCTCGATATCCTTGACGTCGAGTTCTTCGAGGCGGGCGACCAGGGCCAGCGGCACCGCCTTGAGATCGTCGCCCCCGGCGCGGAACACCAGCAACGAGGTCTTGGCGTCGGCGTGGGCTTCGCGCGGCAATTGGGTCTCGGCGGT
This sequence comes from Magnetospirillum fulvum, assembly GCF_900108475.1. Taxonomy (GTDB): domain Bacteria; phylum Pseudomonadota; class Alphaproteobacteria; order Rhodospirillales; family Magnetospirillaceae; genus Phaeospirillum; species Phaeospirillum fulvum_A. The sequence continues at coordinate 15,567 of NZ_FNWO01000017.1, read as the reverse complement.
CTGGGCGTTGGTGACCATCCCGGATTCGCCGGGGGCGCTGCCCGCGATGCCGTTGGGGTCGAGGATCATGATCACCGAACCGTCGCCCAGGATGGTATTGCCCGAGAACATCGAGATGTTGCGCAGGATCGGAGCGACCGGCTTGACGACGATTTCCTCGGTATCGAACACCCGATCGACGATGATGCCGAAGGTGTAGGTGCCGACCTGAGTGACGACGATAAAGGTTTCCTGCCGCTCTTCGGTATCGTCGGCGAGGCAGAGCAACCGCTTCAGCGACACCAGCGGCAGCAACCGGTCGCGCAGCCGGAGAACCGGCGCGCTGTTGATCATCTCGATCCCATGCTCGGAATTGGCGGTGACCCGAACCAGTTCCAGCACGCTGATCTGGGGGATCGCGAACCGTTCGACCGCGCATTCGACGATCAGGGCGGACACGATCGCCAGCGTCAGCGGGATTTTGATGATGAAGGTCGAGCCCTTGCCGGGCTGGCTCTTCAATTCGACGGTGCCGCCGATCCGCTCGATGTTGGTGCGGACGACGTCCATTCCGACGCCGCGGCCCGACACGCTGGTGACCTTTTCGGCGGTCGAGAACCCGGCCTTGAAGATGTATTGGTAAATCTGCTGGGAGGTCATCGTCTCCAGCTCGGACTCGGTGGCCAGTCCGTTCTGCACCGCCTTCTGCTTGATGCGGTCGAGGTTCAGTCCGCGCCCGTCGTCGGAAATCTCGATGATGATGTGACCGCCCTCGTGGAAGGCGTTCAGCACGATCTTGCCGACCTCGGACTTACCGTTCCGCTTGCGCTCGTCCGGGCCTTCCAGCCCGTGATCGGCCGAGTTGCGGACCATATGGGTCAGCGGATCCTTGATCAGTTCCAGCACCTGACGGTCGAGTTCGGTCTCGGCCCCCAGCATCTGGAGGTCGATCTTCTTGTTCATTTCGACCGCAAGGTCGCGGACGATGCGGGGCAGCTTGGCCCAGGCATTGCCGATCGGCTGCATCCTGGTCTTCATCACCCCTTCCTGAAGGTCGGTGGTGATGTGGGACAGGCGCTGCAACGGCGTCGCAAATTCGCTGTCGTCCTTGCCGCGGACCATCTGGAGGAGCTGGTTGCGGGTCAGCACCAGTTCGGACACCAGGGTCATCAGATTTTCGAGCAGATCGACGTTGACGCGGATGGTCTGGGCGGCGACGGCGGATTCCTTGGCCTCGCCCAGCGGAACCGGCGCGGCGGCGGCGGCAGGCTGCGCCGCGGTCGCGGGCAGATTGACATGAGCCGGTTCGGGCTCGGGCTCGTGCACCGGTTCGGGATGGTAGGCCGGGGCGGGAGCCGGAGCCGCCTCGAACACCGGCTCGGGGTCCGGCTCGGGCGCGGCCTCGAACACCGGGGCGGCGGGCGGCGGCGGTGGGGGAGGCGGCGGCGCGGCGGCGGCACCAGCCGACACGGTCCGACCTTCGGCCATATCGTTCAACCGGGCGATCAGCGCGCTGTCGTCGCCTTCGGGTTCGACTTCGTTTTGTTCAAGGTGCGAGAGGATTGATTTGATGCAATCGATTGATTGCAAAATCAGGGTCACCGCATCGGGAGTGACTTCCAGTTCGCCGTCGCGGAACTTGCCCAGCACGTTTTCGCCAGCGTGGGCGACATGCTCGAGTCGGGGCAGACCAAGAAAACCGCAGGTACCCTTGATCGTATGAACCAAACGGAAGATGTTGCCGAGGATCTTGGGATCGTTCGGGTTCTGCTCCAAGGTCACCAGGGCGACATCGAGTACGGAAAGGCTTTCCGATGTCTCGGTCAGGAATTCGCTGAGGAGATCATCCATGGTCGACTCCAGTAGGGTCCTCGCGGGCACTGGCCTCAAGGGCACCGAATCCTCCCGCCTCCCGGATGGAATCGCGAAAGGCAGCTCGGATTAGTCATAACACGGTCGGGATGGCTCTGGAAGAACCGTCTCAACCCTCCGATGGCAATAAAACCGTTTGCGCAACGAAGTCGATGGCGGCGGTTTCATGCCTTTATCCATCCGCCATCAACCTGATCTTCGACGACGAGCGAACTGTGTGCTCGCGCCGCCAATCTCGATACCCAACAGGCCAGGACGACCCGAGGTCCAATCGGTCCGCCCGCCCCGCCCAGGGCCACCCGGCTGTCCGGATCGAGCCGGGCCGACGGGCCGTGAAACCCGACCGCCAACCCCAGAGACCCGCCCGGCGGAACCGCCTCGATCTCGACCGAAAGCCGCCCGCCGCGCGGCAGGGACTCCCGCGCCACCATCGCCAAAGCCAGCACCAGCCGCACCGTCTCGCCCGCCAAATCGGGCCGACCCGAATGCCAGATCAGATCCAGCCGGACCGCCGCCGACGCCCCGGCCTCCAGATAGGCCTGGAGCAGGGCGCGCACATCCTCTTCGGGCCGAGGCCCCCCGGCACCCCCCAAGGCCACACGCAGCAGTCGCAATCGCGACACAGCGCCAGCGGCGGTGGAGGCCACCAAACCGGCTGTCTCGGGATCGGGATCGTCGCCGAGCAATTCCGCTCCCGACGCCACCGCCCCCAGGGGACCGGCCAAATCGTGGCACAATCGGGCGCACAACATTTCGGTCAATTCGAGATCGTTTAACACCGCCCCGCACCTCGACCGATCAGCGCCGAACAATCGCCACAGCCTCAAGATGGGCAGACCAAGGGAACTGGTCAATAGGCATAATTCGGATAAGGGTCCATCCGCCGTCAATCAGCACCCGCAAATCGCGCGCCAGCGTCGCCGGATTGCACGAAACCATCGACGCCAGACCCGGCCCCTTGCGGGGATCGGCGAGGCGGGCCAGCTCGGCGACCTGGGCCGCCGCCCCGGCGCGGGGCGGGTCGAGCACCACGGCGCGGTACGGCGCCAAGTCGGCCGGACCGAGCGGACGGCGGGCCAGATCGCGGATTTCGGTGGTCACCGCCAGACCGGCCGCCCGCGCCGCCGCTCCCAGCGACTCAAGCGGTGCCGCCTCGCCCTCGACGGCATGGACCGCGCCCAGCCGCGCCAGCGGCAGGGTGAAGCTGCCGCATCCGGCATATAGATCGGCGATCGGGCCGCCCGCCTCGGCCAACGCCTCGACCACCCGCTCGGCGATCGTGCGCTCGCCCTCGGGGCTGGGTTGCAGGAACGCGCCGGGCGGCGGTTCGACCGCCACGCCGCCGAAGCGGACCAAAGCGGGGCGGCGACAGGCGATCGGCTCGGCAAAGCCGGTACCGGGACGGCGCCAGTGCAGCCGGGCCAGATCGGCGGTTTCGGCGAAGCGGGCCAGACTCTCGCGCCCGAACAGGTCCAGCCGGGCCTCGCCCTCGATCAACAGATCGGGACCGCCCTCGGTGAGCGTCACGGTGGCGTCGCCGCTGCCATCCTTAACCATTTCGCCCAGCATCCGCCGCACCGGCCCCAGCAAGGCCACCAGGGCCGGATCAAGCAGCGGACAGGACTCAAGGTCGATCACGGCGTGGCTGGCCCGCGCGTTGAAGCCCAGCACCGCCTCGCCCCGCCGGACGCTCCAGGCGAACACGGCGCGGCGGCGGGTGCCGGGCGGCACCGACACCAGCGGCGCCATCGTCTCGTCGCCGATCCCGGCGCGGGCAAGATGAAGCGACAGCAGCCCGGACTTCCACGCCGCATGGGCCGCGGCGTCGAGATGCTGGAGCGCGCAGCCGCCGCAGCGGCCGAAATGCGGACAGACGGGATCGGCCCGACCCGGTCCGGGGTTTTGCACCTCGACCAAAGCGGCGGTCAGTCCGTCGCCGCGCCGCCCTTCGATCCGGGCCAGGACGCGGTCGCCCGCGACGGTGAAGGAGACGAACACGACGTTGCCTTCGAACCGGGCGACACCGTCGCCCTGCGCGCCCACCTGTTCGATCTCCAGCTCGACCAGACGGGGCGAAACCTGACGCTGGGCGGGGGCACGGGAACGGCGGGCGGGTTTTCTCAAGACAAAGGCTCTCCCGGAGAAGCGACGACGGCAATCGGCTCGACGCTGTCGACGATCGTAAACACGCGGTCCAGGCGGGCCAGGCGCAGCACGCGCAGGACCGGCGCGCTGGGGGCCGCCAGAATGAAACGGGTGCCGTTGTCGCGTGCGCCCTGATAGGCCTCGACCAGCCCGGCGATCCCGGAACTGTCGATATAACCCACTCCGGACAGATCGACCATGATGTCGCGCCGCTCGAAGGTTCGTTCCAGCAGCGCCTTGCGCAGGGCCGGACTGCAACTGAGATCGACGTCACCGTCGAGGACGAGTACGGCCATTTCGTTGTGCAGGGTGGAGGTGATGTTCATGACGCTCCGATCCGCTTGACCATTTCCAACAGATTGCCGACCCCCGCTGGCGGCGGCCGGAACCCGACCTTGTCCATCACCGACCGCATCAGATGGGTGCCGAGCCCGCCCGGACGCACGTCTTCGAGCGAGCGCGAAACGATCTTATCCGGATCGACCGGGGCGGCGAAATCCATCAGTTGGATTACAATATCGTCACCCTCACGGGCGACGTGCAGGACAATGTCGCCTTCGCCCCCTTTATAAGCATGGCGGATGATGTTTTGACACGCCTCATCGACCGCCAGCACGCAGGCTTCGACCGCTCCGGCCGCCGCTCCCAGCCCGGCGACGGCGACGGCGACGGCGGAGCGAATCGCCGCCAGCGCCTCGGGCCGGGCGGGAAACATCCGCTGCGCCGGGCCGGAGGGGGGGCGAAGACGGTCCTCGACCACCATCAAGGTGACGTCGTCGCCCAGGCTCACCGCGCCGCCCAGCGCATGCAGAACGGTCTCCAGCCGCTCCGCCGCGGGCATCGCGGCAAAGGCGGCGAGCAGCCCCAGCACCCCTTCGGCCCCCAGCATCACGCCGCCGACCAGCCCGCGCGCCTCGGTCAGCCCGTCGGTAAACAGGTACAGCGCGCCGCCGTCGAGATCGACGACGGTCTCGGGCACGCCGTTGTCGAACAAGCGGGGGTCGATTCCCAGCGGCGGCATTCCCTCGGCGATCTCGACGAAGCCGCCGCGATGATAGAGCACCGGCGGCTCGTGCCCGGCATTGGCCAGCACCACCCGGCCCCGTGCGGGGTCGAGCAAACCGGCGATCATCGTGACAAAGGTCCCAACCAGCCGGGTTTCGTGCAATTCGGACTCGATCGCCGCCAACACCCGGCCGGGACCGGCCTCGCGCTTGACCAGACAGCGGAACAGGCTGGCGATGCGGGCCATCAGCAGAGCCGCCTTCATCCCCTTGCCCGAGACGTCGCCGATGGCAAACGCGATCCGCCCATCGGGCAGAGGCACGATCTCGTAGAAATCACCCGACACCCGGCGGGCAGGCCGATTGATTCCGTGCACCGGCGAGTCCGCCCCCTGGGGCGGCGGCAGCATCGCCCGCTGAATCTCGGCGGCAAGGTCGAGATCGCGCTGCATCGCCTCTTGCTCGGTCAGTTCGGCCAGCAGACGGGCATTGATCATCGCCAGCGCCGCCGAGGCGGCCAGCGCCTGCAACAGCCCCAGATCGGATTCCGAAAAGGGCTGGCCGCCCCGCTTGTTGAACAGCTCGATCGCCCCCAGCCGTTCGGCCCCCGCCGTCAGCGGCGCGCACAGGATCGAGCGGGTGACGAAGCCGGTGGCGTCATCGACGGTGGGGGCGAAATCGGGATCGCGGCCGGTATCGGCCACCCGTTGCGGCCAGTTGCTGTCGATGGTACGCCAGACGATCCCGGTACCGGGAGCCAGCCGCAGCCCGACGACATTGACCGGCCCGACCGCGGCGCGGCAGTGCAGCGAGCCGTCGGATTCAAGCAAAAACAGCGATCCGGCCTCGGCTTCCAGCCGCTCGACCGCGCGGACCAGACCCAGCCGCAACGTCGCCAGGACATCCTGCGAGCGGGCGAAAGCCGCCATCATCTCGGCGATCAGATCGAGATGGCGGGACGGGCCGTCCGCGACGGCTCCGGGCGGGTCTGGCGGCATCATCCCCCCATCATGCCGCGACTGGGGCGAACAGGCGAAGAGGCTTCTGTACATCGGGCGCAGAAAAGCCCACAAAACCACTCCCCAGGCGGGGGGACTTCGTGCTTTATTGGCACCCTTTCACCGCCCAGGCCCATGGGAAACTGATGCAGAGCTTGAACACCTACCGCGCCGGACCGGACGAGCGTGGTCATTTCGGCATCTTCGGCGGCCGCTATGTCGCCGAGACGCTGATGCCGCTGATCCTCGACGTCGAACGCTCCTATGCCGCCGCCAAGGCCGACCCGGCCTTCGAGGCGGAATTCCGCCAATTGCTGGCCCAGTATGTCGGACGCCCCAACCCGCTTTATCACGCCCGTCGGCTGACCGAAGCGTTCGGCGGCGCCAAGATCTTCCTGAAGCGCGAGGATCTCAACCATACCGGCGCGCACAAGATCAACAATTGTATCGGCCAGATCCTGCTGGCACGACGGATGGGCAAGAAGCGGATCATCGCCGAGACCGGCGCCGGTCAGCACGGCGTCGCCACCGCCACCGTCTGCGCCTTGTTCGGGATGGATTGCGTCATTTATATGGGCGCGACCGACATCGAGCGGCAGCAGCCCAACGTCTACCGCATGAAGCTGCTGGGGGCCGAAGTCCGCCCGGTGCAGTCCGGCGCGGCGACGCTGAAGGACGCGATGAACGACGCCCTGCGCGATTGGGTCACCAACGTCCACGACACCTATTATCTGATCGGCACGGTGGCCGGGCCGCATCCCTATCCGGCGATGGTCCGCGACTTCCAGTCGGTGATCGGCGATGAAGTCCGCGCCCAGATCCTGGCTCAAGAAGGTCGGCTGCCGGATTCGCTGGTCGCCTGCATCGGCGGCGGCTCGAACGCGATGGGGCTGTTCCACCCCTTCCTCGACGAAACCGGGGTACGGATCATCGGCGTCGAAGCCGCCGGTCACGGCCTCGACAAGGCCCATGCCGCCAGCCTGAGCGGCGGCCGCCCCGGCGTGCTGCACGGCAACCGCACCTATCTGCTTCAGGACAATGACGGCCAGATCGCCGAGGCCCATTCGATTTCGGCCGGTCTCGATTATCCCGGCATCGGCCCGGAACATGCCTGGCTGCATGAAACCGGTCGGGTCGAGTATGTCTCGGTCACCGATACCGAGGCGGTCGAGGCGTTCCAGCGCTGCACCCGGCTGGAAGGGATCATCCCCGCGCTGGAATCCAGTCACGCCATCGCCTATGCCGGCAAGATCGCCGCCAGCCTGCCCGCCGACCATCTGATGGTCATCAGCCTGTCCGGGCGCGGCGACAAGGACGTCGCCACCATCGCCCGCGCGCTGGGTGACATCCATCTGGGGGGATTGGTGTGATGAGCCGTATCGAAACGCGTTTCCAGGATCTGAAGGCAGAGGGCCGTGCCGCCCTGGTCACCTTCATCACCGCGGGCGATCCCGACATTGCCACCTGCCAGAGCATCCTCGACCGGCTACCCGCCGCAGGCGCGGATCTGATCGAACTGGGAATGCCCTTCACCGATCCGATGGCCGACGGCCCGTCGATCCAGCTGGCGGCACAACGGGCGCTGGCCGCCGGGGCGTCGTTGGCTGCCACCCTTGAGATGGTCGCCGCCTTCCGCAAAACCGACAACAGCACCCCGATCGTGCTGATGGGCTATTACAACCCGATCCACACCTGGGGGGCCGAGCGTTTTGCCGTCGATGCGGCGCGGGCCGGGGTCGATGGGCTGGTCATCGTCGATCTGCCGCCCGAGGAAGCCGACGAACTGGTGCCGCATCTGCGCGCCGTCGGGCTCGACTTCATCGTTCTGACCACGCCGACCACCGACGATGTCCGGCTGCCCGCCGTGCTCGCCAATGCGTCGGGCTTCGTCTATTACGTCTCGATCGCGGGCGTCACCGGCACGGCGTCGGCGTCGGAAAGCGCGATCGAAGAGGCGGTGAGCCGCATCCGCCGCCACACCAGCCTTCCGATCTGCGTCGGCTTTGGCATCCGCACCCCTGCCCAAGCCGCCGGAGTCGCCCGGCTGGCCGAAGGCGCGGTGGTCGGATCGGCTATCGTCCAGGCGATCGCCGACACGATCGGAACTCCCGCAACGGTCACCGCGCCGCTGGCGCTGGTCGAGGAACTTGCCGCCGGCGTCCGCGCCGCACGGCGGTAACGCACTTAGAGAAGGGCCCTGTCGATGAACTGGCTGACCAACTTCGTCCGCCCCAAATTCCAGCGTCTGGTCGCGCCGCGCGAAGTGCCGGAAAACCTGTGGCACCGCTGCACCATTTGCGGCCACATGGTGTTCCACCGCGATCTTGAAGCGGCGCTGAACGTGTGTCCGCATTGCGGCCACCACCTGCGCCTCAAGGTCAAGGCGCGGCTTCAGATGCTGTTCGACGACGGATTGTACCAGCGCATCGAACTGCCGAAGGTCGCCGACGATCCCTTGAAGTTCAAGGATCAGAAAAAGTACATCGACCGTCTGAAGGACGCCCGGACCAAGACCGGCGAGATTGATGCGATTATCGTCGCCCATGGCCGGATGGGCGGTCAGGCGGTGGTGGTCGCCGCGTTCAATTTCGATTTCCAGGGCGGGTCGATGGGCGTTGCCGTCGGCGAGGGTCTGGTCGCCGCCGCCGAACTGGCGGTGGTCCAGGATGCCGCCCTGATCGTGATCCCCGCGTCGGGCGGGGCGCGGATGCAGGAAGGCATCTTGTCGTTGATGCAGATGGCCCGCTCGACCGTCGCGGTCGATAAGGTCAAGGAAAAGCGGCTGCCCTATATCGTGCTGCTGACCGATCCCACCACCGGCGGCGTCTCGGCCAGCTTCGCGATGCTGGGCGATATCGCGATTGCCGAACCGGGCGCGGTGATCGGCTTTGCCGGAGCCCGCGTGATCGAGACGACGATCCGCGAGAAGCTGCCCGAAGGCTTCCAGAAGGCGGAATACCTGCTGGAACATGGCATGGTCGATATGGTGGTGCCCCGGCGCAACCTGCGCGACACGATGGTCCGGGTGATCTCGCTGCTGCGTAACCGCACCCCGGCCGCGCCGGTGGTGCCGCTGCCGATCGACGCTCCCGACCCCGAGGTCGCCGGAGCGTGATTTCGGCGGTCCTTGACCGTCTCGGCCGCCTGCACCCCTCGATCATCGACCTGTCGCTGGATCGGGTGCGGCGGCTGCTGACGGCGGTGGGCGATCCCCACCGGCGGCTGCCGCCGGTGGTTCACGTCGCCGGGACCAACGGCAAGGGCTCGACCATCGCCACCCTGCGCGCCCTGGCCGAGGCCTCGGGCCTTCGCGTCCACGTCTATACTTCGCCGCATCTGGTCCGGTTCGCCGAGCGGATCCGAATCGCCGGAACCTTGCCCGACGACGAGACGCTGGAGGCGCTGCTCGAAGAGGTCGAAGCCGCCAACGCCGAAAACAGCATCACCTTTTTCGAAGCGACCACCATCGCCGCTTTGCTGGCCTTCGCCCGCTCTCCGGCCGATCTCTGCCTGCTCGAAACCGGGATGGGGGGACGGCTCGACGCCACCAACGTCATCGACCGCCCGGCGCTGACCGTGATCACCCCGATCGCGCTCGACCATCAAAGCTATCTGGGCGACACCCTGGCCGCGATCGCCGGGGAAAAAGCGGGTATCTTAAAGCCCGGCGTTCCCTGCATCCTGGCCGCGCAGCCCGACGAGGCGCGCGCCGTGATCGAGGCCCGCGCCGCCGCGCTGGGGGTGCCGCTGATCGTCGAAGGGCACGACTTTTCCGCCACCTCCGCCCCCGACGGCTCGCTGCTGTACACTGGCCGGTCCGGCCCGGTCTCGCTGCCCGCGCCCATCCTGCCCGGCGCGTTCCAGCGCCAGAACGCCGCCGTGGCGCTGGCCGCCGCCGAATATCTGGCCCGGACCGCCCGGCCGGCGCTCCTGCCCGGCTTCGACCGCGACCGCCTTGCCGCCGGACTGGGTCGGGTGGCGTGGCCAGCCCGAATGCAACGCTTGCCTGCCGGGGCGCTGGTCGATCATTTACCGTCTGACTGGGAGATCTGGCTCGACGGCGGGCACAATCCTCATGCCGCCGCCGCGCTGGCATGCCACCTCGAGTCATGGCGCGACCGCCCGCTCGGCGCGGTGATCGGGTTGCTCTCGACCAAGGATGCCGATGGCATCCTTGGGCCGCTGGCCCCCCGCATCGCCCAGTTGCGCACCGTCACCATTCCGGGCGAGCCGTTATCGCTGTCGGCTGAAGACACGCTGGCCGCCGCCCGCCGTGCCGGATTTAGTCAGGCCGAAACCGCCCCTTCGGTCGCGGCGGCGCTGGACGATCTGGCCGCCCGCCTGCCCGGCCCCGCCCGTATCCTGATCTGCGGTTCGCTCTATCTGGCCGGGACCGTGCTGGCCGAAAACGGCGCGGCGTAACCCGTCGGTCGTGAAAAAGTCCTTCGGCCTTTGGCCTCAGTGTACTTTTCCCCGGTTCAAAAAGAATCCCCGTGCTCAATCAAGCTTTCCGCGCGGGGATGGATTTGCTTCCCTCCGAGGCCGATGGGCGACGCCCACGGCTTCGGAGGCTGGTGAAACAGACAACACGAAAAATGGGCGCTGGGCCGCCCCTAGCCCATTTTTCTCCTTTTAATCCAACGGGAAAAAGTACACCGAGCGACAGCGAGGGACTTTTTCACGGGAGACTAACCCCCCCGCCGTTATCGCAACCGGCTGCGCTGCAACAAAATCCGACTGTCGGCGACGGCCTTACGGCTGGCGGACAGGGAGGCGTCGAAATTGGTCCCAGCCTGTCGGGCCGAATCCTCAGCCATTTTTGCCGAATCCGCCGCCATTTTGGTCGAGTCCGCGACCATCTCCCTGGCCTTCAGAACGGCCCCACGAAACCTTGGCATCGACGGCGCTCCGGTATCGAGTGAAGGGATATCCCCCACAGGCCCTGACGGAAAGCTGCCGTGTCGATGGGGTCCGCCCACGAAACCCGGCGTCATCGGCTGTCCGTGCCGATGACGATACGCCCTTCTCTGCCGGACCGGGCCTAGAACTTGGTGAGGATCACGTAAAAAGCGGCGACGACCGCGACGAAAGTTACCCCAAAGACGAGAATCGGAGAGAGCGTCCTTCTGTCTGCCTGATTCCGTTCCCCCTTGGGCAGTCCAAAATGACGATGAAAGCTCATTTTCCCTCCATTGACTGACGGATCGGTCCGATTGGTCTTCACCCCGCCCCGTTCGGCGCATAACGGGGAAATTTGTTGGTGGGGACGGCGGGACTTGAACCCGCAAGGCCGAAGCCGGACGATTTTAAGTCGTCAGTGTTTACCATTTCACCACGTCCCCGCGCGGCCTTCCGCGCTTGCATCTTTTCGCCTGAATGCAGACCTGTCAATCGCCTCTCGGCGTCAGTCGCGCGCCGCCGCAATCCACTCCGCCAGCGCGGGCCACGCCAGCACGGCATCGCGATAGGCGGCGGCGACCGGCCCGAGCGGCAGGTGGTAGGTGGCAAAGCGGGTGACCACCGGGGCATACATCGCGTCGGCGATGGTGAAGCGGCCGAACAGAAACGGACCGTCCGCGCCGAAATGGCCGCGGCACGCGCTCCACAGCGCATCGACCCGGGCGATTTCGGCCAGCAACTCGGGACTGGGCTCGGCCAGGGCCTCGTCGAGCAGAACATCCATCGGGCATTGCTGGCGCAGGACGGGAAAGCCCGCATGCATCTCGGCCGCAACCGAGCGGGCGACGGCGCGGGCGGACCGCTCGTCGGGCCACAATCCGGCGGCAGGGAAGCATTCGGCCAGATACTCGCAGATCGCCAGCGAATCCCACACCAGATGGCCGTCGTCGATCAGCACCGGCACCTTGCCCGCCGCCGACCATTTCAGGATCTCGGCCTTGGTGCCGGGCTGGCGCAAGGCGATCTCGACCTCCTCGAACGGCGCCCCGGTCGCTTTCAGCGCCAGCCAGGGCCGCAGCGACCACGACGAAAACCGCTTGGTTCCGATCACCAGAATCAGGGTCATGCCGACATCCTCCCGCAGAATCAGGCCCGCTCACTGTCGCATCGTCGCCAAAGCGCATCCAGCCCTCTTTTCAGCGGACGGCGTCTCGGCCATCCTGGGGAACGGACATGACGGTTGGCGGGAGAGGCACGGTGACGGAACACCTGATCGAGCAGGATACGGAGACGAAACCGGTGGCGCTGGTCCCCCTGACCAAGACGCAGTTGGGGCCATGGCTGGATTCCCATGACTCGGCCCGGACCTGGGTCGAGGCGGTCGGCTTTTCCGCCGAGGCCGGATCGCTGTGCCTGCTCCCCGGACCGGACGGGGGATTGGCCGCCGCGCTGGCCGGGCTGGCCGATCCCGCCGAAGACCCGTGGAGTCTGGCCGCCCTGCCCGCCCGGCTGCCGCCGGGGCGCTATCGGCTCGATCCCGAACCGGACACGCCGCGCGCCGCGTCATGGGCGGCGTTGGGCTGGACCCTGGCGGGCTATAGCTTCGACCGCTACAAAAGCGCCCCGCGCCGCGATGGTCCCGATCTGGTCTGGCCAAGCTTGGCCGATCGCGGCTGGGTCGCCCGTTGCGCCGAGGCGACCCGGCTGGTCCGCGATCTGGTCAACCTGCCCGCCGCCGATCTCGGTCCGGCCGAGCTGGCCGGAGCGTCCGAAGCCCTGGCGGCGCGGTTCGGCGCCACCTGCCGCACCATCGTCGGCGACGGGCTGCTGGCCGAAAATTACCCGGCGGTTTATACCGTCGGCCGCGCCGCATCGACCGCCCGGCGGCCGCGCCTGATCGACCTGACCTGGGGCGATCCCGAGGCACCGCGCGTCACCCTGGTCGGCAAGGGAGTCTGCTTCGACAGCGGCGGACTGGACTTGAAGCCGTCTTCCTCGATGAAGCTGATGAAGAAGGATATGGGGGGCGCCGCCCACGTCCTGGGCCTCGCCCTGATGATCATGGACGCGAAGCTGCCGGTGCGGCTGCGGGTGCTGATCCCGGCGGTCGAGAACGCGGTCTCGGCCGAGGCGATGCGCCCGCTCGACGTGCTGACCACCCGCAAGGGGCTGACCGTCGAGATCGGCAACACCGACGCCGAGGGGCGGCTGATCCTCGCCGACGCCCTGACCGAGGCGGCGGGCGACGCGCCCGAAATGTTGATCGACATCGCCACCCTGACCGGGGCGGCCCGGACCGCGCTGGGACCAGACCTGCCCGCTTTGTTCAGCAACGACGACCGGCTGGCCGAGGACATCCTCGCCGCCGGACGGGCCGAGGCCGACCCGCTGTGGCGGCTGCCGCTGCACGCGCCTTATCGCCGCCTGCTCGACAGCAAGGTCGCCGACATCGCCAGCGTTTCGGACGGCCCCTATGCCGGGGCGATCACCGCGGCCCTGTTCCTCCAGGAATTCGTCGGGCCGGGCCTCGCCTGGGCTCACCTCGACGTGATGGCCTGGAACGGCGCGGCCCGGCCCGGCCGCCCCGAAGGTGGCGAAGCCCTGGCTCTGCGCGCTCTGTTCGCGGTGATCGCCGCCCGGTATCCCGCCCGAAGCGATACCGACGCCGGTTAGGTCACTATTTGTTTCCGTCCGGCGGCACAAGCGGGCAAGATGAAATCGGTCGTTGCCGAGTTGAACCGGCTCGGCTAGAATATTTCGTCGCCGCAACGATTATTGGGCCCAAGATGAGTGTGGAACTCAAGGCCGTACAGGCTCTTGATCTTTGGCGTGGAGCCATCGTCGAGAGCGTTCGCCGCGATGCCCCGGATTTGTCGGCGCGGCAGATGGCTCTGTTGCTGACCGTCTATCTGATCCCGCCGCCGCACACGGTGCGGGGGCTGGCGGCTCATCTCAACGTCTCGAAACCGGCGATCACCCGCGCGCTTGACCGGCTGACCGAATACGGCCTGATCAAGCGCAAGGTCGATGACCACGACCGCCGCTCGGTGCTGATCCAGCGCACCGTCAAGGGCTCGGTGTTCCTGCGCGAATTCGGCGACATCATCGCCACCGCCGCCAGCGCGGCCGAAGCGGGCACCGCCAACCCGAAAGGGGACGCCGTCTGACATGACAGAAGAAGACGGCCTGAAGCCGATCAATGACAGCGACATGGATTCCCTGTTCGTCCTGCCGCTGTCGATCATCCCGCTCCAGACTCCGGCCCTGCAAGCGGCACGGCTGATCAAGAACGTCCGTCTTCGCAGCGTCGTCGAAATCTTTTCGGACATCCAGACCGGATCGGGCCAGATCGAGGTCGAGGCCCTGCCCGCGATGTTCAGTTGGCCAGCCGATCAGGTTCATCCCGACCTGATGATCCTGCGCCGCCTCGCTTTGCTACCCAGCTACGACGTTTACTCGTTGCGGATTTCGCTGCGCGAGCACGGGATCATGGTCAACGATTATGCCGCGCTGAAACTGTCGCCGGAAAAAGCGGCCGAGCTGACCCGCTACATGGTGATGTTCACCCGCCCGCTGATGAAGATGATCTATTCGGGCGAGGACGTGAATTTCGAAAGCTACGACGATCTGTTGCGGCTGTTCCGCGATCCCGACGTCAAGAAGGCCCGCGTCCGCCTCGAATCGATGGCGAAAAGCCTCAATATCGAGGTGTTCGACGTCCCCCGCTTCCTGGAAGATTACGGCGACACCTTCATGTCGCTCAGTTACTTCCGTCATTGCCTCGACCGGCTAGAGCCCTATTTCACCGCCTGCGTCCGTGCATTGGCTCCGATCCGCAGCCACTTTCAGTTGAAGCAAAACGTCAATCTGATGAAGACCTGCGATATGGTCGAAGAAGTCATCAACTCGATGAGCGCGACAATCACCGGGCGCCTTGAAGTCTTCGAGAAACGCACCCGTGAAATGTGGGAAAACATCAGTCAGGAAGAATTTCGCGCGATCCGCACCATGGTCGAGCGCTATCACATCACCATCGGGGCTGCCCTGTGTGGCCTGACCGTTATCATGAGTTCCTTTGCCCGAATGTTCCCCCGCCCCAATTCCGGCGGACCGATCAAGCGGGCCGACTTCATCATGACTGAAATGATCCAGGGGATCGAACTGATCCGAGACGTCGAAAAGCGCTATATGGGCACTTGACCCGCTTTCCTCTGTCGCCTGGGGTGGCGTTGACATCGCCACCGCCCGCCTTTATTGTGCATCGCAATACCAATTTTCGTCGGGCGACACCGGATCACGGGCCGCCGGGCGGGTCTGCGAGGTCGTGTCGAATATGAAGATCCTGGTCGCGGTCAAACGGGTGGTCGATTACAACGTCAAGGTCCGGGTGAAATCGGACAAAAGCGGGGTCGAGACCGCCAACATCAAATTCAGCATGAATCCGTTTGACGAGATCGCGGTCGAGGAGGCGGTGCGGCTGAAGGAAGCGGGAATCGCGACCGAAATCGTCGCGGTTTCGGTCGGGCCGCAGACGGCGACCGAGACGTTGCGGACCGCGCTGGCGATGGGGGCCGACCGCGGCATCCTGGTCCAGACCGACGCCGAAATCCAGCCGCTGGCGGTGGCGAAGATTCTGAAGCGTCTCGCCGACACCGAACAGCCGGGTCTGA
>NZ_FNWO01000011.1 GCF_900108475.1 Magnetospirillum fulvum | reverse complement strand
GGTAGAGACGGGCCGCGTGGCTCTCCAAGCCGCCGACGATCTCGCGGAGGCTGGTTGCTCCCGAAAGCTGGCCGTACAAAAGCGCGACAAACTGACTCTTCGTCGAAAGACGACGGACATGCTTGTCCGCCCTGTGCTCGCTGACCAGACGGTCGAACTCACCCCACGGAACATGCTTCAAAAGGTCGTGAAGAACGCTATTCTTGTGTCGCACGGTGTTGGCTCCAATTTCGTGTCCAGGAGACGCGCCAACGTCTGAACACGAGTAGAATCAACGCCGTGCACTTAGTCCAGAAATTTAAACCGGACAGCCGTGGCCGCCGTCGGACTGTCGCCGCTGGAGAAGGTGACGGTCCATTCACTGGTCGCGGCGGCGGCAGCCGGTTTGTCAGGCTCTGCTGCCTTGGCCTGGAACGGCTCCGGCATCGCTTGTTTCAATGCGGTCAACAGCTTGCCGAAATTTTCGGGATTGGCAAAGTCGGGGCAGAAATCCTCGAGGAAAGAGTTCTCCGTGTTGGTGTCATTTAGATTCTTGTTGGTATCTTGCCCTGCACTTGCGGCTGTTGCTGCGGCTGTTGCTGCGGCTGTTGCTGCGGTTGGTGCTGCGGCTGCTGCGGCTGCTGCGGCTGCTGCGGCTGCTGCGGCTGCTGCTTTGGCTTTGGCTTTGGCTATATCTATGGCGGCTTGGGTGGCCCCATATTTAGCGCAGGATACAAAGACCGTGTGCAGCAGACGCGGCAGGGAATAGGCGACGTAATTGCCAGAGATACTGGCGATTCCGGCCTTGTCGCCGTTTTCGGCCAGGATCAGCGTCGATAATACATCGCCATACTGGCTGAGGATCAGGGCGTATTCCTCTTTGTCGATCGCGCCGTTGGCATAGGCCTCGCAAGCCCGATAGGTCCCGTCGCGCAAGGCCTGGACCGCGACGGATCGTCCCGCCAATTGGCTGATCGCCTGAGTGGTCTGATGCTCTAACTGTACACCGATTGTGTCCTGGACAACGCCACCGGCGGAATTGGTGGTGTTGACTCCAAGCTTGCTCAGCAAGGAGATCGCCATCGCCGTATCCGGGCTCGGTTCGCTACAGACGATCCTTTGTTCCGTGTCGCTGTTTGAGTCTTGACCGTTATTTTTTCTTTTGGTTGATGCTTTCCGCTCTCTCTGACCCTCTTGCGTTCGATCACGGTGCGGACATCGGCGGTGGTGAAGGTGATCGTGCCGCCCTCGCCGAAATCCTTGCTGCGTGAATAGCCCTGCTGAACATTGTCTTCAAAGGCGACGCAGCCGGAAACCAGCAGCACCGCCACGACCATCGCGACCGGACTGGCGCGCCGGATCGCGTCCGTGAGTATCCGATTCATGATATCCCCCCCAACTCCCATGGTAGTTCCTATTGGAAACGATCATCTATCTGAGGGCGAATTTCAACGACTAAAGTTTGATCTAAATATGAAGTGGACTCGTATTGAGGGCTTTCTGTCGATGTGGCTTTTGGTCTTGGCGGACAATCTCTTTTTAGTTGCTGATGATCGCGACACGACACCACCCCGCTTCGGGGCGGGGTCGCATCGGTCTTGCGGGCAGCTCTTCGGGTGGGAAAATTAAAAGCCCCGCACGAGGGTGTGGCGTGCGGGGCTTGTGACTTTAGATCGGTCCGATCGGAGGGCGGGGAGTTCAAGCTCGCCTTTGGATCGGTTGGTCTTACCTGTCTGGTCAAGAAAACCATGACAGCAGACGGATTACCGCAGGATGGCGGCCGGATGAGATTTTTGTAATGATCCGAAAGTGCAGCCAGGCCCGCCTCCTGATCCGGCGGCGGGCCTGGTCGGATCACGCCATCGCGTCGGCGAAATCCTCCTCGAAATACTCGCCTTCGACCCGGATGCCCTGAAGACGGCGCTGTTCCTCGATCCGCTTCAGTTCGACGCGGCGGATCTTGCCCGAGATCGTTTTCGGCAAATCGGAAATCTCGATACGGCGAATCCGCTTGTAGGGGGCCAGCGTGGCGCTGATGTGCTTGAAGATCGACAGGGCCAGATCCTGGCTGGGCTGGTATCCGGCGCGCAGGACGATGAACGCCTTGGGCACGGCGAGGCGGAGCGGGTCGGGGCTGGGGACGATTGCGGCCTCGGCCACCGCTTCATGTTCGATCAGGGCACTTTCCAGTTCGAACGGGCTGATCCGGTAGTCCGACGCTTTGAACACGTCGTCAGTGCGGCCGACATAGGTGATGTAGCCATCGGCATCAATGCTGGCGACGTCGCCACAATGGTAATGACCGGCGCGCATCAGGCTGGCGGTTTTTTCCGGATCGTCCTTGTAGCCCAGCATCAGGCCGAGCGGACGCGGATCGAGCACCAGCGAGATTTCGCCTTCCCGCGTCGGCTGGTCCTCGGGATCGAGCAGGGCGACGCGATAGCCCGGCAGCGGGCGGCCCATCGAGCCTTCCTTGACCCGTTGCCCCGGCGGATTGCCGATCTGGCAGGTGGTCTCGGTCTGGCCATAGCCGTCGCGGATGGTGATGCCCCACGCCTTCTTGACCCGCTCGATCACCTCGGGGTTGAGCGGTTCGCCCGCGCCGACCAGTTCGCGCAATTTGACCGGATAGGCGGCAAGGTCTTCCTGGATCAGCATCCGCCACACCGTCGGCGGCGCACACATCGAGGTGACGCCGCAGCGGCTGATCGCGTCGAGCATGTTTTTGGCGCAGAAGCGGCCATAGGTATAGACGAACACCGTCGCCCCGGCGTTCCACGGCGCGAAGACGTTGGACCAGGCATGCTTGGCCCACCCGGCCGAACTGATATTGAGGTGGATGTCGCCCGGACGCAGCCCGATCCAGTACATCGTCGACAGGTGGCCGACCGGATAGGATTGGTAGGAATGGGCCACCAGCTTCGGCTTCGCCGTCGTGCCCGAAGTGAAGTACAGCAACAAGGTGTCGGTGACCCGGGTGGGCGCATCGGCGACGAAGCTGGCGCTGGCCAGGGCTGAGTCGCGGTAGTTGACCCAGCCGTCACGGTCCTCGCCCACCACGATGCGGGTGAAGTCGGCGTCGAGATGCTCGAACTTCGCGGTGTCGGCCGCGCCGACGACGACGTGGCGGACGCCGCCGCGCTCGAACCGGTCTTTCAGATCGTCGGCGACCAGCAAGGTGGTGGCGGGGATGATCACCGCGCCCAGCTTCATGCAGGCCAGCATCGTTTCCCACAGCGGCACGACGTTGTTGAGCATCAGCAGCACCACCTCGCCGCGTCCGACGCCCTGGGCGCGCAGGAAATTGGCGACGCGGTTCGAGCGTTCAGACATCTGGGCGAAGGACAGCCGGGTCTCGCCCCCGTCATCGACCAGCCACAACGCGGTGGCGTGGTTGTCCTTGGCCATGTCGTCGAAATAATCGAGTGCCCAATTGAAGTCGGTCAGGACAGGCCATTTGAAATCGCGATAGGCGGTGTCGTAATCGCTGCGATTGGCGACGAGAAAGTCGCGGGCCTTCAGGAACTCGTTAAGGTCTTTGGACATGGAACCTCCCTGGTCTTATTCGATATCAGACGGAGCGTTTTTGCTCTCTTGTCACATGTTCCGCCGGTACTGGCCGCCGACGTCGTACAGCGCGCCGGTGATCTGACCCAGCGAGCAATGGCGGACGGCGTCGATCAGGACGGCGAAGATATTGTCGTTCTGGATCGCCGCCTGTTGCAGCCGCGCCAGCCAGAGCGGGGCGGAATCGGCATGGCGGCGGTGGAAATCGCGCAGGCGGGTCAACTGGCTCTGCTTCTCGTCGTCGCTCGAGCGTTGCAGCACGATCTCGCGCTCCTCGCCCGGATTGGGATTGAGGAAGGTGTTGACCCCGACGATGGGGAAGCTGCCATCGTGCTTCTTGTGCTCGTAATAAAGCGATTCGTCCTGGATACGGCCGCGCTGATAGCCGGTTTCCATCGCTCCCAGCACGCCGCCGCGCTCGGCGATCCGGTCGAATTCGAGCAGCACCGCCTCTTCGACCAGATCGGTCAATTGTTCGAGGAAGAACGAGCCCTGGTTGGGGTTCTCGTTGTTGGCCACCCCCCATTCGCGGTTGATAATCAACTGGATCGCCATCGCCCGCCGGACGGAGTCCGGCGTCGGCGTGGTGTAGGCCTCGTCATGGGCGTTGGAGTGGAGCGAATTGCAATTGTCGTAGACCGCGATCAACGCCTGCAAGGTGGTGCGGATGTCGTTGAAATCGACTTCCTGGGCGTGGAGCGAACGGCCCGAGGTCTGGATGTGGTATTTCAGCTTCTGCGACCGCTCGTTGGCGCCATAACGGTCGCGCATCGCTACCGCCCAGATCCGCCGCGCCACCCGGCCGATCACCGAATATTCCGGGTCCATCCCGTTCGAGAAGAAGAACGACAGGTTGGGGGCGAAATCGTCGATCGCCATGCCGCGGGCCAGATAGGTCTCGACATAGGTGAAGCCGTTGGCCAGCGTGAAGGCCAGTTGCGAGATCGGGTTCGCCCCGGCTTCGGCGATGTGATAGCCCGAGATCGACACCGAATAGAAATTGCGCACCTTGTTGCGGACGAAATAATCCTGGATGTCGCCCATCAGCTTTAAGGCGAAATCGGTCGAGAAG
Source organism: Magnetospirillum fulvum (assembly GCF_900108475.1). Classification (GTDB taxonomy): domain Bacteria; phylum Pseudomonadota; class Alphaproteobacteria; order Rhodospirillales; family Magnetospirillaceae; genus Phaeospirillum; species Phaeospirillum fulvum_A. Next base: position 156,757 of record NZ_FNWO01000011.1, on the reverse strand, counting down.
ATGCAGGTGTTCTGGCCCTGATCCTCTTTCAGGATGTCGGCCTGGACGGTGCCGCGCACGGTTTGCAGCGTCCGGGCGCGGAGTTCGGCTTCTTCGTCGGGGCGGGGCGGGCGTCCGGTTTCGGCCTCGAACCGCTCGATCTGCTGGTCGATCGCGGTGTTGAAGAACAAGGCCAGGATCACCGGGGCCGGGCCGTTGATCGTCATCGACACCGAGGTGGTGGGCGAACAGAGGTCGAAGCCGGAATACAGCACCTTCATGTCGTCCAGCGTCGCGATCGAAACGCCGGAATTGCCGATCTTGCCATAGATGTCTGGGCGTTCGTCGGGGTCGCAGCCATACAGCGTCACCGAATCGAACGCGGTCGATAGCCGGGTCGCCGGGCTGTCCTGCGACAGGAGCTTGAAGCGGGCATTGGTGCGAAAAGCGTCGCCTTCGCCCGCGAACATCCGGGTCGGGTCTTCGTTCTCGCGCTTGAAGGGGAACACTCCGGCGGTAAACGGGAAGAAGCCGGGCAGATTCTCGCGAAACAGCCAGCGCAGCAACTCGCCGTGATCCCGATAGGGCGGCAGCGCCACCTTGCGGATTTTGCTGCCCGACAGCGAGGTGACGACCAGCGCGGTGCGGCTCTCGCGGTCGCGCACCCTCACCACCTGTTCGTCGCCGGCATAGCTGTCCACCACCTGGGGCCAAGTCTCCAGCAAGGCGCGGGCGGCGGGGCTCTGCTGGGCCTCGCGCTGGGCGATCAGGGCGTCGATCTCGGCGACGGAGACGCCGCAGGCGGCATCCAGCATCCGGTGGGTCGCGGCAAGCTGCTGGCATTCGCGGGCCAGTTCGCTCTGGCGCGCGGACTCGGCGTGATAGGCGCGCAAAGTCGCGGCGATTTCGGCCAGATAGCGGACCCGGCCGGGCGGCACGATCGCGGTGGCGGCGGTCGAGGCGCGTCCGCTCGGGCGGGGCAGGGTGGTGACCCCCAGCGTGAAGCCCCGCTCCGCCAGCATGTCGCGCAGCCCGTGATAGAGCGCGGTGACGCCGTCGTCGTTGAAGCGGGAGGCGACGGTGCCATAGACCGGCATCGCCTCGGCGGGGACGGCAAAGGCGGTGCGGTTGCGCTGGACCTGCTTGCGGACGTCGCGCAGGGCGTCCTCGCCGCCCTTGCGGTCGAACTTGTTGATCGCGACCAGATCGGCATGATCCAGCATGTCGATCTTTTCCAACTGACTGGCGGCGCCGAATTCCGGGGTCATCACATACAGCGCCAGATCGCCCAGCCCGGCGACGGCGGAATCCGCCTGACCGATGCCGGGGGTCTCGACGATCACCAGATCGAAACCGGCGGCCCGGCACAAATCGACAATCGCCGGAGCATGGGACGGGATTTCGCTGCCCGACGAGCGGGTGGCGAGCGAGCGCATGTAGATCGGGCCGTTGACCGCATTCATCCGGATGCGGTCGCCCAACAGCGCGCCCCCGGTCCGCCGCCGCGACGGGTCGATCGCAATCACCGCGATCTTGAAGTCCGGGCAATCAATGCGGAAGCGGCGGATCAGTTCGTCGGTCAACGAGGATTTGCCCGCCCCGCCGGTGCCGGTGATCCCCACCACCGGAACCGGTCTGGCCTGAGCCGCCTGGGCGATCGCCGCGCGCAGCGCCGGGCCGACATGGCCGTTCTCCAGGCCCGAGATCAGCCGGGCCAGGGTGCGGCGGTCGGGGGTGTCGATCCCGTCCAGGCTGGCGGGCTGATCGGCGGAGACGTCGAAATCGGCACGGCGCACCACGTCGGCGATCATTCCTTCCAATCCCAGGCGCTGACCGTCCTCGGGGGAGTAGATCCGCTCGATCCCATAGGCTTCGAGTTCGCGGATTTCGTGGGCGACGATGACCCCGCCGCCGCCGCCGAACACCTTGATGTGACCGGCCCCGCGCTGGCGCAGCAGATCGACCATGTATTTGAAGAATTCGAGATGGCCGCCCTGGTACGAACTGATTGCAATACCCTGGACGTCTTCGTGAATCGCAGCGGTGACGATATCCTCGACCGAGCGGTTATGGCCGAGATGGACGACTTCGACCCCGTTTTGTTGCAGCAGCCGCCGCATGATGTTGATTGCCGCGTCGTGGCCGTCAAACAGACTGGTGGCGGTGACAAAGCGGATTTTGTTGGCGGGCGTGACGCCGACCTGAAGTTCGTTTCCGTCGGGCATGAGCCGTCCCCCCTTATTGCTTTGTTGGGTGAAGCGTAGCGGGTTCAATGGTTGGGTTGCGATGTCGAAACCACCCATTATGGTTGAGCGGTTTTGCCATCTTGCACTGCGGCGACGGGCTAGAGAGAGCGGGCGATCAGCATCCGCTGGATTTCGCTGGCCCCTTCGTAGATCTGGCAGACGCGGACGTCGCGATAGATCCGCTCGACCGGGAAATCCTTGAGATAGCCATAGCCGCCCAGCACCTGAATCGCCGACGAGGCGACGTTTTCGGCCATCTCCGAGGCGAACAGCTTCGCCATCGACGCCTCGGTCAGGCAGGGCTGGCCGTGATCGCGCAGATCGGCGGCATGAAGCACCATCAGCCGGGCGGCGGCGATCCGGGTCGCCATGTCGGCCAGCCGGAAGGCGATCGCCTGATGCTCGATCAGCGGCTGGCCGAAGGTGACGCGGTCGCGGGCATAGGCGCGCGCGCAATCCAGCGCCGCCTGGGCCATGCCGACGCATTGGGCGGCGATGCCGATCCGGCCGCCTTCGAGGTTCGACAGGGCGATCTTGTAGCCCTGGCCCTCTTCGCCCAGGCGCAAGGCGGCGGGCAGGCGCAGATCCTCGAACACCACCTGACAGGTGTCCGAGGCGTGCTGCCCCATCTTGTCCTCGACCCGGGCGACGCTATAGCCCGGCCGATCGGTCGGAACGATGAAGCCGGTGATGCCCTTTTTCCCGGCGGCGGGGTCGGTGACGGCAAAGGCGATCAGCACCTGAGCCGAGCGGCCCGAGGTGACGAATTGCTTGGTGCCGTTCAGCACGTAATGATCGCCGTCCCGCACCGCCCGCACCTTCAGCGCCGCCGCCTCCGAGCCCGCCTGCGGTTCGGTCAGGGCGAACGCCCCCAGCCATTCGCCGCTGGCCATCCGGGGCAGGAAGTCGCGCTTTTGCTCCGGGGTGCCGAATTTGTAGAGCGGCATGCAGGCGACCGAATTGTGAACGCTCATCACCGTCGAGAGCGCGCCGCATCCGGCGGCGATTTCCTCCAGCGCCATCGCATAGGCGACGTGGCCGGTGGCGCTGCCGCCAACCTCTTCGGGCAACAGCATGCCGAGAAAGCCAAGCTCGCCCATTTCGGCCAGGGCCTCGCGGGGGAAGCGGGCCTCGCGGTCCCACGCCTCGGCATGGGGGGCGAGACACTCGCGGGCAAAGGCGCGCGCGGTGTCGCGGATCAGAACCTGCTCTTCGGTGGGGATCATCTCAGAGCATCTCCACCGCGAGCGCGGTGGCTTCGCCGCCACCGATGCAGAGAGCGGCGATTCCCCGCTTCAGACCGTGCGTTTGCAGCGCCGCCAGCAGGGTCGCGACGATCCGCGCTCCCGACGCTCCGATGGGGTGGCCCAGCGCGCAGGCCCCGCCATGGATGTTGACCGCCTCCTCATCCAGGCCAAGATCGCGGATCGCCGCCATCGTCACCACCGCGAAGGCTTCGTTGATCTCGAACAGATCGACCTGATCCTTGCTCCAGCCGACCCGGTCCAGCAGCGTCGTGATCGCCCCGATCGGCGCGGTGGTGAACAGGCTGGGCTGTTGGGCGTGGGTGGCGTGGCCGCGAATCGCGGCCAACGGGCGCAGCCCCAGCGCCTCGGCCTGGGACCGGCGCATCAGGGTCAGCGCGGCGGCCCCGTCCGAGATCGAACTGGAATTGGCCGGGGTAACGGTGCCGCCGTCGCGAAAGGCCGGTTTCAGCGTCGGAATCTTGTCGGGATTGGCCTTGCCCGGCTGTTCGTCGGTGTCGATTGTCCGCTCGGTCTTGCCCGCCTTGACCGTGACCGGAACGATCTCGGCGGCGAAGGCGCCCCCGGCGATCGCGGCGCGGGCGCGGCTCAGCGAGGTCAGTGCCCAGCGATCCTGGGCCTCGCGGGTGAAGCCATAGGCGTCGGCGCATTCCTCGGCATAGGTTCCCATCAGACGGCCCTTGTCGTAGGCGTCCTCCAGCCCGTCGAGGAACATGTGGTCGAGCACCCTTCCATGGCCGATCCGATAGCCGCTTCTGGCCCGGTCGAGCAGATAGGGCGCGTTGCTCATGCTTTCCATGCCGCCCGCCACCATCACCTTGGCGCTTCCGGCCAGGATCGCGTCATGGGCCAGCATCGCCGCCTTCATTCCCGACCCGCACATCTTGTTGACGGTGGTGCAGCCGACCGAGAGCGGCAGACCGGCCCCCAATGCCGCCTGCCGGGCCGGGGCCTGCCCCTGACCGGCGGGCAGCACGCAGCCCATGATCACCTCGTCGATCTGGTCGGGGCGCAACCCGGCCCGCGACACGGCGGCTCCGATGACGGTGGCCCCCAGCGTCGGGGCGGCGATATCGCGCAAATCGCCCTGAAAGCCGCCTTGGGGGGTGCGGACGGCGCTGACGATGACGACGGGGTCGGGGGTGCTGTTCATGACGGTGGTCTCCCGATTGTTTTTTTGATGTTCTTTTTGATTATTTGGCGGCCATGCGGATGGCGCCGTCGAGGCGGATCACCTCGCCGTTCAACATCACGTTGCCGATGATGGCGCGGCACAGATCGGCGAATTCGGCCGGATCGCCCAGGCGGGAGGGGAAGGGAACCAGTCGCCCCAGCGAGTCCTGCACCTCTTGCGGCATCGCCTGGACCATCGGGGTGGCGAAGATGCCGGGTGCGATCGTCATCACCCGGATGCCGTGGCGGGCCAGTTCGCGGGCGATCGGCAGGGTCATTCCGATCACGCCGCCTTTCGAGGCGGCATAGGCGGCCTGTCCGATCTGGCCGTCGAAGGCGGCGATCGAGGCGGTGTTGATGATCACCCCGCGTTCGCCCTGCTCGTTGGGCTCGCCCGCGCTGATCGCGGCGGCGGCCAGCCGCACCATGTTGAAGGTGCCGATCAGATTGACCGAGACGGCGCGCGAGAAGGTTTCCAGGGCGTGGGGGCCATCGCGGCCGACCACCTTTTCCCCCGGACAGATTCCGGCGCAATTGATCAGGCCGTGCAGCCCGCCGAACGCGACGCGGGCGGTCTCGATCGCTCTGGCGGCGCTGGCTTCGTCGGCGACGTCGGTGGTGACGAAACGGGCGGCGTCGCCCAAGGCGGCGGCAATCGCGGTTCCGGCGGCGGCGTTGATGTCGGCGATCACGACGCGGCCGCCCCCTGCGACGATCATTCGCGCCGCCGCCGCGCCCAGGCCCGATCCGCCCCCGGTGACGATAAAGACTGAGTCTCTGATCCGCATTGCCTGTCGCCCTCCTCGCACGTTGGAGGCGAAGGGTAGCGAAGCCCGACCGTCCGGGCGATGTCGCCAGAGTTCAGAGTCCCTGACAGTTTTTACGTCTTGGGATAGTCTGCGACGGTTGCAACGCCTGGACGCGGCCGGGGGGTATGGAAAAGGGCACCATCTCGATCTCGTTCGTCGATGCCGTTCTCGACGGAGTCCGCCGTCGCGGCTTCGACGCCGACGAAATGCTGGAACAGGTCGGGCTGTCGCCCGCTTTGCTGTCGCATCCCCATGCCCGGGTATCGTCCGACACCTACACCATGGTGCTGCGGCTGATCGCCCAAGTACTCGACGACGAGTTCTTCGGCCAGGATTCGCGGCGGGTGAAGATCGGCAGCTTTGCGATGATGTGCCATTGCGTGATCGCCTGCCGTACCCTGGACAAGGCGCTGGGGCGGGCCTTGCGCTTTTTCGATCTCGGGCTGGACGATCTGCGCGGGACACTGTCGGTCCTCGACGGACAGGCGCGGCTGACGCTGATCGAGCGCGAGCCCGACGCCCCCGCCCGAATCTTCGCCCACGAGACTCTGCTGATGTTCGTGCACCGGCTGGCCTGCTGGCTGGTCAACCGGCGCATTCCGCTGCTATGGGCCGGGTTCCGCTATCCCCAGCCGCCCCAGGTCGAGGAATACCGGCTGATGTTCAGCGCCGATCTGCGGTTTGACCAGCCCGCGACGACGGTCGCCTTCGAGCCCCGTTATCTGGCGCTGCCGGTGGTGCGGACGGCGCAATCGCTGAAAGCGTTCCTGGCCGTCGCACCCGAAAACCTGCTGGTCCAGTACAAGGACGGGTCGTCGCTGGCGATGCAGATCCAGCGCCGCCTGCGCGCCTTGCCGCCGGGCGAGTGGCCCGGTTTCGACGAGATTGCCGGGGACATGCGGCTATCGGTTTCGACCTTGCGGCGGCGGATGGAGGCGGAGGGGCAGTCCTATCAGGCGATCAAGGACCAATTGCGCCGCGACATGGCGATCAATCTGCTGTCCGACACCAAACTCAGCGTGATGGACATCGCCGCCGAACTGGGCTTTGCCGAGACCAGCGCCTTTCACCGCGCCTTCAAGAAATGGACCGGGGCCAATCCCGGCGAATACCGCCGCACCGTCCGCGCTCCGCCGCCGCCCGGCGCATGAGGGCGAAAGGGGATCGGTTTCGATCCCCGGAAAACTCTCTCAATCCTCCCGCCACACCGGCGGGCGCTTGGACAGGAAGGCGTCGATCCCCTCGGCGGCGTCGGCGGCCAGCATGTTTTCCGTCATCACCCGGGCGGCATAGGCATAGGCTTCGTCCAGCCCCATCTCGGCCTGACGGTAGAACGCCTCCTTGCCGGTCTTGACCGTAAACGACGATTTCGCCGCGATCAGCGCCGCAATCTCGGCGGTAACCGTGTCCAGCGTCTCGGACGGAACAGCGCGGTTGATCAGCCCCCAGCGCTCGGCGGTGGCGGCGTCGATCGGATGGCCGGTCAGCAGCATCTCCATCGCCGCCTTGCGCCCGATCCCCCGGCTGAGCGCGACCATCGGGGTCGAACAGAACAGCCCGATATTGACGCCGGGGGTGGCGAAGCGGGCGGTGTCGGCGGCAAAGGCCAGATCGCACGACGCCACCAACTGGCAGCCAGCGGCGGTGGCCATTGCGTGAACCTTGGCGATTACCGGCTGGGGCTGGCGGACGATCGCGGTCATGACGCGGACGCATTGATCGAACACCGAGGCCACCGCCTCGCGACCGCGCAGCCCGTGCATCTCCTTCAGATCGTGACCGGAACAGAAAGCGGGGCCGTTTGCCGCCAGCACGACCGCCTTGACCGTCGGATCGGCGGCGAGACGGGCCAGCGCCGCCTCCAACTCGCTCATCAGCGCGACCGACAGGGCGTTGCGCGCCGCCGGGCGGTTCAGGGTCAGCGTCGCGACCCCTCCGCTTTGTCCGCTCAGCAAGATCGCCTCGGATCCCGTCTCCATCGCCGTACCCTCCGCTCCGGTTGCATTCGGTCTACGATGCCATGCCGCCAGTGCGCGCGAAAGTGCCTTGGGGGCGGATGCCCGTCAGGTGAGGACCGGGGCAAGTGGAACGGTCAGGTCGATCAGGGTTTTCAGCGAGGTCGCCCCGAATTTGTCGTAGACGTGGCCCCGGTGGGTTTCGACGGTGCGGACGCTGATTCCCAGTTGCAGGGCGATCTCCTTGCTCGACATCCCCTTGGTCAACAGCCAGAAGACGTCGCTTTCGCGCGGGGTCAGGCGGCGGTATTTCTCGATTGCGTCCTTGGCCGGAACGAAGCGCTGGCGATACGAGCGGTGCAGGTGGCAGGCCTGCTTCACCACCGACAGAAGCTGGTGGCAATCGACCGGCTTGCCGATCCAGGCTTGCGCCCCCGACTGGATGGCACGGACCACCGGCGGGATGTTGCTTTCGTCCGACATCACCACGACCGGGGCGTCATGTCCCTGCCTGCGGGCGTGGCCGAGGAAATCGGGTCCGATCTTAAGGTCGAGCAGGATGCAGCCGACCGCCAGGGCGTCGTGCCCGTCGATGAAGCCGTCGCCTCCGGCATAGGCGTGAACGTCGTAGCCGTTGTGCAACAGCGCCTCGGCGATCCGGTCGCGGCAGGCGGGATCGGCGTCGATCAGGGCAACGATGAAGCGGGGGGGCAATTCCACCACGTTCCCTTTCCGCATGATGACCGCCATCGCTGCCGTGGTGTTCGCCACAAGACAGGAGAGCGGCCGCACATCCCCTCAATGCGGGCCGCCATCAGGGAAGAGTCTAATCCAATAGTTTAATGAATTGGAGCAAAAGATTAGGGGCTGCCGTCTGTCCGGGCCGCCGCGGCGGCGGCGTCCGCCCGGTCGCAGGTCAGGATTTGGACCAATACAGGACGGGGTGATGGGGCGGACGCGCCTTCTTCCTGGATTTTTTCTCGTACATCCGCTTGTCGGCGATCTGGAGCAGGTCGGAAATCTCGCGGGAATCGTCGGGGTAGATCGCGCTTCCGCAACTGATGTCGATGCGGATGTCGATCCCGTTGATCTGATAGGGGGTCTGAACTACCGCTCGGTTCAGTTTGCGTTCGATCATCGAGATGCTGTTGCTGGCGTTGACATGCATCAGCAACGCGACGAATTCGTCGCCGCCGATCCGGGCGACGACGTCGCTTTCGCGCATCTGCCCGACGATCCGCGTCGCGACCTGATTGAGCAGGCGGTCGCCCAAGGCGTGTCCATGGGTGTCGTTGATCGCTTTTAGCCCATCGACGTCCATGAACAGGACTGCGGCCCGTTCCTGGCCCCGTTTCGCCTGATTGAGCAAAGTCTGCGCCTGTTCGTCGAACAGATTACGGTTGCCGATCCCGGTCAGGGGGTCGCGCAACGCCGAAATCCGCAACTCGAATTCCTTGCATTTGCGGAACATCGCATAGGCGATCGCCTTAACCAGATCGAACGAATCGATTCTGTTTTTGACGATGAAATCGACCGCTCCCTTTTGCAGGGCGGCAAACGCCCAATCCTTGCGGGGATAATCGCTGAGAACGATAATTGCGGTCCGATTGGCCGTTGGACCGTAAAAGTCGAACAGTTCGAAGTGATCGTCGGTGACAATGTCATAAGAAAGAAGGGCGACATCGAAAGATTTCGTTTTCAGCGCAGCCGATGCCTCGGCCGCAGAGGTCCGCGACACGATCTTGCACGTCGTGACGGTACTCACCGTCAGGATCGAGGTAAGCCTCTCGATGAACCTGGGATCGCCGTCCGCGAGAAGTAATCTGATCGTCATTGCGCCACTCTTGTTCGTCAAACGGCCACCCGGACCGGGGGACGACCCGCCCTTTGCCAGATTGGCGCGCGATCGGTCAGGTCAAGGAGCCAGTCTCGCAAATCGGGGCGCGATCTGCATCACCTAAACAGATGATGGAGGTGCTGAACCAGCGTATTTCGGATTGTACTTAATGTTGCGGTATGTCCCTGAGCAAGAACATCAGTGGGGCTGTTGACCCGCGATGGTGTGTCATTGCGTAGTCTCTACGTATTTACGCCTGGAAAGGGTGGTAGTACTTAGCCATAGGGCAAACGGATAGTAGGGGGAATGGAACGGGAAAGCAGAAACAAGGTTTGGCAGGACGGCGGGGTGAACAGAATTGGTCGATGCTGGCGGGGGAACCATGGACCATGGCGGCATCACGGTTGCCGATATGGAAAGAATTCTTGATTTAGTCGATCTGTGCTATTCATCGGCAACCGATGGAAACAGGTGGGGCTGCTTTCTTGATCGTTTGGGCGCGATGTTCGACGCCCCGATGCGGCATATCCTTTTGGTCGATGCCAGCAATCGACAAATAAAATACACTGTGTCCAGAAATATCGACAGTAAAACGCAAAGATTGTGGGCAAAAACTATTGCCCAGACTCAGGGCGAGTGGGCTTTATCGTCTTTTCCGCTCCCGCTTCGGCGCGAAACCGACGCGGACCAGGGACTGATCGCGCTCGAATGCCGAAAAGACGCGTGCCGCGCCTACGATTGCCTCGCCGATCACGATATCCGCTCCTGCCTGGGGACGAACGTCCGCGTCGATTCCAACTGCTTTGGCATGTTGGGACTGATGCGTCGGCCGAGCCAGCCTCCGTTTGACGCCGTCGATCTGACGCGGATGAAGATTCTCGCCCCGCATATCAACCGGGCGATGCGGCTGTTCGTGCAATCGAGCGCTGGCGACCGTCAGTGCCGGGCCGCTTTTGCCGCGCTGGACCATATCGCTCCGGCGCTGGCGGTTCTGGAGGGCAGCGGCCACGTCGTCTATCGCAACGACAAGATGCTGGCTTTGGCGCGCGAGGGCGATGTCTCGATCCTTAATGGCCGGGTTCATGCCAGATCGCCGCAGATTCGGGCGCGCCTTCTGACGGCGGTGCAGGACTGCCATCAGGCTGTTCTGGGCGGTCGGTCTCATCTTAGCCGCGCCATCGCCGTTCCCCGCTCGCCCGAGCGCTCGCCGCTTGCGGTGCTGGTGGGGTCAGCGCGAAGCGACGTCTGCGGCGATGCGTCCGCCAGTCCACTGGTTGTCTTGCTGGTGACCGATCCTGACGCCTGCCACGAAATCCAGCGCAGCGCTCTCAGCGAGCTTTACGGCATGACCGGGGCCGAGGCCGATGTCGCCGGAATGCTGGCTGAGGGCTTTTCCCCCGACGAGATCGCGCGCGAATTGGCAATCAGCCTGAACACCGTCCGCACCCACATGAAGCGGGCGTTCGAGAAAACCCGGGTCGGACGTCAGGCCGATCTTGTCCGGGTTCTGCTGACCAGTCCGGTTCATTCCCCTGGTCCGTTGGGGCCGGGCGAGGACGGGTCCGGTTCGACCTGAATTCACCGTCTCGGCCGACAGACAAAAGCCCCGCACGAGGGTGTGGCGTGCGGGGCTTGTGACTTTGTTATCTCTGATCCGATCTCGGGGCGGGGAGTTCAAGCTCGCCATTTGATCGGGGGGCACTATCTGTTGAGTCGTGAACATCATGCCCCTACCGGGGTTACCGCAGGGTGGCGGGGGGATGATGTTTTGGTAATGGTCGCGCCGAGCCCCTCAGCCGACGCGGCGGAACAGCAGCGAGGTGTTGACTCCCCCAAAGGCGAAATTGTTGCTCATCAGATACTCGGTCTCCAGCCGTCGCGGCCCGGCCTGGATGTAATCCAACTCGCCGCAGCGGGGATCGACGGTATCGAGATTGGCGGTGTGGCAGGCCCAGCCTTCCCGCATCATTTCGATCCCCAGCCAGGCCTCTATCGCCCCGCACGCTCCCAGCGAATGGCCGAAATAGCTTTTCATCGAGTGGATCGGCATCCTGGCTCCGAACAAAGCGGCGGTCGCCTGGGTCTCGGCGATGTCGCCGCCTTCGGTCGCGGTGCCGTGGCCGTTGACGATCCCGATTGCTTCGGGGGGAAGGCCCGCATCGGCGAGCGCCAGCTTCAGGGCGATTTCCATCGTCTCGGCCTGGGGCTGGGTGACGTGGCTGCCGTCGGAATTGGTGCCAAAGCCGACCAGTTCGGCGAAGATCGTCGCCCCGCGCGCCTTGGCCCGCTCGTATTCTTCCAGCACCAAGGCACCCGAGCCTTCGCCGATCACCAGCCCGTCGCGGTCGCGGTCAAACGGACGGGGCGTCAGATGGGGGGCATCGTTGCGGGTCGAGGTGGCGAACAGGGTGTCGAACACCGCGGAATCGGTGATGTCCAATTCCTCGGCCCCGCCCGCGATCATCACGTCGGCCTTGCCCCAGCGGATCGCCTCGGCGGCAAAGCCAATCGCTTGGCTACCCGAGGTGCAGGCGTTCGAGGTCGGGATCATCCGCCCGGTCAGGCCGAAGAACAGCCCGATATTGATCAGGGCGGTCTGGCTCATCATCTGGATATAGGAGGTGGCGTTGAGGTTGCGCGATTTGCCGTGCATCTTCAGTTCATAGAAGCCCAGCACCGAATCCGGCGAGCCGAACGACGAGCCGAACGCGGCTCCCGCCCGGCCGCTGCCGAGGATCGGATCAGACAGCAACCCGGCCTGGGTCAGCGCCGCCTCGGACGCGGCAACGGCGAGACGGGCGACCCGACCCATGGTGCGGACCTTCTTGCGCGGCCAATGCGCGGGCTCGGTGAAATCAAGGACCGGGGCGGCAAGTCGGGTGTTGACCCCGTCAAAGCGGTCCCAGTCCGGGCTCATGCTCCGGATCGCGGTGCGGCCTTCGCGCAGGGCCGGGCCGATCGTCGCCCAATCGTTGCCAAGGGCGGTGATCCCGCCCATCCCCGTTACCACCACTCTGCGCATCACACCATCCCGCCATTGACCGAGATCACCTGCCGGGTGATGTACCCCGCCGCATCCGAACACAGGAACGCCACCAGCGCCGCCACCTCGTCGGGCTGGCCCAGTCGCCGCATCGGGATCAGCTTCATCGCCTCGTCGAGCGGCACCTCGGCGATCATCTGGGTCTCGATCAGCCCGGGGGCGACGCAATTGACGGTGATGTTGCGCTTGGCCAGTTCCAGCGCCAGCGACTTGCTGGCTCCGATGATCCCGGCCTTGGCGGCGGAATAATTGACCTGACCGCGATTGCCGACCAGCCCCGAGACCGAGGCCATCGTCACGATCCGCCCGCCCTTGCGGGCCGAGACCATCGGCATTACCGTCGGGCGCAGCACATTGTAAAAGCCGTCGAGATTGGTGCCGAGCACCTGATCCCAATCTTCGTCTTCCATCGCCGGAAAGGCACAGTCGCGGGCGATCCCGGCATTCAGAACGATGCCCCAATAGGGACCGTGGGCGGCGATGTCGGCCTCCAGCCGGTCGCGGCATTGGGCGCGGTCGCTGCTGTCAAAGCCGATCAGCCGCCCTGCGCCGCCGATTGAGTCCAGGGTTTCCTGGGCTCCGTCCCGGTCGGAATGGTAATGGACCGCAACGGTGAACCCGGCGCGGCCCAGCGCCTGGGCGACAGCGCGGCCGATCCCCTTGCTGGCACCGGTGACGAGAATGGTCCTCGACATCATGATCGTCCTTCTTCCTCCGCATCCGGCTGATAGACGCTGAGCTGCGCCTCGGCCAGAACCTCCCCCGCCGCATCCTCGATGCGGCAATCGAACACGCCCATCCCCTGGTCGCGAAACACCAGCCGGGCCGAGATTTCCAACCGCTCGCCCAGGGCGAACCAGTCGGTCCGGGCGGTAAAGCGCCGGGTGCCGAGCAGATAGCCCAGCCGCACCGGCCCACCCTCGCGGCTAGCCTGGGCTCCCGCCCATAGTCCGCAGGTCTGGGCCATCAGCTCGATCCCGACATGGACCGGGATACCGTCGGCGGTGGCGAACAAATGATCCGGCGCAGGCGTTACCGCCGCCCGCGCGCTGTCGGCATCGGCGGCCAGCGCCTCGTCGAGCAGCAACATCGGTGCTTCGTGGGGCAGCAGGGTTTCGACCGGGGCGAGGGTCATGATTCCTCCCGACGGAGCGCGAGGCAGCAATTGCTGCCGCCAAAGGCAAAGGAATTGCTGAGTGCGGCCAACCGGGCGCGGTCGGGCAGGCGGGTTTCCGGCCCGGCCAGCGCCAGCGGCGGCAGATCGGGATCGGGGATGAAGTCCCACAGATGGGGCGGCACCCGACCGTCAGGGTTCCAGCGCCGCGACAGGGTCAGCCACAGGATCGCCGCCTCGACCGCGCCGGCCGCGCCCAAGGTGTGGCCGGTCATCGCCTTGGTCGAGCTACAGGCGACCGGCGCGGCAAACAGCGCCGCCATCGCCTTGCTTTCCATCGCATCGTTGAGCCGGGTCGCGGTGCCGTGCAGGTTGACGTAAGCGATGTCGTCGGGGGTCAGACCGGCCCCGTCCAGCGCGGCCCGCATCGCCGCCAGCGCGCCGCGTCCTTCGGGATCGGGGGCGCTGACATGATGGGCGTCCGAGGTCTCGCCCACCCCGACCAGGGCGATTTCAGCGGGGTCGGGACTGGCGAGGAACAACGCGCCGCCCTCGCCGATGCTGATGCCGTTGCGGTGGACGCTGAACGGATTGCAGGGGGTGGAGGACAGCGCTTCCAGCGCGCCGAAGCCCGACACCGTCATCTTGCACAGCGTGTCGGCTCCGCCTGCGATCGCGGCATCGGCCAAGCCGCACCGGATCAGCCGCCCGGCGCTGGCCAGGGCCTTGGCGCTGGAGGAACAGGCGGTGGCGACGACATAGGCCGGGCCGGTCAGCCCCAGCAGATCGGCGAGGAAGGCGGCACCGCCCCCGGTTTCCTGCTGGCGGTAATGAAATCCGCCGGGCCAGGAACCGGTCTGGGCATGGTGGGCGATCGCCTGTTCGCCCTCGGCGATGCCCGAGGTGCTGGTGCCGATCACCACCGCGATCCGGTGACGGCCAAAGCGGCGGATCGCGTCTTTGATCTCGTCGCCGATCTCGGCGGCCAGGGCGGCGAGCAGACGGTTGTTGCGACATTCCCACCCCGCCAGAGCGGGCGGCAGCGGGGCCAGATCGACCGGCAGCGCGCCGACCGGAACCGGATAATCGGGATGGGGGGCAATCCCTTGGCGCGATCCGGCGAATAGCTTTTCCACCGTCGCGGCCTTGCCCAGCCCGAGACAGGAGCCGACCGCCATCGCGGGCAGGTATAGCGGCGCGCTCATGGTCCCACCAAAACCGAACGGACGTCCAACTCGTACTCCCAGACGAGGTTGCGCAGATGGGCGGTTCCGTTCCACGGATCGCCCTGCCATGACACCAGGATCGCGCTGCCGATGGCGCGGTTGCCCGTCTGCTCGGTCAGATCGGCCCCGCTCAGGCCGGATCGCACCGCCGCTTCGGGCCAATAGAGCAGGACGATATCGGCCAGGATGTTTTCGGGCCTGAGCGAGTCGGGCAGCCACGCCGCCCGCTCGACTGAGATCTGCCCCTGGCTCCAGGTCACCGTCATCGCCCGGCGTCCCAGCGAATCCGTGCCCACCAGCAGCAATCGCTCTGGCTCGACCGACAGGCGGCCTTCGAACACGAAGCTGTCGCCCCGGTGGCGGGCGGTGACGATCTGGACCGCATCGACGCTGCGGCCAAGCGCGGCGGGGCTGGGCAGAGCCAGGGTGATCCCCGGCGCGATCGTCACCCGTCCCGGCTCGGGCGGCGGCGGTGGCGCGGCGCAGGCGGCCAGTCCCAGACCGATCAGAAGGACCAGGGCGGCGCGGACTCGGCGGATTTTGACTGTGTTGAAGCTCATCGCTCTGTGCGCTCCGGGACAAGGCCGCGTCGCTGTTTGACCGAGGGGGCGAGCAGGAAGGCCAGCAGCACGCCGACCAGCATCGTCGCCCCAAAAGCGCGGACCGCCGCGACGTCGCTGAAGGCCAGCAGCCCGAAGGACAGGCTGGTCGTCAGCATCGCCAGACAGACCGAGACCAGAATCGCCGCGTCGCGGTCGCGGTCCTCGGCGCAGAACAGGGCGTAATCGGTGCCGATCGACAGCACCAGCACCAGCCCCATCGCGCTAAAGAAGCTGAACCCCACCCCGACCAGGGCCAGCAGCGGCGGGGTCAGCACGATGGCGGCGGTCGCGGGCAGCATCACCCTGAGCGCGCCGCCCCAGCCATAGCGCCAAGACAGCAGCGCCAGCATCAACAGCGGGGTCAGGGTCAGCAGGCCAAGGGTGCGCAGGCGATAGGCCCGCAACAACTCGCTGAGGTCGCCGGTGGGGTCGATCAGGCGGACACCGTCCAGCCCTTCGGCGGCGGCGCGTAGCCGGGCCGGGTCGTGGCCGCGATCCAAGGTGACGACATGCATCTTTTCACTCAGCACCAGCGCGTCGAGAAAGGGCAGGGCGCGGGTGGCGGTAATCTCGGCCAGGGTCAGCGGTGCGGCAGGCGCGGCCTCGGGCACAGCGGGGGCGGCCATGCCGAGGCGGTCGCGATAGGCGGCCAGATGCGGCTGGGTCAGGTCGCGTTCGACCAGGGCGGCGGTGTCAGCCTGACGTTTGGCCGAGGGGACGAAGCGCGATGCCGCCTGCCAGCCGCTGGCGCTGCCGGAAAGCCGGGCGCTCAACGCCTCTTCCCGCTCCAGCACCTGTTGCTCGCTGTCGCCTTCGACCAGGAAGAACTGGGTCAGTTGGCCGAACCCGGCCAGCCGCTGAATCTCGGCCTGTTCGGCGACCAGGGTGGGCGACAGCCCTTGCTGGCGGCGAACGTCGTCGTCGGGCTCCAGCCGGGCCAGCCCGATGGCGCCCAATCCGGCCAGCACCAAGACCAAAGCGATCCGGGCTCGGCCAAAGCGGGCTTCGTCCCAGAAGCGCCACAGCCCACGGGCCGCCGCCGCGATAGGACGGTTCAACCGGGCTCCGGGGGCGCGGTCGAGCAACGGGAACCACAACACCACGGTCAGGAACGAGCCCAGCAGCCCCATTGCCGAGAACAAAGCCACCTGCTTCAGGCCGGGAAACGGCGACAGCGCCAAAGCGGAATAGCCGATGATGGCGCAGGCGGCCCCCAGCGCCAGCCCCGGCATCACCTGGGCCAGCCGGTCGGCGGGCCGGGTCCGATTGGTGAAGATCTGACCGAAATAAAGCAGGGCGTAATCGACCGCGATCCCGATCAGGCTGGCCCCGAACAATTGGGCGGCGACGTGCAGGCTGCCGAACAACGCAAGGCAGGCCGACAGCGCGACCAAAAAGCCGGTGCCGATCGCCAGCAGCGACAGCAGCAGCGGCCGGGCCGAGCGGAAGGCCACTACCACCAGCAGCACAATTCCGGCCAGCGAGACCAGCCCGATCCGGCTCGATTCGCCGATGGCCTGGGTGGCTCCGGCCTGGGCGAAGAACACCGCCCCCAACCGCTTGGCCGTGACGCCGGGGGGAGCGTCGGCCAGGGCGGCATCGAAAGCGGTGACGAAGCGGTTCTGGAACTCCAGCGCATAGGGCTCGCCGGTCAGGATCAGGCTGACCAGCACCCAATGGGTACCGTCCTCGATCACGGTCGGCATTCCCTCGTCGATCGAGAGCCGGTTGGCCGGAACCGGCAGGCCGGTGAGGAAGGCGGGAAACAGCAGGAAGGGATCGCGGGCGAGCAGCCGCGACTCGACAAAGCCGCCAAAGCCGAACAGCTGCGACAGCGCCCGCGTCACCAGACTCTGGCCGTCGCCGTGTTCCAGCGCGGCGCGGTCGTTGTCGGCCAGCAGACCGGCGCGGTGGGGGAAATAGGCCGCGCCCAGGCGCTTGATCGCCTCTGGTCCCGGAACATCGGTTTCGGTCTTGACCAGCCCGGCCTCGGTCAGGCGGCGGCGCAGTTCGCTTGCCTCAGTCCGGGCAACGTCGCGCTCGGGATGGCCGACCAGTACCACCACTCGCCGCGCCAGGGTTTCGGCGATCCGGTCCTTGGCTGCCTGCACTGCGGGGTCGCGCTCCTCGCGCGGCAGCAGGGCCATGATGTCGGTTTCGAGCGGCAGGCCCGAGCGCGCGATTGTCGCGACATGGACTCCCGCCACTATCACCACAGCCAGCCAGAGCAGGGCGAGGACTTTTCTCACTTCAGCATCGCCGCCTCGGCGGCATCGAGCGGGCGGGTGTTGAGGCTCTGCGCGGTGAAGGTCAGCCGGTCGAAATCGCCGCCGGGTTTTCTGATCTCGACCGCTTCGACAAAGCGGCCCAGCCGGGCGGTGATCCCGGCGATCTGGGCGGCGGTGGGGTCGTCGGGCTTTGACGGGACCAGCACGATCTGGTCGGCAGTCCGGGTGATCGCGAACACCCCGTCCAACGCCCGCCAATCACCCCCCAGCGCGCCCGCCATCATGTCGTAGAGGCGGGAGAGGAAGGGCAGCCGTGTTGCCGCCAGCCGGGTGGTTTCGGTGCCTTCGACGCTTTGGACCAGCCCGGCCGGGGTCACCACGGTGGTGACCGCGAACGGGGTCTCGGCCCGCCAGATGAGCCCGCGACCGGGGGCGACGACAAAGCTGCCTTCCGAGCGGATCGGATGGGCAAAGCCCTGCATGTGGCGTTCCTGGACGAAATGGCCGCGCAGCACGTCGCCGTCTTTCAGCATCGCCGGTTCGGCCCGCAGCCCGGTGGCGGAGAGTGCAAGCAGCAGGACCAGGAGAAGAGCGCGGATCATGGCAGCAGCTTTCTGACCCGCTCGACCAGTGCCGAGGGGGATTCCAGGCACAATTCCTGGCTTGCCGTCTCGACGGCCAATTGGGTGGTGGTGGCCTTGGTCAGAACCTCGCCGGTCGCGGCGTCGGTGATGCGGTACTCGATCCGCAGCCGGTTTTCATATTCGGCCAGGGTGGCGCTGACCCGGATGGTTTGGGCAAAGCGGACCGGGCGGACATATTTCAGCCGCATATCGACAATCGGCCACAGATAGCCCGATGCTTCCATCTCGGGATAATTATAGCCGATGCGGTCGAGCAGGGCGCAGCGCGCCTGTTCGAGATAGCGCGGGTAATTGCCGTGCCACACCACCTGCATCGGATCGAGATCGTAGAATTGTGCGGTAAGCGTGATCTCTGCGGCAATCATCGGTCGGTCTTCCCCGCCCAGAAGCTGAAGAAATTATACCATTGCGTCGGCGCGGCCCGGCATTCGGCCTCCAGCCGGGCGGCATAGCGCGCGGCTGGTTCGGTCAGCGCTTCGGTGCGGCGGCCGCGCGGCAGGACGATACGCTGGGCGAACGGCTCGAGGCTGAGGCTCCACCGCCCGTCGCCGATACGGCGGCAGAACAGCAGATAGACCGGGCAATCGAGCAGCGCCGCCAGCAGCCACGGCCCGTGCGAGAACTCGGCCATCGCCCCCAGGAACGGCACCCGGCTGACCCGACCGTGCGACAGCACCGGCACCCGGTCGCCCGCGATCGCCACCCATTCGCCCTGCTCGATCCGCTCGCGTAGCAAGATCGCGGTGTCGGGGCCAATCTCGGCGACCTGGATCGTCCGGCTCGGCGCGTCGCCGTGGTGGCGGGCCAGCAGCCGGTTGTAATTCTCGGCATGGCTTGTGTGGACCAGGATCGTCAGCCGCGCCCGCAAGTCCGGGTCCATCAGCGCCCGCGACAGTTCGGCGTTGCCGTGATGGGACACCACCAGCAACGCGCCGCGCCGGGTCGCCGCCGCCTCGGCCAGGGTCTCGGGGGTGGCGATCTCCATCGCGGCAGGGGGGATCGCCCCGCTCCAGGCGGCGAAGGCATCGAGCGCGCGTCCGGCGAAATCGCGGAAATGGCGGAACCCATCGGCAAAGCGCGCCGGTCGTCCCAGCACCCGACCCAGATAATCGAGCGAGGCGCGGCGTTGCTCGGTTCCACTGAGATAGAAATAGAGCACGATCGGAGCGATGGCGGCAGCGCAGGCCCGCCGCCCCAACAGCCGATAGGCGGCGGCGACCAGGGCCAGCCCCCACAGCGCGCCGCGTTCGCCCAGTCCGGCCCAATGGGCGGCGGGGCGGGGCGGGCGATGGAGCAGGATCGTGGGCAGTCGCCACAGCATCGCGGTCACCAGCCGGGTATGCATCCAACTGATGCGAAGATTGTCGGCGACGATGGCGAAATTCGACAGATTGCCGGGGGGATAGGTCACCTTCACCGGCACCATCACCGGGGCGATGCCGCGCCAGAACAGCCGGACCATGATGTCGGTATCGAAATCCATCCGCCGTCCGACCGGCTCGCGATCAAGCAGGGCAAGACAGGCGGCCAGCGGATAGACGCGAAAGCCGCACATGCTGTCGCTGATCCGAAAGGACAGGGTCTCGACGAACACCCACAGATGGGTGATCCAGCGCCCGATCTTGCGTCCGGTCGGGATGCTGTCGTCATAGAGCGGCGCGCCGCTGACCAGGGCGTCGGGATCGGCTTCGGCCGCCGCCAGCAGGCGGGGCAGGGCGTCGAGATCGTGCTGGCCATCGGCATCAATCTGAACCGCGTGGGTGAAGCCAGAGGCGGCGGCGAGGCGAAAGCCGGTCGCGACCGCGACGCCCTTGCCTTGATTGACCGGCAGCCGGGTCACGGTGACGCCAGCGTCGGGATCATGGAGGGCGGCCAGCGCGCTGGCTGCCGGTTCGTCGCTGCCGTCGTCGATCACCAGGATTGGCAGACCGGCGCGGCGCACCGTCGCGATGATCGCGGGCAGGGCGGTCCAGTGGTTGCGGCTGGGGATCAGGGCGCAGGGTTTCATCGGCAGGACGCCATGCCAGAGGAACAGATATCGTCGCCGCGCCGATACTGGAAGCCCAGCCGCCGTTTCGCCGCCTCGTGGCGCAGGCTCAGGGTGACCCGGTCGCCCGGCAGGATCGTCGCCCGGAACTTGATCTGGAAATCGCGGGCGGCGGGCAGATCAAGGCCGAGATGCTCGCGGGCAAAGGCGATGGCCCAATCGATCTGCACCACGCCGGGCAGGATCGGATGGCCGGGAAAATGCCCCTTAAACCACACCAGAGCGGGGTCGATCTCAAGATCGAGTTCGACGCTGCCATCGTCGTTGCCGCCACGCCGGGCTACGATCCGGGGCTGGCGGGGCGGCGGTTCGAACAAGGCGGCCAGATCGGCACTGCGCCGCTTGCCCATCGCTCCGACCGGCAGCGCATCGACAAAGCGCCAGCGGCGGGGCAGACCGGCGGGATCGAGGCTGGCCGCCAATCCGGCGCGCAAGGCCCGGCCGAGCCGGAAGCGTCCCAGCCGGGTCAACTCAGTCTGTCCCGCCGCCGCCAGCATCACCACCGCCGCAAGATGGGGCTGGGGATCGTTCAGAACCACGATTGCGGCATCGGCGATTTCGGGGCGGGCTTTCAGCGCCTGCTCGACCGCATCGAGGCTGACCCGCTTGCCCTCGATCTTGGCGATCCGATCGGCACGGCCCTGCAAGTAAAACCCGTCCTCGGCGGCAAGCTCGATCCGGTCGGCAATCTCGGCCTTCCCGCCCGGTGCGTCGAGACAGAGCAGCCCGGCGGCGCTGCGGCCGACGCGGTAGCCCGGCAGCGGCCGCCACGGGGGCTCGCCGGTGCCGTCGCGGTGCCGCGTCGCCATCGCTCCGGTTTCGGTGCTGCCATAGATTTCAGTGATATCGCGCCCAAGAACCCGCTTGGCCTCGATCACCGCCGCTTCGGGCAGGGGCGCCCCTGCCGACAGGATCAGACGCGGCCGCTTCGCCTCGTCCAACGGGGGCAGGCCGCCCAGCCGGGTCAGATGGGCCGGACTGGTGATCAGCACCGCGCCAGCGGGGAGGGCGGCGAGCAGGTCTTCCCACAGATCGAAGGGCCGGGCAAAGAACGGCCGACCCGCCGCCAGCGGCCATAACAGCCCGAACATCAGCCCATAGGCATGGCGGTGCGACACCGTGGACAGGGTGTCGGCTCCGGCCAAAGACTCGCCCCACAGCGCATCAAGCGCGGCCAGTTCGGCGTCCAACTGAGCGAGCGAACGGGCCACCTCCTTTGCCTCGCCGGTCGAGCCCGAGGTCTGAAGGGACAAAGCGGCCCGGTCGGGGTCAAGCCCGCCGCTCCACTCGGCCGCGCCCGGCTCGAAATCGTCGTCGATCCAATGCTCGATTCCGTCGGTTGGGCCGGGATGGGACGGCACCACCACGCGCGCTCCGGCGCTCAACGCCCCGAACAGGCCGACGGCAAAGCGCCAGCCGTCGCGGCAGGTCAGGCCGACCCGGCGGGCGGCGGCCAAGTGGCGGGCGGTGCCACCGATCTCGGCGCGAAAGCGCGCCCAGGTCAGGTCTTCCCCGTCGCGCCGGGCCACGACATGGTCGGGGGCGAACGCGGTGGCCTTCAGGCCTTCGAGCCGGATCACGCCGCCTTCTCCCTGGCCCGGACCCGGCGGCGGATCAGATATTCGATGGCGAACAGAGTCCCCATCAGCAGATAGGAGATCAGCCCGTTATAAAGGGTCCACAAATCGCGGTCGCCCGCCGCCACGGTCATCGCGGACAAGGAGGCGTTGCCCAGCAGGAACATGAACCAGACCAGGGTGACCTTGCGCATGTAGGCGCGGGCTGACGGAGAGGGTTCGGGCTCGGTCAGGCTGGCGAAGTTCTCGACCAGGGTCGGGCCGCCCCGCAGCGACAGGCCGAACGCCGCCGCCATCCCCAGGCTCATCAGCACCGGATAGGTCAACACGGCCAGGGTGGGATCGAGCAGGGCGAAGGTGGCGGTGGCGATCAGAGTTGCCGCCAGCGCTGGGACCAGTGGCCCCGTCGCGGCCCGGCCTCGGGTCAGTCCCAGCCGCGCTCCGACCAGGATCAGGGCGAGCGCGGCGAGGGCTCCGGCGGGAACCCGTCCCAGGGCAAGATAGACCAGACCGGGATACAGCAACCCCAACCCGCCCAGACCAAGACCGAGGAGGAGGCGTCTATTCGGCGAGGAGGTCATGGACGCGGTCGACCACGTCGGCAACAGTGCGGACCGTCTTGAACTGCTCGGGTTTGATTTTCTTGCCGGTCAGGTCCTGGAGGCGGACGACCAGATCGACGGCGTCGATGCTGTCGAGGTCGAGTTCCTCGAACAGCCTGGATTCAAGGGTGATGCTGTCGGGGGCAACCTCGAACATTTCGACGAGATAGCCGGACAGAGTGGTAAAAATCTCCTCGCGGGTCACGAACGGGCTTCCTTTTGCTCGGTGATGAAAGCGGCCAGCGCGGCGACGCTGGCGAAGTGGCGCCGGACCTCGTCCGAGACGGTCTCGATCCGGATGCCATAGGTCTTGCGGAGGGCTACGCCCAGCTCCAGCGCGTCGATCGAATCGAGGCCCAGTCCCCCGTCGCCGAACAAAGGCTCGTCGGAGACGATCTCCTCAGGAGACACATCCTCTAGGTTGAGAGACGAAACGATCAGCCGCTTCAGCTCCAGTTCCAATGCATCCATGACTATGCGATTCCGTATAGTACTCTTCAATGAATTCGACCAGCTTGCGCGCCGAAAGCGAGCGGTAGCGATAACCCAGGAAGTTGTGGATGTCTAGCCGATCCCCCACTTCCATTTTGAACCGGGTGCGAGTGGCGGGGACTTTCCACCAGGGATTTCCCTTATGAAGGATTGGTGGAGTACACTCTATTCTGATCAATTGTAGGTCGGCCTCGCCAAGTATCGCTATATTTGCAAAACCTCTGCGGAGGACAATCGGGCGTCCGGGCACGGTCCGGGTGCCCTCGGGAAAGACGATCAGGTTGTTCCCCGCTTTCAAGGTGTCGATACAGGTCCGCAGCAGCGTTTCGGGATCCTGGTCGTTGCGGATATAGCCTGCGCCCTCGACGGTCAGGCGGAAGAACGGATTGCGCCACAGCCCGCCTTTGACGATGCATTGGACATTGGGGATCGCCGCCATGATCATCACCACGTCCAGCAGCGACGGATGGTTGGCGATCAGCATCACCCCTGTCAGCGATTTCAGCCGCTCGGTGTCCTTCATCTCGACGTCGGCGACCTTGAAGGCGTGGATCGCCCGGCAATAAAGCCGCAGGCTGCGGTGCAGCACCGCCTGAATCCGCTTTTGCCGCCGGTCGCGGTCGCGGGTGACCAGGGCAATCGCCGGAAACACCGTCAGCGCCAGCAGGCTGCCGCCGAGCCCGATCACCGCCAGGAACAGGCCGGTGCCGAACGCCCGCCAGATCCGTTCGGGTTTATGCCACATGCTGCCACGTCCAGGTCAGCCGCTCGCCAGCGGCACGGGTTTCACTGCCCCCGCCCTCCAGCAGGGTGGCGACGCAATGGGCCAGGGAGTCGGTGCCGGGCGGGTCGGACGGCGCGAGGCCAAGCGCGATCCGCTCGCCCACCCCGTCGTCTCGGTTCGGGGCCAGCAGCAGGGCCAGCGCCAGCGAGTCCTCGGCCCCGCCGCCGATCTCGGCATAGGACTCGGGCAGCGCCTCGTCGAAATGGAGCAGCAGCACCCGGTCGATCCCTTCGGCCAGACTGGTCGCGGCTTCGAGACAGCCATAGCCGAACGATTCGCCTCCCGCCGCGACGGCGGTATGCCCGGCCCGATTGTCGGCGGCGATCGACAGCAATCCGGCCAGGGCATGATGGACCGACAGGCTGAACCCCGCCGGAGAGACCTCGCCGCTTGCGGCCAGCGAGGACAGCAGGCCGAAGGTGCGGGAATATTCACCATGGCGGGACGACAGGACGATTTTCGGTGTCGTGCCATGTGTCCCGGCCAGCAGATACCATGCCGCGTCCAGCGCCTGGCGCCCGATCGGCGTGACCCGGCGGCGCAGCGATGACGGCAGGTCGGCACCGGCCGCGACCGTGCCGCCGCTGGCAAGACGGTCTCGTCCGGGCAGCCAGCCCGCCCAGGCTTCGAGCCGGAAGCCCGGCGCGTGCGATTCGGTCCGCGCTGCGACCGCCATGATTTCGTTCCCTCCGCTCCCGGTCACGCCTGTCGGTTGTCGTCATCGACACTAAGCCATCATCCGGCCCGGCGGGCAATCTCCGCGTCGTGACGGGGCCGTCCCCCCCGTTTGCATCTACAGCCGATCTTTCCTATGATGGCCGCGACTGCAATCTATGGATCGTACCGGCGGACGATGACCCCTCCGATCACGCGCCTTGCCCGCCTGTGCCGCCGTCTTTTTGTCGCGGTGGCGATCCTGGTCGCGGCGGCTCCGGCCGTGGCTGCCGATCCCGATCTGCCCGCCTTGGTCGCCGCCGCCCGTGCCGCCGGCGAGAGTGCCCCCGACCTCGCCCGGATCAGTCTGGTCCAGGCCACCTCGCGCCAGATGCTGGCGGTCGATGGCGATATCGACTTTCCCTTTTCGGTCGGACTCGACCTGCCGCTCGACGCCCAGCCGCGCGATCTGGCCTTTGCCCTGACCGGTCCGGTCGCCGAAACCGGTCGCTATGTCATCGTGTTCGACGTCGCCCTGGCCAAATCCTCGCGCAAGGTCCGCGACGTCCAGGACCGTACCTCGCGCAAGATCGTTTCGGTCGATCGGATCGACAATCCCGCCTATCTGCGCGCGGTCAAGAAGTTCGATGTCAGCGCGACCCGGGTCGAACGCGCCCCCGACAATACCAAGCTGCTGATGCGTTATGACGAGGCGCAGCGCAAGGTCGCCACCACGCCGCGCTATCTCGAACAGCCGGTGTTCGGTCCCTATCAGTTCAAGGTCGCCGACGCCGAATGCGTCAAGACCCTGACCGTCAATTACCGGCTGATCGACCGGGTTGCCAACACCGTCCGCGCCTCGGTGATCGACGTCGTCGAGACCGAGCGCTTTACCTTCGCCTACAATATCGACGCCTCTGACCCTAATCAGGGAGCCTATGCCAGCGATTTCTCGACCGAGCGTCAGGTCCGCGATTGGGAGCGCGCCCCGGTGCTGGTGACGCTGTCCCAGGTGTTCGACCACGCCTTGGCCCCGAGCGTCCCGGTCCGTCCGCTCGGCTCGGTCTCGGCCCTGCTCGACGAGATCGGGCGCGACCGCACCCGCGCCGCCGCCCGCGCCTACGACGAACGCTACGCCGAGCGCCCGCTCGACGATCCCCGCTTCGACAGCGTCGTCGTGATCTATACGCCCCAGGCGTTGGGCAGCGGCTTTTTCGTCCGTCCCAACATCGTGATGACCAACTGGCATGTGGTCGAGAACAGCCCGATCGTCGAATTGCGTACCTATGACCGCCGCGAAACCTTTGGCCAGGTGATCGCGAAGGACGTCCGGCTCGACCTTGCCCTGGTCAAGGTCCAGGACCGCGGCCGGGTCGCGCCGTTCTTTCAGGGCAAGGGGCTGAAACCCGGCGACAGCGTCGATGCGATCGGCCACCCCAAGGGGCAGCGTTATTCGATCACCCGTGGCGTGGTCAGCGCGATTCGCAAGGCCAGGGCCAACACCAATCCGGCCCAGGATGGTGCCGAGATTTTGTATGTTCAGACCGACGCCGACATCAATTCCGGCAATTCGGGCGGGCCGCTGTTCCTGGGCGACAAGGTGGTGGGGGTCAACACCTATATGATGATGCAGCGGGTCAAGGGCGGCGATGGGGCGGCCCCGCTGCCCGGACTGAATTTTGCCGTCCATTATGCCGAAGCCAAACGCTTCCTGGACCAGTCGATGAGGGGGGACTGACGATGCGCTTTGACCGGCGACACTTCCTGGCCGCCGGGATGGCGGCATTGACGACCGCCTGCCAGCGTCCCAACCAGGGCGACATGGTGGTCGATTCGAAAACCGACCGGATGTACGGGATGCGCTCGGACGGGTCGATTTTCACCGACCCGACGATGTTTCCCAACCGCCGGCTGAAGCTGTCGCTGCGCAACATGTCGGGCGACCCGGCGTGGGATATGGACTCCACCCGCGAGCGGTTGCTTCAGGGCTATGTGGACAAGGGCTACGAACGCTCGGATGGCTCCGATTTCGGCCTGAAGATCGACCTCAACGTCGTGCGCAGCCAGCAATTCGATCGCGACATGATCGCCCAGTTCGGCTTTTTGGGGGCAACGGCCGGGGCTGCCGCCGGAGCCGGAACCGGCGGGGCCTATAACGGTCCGGGGGGGATGACGGGGGGCGCGGGGATCGGTCTGGCCGCCGGGGTGTCGCTGGGGACGCTGATCGGCTATTTCACCGTCGATAGCATCTATGTCGTCGTCACCGAGGCGATTTTCGCGGTGCGCCGCAACGCGGCCAAGCCGCGCCGGGTCGTCACCTTCGACGGCAGCCCGCGAATCGAGGAATGGGAAGAGAGCGGCTATGGCTCATTCCATCGGGTCCACCGCGTCACCATCGCCAATTACGGCGGCGGCCGCTTCGTTACCCAGGCCGAGATCGCGGGCGACATCCGCGACCGCCAGATCCGCTCGCTGATCAGCCTGATCTGAAAACACGTTAAAGCCCCGCGCCAGGGTGTGGAGCGCGGGGCTTTTGACTTTAACGATCCGATCCATCAAGCGGGGAGTTCACTCTCGCCAATCGATCGGTGGGTAGTGGCTGTTCGAGTCGCCCCTACTTTGCCCATGCCGGGATTACCAAAGCATGGCGGGCGGATGATATTTTTGTAATGCTGCGGACGTGAAAAAGTCCTTCGGCCTTTGGCCTCATACCATGTCTCGGTGATCGGAACCGATCACCGAAGCCCTCAAACGGCGGGCGGGACGCCTCCGCGTCCCTTGCCTTCCGCGCCATCAGGCGCGCGGCCCCTTGGGCCTAACCAAATCCCCATGAGTTTCACTCACTGGGATTTGGTATCAGTGTACTTTTCCCCGGTTCAAAAAGAATCCCCGTGCTCAATCAAGCTTTCCGCGCGGGGATGGATTTGGTTCCCTCCGAGGCCGATGGGCGACGCCCACGGCTTCGGAGGCTGGTGAAACAGACAACACGAAAATGGGCGCTGGGCCGCCCCTAGCCCATTTTTCCCCTTTTAATCCAACGGGAAAAAGTACACCGAGCGACAGCGAGGGACTTTTTCACGGGAGACTAATGCTGCGGTCGGGTGGACCGGTACGCACACGTTTATCGCCCGCGGCAAAAGCCGGGACGTTGGGCAGAAAGGCGCACCGACGCCCTCCGAATCCCTAAGATGCCGGATTTCCGGCTAGGGTCGGAGTGGCGTCCGTGGCGAAGCTATAGCGGGGCAAAACGGTCACGATACAGCGACGAACGGCACCGCCACCCGGCGACACCGCGCGCTGTCGGGCCGTTTAGAAACCTTCGCGTTCCAAACGCTTGCGTTCCAGCTTACGAGCACGACGCACGGCTTCGGCCTTTTCTCTGGCGCGGCGCTCGGACGGCTTCTCGTAATTGCGACGCAGCTTCATTTCACGGAAAACCCCTTCGCGCTGCATCTTCTTCTTGAGCGCCTTAAGGGCCTGATCGACGTTGTTGTCACGAACGAGTACTTGCACGTTTCGCCACCGCTCCTCTACGCTTGAAAAGCCACCCCATCGCACGGCACAACTGCCGTCCGGGAAGGCGCTTGATATCACAGTGACGGTTGCTTGGGAAGGGGCTAGGGATATGCAAATCGATCCGAGCGCGAAACGCGACGATCTGGTGCTGGCGGCGTTGCCTCATATTGCCTTCGACGGATGGTCCGATGTGGCGTTGTCCGAGGCGGCGCGCGACCTCGATTACCCCCCGCGCGAGGCGTTGCGGCTGTTCCCCGGCGGCGCGAGCGACGCGCTGGCTCATTTCGTCGCGCTGGCCGACAAAATGCTGATCGACGATTTCGCTCTGCAAGGGCCGCGCGGCGGCAAGCTGGATGAACGGGTGTTTGTCGCGGTCAAGATGCGGCTGGACCGCTGGTCGGCCCATCGCGAGGCGATCCGTCGCGGCGTCGCGCTGTTGGCGTTGCCGCAGAACCTGCCATTGGCGGCGACGCTGGGGTGGGGCACGTCGGATGCGCTGTGGCGGGCGGTCGGCGACAAGAGTCACGATCTCACCTGGGCGACCAAGCGCGGCTCGCTGGCGGCGCTGTATTCGGCCACTCTGTTCTTCTGGCTGGACGATTCGTCGGAGGATTCGATTGAAACCTGGGCGTTCCTGCGCCGCCGTCTGCTCGACATGGGCAAGCTGCCCCGGCTGCGTCACCGGGTCGAAACGGCGGTTCGCCGGGGGCTGGCCTCGTTCCAGCGCAAAAGTCCGTGGAACCGCAACCGTTTGCACCGCCGCGCCGCAGGAGGCTTATAGAGCACAGCACAGGCCCTCTCCCCGGCGGGAGAGGGCCTGTTCCGCTTAATACACCATCGTGCTCATGGTGATGTCTTCCCAGATCTGCTTGACGGTCAGCGACATCTCGATCGAGCGGTCGGTGTAGTAGGTGTGCAGCAGGTGGTGGGCCTTTTCCGAATAAGGCCGTTCCAGGAAGTCGCGATAGAGCGCCTGGACCTGCGGGTTGTTGTGGGACTGGCGGACAGAGGTGGCGCGGTCGATCGCGAACAAGGTCTCGCGCCGCTTCAAGGCAAAGGGCAGATAGGCCTTCTTCGACCGCAGATTGCCGCCGCCATCGACGCAGCCGCCGGGGCAGGCCATGATTTCGATGAAGTCGAAATCGGCGGTGCCCGCCCGCACCGCCTCGCACAACTCGCGGGTCGGGCGCAGGCCGTGGCACATCGCCACCTTGACCGTGCCGATCGTACCGCCGACCTCGATGGTGGCGGCGCGGGCTCCGTCGAAGCCGCGCAACTGGGCCAGTTCGATCTGGGGCAGTTCGCGGCCGTTGGCGATCTGATACATCGTCCGCACCGCCGCTTCCATCACGCCGCCGGTGGTGCCAAAGATCGCCCCCGCGCCGGAATAGGCACTCATATACGGGTTGTCGAACACCGACGGTTCCTGATGACGCAGGTCGATGCCTTGGCGCTTCAGCAGGCGGGCGAATTCGCGGGTGGTCAGCACCACGTCGATCTCGGCTGTTCCGTTATCGCTCAGTTGGGGCCGGACCCGCTCGTCCTTCTTGGCGGTGCAGGGCATGATCGAGACCACCCGGATGCGGGCGGGGTCGATCCCCATCCGTTCGGGCAGATAGGTCTTGGCGATCTTGCCCAGGCATTGCTGCGGCGATTTGGTCGAGGACAGCAGCGGCAGCAGGTCGGGATAGTGCCGTTCGGCGAAATTGATCCAGGCCGGACAGCACGAGGTGAAGGTCGGACGCCGCGCCTCGCCCAGACGGCGCAGCAATTCGGCGCTTTCCTCCATCACCACCACGTCGGCGGCGAAGTTGGTGTCGAGCACGATGTCGGCGCCCAGACGGCGCAGCGCGCCGATGATCCGCCCTTCGACATTGGTTCCGGCCGGCAGGCCGAATTCCTCGCCAAAGCCGACTCGCACCGCCGGAGCGAACTGGAAGACGGTGACGATCTCGGGATCGAACAGCAGGTCGAGCACCCGGTCGGTTTCGTCGCGCTCGCCCAGTGCCCCGGTCGGGCAGACCATCACGCACTGGCCGCAGGTGACGCAGCTTGAGTCCTTCTGGCTGAGACCGTGATGCAGCCCGATCGCCGAATCGCTTCCGGTGCCGGTGACCACCAGCGCATCGACGGTCTGACCGTCGCGGCAGATGGTGACGCAACGCTGGCAGCGGATGCATTTGGTCATGTCGCGGATCATCGCGGGCGAGGAATCGTCGATTCCGCGCCCCAGCGTCCGCGCCCGGTCGAAAAAGCGGTTGGTGTGCAGCCCGACAGATTGGGCGATGTCCTGCAACTCGCAATTGCCGTGGCGAACGCAGGTGGCGCAATCCTGATTATGGTCGGCCATCAGCAGCTCGACCTGGAGCCGCTGCGCCTCGCGCACCCGGCGGGTGCGGGTGCGGATCGTCATGCCGTCTTGCACCGGAGTGGTGCACGAGGCGACCAATTGGGCCGAATCGTGGCCGGGGGAATCGATTTCGACCATGCAGACCCGGCAGGTGGCGGGGGCATGGTCGATATCGTTCATTTCGCACAGGGTCGGGATCGGCACGCCGTGGCGACGGGCGCAGGCCAGAATGGTTTCCTGCGCTTCGGCGGTGACGGGGCGACCGTCCAACGTGGCGGTGACGGTTTGGCTGGTCATGTCAGGCCGCTCCTTCCGGGATGGGCTGTTCGGTGATCACCGAATAGATGCGGTAGCAGCGCATGCAGCGTCTGGCTTCCCGGTAGGCGTCGGCGTCGGAGATGGTGGTCTCGACCTCCTCGAACATGGTGCGGCGGACTTCGGGGTCGAGTTCGGGGTGGTGGACCCGGTATTCGAGCCGCACCGGCAGTTCGACGCAATCGGCGGCCAGCAGCTTGTGCTCGTTGAGGATCTGACGCATCCGCGAGCGGGGGAAGAAGCGGGTGTGGCCCAACTGGATGTAATCGTCGATGCTGCGCGCCGCCTTCAGACCGGCGGCCATCGCATGGATCAGGGTCGAGGGGCCGGAGACGCAATCGCCCCCGGCGAACACGCCGGGTCGCGAGGTGGCGAGATCGACCGGGGCCGCTTCGATGCAGCCCCAGCGGGTCATCGCGACGCCGTCGGTGGGGCTGAGCACGCCCTGGCGCACCTGCTGGCCGATCGCCGAGATCAGCAAGGTGCAGTCCATCCGCCGTTCCGAACCGGGGATCGGCTCGACGCCGCGCCGACCGCGCGAATCAAGCTCGGTCTGGCGCATCGACACGACCTCCAGCCCGACGACGCGGCCGTCCTCGTGAAGGATACGGGCCGGATTGGTCAGGAAGTGGACGATCACGCCCTCGGCCAGGGCGGCCTCGATCTCCTCGTGATCGGCGGGCATGTCCTCGCGGGTGCGGCGATAGAGCAGGTGGACCCGCTCGGCCCCCATCCGCAGCGCCGAACGGACGCAATCCATCGCGACATTGCCACCGCCGACGACGACTACGTCACCGGTGAGGCGGGTGAGGTGGGTTCCGGCGATATGGTCGTGGACCTTGAGCAGGAAGCCGATCCCGGTTTCATAGCCGAGCGCGGTGGAATCCTCGTCGGCGACGCCCATCGGCGTTCCTTGCTGACAGCCCAGAGCCAGGAACACCGAGCGATAGCCGCGCTCGAACAGGGTATCGACGGTGAAGTCGCTGCCCATCGCCTGGTTGAAGATAAAGCGTCCGCCCAGGGCGACGATGATATCGGTTTCCGAGCGCAGCACGTCCTTGGGCAGGCGATAGCTGGGGATGCCGATCGCGGCCATCCCGCCCGGTTCGGCCATCGCCTCCAGGATATCGACGTGATAGCCGTGCAGCAGCAGGTGATAGGCGCAGGAAATCCCGGCTGGTCCGCCGCCCACCACCGCCACCCGCATCTCGGCCGGATGGGACGAGGCGATCAGATCGCGCGAGAAGCGCAGCGCGTTCGGTCCGGTCTGATGATCGGCGACATAGCGCTTCAGAATCTTGATCCCGACCGCTTCGTCAACGAGGTTGCGGCGGCAGGCCATCTCGCAGAAGCGGACGCAGACCCGGCCGCAGGTCGCGGCCATCGGGTATTTCTGCAAGATCACGCCCAGCGAATGTTCGGGTTTGCCGTCGCGGATATAGTCGATATAGCGCGGCACGTTGATCTTGGACGGACAGGCCTCGATACACGGCGCCGTCATGTAATCCATGCCGTATTGCGCCGTTCGCGCCGCGCCCGAGGCGATTTCGGCCTCGATCATGTCGCGGAAATGGGTCAGCGCCGCCAGCAGGGCGATCGGAGTCGTCCGACCCAGCCCGCACAGCGAGGTCTCGGCCATCTGCCGCCCCAGCATCGCGACCGCGTCAAGGTCCAGCGGCGCGGCCTCGCCGTGGGCCAGCGCCGCCAGCGATTCGCCAATCAGCGCGGTGCCCATCCGGCAGGGGGTGCATTTGCCGCAGGATTGTTCTTCGGCTTTGGCCAACTGGCGACGCAGCGCGTCAAGCAGGCTGACCGCGCGGTCGAAGATCAGAAAGCCGCGATCGCCGAAAAAGGCGCGGATCGGATTGCCCGGATTGAACTCGCCAAACCCGGTAAGGCTGGGGATCAGGGATCCGGCCTCGCCGTCGCCATTGCGATGATCGATCACCGCGCCGTCCCAGATTCCATATACGATTGTCGCCATAAATCCCCCTTTTCCCGACCCGCCATCCCCCCCGGATGCGGTCCCGGGACAGTGTCTAATCATGGAGTACGGGGCGGGCTGTGTCCATCGGCGAGGGGGTGGGAGACGGCCGGTTCGGTTCCCTCTCCATCCGGGTAGGGTGCAACTTACTTCGGGGCGCTGGGCCGTCTTTATCGTGCCAGGACGCTGGCAGCCTCCTTGGTTTTGCCGACGGCGGCCTCGATCTGGTGGATGCTGGTGCTGATCGTCGCGACCGTCCGGGAAATGGTATCGACCGAGCCTGCGGCATTCTGCATGTTGCCGGACATGTCGCGGGTCACCGCGCTTTGCTCCTCGACTGCCGCCGCCGTCGCGGTGACATGATCGCGGACGGTTCCGATCGATTGGCGGATGATGTCGAGCGCCGTCACCACATCGTTCGAGACCAACTGAATCCCTTCGATTTCCTGGGTGATCTGCTCGGTGGCGCGGGCGGCCTGGTTCGCGAGATTTTTAACTTCTCCCGCCACGACGGCAAAGCCCTTGCCCGCTTCGCCCGCACGGGCGGATTCGATGGTGGCGTTCAGTGCCAACAGATTGATTTGTCCGGCGATGGTCTGGATCAGCCCGACGATTCCTCCCATCGCGGCGGCCGCTGCCGACAGGCGCTGGGCCGAATCTCCGGCCGAGACCACCTGATCGAACGCGCCGTCGGTCGCCGCCTGCGATTTGGTCATGCTCTGGGAAATCTCGGTGATCGACGCGGCCATTTCCTCGGCGCTGGCCGCCATCAATTGCACATTGCCAGAGGTCTGCATCGCGGCGGAACTGGCGGTCGCGGTTTCGATGGTCGATTGGCCGACCGCTTGGTCGATCTCGGCAAAATTGACGTCGATCAGCGTTTTCAACTGGTTCAGAAGGGCGATCTGTTTGGTGATGTCGGTGGCGAATTTCACCACTTTGATCGGCTTGCCATCGGCATTTAAAATCGGGTTGTACGAGCCTTCGATCCAGACTTCGCGGCCCCCTTTGCCGATCCGGCGGTATTGGGCGGCCAGAAACTCGCCCCGCTGCAACGTTTCCCAGAATGCGCGATACTCCTGGCTGGCGCGATAATCCGGGTCAACGAATATTCCGTGATGCTTGCCGACGATTTCGGCAAGGTCATAGCCCATCGCTTTCAGGAAATTGTCGTTGGCGGTCAGGATCGTCCCGTCCATCTTGAACTCGATCACCGCCTGGGATTTCAGGATGGCGTTGTATTTTCCGACAAGGTCGAGGTAGCGTTCTTTTTCCTCGGTCACGTCGGTTGCGTATTTGACGATCTTTGTCGGGGTGCCGTCCGGTTTCAGGATCGGATTGTAGGCGGCTTCAAGCCAGATCACTCGGCCATCTTTGGTAATGCGCTTGAATTGACCCGATTGATATTCACCGCGCCGCATCTTGTTCCAGAATTCGCTGTAGTCTTTGCTGGCGCGATAGCTCTCATCGACGAAAGACCGGTGGTTTGTCGCAAGAGCCTCGGCAAGAGAATATCCCATCAGAGAGAGAAAATTCTTATTCGCCGAAATAACATTTCCGTTCAGGTCGAACTCAACTCGAGCGTTCGATTTGTCCAGCGCGTGGATGATCGATTCGTTTTCGAGGCTATTCGCATTCTTGAACAGAAACATATTGTGCCCTCCTCGTGGGTGGCGACCCCATACAACGGTGTCTATGACCTTTGCCGATGCTATTCCTTTTGTTTAAAATCGGGAAGGCTGTTTAGAACGAATTTCAATCTGGTCGGAGTCAGGCCGAAATCGGCTCTAGTGCCAGGGACCGGCTCCCTGGGCCATCTGAACAATCGTCAGTAGAATTTCGAACATAATAAGAAAGACGATGTACCACTCGACCTTCATGCTGCTGCGGGTCTGGATCAGATCAAGCAAGGTCTCGGCGGTGTCGGAGATCACTTCCAGCTTGCGGTCGAGTGCCCGGTTGCGCGCCGACAAATCGTATTCACGCTCCAGCCGGATGAACAGACGTTCCAGTTCGGGTTTGACCCACAGCACTTCGGGGCTGTCGAGCAATTCGACGCGGCCGACCATCCGATGCTCGGCCAGCAGAACCTCGCCGATCTGGGCCAAAAGGTCGCGGGTCCGCAGGTGACGCAGGCTGCGCTTGCCCAGCGAGGCGGCCAGCGGCTCGATACTGTCGAACACGCGGGCGATCCGGGTTTCGTAATGATCGAGCACCAGATCGCGGGCCATCATCTCGGCGACCAGTTGCAGGCGTTCCGGACAGGTGTCGGTCAGCGAGATGATCCCGGTTTGATCGACCCGGTCCTCGCCGCCGGGGACGATCACCAGATCGGTCGAGGCGCGGGCCTGGACCGGCATCGGTTCCGCGACCAGCTTCGCCAGCGAGGCGAGGAACACCGCCTCTTCCATCGGGTCCAGGCCGAACAGAACCGCCACGCCATAGCGGAACAGCACGGCAAAGCCGTCCTTGCCAGCGCGGATGATCAGGGGGGCGGTGCCAAGCACCTGGCCTTCTTCAAGGCGGCGGGTGTCCAATCGTTCGCCCAGCAGCAGAACCTGGGCGGACAGCCGTCCGGTTCCGCTGGAACCGGCGGGAAGGGGAGAGTCGGAGGTCATGAAATCCGAGCAACAGGAAAGGGGAAAAACAGCATATCACGACGGGCGGGGCGATCGCGTGTCCCCTGGTCGCTGTCACCGAACTTTCATCCCGGCCGCGCCGGTCGAAGCTACTGGCGTTCGGTGAAGGCCAAAGTTATAGTCCGCACGAGCGACAGGGAGCATTCGTAGATGGACTACCGTTTTTCCGAACAGGGCGGCGTCACCCATGTCACGTTGACGGGTCAGTTGAATTTCGCTGCCAACGAGGACTTTCAGGCGATCGTTGAACGTATTGCGAAGATTCGCGGTGGAAAAGTTGTCTTCGATCTTGCCACCCTGACTCATATTGATTCTGTCGGTCTGGGGCTGCTCTATATCGCTCATGAGGAACTGGCTGCGGTCGGTTCATCCCTGTCGCTGTTGCATCCGCGCGATACCGTGCTCAGGATGCTGCAATTGACCGAAGCCAGCGAAACCTTCGACATTATTTCCTGATCGGGGCGGGCGCTCGCCCGCCAAAATCAGAGCCGTCGGCCATAGCCGGGCGAGAACGGCAAGGTCAGCCCCCACAGCGCGGCTAATTCCGCAGGCGAGCGGACGATATGCGTCACCGCCTCGGCCGGGCGATCCTCGATCACGATCGCGCCGTCTTCGATCGCGACACGGCGGGTTACCACCTCGTCGAATCCCCGATGCGTCCCGATGAAATCCGCCCCGAAGCGGATCGCTTCGGCCTGGGCGCGGTCTTCCAGCCGGAACGGGGCCAGCATCTCGGCCGGTTCGGCGTCGCCGTGGCGGGGGACGAAATGGGCCAGGGCCGAGCGATAGCGGTCGCGCGCCAGCAAATCCGAGCCAAACACATAAGATCCGGGATCGCGGGCCCAGGCCACCCCGTCGATTTCGATCTCGACCGCCAACTGGTCGTTATGGGCGTGACCGCCGCGTCCGTTCTGGCCGATCGGTCCGCAGCGGACCGCGATCAGGGCGCGAGGGCCGCGCCACAGATAGAGGCCGAATTCGGTAAAGGCCAACGGCTCCAGCCCCTCCAGCGCGGTGGAATCGGGCGGCACGATCCGCACCACCAGCCCGGCCGGACTGGCAAAGATCGGTCGTTCGGCGAGGACGGGCAACGGCGGCGCGGTTTCGGCAAAGCGGGTGCCCCCGGCCAAGGCGGCGGCCAGAATTGTGGCGAATTCGGCCTGGGGCGGGATCGACGCAAGCGGATTGTGGTCGAACAGGCCACGCCCGGCGGCGAACAGTTCGGCGGGATCGAGTATCCGCTCGACCGGCCCGTCAGAGCCGGGATCGCACAGCGGCGCGGCCTTGAAAAAACGGCCGGAATCGGTGTCGCCGATCTGGATCATCAGGCCCGAGGGAAGGGTGCTCGCGGCGGCGAAGCGCAACGCGGCGGCAAGGCGTCCCTGCGCCTCGACCGACAGCGGGCGACCGCGCCCGGCCAGCAGGGCGGCGGTATAAAGCGCCATCTCCGCCGACAGGCGGTGATAGGCAATCGAGGCTTCGAAGCAGCCGCCATCGGCGGCGAACTGGCGCAAAATCTCGGCCTCGAGTTCGTCGGCGGCATAGCCCAGCCAGCTTTTGCTTTCCTCCGCCTCGGGCAGATAGGCGGCGACGAAGGCCAGCCCGCACAGATCGGCCAGATAATGATTGGCGCGATAGGTCTCGTGCCATTCGAGGAAACGGAAGACGAAGCGGCCATGGGCCAGGGCGGCGGCGGCCAGGGCGGCATCGAAGGCGGGCTCGAACACAACGCCTTGCGCCCGGAACAGATCCCAGGCGACCAGCAGGTTGGCGGCGCGGATCGCGACATCCATCGGACACGACCAGTTCGGCCCCCAGCCCGGCGGGTTGGCTCCCAGGAAATCGAGCACCTGATGGCAAAATTCGGCGGCGATCCGCTCGGGCGCGGGGAAGCCGGGGATGCCCCGCGCGGCCAAAGCGTGGGCCTGGGCCAACACCGGGGCGTGCTGGAAGCGGGCCAGTTCCCACGGCAACTTGATGTCGAGTCCCGGCTGGCCGCCGCTGACGGCGCGGCCCCAATCCCGGGTCGACCAGCGATAGCCCGAGCGGAAATCGACCATCCAATCGATCGGCCGCCAGTCGGGATCGGCGATGCAATCGAGCAGGGCGCGGGCCGGAGCGCGGGCGCCGGGCCGGTGCGAAGCGGCAACCGCCTTGCGCCAGTCGGGCGGCAGCACGGGGCCGGGACCGTATTGGTTACCGGCGAAGCCGGGATAGGTCTCGCCATGGGCGACCCGGACCCAGCCCGAACCGAGCAGGTCGAAGCGATGGTCGAGCCACAACGAAGTCAGCGCCCGGATCGTCTCGGCATTAGCGGCGGCGACGCTGAAATCGACGTTGCCCAGGATCGGCGTCAGTGTTCCGGCCGCCAGCGGATCGAGATAGGGGCTGCTTCGCCCGGTCACCAGTTCGCGGAGCGGGCGGGTCGCCGCCTTCCAGGCGAAGGACAGGCTTTTGGCCAGCACCATTTGCAGCGGCATCGTCTTTGCCACCCGCATCAACAGATCGGTCTGGCTGGGCTGCTTCGGTTCGGCGGAGGAACCGGTGGGATCGGCGGCATCCGGGGCTTTGCTCATGATGAGGCGAACTATACCCCGGCGCTTGCCCCCTGCCAATCCGTCCGCCGTTCGCTGACCGGAGGGCAGTCGTCGTGACGGTTGCGGCGGGTCAGATAGCGGCGGCATTGCCCCTCGCCGTCATAGCCGAGCAGGGTGCCCAGGATGAAATCCTCTTCCGGCGACAATTGGTTAAGCGGGCCGGTGACGATCCGCTTCGCCGTCTCGACCCATGGCCCGCGGCCAAAGAAGATGTTGGCCTTGGTCGGGCTGACGAAATGCGGAAAATGGTCGATCCCCTCGCGGTCCAGCCGCAGGCGGATTTGAGCAATCTCGCATCCGGTCGCCGTCAGCATGAACAGGGAGCGCACCCCTTTGCGGAATTCATAGATCTGATTGAGCAGCAGACGCATCCTGAACTCTTCCCGGCTGGAGCGAAGGAGGTCATCATAATGCGAATGAGAAAGAATCGCAATAACACCTCCGACCTGATCGCGCGGGGTGGCGCGGCAACCGATCATCGACTATAATAGACTAATTCTAAAAAGAGGGCCGACCATGACGCACGATCCCGCCATCACTCTCCCCCCTCGCTCCCAAGGATGGGCGGTCAGCGCCTGGGCCGAGGCCCGGCGGCGCCCCATCCCGGCTCTGGGGCTGGCAGCGGCCTTGGCGACGGTGCTGGTCCTGCTTGCGGCGGGTGGGATCGGCGCGCTCAAGCCCGACAAGGCCGACATGCTGGGTCTGGCCGCGCTGGGCGGTCTGGCCGGGTTCGTCGCGACCGCGCTGGGGGCGGCGGCGGGGGTGCTGTTGCGCAATCTCTCCAGCCGGGCCGAGGATAGTCTGCTCGGCTTTGCCGCCGGGATGATGCTGGCGGCCAGTTCGTTCTCGTTGCTGCTGCCCGGTCTGGCGGCGGGGCGCGAGATCACCGGCAGCGGGCCGTTGGCGGCGCTGGTGGTGACCGTCGGGCTGGCGCTGGGGGTGGCGTTGATGCTGGGGCTCGACCGCTTCTTTCCCCACGAACACCCGCATACCGGCCCGTGCGGTCCGGGATCGGCGCGGGTGTCGCGGGTGTGGCTGTTCGTCCTGGCGATCACCTTGCACAATCTGCCCGAGGGAATGGCGATCGGCGTCAGCTTCGCCCAGGGCGATCTGTCGGTCGGCTTGCCGCTGACCACCGCGATCGCGTTGCAGGACGTCCCCGAAGGGCTGGCGGTGGCGATCGCGCTCCGCGCCGCCGGGCTGGGAGTCGGGCGGGCGGCGGTTCTGGCTGCCGCCTCGGGTCTGATGGAGCCGTTGGGCTCGCTGCTTGGCGTCGGTCTGTCGAGCGGCTTTGCCCTGGCCTATCCGATCGGCCTCGGGCTGGCGGCGGGCGCGATGATCTTTGTCGTCTCACACGAAGTGATCCCGGAAACCCACCGCAACGGTCACCAGACTCCGGCGACGTTGGGGCTGATGGTCGGCTTCGCGGTGATGATGGGACTAGATACCGCGCTGGGATGAGCGGTTTGGCCGGGCCGACGTGAATAAGGTGCTTGACGCGGGGCGGGGTGTTCGCTACACATTCCGCCTCCCCGGTGGCGGGTGTAGCTCAGTTGGTTAGAGCGCCAGGTTGTGGTCCTGGATGTCGTCGGTTCGAATCCGATCACTCGCCCCATTCCCCCTTTTATCGAACGAATCGTTCCTCTCCGCAGTCGGCAGGGGGCGGTTTCTGATTCTGTTTGAGCTTTGGCGTTCGCTGGGAGCGATTTATCGCTTGCATCGTTGTTCGCTATTGGCGAATGTGGTGAGGCTTGACGGGACGCCTCCAGATGCAAATCGTTTATGAGATCAAAGCGATCAAGGATCTGAAGGCCATCGAGCCCAAGACCCGCGAGCGCATCGTCGCCAAGATTGTGTCCTATGCCGATGTGCCCGCGTCGCAGGCCAACAATGTGAAGCATCTGACGGGATCGCCCTTTTTCCGTCTGCGTGTCGGTGATTACCGGGTGATCTTCTCGCTTGATGACGACATCGCCACCGTGATGACCGTCATCCGCGTCCGCCACCGGAGAGACGTCTATGACCAACTCTGACACCGTCACCATCCCGCGTGCCGAATATGAGGCGATGCAGACCCGGATCGAGGATCTAGATGACATCCTTGCCGGTCATGCCGCGCGGACCGGGGTTACCTTGCCG
The DNA here is from genome assembly GCF_900108475.1 of Magnetospirillum fulvum. Lineage (GTDB taxonomy): Bacteria > Pseudomonadota > Alphaproteobacteria > Rhodospirillales > Magnetospirillaceae > Phaeospirillum > Phaeospirillum fulvum_A. The sequence goes on along the minus strand of NZ_FNWO01000011.1, from coordinate 116,940 downwards.
CATGACTTCGCGATGCGGATCATCAATGGCGACCATCCCGTTCGGGTCTGGCGCGAGTACCGCGCCCTGAGCGCGGTGGCGCTGGCCGAGGCCGCCAAGGTATCGAAGGCCTATCTGAGCGAAATCGAGACCGGGAAAAAGCCGGGCTCGGTCGAGGCCTATAAGAGCCTAGCTGCTGCCCTGGCCGTTCCGGTCGATGCTCTGCTGGGATAGGGAACGTCCGCGCCGTTCCCGGCGATTTTTTGTGCTTGCCAGCCGGTCGCGGCGCCTGTAGATAAACGCCCGGGAGATCGGCGGCGGACGAATCTATCGCCAACCCGGTCAGGTCCGGAAGGAAGCAGCCGCAACGATTTCAGATTTGGGTCGTTGTCCGGTCTCCCACCTCACTCCATCCTCTACGACGTCCGGCCGCTTTTGCGCTTCCGCAGAGCCTTGACCGCATCAATCGCCGTCTTGGCCGCGTCGAGCCGCTCCAGCGCTTCTTTCTCCCGGTCGGTCAGCGTGCTGCGGTCGATGTGCTTTTGCACCACCGCCAGCGCATCCATCACGATCCCGATCTGGCGGCCATAGGACATTACCCCGTTGACCAGGGTTAGTTCGGTTGCCGGATCTCCGGCGGCGTTCAAGGTGATGGTCGGGCTGAACCAGCCGTCGAACCAACCGTTCTGGGCGTTGCCGCTGGGAGCGACGAACGGGAAGAAATATTGCAAAAACGCATTGGCGGCAGGAACCGGATTGACATCCATGTCGTCCTCCTGGGATGCGATCGGACAGTCCTTGAAACCCTGGGTAGAATAACCCATGCCGACTTGCGTCGGCAAGATTTCAGCGCGCCACGGGCGCGGTAGTGTTTCAGTTTGAAATCTGATCCGCCTTGACGGGGTGGCGTTCGGCGCCCCACCTCCTATATGCTTAGCGGAAAGCATGTGGAGGCTCTAATGGCAGGGGCGTGGAAAATTCGGAAGTACGACGGTCTCGACCAAAAAGGGGAGTGGTCCATATCAGGCGCTCTTTCCGAAGACGAGGTTTGTACACTTCTCCAGCGTCTCGTCTCGCAGAATCTTTCCGAAGACGAGATTATCGGCGCCTCACTGAGGCGTAACGATCCGCGTTATTTCACGCTCTTGGAAAGGATCGGCAAGGGGAGTCCGATCAGCTTCGGACACGGCGTTCACTACACTGCGCAATTCGAGAAAACATGACGCCTAAAGGCCCCCAAGGACAGAAGCGGCCCGCCGACGTGATCGGCGCCGCTATCATGGTTGCCCGCATCGCCACGGGCGAGATCGACGAACCCACCGAACCGGACGACGGCAAAGACCCGGCTGCGAAGGCGCTGGGGGCCAAGGGCGGCAAGGCCCGCGCCGAGGCTTTGACGCCAGAGCAGCGGGCCGAGATTGCCCGGAAGGCGGCGGCGACGCGGTGGGGGAACGCAGAATAGGATTTGTATATTTTTTATTGTTTTTGCAGAATGCGTCGGTTAACCCGGCTCACGAACGCCTTCTCGAAGAAGCTGGAAAACCACTGTCACGCGCTGGCGTTCTACTTCATGTTCTACATCTTCGTCCGCATCCATAAGACGCTGAAGGTCACGCCCGCGATGGCCGCGTAAGGTGACGGATCGGCTGTGGAGCATGGAGGACATTGTTGCGCTGATCGACGCGCGGGCGGAGGCGCCGAAGCGCGGCCCCTACAAAAAGCGCGGGGCCGAGATTTCAAACTGAGACATTACCGGGGCCGCGCGGGACTTTGCTTCGGCGGCGGCGCGATATATTCTGCCGCGATGACCGACAGCCCCGCCCCCGCTCCGTACCGCGTCTTGGCCCGCAAGTACCGGCCAACCGATTTTGCCGGATTGATCGGGCAGGAGGCGATGGTTCGCACCCTGTCCAATGCGATTCGCGGCGGCCGTCTCGCCCATGCCTTCGTCCTGACCGGCGTGCGCGGGGTGGGCAAGACCACCACCGCCCGCATCATCGCCCGCGCCCTTAATTGCATCGGCCCCGACGGCAAGGGCGGCCCGACGATCGAGCCGTGCGGGGTGTGCGAGCATTGCCGCGCCATCGCCGAGGACCGTCACGTCGATATCCTGGAGATGGACGCCGCCAGCCGCACCGGCATCGACGATATCCGCGAGCTGACCAATCAGGTGCGCTATCGCCCGACCTCGGCGCGCTACAAGGTATTCATCCTCGACGAAGTCCACATGCTGTCGGAAAAGGCGTGGAACGCGCTGCTGAAGACGCTTGAGGAACCGCCGGAACACATGAAGTTCGTGTTCTGCACCACCGAAATCCGCAAGGTGCCGGTGACGGTGCTGTCGCGCTGCCAGCGTTTCGACCTGCGCCGGGTCGAGATGGATGTGCTGTCCCGCCATTTCGCCGCGATCGCCGCCAAGGAAGAGGCCGAGATCGAGCCGGGCGCGCTGGCGATGATCGCGCGGGCCGCCGATGGTTCGGTCCGCGACGGCCTGTCTCTGCTCGATCAGGCGATCAGCCATGGCGGCCGTCAGGTCTCCGAGGCCCAGGTCCGCGACATGCTGGGTCTGGCCGACCGCGCCCGCGTGTTCGATCTGCTCGACGCGGTGTTCAAGGGCGAGATCGCCCCCGCGCTCGACCTGATCGACCAGCAATACGCCGCCGGTGCCGATCCGGTGGTGGTGATCCAGGACATGCTGGAACTGGTCCACTGGCTGACCCGGCTGAAGGTTTCGCCCGCCGCCGCCGATACCGCAGGCGTCTCGGAAACCGAGCGGGTGCGGGGTGCCGAGATGGCGACCAAGCTGTCGCTGGCGGCGCTGACCCGTGCCTGGCAGATGTTGTTGAAAGGGCTGGCCGAGACCCGCTCCGCCCCCAGCCCGATCCAGGCCGCCGAAATGGCGGTGGTGCGGTTGGCCTTTGCCGCCGAATTGCCCAGCCCGGCCGAACTGGTCGAACAGCTTCGCTCGGGCGCGGTGGCGTTGCCCGCTCCGCGTGGCCCCTCGGGCGGTGGCGGGGGCGGTGCCCCCTCCGGCGGTGGTCGGGTCGAAGCGATCGGCTCCCACGCACCGGCTCCGTCCGGTTCGGGTGGCGGCGGCGCGGTGGCGTTGCGGGCCGAGCCGGTTCCGCTGGAGCCTCCGGTGGCGTTGCCGCCGATGCCGACCAGCTTTGCCGACATGGTCGCGCTGTTTTCCGAGCGGCGCGAAGGCGTGCTGGCGGTCAGTCTGCGCAGTCAGGTCAATCCGGTCTCGTTCGCGCCGGGTCGGATCGAGTGGCGCCAGCAATCGAAGGCCCCGTCCGACTTGGCCCCCAAGGTCGCCCGGCTGCTGTCGGAATGGACCGGGCGGCGCTGGACCGTCGCGCTGAACGCGACCGATCCGGCCGAACCGACCTTGGCCGAGCAGGAAGCGGGAGCCGAGTTGCGCCGTCGTCAGGACGCCGCTAATCATCCCCTGGTCAAGGCGGTGATGACCGCTTTTCCCGGAGCCGCGATCGAGGCCGTCCGCGATCTCGATACGGCACCGTCGCCCGAACCCGCGCCCGACGAGGGAGAGGGCGACGCCGGACCCGATATCGAACTGTTTCCTGGAGAGGAAGATCTATGAAGAACCTGGGTAATCTGATGAAGCAGGCCTCGCAGATGCAGGCCAAGATGGGCGAGATGCAGCTGAAGCTGGCCGAGACCGAGGTTGAAGGCTCGGCCGGGGCGGGCATGGTCCGCCTCACCATCACCGGCAAGTATGACCTGCGCAAGCTCACGATCGATCCGGCGCTGGTCAATGCCGAAGAGGTCTCGGTGCTGGAGGATCTGATCGTCGCCGCCTTTGCCGACGCCAAGAGCAAGGCCGAGGCGGTAATGCAGGAAGAGATGGAGAAGATCACCGGCGGCATGGGGCTGCCCGCTGGTCTGAAGCTGCCGTTCTGAGCCCGCTGGCCGGACTCGGCGCAGGGCGGGGTCCGGCCGCCTCGGTTCGGGTTTGACCAGGATGGTCGGACCCGAAATCGAGCGGCTGATCCAATTGCTGGCGCGGTTGCCCGGTCTGGGGCCGCGCTCGGCCCGGCGCGCCGCGCTGAAGCTGCTGGAACGGCGCGAGACCCTGATGGAGCCGCTGGCCCGCGCGATGACCGACGCCGCGGCGCGGGTCGGTCCCTGCCGTCTGTGCGGCAATTTCGACACCGTCGATCCGTGTGCGATCTGCGCCGATCCCTGCCGCGATCCCGCTCTGCTCTGCGTGGTCGAGGATGTCGCCGCGCTGTGGGCGATGGAGCGGACCGGCAGCTTTCGCGGCCGCTATCTTGTGCTGGGCGGGCTGCTGTCGGCGCTGGACGGGATCGGTCCCGACGATCTGGGTATCGCCCGGCTGATCGAGCGCGCCGCCGCGCCCGATCTGGCCGAGGTGATCCTGGCCCTGCCCGCCACCGTCGAGGGGCAGACCACCGCCCATTATCTGGCCGAGCGTCTGGCCGGGGGCCGCGCCGCCGTATCGGGTCTGGCCCAGGGAGTGCCGATCGGCGGCGATCTCGACCATCTCGACGACGGCACCATCACCGCCGCCCTGCGGGCGCGCCGCCGGGTGTGACCCCGCCGTCTGCCCTTTCGAAAAACCAGGCGCTCGATCCGCGCAAGGCTGATGATTTTGAGCCGGGGGCAGACAGGCTTGGCCCCGGGATGTTAGAAAGAGAGACGTCACAGCGACGTTTGACGGCGGTGGTGCCGTCTTGACCCCAACGAAGCGGACCGACATGTCGGAAGAGCTGGGCGCCTGTTCCGAGTGCGACGCCCTCTACCGGAAGCGACGGCTGAACCGGGGCGAAGTGGCGCGCTGTCCGCGCTGCGGGGCGAAGTTGTACGCGCGGGCGCGGCTCGATCCGGGGCAAATGCTGGGGCTGGTGACCGGGGCGTTGCTGACCTTCATCATCGCCAACGCCTATCCGATTGTTATCATGCAGGTGCAGGGCGTCAGCAACAGCGCCACTTTGTCCGGCAGCATCCTGACCCTGTGGTCGGAGGAACGCCGTCTGATGGCCGTGCTGGTGTTCGCCACCACCCAATTGTTTCCGCTGCTTGATCTGGTGGCGATGACGGCGCTGTTGTCGGTGGCGGTGCGGGCGCGGCGAAAAGGGAGGCGGCGTCCGGCCTGGTTTGCGCCGCTGCTGCGCTTCCTTCAATCGATGCGGCCGTGGGGAATGACCGAAGTGTTCATGCTGGGAGTCCTGGTCGCCCTGGTCAAGCTGTCGAACATGGCTCACGTCCTGCCGGGGGTGGCGCTGTGGGCGTTCGGCGCGCTGACGATATTGCTGGCGTCGATCCTGGCTTTCGATCTGCGCTCACTGTGGGACGAGACCGAGCCGTGAGCCCGCGCCCCCCCGTCGCGACGGCCAACCGGGCCGGGCTGATCGGCTGCGAACATTGCGGCGCGCTCAGTCCGCTTCATCCCGACCCGATCGTCTGTCCGCGCTGCGGGGCCACCCTGCACCGGCGCAAGCCCGACAGCCTCAACCGGACCTTCGCGTTGCTGGTCGCGGCGATGATCCTGTATCTGCCCGCCAATCTGTTGCCGGTGATGGTGACGACCTCGCTGTTTCGCAAGACTCACGACACCATCATCAGCGGGGTGGTCTATTTCTGGAACACCGGCTCGATGGGGCTGGCGGTGCTGATCTTCAGCTTCAGCATTCTGATTCCAATGCTGAAGATGGGCGCGCTTGGCTTTCTGGTGATTTCGGTGCGTCATGGCTCGGCCCGCACCCGCCGCCAGCGGATGGTGTTGTTTCGCATCGTCGAATTCGTCGGCCGCTGGTCGATGCTGGACGTGTTCGTGGTCGCCCTGATGGCCGGTCTGGTCCGGTTCCACTCGCTGGCGATGGTCGAGGCCGGACCGGGAGCGGCCGCTTTCGGCGCGGTGGTGGTGCTGACGATGCTGGCTTCTTTCAGTTTCGATTCCCGTTTGATCTGGGACAATGACGAGAAATGCGATGAGCGATGATCTGATGCAGTCGGTTCCCGATCCGGTGGTTCGTCCGCCCCGGCGCTGGGTGCCGTCGATGGTCTGGCTGGTGCCGCTGCTGGCGGCGCTGATCGGAGCGTCGCTGGTGATCCAGGCCCTGTGGGAAAAGGGGCCGACGATCACCGTCAGCTTCGCCACCGCCGAGGGAATCGAGCCCGGCAAGACCAAGGTCAAGTTCAAGGCGGTCGATATCGGCGAGGTCGCCGCGCTGCATCTGGCCCCCGACCGCTCGCAGGTGCTGGTGACGATCAATCTGGTCAAGGAGGCGAGCAAGTTCGCCGTCGCCGACAGCCGCTTCTGGGTGGTGCGGCCGCGTCTGGCCGGCAGCGGCGTTTCGGGGCTGGAAACCCTGATGTCGGGTTCGTATATCGGCGTCGATGCCGGTTATTCGAACGAAAGCCGCGACAGCTTCGTCGGGTTGGAAAATCCGCCGGTGGTCTCGTCGGAGGTGCCGGGTCGCCGCTTCGTGCTGAATGCCGAGGATATCGGCTCGCTCGACGTCGGCTCGCCGGTGTTCTTCCGCCGCATCCCGGTCGGCCATATCGAACGCACCGCGCTGGCTCCTGACGGGCGCAGCCTGTCGCTGTGGATTTTCGTCAAGGCGCCCTACGACCATTTCGTCACCACCAGCGCCCGTTTCTGGCACGCCAGCGGGATCGATTTGAAGATCGACGCCGGGGGGGTCAAGGTCGATACCCAGTCGCTGGCCTCGATCCTGATGGGGGGCATCGCTTTCGAAACGCCGACCGGCGCGGGCGAGGTCGAACCGGCCCCGGACGGAGCCGAATTCCCCTTGGCCGCCGACCATGGCGAGGCGCTGAAAAATCCCGAAGGCAACGCCTTTACCGTCTTGCTGCGCTTCCATCAGACCGTGCGCGGCCTGACCGTTGGCGCGCCGGTCGATTTCCGCGGTGTCGAGATGGGACGGGTCCGCTCGATCGACCTCATCTACGACAAGCGGACCGGCGATTTCTCTCCGGTGGTGATGGTCGATGTCTTCCCCGAACGGCTGGCGATCGGCGAGCATGCCCGGGGCGGCAAAGATACCGCCGCCGCGCGGGTGAAGGGGATCGCCGAACTGGTGCGCCGCGGCCTGCGCGCCCAGTTGCGGACCGGCAGCCTGTTGACCGGGCAATTGTTCGTCGCGCTGGATTTCTTCCCCGAAGCGCCGCCGGTGCGGTTCGATACCTCCGCCGATCCGATGGAACTGCCCACCGTCGCCAGCGACCTTCAGGAATTGTATCAGCAGGTCCAGAGCATCCTGCGCAAGCTCGACAAGATACCGTTCGACACGCTGGGTCAGGACACCCACAAGGTGTTGGCCGGCCTCGATGCCAGCCTGAAGAGCCTCGACGCGGTGCTGCGCCAGACCGACCGCGACGTGTTGCCCGAAGTCCGCAACAGCCTGAAAGAGATGCGCCAGACGGTCGAATCGCTTCAGGCGCAGGCGGCGGCGGATTCGCCGTTGCAGCAAGACACGCGCCAAGCGCTGCAAGGTCTGGCCGAGGCGGCTCGCTCGCTCAAAGCGCTGACCGACACGTTGGACCGTCAGCCGGAATCCCTGCTGCGCGGCAAGAAGGACAACGACAGATGAGACACATCTTTCTTACCGCCGTCGCCGTTGCGGGGCTGCTGGGTCTGGCCGGGTGCGGATCGTCGCCGCCGCCGCGCTATCACGCTCTGTCGGGTGGGGCCAATTCGGTCGAGTCCGCCGGAGTGGGGAGTGCGGCGATGCTGGTCGAGCTGTTGCCGCCTGCGCTGCCCGAACGGCTGAACCGCCAGGATCTGGTGCTGGGCGGGTCCGAGGGGCGGCCGGTCGAGGTGCGGGAAGGCGACCGCTGGGCCGCGCCGCTGGCCGACGAGATGCGCCAGATCGTCGCCGACGCGCTGTGGCGTCGCCTGCGCGCTGCCGACACCTATCGCGCTCCGGTCGCGCTGGCGGCCAGCCCGCTGCCGCAATATCGTCTGGCGCTCCGGATCGAACGGTTCGACGCCACCCCCGGCCGTCAGGCCCTGGTCGAAGGATCATGGACCGTCCGCCGGCTGCCCCAGGGCGGACCGGCGGTCTGCCGCGCCGGGTTCGTCGTGCCGCTGCCCGGCACCAGCCCCGACGAAGCCGTCGCCGCTTTGGCCGACGGTGCGACCCGGCTGGCCCGGACCGTTGCCGTCAGCCTGGACCGGCTCCATCGCGGCGAAGCCGATCCGTGCGGGGCGACAGAAAAGAACTGATTACCCCGACCGTGCGGGGGCTCGTGTCATGACGGCAAGGCCCAGTCCCAGCGCGATCAGGGCTGCTCCGGCGAAATCCTCGGGGCGGAGCGGGGTGGCGAACGCCAGATGGGCCAGCGCCACCCCGAACACCGGGTTCAGCAGATGGAACGAGGCGGCGGTTCCGGCGCCGTGAGCCCGGATCAGCGCCAGCCAAAGCGCCATGCCGCCGATGGTGACGACCAGCGCCAGATGCAGCACCGCCAGTATCGTCGGGACGGTGACTGATCCGACCGGCGCGCCCAGCAGCCACGCCGCCGGGAGCAGGGCGACACCACCGACCAGGGTTTGCCAGAAATTGAGCTGAAACACCGGCAGACCGACCGCTTTGTCACGAAACAGTACGGTTCCGACCGCGAAGGCGAGGGTTCCGGCTCCGGCCAGGGCCAGCCCCAGCGGGTCGGGGCGGGCGGCACCGACAAGCCCGGTCATCACCGCGACTCCGCCGATGCCGCAGGCGATGCCGACAATCCGGCGCGGGGCGAGGCGTTCCTGCCCCAACGCGACGGCCAGCAATGTGGTGAGGAAGGGGGCGCAACTGACCACCACCACCACGATCTCGGGCCGCAGGCGTTGCAGGGCGGAAAAGGTCAGGCCGAGATAAAGGGCGTTGTTGAGCAGACCCAGCATCGCCCCGACCCGCAGGGCGCGGCGATCAATCCGCCGCCACGGGCAAAACGGAGCCATCAACGCGGCGGCAAGGCCAAAGCGGATGACCAACAGGGTATAGGGATCGAGCGTGACCAGCGCGATCTTGCCCGCGACAAAGGCGGAACTCCAGATCAGGCTGAACAGCGCCACCAGGGCCATCAGGGGAGGAGTCATCGGGGGGGCCTCCTATGGTCAGTTCCTCCCTGACCATCGCAGCGGCGCATTCTCTTGAAAAATTAATAATGAGTCTGAATAAATAAGAGAAACCGATTAGGAGCGGGCCGGATGGACGTATCGTTGCCGCGTGTGGCGGGGGACCGCCGCATCACCCTCGACCAGTTGCGCGCCTTTGTCGCCGTGGCGGAAGAGGGTGGCTTTCACGCTGCGGGCGCGCATCTGGGGCGGACTCAATCGGCGGTGACCCAAAGCGTTAAGGCGCTGGAGGATTCCCTGGACTCCCGTCTGCTCGACCGCCGTCGCGGCCATGTCGTCGGGCTGACCGCCGAGGGGCAACGCTTTCTCCCCCATGCTCGCGAGATTCTCGCCCGCCTGAGCGAGGCGGTCGGGGCCTTGACCCGGCCCGATCTCCGCGGCCGGATCGCGCTCGGCGTGCCCGACGATTTTCCCATCGCCGACCTGCATGGGGCGATTTCGCGCTGTCTTGGCCTCAATCCCCGGCTGCGGATCGAGGTGATTTCGGCCCTGTCGGCGCAAATCACCGCGATGGTGCGGGCGGGCGACCTCGATATCGCGATCTTCAATCGGATCGAGGGAGGCGGGGGCGACGACGAGGCCGAGATATTGCGGACCGAGCCGCTCTCGTGGGTCGGACGCGAGCGGGTCCGCTTCGATGGAACCGCGCCGTTACCGCTGTGCGTCTTCCCCGAGGGCTGCCCCTATCGGGTGGCCGGGATCGAGGCGTTGCAGGGGGTGGGGGCAACGGCCCGCTTCGCCTATGTCAGCGCATCTTATGACAATGTCCGCGCCGCGATTTCGGCCGGGCTCGGCCTGGGCCTGCTCCCGGCGGGGGCGATCGGGGCGGATCAGGTCCGGCTGGGCGCGGCCGAAGGTTTCCCGCCGCTGCCCCGGATTCAGTTGGTGATGGTGGTGCGCGGGCGGGGGATGTTGTTTTCCGCCTTCGCCGATTATCTCCGCGCCGCGCCGGGATTGGTGCGGGTCTGATCTCCCCGCGCGGGTCAGCTTCCCGCGATCGCTAATGCGCCCCGGGTGGTGCGCTTGACCCGGTACATCGCGTCGTCGGCGGCCTTCATCAGGCTGTCCAGCCCGTCACCGTGGCGGGGATAAAGGGCGATGCCCAGGCTGGCACCGATGCGGACCTCTTCGCCATCGGGCAGGACGAACGGGAGCTCCATCGCGGCGACGATCCGGGTGGCGATCTTGCGTGCCAGGCGCACCGAGACCTTTTCGGCCAGCACGACGAATTCGTCGCCGCCGATGCGGCCAACCGTGTCGGTGGCGCGGACGCAGGCATGAAGCCGCTGCGCCACGTCCTTCAGCACGAAATCCCCGGCTTCGTGACCAAAGGTGTCGTTGACCGGCTTGAAACGGTCGAGATCGACGAACAGGATCGCGAATTCACTCCGCTCGCGCCGGGCGCGGGCCAATGCCTCTTCGACCAGATCGCGGAAACTGCGGAGAGTCCGCAGCCCGGTCAAAGCGTCGTGGTTGGCCAGACGGCGGATTTCCTCCTCCGCCTCCTTCAACGCGGTGATATCGACGAAGGCGAACAGCAGCAAATCCTCGCCCCGGATCGGAATTTCCGACAGCGAGGCCAGCCCCCACACCAACCGACCATCGGGGCGACGCAGCCGAAGCTCGAAGTTGCGCACCTCGCCCTGTTCGATGAACCGGACCAGCATCCGTTCGCGGTCGTCGGGATCGACAAACAATTCGCGCCAGCCGTGGCCCAGGATGCCAGCCCCTTCGAAGCCCAGCACTTCGTTGAAAAAGCGGTTGGAAAACAGCACCCGCCCGTCCTCGACCGCGACGATCAGAATCCCGGCCGGAACGGTCTCGTTGAAGGCGCGCAGCCGCTCGTCGGTCAGCAGCAGCGATTCGAAGGAGGGGTCGGACTCGGTCAGCAGGACGGGAGTTTCGACGATGCCGGTTCCGGCGTTCATGGACCAGCCTTTGGTTCGGTCAGGATGGGTCGTGGCGGATGAGCCACCTTGGTGCGATTGCGTCCTTCCCGCTTGGCGCGGAACAATGCCTCGCCAGCCCGCTCCAGCGCGTCGGCGGGGGATTCACCATGCAGTCCGACGGCGTCGGCGACGCCGATGCTAACCGACAGCGGGTCGGCGGCGATTTCGGGCTTCACCCCGGCCCCGGCCAGCGAGGCGCGCAAGATTTCGGCCAGACGAAGCGCGTCGCGTAATCCGGTCGCGTTCAGCAGCGCGGCGAATTTGTCGCTGCCCAGCCGGGCTGCGGGCGTTCCCGGCGGCAACATCGCGACGATCGTCTGTGCCACCCGGATCAGGGCCTGACGGGCGGGTTCGTCGCCGCGATCCTCGATCAGGTCACGGAAGTGATCAATGTCGAGGACCAACAGGCAAGACGGCTCCAGCCGGTCGCGACCCCGCCCGATCGCGGCGCGAATGTCTGCGAACAGCGCCGCGGCCACCGCCGGGTCGTTGTCGAGAAGCGTCAGTTCTGTTGCCTGAGCACGCATCGAACCGATCCTCCGTCTTTCGCGTCAGAACGCAGGCACCACCGAGGCCCCGAAGCTCTTCCGGATGAAGGCGCGGATTTCATCCGAATGGTACAAGGCGACCAGCCGGGCAAGGGCCGGTTTGTCTTTGTCGGCGGCCCGGACGGCGATGACGTTGGCATAGGGCGAGTTGGGGCTTTCCAGGACGATGGCGTCGCGTTCGGGATGTAATCCGGCTTCCAGCGCATAATTGCCGTTGATCGCGGCGACAGTGACATCGTCGAGGGCGCGGGGAAGCTGGGCCGCCGGGAGTTCGACAAAGGTCAGGCGGCGCGGATTGCCGCTGATGTCGAGCGGGCTGGCTCCGATGCCGCTGCCGGGGGACAGGGCGATCAGTCCCTGGGCCTGCAACAGCAGCAGTACCCGTCCGCCGTTGGTCGGGTCGGCGGGAATCGCCACTTTGTCGCCGCTCTTCAAGTCCGACAGCGATGTGATCTTGTGCGAGTAAAGCCCGATCGGGAACACCACGGTCCGAGCGAGCGCGACCAGACGATAGCCGCGATCGCGGATTTGGTTGTCGAGAAACGGCTGGTGCTGGAACGAATTGAGATCGAGATCGCCCGCCGCCAGGGCTGCGTTGGGCAATTGATAATCGTCGAATTCGATGACCTTGACGTCAAGACCCTCGCGTTGGGCCAGCCGGGCGACCTGCTCGAAAATCTGAGCATGGGGACCGCCCGTGACACCGACGCGGATGGTCTCGGCCCAAGCGGTCCCCGCCCCGACCGTAAGGGCGACGATCAGGAGGGCATGGGACAGCAATGCGGAAAAGCGGGGCAGCGGCGGTCGCATCACGAGGGCTCCCAAGCCAGATAAGCTTACATAGTTCATCTAAATAGTAGATTTATGATTTTTTCACCAGGGGATTCTGCCGGACTGGACTTTGGGGGTATTTCGGGACAGGATTTTGCCCCTCTATCCATGGCCTGGACCCAAGCCGATGTGTGCGATGTGGATTGAACTGCCGCTGGGCCGTCAGTTTGTCGAGACGGCGGTGGAGCGATCCGACGGCCCCGTCGCGGTGCTGGTCCATGGGGCAGGCTCCGATCATCGTGTCTGGGCTCATCAGAGCGTGGGACTGGCCCGACGGGGCTGGCGGGTGCTGGTGGTTGATCTGCCCGGTCATGGCCGTTCCGAGGGTGCCGCGCCGGACTCGATCCCGGCTTTGGCCGACACCTTGGCCGCATTGCTGGAGGCGGCGGGGGTGCCGCCGGGGCTGGTTGCCGGTCATTCGATGGGAGCGCTGGCCGCGCTCGATTTCGCCGCGCGCTATCCTGACCGGTTGACTCAGCTGGTTCTGGTCGGAGTGGCGGCGCGGATGCCGGTTCATCCCGCTCTTCTGGCCGCGGCCCGTGACGATCTGCCCCACGCCGCCGCGATGATTGCGGGGTGGGGCCATGCGAGCGAAGAGGGAGAGGACGACGCAGCGAACCGCAAAGCCGAGGCGACCCGTCTTTTGCTCGAACAATCGGCTCCCGGTGTCCTGGCGGCGGGGCTGGCGGCCTGCGATTCTTATGACGGGACCTGGGCGGCAGCGCAGATCGGGGTTCCGACCCGGCTGATTCTGGGCGGGGCCGACAAGATGAGTCCGGCCAAAGCCGGTCTCGCCCTCACGCCCCTTATCTCAGGGGCGCGGGCAACCATACTTCCCGGTGCTGGTCACATGCTAATGTCGGTCCGGCCTGACGCGGTGCTCGATGCCTTGTCGGATCAGGCGTAGAAATCGACCTCGACACCACGACGGGCCGAATCCTTGGTCTCGTCATTCGAGGCGGTCTGGTTGGTCGATCCGACGGCGTCGGCGGTCTGGGCACCGGAAACGGCCGCGCGGCTCTGGGCGGTTACGCTGGTCGATTCGGTCTGGGCCGTCGATTGCGTCGTACTGGTCGAATCCGTGCTTTTTTCCGGCTTCGACCCGCTACGCGCGGTCGTGACGTCGGTGCTGCTGTAGCACAGGAACCCATTGACCAAAATCGGATAATTGGTCTGGGCGGAGAGGGCAGATACGGCTGAGACGGACATTCGATCCTCCTCAATCCACTCGCTTACGAGCGTCGAATGAGTCACTATACTCCCATTCTTTGAAAAAGTCATGGGATGGCACTCGAAAACCTTCGATCCGTTCCGCTCGCGATGCTTCTGATTCTTGACCTCGCTGTTTCCGTGCGGCATGGTCCCGCTTCAGGGTAAGGATAAATCATGGGCATCGACGAACAGGGTGTGCGGCCGATTACCAGCATTACCGAAGAGGCTGCACCATTTCAGTTGCGTGCCGCTTCGTTGACGCTGTTGACGTTGAAATTGGTCAATCCGGCCGATCCCGAATTTTTTCCCCGTCTGGCGACGATGCTGTCGTTGGCCCCGGGGTTTTACCGGAATGCGCCGATTGTGCTTGATCTGTCCGGCACCGGGCTCAGGCCGCCGTGCGATCTGGTCGAGTTCTGTGCCCGGATCAAGGAATTGGGTATCGTTCCGGTTGGGATTCAGCGCGCCAACGCCGCGTGGGAGCGCGCCGCCGCCCTGGCCGGGCTGCCGCCCTTTCCCACCGGGCGCGCCACCGAGGCCCAGCCGGTCGCCAAGGAACCGGCCAAGGCCGCCAGCGGCACCCGTATCTTGTCCGAGCCGGTGCGCTCGGGTCAGCAGGTTTATGCCCACAAGGGCGACCTGATCGTGCTGGGGGCGGTCAGCCACGGTGCCGAATTGCTGGCCGATGGGCATATTCATGTTTATGGTCCGCTGCGGGGCCGGGCCCTGGCGGGGATGAGCGGCGACAAGTCCGCCCGAATTTTCTGTCGTGCCCTCGATGCCGAACTGGTGTCGGTGGCCGGTCTCTACATGGTCAGCGAGCAATTGGATCCGGTATTGCTCGGCAAGCCCGCCCAGATTTTCTTCGACGGCGAGGCCCTGGTTCAGCAGGCCCTGTAATTGCTTTTAGGATAGGGGAAAACCGTTGGCAAAAGTCATCGTCGTCACCTCGGGCAAGGGCGGAGTCGGTAAGACGACCTCTTCGGCGGCGCTGTCTGCCGGTCTGGCCCTGCGCGGGTTCAAAACCGCCGTCATCGATTTCGACGTCGGCCTGCGCAACCTCGACCTCATCATGGGGTGCGAGCGCCGGGTGGTGTACGATTTCATCAACGTCATCAATGGCGACGCCAAGCTGCATCAGGCCCTGATCAAGGACAAGCGGCTGGAAAACCTGTTCGTGCTGCCGACCTCGCAGACCCGCGACAAGGACGCCCTGACCCAGGACGGGGTCGAGCGGGTGATCGGCGAACTGCGCCAGGATTTCGATTACATCATCTGCGACAGCCCGGCCGGGATCGAACGCGGCGCCTTCCTCGCGATGTATTTCGCCGACGAAGCGATCGTGGTGTCGAACCCCGAAGTCTCCTCGGTTCGCGATGCCGACCGGATGATCGGCCTGTTGACCAGCAAGTCGCGCCGCGCCGAGCAGGGCGAGCAGGTCACCCAGAACCTGCTGCTGACCCGCTATGACGTCGAGCGGGTCGAAAAGGGCGAGATGTTGAAGGTCGAGGATGTCCAGGACATCCTGGCGGTGCCGCTGCTGGGGATCATCCCGGAATGCCCGTCGGTGCTTCAGGCCTCGAATGTCGGAACCCCGGTGATCCTCGACGACAAGTCGCTGGCCGGTCGCGCCTATGCCGAGGCGGTCAGCCGCCTGCTTGGCGACGATGTGCCGGTGACGGTGCCCCGCGGCTCCAAGCGGGGTCTGATCGACCGCCTGCTGAGGAGGACGGCATGAGCGTCCTCGGCATCTTCAGCCGTCGGCCCAAGAAAACCGCCGAAGCCGCCCGCGAGCGCTTGCAGATTCTGCTGGCCCACGAACGCGCCGGTCTGTCCGGTGCCGACTTCCTCCCTCAGCTCCAGCGCGAGCTGATCGAGGTCATCCGCAAATACGTTTCGGTCGATGAGGACCGGGTCCAGGTCAAGCTGGAACGCGAACAGCATCTCTCGGTGCTGGAGGTCAATATCGAGCTGCCCGCTCCGTCCGAACGGCGGAACTGAGCGGCCGGGCGACCGTCGCCGGACGCAAGGACGATACCAGCCCCGCCGGGATCCCGGCGGGGCTGGTTCGTTTGGGGGGACGGGCATGAAAAACCCCCGCTTCCGGGGGGAAAAGCGGGGGCTGTTTTCAGTCGTCGGACGCGGGGTGGACACGTCGTTTGACTCTGCGATGTGCGCCACCTGGGGGGCAAGGGTGCACATCATTGGCGGGGAGTTCAAAGCCGCCGAGGGTCTCGAGAAAGAGGTCGTCTACTGCTGCCAGGTGACCGTATGACCGGACATCATGGGAAGATGATGACAGCACCAGGATTACCGCATCATTTCGGCAAGGTGAGGCTTTTGTAATGTTGGCGGGGGCGTCGGAATCTTTGCCTGACACTTTCAGCCGGAACAACGCCCACTCACTTCTCCTTTTAGAAGAGAAGGTCCGGCCGCCGCCGCCCCCACCTCGATTTTCGCCTACACGTCGAGATTCGACACCTTCAGCGCGTTCGACTGGATGAAGTCGTAGCGCGGTTTGACGACGTCGCCCATCAGGGTCGAGAACACCTGCTCGGCCTCGTCGGCCTGCGAGACCCGGACCTGGAGCAGCGAGCGAGCCTGCGGGTCCAGCGTGGTTTCCCACAATTGCTCGGGGTTCATTTCGCCCAGGCCCTTATAGCGCTGGATCGCAACGCCCTTGCGGCCTTGTTCCATGATCGCCGAGACCAGGGCGACCGGGCCGGGCAGGCTGGTTTCGCGCTCCTTGGCGATCAGGGTCGCGGCGGCGGCGAAGCTTTCGCGCAGGCGGGGCGCGAGGTCGAGCAACCGCCGCGCCTCGGCCGAGCGGATGATCGAGGCGTCGAGCGCGTGAGTCTCGGTGACGCCGCGCAGGGTGCGGGCCATCACATAGCCTTCGCCTTCGTGCCAGGTGCCATGCCAGCCGCGTTCCAGCGGTGCTTCCAGCGTGTCGAGGCGGATGGCCAGAATGTCGGCCATCGCCTGTCCGCCGACCGGATCGGTCAGCAGCGCCGGGTCGAACGCCCCGGCGATTGTCGCCTGTTCGGCCAGCGACATCGGAATCCGCCGCGCCAGCGGGGCGAGCAAATGACGGATGCTGCGGGCCTGTTCGGTCAAAGCGCGCAGATCGGCCCCGCCCAGCTGAACCCCATCGGCAAGACGGAGCACGCCGTCGGACAGACCGGCATCAATCAGGTAATCCTCCAGCGCGCGGTCGTCTTTCAGATAGACCTCGCTCTGCCCGCGCTTGGCGCGGTACAGCGGCGGCTGGGCGATATAGAGATAGCCGCGCTCGATCAGCGCTGGCATCTGGCGATAGAAGAACGTCAACAGCAGGGTGCGGATGTGGCTGCCATCGACGTCGGCGTCAGTCATGATGATGATTTTGTGGTAGCGCGCCTTGTTGACGTCGAAATCCTCGCGCCCAATGCTGGTGCCGAGCGCGGCGATCAGGGTGCCGATTTCGGCCGAGGACAGCATCTTGTCAAAGCGGGCGCGCTCGACATTGAGGATTTTACCGCGCAGCGGCAAAATCGCCTGATTGGCGCGGTTGCGCCCCTGCTTGGCCGATCCGCCTGCCGAATCGCCCTCGACGATGAACAGTTCGGACAGGGCCGGATCGCGCTCCTGACAATCGGCCAACTTGCCGGGCAGGGTGGCGATGTCGAGAACCCCCTTGCGCCTCGTCAGTTCGCGGGCCTTGCGGGCGGCTTCGCGGGCAGCGGCGGCCTCGACCACCTTGCCGACCACCTTGCGCGCCTCGGACGGGTGTTCCTCGAACCATTCCGCCAGCTTCTCGCCGACGACGTTCTCGACCACCGGGCGGACTTCGGAACTGACCAGCTTGTCCTTGGTCTGCGAGCTGAATTTCGGATCGGGCACCTTGACTGACAGCACGCAGGACAGGCCCTCGCGCATGTCGTCGCCCGACAACGCGACCTTCTCCCGCTTTGAAATGCCGGATTCGGTGGCATAGGCGTTGACGGTGCGGGTCAGCGCGGCGCGGAACCCGGCAAGATGGGTGCCGCCGTCACGCTGCGGGATGTTGTTGGTGAAACAGAGCTGGGTCTCGTGATAGCTGTCGGTCCATTCCATCGCGACTTCGACCGTCATCCCGTCGCGCTCGCCCTTCACCACGATCGGGGGGGAGTGCAGCGCGGTCTTCGAGCGGTCGAGATAGCGGACGAACTCTTCCAGCCCGCCTTCGTAATGGAGGTCGCTGACCTTGTTCTCGCCATGGCGAAGATCGGTCAGCCGCAGCCGCACCCCGGAATTGAGGAAGGCCAGCTCGCGCAGGCGGTGTTCCAGGGTGACGAAATCGAACTCGGTCTTGGTGAAGATCGTCGGGCTGGGCAGGAAGGTGACTTCGGTGCCGGTATGGTCGCCGCACTCGGCCACGATCCGCAACGGCGCTTCGGACTCACCCATGCGAAAGCGCATGTAATGCTCTTTGCCCGCGCGCCACACCCGCAGGTCGAGCACTTCGGACAGCGCATTGACGACCGAGACGCCGACGCCGTGCAGGCCACCCGAGACCTTGTAGGAATTCTGGTTGAACTTGCCACCGGCGTGAAGCTGGGTCATCACCACTTCGGCGGCAGAGATCCCTTCCTCGTCGTGGATATCGGTGGGAATACCGCGCCCGTTATCGTTGACGGTGCACGACCCGTCGCCGTTCAGGGTGACCTCGACCCGGTCGGCATAGCCGGCCAGGGTCTCGTCGATGGCGTTATCGACCACCTCGTACACCATGTGGTGCAGGCCCGAGCCGTCGTCGGTGTCGCCGATATACATTCCCGGACGCTTGCGCACCGCCTCCAGGCCGCGCAGCACCTTGATGGAATCGGCACCGTATTCTTCGGCACCGGCCTGAGCCAGGGTCTGCTCTGCGGGGTGGGGCAGGGGGGGCTGGGGGGTCGTCATCGTGTCACCTTACACTCCGTTGCCCGGATGGACGGACGCCTCCGTCACCCGGAAAAACTGGGCCCGGTCGCCAAATCCGCCGAACAGCGGGGCGTCGGTCCCAGTCATCCAGCTCTGCGCCCCCAGGGCGCAAAGTTCGTCGAACAAAGCGGCACGCCGGATTTCATCCAGATGCGCCACCACTTCGTCGAGCAGCAGCAGGGGAACCCTGCCGCCGGTTTCCGATTGTACCCGGCATTGTGCCAGGACGATCGACACCAGAACCGCCTTCTGCTCGCCGGTCGAACAGCGCCCGGCCTCGATGTCGCGGTCGGCGTGGCGGACCAGCAGGTCGCTGCGGTGCGGCCCGATGGTCGTGGTCCCCGCCGCCTGATCGCGCGGCCGGGCCGATTTCAGCGCCGTCCGTAATCTCTCTTCGGCCTCGGACGGGTCCAGTCCTTCGGCCAGCCAGCCCTCGACATCGCCGTTCGCCGCCAGCCGCGCCGCCGGAAACGGTCCCAGCCCCTGGCGGCAGGCCCGGTCCAGGGTCGCCGCCGTCGTCAGCCGGGCGCTCGCGACGGCGATGCCGTGGCGGGCCATCCCCTCTTCCAACGCCGCCAGCCAGGACGGGTCGGGTCGGGGACCGCCCTCGCGCGCGGCGCGGAGCAGGCGGGCGCGTTCGCGCATCGCATGCTCATAGGCTCCGGCCTGGGCGGCATGGCCGGGCATCACCCCGAACGCCAGCCGATCAAGGAACCGTCGCCGCCCTCCGGCACCTTCGGAGAACAGCCGGTCCATCGCCGGAGTCAACCACAGCGCCGCGACGATGTCGGCCAGATCGGCCGAGCGGGCTGCGCGGCCTTCGATCCGCACCACCCGTCGCTCGCTGCCCGCCTCGCGCCCGGTGCCGATTTCGACCGGACCGCCGGGGCCGCTTTCGACCTGGGCCGAAACCGCCCAGGGCGCACCCGGGGGCGTACCGATCCGGGCGATGTCGGCCAGACTGGCCCGCCGCAGCCCCCGACCGGGGACCAGGAAGGACAACGCCTCCAACAGATTGGTCTTGCCCGCACC
This sequence comes from Magnetospirillum fulvum, assembly GCF_900108475.1. Taxonomy (GTDB): domain Bacteria; phylum Pseudomonadota; class Alphaproteobacteria; order Rhodospirillales; family Magnetospirillaceae; genus Phaeospirillum; species Phaeospirillum fulvum_A. Next base: position 97,306 of record NZ_FNWO01000011.1, on the reverse strand, counting down.
GTTGGGGCCGGTCAGGACCACCGGGCGGGGACCGACCTCAAGCCGCATCTCGCCATAGCAGCGGAAGTCGGATAGAGACAGCCGCCGTACCGCCAGCCGACCGGGCGACCCCGTGGTCACGATCGTCTCGGAATCGGTCACACCCTCATCGGCATCAGCACATAGATCGCACTGCTGTCGGCGACTTCGCGCACCACCGTCGGCGAGGCGGCATCGGCCATCGCGAAGCGGGCGGTTTCGCCTTCGACCTGGGCCAGGATGTCGAGCAGATAGCGCGAGTTGAAGCCGATTTCGAGCGGGGTCGAGTCGTAATTGGCCTCGATCTCCTCGACGGCGCTGCCGCTTTCCGGGCTAGAGGCCGACAGGGTCGCGGTGCCGCTTTCGATGCTGAGTTTGATCGCCCGCGATTTCTCGGTCGAGATCGCCGAAACGCGATCGACCGCCTGGGCGAAGCTCTTGCAATCGACGTCGAGAATCTTGTCGTTGTCGGTGGGGATCACCCGCTCGTAATCGGGGAAGGTCCCGTCGATCAATTTCGAGGTCAATTCGGCATCGGCGAAGGCGAATTTCAGCTTGGTCTCGGACAGCGAGACGGTGATCTCGCCATCGGTCTCCTCGATCAGCTTGCGGATTTCGGCAACAGTCTTGCGCGGGATGATGACGCCCGGCATTCCCGCCGCGCCGTCGGGCAAGGTAACCTCGGCCCGGGCCAGACGGTGACCGTCGGTCGCCACCGCCCGCAGCATCGCCCCGTCCGTCCCGGTGGCGGCGTGGAAATAGATGCCGTTCAGGTAATAGCGGGTTTCCTCGGTCGAAATCGCAAAGCGGGTGCGGTCGATCAGCGCCCGCAATTCGGCCGAGGTCAGGGTGAAGCTAAAGGGAAACTCGCCACCCGACAGCACCGGGAAATCCTCGACCGGCAGGCAGGCAAGCGAGAATTTCGACCGGCCCGAACGCAGAGTCATCTGGCCGTCGTCGGGTTTGAATTCGATCTCGACCTGGCTGCCCTCGGGCAGCTTGCGGACGATGTCATAGAACGTATGGGCCGGGGCGGTGGTCGCGCCGGGCTGACTGACGTCGGCCGGAACCGTCTCGGCGATGTCGAGATCCATGTCGGTGGCGTTCAGCGACAGCCGCCCCGAGCGGCCTTCCAGCTTGACGTTCGACAGGATCGGAATGGTGGTGCGGCGCTCGACCACGCTTTGGACATGGGCCAGCGACTTCAACAGAGCCGCGCGCTCTATGGTCAGTTTCATGATGCTTTGCCGACACCCCAAAAGTGATGCAAACCTGCCCCCTCTGACAGGGGCGGGCAGTATATCACAGGCTGTGATGTCCAAAAGCCTTTTCAGGCTTGGGCGGGAGGGGGTGTCTGGTCCGGCGGCGGGGCCGCTTCGGCCCGGCTGCGCAGGGCGCGGGTCAGCGCCATTCCGGCGGCAAAAGCGGCGGAAAGATAGGGGCCGCGCCCGTTGGGGGCAGGGTCTTCACCGGCCAGGGCCAGGGCTTCGTGAATCTCGCGCAGTTCCGCCGGTCCCAGCATCGAAAGGCCGCTCCGCTTGGATGAACGCAGCCTACTGTGCGCCAACCGCGGCGCGAAGGCGACAGCTTTTTGTGCGTCGCACCAATCGTCTATTTTTGGTGGATGTGGCTGGGGGCTTAATGCGCCCGTAGCGCGCTTCCGTTCGGGAAGCAGGGCAGGGGCGCGGATGTTGCCACCCGCGCCTCCGTACCCGAACACACGTCCCTCTCGACGCCGGGAAACCCGGCACCGCCTGGGGGCGTTCCATCATTCCCCGGACGGGGCGCGATGGCTAGATCAACGCCACCGAGTCAGCCTGCGGCCCTTTGAGGCCGAGGGTGGTGGTGACGCGAACGCGCTGGCCCGATTCCAGGGTCGGAATGCCCGAGCGCTCCAGCGCCTTGGCATGGACGAACACGTCCTTCCCGCCCTCATCGACCGCAACGAAGCCAAAACCCTTCTCGGCGGAGAAGAACTTGACCACGCCTTCGACGGTCTGGGTCGGTCCACGCTCTTCGCGGCGGGGGCCACCGGCGCTCGCCCGGGGGGTCTCGGTCGCGGTCGAGGAATCGACCTCGTGCACGAACACCACCTGGGGGCCACGCTGACCGGCACCCAGATCGCAGACCAGAGTGGCACCCTCGGCCACCTGGCTGAGACCGGCCCGTTCCAGCGCGGAAATGTGCAGGAAGGCATCCGGCGAGCCGTCCGAGGGGGCGACAAAGCCAAAACCCTTGGACGCGTTGAACCATTTCACCGTGGCGGTGACGTTGGCCTGATTGACCAACTGACGGTCGAAAGAGCTGGGCCCGACTGCGCGCGGCGTGCGCGGCTCATATGCCGGCTCGCCAAAGTCGTCCCGCCGCCCCCGATCCCTGGAGCGGCTGCCATGATTATCTCGGTTCCATGCCATTGTGTCGTTCTCGTCGTAAGCTACACAAGTCCTCCGCACCCATGCGGAGGCATTCCGCCCGGATTGTCGCGCCCAGGTCAGCCTGATCCAATATAATTACCTGAAGAAAGCCCCGTCGCCTAGGGGATTACGGCACTCAAAGCGACGCCGGGCCAGTTTTTTTGCCCGGCAAAAATCCCGCATTGCGGATCATGCTCCGGTGCAGCCACAGGCAAAGCCCGCTGACCAGCAGCCCGGAAACCAGCACATCCGACAGAAAATGGCCGCCTTGCGCGATCCGCGCCAGCCCAACCAGCGATCCAAAAAGCAGAGCCGCCGCCACCGATAGCTGTCGCCGTCGCGGCGGGGCCAGCAGCGCGAACGCGACCGCCCAGAAGCCCAAGGCGGCATGCCCGGACGAGAACGAGCAATTGTCGTTGCATTGGTCGGACAGCACGAACGGACGGACATAGGTTTTGGGGCCGGAGAATTCGGCAATCGTCGAAGGGCGGGGACGGCCCCAATTGTCCTTGAGCACGACATTGACCGCCAGACCCGGTCCCAGCGCCAGACAGGCCAGCAGATAGACCGCGACCCGCGGCCCGATTCCCCACAGCGGGCGACGGCGAACCGCCGCGACGGCTCCCAGCAGGGCGATGGCGATCGCCAGCGCGAACAGGAAGATCGGCAGGATCTTGCGGACGAATTCGCCCAGCGGCGCGACGCGGAAGGGGAAGACCCGCAGATCCGCGTCGAAGAAGCTCCGGGTCAGCCAGATTTCGATCTGGGGAAACACCATCACGGTCAGCAGCAGCGCCAGCGGTACTCCCCACGCGGCCAGGCGCAGGCCCAGCCCGAACCGGTCTCGCATCCTAACCGTCCTCAAGGTGGAACAGTCCGGCCATGCCGACCAGACCGGCGAAGATCGCGGGCGACCACGCCGCCAGGAATTGCGGCAGCGTCGCCGACAGGCCCAGGGCATAGACGACGCGCGAGAAGAAATAGACGGCAAAGCCGGTGGCAACGCCGCCGCCGACGCGCGCCGTCAATCCGCCCGAACGCAGGTTGGGATTGAGCGAGAACAGCGCCGCCATCAGCACCATGCCGCCATACAGCGGGGGGGAGGCCAGCAGCGAGTTGAAGTACAGCCGGTGCTTGTTGGCGGTGAAGCCCGCCCGCTCGAAAAAATGGATGAAGCCGGGCAATTGCCAGAACGACAGCGTCTCGGGCGAGGCGAAATTGTCGTGGATGCGGTCCAGGGTCAATTGGGTGGGAAGCCGCATCGCCTCGACGAATTCGGACGGCCGCCCGCCCTCCATCACCCAGGCGCGGCGGACCTCGAAGGCACCATCGACCAACGTCGCGCTTTCGGCGCTGATCCGGCGCAAGAAATGGTCGGGGCGGTCGTAGAGGAAAAACTGGACGTCGCGCATCAGCAGGGTCAGCCCCTCCTGACGGACGTCGAGCGAATGGGCCACCATCTCGCCGTCGTCATGGGGCTCGCGCAGCCACAGCCCGACCTCGGACAGGTCGAACGCGCTCTTGTTCCCGCGCAGCAATTCGTCCTGCATCCGGTCGTAGCGGTCGAACATCGCCGCCGCCAGCGGGTTGAAGGCGGTGATCTCGATCGCGCCGAACAGCATCACCGCCCCCAGCACCGGAGCGATGAACTGCCACACCGACACTCCGGCGGCGCGGGCGACCACCAGTTCGTGCGAGCGGGTCAGCCGCCAGAAACAGATCATCGCGCCGATCATCACCGCGAATGGCAAGATGGTGTGGAGCATCTGCGGCAGCTTCAGTATCGCCATCAGCAGAATCGGCCCCATGCCGAGCTCGGGCCGACTGGCGGCGCGGCGGATCAGCTCGATCACGTCGAACAGCAGGATCATCCCCAGAATCACCGCCAGCACGGCGGCGAAGGAGACGAGGAACTGGCGGGCGATATAGACGCTTAACAGGGGGGACAGGCGCATGATATCCGGTTCCGCAACAGATCGGGTGTGTCAGCGGATACGGACCGCCTTTCGCAATTCAGAATGCACATGATCGTCCACCCGCTTTCAAGCTTTGTGAGCAAGATCACTCCTGCCCCTCCAGCCAAGCCTGAAACATCAGGACGTGCCACAGCTCGGTTTGCCAGGATTTGGCCCCCGAACGGTGCTCGCGCCAGCATTGCGCCACCAGCGGCGCGTTGAGCCAGCCCTGACGCGACAGCCGCGCCTCGGACAACATGTCGTCAGCCCAGGGGCGCAGCCGTCCGTTCAGCCATTTGCCCACCGGCACCTCGAACCCCATTTTGGGGCGGTCGACCAGGGCGCGGGGGACGTGGCGGAACAAAACGTCGCGCAACACCGCCTTGCCGGTGGCACCGTCGATCTTGAACTCGGGCGGCAGGCTCCAGGCGAAATCGGCGATCTCGGTGCCGAGGAAGGGCAACCGCGCTTCCAGCGACGCGGCCATCGTCGTCCGGTCGGTCTTGACGCACAGATCGTCGGCGAGATAGAGGCCGACATCAAGAAGCATCACCGCCAGTGCCGGATCGACCCGCGTTGCGGCTTCGCCGAACGGCTCCAATGTCTGCGCCAGCGGCACCGGCGACGGCATCCCCCGCCAGCGGGTGTAATGCAGCGACAGCAATTCGGCCAGACTGCCCGCCCCGAACGCTTCGGCGGCCCGGCCCAGGCGATAGCCCGGATGGCTGCGGCGGCGGCGGAAGGCGGCTCCGACCCGGGCCAGCCCTTCGGCCGGACCGGCCAGCATCCGCGCTCCCGTCGCCAATCCCCGCCGCAACGGCAGGGGAATCCGCGACAGACGGGTCCAGTCGGCGGGCAGCGAGCGATAGATGCCATAGCCGCCGAACAATTCGTCGGCCCCGTCGCCCGACAGCGCCACCGTCACCCGTTTGCGGGTCAACCGGGCCAGCAGGGCGGTGGGCAGCGCCGCCGGGTCGGCGAACGGCTCGTCGAACAAACGGGGCAGATCGGGCACCATCGTCAACGCCTCGTCCTCGCCGATGCGAAGTTCGGTGTGAATGGTGCCAAGATGGTCGGCGACGGCGCGGGCATGGGCGCTTTCGTCGAGACCGGCCTGATCGAACCCGACGGTGAAGGAATGGATCGGGCCGTCGCTGAGGCGACTCATCAACGCCGCCGTCAGCGACGAATCGATTCCGCCCGACAGGAACACCCCCACCGGCACGTCGGCCTGCATCCGCAACGCGACCGAGCGGCGCAGCAACGCGTCAAGCTGATCCACCGCGTCGGCGCGGCTGCCGGTGAAGCGTCCGGACATCTCGGCGGCGCGCTCGGCGGCCGACCAATAGCGGGTGGTGGTGGCGGTGCCGTCGGCGGCGACGGTCATCAGCGTGCCGGGTTCCAGCTTGCGCGCCCGGCGATGGATCGTGTGGGGGGCGGGAATCCAGCCCATCCGCAGGAACAGGGCCAGGGCGTCGCGGTCGATCGCTCCGTTCCAGGCGGGATGCACCGCCAGCGCCCGCAATTCCGAGCCGAACAGCATCACCCCGTCGGACAAGGCCCAATAGAGCGGCTTTTCGCCAAAGCGGTCGCGGCCCAGGGTCAGCCGTCGCTCGGTCCGGTCCCACACCGCGAAGGCGAACATGCCGTCGAAGCGCCGGACCGCCTGCTCCGGTCCCCACGCCGCGATGGCTTCCAGCAGGACTTCGGTGTCGGAGCGGCCGCGCCAGCGCACCTCGCCGCCCAGTCGCGTCCGTACTTCGGCGTGGTTGTAGATCTCGCCGTTGAAGACCACCACCCAGCGGCCGTCATGCGAGACCATCGGCTGGTGTCCCTGCGGCGACAAATCGAGAATCGACAGGCGGCGGAAGCCGAACGCCAGCCCGGCTTCGTCGTCGCTCCAGGTCCCGTTATCGTCGGGACCGCGATGAATCAGGGTCGCGGCCATCGCCCCCGCCGTGGCGGCGGGTTGGGGCGTCCGGGCGGACAGGTCGAAAAAACCGGCGAAACCGCACATCGGAGGAATCCATCAGGGAGCATGAAAGCCGCAAGGTAGCGATGGCAACCCGGTACGACCAGAGATTTTAGGCCCGGAGCCGCAACGCCGCCACCCAGCCGGGCACATCGGCCCCGGCTTCGCGGCGGCTGACCGCCGGTTCGAGCAGCGCGACCAGGAACCCGTTTTCCTCGGCCTGCGTCTCGATATAGGCCGCGCTGTGGGCATAGCGGTTGCCCGCTCCCAGCCGATAGCCCTCGTCGTCGCAGCGTTCCAGGGTGCAGGCGAACAAACCGCCGGGCTTCAGCGCCCGCGCCGCCGCCGCCAGTAACGGCCCCAAGGCGCCGAAATAGACCAGCACGTCGGCGGCGACGATGACGTCGTAACATTCGGGCCGCGCCGATAGTCCGGCGATCAACTCGCCGACCTCCAGCCCGTCATACAGGCCGCGTCGCCCGGCCCGCTCGACCATTGCGGGCGAGATGTCGAGCCCGTCCAGACGCGCCGCCAGCGGCCGCAACACCGGCGCGGCCAGACCGGTGCCGCACCCGGCATCCAGAATCGTCAGCCCCTCGTGTCGGTCCAGCACCCGAGACAGGACGTCGCCCATCTGCTCCGGTCCGCAATAACCCAGCCCATCGACCAGGGCGGACTCGAAATGGCTGGCGTAATCGTCGAACAATTGGCGGACATAGGCGTCGGGAGCCCGCTCGGGCACCGAAGCCGCTCCCATCTGGGCCAGTCCCAGCGCGGCCCCGATCCGGTCGGTGGGGTCGAGTCGCAGACAATGGGCGTAATGCGGAGCCGCCCGCTCGACCTGCCCCAGTGCCCGACGGCTTTCGGCTAGGCACCAATGGCCCTGGACCGAGGTCGGATCAATCGACACCACCCGTTCGAACGCCGCCGCAGCACCCTCCTGGCTGTCCTGGGCGGCGCGGACCAGCCCCAGTTCCAGCCAGCCCGCGCTGTCTTGCCCCGCCAGCCGGGTCGCGCGCTCGGCCTCGGCGCGGGCGTCGTCCAGCCGGTTCAACCGCCGCAGTGCCCCGGCCAGGGCGGCGGCGGTGGCGGCATGGTCGGGCCGCAATTCGGCCGCGCCGGTCAGGATCGTCAGCGCCGCGGGCAGGCGGTCGCGGGCGATCAGGACCAGCCCGTAATTATAAAGCGCCGTCGCCCAGTTCGGCCGTAGGTCAAGGGCGCGTTCGAGGAACAAGGCGGCTTCGTCCGACTGGCCGCGTTCGTGCAGCAGCGAGCCGAGACAACACAGCGCCTCGGCATGGCGCGGGTTGGCGGCAAGGGCGCATCGACAGTGATCAATCGCTTCGTCGCGCCGTCCGCTCTGTCCCAGCATCTCGCCCAGCCGGGCATGAGCCTCGGCATGGGTGGGAAACGCGTCGAGCACGGCGCAATATTGCAGTTCCGCCGCCTGGGGGTTGCCCTGCGCCTCCAGCGTCCGGCCGAGCGCCAGACGCGGCACCGGCTGACGAGGGTCGAGAGCGACCGCCCGCCCCAGATGTTCGACCGCCTTGCGCTCTTGTCCCTGCTGATGGGCGATCAGGCCGAGCAGGTAATGAGCGCCGCCGAAATCGGGCCGCCGCGCCGCCAATCGCCGCCCCAGCCGCCGCGCTTCGGTCAGGTCGCCGTCGTCCCAGGCCTTCATGGCGATGGCGAATTCCTCGCCGACGGTCAGTGCGGAAGTGTCGTTGCGGGGCGTCATGTTGCTCGATCCAAAAGAGGCGGCAGAGTAGCCGGGAACGGCGCGACTGTCACGGGGGGGTGTTGGGGTGTTGGGGTGTTGACGGCACAGGCGGGCGTGCCATCCTGGCGGCCCGATGCTGTAAGAAGGAGATCCGAGCCGTGACGAACGAAGCGGGCTGCCGCCAAGCGGGCAGCGTCTGGGCCGGACACCGGTTGCGCACTGCCCGGCTGGTGCTGCGTCTTGCCACCGCCGCCGATGTCGAGTGTCTGCCGCCGCTGCTCGACGATTGGGAGGTGGTGCGGCTGACGGCGCGGATTCCCCATCCCTATGGCAGCGCCGATGCCGCCGCGTTCGTCGCCGAGCAGGAGAGCCGTCGTCACAGCGGGCAGGGCGTGGCCCTGTTGCTGGAACGGACGATTGATGGCGCGGTGATCGGCTGCGTTGGCTTTGGTCTCGATGGCGAGGGAAACCCCGAACTGGGCTATTGGATCGGCCGCGCCTATTGGGGCCAGGGCTATGCGGTCGAAGCGCTGCGCCGTCTGATCCGCCATCTGTTCGAGACGCTGGGCTTTGCCTCGGTATGGGCTCAGGTCCATCCCGACAATCTGGGGTCGAAGCAGGTGCTGGCCAAACTCGGCTTTGCTCCTGACGGCTGCGGCACCTGTGCGATGCCAGCGCGGGGCGAAAGCGTGGTGTCACCCCGCTTCGCGCTGGAGCGGGCAAAATGGAGCGCCGCCCATGCCGCCCGGCCTCACCTGCTGGTGGTGGCCGCCGCCCTGGTCGATGGCGACGGGCGGGTGCTGATGACGACGCGGCCTCCCGGCAAGACGATGGCCGGACTGTGGGAATTCCCCGGCGGCAAGGTCGCTCCCGGCGAAACGCCGGAACAGGCGCTGGTGCGCGAACTGGAGGAGGAACTGGGACTCGACGTTACCGAAAGCTGCCTGGCTCCGGTCGGCTTTGCCTCGCACGATTACGACACCTTTCACCTGTTGATGCCGCTCTATGTGGTGCGGGTGTGGCAGGGCACCCCCACCCCGCGCGAAGGCCAGTCGTTGCGCTGGGTCCGCGCCGCCCGGCTGGCCGATTTGCCGATGCCGCCTGCCGATATCCCGCTGGTGGCGGTCCTGCGGGAATGGGTATGATACCTGTTAGGGGAGCAACGGGAGGGCGCGATGACCGACGCGGCAATTTTGGTGATCGGCAACGAGATTCTGTCGGGGCGCACCCGCGACGCCAACATCCAGTTCCTCGCCACCGAGTTGGGGGCGCTCGGCATTCCGCTGGCCGAAGTCCGCGTCGTTCGTGACGATACCGCCGATATCGTTGCCGGTCTCGACGCGCTCCGCTCCCGCTACACCTACGTCTTCACCAGCGGCGGCATCGGCCCGACCCATGACGACATCACCTCGGCCTCCGTCGCCGCCGCCTTTGGGGTGGAACTGGTCCGCGATCCCGAGGCGGTGCGTCGTCTTGCCCTGCGCCATCGCGGCGACGACCTCAACGCCGCCCGGCTCAAAATGGCCGACATCCCCGCCGGGGCCAGCCTGATCGACAATCCGATCAGTCAAGCGCCTGGTTTTCGCATCGGCAACGTATTTGTTCTCGCCGGAGTGCCGAGCATCCTCCAGGCGATGTTCGCATCGCTGAAGCCCGCTCTGGCCGCCGGGGCGCCGCTGCAATCGCGCTCGGTGACGATGGCGGTGCGCGAGGGCGATCTGGCAGAGCAATTGGCGGCGATCCAATCCCGCCATCCCGAGGTCGAAATCGGCAGCTATCCGACCTTCGCCGAGGACGGTCCCCGCGTCTCGATCGTCGCGCGCGGCGCGCAGGTCGCGGTGCTGGATCAGGTCGAAGGCGAAGTGCGCGCTCTGGCGGCGGATTTGGGGGCGACGGTGATCGCAGCCGATTGATACCGGCAGGCTTTTCCCCGCTGCCCGGCATTTTTTGCCTTTCCGCCACAGGTGGGCTTCTAGGCAGAAACCGAAATCAAATAAAATCAACGCCGTCGATGGTCTCGGCCGATTGGCCCGCCTCTTGCGATATTGGCAGGGCGACCAACCCAGTGCGGGGACGTGACCATGACCGTGCAATCGATCGACAAACGGACGGCGACAGACAGCGCGACGACCTCGACGGCCCAGGACCGGCAGAGTTCGGCCGCGACGTCGGATGATGCGTTCGTTGCCCTGCTGCGGCAGGCGTCGCAGCGTTTCGGCTCGCAGCCGTCGGCGACGGCGGTGTCGGCCAATTCGGTTCTTGCCGACCATTTCAACGCGAACCGCGCCGATTCCAAGGACGAACCCGCGCGGACCAGCCGCGACAGCGACGGGGCCGACCGCACCGCCGCCCGGACCGACAAGAGCGCGGCCAAGGCCGACCGCTCGCGTCAGGACCAGAGCGCGGCCTCCGCCTCGCGCAATGCCGCCAAATCCGACCGCGCCGCCGACGATTCCGTCGAGTCCGCTCCGGCGCGCTCCGACGATGCCGTCGCACCCGCCACCGATGACGACCGCCCCGCCGCCAAGGCCGAGAGCGCCCCCGACAAGACTGCCGCCGACGATAAGGCTCCGGAAGCAGCGGCGGTGGCCACGGCTCCGACCGAGGCTCCGGCCGAGACGACCACCGTGGTTGCTGCCCCGCTTCAGGCTCAGGTTGCGCTGGTGGATGACGATGCCGCCGCCACCCAGGCCGCGACCGCCCAGGCCGGGCAGGCTCGCCCCGATCAACTCGCCCAGGCCGCTGGCCCTGCCACCGACCCGCGCTCGCAACAAGCTGCCGCCGCTCCGGCCCAGGACCAGGCCGCCGACCAGTCCGACGCCGCCTCGCTGGCCGCCGATCTGACCGCCCAAACCGCTTCCGATCAATCCACCGCCCAGGCCGACAGCGCCAAGGCCGCCCGCACCGACGCCGCCCGCGCTCAGGCCGACGATCTGGCGGCGCGGCTGGCCGATACCGGTGCGGCGATCCAGGTCAACGTCCAGACCACGACCAGTTCGACCGCCGCCGCGACCGCGGTCGCCGCGACCGATGCCGTCGTCACGCTCGACACGACCGCCCAGGATCTGGCCGGGCAGGGCGGTCAGACCGGCACCGGACAGGGCGGTCAAGACCCCAACGCCCGCTTCGGGGCTCAATCCCAGACCGCCGCTGTGACGTCGCTGGCTCCGGCCGAGGCCGAGGCCACTCCGGCTCAGACCGCGAAACAGCCCGCCGACGCTTTTGCCGCGATCCTGGCGGCCCAGAGCGAGGCGAGCGGCGCCGCCGATGCCGCCGCGCCCGAAACCCGTCCGGTCGCCAACCTGACCGGGTTGGGCGGGGCGCAGGCCACCGACAAGGCCGCCCAGACCGTCGCGACCCAGGCGGTGCGGGTGCCGCGCGTGCCGATGCCGACCCAGGTGCTCGACCAGATCAGCGTCCAGATCGACAAAGCGGTCAAGGAAGGCTCGGACACCGTCAAGATCCAGTTGCGTCCGCTCGACCTCGGCCGGATCGAGATCAAGCTCGATGTCGGCACCGACGGCAAGGTCACCGCGACCGTCACCGCCGACAAGCCCGAGACCCTGGCGATGCTGCAAAAGGACTCGCGCGGGCTGGAAAAGGCGCTGGAAGATGCCGGGCTGAAGCCGGACACCTCAAGCACCAGCTTCAATCTGCGCGGTGGCGAACAGCAGCAACAGCAGCAGGCCGCCGACCGCAACACCGATCAGGGCCGTTCGGGCCGCAATCGTGGCCGTGAGGCCGATCTGGCCAGCGATGCCGAGCTGTTGGCCGCCGCGTCGGCTCAGGCCGGGGCGTCGCGCACCGCCAGCGGACGCTCCGGCGTCGATATCTCGGTTTAGGGAGGAGCCCGCCATGGCCGTCGACTCAACCGCCGCCGCTTCGACCTCCAGCACGGCAAGCGCTACCAAAAGCGATGCCGGTCGGACCTCGCTGACCACCAACTTCAACACCTTCCTGACGATGCTGACGACCCAGTTAAAGCATCAGGATCCGTTGTCGCCGATGGACTCGACCCAGTTCACCAGCCAGTTGGTCCAGTACGCGGGCGTCGAACAGCAGATCAACACCAACGGCAACCTGGAAAAGATGCTGACGTTCGAAAAGAACAATCAGGCGTCCCAGGCGGTCAATTATCTGGGGGAAATGGTCGAGGTCCCGGGCGACAAGATGCCGGTTCAGGGGACGTCGGGAACCTTCTCCTATACCCTGCCATCCGCCGCGTCGTCGTGCGATATCCAGATCAAGAATTCGGCCGGAACCGTCGTCTACAAGACCACCGGCGATCTGACCGCCGGTCGTCACGATTTGACCTGGAACGGCATCGACAACAGCGGCAAGACCCAGGACGACGGCATCTACACCGTCTCCGTCACCGCCAAGGACAAGAACGGGGCGGCGATCACCCCGACGATCACCTCCTTCGGCCAAGTCACCAAGGTCACCAATGACGCGACCACCGGAACCATTCTGGAAATGGGCGCGGGCTCCGACGGGGCCAAGGTGTCGGTGACGATCGACAAGATTCTCGGCGTCAACGCCGACAATACCCTCAAGACCACCCAGCTTGCCGCCGCTCAGGCCCAGTACCAGGCGTCGATCGCGCAATATCAGGCACTGCTGGAGGCACAAAAAGCCGCGTCCGGGACGGGTACGACCGGGACGGGTACGACGACAGGTACAGGATCGGGATCGTCCGGTTCAACGACGACCACGACCCCGTAATGTGAGGAGGATGTCATGAGTTTGTATGGCGCGCTGTACTCCGGTGTCTCGGGCCTCTCCTCGCAATCGAGTGCGATGGGCGCGATTTCGGACAATATCTCGAACGTCAACACGATCGGCTACAAGGGAACCAAGGTCAATTTCCAGACCCTGGTCACCAACAATGCCGGTCTGACCGAATATTCCCCCGGCGGCGTGATGTCGAAGCCCCGCGCCGGCATCGACACCCAGGGCCTGCTCCAGGCGACCTCCAGCACCACCGATCTGGCGCTGGCCGGTAACGGGATGTTCGTCGTCAACAGCGATCCCGATCCGGCCAGTTCGGGCAATGGCAGCTTCCAGTACACCCGCGCCGGTTCGTTCAAGACCGACAAGCAGGGCTATCTCCAGAACGTGTCGGGCTATTACCTCCAGGGCTGGCCGCTGACCCCCACCGACAACAGCGCCGAAGCCCGCCCGGCCGAGACCGAAATCGACGGCCTGACCTACATGAAGGCCTATAAGGACGAGACGGGAACCTACCATTACATCAATCAGAACATCGTCAATTCGACCGAATTGAAGTCGCTGAACCTGAAGACGATCGGCGGCACCGCCGATCCGACCACTCAGGTCAAGCTCGGCCTCAATCTTCCGGCCGCCGACGCGGTGTTCAATCCGGCGGTGACCGGGTCCGGCGGTCTGCGCCAGAACAACGTCCAGATTTACGACTCGCTGGGCTCGACCCACAGTCTGATCTTCAACTGGTCGAAGACCAACGCCAACCAGTGGGACATCCAGAACAACAGCAATTTCTTCAACGTCAAGCAGACCCTGACCGACACCACCACCTCGCCCGACGTCAACGCGAAGTTCCTGATCTCCGGTCAGGCCGACGGCAGCACCTCGACGGTGATCAACAGTTCGGCCGCCGGTCACGGCACCGCTTTCTTCGCCAAGTCGGGCGCGATCGCTTTCGCGACCGCCACCGACGCCAACCTGCTGCCGAAGGGCACCACCTTTACCGTCAACGATTCCCCCGACAGCGGCAATCTCGGTAACTTCCTGGTCGGGCAGGGGACGACGGCGTCCCCGGCGCTGGCCGTCGGAACTCCGTCGGGCGGAACCTTGACCGTGATCGCCAACGGGGCCACCAACACCTATTCGTCGTGCACCTACTCGGCGGCGAACACGATTACCTTTGGCGGCACCAACATCCCCAGCCTGTCGGCGGGCGACATCATCCAGGTGACCGACGCCACCGGATCGACCGGCTATTATCAGGTCAACACCCCCTACACCACCGGAACCGCCGTCGTCGCGGTGACTCCGTGCAGCTATGTCAGCATCGACACCACGCCCTATCAGGTTCAGCGCGGCGTCACCCCGCCTGCTGGCGCGGCGACGCTCGACCTGCTCGATCCGGCCGGGACCGGGGTCTATGCCTCGCAGGCGCGGATGGACTTCACCGCGACCAACCGCGACGATATCGACGCGATGGACGGCAAGACCTTCTCCATCTCGGTCAACGGCCAGTCCCTGACGGTCGAATTCGACACCAACGGGACCAATAACCTGTACCCCGCCGGTGCCGCGACCAGCAACGTCATCATCGACCTGTCGAACAAGACCGCCGTCACCAACGCCTCGGATGTGACCCGGCTGGTCGCCGCCGCTCTCAATAACGCCAGCAATTGGGACGCGACCACCAACACCCACCTGCCCGCCACCGGGACGGTGGTGTCGATCGGGACCGACCGTCCGCTGTTCCGCTCGAACGGATCGACGCTGGAAGTCGTTCAGCAGCCGACGGTGGGGGTCGATTACAAGTTCAATCTGGCCGGGCTTGACGTCAAATCGCCCTCCAGCTCGAACAATTTCAACGCCTGCACCCAGACCCAGACCCACGAATGGACCTCGTCCATTCCGCCGGTCGATAAGACCAGCGGGGTGTTCACCCTGCGCGGCATCACCGCGACGACCAGCCCGGCGGTTGTCTTCAACGGCGACGGTACGCCGCAGACGATCATGAATACCGGCAGTTCTTCCGGCTCGTCCGGCCAGATCGCGCCGCAGCCGAAGATTTCGATCGCGTGGGCCAACGGTGCCCAGAGCATGACGACGGTTCCCAACGGCACCAGCGCCAACCACCAGATCACTCTGTTCCTCGGCAATACCTCGCAGAGCGACGGTCTGACCCAGTTGGGCGACAAGTACACCCTGGCCTTCAGCACCGCCGACGGGGCCAAGTTCGGCAATTTCACCGGCGTTTCGGTCGGTGACGACGGGGTGGTGACGGCCTTGTTCGACAACGGTGTCCGGCGGCCGGTGTTCCAGATCCCCATTGCCACCTTCACCAATCCCAACGGGTTGGAGGCGAAAAGCGGCAATTCCTGGATCGAGACCAACACGTCGGGAGCCTACACCCTGCGTTCGGCTCAGGAAGCGGGTGCGGCAGCGGTCTCGGCCTCGTCGCTGGAAGCCTCGACCGTCGATATCGGTACCGAATTCACCACGATGATCGTGACCCAGCGGGCCTATTCGGCGGCAGCGAAAATCATCACCACCGCCGACCAGATGCTCGACGAACTGATCCAGATCAAGCGTTGACCGAGACGGCACGCCAAGAATTGGCGTGCCGTCTCTCTTTTCCGCTCCGGCGGAAGCAACCGCGGCCCCTCTCGGCCGCGGTTTTGCCGTTTGGGGGGCAGACTTGTTCGACGCAGCCCTCTCATGCTTATCCGCCGCGCGACGGTGGCTTGCCGTCTCGCCACCGTCTGGAGTATCTCCTTTGCGGTAGACCCGCCGCCAACGGGTATAAATTCTGTCCGGGGAAAGAAGATGAAGATCCTACGCACGCTGATTGTTCTGGCCATGATGGCCGTTGGGGCGGGAAGCGCCCAGGCCGCCGACGTCGCCGCGGCCCAGGCTTTGGTCGAATCCGCTCTGAACGAGGGCGTGGGTACCTTCGCGTCGGGCCGGACCTATCCCCTGGAGGAACGGACCCGCCTGCTTGACGGTCTGCTGCGCCGTCACACCGAGCCGTCCTTGCTGTCGGCGGCGGTTCTGGGCCGGTTCTGGGGCAAGCTGGCCCCCGAGGAACAGGCGGCGTTCTCCGAGCGGCTGTTGCAGTTCCTGGTGTCGAGCTATGTGGGGATGTTGACCGAGGCCGAGTCCGGCATCACTTTCCGCGTCGGCGCGGGCGAGGATCTGGGCAACCGGGTGCGGGTTCCCGCCGAAGTGACCCGCTCGATTCCCGGTGCGGTCCCCTCTCCGGTCGGTTGGGAAGTGGCGTTCACCCCCGATGGGCGTCCCGGAATCGTCGATCTCACCGCCGACGGCGTCAGCCTGATCCGGGCGATGCGCGAGGATTTCGGCTCGGTGCTGCGCGCCTCCGGCGGCAAGATCGAGCCGCTGATGGAGGCGCTTCAGCGTAAGATCGACGCCAACAACAAGGCCAACCTCGCTCCTACTTCAGGAAATTGATCAGCGACATCTGCTGCATCTTGGCCAGGGCCTGATACGAGGTCTGAAGGGCCTGGCTGTCGGCCAGCAACGCGGTGATGGCTTCGGTCGAGCTGATCTGCTCGATATCCGAGACCCGGTTGACGAAGAATGACTTCATCTGGGTGAGCGCCGTGTTGCTGTTCTGAATTGCCGAGAGGTTGAGCCCGACCTTCTTTTGCAGACCGTCGAGGTCGCTGGCCTCTTCCTTGCCGAACGGCATCGGGGTGGTCGAGGAATGCGACAGCGCGTCTTTCAACAGGGCGATCGCCTGCTCGACCCGCTCGGGATGCTGGTCGAGCCCGCCCGCGGTGCCATAGGCCCCCTGGGCGATGATGCCGCAGGCGCGGATCACCTTCTCGAACGCCGAATCCGAAGCCGTCAGCGAGGTTTCGATCGTGGTGGTCTGGTTGATGCTGGTGTTGAGCGACAGGGTGTCGCCCTTGTACCAGGATTGCGCCGTCATTTCCGTCTGCGGCATCGCCGTTTCGGTTTTCAGCGTCTTGCAGCGGATGTTGAGGGTGGTGCCGTCGTTGGCGGTGACCTCGTAGACCCCGGCATTGACGTCCGAATCGCCTTTCAGCGTAATCAGGGTGCCGACCGGCGGATAGGGCATGTTCTTGCTGTCGAGCAGCGCATCCTTGACCGACGAAACGATCTTGCCCGCCGAGGTGAAGCTCAGCCCGCCGAACACTTTCTGGTCGAGAGTGGCGACGCCCGAAGAGATCGTGCCGGGCACGTCGGGCGAGGTGTCCTTGGTGTCGAGCGGCTTGACCGTGGTGGAGAAGCTCATCTTCATGTCGGTCCGGCCGCTTTGGGCCAGGAACGGACCGACCCGCAGCATGTCGGTGTTGATCTTGTAGCTGATCGTGTTGGCGGTGACGGCGCTGACCTCGTAGGTGCCGTTGTGGTTGTCGGTGCCGCCGATGGTGACCGGCTGGCCGACGCTGTAAACGGTGGAGAGGTCGGTGCCCCCGCTCGGCAGCGTCATCGTCACGGTATCGCCCGACAGGGTGAAGGTTGCCGAGCCGGTGGTCAGCCCGGTCGGAACGATCGTGTCGGGGATGCCGTCAACCCCGGTGTCGCGCTTCAGCGTTACCGCCGTGGCGTCCAGGGTCTCGGACTGGCTGGGGGTGGTGTCGTTGGCGATCGTCATCTTGCCGGTGACGTTGTCGAATTTGGTGACGATGAACGAGCCGTCGTAATTGCCGTTGAGGGACGGCTGGGCCGAGCCGGTCGTGGCGGCGCCGTCGGCGATCGCTCCGGTCAGGCCCAGCGCGGCGGCGACATTGCCGCCCAACGTATAGCCGTTGCCGCTGCCGTTATTGTTGGTGACCGTCATTGCCCCGCCGGACACCCCCACCTGCGCCCCCAGAGTGTTGAGGCTGCCGTCGGCGTTGCGGGTGCTGGGGTCTTGCAGCTGGATGAAGCGGGCGATGTCGGTCAAGGTGGTATTGGCGGTAACGGTCAGGGTCGCGGGCGCGGCCGCGCCGACCTGGACGGTCAGGGTGTCGCCCACCGCGATCGGCGGCGTACCCAGTGAGGTTGCCGTCTGGGCGACGGCACCGGTCAACAGCGACGTCCCCACCACCGGCGTTCCCGCACTTCCCACCGCACCGGCGCCGACCGGAACGGTGCCACCGATGCCGAGCACGCCGGACAGCGCGCCCCGGACGGAGATCGGCGAGCCGCTCGACCCGTTGAGGTTGCTGATCGTCAGCCGTCCCTGATTATCGACCATCGCCTTGGCGATCGCGGGCGAGGGGGCGGGAACGCTCGAATCGACCTGGGCGTTAATCCAATTGACCACATCGGCCATCGTCGAGGTCTCGGTCGCGGTAAAGGTCAAGGTATTGTTGTTGTTGACCAGGACCAGATCGTCGCCGCGGCTGATCGTCAGGCCGGTCGCCGAGGTGGCGTTGCCGTTATAGGTGTAGAAATTGGTGCCGACCAATTTGGTGGTGTCGGTGGCCGAGGTGGTGGCGATCGTCGCGTCCGAGCCGCTGATGGTAAAGCGGGTGCCGGGCACCATCGTCGTCAGCGAATTGCCGGTGGCGGGGCTGACCACCATCTGGCCGTCTTTGTCATAGGAGAAGGACAAGGCTCCGGTGGTGTTGATGACGCTACCGTTCGAGAGGGTCAGGAAGGTGCCCGATCCGGCGTCCGAGGTCTCGACCAGCGGGGTGCGGCCGGTATTGCTGAGGGCGTGTCCCTTGATGGTGAGGTCGCCGTCGTTGGAGACGGTGACCCCGCCGACGATCTGGGCGGTGCCGCTGACATGGACATAGGAACTGGACGGCACCTTGGCGTAGGCCCCGGCATTGGCGGGGATGATCAGGCCGCTGCTGGAATCGAAGCTGACCGCGCCGGTGTCGCGGTTGGTGAGGTGGATGTCGAGCAGATCGGCCCCACGCAGGGTCGGGTAGGTCGTCATCGAGCCGTCGAACATCTTCTGGAAATCGGCCAGCTTGGTGACGGGGAAATTGACCGGCATCGTGTCCTTGCGCCCGCCCGCGAACAGATACTCGCCGTCAACCGAGGTGTTGAGCGAGGATTGCAGCTCGGTCAGGGTCCGCATCGCGACATCCTGGACGTCGCGGATCGCGGTCTGGTCCTTCATCTGGCCCGAGGCGAACGAGATCAGCCGGTTTTTCAAGGTGTTGATCGAGGTCTGGGCGGCGGTCAGCGCGGTATTGGCGGCGTTCTGGCGCACCTGGACCGAGGCGTTGGCGGCCATGAAGGCATCGGCCAGCGCGGTCGAGTTTTCCAGGTTGATCGCGGTGCGGGCGTCGAGCGCGATGCCGGAATAATCCTCGGTCACATAGCCGGTGGTCGATTGCAGTTGCTCCTTCTGCATCCGCACCTGGGTCTGCATGATCCGGGAGATGTAGAGCTGGGAGGCCCCGTAGGTCGAAATACGATCCATGGTTCGCTCCTATCGGATGATTCCCATCAGGACGTCCAGCATATCTTTCAAGGTGCTGATCACCTTGGCCGAGGCGGAATAGGCCTGTTGGAAATTGATCATGTTGGCAACCTCTTCATCGAGGTTGACGCCGCTTTTGGCCTGAATCTGAGTGTTGATGTTCTGGTTCAGGGTGGTGTGGTAGCTGAGATCGGCATTGGCGCTGCTGATGTCCTGGGCGGTCATCGACACGATCTGGGTGGCATAATCGGTCAGCGAGTATTTCGAGGTCGCGACCTTGCCCGCGCCGTTGATGGTCTGGGTCTGGTTGAAGGCGGCGACCATCTGGCTGGCGATGTTGGCATCGCCGGTGCTCATGTAATAGACCTTGGTGTCGGCGTTCCACTGGGTCGCCGCGCGCGAAATCTTCGACGGCGCGGTCAGGATGTCCTTGCGAACCGCGATCGTCGCTGCGGAGCCGCTGGCGGCACCGTCGAGGCCGAGATCGGTCAGCAGGCTGGAATTGGCGGCGTCGTTGCTCGATTGGGCATAGGCGTCAAGATTGTCGCTCTGGCGGATCCGCAGGCGCTGGCCCGACCCTTCATCGACGACGCTGGCGACGAAGATCTGGCTCTTCGACAGGCTGAGCTTGTTGCGCAGGTCGGTGCTGTCGGGGCCGTCATAGGCGACCGTCAGCGGGCTGCCGTTATTGTCCCAGATCCGCAGCCGATAGCCGCCAGTGTCCTTTTCGACCTGGACGGTCAGCGACGGGCTTGAGGCGGTCAGCGTGTCGGCGATCTTTTGCAGGCTGGTGGTGCCGGCCGGAATCGTGATGCTAGACAGGGTGATGCCGTTGACGTCCAGGATGTTAAGCGCGGTGTTGCCGGTGTTCAGCGTAATCGAATCCTGCGCAACCAGTCCGGATTGGACGATGCTGCTGTTCGTGTTGATCTTGGCGGCGATGTCCTGGAGCGAGGTGCCGGGACTGAAGATCATCGTTGGACCGGCCGCGCCCAGCTTGTCGTACAAGGTCAGGTCGCGCGTCGTTCCCAACGTGGTGTAGGGCGGCAGGATTTGCGAGTCCAGCAGGGCGCGGGGCTGGGTGCTGACGAACAGGTCGTTGAGGCCAAGGAAGTTCGAGAAGCCCTGGGCCACCTGATCCGGGGTCGCGGCGGCGGCGGGGGCGGAGGTCAGCGCGGCCAGCGAGGCGCTGCTGCCGGTGGTGGTGATCGAGAGGCCGGTGGTGTTGGCGATCTGAAGCTTGTTGACGCCGCCACTCAGGGCGAATTCCGACCCTTCCAGGCCGGGGATCGACCGGACCCAGTTCAACAGGTCGTTGCCGGTAATACTGGCGGCCGGGGCGCTTTGCGGCGGCGAGGCGGCGGCGCCGACCGTATAGGTGTAGGTGGTGCCGCCCCTCGTCAGGATGAATTGATCGCCATTGGCGACGGCCGGCGAGGCTCCGGTCAGGCTGGTGCCGACCAGGGTGGTCGCCTTGGGGATCGACACGCTGTTGGTGCTGATGCCGGGCGGGGTGCTGGCGTGGAAGGTGACGCTGATATCGGTGGCCTTGGCCCCGGCACTGCTGTCGACCTGATCGCGGAAGGCCAGACCGATGTCGCTGTTGCCGGTCGAGATCGCGAAATGGCCGTTGGCATCAAGCCCGACCTTGGCGGTCGAGGCATTGGCGTAGGTGGTCTGGGCCCGCATCCAGGTCTGCATCCGGTCGGCGATCGACGAGATCGTCCACGGCTGGTTGACCAGTTCCTTGGCCGGAGAGAAGGCCGAGCCGTCCATCAGCCCGCGCAGGGTGGTGGTGGCCTTCTGGTTGCCCGAAGTGTCGTACAGCACCAGGGCGGTATCCTCGGTGCCGGACAGGCTGATCGACTGGTTAAGGTTGGTCTGATCGGTGAAGGTGCGGGTGCCGGTGATCGTGCTGGCCGGAACCGGCAATTGGGCTCCGCGATTATTGACCAGATTGAGCGTGTCCTTCACCTCGGTCGCCAACTGGTCGAGCTGGCTTTGCAGGTTGGGCAGGATGGTGTCGCGCAGGTCGATATTGGCCTTCATGTCGCCATCGGTGATCTGACTGGTCAGATCCTTGGCCGGAATGATGCCGTTGTTGAGCGTGATGGCCCCGAACTGCCCGCCCGAGCGGGTCATCCAGGCCGCCGAGGTCGATGTCCCGGTGTGGGACAGGGAAAACGCCTGGCTGCTGTTGACCAGCACGTCGCCGTTGCCGGTGCCGACGGTGACCGACCCGTCCTGAAGGTTGTAGTACTTGATGTCGATCAGCTTCGACAGGTTGGTCAGCGACTGGTCGCGCTGATCTTGCAGGTCGGTGGCGTCGATCTGGAGCGCCAGCGAGCGGGTGATCTTGATATTGAGGTCGTGGACGTTGTTCAGCAGCGAATTGATCTGCTCGCAATCGGTGGCCAGCTTCTGGTCGGCGGTCGCCCGCAGCGACTGAAGCTGCTCGGTGATCATCGCCATCTGGTCGGTCATCGTCTTGGCGGCCTGGACCGTCGAGGACTGGACGTCGGACTTGTCCGGGGTCGCGGCCAGGGTGACCAGATTGTTGAGGACGGTCTGGACATTGTGGCTGATCGAGCTTTGGTCGCCGACCTTGCCGAACAGGTTCTGGACCTGCTGATAGGTGCCGGATAATGCCTGGAGGTTGCTCAGCGTCGCGTTGTCGGCGCGGACATAGGCCAGCAATCCCTCATCGACGTTGCGCTGGAGCGCGGTGACCTGCACTCCGGCGCCGAGGCCGCCGACGGTGCGGGATTCCGGCATCAGCACCTTGCGGGTATAGCCCGGGGTGTTGACGTTGACGATGTTCTGGGAAATCGTGTTGAGCGCCTGCTGGTTGGTCAGCAGACCCGACAGCGCGGTGTCCAGTCCGAGGGTGATGGCCATGGCCCGGTCCCTTCAGAGGATATTGTTGAGGCTGTAGCTGGTCGACTTGTCGTCACCCCCGCGCAGGGTTCCGGTGCGACCATAGACGATGCCGGGCTCCTGGCTCGACCGTACCGACTGGGCGATGATATCGACCACCGTCCTGGAGGCGTCGATCGCGGCGCGTAGCAGCATCGCGTTGCGCTCGACCAATTCCTCCAACTGCCGCCCGATCGTCAGCAATTCCTCTTTCTGCTCGGGATTGAAGGCGCGGGTCACTTCGGGCCGGTCGGCCAGTCCCCGTGTGTAGGAGGCATAGAGGCGGGTCAGCGCCACCTTGCGGTCGCCCAGCGCGGCGATCGTCTCGGCATCGTGGTTCATCAAGGCGTCGTTTTCGACGTCGAGCAACTCGCACAGATTGGTGCAGGCGAACATCAGGTCGTCATAGGCCGGGATCGCGATATCGTCGGACATGTCTTCGCTGACGTCGTCCAGGGCGAAGTCGTCTTCGGCGAGGGCGTGGGTCATGTCACTGAACCTCCTGATGCTTCAGCAGCATCTTTTCGATCTCGGGCGCGATGCCGAAGCCGCTCCCACCGGGGCGGCTGGTGGTCATTTTGGCGTATTCGTCGATCAGCACGGAGCGGAACATTTTCTCGCCGGTGCCGCCGCCGAACAATCCATCGGTCTCGATGCCGTCGAACATGTGCTGGTACATCTGCGAGACGAACTGGGTCTCGAACGCCTTGGCGGTCTTGGCCGCCTTCTCGCGGGTTGTCGCGATCATCGTCGGCGCGCGCGGGGCAGCCAGGGACGGGTCGTAGGAGGGGGTGGTGGCCAGCGCGCTCATCACAGCACCTCGAGATCGGCTTGGAGGGCTCCGGCGGCCTTGATCGCCTGGAGGATCGAGATCAGGTCGCGCGGGCCGATGCCCAGGCTGTTCAGCCCCTCGACCAGTTCCTGGAGGGTGACCTTGTGGGGGACGACCGCCAGCTTATTGCCGCCGCCTTCATCGACTTCGATATCGGTGCGGGGAACCGTGGTGGTGGTGCCGCCTTCGGAGAAGGGCGAGGGCTGCGACACCTGCGGCGTCTCGGTGATGCGGATCGTCAACTGGCCCTGGGCAATCGCCACGGTGCTGATCCGGACGTTCTCGCCCATCACGATCGTGCCCGAGGTCTCGTCGATGACGACGCGGGCCATCTGGTCGGGCTCGACCCGCAATTGCTCGATATCGGTCAGCAGGCCGACGACATTGCCGCGATAGCCGGGCGGAACCATGATCTGGACCGTACCGGGGTCGATCGGGCGGGCCATGTCGCCGCCGAGATAGGAATTGACCGCCTGGGCGATCCGGCGCGAGGTGGTGAAATCGGGGTTGCGCAGCGACACCTTGACCGCTTCCATATGGGCCATCTCGAACGGCAATTCGCGTTCGACGATCGCGCCATTGGCGATGCGGCCAGCGGTGGGAACACCCTTGGTCACCGAACTGCCCGACGAGCCCGAGGCAGAGAAGCCGCCGGTGGCGACCTGACCCTGGCCGACGGCATAGACTTCGCCGTCGGCGCCGATCAGCGGGGTGACCAGCAAGGTGCCGCCGCGCAGATCCTTGGCATCGCCCATCGCCGAGATCGAAGCGTCGATATGGGTGCCCTGGCGGGAAAACGGCGGCAGGACGGCGGTGACCATCACCGCGGCGACGTTCTTGGGGTCAAGCGAGGTGATCGCGCCGGTCTTGTCGCGGATGTTGACCCCAAGGCGTTCCAGCATGCCGGCCAGACTTTCCTTGGTGAAGGGGGCGTTGGTCAGCTTGTCGCCGGTGCCGTTCAGCCCGACCACCAGGCCATAGCCGATCAGCATGTTGTCGCGCACGCCTTCGAAATCGGCGATGTCCTTGATGCGCGAGGCCCCGAAGGCATTGGTCGGTGCCAGCCCCAGCGTCGCCCCCAGTAACAGCGCGGCCAGCAGCAGGGCGCGCAACGGCGGGGCGGACAGGGCTTGGGCGGCAAGGGTGCGGGTCATGGCGTTTCGTCCCCGACAGGCGGTGCTTAAAGTCTCTCGCTCAGTCACATGCGAAAGCCATGCCAACCGCCGGGGCGCGCAGCCGCCCCATTCGGCGGGGCCGGAACCGGGGGCGACCGGCAGTTCCGTCCCTTTCGCCCGGCAATTCCTGCCCGGTTGACCCGATGAGGCGAGTCAGGCGAAATAGTCACGGGGTCGAAGTGTGGTAGGATCGTTGTCGGCCCACTGCCGGGCCTCACCCTTCGTAGCCGCACCGGGGAGACATGAAGATTTCCGGAGTAGGGTCCAAAGGTGCCGCCAGCGGCCCCCGTCGGACCGATAAGAACAGCAAGACCGGCGAGTTTCGCCGGGCGCTGGTCGATTCCATGGATCAGGCAGAGGAAGCCCACGCCGTCGAGGCGCCGGTCGGAATTGGCGGTGTCGATGCCCTGCTGATGGTTCAGCAGTCCGACGACACGCTGGAGCGCGAGGCCCGCCGCCGTCTGCTGCGGCGCGGCGAAGACCTGCTCGACGGGCTCGAGGCGCTGCGCCACGGCCTGTTGATGGGGGAAATCCCGGTCGAGAAGATGGCCGCCCTGGCCCAGACGATCCGGGTCCGCCGTGAATCCTCGCCCGACCCTCGTCTGGCGGCGTTGCTTGACGAGATCGAACTGAGAGTCGAGGTGGAATTGGCCAAGCTTTCACGGCGGGGGTGATGATCTTGGCTGTTTTCTCGCCTTCGCCGCTACTGCTTCGGCGCGGGGTTCGCTTGCTTCAAACTTCTTGGATGAAAGACGGTGCTTGCGAGGGTGGGCTTCGGACCATATATTGCGCATCGATTTGGGACCGCCCGCGACTTCGAGGGTTTGAATGACCGTCACGCTGCCGCCGGATTATCGTCCGTCCGAGGATGAGCACTTCATGAGCGACATCATGAAGGAGTACTTCCGCCTGAAACTTTTGCGGTGGCGCTCCGAGCTGTTGCGCGAATCGGACGAAACATTGCAACACCTCCAGGAAGGGGGATTGCAGGAGCCGGATATCGCCGATCGCGCTTCGGCCGAAACCGACCGCGCCTTGGAACTGCGGACGCGCGACCGCGAGCGCAAGCTGATTGCCAAGATCGACGCCGCCCTTCAGCGGGTCGAGGACGGCTCTTACGGCTATTGCGAGGATACCGGAGAGCCGATCAGCATCCGCCGCCTGGAAGCCCGTCCGATCGCGACGCTGTCGATCGAGGCGCAGGAACGCCACGAGCGCCAGGAACGCACCCACCGCGACGAATAGGGTTTTGCGAACGATACTCCCCCGGCGAAGCGCGCTTTGCCGGGGGAGTTTGCGTGGTTGCGCCGGGGTTACTACCCCGTCTCCCGTGAAAAAGTCCCTCGCTGTCGCTCGGTGTACTTTTTCCCGTTGGATTAAAAGGAGAAAAATGGGCTAGGGGCGGCCCAGCGCCCATTTTTCGTGTTGTTTGTTTCACCAGCTTTGCGTCACTTATGCGCGCAAAGCTGGTGAAATCCAGCCTCCGAAGCCGTGGGCGTCGCCCATCGGCCTCGGAGGGAACCAAATCCATCCCCGCGCGGAAAGCTTGATTGAGCACGGGGATTCTTTTTGAACCGGGGAAAAGTACACTGAGGCCAAAGGCCGAAGGACTTTTTCACGACCGACTACCCCTGCGGCGGGTGGTCGTCGTCGATGATCCCGGCGGCGGCGCGCGCCTTGGCCAGACTGGCCTTTTCCCGCAGACTGTCCGAGCGCAACTGGCCGCAGGCGGCCAGAATGTCGCGTCCGCGCGGCATCCGGATCGGGGCGGAATAGCCCGCATCTTGCAAGATGTCCGAGAAGGCTTTGACCGAACGCGGTTCGGGCGTCTCGAACTCCGAGCCCGGCCAGGGATTGAACGGGATCAGGTTGAACTTGGCGGGCAAGCCCCGGATCAGCTTCAGCAAGGCACGGGCGTCGGCGGCCGAATCGTTGACCCCCTTCAGCATGATATATTCGAAGGTGATCCGCCGCGCATTCGACGCGCCGGGGTACTCGTGGCAGGCCCGGATCAGATCCTTCAGCGGATATTTGCGATTGATCGGCATGATCTTGTCGCGCAATTCGTCGGTGACGGCGTGCAGGCTGACCGCCAGATTGACTCCCAGCCGTTCGCCGCACAGCTTCATCATCGGTACCACGCCCGAGGTCGACAGGGTGATGCGACGGCGCGAGATGCCGATTCCCTCGCCATCCATCACGATTTCGAGCGCGGTGGCGACATTGTCGAAATTGTAGAGCGGCTCGCCCATCCCCATTACCACCACGTTCGACAGGCGGCGGCCGCTATCGTCGGGAGTCGGCCACTCGCCCAGCGAATCGCGGGCGACCATCACCTGGCCGACGATCTCGGCGGCGGACAGGTTGCGCACCAGCGTCTGGGTGCCGGTATGGCAGAAGCGGCAGGTCAGCGTGCAGCCGACCTGGGTCGAGACGCAGGCGGCGCCGCGATCCTCGTCACCATCGGGGATATAGACCGTCTCGGCCTCGTTGCCGTCGTTGAAGCGCAACAGCCATTTGCGGGTGGTGTCGGTCGAGATCAGCTCGCGCTCGACCACCGGGCGGCGGACGACGAAATGCTCGGCCAGACGGGCCTGCATCGTTTTCGAGATCGAGCTCATCTGGGCGAAGTCGGTCTCGCCGCGATGATACATCCAGTGCCAAAGCTGTTTGGCGCGGAAGGGCTTTTCGCCGATCGTCTCCATCGCGGCGATCAAATCGTCGCGCGACAGGCCGATCAGATTGGGTTTGGTTTCGGTCGTGGTCATGGGCGGAACATAGGGTTCGGGCGCGTCCGGCGCAACAGGCCCCGTCAGAGAACCTCTGGTGTCACGCCGTCCCGCGCCATCGCGACTCCTTCGCGGGCCAAGGCGTCGGCCCGCTCGTTCTCGGGGTGGCCGTCATGACCGCGAACCCAGTGCCAGGCGACATCGTGGCGGGCCGCCGCCGCGTCCAGCGCCTTCCACAAATCCTCATTCTTGACCGGTTTCTTGTCGGCAGTCTTCCAGCCGCGCGCTTTCCAGCCGCGCAGCCACTCGGTCATCCCCTTCTTGACGTACTGGCTGTCGGTATAAAGATCGACGGCGCAGGGGCGGGTCAGCGTGGTGAAGGCCACCAGAACCGCCATCATTTCCATCCGGTTGTTGGTGGTCTGCGGCTCGCCGCCCTTCAATTCCTTTTCGGTGCCGCGAAAGCGCAGAATCGCCCCCCACCCGCCGGGGCCGGGATTGCCGCTGCACGCCCCGTCGGTGAAGATCTGGACCCGTTCGGTGTCGCTCATTCGATGCCGTATCCGCCGGGACCGGCGATGTTCTGGTGAAAGCGCAGCTTGTGCAGATATTCCATCGGGTCCTTGCGTTTCACCAGCGCCCCGGCGGGGGTGTTGATCCAGTCATAGCTGCGGGTCAGCAAAAAGCGCATCGCCGCCCCCCGCGCCAGCAGCGGCAGTGCCATCATCTCGGACTCCGAAAGCGGGCGCAGCCGACGATAGCCGCTCAGCAGATAGCGCGCCTTGGTCGCGTTGAACGACCCGTCCGGCTCGAAGCACCAGGCATTGAGGCAGATCGCGATGTCGTAGGCCAAGAGGTCGGTGCAGGCGAAATAGAAATCGATCAGCCCCGACACCCGTTCCGCCCCTGCCTCGCCGCGCTGGCCCAGAAAGAACACGTTGTCGGGGAACAGGTCGGCATGGATCAGACCGACCGGCAGATCGGCCGGCCAATTGGCGTCGAGATAGTCCAGTTCGGCCTCGACCAGCGGAGCGAAGCCGGGGGCAATCTCGTCGGCGCGGTCGCGGATGGCGCCGAACAGCGGTCGCCACCCCGCCACCGACAGGCTGTTGGGGCGGCGAAGCGGGAAGTCCGCTCCCTTCAGATGCATCTCGGCCATCGCCTCGCCCAAGGCGGCGCAATGGTCGGGCCGGGGGCGGCTGTGCCACACCCCGGACAGGAAGCTGACGATGGCGGCGGGGCGGTCGCACAGCGAGCGCAGCGTCTTGCCGTCTTGCCCCACGATCGGGGTCGGACAGGCCAGCCCGCGCGCGGCGAGATGGTCCATCAGACCGAGAAAGAACGGCAGATCGCCGGGATCGACCCTCTTTTCATAGAGGGTGAGGATGTAGGCGCCCCGCTCGGTTTGCAGCAGGTAATTGCTGTTCTCGACTCCCTCGGCGATGCCCTTGCACGACACCACCCCCCCGATATCGTACTGGCCGACGAAGGCATCGAGCGCGTCGTCGGAGACCTCGGTGTAGACCGCCATCTTCAGTCTATTCCGTCAGCGATTGCGGCAGCTTGAAGGTTACCATCTCGGTGGTGACCCGGACTTCCTCAATCGTGACGTCGAAGCGCTCGCGCACTGCCGCGACCACTTCCTCGACCAGGATTTCCGGAGCCGAGGCCCCGGCGGTGATGCCCAGGCGCTCGATCCCCTCCAACTCGCTCCAATCGACCTCGGCGGCGCGCTGTACCAGCACCGAGCGGGCGCATCCGGCGCGGGTGGCGACTTCGACCAGACGGCTCGAATTCGACGAATTGGGTGATCCGATCACCATCAGGGCATCGCAGCGCGGCGCGATCGTCCGCACCGCCGCCTGACGGTTGGTGGTGGCGTAACAGATGTCTTCGCGCTTGGGCGAGACGATCTTGGGGAAGCGCGATTGCAGCACCTTGATCACCTCGGCGGCATCATCGACCGACAAAGTCGTCTGGGTGATATAGGCCAGCTTGTCGGGATCGCGCGGCGTCACCGTCGCCGCCTCCTCGGGGGTGCCGACCAGCAGGACGGTGCCGTCGGGCACCTGACCGATGGTTCCGATCACCTCGGGATGGCCGGCATGGCCGATCATGATGATCTGGCGGCCCAGATCGTGATGCTGCTCGGCCTCGCGATGGACCTTGGTCACCAGCGGACAGGTGGCATCGAGCGAGGTCAGGGCGCGTCGCTTCGCCTCGAGCGGAACCGTCTTGGGCACGCCGTGGGCCGAAAACACCACCGCCGCCCCGTCGGGGACTTCGTTCAGTTCCTCGACGAACACCGCGCCCTTGCGGGCCAGTTCCTCGACGACGAAGCGGTTATGGACGATTTCATGGCGCACAAAGACCGGCGCGCCGAATTTCTCCAGCGCCCGTTCGACGATATGGATGGCGCGATCGACCCCGGCGCAAAAGCCGCGCGGGCTTGCCAGCAGCAGGGTCAGGGGCGGTTTTTTCGCAACGGAGGAATCTGTCGTCACTGGGGCATCCTTTCGCGGACTTGATGCCAGCTTGTGCCTGGCTGCCGCCTTCACTAAAGTTGGTTCGAAGGTTTACCAGATCATGGTCCGTCGAAGGAAGAATGGCATGCGTGATTTTGCCGCCCCCCGTGGCCGAGCCCTTGGCCCGGTGGTTTCGGTCCTGGCGATGGCGGTGGCCGTGGCCGGCTGTTCCGCATTGTCGAAGAGCGAACCGCCGCCCTGTCCGCCGGTCTATATCCTGTCCGACGCCTCGCATGTCACCAAGTTCCGTCCCGGCAGCGGGCGCGATCTGACCGATGTCGAGGTCGAGGCCGAGATCGTCGGCTTCAAGGGCGAATGCGGCTATGACGCGAAGGGGGCCAACGTCGATCTGACCGTCAGTATCGACGTCCGGCGCGGTCCCGCCGCCGTCAGCCGCGAAGCCACTCTCAGCTATTTCGTTGCGATCCCCAAATTCTACCCCGCCGACGAGGCGAAGGCGGTGATCGCGGTTCCGGTCGTCTTCCCCGACGGCGTCGATTCGGCCCGCATCACCGACGAAGGGGTGCGGATGCAGATTCCGGTCAAGACCCGCGAGGTGATCGACCAGTACGAAATCTATCTCGGCTTTCAGACCACGCCTGAGGAATTGGAGTTGAACCGCAGGACCAAGCGGTGAGCCCTGCGCCAATCAGCGATGTGCTGGCAGGGCTGACCGGGGCGGATGCGGTTGCCCCGGCCCAGGAGAGCTTCGCCGCCGCCGCAATTCTCGCGGTGCGGATCGCCTGTGAAGCGACCGGACGGCGGCGGGTTCTCCTCTCGGGCAGCCTGCATCCCGCCACCGCCGCCGCGATCGAGGCGGCGCTGGGGGCGGATGGAATCGACGTCGAAGCCCTTTCCCCCGATCCGCTCGGACTCGAAGACCTGGCCGGGCGGACCGGCTGGGATCTGGCCGCCTTGGTGGTCCAGACTCCCGATCCGTTCGGCGGTCTGCCTGCCCTGGGGCTGGCCGCCAGCCTGTGCCGCGAGGACGGGACGGTTCCGGTCGCTCTGGTGGCCGATCCAGCTCTGCTGACCCTGTGCGGCCCGCCCGATGCCGATCTGGTGGTGGTCGGGGCGGATTCGCCGTCGCTGGGAGTCTCGCTGCCGTTGGGACTGATCCATGGCCGGGCCGCGCTGGCTGCGGCGGCCAAGGGGCTCCCCGCCGCGCCCGCCGCTGCGGCGGTGGAAACCGTCTTTCGCACCACGCTGGAGCGGCTGGGGGCGGAGGGGCTGGCGGCGCTGGCCCGGACGGCCGATGCCGCCGCCGACCGGATCGCGGCGCGGCTGCGGCGAGTGCGGGGGGTGTCCGTGGTGTCGGGCGAGCGGTTCGCCACCGTCGCGCTTCATCTCGGCGACGAAACCGATGGGGTGGCGGTGGCGGAGCGTCTGCTCCGTTTGCCCAATATCGCAGCCGACCCCGCCGGTCGGCTCTATCCCGCCTGGCCGGAATTGTGGCCGGTGCTGATGCTGTCCGTTTCCGGAGCGATCGGCGACGACGTCCCCGACCGGCTGGCGGCGGCGCTGGCGGGCGGTTAACCCGCCCCTTCCGATGCGTCTTTAAATCCCGTCCTGAGGCAGATCGCGCTGGCTCATCACCCGGTTGCGGCCCTCGCGCTTGGCGAGATACAGCGCCTCGTCGGCGCGGTGGACCAGCGAGGTGATCGATTCGCCGGGGGAGAATTGGGCCGCTCCCGCCGACAGGGTCACCTGTCCCAGGGTTTCGCCGGTGCGGCGGTTGGTGACCCGGCGTCCGGCGACGCGCAGACGGATGTCGTTGGCGATCGAGATCGCGGTGTCCAACTCGGTTTCGGGCAGGATCACCGCGAATTCCTCGCCGCCATAGCGGGCGGCGGTGTCCTTGGCCTGGATCGTCTCGATCAGCGAACGGCCGATCAGTTTCAGGATCTGGTCGCCCAGCGGATGGCCATAGGTGTCGTTGAAGCTCTTGAAGTGATCGACGTCGATCATCAGCAGGCTGAGCGGGCGGCGGCTCGATTCGGCCTCGCGCACCGCCAGGGAGAGGACGGCATCGAACGTCTTGCGGTTGGCGATCTGGGTTAAGGCGTCGGTCGATGCCTCGCGCTGGAGGCTGTCGAGCGCATCGCGCAACTGGCGGATTTCCCGTCCCGACGAGGCCAGCCGCCGCTCAAGCTGGCGATTGAGGTCGGCCATCGTCCGGGTTTCGGTCAGGACCGCCGCGATTGCCCCGTTGATCTCGCTCGGGGCGGGGGCGTCGGTGTTGAGGCAGCCCGAAAAGGTTTCCAGCGCGATACCGTATTTCGTGGTGCCCTGGCTGGCGTGGGAAAGGTACTCGAGCATCCGCCCGACCGCATCCTCGACCCGCTGTCCGACTTCGCGCAGTTCGGCCTTTTCGGGGGTGAAGGCGGCGAAGCGTTCGTACAAGGTGTCGTTGATCTCGGCGGAGAATCCCGTTCCTGTCCGCAGAATCTCATCGATGGCCTGGGTCAGGTCGGGATTGCGCCCACTGACATAGGCATACCAGATCGAGAAATTCTCGGGATGGGGCGGCACGCGGTGCCGTTCCATCATCCCAAGCGCCGCCCGGGCGCAATGCAGGGCGATGTCGATCGGATCGGGGTTCCTGTAATCGGCCAAGACGGATTCAAACTCCCTGACGTGCGATGGCTTCGGTCAATTGCACTGGCCGAGCGATCCCTCGGCACAGCGGCGCACGCCGTCGGTCCAGATCGCGTCCGACAGGTCGGCACCCAGCATTTCCGCTCCTTGCGTTCTGGCCCCGGTCAGGTCGGCCCCCCGCAACGAGGCGTGGAAGAACCGCGCCCGCCGCAGATCGGTCCGCTTCAATGAGGCTCCGGACAGATCGGCTTTGGTGAAGTCGGCATCGCTGAACAGGCCGTCGTCGAGATTTGCGCCGCGCATCCGGGCCGAGACGAACCGGGCGCGATAGCCATCAACCTTGCCGAGATTGGCTCCGGACAGGTCCGAGCGCTGAAAGCTGGTCTCGCGCAGCCGCGATCCCGTCAGGGCGTCGCCGATAAAGCTGCGACCATCCATGTAACAGCGTTGCCAATCGACCCCGGCGGCGGCGGGGGCATTGCAATCGGCGGCCAGCGCCGGGTCGGTGGAGAAAAGGGCACAAAGGACGAAGGCGACGATCCGCATGGCGTTCCGGGGGTCAAGGCCGCCCTGACGAGAGCGACAGGAACTAAGTATGCCTGTCCTGCCCCCGATCGGCTACACCGCTTCGATTGAATTGTTCGCAACGGCACATCGCGCCGCTGGCGTCCCGGACCAAACCGTCCGGAACTACCAGGTCATCCAGCCGCCCAGCCACAGCCACGCCACCGCGATCGCCATCGTCACCAGGGTCAACGGAATACCGGCGCGGGCGAAATCGCCGAACGACAGCTTTGCTCCGACCGAGGCGGCGCGCTCGGCGACAATGATGTTGGCCATGCTGCCGACCAGCAGGAAATTGCCCGCCAGGGTCGAGAGCAGCGCCAGCCCGGTCAGCGCTCCCGGATCGGGCGTGTGCCAGACCGCGAGGATCAGCATCACCGCAGGGACGTTGCCGATCGAGTTCGAAGCCACTAGCGACAGCGGCAGCATCGCCCCCAGCGTCTCGGGGAACAGACCGTTCTCGGCCAGACTCTCGACCCATTGCCGGGCCA
Source organism: Magnetospirillum fulvum (assembly GCF_900108475.1). Lineage (GTDB taxonomy): Bacteria > Pseudomonadota > Alphaproteobacteria > Rhodospirillales > Magnetospirillaceae > Phaeospirillum > Phaeospirillum fulvum_A. The sequence continues at coordinate 64,263 of NZ_FNWO01000011.1, read as the reverse complement.
GATCGGTGTCGGCAAAGGCACCGGTGACGACGAACAGGCAGGCGAACAGCAGCAGCAGGTGCCAATCGACCGAGCCGATCATTTCCCGCGACGACATCTTGCGGCTGGCCAGCAGCAGACCGGCGATCACCATCGCGCCGACTTCGCGCGGCAGGGGGGCGGCGAACAAAAGGGCCAGACCGAGCAGGGCGCAGGCTCCCTTGATCGCCTGCCAGCGATGCAATTGGTGTCCGGTGGCGGGCGGCGGCGGGGGCGCGGGGGTGCGGTCGAGCTCGGCCCGCCAGATCCAGGCGATGACGACGTGCACCACGACCAGCGAGGCCAGCGCGGGAAGGGCGCAGGCGGCGAGGAAGTCCCAGAAATCGAGCCCGCCGACCTGACCGATCAGGATGTTTTGCGGGTTGCCGATCAAGGTGGCGGCGCTGCCCGCATTGGCGGCACCGACCAGACCGAGCAGATAGGGGCGGGGATCGAGCCCGCGGCGGCGGATACCCTCGGCGACGATCGGCGTCATCGCAAAGCAGACGACGTCATTGGCCAGCACCGCCGACAACCCGCCCGCCGCGACGATCACCAGTGCCAGCAGGCGTCGGGGCGAGCCGGAGCCGCCCGCCACCCGCGTCGCCACCGAATCGTAGACCCCGGCCAGTTGGAACTGGGCCGACACGATCATCAGGGCGAACAGCAGCAGCAGGGTGGGGACGTCGATCGAACTCCCCATGGCGCGAACGCCGACCTTGCCCGACAGCAGCAGAGCCACCACGGCGACCAGGGCGATGCCGGTCCGATCGATTTTTAATCCGGGCACGCTGCCGAAAGCCATGCCGAGATAGGTGAGGACGAAGACGACGATGACGAAGGTATCCATGGCTCTGTTTATCGCCCGTCCGCCGGTCCGCAATCAAGAGAAGTCAAAGCCGGTCCGAGGAATTGGCGTGGCTTTCGGGCTTTTGTCTTGCGCCGAAGGGGCGGTTGGGATACGGCGGTGTGATCCATCAGTCCGAAGGGGTAGCATGACCGAACTTTCCGCTTTGGCTGACCGCGTCGAGCGGTTGCGGGCCACTTCCGTTCTGTGCGTCGGGGATGTGATGCTGGACCGCTTCGTCTATGGCTCGGTCGACCGGATCAGTCCCGAAGCGCCGATCCCGGTGCTGGCGATCGAGCGCGAAAGCGCGATGTTGGGCGGGGCTGGCAATGTCGTCCGCAATCTGGTCGCGCTGGGTGCCCATCCGGCGTTTATTTCGGTGGTCGGCGACGATGTGCCCGGGCGCGAGATTGCCCGGCTGGTCGGCGAGCACGAGACGATCGCGCCGTCGCTGCTGGTCGAGCCGGGGCGGCAGACGACGATCAAGACCCGCTTTTTTGCATCGAATCAGCAGCTTCTGCGCGCCGACCGTGAAACCCGCGCCGCGCTGGACGAGTCGATCCGCGATCAGGTTCTCGCCCGTGCCGCCGAGGTGCTGGCCGGGGCCAGGGTGATGGTGCTGTCTGATTACGGCAAGGGGGTGTTGGCCCCCGAGATGGTCGCCGGTCTGATCGCGCGGGCGGCGGGCAAGGTGGTGGTGGTCGATCCCAAGGGCACCGATTATTCGATCTATGCCGGGGCCACCATCGTCACCCCCAACCGCAAGGAATTGCACGAGGCGACCGGGATGGCGGTCAACAATGATGACGAGGTGGTCGCCGCCGCCCGCCATCTGATCGCCACCTGTGGCATCGGCTCGGTGCTGGTGACCCGCAGTCAGGACGGGATGACCCTGGTCCAGGGCGACGGGGCGGTGCATCACCTGCCCGCCGAAGCGCGCGAGGTGTTCGACGTCTCCGGCGCGGGCGATACCGTGGTGGCGACCCTGGCCGCCGCCTTGGCCTCGGGGGCCAGCCTGCTCGACGGGGCGCTGCTCGCCAATGTCGCCGCCGGAATCGTCGTCGCCAAGGTCGGCACCGCCGTCGCCTATGCCGACGAACTGGTCGCGGTGCTCCATCACGGCGACCTCACCGCGGGCGGATCGAAGATCGTCACCGCCGCCGCCGCCGCCGATCTCGCCGATCTGTGGCGACGCAAGGGGCAGAAGGTCGGCTTCACCAACGGCTGTTTTGACCTGCTCCATCCCGGCCATGTCTCGATCCTGGCCCAGGCGCGGGCGGCGTGCGACCGGCTGGTGGTCGGGTTGAACAGCGATGCCTCGGTCCAGCGGCTGAAAGGCCCGACCCGGCCGGTGCAGTCCGAGGCGGCGCGGGCCACCGTGCTGTCGTCGCTGGCCTCGGTCGATCTGGTGGTGATCTTCGGCGAGGACACGCCGCTGGCGCTGATCGAGACGCTGCGTCCCGACGTGCTGGTCAAGGGGGCCGATTACACCGTCGCGACGGTGGTCGGTGCCGATCTGGTCCAGGGCTGGGGCGGCAAGGTGGTTCTGGCCGATCTCGTCGATGGGCAGAGCACCACCAACACCATCCGCCGGATGAACGGAGGCGCGTCATGAGCGGCACGATTCCCCCCGGATTGACCCAGCTTGGCCAGGCGACGGCGTTGCCGTCCGATCCGGCCGAGGCGGTGCTGGAGGTGGTGCCCAACCCCCACCCCGGCAGTCTGTATCTGGTCCGCTTTACCGCGCCGGAATTCACCTCGCTGTGTCCGATTACCGGCCAGCCCGATTTCGCTCATCTGGTGATTGATTACGCCCCCGACGCGGCGCTGGTCGAAAGCAAGTCGCTGAAGCTGTTTCTTGGCAGTTTCCGCAATCACGGCGCCTTCCACGAGGATTGCACCCTGGCGATTGCCAAGCGGGTGGTTGCCGCCACCGCCCCGACCTGGCTGCGGATCGCCGGATATTGGTATCCGCGCGGCGGCATTCCGATCGACGTGTTCTGGCAGACCGGACCGGCCCCGGCCGGGCTCTGGCTGCCCGATCCCGGAGTACCGTCCTATCGCGGCCGGGGATAGCGCCGCCGAGTTGAAGGCCGGGATTCGCGCCCAGGCGCTTCGTCTCGGCTTTTGCGATGTCGGCTTTGCCCCGGTCGCGGGGCTGGCGGTCTGGTCCGAGGGCCTGACCGGCTTTTTGGCCGAGGGCCGCCACGGCGAAATGGACTGGCTGGCCGACACCGCCGAAAGACGTGTCCGTCCTCAGGCGTTGTGGCCCCAAGCGCGGACGGCGATCGTGCTGGCGACCAGTCACGCGCCCCCCGACGATCCCCAGGCGGCGACCCGCCTGCCCGATCGCGGCGCGATCTGCGCCTATGCCCGTGGCCGCGATTATCACGACGTGATCAAAAAGCGGCTCAAGGCGCTGGGGCGCTGGCTGGCCGAAGGCTATGGAGCCGAGGTGCGCGCCTGCGTCGATACCGCTCCGGTGATGGAGAAGCCGCTGGCGCAGCAAGCCGGGTTGGGTTGGCAGGGGCGGCACACCCTGCTGGTGTCGCGGCGTTTTGGCGGCTGGGTGTTTCTGTCCGAACTGCTGACCGATCTCGATCTGCCGCCCGATCCGCCCGAAAGCGATCATTGCGGCACCTGCCGGGCCTGCGTCGAGGCTTGCCCGACCGGGGCCTTGGACGGGACCGGCCGGATTGATCCGCGTCTGTGCCTGTCCTATCACACCATCGAGGCCAAGGCCCCGATGCCGGAATCGTTGCGGTCCCGGATGGGGAACCGGATCTATGGCTGCGATGCCTGTCAGGCCGCCTGTCCGTGGGTTCGCCGCTCGATCCCGGCCAGCCCGGACTTTCTGCCCCGGATCGAGGCGATGTTGCCCCGGCTGGGCGATCTCGCCCAACTGGACGAGGCGGACTTTCGCGCCCTGTTCGCCGGAACTCCGGTCAAACGGGTCGGGCGCGACCGCTTCGTCGTCACCGTGCTGATCGCGATCGGCAATAGCGGCCGGAGAGAGCTTCGTCCGCTGGTCGAGCGCTTGCGGCTCGATCCGGCGGCGGAGGTGCGGGCGATGGCGGTGTGGGCCGCTTCAGCCCTCGGCGGCGAGGGCGCGGGCGAGTTGTGACAGCGCTTCCTGGTGCCGCTCGTTGGAGATGGTGGCGAAATTACGCGCCAGTTCCAGGCACATTCTCTGACGGGCATTCAGATCGGACGCCCGGTTGCTGTCGATTCCCTCGAAGAAATAATTGACCGGGACCGACAGGGCCTGGGCGATTTCGTACAGGCGACCAGAGGAAATGCGGTTGATGCCGCGTTCGTATTTGTGGGCCTGCTGATAGGTCACGCCAATAAGGTCGGCCATCTGCTGCTGAGAAAGACCGAGCATGATGCGGCGTTCGCGAATTCTTGCTCCGACGTGACGATCGATATCGTTGGCACGGTTCATAATATACTCGGGCCTCGTCTTCATCCGCGCCTCTATACTTGAGAGATACGACGGCGGGATTGGATGGATAGTTTGGGGAGACACCCGGTGTGGGTGAAATCCACCTATCGCTGAGATAGGCTGAATCCCGTAGGCGGGCAACCTGAAACTGCCCAACCTGTGGAAATCCGTAATACTACTCAGACTTTGATTCTAAAGTCGTATATATATTGCGTAATTTATAAATCGCGTTCCAGGATCGCCTCGGGCGGCTCGATCCAGCCGCCGCCCAGCATTCTAGAACCTTGATAAATAACGCAAGCTTGGCCGGGGGCGACGCCCTGCTCCGGCCGATGCAGGGTGACCACGGCCCGATCCCCCTCCAAACGGCGTAATCGGGCGGGGACGGGCGGCCGGGTCGAGCGGACTCGGACCTCAACTTCCAGTTCTGTTTCGGTCCCGCCCAGCCAGTTGACCCCGGACAACGCCACCCGACTTTGGTCGAGCGCGGCGCGGGGGCCGACGACAACCCGGGCGGTAGCGGCCTCGACCGCCAGCACATACAGGGGCGGACCGCCGCCCAGCCCCAGCCCGCGGCGCTGGCCGACGGTGTAATGGATGATGCCGGGATGGCGGCCCAGCACGATTCCGTCGCGATCGACGATCTCGCCGGGGCGGACCGCCTCGGGGCACAGGGCACTGACGATCCGGGTGTGGTCGCCGTCGGGGACGAAGCAGATGTCCTGGCTGTCGGGCTTGGCGGCGACGGTCAGGCCGTGGCGGGCGGCGATGGCGCGGGTCTCGGCCTTGTTGTCGATGTCGCCCAGCGGAAAGCGCAGGAAATCGAGCTGGTCGCGGGTGGTGGCGAACAGGAAATAGCTCTGGTCGCGGGCGGGGTCGCGGCCGCGCAGCATTTCCGGCCCGTCCGCGCCCAGGCGGCGGCGGACATAATGGCCGGTGACCAGGGCGTCGCCGCCGAGATCGCGGGCCAGCCCCAGCAGATCGCGGAACTTGACGGTGCGATTGCACTCGATGCACGGCACCGGGGTCCGCCCGGCGGCATAGGCGGCGGCGAAGGGGGCGATGACGTCGCGCTTGAACTCGGCTTCAAGGTCGTGGACGTAATGAGGGATGCCGAGACGGTCGGCGACGGCACGGGCGTCGTGAAGGTCGCGCCCGCCGCAACAGCCGATCGCGGCGGGGCCGGGATCGTGCAGCCGCAGCGTCACCCCGACGACGTCATAGCCCTGTTCGAGCAACAGTGCTGCCGTCGCCGACGAATCGACGCCACCCGACATCGCCACCACGACGCGGGTGGCGTGGGGCGGCTTGGCGATATCTAGGCTGTTCAGGCCGGAAGACGGCATCAAGAGGTTCGTTCGGTTGCGGGCGCAGCCCAGGGGCCGCCCCGCCCCCGTCGGAGCCGGGCCACCCCCAGGCGGACATCCGGGGGTGGATTATTTCTTGCCGACCATCATGTTGCGGGTCGCGGCGGGCAGGGTGACGGTGAAGCCCTCCATGTCCTTGGTCACGATGATCTGGCAGCCCAGCCGCGAGGTCGCGGTCAGCCCGAAGGCGAGGTCGAGCATGTCTTCCTCGTCCTCGCTGGCGGGCGGAATCTTGTCGTACCATTCCTTGGCGACGACGACATGACAGGTCGAACAGGCCAGCGAGCCTTCGCAGGCTCCTTCCAGATCGACATGATTGCGATGGGCGGCTTCCATCACCGACAGACCTTCGGCGGCATCGACCTCGGTGCGCGAACCGTCGGGATTGATAAAAGTCAGTTTGGGCATGGGACGCGTGCCTTTATCCGAAAAGAGTTAGCCGCCGATGGACTCGTCGAGCGAATCGATCGCGACCCCGGCCAGGGCCTGACGGATGCCGCGATCCATCCGCCGTTCGGCGAAGGTCTTGGTGGCGGCCTCCAGCGCGTCCATCGCGGCGGTGACGGCGTCGCGGTCGGACGAAGCGATGGTGCGCTCGACCTCGGCGATCGCGTCATCGATACCCTTTCGCTCGTCCGCCGACAAGAGGTCGGAATCAACCCCCAGCGCCGCCTGGACCGCCAGCACCGAGCGGCGGGCCTCGACGACGGTCTCGGCCAGCAGGCGGCTGTCCATGTCCTCGCGCGCATGTTCGAGCGAATCGCGCAGCATCGTCGCCATTTCGTCTTCGGTCAGGCCATAGGACGGCTTGACCGCGACCTGCTGCTCGATCCCGGTGCTGCCCTCGCTGGCGGTGACGGTCAGCAGCCCATCGGCATCGACGGTGAAGGTGACGCGAATCCGCGCCGCCCCGGCGGCCATCGGCGGGATGCCACGCAGGACAAAGCGGGCGAGCGAGCGGTTCTGATCGACCATCTCGCGTTCGCCCTGGACGACGTGGATCGTCATCGCCGTCTGGCCGTCCTGATAGGTGGTGAATTCCTGGGCCATCGCCACCGGAATCGGGGTGTTGCGCGGGATCAGCTTTTCGACGATGCCGCCCATCGTCTCGATCCCCAGCGACAGCGGGGTGACGTCGAGCAACAAGGTGTCGGACCCGGCGGTCAGCGCCTCGGCCTGCAACGCCGCGCCGACGGCGACGACTTCGTCGGGATTGATGTTGGCGAGCGGATCGCGGCCGAACAGCGCCTTGACCGAGCTGCGGACCAGCGGCATCCGGGTCGAGCCGCCGACCAGCACCACGCCCTGGATGTCGGCGACGTCGATTCCGGCGTCCTCGATCACCTGACGGCAAATCTCGACGGTCCGGTCGAGCCACGGCGCCGCCAGCGCGTCCAGCGTCTCGCGGGTGAGGCTGTGGCGGGTGGCGATCCCGCCGACCTCGATCATCCAGTCGCCTTCGCGCTGGGTCGATAGGCATTCCTTGGCGACGCGGGCGGCGGCTAGGGCCTGCATCACCTCGCCTTCGGTCAGGGTGACGTCGCCCCGGGTCGCGGCGCGCTCGGCCAGGAAATGCTCGGCGACGGCATGGTCGATATCGTCGCCGCCCAACGCGGCGTCGCCGCCGGTGGCGCGAACCTGGAACACGCCCTTTTCCATCCGCAGGATCGACAAATCGAAGGTGCCGCCGCCCAAATCATAGACGGCGTACAGCCCCTCGGCCCCGTGATCGAGCCCATAGGCCAGCGCGGCAGCGGTCGGTTCGTTGACCAGACGCAGGACTTCAAGCCCGGCCAGCCGGGCGGCGTCCTTGGTCGCAGTGCGGGCGGCGTCGTCGAAATAGGCCGGAACGGTGATGACGGCGCGATCGACGTCCTTGCCCTGGGCCTCTTCGGCGCGGGCGCGCAGCGCGCGCAGGATGTCGGCCGAGACCTCGACCGGGGTCAGCGTCCGCCCGGCGACCCGCAGCCGGACCATGCCGCCCTCGGCGGCGCTGTCGAGCCGGAAGGGCAGGGTGCCCGCCAGCGACTTCAAATCCTCGATGCCGCGTCCCATCAGCCGCTTGACCGAACTGACCACCTGTTCCGGTTTTTCCAGGATCATCCGGCGCGCCTCGCGCCCGACGATCACACTGCCGTCTTCGTCGTACTGAACCACCGAGGGGATCAGCGCCTGACCGTCGCCGTCGCGCAACACCTCGACCGCGCCGCCCTGGGCCAGCGCCACCACCGAATTGGTGGTGCCGAGATCAATGCCGACGGCAAGGCCGCGATCCTGCTCGTGCGGAGCGGGACTCTCGCCGGGTTCATGCAACTGCAACAGCATTCAGGGCGTCCTTGTGATGCGGGTTTTCTTGGCCCGGGCCTCTTCGGCGAGTCGGGACAGATATTTCAGCCGGATGGCCAGATGACCGGCCTGATCGAGATCGTTGGCGTTGAAGGCGGCGGAAATGCCGCACTGGCAGGCGATCATCGCCGATTCGGCCTCCATTGCCAATTGCGCGACCCGCTCACGGGTCCCGGCCTCGGCCAGCGCCTCGCGCATCTCCATCTGTTCCATCAGCAGGGCGCGGTCGTTGATGGTGCCGCAGGCGGTCAGATCGACCGGGCTTCCCAGCAGGCCGAGCAGATAAGCGGCGCGGCGGAGCGGGTCCTTCAGCGTGTCATGAGCGTCGTTGAGCGCGGTGGCCTGCGCCTGCGACAACGCCTTCTCGCGCGGCGATTTCGAGGCGAAGCGGTCGGGATGGACCCGCCGTTGCAAGCCGAGATACTGCCGTTCCAGCGCGTCCTGATCAATGTCGAACGAGCGGGGCAGCCCGAGCCGGGTGTAATGATCGACGATTCCCGGTCCCTGGACCGCGCCGCAGACCGAGCAGAACAGGGCGCGGGAGGCGACAGGACCCTTGCAGGACCAACAGGGCGCGATCGCGGAGGCGGGATGGTTCATCGTTGGCCCTCGCCCCTCAGACGTGGAAGGATTCCCCACAGCCGCAGCGGCCTTTCTCGTTGGGGTTGCGGAAGACGAAGCCGGACTGCATCTTGTCCTCGACGAAGTCCATTTCGGTACCAAGGATGAACATCGTCGCCTTGGGGTCGATCAGGACGGTGACGCCGTTATGCTCGACGATTTCGTCGTAGGGGGTCCGCTCGTCGGCGAATTCCAGGGTGTAGGACAGGCCAGAGCAGCCCTTCGAGCGCACCCCGATACGAATCCCGGCCGACGGCTTGCCGCGCTTGTCGAGCAAAGCCTGGACGCGGAGTGCGGCGGCGTCGGTGATGGTCAGTGGAGCAGCGGGCATGGGGGTATCCTCAAGGATGGAAAAGCGGTGGTCCAAAAGCCGGGGCGGGCAGCCTATTCGGCTGCCGCGCTGTCGTCTTTGCCGACCTTGCGCTTGTAATCGGCGATGGCGGCCTTGATCGCATCTTCGGCCAGCACGGAACAATGAATCTTGACCGGGGGCAAGGCCAGTTCCTGGGCGATGTCGGTATTCTTGATCTGACCGGCCTCGTCGAGGGTCTTGCCCTTGACCCATTCGGTGACCAGCGAGCTTGACGCGATCGCCGAACCGCACCCGAAGGTCTTGAACTTGGCGTCCTCGATGATGCCCTCGGCGCTGACCTTGATCTGAAGCTTCATCACGTCGCCGCAGGCGGGGGCTCCGACCAGACCGGTGCCGACGGTGTCGTCTTCCTTGTCGAGCGATCCGACATTGCGCGGATGTTCGTAATGGTCGATGACCTTGTCGCTGTACGCCATCAGAAGTCCTCCTTCGTGCCGCCGGAGGATTACTCCGGAACGATTCCAAACTATAGCATATCTGCCGCAGAGGCGAGACGATTAATGCTCGGCCCACTGAACCGAGCTGACGTCGATCCCCTCCTGGTGCATTTCCCACAGCGGGCTGAGCGAGCGCAGGTGCTCGACCGCCGTCACGATGTGGTCGATCGCGTAGGAGATGTCCTCGTCGGTGGTGAAGCGGCCAAAGCCGAACCGCAGCGAGGTGTGGGCCATCTCGGCGTTCAGCCCCAGCGCGCGAAGCACATAGGACGGCTCGAGCGAGGCCGAGGTGCAGGCCGAGCCCGACGACACCGCCAGCCCTTTGACCCCCATCATCAGCCCCTCGCCCTCGACGAAAGCGAACGAGATGTTGAGATTGCCGGGGACGCGGTGGTCAAGGTCGCCATTGACGTAAATCTCGGGCAGGCGCTGTTGCAGACCACCCAGCAGGCGGGCGCGCAAGCCCAGCAGACGCTTGGATTCCTCGGCCATCTCGGCCTGGGCCAGCGCGCAGGCCAACCCCAGGCCGACGCACAGCGGCGTCGCCAGCGTGCCCGAGCGCATGCCGCGTTCCTGGCCGCCGCCATGGATCATCGGCACCAGCCGGACGCGGGGGCGGCGGCGGACATAAAGCGCGCCGACTCCCTTCGGTCCATAGATTTTGTGGCCGGAGATGCTCATCAGATCGATGTTCATCGCATTGACGTCGAGCGGGATCTTCCCCACCGCCTGGGCGCAATCGGAATGGAAGTGGGCGCCCTTGGCCCGGCACAGCGCGCCGATCTCGGCCAGCGGCTGGATCACCCCGATCTCGTTATTGACCCCCATCACCGAGACGATCGCGGTCTTGTCGGTGATCGCCGCCTCAAGCTCGGCCAGGTCGATCAGCCCGTTGGTGCCGACCGGCAGATAGGTGACCTCGAACCCTTCCTGCTCCAGGTGGCGGCAGGTGTCGAGCACGCATTTATGCTCGGTCGAGACGGTGACGACGTGGTTGCGCCGTTCCTTCAGGAACATCGCGACGCCCCGAATCGCCAGATTGTTCGATTCGGTCGCGCCCGAGGTGAAGATGATTTCCTTGGCATCGGCCCCGATCAACGCGGCGATCTGGGCGCGGGCCTGCTCGACCGCTTCCTCGGCTTCCCAGCCATAGGCGTGATTGCGCGAATGTGGATTGCCGAATTTCTCGGTGAACCAGGGCAACATCGCCTCGACCACGCGGGGATCACACGGCGTGGTGGCCTGATAATCGAGGTAAACCGGGACATCGGCTCGCCGGGCCGGGGTCGGGCTGCTGAGCGGGGGGGTCTTGAGGCCGAGGGCTGTCATCGGTTTCATCCTTCCTTCAAATCCTTGCGTCAGGCGGCTTCGGCCTGCGAAATCGTATAGCCCTTGCGCCGGGCCAGATCGGTCCAGGCGGCCAGGAAGCGGTCGATGTCCTCCTCGCGGCTGGCCCAGCCCAGGCTGATCCGGATCGCCGATCCGGCGATCTCGGGCTCCAGGCCCATCGCCGTCAGCACCCGGCTGACCTCTTGCCGTCCCGAGGCGCAGGCCGGTCCGGCGCTGACCGCGACTCCGGCCAGATCGAGCGCCATCACCTGGGTCCGGCCGGGCATACCGGCCAAAGCGAGGCAGGTCGTGTTGCCCAGCCGGGGCGAGTCCGCCCCGATCGCGATCGCCTGCGGCAACCTAGCCAGCGCGGCGCGTTCCAGCCGGTCGCGCATCGCGCTTAATCTCAATGTGGTGGCGGGATCGCTCAAGTCACCCCCTACCAAGGTTGCGCAGGCACCAAAGCCGACGATACCGGGCAAGTTCTCGGTTCCGGCCCGGCGGCGGCTTTCCTGTCCCCCACCAAGCAAGAAGGGTGCCAGGGGAAATGTCGGATCGGCCAGCACCAACGCGCCGATTCCGGGAGGGCCGCCCATTTTATGGGCAGAGAGGGTGAGGAAATCGGCACCCAGCGCCGCCAGCGACACCGGACTCCGTCCGGCGGCCTGGGCGGCGTCGCAATGCAGCCGGGCGCCGTGGGCATGGGCCAGACGGGCCGCTTCGGCCACCGGCTGGATCACCCCGGTTTCGTTGTTGGCCAGCATCACCGACACCAGTGCCGGGCGCTCATCCTCGGCCAGCAGGCGGTCGAGCGCGGCAAGGTCGATCATGCCGTCGGCCCCAACCGGAATGAGGGCGGCCCCGGCCCGCTCCGCCGGTTCGGCGATGGCGGGATGTTCGATCGCCGAAACGATCAGGCGCTCGGCCCCGCTGCCCGCCAGGATCATGGCGTCGGCCTCGGTGCCCCCCGAGGTGAAGATCAGGCCATGCGGATCGGCTCCGACCAGGGCGGCGACCTCGGCCCGCGCCGTTTCCAGCCGCTTGCGCGCCGCCCGGCCCGGTCCGTGGATCGAGGAGGGGTTGCCCGCTTCGGCCCAAGCCGCCGCGATCGCCGCCGCCACCTCGGGCCGCAGCGGAGCGCCGGAATTGTAGTCGAGATAGGCGGTGCCGCTCATCGGCGCGTGCATCCTTCCGATTTTGCCGCCTGCGGCTCTATTGCGCCGCCGCGACGCTGCCGCCGGGGCGGTCGCCGCCATGGAACATCCCCGAACTGCCGAGAATGCGGCGCTCGCAAATGTCGTGGAGCGAGACCGAACTGAGATACAGATAAATCTGGTTGCCCAGTTCCTCCCACAGATCGTGGGTCAGGCAGCGGCCTTTGTTGTTGTGACAGCCGGCCGGGGTGCCGGGCGAGCATCGGGTGGTCTGAATCGGCTCATCGACCGCCAGGATGATGTCGGAGACGCGGGTCTGCTGCGGAACCCGGGCCAGCAGATAGCCGCCGCCGGGGCCGCGAACGCTCTTGACCAGCCCGCCCTTGCGCAGCTTGCCGAACAATTGTTCGAGATAGGACAGCGAGATTTCCTGGCGTTCGGCGATGTCGGCCAGCGCGACCGGATTGCCGCGCGAATGGCTGGCGAGATCGACCATCGCCATCACGGCGTACCGCCCCTTGGTGCTGAGTTTCATGATCCAGTCTCCCGCTCCAGTGCCGGTTGGTCCGGGCTCTTGCCGACCGGTCGCGTGTGATCCGGCCCGGGTTCGGGTCCGGTCTGTTCGCCGCCGACCAGATGGGGCAGCCGGGCACAGCCCAGCGTCGGATGTCCATGCAGTTCGGTTTCCAGTTCGGTTACCCGCTCGATCAGTCCGGCGACCTGACCGCGCAGGCTGTCGATGGCGCGGGCCACCGGGTCGGGCAGGGATTCCCCCGGCAGGCCATAGGCGCAGAACTCGGTGTCCTTGCTGCGCCGCATCACCATCCGGGCCGGAATGCCGACCATCGTCACGCCGGGGGGGACGTCGGTCAGCACCACCGCGTTGGCGCCGATCCTGGCTCCTTTGCCGACGGTGATCGGTCCCAGCACCTGGGCGCCCGATCCGACGATCACGCCGTCGTCCAGGGTCGGGTGGCGCTTGCCGCTGTGGAGCGAGGTGCCGCCCAGGGTGACGCCGTGATAGAGGGTCACGTCGGCGCCGATCACCGCAGTCTCGCCGATCACGACGCCGGTGCCGTGGTCGATGAACAATCGGGGGCCGACGATGGCGCCCGGATGAATCTCGATCCCGGTGAACAGTCGGCCGACATGCGAGATGAAGCGGCCCAGCACCCGCGCGCCTCGGGTCCAGCACCAATGGGAGACGCGGTGAAAGGTCACCGCGTGAAGACCCGGGTAGCACAGCAGAACCTCGAGTCGCGAGTGCGCTGCGGGATCTCTGGTGCGGATCGATTCGATGTCTTCGCGAAGCCTCTTGAAAATCATAGCTCTCAATATGTTAATCTACGCCCCGACGGCCGGTCCGGCCGTCGGGGGACAGACCATCCGGCGCGCCAACTCATCGCAGCGGACTATATTATGTCCGACAAGGCAGGTCAAGATTGGCCGGCCAGCCGGTGGTTATTTGTGTATTTTTCCCCGATTCGAATGCTCGGATATCGAGTGTCGGCGGGGCAGGGAGATGATTGCGGTGAACCATGCCTGAAGTGATTTTCAATGGACCGGACGGACGTCTGGAGGGACGCTATCATCACGGGAAGTCGCCGAGCGCCCCCTTGGCGCTGTTGCTTCATCCCCATCCGCAGCACGGCGGAACGATGAACAACAAGGTGGTTTATGCCCTGTACCATGCCTTTGTGCGGCGGGGCTTCTCGACCTTGCGGTTTAATTTTCGTGGCGTCGGGCGCAGCCAGGGCAAGTTCGACAACGGCCAGGGCGAGCTGTCGGATGCCGCTTCGGCGCTGGATTGGATGCAATCCTTCAACCCCAACGCGTCGGCCTGCTGGGTCGGTGGCTTTTCGTTCGGGGCCTGGATCGCGATGCAGTTGCTGATGCGCCGTCCCGAGATCGACGGATTCGTTTCGGTGGCGCCTCCGGCCAACGTGTTCGACTTTACCTTCCTCGCTCCCTGTCCGTCCTCGGGGCTGATCGTCCACGGCACCGCCGACGATCTGGTCCCCGAAGCCAGTGTCGCCAAACTGGCGGCCAAACTGGCGACCCAGCGCAATATCCGGGTCGGCTACCGCACCATCGAGGGAGCCAACCATTTCTTCGGCTCCCAGCTCGATCAATTGGGCGGGATCGTCGAATCCTATCTGGCCGACATCGCCCCCGAGCGTCAGGTTACTCCGGTTCCCGTGCCGGAACTCGCCGCCGCGATGAGCTGAACCGGGCTGTTTGTCCCCCTCGTCGTCCCCCACCGCGGGGAAGACGAGGGGAAAGCCGTCCGTCCGTCACCGGCCTTAAAGCGCCCCGCAATTGGCTTGGGCGAGCACTTTCCATTCCGAACTCTTGCGACCGCGTCCGACCGAGGTGACATCGACCACCCGGGCGGAAAACACCCGCGCCTGATGGGGGCGGACGACGACGCACAGCACCGTGGCGAACTGGGTCCAACTGACCTGATCGTTTTTCACGATCGCCCACAGATTGCCGCGATCGTCGATCTGGGCATCGAGGACGCGGGGGGTGGCGCGGATTGCGGCCAGGGCGGTTTCGCGGTCGGCATGGGCGGGGGCGGCCGTCAGCGACGCGATCAGGCAAACGGCGGCAAGGGCAAGACGCTTCATCGCGAGGCACTCCGTCAGGGGGTGAAGATTCGGCCGCCGCCCAGAGGTTCCGGCGCGCCGGTGGTCGAGGGGAAGGTGGTGGGCAGTCCGGCCAGCACCCGCACCGCCAGGAAGCCGAACGCCTGGGCTTCCAGCGCGTCGCCGTCCCAGCCGACCGCTTCGACCGGGCGGACATCGACGTCGAGAATTTGGCGCAACGCCATCATCAGCACCGGGTTGTGCCGTCCGCCGCCGGTGACCAGCCATTGCCGTGGCGGCTGGGGCAGGTGCAACGCGGCGGCTCCGGCGGCTCCGGCGGTAAAGGCGGTCAGGGTCGCCGCCCCGTCGGCGGGCGACAATCCCCGCGTCAGCTTGGCCGCCAACCGGGCGAAATCGTCGCGGTCGAGCGATTTCGGCGGCGGCTGCTCGAACCAGGGATCGGACAGGAACACCGCGACGCGGTCGAGATCGACCCGTCCGGCTCCGGCCAGCGCGCCGTCGCGGTCGATCGGCTGGCCGGTATGGGTTGCGGCCCAATCGTCGATCAGGGCGTTGCCGGGGCCGGTATCGAAGGCGGACATCGCGCCGTCTTCGCCGATCCAGGTGACGTTGCCGACGCCGCCCAGATTAAGCACCGCCAGCGGAGTCTCGATCCCGGCGGCCAGGGCGCGGTGGAACACCGGCACTAGCGGCGCGCCCTGGCCTCCGGCGGCGACATCGGCCGAGCGGAAATCGTTGACGACGCGGATGCCGGTGGCGGTGGCCAGCCAGGCTCCGTCGCCGATCTGGCGGGTGTGGCCCTGGTCGGGGCGGTGCGACAGGGTATGGCCGTGAAAGCCGATCACCCCGATGGCGTCGGGGCCAAGCCCGGCCTGTTTCAGCAGGCGGGCGACCGCCTCGGCATGCAGCCGGGTCATCTCGGCCTCGGCCGCTTCGACCGGGCCGTCGCCCAGGGCGGCGGCGCGCAGGGCGGTCCGCACCGGCTCGGGATAGGGCAGGGTCAAAGCGGGGCCGAACCCGGCGACCGCCTCGCCATCAGTGTCGATCAAAGCGGCGTCGATCCCGTCAAGCGACGTCCCGCTCATCAATCCGAGTGCCAGCATTGTGATCCCCTCGCATTGTCGCCGCAGCCTGAGTGTGATAAACGAGCGAGCTTTCGGCAGCAAGCGGATCAGCGGCCATGAGCACCCCCACCTCGGATTTCCTTCGCATCGTCGTCGAGCGCGGTTACCTCCATCAATGTACCGACCTCGACGGTCTGGATCAGCGCCTGAATCAGGGGAGTGCGGCAGGCTATATCGGGTTCGACGCCACCGCGCGCAGCCTGCATGTCGGTTCGCTGATGCAGATCATGCTGCTGCGCTGGTGGCAGAAGACCGGCAACAAGCCGATCGTGCTGATGGGCGGCGGCACCACCCGTATCGGCGATCCCACCGGACGCGACGACGCCCGCAAGATGCTGTCGGACGACGACATCGCCGACAATATCGCCGGAATCCGCACGGTGTTCGACCGTTACCTCAGCTTTGGCGAGGGCGCCACCGACGCGGTGATGGTTAACAACGCCGATTGGCTGGACTCGCTGAATTATATCGGCTTCCTGCGCGATTACGGCCGCCATTTCACCATCAACCGGATGCTGACCTTCGATTCGGTCCGGCTGCGGCTGGAGCGCGAGCAGGCGCTCAGCTTCCTCGAATTCAACTACATGATCCTCCAGGCCTACGATTATGCCGAATTGTGGGCGCGGCGTGGCTGCTGCCTCCAGATGGGCGGCTCGGATCAGTGGGGCAACATCGTCAACGGTGTTGAACTGGGGCGTCGGGTCCATCAGGCCGAATTGTTCGGCCTGACCAGCCCGCTGCTGACCACCAGTTCGGGGGCGAAGATGGGCAAGACCGCCAATGGCGCGGTGTGGCTCAATGCCGACATGCTGAGCCCGTGGGAGTTCTGGCAGTACTGGCGCAACACCGAGGACGCCGACGTCGGCCGCTTCCTGCGTCTCTACACCGAATTGCCGCTTGACGAGATCGCCCGGCTGGAAGCGCTTCAAGGGGCCGAGATCAACGAGGCGAAGAAAATCCTGGCCGGTGAGGTCACCCGGCTGGCCCACGGGGCCGACGCCGCCACCCTGGCCGCCGAGACGGCGCGCAAGACCTTCGAGGAAGGGGTGTCCGCCGACTCGCTGCCGACGATCGAGCTGGCTTCGTCCGAGTTCGCCGCCGGGCTGCCCGCCTTTGCCTTGTTGGTGAAGACCGGGTTGGTTGCCTCGAACGGCGAAGCCAAGCGGCTGATCAAGGGCGGCGGGGCGCGTCTCAACGACGCGGTGATCGAGGACGAAACCCGTCCGGTCACCGTGTCCGATCTGACCGGCGGCGTGCTGAAGCTGGCCGCCGGCAAGAAGCGGATCGTGCTGGTCCGGGCGGTTTAGGTCGTCGGTCGTGAAAAAGTCCTTCGGCCTTTGGCCTCAGTGTACTTTTCCCCGGTTCAAAAAGAATCCCCGTGCTCAATCAAGCTTTCCGCGCGGGGATGGATTTGGTTCCCTCCGAGGCCGATGGGCGACGCCCACGGCTTCGGAGGCTGGTGAAACAGACAACACGAAAAATGGGCGCTGGGGTTTTGCCTAAGGCCGCAGCCCCTCCGGGGCTAGCGGAGCTCAAGCGCCGCTCGGGCTTGTTGCGCATTTCACTCTGACTTCGTTTGAGTGAAATGCGCTCTAGCCCATTTTTCCCCTTTTAATCCAACGGGAAAAAGTACACCGAGCGACAGCGAGGGACTTTTTCACGGGAGACTAGGTCAGGGGCACGCCCAGTTCGGCCGACAACAACGGCAAAAGCGCGAGCGCCGGGTCTCGGGTCGAGACCCAGCGCTCGTCGCGCCAGACGAAATGGTGCGCCCCGCTTTTGGGCGAGGCCAGCCAGATTTCGCGGTTCGGGGTCTGCTTGTTGATGACATAGGTGCCGCCGTGATCGAGGGTGACGGTCAGCACACCGCCCTCAAGCTCGGCGTCGGCATCGTCGCGGCCATCCTCGATCGCCTCGGCAAGGCGTTCGAGTAACGGGTCGGCCAGGGCGATAAAGTGGCTTTCTTCCAGGCTCATCCGGGCTCTCCAGGCATCGTGGGGGGCATTAATGCTACTCCGCATCTGCCCCCATGGGTCAAGGATGGCTTGCACCGCACCGTCATTTTGGTTATAGAGGCGCCTTCGATTTGCGGAGCACCTGGCCATGAAGGACAATATTCATCCCGATTACCACGAGATCAACGTGGTCATGACGGACGGCACTGAATTCAAGACCCGCTCGACGATGGGCAAGGCCGGCGACATCCTCCGGCTTGACATCGACCCCAAGTCTCATCCGGCTTGGACGGGCGTTCACCGCCTGATGGACACCGGCGGGCAGCTCGCCAAGTTCAAGAAGCGGTTCGAGGGTTTCGGCATTAAGTCGAGCTCGTAAGCTCTGGTTGCATCTGTGACCGGATATCCGGCCGGCCTTGTGCCGGCCGGACTCGTTTGCTATGGACTTCACCTGCCGATGAGGGTAGAGCAGGTCCGAAAGCGGCCGGCTTGCGGCCCTAGAGCCTGACGATGTCTGGGGCAACATGATCATCGTCCACTTTGAGGTCTACGTCCTCGAAAGCAGGGGGTGGATGCTTCATGCCCGCTTCCCCCGGCTCGACCGGGACGAGGCCATGCACGAGGCTCGCGAGCTGGAAGCCAGCATGGGCCTGCGCGTCAAGGTTCTGCGCGAAACCTACAATACCGACACCAACAATTTCGACGAAGTCGAGGTCTATGTCAGCGGCAACGCCCCGCCGCCGCCCAAATCCTCGGCCCCTGCGGCCAAGAAGGCGCAACCCTCCCGCCGCACGCCGCCGCCCAAGGCGCGGATTCGCGCCGCGCCTCCCCTCCGCGCCAAGCCGAAGGACGATTCGTTCGCCAGCGCCTTCGCGGTGGTGTCCCGCCTGACCCTGATCCTGCTTGCGGCGGTCGGGCTCGGTCTGATGTCGCTCCGGCTGATGCAATCAACGGTTCTGGCGCTCTACGATTACGGCTTTCGCATCACGCCGGACGATTACAACCATCTTCAGCTTGGGTTGTTTTTGCTGGTGGTGGCGCTGGTCGCGGTGCCGTTGGGGCTGCGCTTTCTGCCCACCCACGCCCTGTTGCCCAAGGGAACGGGGGGGGCGTCGGCGCCTGGGCCCTACACCGATCCCAAGCTGAAAAAGTCGCTGAACAAGCTGGTCGCCCGCGTTGCCGCCGAGGGGGGGGCTGAACCGACGATCCCCGACCGTTGGGAAGACGACCCGAAGGCGGTTGCGCCGTTGCCGCTCGACCTCGCGTTCGGTGCCGCGACCGAGCCATCCGAGCCGACCGAGTCTGCCCCCCCCGAACCGCCGCCCGCCGCTCTGGCTCCCCCGCCGCCGCCGCCGCCCGCCGCTCCATCGGTGCCGCCCGCAATTGCCGCCGCGACCGAATTGTGCGAGCGCTTCCTCGAAGGGGCGATCCGCGCCGCCAAGGCGACCGGGATGGCGTTCGACCAGTACCAGCGCTTCGCCCTCAACCTCTATATGGCTGGAGCGGTGGGGGCCTTGGCCGAGTTGCACCGGCTGGATGATGCGACCCGCCGCCGCCTGCTGGCCCAGGCGTTCGACCGGCTGGAATCCTCCGCCGACATGGCCGCCCGCTTCGAGTCGCGGATGGCCGAATACATGATGGAACCGCGCTATATGCGGCTGATCCAGGCCGGGCGGGCCGGGATCGAGATGCTGGGGCTGGGGGCGGGGGTCGGTGCCCATTCGGTGCTGACCTCGATCCTGAAGGATTGGAACCGCCCCGCCACCGAGAAGAAAGCCTCGATCATGACGGTGATGTTCACCGACATGGTCGGATCGACCGACATGACCCAGGCGCGCGGCGATGTCGCCGCCCAGGAGATCGTCCGCCGCCACAATGCGATTGTCCGCACCAGTCTGGCCCAATTCTCCGGCAAGGAGATCAAGCATACCGGCGACGGCATCATGGCGTCGTTCGCGTCGGCCGCCAACGCGGTCGAGGCTTCGATCCAGATTCACCGCGAGGTCGCGGCCCACAATGCCGGGCGGCCCGATCTGCCGCTGCATCTGCGGATCGGCCTTAACGCTGGCGAGCCAATTCAGGAAGAGGACGATCTGTTCGGGGTGACAGTCCAGCTGGCCGCCCGGGTCTGCGCCGCGACCCAGTCCGACCGCACCTTGTGCACGACGGTGGTCAAGGATCTCGCCTCGGGCAAGGGCGGCGCGTTCGACAGCGCCGGAAGCTTCGCCCTCAAGGGATTCCGCGACAAGATTCCGCTGTGGGACGTGGTCTGGCGCTAAAGCAGGCTAGTGCAGCACCCGTTCGACCAGCATTTCTTCTAGCCGGGCGACGCGAAGGAACAGCCGGTGGCTGCGGTCCATCAGGCTGCGGAGTCCGTTGGGGAGGGAGGCGTCGCCGATGAAGCTGTCGTCGAGGCAGACCTCGAAACCCGACAGGCGGCGTTCCGAGATCAGCGCCTGTTCTGGAGTCAGCTCGCCGCTCTGCACCGCGCGCTGCACCATCAGCCAGGCCATCACCTGGGTCAGGCGCGAGGTGACGCGCATCGCTTCGCAACTCATCCGCAGCCCGACCACCGGTTCGGCCCGCTCGCGTTCGCGCCGTTCGGTGTGGTTGAGGTAGTTGCGCGCCTCGACCATCAGGGTGAGGGTCTCGTCATACGTTCTTCTGAAAAAGGCGGGTTGCGGCATAAGCGCCCCTCCCATGCCACAAGAGCGGCCTCGATTGAGCTACTGTCTCACTTTCATAACGCTATCGCAAGGTTCTCACCATAATAAATTGTCGGAACCTCACTTTAATAGGTCGGATTCCGTCAGTAAGCGTATTCATAGTTCAGTTTGCGATTTGAGGTGTTAATCGTATATAAGGCTATTGTACTTTATGTGACTGAGGTGTGCCTGTGGGCGTGATGGTGATGGGTGATTACAGCAAAACGAACGGTGGGGCATCCTCTTGTCCAGTGCCTCTGTTTGGGGAGGTCCCCTCTCGACATTTATCAACCGTTCGTTTGTGTGAGGGGGGCTACGTCGGCGGTCTGTTTTTCTATCCCCTTTGGTTATGACTTATGTCTGGTATTGCTTGAGACTTGCGAACGAAGGGCGATATCCGTTAAGTGACGTCTTTTGCACCCCCGGCAGTCGGAACCGTCATGAACAGACCGAATCCCAAGGTCGGAATCGTTAGCCTCGGCTGTGCCAAGGCGTTGGTCGATTCCGAACGTATCCTGACCCGCCTGCGGGCCGAGGGGTACGACATCTCCGCCACCTATGACGGAGCCGACGTCGTCATCGTCAATACCTGCGGCTTTCTCGACAGCGCGCGGGCCGAATCGCTGGAAGCGATCGGCGAGGCGATCGCCGAGAACGGGCGGGTGATCGTCACCGGCTGCCTTGGCGGCGATCAGGCGGCGATCCGGTCCGCGCATCCTTCGGTGCTGGCGATCAGCGGGCCGCATCAATATCAGGCGGTGGTCGAAGCGGTGCATGGCGCGGTTCCGCCGCCGCACGATCCCTGGGAATCGCTGGTTCCGGCGGCAGGGCTGCATCTGACCCCCTCGCACTACGCTTATTTGAAGATTTCCGAGGGCTGCAACAATTCCTGCTCCTTCTGCATCATCCCCGACATTCGTGGACGGCTGGACAGTCGCCCGATTGCCGACGTGCTGGGCGAGGCCGAGCGGCTGGCCGAATCCGGGGTGCGCGAATTGCTGGTGATCTCGCAAGATACCGGGGCCTATGGCGTCGATCTGCGTCATCAGGCGCAGGATTGGCGCGGGCAGTCGCGCCGGACCCACCTGACCGATCTGGCCCGCGGGCTGGGCGAGTTGGGGATCTGGATCCGTATGCATTACGTCTACCCCTATCCCCATGTCGATGATCTGATCCCGTTGATGGCCGAAGGGACGATCCTGCCCTATCTCGACATCCCGTTTCAGCACGCCAGCCCCACGGTGTTGCGGGCGATGCGCCGTCCCGCCGATCATGAAAAGCTGTTGGAGCGGATTTCCGGCTGGCGGCGGGACTGTCCCGATCTGGCGATCCGCTCGACCTTCATCGTCGGCTTCCCCGGCGAGACCGAAGAGGATTTCGAGTTCCTGCTCGATTGGATGGAAGAGGCCAAGCTCGACCGCGTCGGCTGTTTCAAGTACGAGAACGTCAAGGGTGCCGCCGCCAACGCCCACCCCGACCATGTCGATGAGGACGTCAAGGAAGAGCGGCACCAGCGCTTTACCGAAGCGGCGCGGCGGATCGCCGATGAACGGGCCGCCGCCAAGGTCGGCAGCGTGATCGTCGCGATCATCGACGAGGTGGACGAAGAGGGCGCGATCGGCCGCAGTGCCGCCGATAGCCCCGAAGTCGATGGCGCGGTGTTCCTCAACGGCGAGACCGAGCTTAGCCCCGGCGATCTCGTCGCGGTCGAGATCGACGCCGCCGAGGATTACGATTTGTGGGGCCACCCGGTCGGGCCGCCTTCATGACGGCGGCGCAAGCCCCATCTTCCCCCGATCCCCACCGCGCCGCGTTTCACGCGTCGAGCCGGCCGCTAGCCCTGTTGGGGCCGGACGGCCGGTTTTCCGACGCCAATTCCGCCTTTTGCACCCTGGCCCGCCGCGATGTTGCGGCGCTGGTCGGCACCGTTCCCGATTGGATCGCCCCCTGGCGCGATGGGGCGGCGGTTCTCTCCGGTCCCGATGGCAATCGGGTCGAGGTTTCGCTGGCCCTGGCGCCGCTGCCCGATGGCGGCATCCTGATTGATCTCGATCCCTGGCCCGAGGCCCGTCAGCGCGCTGCCGAACGGGCTCACCGCGAGATGCGGGCGATCATCGAAAACACCTATGAATTCATCGGTCTGCTGTCGCCCGAAGGCCATATCCTCGACGCCAATCGCACCGCGATGTCGTTCATCAAAAGCCACGATTTCGACTCGCTGCGCGGGCATCTCTTTGCCGATACGCCGTGGTGGACTCATTCGAGCGAAGAGCGCGCGTTGCTGGTCGATGCGGTCCGGCGCGCCCGCCAGGGCGAATTCGTCCGCTTCGAGACGACCCATCGCGGCGGCGACGGACATTTGGCCTATATCGACTTTTCGTTAAAGCCGGTCACCGACGATGACGGCGCGGTGATCTATCTGGTTCCCGAAGGGCGCGACATCACCCAGCGCAAGCAGGCCGAGTCCGATCTGCTCGCCGCCAAGCTGGAAGCCGAATCCGCCAACCGGGCCAAATCCAACTTTCTGGCCACCGTCAGCCACGAATTGCGGACGCCGCTGAACGCGGTGATCGGGTTTTCCGAGGCGTTGCTGTCCGATGCCCTCGGCCCGCTTGAGCCCGAGCGCACCCGCGACTATTTGCGGCTGATCCATGCCGCGGGCCAGCATCTCGGCGCGCTGATCGAGGATATCCTCGACGTGTCGCGGGTCGAACTCGGTCATCTCGATCTGGCCGAGGATGTCGTTGCCCCCGACGAGATGGTCGCCTCGGTCCGCCGTCTGCTCGAATCCCACGCGACCGACGGCTCGATCCGGCTGAAGATCGATCTGCCGTCCTCGCTGCCGCGCCTGCGGGCGGATTCGCGCCGGTTGCGCCAGGTGCTGCTCAACCTGGTCACCAACGCGATCAAGTTCACTCCCGCGGGGGGGACGGTGACGATTCGGTTCAATGCCGGGCCGGATGGTGTTGCTTTTCATGTCGAGGACACCGGCATCGGCATTCCGCTCGAACATCACGGCAAGGTGTGGCAGCCGTTCTTTCAGTCCGACGCCCTCCACGCCCGGCCGCATGACGGAGCCGGGCTGGGGCTGGCAATCGTTAAATGCTTCGTCGAGGCGCTGGGCGGCCAGGTCAGCCTCGACAGTGCCCCCGGCCAGGGTACCTGCGTCAGTGTCCTGCTGCCGCCCGAGCGGGTGATCGCCGCCGAATAGTCGGTCGTGAAAAAGTCCTTCGGCCTTTTATCCAACGGGAAAAAGTACACCGAGCGACAGCGAGGGACTTTTTCACGGGAGACCGAATAGGGAGAGAGCCGGGCGGCCACAAGGGCCGCCCGGCTCTCCGGCGGTTAGCGCAGGCTGGCCTCGATATTGCCGCCATCGACGGTGATGGTGCAGGCGGTGACCTTGTTCGAGCGGGCCAGCCAGACGAAGGCGTCGGCGACGTCCTCGGCCCCCACCTCGCGCCCGAGCAGATTGCCCGCCATGTAATCCTTTTCCGACAGGCCGCGCGCCGCCGAGCGGCTGGCGATCATGTCGCCGGTCAGCAGGCCCGAGCGGATGCGGTCGGCATTGACCGCCGCCGAGCGGATGCCGTCGCGGCCGTGATCAAGCGCGTATTGCTTCATCAGGAACAGGGTCGCCGCCTTGGGCAGGCCGTAGGGGCCGAAATTCTTGCCCGGATTGACCGATTGCTTCGAGGCGTTGAACAGCAGACTGCCGCCGGTGCCCTGGGCCTTGAACAGCCGCACCGCGTTCTGGGCGACGGCCTGATGGGCAAAGAAGTTCAGTTCGAACGAGCGGCGCAGGGTGGCGTCATCGACGCTGCCGATCGTGCCCTGCCACGCCGCACCGGCATTGCTGACGACGATATCGACACCGCCGAAGCGGCGGGCGACGGCGTCGAAAGCAGCGGCGACGGCGTCGGGGTTGGTGACATCGCAGCCCAGACCCAGCGCGCGCGGCCCGATCGAGGCGGCGACGGCCTCTGCCGCCTCGGCCGACAGGTCGAGGATCGCCACCTCGGCCCCCTGACGGGCGAAGGCGCGGGCGGTCGCGGCGCCGATCCCCGAGCCGCCGCCGGTAACCACCATCACCTGCCGGGCCAGCGGGCGTTCCGGGTGCTTGCGGCCACCCAGTTTGGCCTGCTCCAGCGACCAATATTCAAGGTCGAACAGGTCGGCCTCGGTGGCGGGGGCATAGGTGCCGATGCTTTCGGCGGCGGCGGCGCAGGCGGCGGTGGCCAGCGCCATGTCGGCGGCAATCGCGGCGGCAGCGGCGGTCGCTCCGATCCCGAACAGGCCGAGGCCGGGGACGATGGCGACGCGGGCGACCGGGTCGAGTTCGATCCGTCCGCCGCCCTTGGCCTCGTTATTGACGACGAAGTAATCGTGGTAGCACGTTTCAAACTCTTTGATCGCGGCGCGGGCGGCCTCGGTCCAGGCATCGAGGTCGGCGCTCGCAGGGGCGGGGGGCAGCACCAGCGGCCAGGATTTGGTGCGAATGACATGGTCGGGGGTGGCGACACCGCGTCCGATCGCCAGGATCAGTCCGGCATCGGCGGAAAGGGCGCGGGCCGCTTCGTCGTCGCGCAGGTCGAGCAGCCAGCGTTCGAAGGCGCCGTCGCCCTTGTCGCGGGCGAGCAGGCCGCGCAAGCGGGGGGCCAGTACTTCGGCGGGAACGGAATCGGCGACCAGACCGGCGACGGGAACGACGCTGCGGCGGCCCTGGGCCAGGCGTTGTTCGGCCAGGGTGACCAGCTCGATCATCCGCTGGTAGGCGGTGGCGGCATCGTCGCCAAAGGTGACCAGACCGTGCTTCAGCAGCACCAGACCCTCGACGGTCGGATCGGCCTCATAGGTCTCGGCGACGGCGCGGGCCAGGGCGAAGCCCGACATCATGTAGGGGACGATGCCGACGCGGGCACCGAACACCTCGCGGCAGATCGCCGCTCCGTCCGGCTGGTTCGACAGGGCCAGAACGGCGGTGGCGTGGGTATGGAGCACATGCCGCTGCGGCAGGAAGGCGTGCATCAGGGTCTCGACCGACGGAGCGGGCGAGTCCGATTTCAGCCGGTTCAGCCCCAGCACATCGACCATCTCGGGATCGGACAGCCGTTCCAGCCGCCGCAGCGCCCGCAACGGGTCGAGCCGCACCGGCGGCAGTCCCTCGGGGTCGATCACCGCCATGTCGCGGCCCGATCCCTTGATATGCAGCACCGCGACCGGCTCGCCCAGCAAATCGGGCCGGGTGGTCTTGACCGAACTGTTGCCGCCGCCATGCAGCACCAGCGTCGGATCGCCCCCCAACAGCCGGGTGGCATAGACGGAACCGGCCAATTCGGCGTCGATTCCCTGGGCGGTCGATTGGGCGACCAGACGTTCGGCTTCGGCAGGGGACCACAAGGATTTCATCGGTTAACCTCGGACGGCGGGACGGACAGGCTTGGGGGCGGATTATTACCCGGCTTTCTTTCCGCTGTCACCGCCAGGGGGCGCTGCCATACTATTCGGACACCGCAACCGTCTCCTGTCGCAATCTGATGTCCGCCGCCCCGATAGACTTCACCGTTCGCCCCGACCTTGCCGCCGCCCTGACGGGGTGGGGTCGCTGGCTGGCCGAAGAGAAGCGGTCGTCGGCCCACACCATCGACGCCTATGGCCGCGATCTTGCCGCCTTTCTGTCCTTTCTGACTGTCCATCTCGGCGAACCGCCCGATCTGGCGGCGCTGTCCGCCCTTACCGCCGCCGATTTCCGCGCCTATCTTGCCCGGCGCGGGGGCGAAGGGCTGTCACGCGCGTCGCTGGCTCGGGCGATGTCGACGTTGCGCGGTGCCTTTCGTTATCTCGACCGCGCCGGGCTGGTCCACAATCCGGCGCTGGCGACGGTGCGTTCGCCCCGGGTTCCGCGCTCGGTGCCACGCCCGCTGGCGGTCGATGAGGCGATGGATACCCTGGCCGTCGCCGCCGAGGAGCAGGACGAGCCGTGGCTGGCCGCGCGCGACGTCGCCTTGTTCACCCTGCTCTATGGGGCCGGACTGCGGCTGGGCGAGGCGCTGGCCCTGACCCGGCGCGAGGCTCCCACCGGCGACAGCATCGTCATCACCGGCAAGGGCCGCAAACAGCGGATGGTGCCGATCCTGCCGGTGGTGCGGTCGGCGATCGCCGCCTATCTCGACCTGCTGCCCTATCGGGGCGAGCCAGACTCCCCGCTGTTCCTGGGGGCGCGGGGCAAGCGACTCAATCCCGGCGTGGTCCAGCGCCAGATGCGCCGCTTGCGGCCGCTGCTGGGGCTGCCCGACACCGCCACGCCCCATGCGCTGCGTCACAGCTTCGCCACTCACCTGTTGGCGGGCGGTGGCGATCTGCGCACGATCCAGGATCTGCTCGGCCATAGTTCGCTCTCGACCACCCAGCGTTATACCGCGATCGATTCCGCCCGGCTGACCCAGGTCTATCGCGACGCCCATCCCCGCGCCAAAGGCTGAAGGCGGCACATTCTCTCTGGAATCGTGCCGGTTCCGTGCTTTACTCGCACCTGCAACAAGCGCTGACGGAGATGAGATGGAAGAGTCGGGCGACCACGGCATTCTCTGGACCCAGTTCATTCTCGCGGCGGCGCTGGCCCGGTCCGCCCTTGCCGCGCGCGACCTGGATCCCGCCGCCGAGGAGGTTGCGTTTTCCTTTGCCGATACCCACGCCGGATGCGGCTGCGTCCCTCCTCCTGCCGGGCTGGGGCGCGTTGTCGATCGCCGTGCCGACTTTGCCGCCCGTACCTTTCACGACGCCGTCGCGGCTCCGCTCGCCGGATGCGAGGGCCATCCCGGCTCGTGGGTGCTGGCGGGGCGGGTGCTGAGGCAGGTCGGGGTCGCGGTCGAAATCGACGTCAACGACATTGATACCGCGCAGATCGCCCGCGCTCAGGCCAACCGCGAAGGCGGCTGGGTGCGGTTCTGGAGCCATGACTGGTTCCGCTTTCTGCGCTCGCGGGTGGCGATGCCGCGCCGTCCCGATTTCGTCTTCATTGATCCGCCGCCCGATGATCCCCGTGGTCCCGGCTACGCGATCGACGCTGCGATCCTGCTGGAGACGCTGGCGATCCCCTACATGATCACCTATCCGGCGCAAGGCGCGCAGTCGGCCATTGATCAGATCGGGCGGTTGGGGTTGGAACTGGTCAGGGACGGGCACGGGCCAAGTGGGCGCGGTCAGGGAGCGGTTCTCGGCGGTGGGGCCGAGACGGTCGTGCTCGATGTCCTGGGCGATCTCGGCCGGCTGGCACCGTTGCTGGGCGGACGATTCGCGCCGCGTCTGCCTCGGCCACCGGCCGCCGATGATTATTGCATCTGAAAGCGACGTCCGGGCGGAGGATCGCCGGGGGCTGCGGGGGGGAGGGCCTGGAAAGGCCACGCAGTCCTGGTCGATCCGGGAGGGGAAGCCCACGCGAAACGGGGGGCATCCGGTCCCGGCGGCAGTCTTGAATTACGCTTCGCCCCGCTCGCTCAGAGCCTTGGCGAGGTCGTAGATTCGCCGCCGCACGTCGGGGTCGCTGATGCTGTAGTAATTGCGGACCAGTTCCAGAGTCTCGCGTCGCAGCCGGGGATCGGTTTCGGCGGTCGGCAGGTCTTCCTGGGGCGGTTCGCGTCCCATTTGCACCGGGCTGAGGTTCTGGACCTCTTCCGGCATGTCCTCGAAGAAATAAGAAATCGGAATTTCCAGAGCACGCGACAGGTCGAACAGTCGAGAACAACTGACACGGTTGGCCCCGCGCTCATACTTCTGGACCTGCTGAAACGTCAGGCCGATCAGTTCCCCAAGTTTTTCCTGGCTGAGCCCCAGCAAGGTCCGCCGCAGTCGCATCCGTGCACCGACATGGACATCAATCGGGTTCGGCGCTCCAGACGGGGTTCGACCTCGATTTGCCTTTTTTCTTGGCATGTTTCCCTCAACACAATTTCGGCGCCGATACTTGCCTCAGTGTATGCGAAACGCAAGAGGGAAGGCCGCAAGGAATAAGGGAAAATCTAAAAATACCGGCCCTCATGCACTATCTCAAAGTGGAGAAGGGTCCGAAGACAACCGTTCGGTTAGTTTTTTTTAAGTATATTCTGTTTTGTGATTACTCTGGCAGAGGCGAATCAGCCTCAATGCCAGATACTATTATTTTATGACGAAAGAATGTCGGGTGAGTCCATCACCTCGGCGACTTCAAGAAAAGCGGCCAGGTGATGGACATCGCGACGAAAAGCGGGACAGGGGCCTGACGGCGCTGCCTGTTGAACAGGCAGATTTAGCCCGCTTTGATCAGGGTGCCGACGCCGTGCGGCGTGAACAGTTCGAGCAGGACGGCATGGGGAATCCGCCCATCCAGGATCACCGCCGCATCGACGCCCTTGGCCACCGCATCCAGGCAGGTTTCGACCTTGGGGATCATCCCACCCGAGATGGTGCCGTCGGCGATGAAGGCCTTGACCTGGGCGGCGGTCATTTCCGGGATCAGGTTGCCTGACTTGTCGAGCACGCCGGGGACGTCGGTCAGCATCAGCAGACGGCGCGATCCGGTGGCGGCGGCAATGGCGCCAGCGGCGGTGTCGGCGTTGATGTTGTAGGTCTCGCCCGCAGGCCCCATGCCCACCGGCGCGACCACCGGGATGATGTCGGATTCGCGGAAGAAATCGAGAATGTGCGGCGTGATCTCGGCCGGTTCGCCGACGAAGCCCAGATCGACCGGGACGTCGCGGTTGGTCTCGGGATCGTGGCGGATATGGCGCAGCCGCCGGGCGCGGATCAATTGGCCGTCCTTGCCCGACAGGCCGACGGCGAAGCCGCCCGCTTCGTTGATCGCCGAGACGATCTGCTTGTTGATCTTACCGGCCAGGATCATCTCGACCACTTCGATCGTGGCCTCGTCGGTATAGCGCAGACCGTCGATCCGGGGGGTGACGATGTTCAGCCGCTTTAGCATCTGGTCGATCTGCGGCCCGCCGCCATGGACGACGACCGGATTGACCCCGACCTGACGCAACAGCACGACGTCCTGGGCGAACAGGCGGGCGAGATCGTCCGATTCCATCGCGTGGCCGCCGAACTTGATGACCAGGGTCTGGTCCGAGAAATGGCGCATGAACGGCAGCGCCTCGGACAGGGTCTTGGCGCGTTCCAGCCAGGCCTTGCGGTCGTGCAGGATGTCGGGGGTGTCTTCGCTGATCATCGTTGGGTCTTCTCTCCACGGGCGAGGGCGGCCAGCTCGGCCCGCAACTCCGCGATGCCAAGTCCGGTTTCTGACGAGGTGGCGATCAGAGTGGGATGGGCGGCGACGCGGCTGGCGATTTCCGCCCGCACCGTCTCGGTGACCGCCGCCAGGGCTGACTCGCTGATCTTGTCGGCCTTGGTCAGCACCACTTGATAGACCACCGCCGCCTGATCGAGCATCTTCATCATGGTGCGGTCGCTGTCTTTGAGCCCATGACGGGAATCGACCAGCACGATGACCCGGCGCAGCACGGTGCGGCCGCGCAGGAAGCCTTCGATCAGCCGGGTCCAGCGTTCGACCTGGGCCTTGGGGGCGCTGGCGAAGCCATAGCCCGGCATATCGACCAGGATCAGCCGTCCGCCCAGATCGAAGAAGTTCAGTTCCTGGGTGCGGCCGGGGGTGTTCGAGGTGCGGGCCAGCGTCTTGCGCCCGGTCAGGGCGTTCAGAATGCTGGATTTGCCGACGTTGGAGCGCCCGGCGAAGGCCAGTTCGGGCAGATCGGCGGGGGGCAGGGCGTCAAGCGACACCCCGCCCATCATGAAGCGGCATTCCCGGGCGAACAGCAGACGCCCGGTCTCGACCGGGTCGGCATCGGCCGCTCCGGTCGAGGGGGTGGGATCGGACGTCAGGGCTTTACTCCCAGGCGACGCATGATCATCCATTGCTGGGCGATCGAGAGGGCGTTGTTCCAGGCCCAATAGATCACCAGGCCGGAAGAGAAGTTGGCCAGCAAGAAGGTGAACATGATCGGCAGGAAGGACAGAATCTTGGCCTGGACCGGGTCCGGCGGCTGCGGATTCAGCTTCTGCTGGAAGTACATCGTGATGCCCATGATCAACGGCCACAGCCCGAGATGGAGGAAGCTGGGCGGTGCCCACGGGATCAGGCCGAACAGGGTGAAGATGTTGGTCGGGTCCTGGGCCGAAAGGTCGTGAATCCAGCCATAGAACGGCGCATGGCGCATTTCGATGGTGACGAACAGGACCTTATACAGGGCGAAGAAGACCGGGATCTGGACCAGAACGGGAAGGCAGCCGGACAGCGGATTGACCTTCTCCTTCTTGTAGAGAATCATCATCTCCTGCTGAAGACGCATCTTGTCCTCGCCGAACCGACCCTGAAGGGCCTGCACGGCGGGCTGGAGCTTCTTCATCTTGCTCATCGACACGTAGGACTTGTTGGCCAGCGGGTACATCGCCAGCTTCAGGACCACGGTCAGCGCCAGGATCGCCAGACCCATGTTGCCCAGGGCGGAATGGAGGATCTGGAGCAGGTAGAAGAACGGCTTGGTCAGGAAGTAGAACCAGCCGAAATCAATCGCGAGGTCGAAGCGGTCGATCCCGTACTTTTCGCCATAGCTGTCGAGCAGGCTGACCTGCTTGGCTCCGGCGAACAGGCGGAAATCGGCTTCCAGGCTGTCGCCCGGCTGCACGGTGCGGGCACCGCCCATGTAATCGACCTGATAGCGGTCGGTGTTGTCGATCCGCTGATGGACGAAGCGGGCGGTGGTCTGCTCCTTCGCCGGGGGGATCAGCGCGGTCAGCCAGTACTTGTCGGTGATGCCGGCCCAGCCGCCCTCGGACTCGTGCCGGGACACGCCATCCTTCTTCAGGTCGTCGTACTTGGTCTCGCTCAAGGTGCGGTTGAAGACGCCGAGCGGGCCTTCATGCAGGATGTACATCCCCTCGGTATGCGGGGTGCCGGTCCGCGCCAGCAGCGAGAACGGGTGCAGCGCCACCGGACGGGTGCCGTAATTCTCGACCCGCTGCGACACCGAGAACATGTAATTCTCGTCGATGGCGAAGGTGCGGATGAAGCGCAGCCCGTCGCCATTGTCCCAGCTCAGAACGACCGGCTGGTCCGGGGTCAGGGCGCTGCCCGACTGGGGCGACCACAGCGTGTCGGGACCGGGAACCCGGACGCCGGGCTCGGTCGGAACCCAGCCGAATTCGGCCCAATAGGGGTTGGGCGATCCGGCGGGCGACAACAGGGTAATCTCGGCGCTGGCGGGATCGGGGGTTTCGCGGTACTTGGCCAGGGTCAGGTCGTCGATCCGGCCGCCCAGCAGGGCGATCGAGCCATGCAGCGACGGAGTCTGGATCGAGATGCGGCGGCTGGCGGTCAGCGCGGTGGCGCGGGCCTCGACCGGGTTGATGCTGGCCGGGGCGATCGCGGCCGGCGCGGCCGGGGGCTGCGCCGGGCTCAGCGACGCCGACGGGGCGGTCATCGCGGGCGAGGACGCCTGCGGGGTCGCCGAAGGCAGCTCCGGAGCCTTGGCCGGCATGAAATATTGCCAGCCGATCAGGATCAGGACTGAAACGGCGATGGCGGCGAAAAGATTGCGCTGGTCGTTCATGACATCCTTTCCGACTGACGGGACGGCGGGGGCACGGGGTCGAACCCGCCCTCGGACCAGGGGTGGCAGCGGCAGATTCGCCGGGCGGCCAGCCACGATCCGGACAAGGCACCGTGGGTTTCCACCGCTTCCAGTGCATAAGCCGAGCAAGTCGGGATGAACCGGCAGCTCGGCGGCAGCAGGGGCGAGATCAGGTATTGATAGGTGCGGATCAGTCCGCGCAGGACCAGACCGACGGGGTTCATTTCTCTCCTTGGGCCGCAGGGGCGGTCGCAGCGGGCTCGACACGTAAGGCGCCGAGACGTTTTAGCGCCGTGGCCAAATCCTGCAAGAGAAGAGAATATGGCCGGTCCAGGGTCTCGCGGCGTCCGATCACGACATAATCCAGTCCGGGCGTCGCGCGGGACGGGAATATCTCGGCGACCGCTGCACGCAAACGCCGCCTTGCGCGGTTGCGGCAGACGGAGTTTCCCACCTTCTTGGAAACGGTGAAGCCGACTCGAAGCGAGTCGGCTTGCGGATCCTTGGTCGGACAGGGCGCGGCCTGAAGAATCAGACCGGGAGCCGCCCATTTGCGCCTGAGGCCGGCGACACGCAGGAAATCGGCCCGTTTTTTAAGCCGATCAAGCTGCGCCGACATCGCCCCTAAGCAGACAGCTTCTTGCGGCCCTGGCGGCGGCGGTTGTTGATGACGCGGCGGCCGCCGACGGTGGCCATGCGCGCGCGAAAGCCATGACGGCGGGCGCGAACGAGCTTGCTCGGCTGATAGGTACGCTTCACGAGGGCTACTCCGATTACGAACAGGACATGAAAACGAGCGGACGTGTATAAGCCGCCAACGGTGCGGAGTCAATCATGCAGGAGGACCGCTCGACGGCCGATTTCAAGCCGCGCGCGCCGTCTCTGACGTCGTCCGTTCCCGCACTCTCCGACGATTCGAATTCCCTGACCTTCAAAATACCAGGGAAGACCCCCATAGTGACAGGTGAGCGTGCGGCTTGCACTCTTCATCGATCGATCATCTACGGTGACGGCGGCGATGGCCTATGCTGAGCCGACTTGACCGTCCTCGTTTTCCCCTTCGGTCACTCGAAAGATTTCCCATGCCCCGGATGTCGTCTTCCCTTCTGCTCGCCTCTTTGCCTGGTGGAACCTGCTGGCTGGTCGGGTTGCTGCTGATTTGAAACATTTTGCGGATACACGGCGTTGGCGTGGCGATGACAAACGGTCTATCATTCGAGTCAGACAAACGGGTGTGGATATTTAGATGGCCAACGCCAAAGGTTCGGCCGACGCCGCCGGCCTGAAACGGGAACTGGTTGGGCTGTTCGGGCATCTGCAAAAAATACGCGCGGACCTTGCCGCTCTCAATCCGCCGGGTTCATCCGATCATTTTAACAGCATGTCGGAACAACTCGACGCGATCGTCGCAGCAACCGAGACGGCCACCAACACCATCATGGAAAGCGTCGAGGAGATCGACGGCCTGATGACGGAGGCGCGCGTCCTGGTCGCTGACGCCCAATCCCCCCGGCTCGAACAGATTTTCGACTCCGTCGGCGACCGGGTCAATCAGGTGTTCGAGGCCTGCTCGTTCCAGGACATCACCGGCCAGCGGGTGTCGAAGGTGGTCAATTCGCTGAAATTCGTCGAGGACCGGGTCAATTCGATCATCCTGACCTGGGGCCGCGAGGAACTGGCCAAGGTGGTGGTCGAGATCAAGCAGGAAGAAGACCCCGACCGCAAGCTGCTGCACGGCCCGCAATTGCCCAACGAGGCGATGGGACAGGCCGACGTCGATGCCCTGCTCGGACAGGACGCGATCGACAAGCTTTTCGGCTAAGAACCAGCCGCGAAAAGCCCCCCGACACTCGGCGTCGGGGGCTCTCTCTTACCGATCCAGCAGATCGAGGATGTCCCCCATGATCCGGGTGATGTCGTAATCCTTG
This sequence comes from Magnetospirillum fulvum, assembly GCF_900108475.1. Taxonomy (GTDB): domain Bacteria; phylum Pseudomonadota; class Alphaproteobacteria; order Rhodospirillales; family Magnetospirillaceae; genus Phaeospirillum; species Phaeospirillum fulvum_A. The sequence goes on along the minus strand of NZ_FNWO01000011.1, from coordinate 30,381 downwards.
GGCGTGTAGATGCGGGCGCACCCGGCGGCGAGCAGGGTCCGTTCGTCCTCGGGCGGGATGATGCCGCCCGCGACGACCGGGATGTCGCCCAGACCGGCAGCCTTCATCCGGGTCAGGATGTCGCCGATCAGCGGCAGATGGCTACCCGACAGGATCGACAGCCCGACGACGTGAACGCTTTCCTCCAGCGCGGCATTGACGATCTGGGCCGGGGTCAGGCGGATGCCTTCGTACACCACTTCCATCCCGACATCGCGGGCGCGCACGGCGATCTGTTCCGCGCCGTTGGAATGGCCGTCCAGTCCCGGCTTGCCGACCAGGATCTTGACCCGTCGCCCCAGCTTGGCCGACACCGCCTCGACCCGTTGCCGCAGCGCCACCAGCGCCGCCCCCTCGATGCCCGAGCCGGAGGCCGAGACTCCGGTGGGAGCGCGGTACTCGCCCCAGACATCGCGCAGGGTCTGGCTCCATTCGCCGGTGGTGATTCCGGCATGGGCGCAGGCGATTGACGGGTCCATCACGTTGCGGTCCTCGGCGGCGGCGGCGCGCAATTCGGCCAGCGCGGCGGCCACCGCGACCGGATCGCGGCTGGCGCGGAACGCCTGTAACCGCTCGATCTGTTCCCCCTCGGCGCGGGGATCGACCGACAGGATCGCGCCGTCGCCGGTGGTCAGCGGGCTTGGCTCGGTCTCGGTCCAGCGATTGACGCCGACCACCACCTGCTCGCCGGATTCGATCGCGGCGATCCGGCGCGCGTTGGATTCGACCAGCCGTCTCTTCATATAGCTGCTTTCGATCGCGGCGACGGCACCTCCCATCGCGTCGATCCGCGCCACTTCCTCGCGCGCTCCCTCGGCCAGTTCGGCGACTCTGGCCTCGATCACGGTGGCACCTTCGAAAATGTCGCCATAGTCCAGCAGGTCGGTTTCATAGGCGACGATCTGTTGCAGCCGCAGCGACCATTGCTGATCCCACGGTCGCGGCAGGCCCAGCGCCTCGTTCCAGGCGGGGAGTTGCACCGCCCTGGCCCGGGACTCCTTCGACAGCACCACCGACAGCATTTCGAGCAGGATGCGATAGACGTTGTTCTCGGGTTGCTGCTCGGTCAGGCCCAGGCTGTTGACCTGGACGCCATAGCGGAAGCGGCGCAGCGTCTCGTCGGCGATGCCGTAGCGGTCGCGGCAAATCTCGTCCCACAGCCGGGTGAAGGCGCGCATCTTGCACAATTCGGTGACGAAGCGGATGCCCGCATTGACGAAGAAGCTGATCCGCCCGACCACCTGGGGGAAGTCGGCTTCGGGCACCCGGGGGCGCACGGTATCGAGCACCGCGATCGCGGTCGCCAGCGCATAGGCCAGTTCCTGGTCCGGCGTCGCGCCCGCTTCCTGAAGGTGGTAGGAACAGACGTTGATCGGGTTCCATTTGGGAACCTCGCGATAGGCGAAGGCGATCACGTCGGCGGTCAGCCGCAAGGACGGGCGCGGGGCGAAGATGTGGGTGCCGCGCGACAGATATTCCTTGATGACGTCGTTCTGGGTGGTGCCGTTGAGGCTGGCCCGCGCCGCGCCCTGGCGCTCGGCCGTGGCGATATACAGCGACAACATCCACGCCGCCGGGGCGTTGATCGTCATCGAGGTGTTCATCTTTTCGAGGGGGATCCCCTCGAACAAGGTCATCATGTCCCCAATATGACAGACGGGCACGCCGACCTTGCCCACTTCGCCCTGGGCCAGGGGGTGGTCGCTGTCGTAGCCGGTCTGGGTCGGCAGGTCGAAAGCGATCGACAGCCCGGTCTGTCCCTTGGCCAGATTGGTGCGGTACAGCCGGTTGGATTCGGCGGCCGAGCTGTGTCCGGAATAGGTGCGGATCAGCCACGGCTTATCCCGCGAGGAGGAGGGGGCTCTGGGATCGGTCATCGGCGCGCTCGATTGTTTCGGGGCGGGGAAGCCGCCGGCGGGGCGACTAATTGTTTCTTAACGAAATGTATTCGCGAAACAAACTATCATTTTGTGCATTGCGAAGAAAGCGGCAAAACGATAACTTTACCGGGCGGGCGCAAGGCACGGGCGCATCGCCGACAGGCTAGGCACTTGAAGGAGATCGCGCATGACCGAACCGGCACAGTCGACCGAGATTCGTCCCGGACAAGTGGTGAAGGATCTTTATGAATTAGGCGAGATCCCTCCGCTTGGACATGTGCCCCGGCAGATGTACGCCTGGGCGATCCGGCGCGAGCGGCACGGCAAACCCGACACCGCGATGCAGGTCGAAGTTGTCGAGACTCCGGTGATCGATTCGCATGACGTGCTGATCATGGTGATGGCGGCCGGGGTCAATTACAACGGGGTGTGGGCCTGCCTGGGCAAGCCGATCTCGCCGTTCGATTACCACAAGGCCGAGTATCACATCGCAGGCTCCGATGCCTCGGGCGTGGTGTGGGCGGTCGGCTCGAAGGTCAAGCGCTGGAAGGTCGGCGACGAGGTGGTGGTTCACTGCAACCAGACCGACGGCGACGACGAGGAATGCAATGGCGGCGACCCGATGAACTCGCCCAGCCAGCGCATCTGGGGCTATGAAACCCCGGACGGCTCGTTCGCCCAGTTCGCCCGCGTCCAGGCCCAGCAATTGATGCCGCGTCCGCGCCATCTGACCTGGGAAGCCAGCGCCTGCTATACCCTGACGCTGGCGACCGCCTACCGAATGCTGTTTGGCCATCGCCCCCACGTCCTACGCCCCGGTCACAATGTCCTGGTGTGGGGAGCCGCCGGGGGGCTGGGCTCGATGGCGGTTCAGTTGATCGCGGTGTCGGGCGCCAACGCGATCGGCGTCGTGTCCGAGGACGACAAGCGCGATTTCGTCCTCAGCCTGGGAGCCAAGGGCGTTATCAACCGCAAGGATTTCGATTGCTGGGGCCAGTTGCCCGACGTCGATGGCGACCCCAAGCTGTTCTCGGATTACATGAAAAAGGTCCGCGAGTTCGGCAAGGCGATCTGGGACATCACCGGCAAGGGCAACGACGTCGATTTCGTGTTCGAACATCCGGGCGAATCGACCTTCCCGGTCTCGTGCAACGTCGTCAAGCGCGGCGGTATGGTGGTGTTCTGCGCCGGAACCACCGGCTTTAACCTCACCTTCGATGCCCGCTTCGTCTGGATGCGGCAAAAGCGGATTCAGGGCAGCCACTTCGCCAATCTGCTCCAGGCGGCCCAGGCCAACCAATTGGTGATCGAGCGGCGGATCGACCCCTGCATGTCCGAGGTCTATTCCTGGGAGGATATCCCGCTTGCCCACATGCGGATGCTGAGAAACGAACACAAGCCCGGCAACATGGCGGTGCTGGTGCAGGCCTATCAGCCCGGCCGCCTGACCATCGAGGATTGCATCGACGGCTGAGCCGTGTCCGCGATCATCAATCCCGTCGGCAGCGAGCCTCCTTGCCGACGGGATTTGGTTAGCGTAATAATTTTTACGCTATTCTGTTTCTCGGTGTAAGTATGCAGAACAACTGGGGCTTTTACGGTCGCGACCGTGAAATCGCCGACATCCGGGCGATCCTTGATCGGGGCCGATGGTTCTTCTGCGCCGTCTCGGGGCGGCGGCGGATCGGCAAGACCTCCCTGATCCGCGAAGCCTTGCAGGCGGCGGGAGAGCGTCGGTTTCTGTATGTCCAGATTCCCGACAGCGACGAACGGGGGGTTGTTCAGGCGTTTCAGGATGCGTTGGAAAGTCAGGGGATGCCACCGGAGGGTGGGCAGAAATTTCGCACTTTCGCCGACATGGCCAATGCGATCGCGGCTCTGAACGCCTCGGGGTTCATCCTTATTCTCGACGAGTTCCAGTACTTCCACCGCAAGGTTCTGTCACCGTTCCAGTCCCTGTTGCAGGATCGGGTCGATCGTCTGCGTGACACCGACAAAGGCGGGCTGATCGTTCTCGGGTCGATTCACACCGAAATGTCAGCGATTCTCGAAGACCGTACCGCGCCCTTGTTCAACCGGATTACCGACCGGATCGAAATCGATCATTGGGATTTCGCCACCTTGTTCCAGATGTTCGATGCGCATGGCATCGTCGATCCGGGGCAGCAATTGTTTCTGTGGACATTGTTCGAAGGCGTGCCGAAATTCTACCGAGATGCGTTCGATCAGGGCGTGCTGGTCCCCTCTCCGACCTATCGGTCCGACACGCTGCGGCGTTTGTTCTTCGAGGGCAGCAGTCCCCTGCGCGACGAAGCGGATAATTGGTTCCTGCGTGAGTTTCGCGGTCGGTACGACACCGTCCTGAAGCTTCTTGCCCGTTTCGGCCCCTGTTCGCATGGGACGCTGATGGATGAATTCAGCCGCGCCGGAGCCGAGACCGGCACTCAACTGGGCGGATATCTCAAAATCCTGATCGACAAATATCGGATGGTCGAATGCCAACGTCCGATTTTTGCCGCGAAGACGTCGCGTAAGACCCGCTATGCCTTGACCGACAATTTCCTGACTGCATGGTTGGGGGCGCTGAAGCGGAACGTCGATGCCGCCCGGATCATGCCGCTGGAGCGTCCTTTGGCGGCCGCCGATGCCGATCTGGCGAAAATCGAAGGGGTAGCCTTCGAGCGGATGGTTCGCGGCCTGACGGTCGAATGCTCGCGCAAGGGGGTGGATGATTTCGTGCTCAGCGAGATGATCCAAGGCTATTGGGACAGCGCCGATACCGAAATCGATCTGATTGCGGTGGATGAGCTTATCAACGGACTCGTCCGCTTCGGGTCTTGTAAGCGATCCGCCGCCAAACACACGGTCCAAGAACGGGTCGAATTCGATGGCCATATCGACCGCTTCATGAAGACCCCCGGTGGGGGCAAGGTTCAGACATTAATCCCCCAGAAAGCCCTGTACGCACCGGTCTTTCCGGAGGAACAGCGCCGCACGCTGTCCGCCGCAGGCTATGTCTGCCGCGATCTCGTTGATTTTCGTCATTTCCTGTTTCCAGCGAAGGAATAATAGCGATGACCACCCAGCTTCCCGATCTGATCGGCCTGTGCGAGACGGCGCTGGTTGCCGCCGACAGACTGCGCGCCGCTGCCAAGGTGCGGGTGTCGGCCCTGGTGGTGCGCGACGGCCGGGTCGCGGCGTCGCTACTGGAAACCCACCAGACCGCCGCCCACGGCTATGCCTGGCTGGCGACGACCGTCACCGCGCTGGAGCAGATGCTGGGCTGGGCCAAGCGGCTGGAGGCCGACGCCAAGCTGGGCGAGCTTGAGGCGCTGATGCTCCAGGCCGCGTTCGGCGAGTATCTGTCGCAGATTCATGGCGGCATCCCGATGAGCCAGGGCGAGATTATCCGTCCCGCCGATCTCGGACTGGAGCCGGTCGATCTGCATCGTCTCGCCGAACCGGCGGTGCAGGTGCTGCGCCGCCTCGGCTGTACCGCCGCCGTGCGCGGCCAGATCGCGGCGCTGCTCCGCGACGGCCATAGCTATGGCGAGGCCGGGCTGGGCGACGAGACCCTGACCCTGATTCGCGACCAGTTCCGCCGCTTCGCCGACGAGGTGGTCGCCCCCTTCGCCCATGAGTGGCACCTGAAAGACCAGTTGATTCCGATCGAAGTGGTCGATCAGGTCGCCGAGATGGGGGTGTTCGGCCTGACCCTGCCCGAGGAATATGGCGGGCTGGGGCTGGGCAAGACCGCGATGTGCGTGGTGACCGAGGAATTGTCGCGCGGCTATATCGGCGTCGGCTCGCTCGGCACCCGCTCGGAAATCGCGGGCGAACTGATCCGCCTCGGCGGTACGCCCGAGCAGAAGGCGGAATGGCTGCCCCGGATCGCGTCGGGCGAGATTCTGCCCACCGCCGTCTTTACCGAACCCAACACCGGCTCGGACCTGGGCTCGTTGCGGACCCGGGCGGTGCGGAGTGGCGAGGTCTATACCGTCACCGGGGCGAAGACCTGGATCACCCACGCCGCCCGCTCCGACCTGATGACCTTGCTGGTTCGCACCGATCCGGCCACGACCGATTATCGTGGTCTGTCGATGCTGCTGGCCCCCAAGCCGCGCGGGACCGAGGACACCCCATTCCCGGCCCCCGGCATGAGCGGCGGCGAGATCAAGGTGCTGGGCTATCGCGGCATGAAGGAATACGAACTGGGCTTCGACGGCTTTACCGTTCCGGCGGCCAACCTGCTGGGGGGTGTCGAGGGCCAGGGCTTCAAACAATTGATGGAGACCTTCGAATCCGCCCGCATCCAGACGGCGGCCCGCGCCGTCGGCGTCGCCCAGGCGGCGATGGAAACGGCGCTCCGCTATGCCACCGAGCGGGTCCAGTTCGGCAAGCCGATCTATGATTTCCCCCGCGTCGGCGGCAAGATCGCCTGGATGGCGGTCGAAACGATGATCGCCCGCCAGATGACCTATTTCTCGGCGCGGGAAAAAGACGAGGGCCACCGCTGCGATATCGAGGCGGGGATGGCCAAGTTGCTGGCCGCCCGCGTTGCCTGGGCCAATGCCGACAATGCCCTTCAGGTCCATGGCGGCAACGGCTATGCCGAGGAATATCCGGTCAGCCGCCTGCTGTGCGATGCTCGCATCCTCAATATTTTCGAGGGTGCGGCGGAAATCCAGGCCCAGGTGATCGCGCGCGGTTTGCTGGGCGGGGCGCGAGGGTAGGGGAATTTCATCGGGGGTAATCCGTGGCGGGGTTCCCCCCTTCGTTGACAGGCTTGGCCGCCGTCCATAGTCTGCGAGCCTGATCCAGCTATCCGGCCTGTCCTGTCATGACCGAGTCTCTTCGTATCGCGCTTGCCCAGATCAACCCCATCGTCGGCGACATCGCCGGCAATGTCGCCCTGATCCGCGCCGCCCGGAGCCGCGCCGCCGCGCAAGGCGCTGATCTGGTGGTGTTCGGCGAATTGTGCGTCTGCGGCTATCCTCCCGAGGATCTGGTGCAAAAGGGCGCGTTTCTCGATGCGTGCCGGGCGGGGGTGGACGAGCTTGCCGCCGACACCGCGTCCGGTCCGGCGATCCTGATCGGCGCCCCCTGGCGCGAGGCAGGCCAAGTCCACAATGCCGCCCTGCTGCTCGATGACGGCGCTGTCGCCGACGTTCGGTTAAAGCGCCACCTGCCCAATTACGGCGTGTTCGATGAGGCGCGGCTGTTCGTGCCCGGCCCGCTGCCCCGTCCGATCGTGTTTCGCGGGGTGCGGCTGGGCGTGCTGGTCTGCGAGGACATGTGGTACGCCGATGTCGCCGACGCCCTGGCCCGCGACGGAGCCGAGATTCTGGTGGTGCCGAACGGATCGCCCTTCGAGGACGACAAGCCGGGGATGCGGCTGGACCACGCGGCGGCCCGGGTTGCCGCCACCGGCCTGCCGCTGATCTATGTCAATCAGGTCGGCGGCCAGGACGAACTGGTGTTCGACGGCGGCAGCTTCGTCGTCGGCGGCGATGGCGGTCTGGCCGCCTCTCTGCCCCCATGGCGGGCCGAGATCGCCCTGACCGAATGGCGGCGAGGAGCCGAGGGGTGGGACTGCTCCGGTCCGCTGGCCGCACCGTGCGGGCGGCTGGAGAGTCTGTATCTGGCGATGGTGGTCGGCCTGCGCGATTACGTGACCAAGAACCGCTTTCCCGGAATCGTGCTGGGTCTGTCGGGCGGAATCGACAGCGCGCTGGCGGCGGCGGTCGCGGTCGATGCGCTGGGGGCGGACCGGGTCCACTGCGTGATGATGCCGTCGCCCTACACCTCGGTTGACAGTCTGGAAGACGCGGCGCAGGTTGCCGCCTTGCTGGGGACACGGCTCGACACCGTCGATATCCGCCCGGCGATGGAGGCGTTCACCGGAATGCTGGCCCCGCTGTTCGGCGATGCCGCGCCCGACACCACCGAAGAGAATTTGCAGTCGCGCGCCCGGGGCCTGACCCTGATGGCGCTGTCGAACAAGTTCGGGCCGATGGTGTTGTCGACCGGTAACAAGAGCGAAATGTCCTGCGGCTATGCGACGTTGTATGGCGACATGTGCGGCGGCTATGCCGTGCTGAAGGATGTCTATAAAACCACCGTGTTCGCGGTGTCGGACTGGCGCAACCACCATCGGCCGCAAGGCGTGCTGGGGCCGGAGGGCCGGGTGATGCCCGAGCGGGTGCTGACCAAGCCGCCGACCGCCGAATTGCGGCCCAACCAGACCGACCAGGACAGCCTGCCGCCCTATGAGGTGCTCGACGGCATCCTGCATTGTCTGATCGAAGGAGAGATGAGCGTGGCCGAAACCTGCGGCAAAGGCTATGACGAGGACGTTGTCCGCCGGGTGTGGCGGATGCTCGACCGCGCCGAATACAAGCGGCGTCAGGCCCCGCCCGGCGTCAAGATCACCGCGCGTTCGTTCGGCAAGGAGCGGCGTTACCCGATCACCAACGCCTTTACCCCGCGATGAGCGTCACCGTCCGCTTCGCCCCCAGCCCGACCGGGCTGCTTCATGTCGGCAATGCCCGCGTCGCCCTGATCAACTGGCTGTTCGCCCGCAAGAGCGGCGGCAGCTTCGTGCTGCGGCTTGACGACACCGACCCCGAACGCTCGCGTCCCGAATTCGCCGAGGCGATCGAGGCCGATCTGCTCTGGCTCGGCCTGTCGTGGGACCGGCTGGAACGCCAGTCCGAGCGGCTCGACCGCTATCACGCGGCGGCGGAACGGCTGAAAGAGTCGGGGCGGCTGTATCCCTGCTGGGAGACCTCCGAGGAACTGGAAATCCGGCGCAAGCTGGCGCTGTCGCGGGGACGGCCGCCGGTCTATGACCGCGCCAGCCTGCGGCTGAGTGACGCCGAGATCGCCGCCCGCGCGGCCGAGGGCCGTCGCCCGCATTGGCGCTTCAAGCTCGATCATGCCGAAGTGCGCTGGGACGATCTGGTGCGCGGTCCCTGCCACGGCCATGGCGAGCATTTGTCCGATCCGGTGCTGATCCGTGCCGATGGCAGCTTCCTCTACACCCTGCCCAGCGTTGTTGACGATATCGAGTTTGGGATCACCCATGTCGTGCGGGGCGAGGATCACGTCACCAACACCGTTGCCCAGATTCAGATTTTCGAGGCGCTGGGTGGCCCGGTGCCGGGCTTTGCCCATCTGTCGCTGCTGACCGATGCCGGGGGCGGCGGTCTGTCGAAGCGGCTGGGATCGGGTTCGCTGGCCGACCTGCGCGGGCGGGGGATCGAGCCGATGGCGCTGAACGCGCTGCTGGCCCGGCTTGGCACCTCGGACGCGGTCGCGGTCCAGCACGATCTGGCCGGTCTTGCCGCCGAATTCGGTTGGGACAAGTTCGGGCGCGGCAGCCCGAAATTCGATCTCGCGTTGCTGGAGCGGCTCGATTCCCAGTTGGTCCACCAGATGAGCTTCGCCGAAGCGCAAGACTCGCTGGCCGATCTCGGTCTGGCCGAGGCGGACGAGGCGTTCTGGCTGGGGGTGCGCGGCAATCTGACCCGGATGGCCGACGCGGCCGAGTGGTGGGCGATCTGCCGGGCCGAGCTTGCCCCGACGATCGAGGATGCCGACTTCACCGCCGCCGCCGCCGCGCTGCTGCCGCCCGAACCGTGGGATCAGTCGAGTTGGTCGGTCTGGACCGAGGCGGTGAAGCAGGCGACCGGTCGCAAGGGCAAGGCTTTGTTCCATCCGTTGCGGCTGGCCCTGACCGGGCGCGAGAATGGACCGGAACTGAAGACTCTGTTACCTCTGATCGGGCGGGCCCGCGCGTTGGCCCGGCTTGAAGGCCGCGTGGCCTGATCTTCCCTTTGATTATCGTCTGCCGGAGACCGATCGGTGCCGCTCGTCCTTTATAATACCCTATCCCGTCGCAAGGATCCGTTCGAGCCGCTGGCTCCCGATCATGTCGGGATGTATGTCTGCGGCCCGACCGTCTATGACCGTGCCCATATCGGCAATGCCCGGCCGGTGATCGTTTTCGACGTGCTGTACCGGCTGCTGAAACAGACCTACCCGTCGGTGCGCTATGTCCGCAACATCACCGACGTTGACGACAAGATCAACCAGCGCGCCAAGGATTCGGGCGAGCCGATCGCGGCGATCACCGCCCGGACCACCGCCTTGTTCCACGAGGATATCGCGGCGCTGAACTGCCTGCCCCCCGATGTCGAGCCGCGCGCCACCGCCCACATCGCCCAGATGGTGGCGATGATCGCCCGGCTGATCGAGCGCGGACACGCTTATGAAGCCGAGGGTCATGTCCTGTTCAGCGTCGGCTCGATGCCGTCCTATGGCGCGTTGTCGCGGCGCTCGCAGGACGAGATGATCGCCGGTGCCCGGGTCGAGGTCGCTCCCTACAAGAAAGACCCCGGCGATTTCGTGCTGTGGAAACCCTCGTCCGACGATCTGCCCGGCTGGGACAGCCCGTGGGGACGCGGCCGTCCCGGCTGGCACATCGAATGCTCGGCGATGAGCCTTGAACATCTGGGGGCCAGTTTCGATATCCATGGCGGCGGCCAGGATCTGGTTTTCCCCCACCATGAAAACGAGATCGCGCAGAGTGTCTGCGCCAACGGTCAGCCGTTTGCCCGCTACTGGCTCCACAATGGCTGGCTGATGGTCAATGGCGAGAAGATGTCGAAGTCGCTGGGGAATTTCATCACTGTCCGCGACCTGCTCGATCAGGCGCCGGGCGAGGCGGTGCGGCTGGCGATGCTGACCACCCATTACCACCAGCCGCTCGATTGGACCGCCGATTTGCTGCGGCAGTCGCGGGCGACGCTCGACCGCCTCTATACCGCGTTGCGCGCCGTCGCCGACATCCCCGCAGACGATTCCGCCCCGGCTCCGATCGAGGTGCGCGCCGCGCTCGAAGACGATCTCAACACTCCGCTGGCGATCAGCCATCTTCACGATCTGGCCGGAAGCCTGAACAAGGCCACGACCTCCGCCGACAAGGCGCGGGGTAAGGCGCGCCTGCTCGCCTCGGGCCGTCTGCTCGGTCTGCTGTTCCATGATCCCGAGGCGTGGTTCAAGACCGCGACGGCCAAGGGCAGCGGTCCCGATGATGCCGAGGTCGAGGCGATGATCGAGGCCCGTGCCGCCGCCCGCAAGGGCCGCGATTTCGCCGAGGCCGACCGGATTCGCCAGGCGCTGGCCCTGGCCGGGATCGTGCTGGAAGACGGCGCGGCGGGGACGACCTGGAAGCGGGGGGTCTAACCTCCGATGCCGCGAGTCCCGCTCACCGGCTGGTCGTTTGCCTGGCATTGCCTGTCTTTCGTGCTGGTCGTGCTGCTGCTGATCGCGCCCGCTTTGTGGAACGGCTATCCGCTGATCTATTTCGACAGCGAAGATTACGTCGATATGGCGTTCAGCTTTCAGCCGATCGTCTGGCGGACGATGACCTACAGCATGTTGGTCACCCTAACCCGGCTGTTCGATTCGCTGTGGATCATGCCGGTGGTCCAGGCGGTGCTGACCACCTGGGTTCTGCATGAAGCGGTGATGGGCTTTGTCGGGCGCTGGCGGCACATCGTGTTTCTCGCCATCGGTCTGCTGCTGGCTCTGCTGACCGGGCTGCCCTGGGTCGCCTCGCAATTGCTGGCCGACGTCTTTGCCGGGGTCTCGATCCTGGGGGTTGCCGCTTTGGCCTTCGGCGAGGGGCTGCCGCGCTGGCGGCGCTGGGCGCTGGGGGTGGTGACGGCGCTGGCGATCTGCGTCCACATGTCGCATGTCGCCGTCGCGGCCGGGTTGCTGATGGTGCTGTGGGCGATGTCGGGGCTGTCGCGGCTGATCCGGCGGATGCCGCGTCCCCGCCTGACCGTCGTCACTCTGTCGATTATCGGCGGCATCCTGGCGGTTCCGGTGACGCACCAACTGGTTACCGGACGGTTCTTTTTCAGCGAGTCGGGTCAGGTGCTGCAACTGGCTCTGTTCGTCCAGAACGGCGTCGCCCAGGCCTATCTCGACGAGGTCTGCCCCCAGGGCGCGCCGCTGAAGATGTGCGAGCACAAGGACGAGTTGCCCCGCACCGCCGACGAATTCCTGTGGGGCGACAGTCCGTTCGACGAGATGGGCGGCTGGAAGGCGATGCATGACGAGGCGGGGTTCATCGTCAAGGATGCGATTCGCCGCTTCCCGCTCAAAGTGCTGAGTGCCGCCTTTGACAACACGGTCGAGCAATTGCAATCGATCGATAGCGGCGAAGATCTGGTGCCGATGACCTGGCACTTCGTCAAAACCCAGTTGCGCCACTTCCCCGACGAGTTCCGCGAATTCCGCTTCGCCCGCCAACAGCGGCGGCCCGCGCTTGATTTCACCGCCCAGAACGATTTCCAGGTTCCGGTCAATTACGCCGCCGAACTGGCGCTGTTGGCGGTGCTGGTGGTGGCGTGGCGACGGCGCGACCGCTCGACCACCGGGCTGGCGGTGATCGTGACGCTGGCCATTATCGGCAATGCGATTGTCTGCGGTGCGATTTCCAATCCGCACGACCGCTATCAGAACCGGGTGGTGTGGCTGGCTTTGTTCGCCGTCGCGATCGGCGCGGTCCGTCTCGACCAGCGCTTCGCCCGTCGCCGTCCCGATTTGATCGAGACCACGGCAGATCCGGAACGAGGATAGGCGGTGATGCTTCCATAAAAAAACCCGGCGAGGTTTCCCTCGCCGGGTTTTTGCTGTGCCGAGCGGCGATCAGCTCTTGCCCGCGCCGGTCTTGCGCGCGTTGTCGATCAACTGGCGGAAGGTGGTCTGGTCGAGCGCGCTCGACAAAATGCGGTCGCCGATGATGAAGGTGGGCGTGCCGCCGATATCGAGGGCGCGGCCGAGGTCGAACACCTTCGACAGCTGGCGGTCGATCTCGGGGTTGGTGATGTCCTTCTTCAATTGCTCGACATTGAAGCCCTGCTCGGCGGCGATCCGCAGCACCGCCTTCTCGTCGAGGCGGCCGCGGAACTTCATCAGAGCGCGGTGGAGGTCGTCGTACTTGGCCTGGCTCTGCGCCTTGGCGACCAGGGCGACGCGAGCGGCGAACACCGAATCCGGCCCCAGGATCGGATATTCCTTGTAGACGACGCGGACCTTGCCGTCGGCCTTGACCGCTTCCCACAGGGAATCGAAGGTCTGCTTGCAGAAGCCGCAATTGTAATCGAAGAACTGGACGATGGTGATGTCGCCCTTGGTGTTGCCGCTGACCGGATCGTCGGCGCTGCGATAGACGTCGTCCTTGCGGGCTTCGAGCATCTTGTGGGCGTCGGCCTCGGCCTGGGCGCGCATCTTCTCGCGCAGGGCCTCAAGCGATTCGGCCAGAACTTCGGGGTGTTCCATCAGGTAGTCGCGGACGACCTTCTTGACCGCCTCGGCCTGCTTGGGGGTCAAGGCACCGCTGTCCTGGGCGGCGACCGGGGACGCGGACAAAGCGAGGGCCGACGTCAGGAGAAGAGCGGCAAGGGGTTTGGCGATCATGGGAGAGTCAACCTTCGGAACCATGAGGATGAGGCAGGCATATTGGCCGATGGCCGCCGCCGGAGCAAGCGCCCTGGCGGGAAAAATACCCGGTCTACTCGATGTTCTGCACCTGCTCCTTGAACTGATCGATCACCGCCTTCAAATCGAGGCCGATCCGGGTCAGGTCGACATCGGCCGATTTGGAGCACAGCGTGTTGGCCTCGCGGTTGAATTCCTGGGCCAGGAAGTCGAGCTTGCGCCCGATCACGCCGCCCTGGTCGAGCAGGGCCGCCGCCGCCGCGACATGGGCGGCGAGCCGGTCCAGTTCCTCGCGCACATCGACCTTGACCAGCAGCAGGGCGACTTCCTGCGCCACTCGGTCTTCGCTCAGGCTGGGGACGGCGTCCAGCACCGCCGCCAATTGCAGGGAAAAACGCTCGCGGATCGCTTCGGGGCGCAGAGCGGCGCAGGCCCCGGCCCGCGCGGTCAGCGCCTTGATCTCGTCCAACTGGACCTTCAGCACCGCGCCGATCCGTGCCCCTTCGCCCCGGCGCGATGCCACCAGTTGGTCCAGCACCGCCTCCAGCGAGTCCTTCAACGCGGCGGCGCGGGCGTCGCGTCCGGCCGCGTCCTCGGCGGGCTCGTCCTCGGTGGCGGGTTCGATTACGCCCCGGATCGCCAGCAGCCCGTCCATCCGCGCCGGAGCCAATTCGGGCCGCACCGCCTGCCACTCGCGGCACAGATCGGCCAGACGGGTCAGCAGCGCGGTGTTGATCCGCATCTCGCCCGCGTCGCTCTGGCGCGACAGGGTCAGCGACAATTGGACATTGCCGCGGGCGATGCGGCGGGCGGCGGCCTCGCGGGCTGGGATGTCGAGTCCGTCGTGGCCCGATGGCAGGCGCAGACGCAGATCGAAGCCGCGGCCATTGACGCTTTTGGCCTCCCACACCCATGAGGTCAGGGAATCGCGCCCTTCGGCGCGGGCATAGCCGGTCATGCTGGCGATGCTCACCATCGTTCTCCCTTGTTCGTCACTGTCATTGTGCCCTGTCGGGCCGGATTATCAGGCTCTGGCCTCATCGCCGCCATTACCGCTTGGCCGGAAGATGGCGGGTCAGGCGGTCGGCGATGGAATCGGGCAGGGCGGCGGCCAGCCAGCTCAAGGCCGCCATCGGTCCGGGAAAGGCGATCCGGCCGCGATTGGCGGCCAGCTTGCGCCGGATCAGCCGGGCGGCGGAGTCCGCCGTCATCAGGAACGGCATTGCGAAATCGTTGATCGCGGTCATCGGGGTCGCGACGAAGCCGGGACAGATCACCGAGACGGCGATGCCGTCCGCCGCCAGCGCGCCGCGCAGGGCCTCGCCCCACACCCGCACCGCCGCTTTCGAGCCGCAATAGGCTGGCGCGCCGCCCACGCCGCGAAAGCTTGCCATCGAACTCATCAGCGCGATCTGGCCACGCCCGCGCGGCCGCATTGCCGCGATGGCGGGCATCACCGTGTTGACGGTTCCGTCGAGATTGACGGCGAAGATCGCCCGGGTCTGCTCGGCTCCCTCGGTTCCGCCCGCGGTTCCGGCCGAGATCCCGGCATTGGCGATGACGAGGTCAAGCGGGCGGTGACGGTCGCAGGCGGCGACCCAGGCGGCGACCGCCTCGGCCCCAGTGACATCGAGCGAGGTGGCCAGAACCTCGGCTCCTCGCGCGCGGCAGGTTGCCGCCACCGCCGCCAGCCGGGCCTCGTCGCGCCCGCAGAGAAACAGGGTGATTCCGGCTGTGGCGTATTCCACGGCCAGCGCCGCCCCCAGCCCCGACGACGCCCCGGTGATCAGGATCGCGGCGGGATCAGCGCAGGGTGATGGTGATGGCATGGTGCTGTTCGGTCTGGGCGATGACGAAAGCCGCCTGATCGAAATCGGGCGGCCCTAACGGAGCGCTGGCATCGTTGGAAAAGCCATAAGGTTCGGTGGGCAGGCCGAACATCGTCTTGTCCAGCCGGTCGTTGCCGTTGCGATCCTGGTACAGCGCCACCGCATAGCGACCGGGCGGCAGGTTGGCGAGGCTGACGACGACGATTCCGTTTTCCGATGTTTGCGAGAATTTCGCCACCGGCGACTCGCGGCGGTCGAAGCTGTCGGCATCGCCGAACACCATCCCCCGCACCGGGCCGAAATCGGCGGCATGGATCACGGTCAGGGTCAGGTCGGCGGCCTGGGCCGCGCCTGCCGAGCACAAGATGAAGAGCGACAGCAGGGCTGTCCGCATTCGATAGTCTCCGGAAAAACGGCGGTCTGGCGTGATGTGTCGCTCGATGAGCGGGAGGCAACCCTAGCCCCCCCGATCAGCCCGCGCAAGCCGCCCGCCTTTAGGCGTTGACCATGATCCGGTTGCGGCCGGTTTTTTTGGCCGCGTACATCGCCTGATCGGCTTCGTTCATCACGCGGTCGAACCCGACCATACGTCCGCGCAGATGGGTGATTCCGATCGAAACAGTCACCTGGATCGTCGTTCCGTCCGGGGCGGTCAGCGGATTCGCTTCGACAGCGGCCCGGACTCTGTGGGCGATCTCGACCGCATCGGCTTCGCTGCTCTCGACGATCACGGCGGCGAATTCCTCACCCCCGGTACGGCCGAAAATATCGACGCTACGCAGCGTGTCGCGCAGAATCCAGGCAACGGTGCGCAGAACCTCGTCGCCGAAACTATGACCCCAGGTGTCGTTGATCTGCTTGAAATGGTCGATATCGATCATCAGCAGGGTGAAGGGCTGCCGATAGCGGATCGAGCGGTCCAGTTCGCGCTGGGCCAGTTCGAAGAAATGGCGGCGGTTGAACAAACCGGTCAGGAAGTCGGTTCGGGCTTCGGTCTGGGCCTGATCCTTCCGTTCGATCTCTTGTTGAAGATTGCGGTTGATGATCGCCAGGGCCTGGGCCGCCTCGACCGCTTCGCGTCGGACGGCGCGGGCGCGGACATAGGCCATCACCGCGAACAGGCAGGCGATCAGGAACCCATCGACGAACAGAACCTGGATCCCGCTCCATTTGAAAACGGTGACGTTGAGGTCGAGATAGGTCGGGATCCAGAAGGCCATATTGTTGATCAGGATGGAGGCAAACATGACCTGGATCACGACCCGTCGCGGCGTTCCCTCCGTCCGCAGATGGAACGAGGCGATCACGAAGTAGATCAGCATCAACTTGGTGGCGATGGTGTTCGACAACGTCGCGGGCGCTTTGTATCCGGCGAGGAAGGCCGTGCAATTGAGGGAGAACAGGGCGATCAAAGCCCAGAACCCCCATCGTATCGCCCGGGGCGGGGAGTACGGCTTGAACAATTCTCGGCAGAACAGCGTCATCGTCAGCCCGATCAGGATGTAGACGACTCCGCCGATGGTATCGGTCTGCCCGGACAATTGGGGGGGCAGCAGCGGCGCGACATAGCCGGTGACCGAGATTCCAAACAAGGTATAAACTAATTGGTGGAGGGCGAATAAGGCGAAGACCTTCTGTCTGTCCAAAAAGTACGAATGAATGGCCCATAATAACAAGGTGGTCATCGTCGTGACGAAAAAGACGAAGAGAAGGTCTCTGTCGAAATCTTTTTGTTCTGCTTCAAGCGGGGTCAGCGCCTCGATGTTCAAAATGGTACGGTGCCTGCTTTCGATCCGGAAGTAGACGGTCTCTTCGGGGGCGGAGACGTTGATGACAAAGCCCAGCGAAATCCTGCGCCGGTCACGTTCGCCGTAGGGATAGTCGCTCCCGGTCATGCGCGTCGTCCATCCGTTCGGTGCGGAGGGATCAGCCTGATAGAGACGGACGTCGTTGAGGTAGGTCGGGCGAATGAACAATACGACCTTGCTGCCCTCGGCGGGGGCGCGGACCCGCAGGCGAATCCATTGGGGCGATCCGCGGAAGCGAATGATCTCGGCGGGCTTGAAATCCGTTGCCGCGCCCGCGACGATATCGTCAATCGTCAGCGTTTCCGTGACATCGGCTCGGATAGCGCGTTCGGCGATCAGATCATTCGCATTGGCCGGAGCAGCGAGAAGGCATCCTAGAAGCAGGGCGACGATCAAGAAGAGAGACTTCATTTTTCCACAGAGGAGCGTAATGGTTGATGTTGCGATATTGTCTTGTTCTCTTGGATTGACGGATTATCGGTAAAATAAGGCAAAAGAGTGTTTCGCCGTTTAGGCTTCCCCGATGCGATGCAAAAGTATTATCACCCCCCGCATAGGGCCGGAAGCACCAGAACGATATAGCGTATTTTCCCGAGCCTACCCCAGCACCCAGACCAGCCAGAATCCGCCGCACAGAAACGGGCCGAATGGAAACGCCTCATGGGGGGCGATGGGGCGATGGGTGACGAACCGATGGACGAGCAGGACGGCCAAGGCCAGAAGAGAGGCGGTCAGCACCACCGGGGCCAGTCCCGGCCAGCCAAGCCAGGCACCGCAGGCGGCCAGCAGCTTGGCATCTCCCTGGCCCAGCCCGTCCAGACCGCGCAGCCGCCGATACAGCCATGCGATCAGGGTGAAGATTCCATAGCCCGCGACCGCGCCAAGGCCGCTCGCCACCGGATCGCCCCCGTCGATGGTCAGCGATGTCAGCAGGCCAAGCCCGGTCAGGGGCAAGGTCAGCCGGTCGGGCAGGCGCAACTCAAGATAATCGACCAGGGCGAGGACAAGCAGACACCAGGCCAGGATCAGGCCGAGATAGGCCCAGGGCGGCGGGAGAAGACAGGCGATCCCCCACGAGAGCGCCGTCTGTGCCGCGACGATGGTTCGGATCGGCCACGACCATCGCCGCCCCGGCGCAAAGGTCCGCACCACCGGCAGGGCGGCGGCACCGAGGACAAGGGCCGCGATTGTGATGGCGGCAAGGTCGGGGCGCTCGATCATCGGGAGCGACGGATCCAGACCGGTTGATCCGGGTCGGAGGTCAGTTCGACGACGACGATTCGGGTCAGGGCGGCCCCGCCGGGCCGCCTGGCTTCGACCCGGAGAGTCAGCGGTCGTCCTTTCAGCGAGATATCCTGGGTGATCTCGATCGCGGGTCGACCGGCTCCGGCGATGTCGCGGGCACGGTTCTGCACCTCGACCGAATTGGCGCTGGATTGGTGCATCGCCATCAGGGCCAGCGGCGTTGCCGTCCGTTCGTTGAACGCCCCGGCTTCGAGCAGGGTAAGGGAGGGGGCGAGACGGGCGAAACTCTCGGGGCTCATCCCGCGCACCTCCAGCAATTCCTCAAGAGTGCGGATCGCCTCGTTGCGGGGCAGCATCTCGGCCCCGACCGCGAGATAGCTCTTGTCCTCGGCTCCATGCGCGCGGGGGGCATCGTCGCCGTCGATCCAGTCGAGGATCGCGTCCTGGAGAGCGTCGAGCCCCTCGCCCTGGAGTCCGATCCCCGCCAGCAATTGGCGCAGCACCTGGGGCGAGGCGGTGTTGATCGGCACCTTGCCGCGTTCGTCCTCGACCGTGACGGTCAAAGCGGTTCCGTCGAAGCTTAGGGTTCGGGCCGTTCCGTCGATCGGCCAGCGCAGGGTCCGGTTCTCCTGCCCCAATCCGTGCAGGGCGATCATCACCCCGGCATCGGCCGCCGCCTCCAGGCGAGCCCGGTCGGTCGCCGCCCGGGCCAGCACCGCGTCGCCTCGACCCGCCTGGAGGAACAACAGCGCCATCCACGCGAACAGTCCGACCGCGACGACGGCCGTCACCATCGCGAAACCGCCATCGTCCCGCCCGGTCATGGGCGCGGAGCTTTCGGGATGGGGATCGGCTCGATCGTCGAAATCTTGCGGCGCAATTCGTCGGTGACGGCCTGGGCTTCGGCGCTGCTGCGCACCACCCGGGGGGTCAGCAGCACCAACAACTCGGTCCGGACCCGGCTGTTGTCGGTGGCCCCGAACAGCGAGCCCAGATAGGGGATATCCTTCAGAAGCGGGATGCCGTTGCTGCCCCGGCTCAGATTGTCGCGGATCAGCCCGCCGAGCGCGACGGTCTGACCGTCTTGCACCGCGACCGAACTGGACACCCGTCGTTGCTGGATCGTGGGCGAATCGAGGGTCGATGAGGTGGTGGTGGCGACGTCGCTGACCTCCTGGGCGATATCGAGCAGAACCAAGCCGCTGTCGTTGACCCGAGGCGTCACCTTCAAGATCACCCCGGTATCGCGGTATTCGATCGAATTGACCACCGGCGCGTTCGCGGTGGTTGTGCTCACCGAGGATTGGGTGGCGACGGGCACCTGATCGCCGACCTGAAGCGAGGCGGTCTGGTTGTTGAGGACCAGCAATTGCGGCGACGAGACGACGTTGATCGTCGTCACCTTGTCCAGGGCATTGATAACGGTGCGAATGCCGTCCCCCTGCGACAGCAGGTAGGAAAAGCCGGGGAAGGACTGGACGGGAAGGGCGGTCTTGCCCGAGGTCAGGCTGAAATTGCTGGTACCGGTCTTGAAGTACCATTCGACACCGAAGCGGAGCGTATCGTTGAGGGTGACCTCGGTGATCACCGCTTCGATCAGAACCTGGAGCGGCAGGGTGTCGAGCTTGCGGAGCGCCTGTTCGACCAGATCGTATTCGCGTGACGTGGCGTAAATCACGATCGCGTTGTTGGTGTCGTCGCTGGTGACGCTGATCGTCCGTCCCGCCTCGCCCAGCCGCAATTGCTGGACCTGCCCCAGACCAGCGGCTTGGCCGGTCGCAAGGGCGGGGCCGGTCGTGGCCAGGGGCGAGGCCGCCGCCGCCGCCGGTGTCGCATTCGCACTCATCGCCGCCGCGATGGCGCGGGTGGGGGATGCTCCGCCCGCTGCCGCTCCGGCGGTTCCTCCGCTTTCGCCCGAAGTGGCGGTGCCGAAGATGTTGCCCAGCACGGCGGCGAGGTTCGAGGCCCGTCCGTTCTGGACCCGGTAGACGAACAGACGGCGTTCGCCGCCTTCGCCCTCGCGGTCGAGCTCTTCGGCCCAATAGCGGACGTCGTCGAGATATTGCGGCTGCGGCGAGATCGCGACGATTCCGTTCAGCCGGGTCATCGCGATCAGCCGGACCAGCCCGGCAGAGGGCGATCCTTCCGCATTGATGATCTGGTTGAGTTCCTCGACCAGACGGCGGCTGTCGGCGCGCTGAACCGTGATCAGGGCGAACGACATTCCGTGCAGCCAGTTGACGTCGAATTGTTCGACCATCGCCCGCAACGAGGACCGGTCGGCACCCGAACCGGTCAGCAGCAGCACGTTGCGCGACGGATCGGCCTGGATGGCGTTTTCCGGAACAATCGGGTCGAACAGCTTTTTCAACTGGGTGGCGCCGACATAGCGCAAGGTGATCGCCTCGGTGCCGAATCCGGGCGATTGGGTTCCCACCAGGGCGGGTTGCCGCCGCGCCTCGGCCAGGGGAACGATCGCATAGCCGCTGGCCCGCTCGACCAGTCCCATCCCCGCCGCGCGCAGACCGCTTTCGAACGCGGGCAGGATTTCGGCCGGGGCCACCGGCTGGGCCGTCTCGACCGTCACCGTCCCCTGAACCGCGCCATCGACGACGTAATCGAGGCCCAGAATGTCGCCCAGAACCGCCTTTGCCACGTCGCGGATATCGACATTGACGAAATTCAGCGACACCGTGCCGTCGCTGCCCCGCCGGGCTTCGGCATGGGGGCGGGGCGGGGCGATGAAACGCTGGGTGCCGCGCCGGATCTCGACAGGGGGGGCGGCGGTCGGCGCAGCCGACGCAGCCGGGGCGGTTGGAGCGGTCGCGGCGGGGGCGGCGCTGTCTTGCAGCCGGGGGGCTGGCGGCGGCGGGGAGTCGCGGGTTTCGAACCGTTCTCCGCTGCATCCGACGACGAGAAGAGACAGCAAGACGAGTCCGCTGAAGCGGCAGGCGGCGCGGCGGCGATCCATCAGGGATTTCCTTTGCTTTTCTCTTTGCCCTTGCCCGAAGAGCGGAGCCCCTTCGGGTCGAGTGTCAGATCGAGGCTTTCGCCCGCCCGGTCGAGGGTCACGCGCTGGGGGGCGATCCGTCGCACCGTCCAGCCATCGAGAGTCTGGCCGGGACGCAGACGGATCGTTTTGCCGGCGGGGGGGCGCACCACCGCCGAGGCCGCCTGCTCCGAAACGGCGATGCCGGTCACGACAAAGCCCTCCAACGCGGTTGCGGCGGCCACCGTCGGGGTCGGTCGGCGATCTGGAGAAAACAGCGGACGGTCGAGAACACGCGACCATTCGGCGGACTCGGGCGATTGCGGCGGCGATTGCGGCTGCGGCGGGACGATGGCGCGGGGGGCGGGGGGCGGTCGCGTTGGGTCCGGGGCGGGGGGCGTCGCCACCTGGACGACGAGAAGGACGACCATCGCCGCGCTGACCAGCAGGGGGAGCCAGCGCGGATCGCGCCTGATCCTGGCCGGTGCGGATTTCGGCGGAGACGACAAGACTGACATCAAGCGGTTCCAACCGGCCTTTAGCCGCGGATTGATCGGCGACCACCGAAAGAAAGTCGATGACGACATAGGGGGCCTCGCTTGCCAGCCTTCGCAGGCAGCCATGGAATTGTCGGTGGGTCAGACGAAGATCGGTCCGGACCCGCACCCAATGGTCGGGGACGCCATCGGTGACGGCCTGCGATTGCTTGACCGTGGCCCCTTCCGCGCTGGCGATGGCGATCACCTTTTCCTTCAGCGCCTCGGTTGCCAGTGCGGCGGTGGGGGCGATCAGGGCAAAGTCGCTGGCGCTGCGGGACTGGTCCTCCGCCACCGCTTTCCATCCGGGCAGGTTGGCGACCAGGCGGTTGTCGCGGGCAATCTGCGCGGTCAGACGCTCGCGCTCGTCCTGACGGCGGAGATACCCTCCCGCCAGCGGATCGAGGATCATCAGCCATAGTCCGGCGACGATTCCCGCCAGAATGGCGAGGGCGACAAGTTTGCGTTCGCGCGGGGTCATCGCCTTCATCGCGCGGCCTCCGGATCGCGGATTGCGACGATGTCAAAGGGGCGGCGGGGCGGGCGGGGCGGACGCGACGAGGGCTCGATCCGGGCATTGGCAAGGAGCGGATCGGCCTCGACCAGGGCAAGCAGAGCGGAATCGTCCAGATCCCGACTCCAGCCATCGAGGCGAAGGGTGCTGCCGTCCCATTCCAGCCGCTGGACCCAGACCGTGTCGGGCAGGGTCGCGCTCAGGCTGTCGAGCAGCGGCAGCGGATCGCTCCGCTGTCGGCGCTGCTGCAACGCTGCCCGTCTGGCCGATTCCGCCGTGACCGTATCGCGCAGCTTTGCCGCGCTGAGGGCCAGCGGACGACGCATTTCGGCCGTTTGCCGCACCTCCTCAAGCGCGGCGACGTCGGACAGAGTCGAGACCGTCAGATTGATCGCGGCCAGGGCGGCGGCCAGTCCCCATAAGCGGGCGGGGCTCCACCGTACCGGCGGTTTCGGCATCGCCGCCAGGAAATCGAAGCGGGGTACGCCGTCTTCGTCTTCCAGCGCCAGACCGGTCGGGCAGAGCCCCGATTTCCGGGCGTGGTCGAGGGCGGTCTCGGCATCCTCTCGCCGCACCACCCCGACCGCGACCACCTGTCCGCCGCCGTCGCGCGACAGGATGCGGGTGTCGATCAGAACCTGATCGGCCTCGAACGGGGTCAGGCGGTCGATGTCCAGGGCGATCATTCGGCGCAGATCGGAGGGCGGCAACGGAGGCAGCCGCACCGGGCGGCTCAGTCCGGCGGTGGCGGGAAGGCACACCACCACCGGCGCGGCGGCGACCGGCTCGACCGGGTTCCAGACGCCGTCCTCGTAGCGGCCGAAGCGGTAGATTTCGTCCTCGCGGCGGGCGATCAGGCGTCCGTGCGGCGCTCCCGCCTCGCGCCAGCGGCGGGGCAGCATCCCGCGCATTTCCTCCAGCCACCAATCGGTGCCTCGGATGGCGATATCCAGCAAGGGGCGCAGATCGCGGCCGGTCAGACGGGGACGCTCCATCATCGCCCCCGGCACCGGCCGGTGGAGGCGTTCTGGACGCAGCGGGAATCGATCGTCGCTCGCGGCGCAACGATCAGGTCCGGCCACCAGCGGGGATCGCCCGGCGGGAAGCGCACCCGGACCCGAATCAGCGCGGGCAGGGTCTGACGCATCCGCCAACTGTCTCGCCAGCGCGGCTGGCCGTCGGGTGGCCCGGCCCCGAAATAGGCGATGCTGAGGCTCTGGACCCCGCGCAGCAGCACTTCGGTGCGGACCGGAAGCGGCCTGCGTCGCTGGGCGTCGGCGGTGCTGGACAGCAGCAGCGAGCCATCGGCGGCGAGCGACACGGTATCGCGTCGCAGGGCACCGGAGCCGAACGAGGCCGAGGGCGGGGCCAGGAAGCGGATCGTCTCGGCGGTGCCCGAGAAATCGACGAGAATGGCCGTGCCGCCGAACAGGGAGGCCGGTTCGGCCTGTTCCAGCCGCAAGCGTAACACGGATGCGGCGGCGGCGACCGCCTGGGTCGCCTTCTGGCGCTGCGACGTCCGGTCCCAGACGCGGTTGGCCCCGCCCAGGCCGGTTGCCGTCATCGCCGCCGCCAGAGCGAGGAGGGCCAGCCCGACCAGCAGTTCCAGCAGGGTGAAGCCGGATTGAGAGTCAGCCAGGGGGCGCAAGGCGCAGACTCCTCAACTCGACCGCGTCGGATGATGCCCCGGCGGTACGGACCGCGACCGCGACCAGGAACATGTCTCCCGCCGAACTGCGACCCTGGCCGGTTTGGTAGGGACCGATGCGAACGCTCCAGACGAACGCCCCGTCGGTTCCGCTGGTAAATCCCGGCGCGACCGGGGATTCGCGTCCCACGGCGGCCAGACGCGATTGCGCCACCAGCAGGGCGGTGCGCTGGGTAGCGATGGCCCGGCTGCGCACCGCTCCGTCGGCCAGAACCTGAACCATCGCCGCCGCCGCCGCCGCGATGATCGTCACCGCGACCATCGCCTCGATCAAGGCGAATCCCTGGTCGGTCGGGCGGGTCATTGCGCCTGTTTCCAGATCGACCCGGTCGCCGCTTCGACCGCCACCGCGACGGTCCGTCCGGCACCGGCCACCACCCATGGCGTGCCAGAGGCCGATCCATCGGGATGGAACCGCATCTCTCCCGCCGCCGCGAGGACGATTCCCTCGGGCAGCGCCCGCACCGACCCGTCGGGCCGGGCATAGCCCCGGCCGCCGCCGACCGGATGCAGATCGGTGCGGCGACCGGTCGAGATCGCGGCGGCGCGGGCGCTTTCCAGATCGACCTGAAGCGATTCGACCGTTTCGCGCAGGATCAGGCTCGTCTGGGCCCGCTCCAGACGCGGATAGCCCAGCGTGCCGAGCAGGGCGACGATGGCGAGGGTGACCAGCGCTTCAAGCAGCGACATCGGTTCCGGTCCGGCTTACCAATTGCCGATGTCCTGCGCTTCGCCCGTTCCGCCCTCGGCGACGTCGGAGCCCAGGCTGAAGACGTCGATCTGACTGTTCTTTCCCGGATTGCGGTAGAGGTAGGGATTGCCCCAGGGATCGCGCCGGGCCTCGGCCTTGCGAAGATAGGGACCGTTCCAGCCGGAGGCGGTCGGGGTCGCCTCCGTCAGCGCCTTCAATCCCTCCGATTCGGAGGGATAGCGCCCGACGTCGAGGTAGAACAGCTCCAGGCTGGAGACGATGTTCTGGACCTGAACCCGGGCGGTCTGGGTTCGCGACGAACCGAGATATTTGAGAACCTGCGGCCCGGCGATCGCCGCCAGCAGCCCCATGATGGCCAGAACCACCAGCAATTCCAGAAGCGTGAAACCGGCATCGCGCCGGGGGCGGAAACGTCGTTTCGAGCTCATGATTGTATCGCCAAATCGTTGATGCCAAGGATTGCGGAAAAGATCGCCGCGATGATTCCGGCGACGGCCAGGCCGAGGATCACGGTGATCAACGGGGTCATCACCGCGATCATGCGCTGGGTCGCGGTGCGGACATCGCGGTCGAGCACGTCGGCCAGTCGGGTGAGCATCAGGCCCAGCCGCGCCGTCTCTTCCCCCGTCCGCAGGAAGCTGAGGGCGATGGGTGGGAAGATCCCGGTCGCGGCCAGCGGGGCCGAGACGCCGCCGCCTTCCTTCACCCCGGCCGCGACCCGCGCCAGAGCGGCGGCCATATGGGTGTTGCCAAGCGCGCGTCCGGCGATGACGAGGCCGGTCGGCAGCGGCACGCCGCTCTCGACCAGACTCCCCAATGTCCGGGCCAGCCGCGCCGTTTCGGCGCTGGCCACCAATGGGCCGAGAATCGGCAGGCGCAGGACGACGCGGTCCCACCTCGCCCGCACCTCCGGCCGCCGCAGCGCCCGAACCGCGAGCAGACCGCCGCCCGCCATCCCGGCCAG
Organism: Magnetospirillum fulvum; assembly: GCF_900108475.1. GTDB lineage: Bacteria > Pseudomonadota > Alphaproteobacteria > Rhodospirillales > Magnetospirillaceae > Phaeospirillum > Phaeospirillum fulvum_A. Next base: position 4,643 of record NZ_FNWO01000011.1, on the reverse strand, counting down.
CCCGACCGCTCCGTCATCCCGGACGGCGCGGCTGAGCCGCATCAGCATTTCGGTGGCAAAGGGCAGCGTGCCGCCGAGATCGGACAGCAGCGTTTCGAATTGCGGCACGACGACCAGCAGCATGACCAGGATGACCCCGGTGGCGACGGCCAGCAGCATCGCCGGATAGACCAGCGCCGACGTCACGGTCTGGCGCAGGTCCTCGGCGCGGTCGAGCGCTTCCGCCGCCCGGCCCAGGCTGGCTTCGAGCCTGCCGCTGGCTTCGCCCGCTTCGGCCAGGGCGCAGGCCATCGGCGGGAACAATCCGCCCGCCTCGGCCATCGCGCCAGACAGCGGGATGCCCGCCTTGACCCGCTCGCGCAGGGCGGCGAACGACGCTTTCAACGCCGGATGCGGCACATGCTCGACCACGATTTGCAAGGCCCTGTCCAGCGGCAGTCCAGCCCCCAGCAGCACCGCCAGCTCTCCCAGAGCGTGCGGGAGACCCTTGCGGCAGGCCGAGGAAATTCGCTTGGGGACCGGGGCGGCGGGGGTTGCGGCGGCGGTTTCCTCGACCGCGATCGGCATCAGCCCGTCGCGCCGCAGCCAGGCGAGCAGGTGACCGGACGAGGGAGCCTCGACGATGGCGGAGCGCACCTCTCCGGTGACCGGCACGACGGCGCGATAGCGAAAGCGTGTCATCGCCTCATTCCTCCCGCGTGACGCGGAGGATTTCGTCGAGGGTGGTCAGCCCGGCGGCGGCCTTGCGGGCACCATCGACGAACATGGCGACCATTCCCGCCGCGATCGCCGCCTTGCGGATTTCCCGCGCCTCGGCCCGCGCCAGCACCAGACGGACGATCTCGTCGCTGATCGGCAGCAATTCCATCACCGACAGCCGACCGCGATAGCCGCTGCCGCCGCAGGCCGGACAGCCGACCGGGCGGTACAGGTCGCCGATGGCGGCGGAATCCTCTGCGGGCAGGCCGAGCGCGGCCAGCGTGTCCGGATGGGGGCGCGTCCGCTCGCGGCACTGGGGGCAGAGGCGGCGGACCAACCGCTGGGCCAGAACCGCGTTGAGGGTCGAGGTGATCAGGAACGGCTCGACTCCCATGTCGAGCAGCCGGGTCACCGCGCTGGCGGCATCGTTGGTGTGCAGGGTCGAAAGGATGGCGTGACCGGTCAGCGCCGCCTGCACCGCCACCTGGGCGGTTTCCAGGTCGCGGACCTCGCCGACCATGATGACGTCGGGGTCGAGGCGAAGAAAGGAGCGCAGAGCGGCGGCGAAACTGAGCCCGATCTGGTGCTTGACCTGGGTCTGGCTGATCCCGGCCAGCCGGTATTCGATCGGATCCTCGATCGTCAGGATTTTGCGTTCCGGGGCGTTGAGCGCCGCCAGCGCGGTATAAAGGGTGGTGGTCTTGCCGCTGCCAGTCGGGCCGGTGACCAGGACGATGCCGTGCGGCCGGTTCAACTGGGCGAGAAATTCGCGCAGCAGGTCCGGGGTAAAGCCCAGCGCGTTGAAATCGAGCGACAGCGACGAGCGGTCGAGAATCCGCAGCACCACGCTTTCGCCGTGGATGGTCGGGGCGGTGGCGACGCGAAAGTCGATTTCCTGGCCACGCACTGCCAGCCGCAGGCGTCCGTCCTGGGGTAGGCGACGCTCGGCGATGTCGAGGCCCGACATCACCTTGATGCGCGAGACCACCGCCGTCTTGACCTGATTGGGCAGGGATTCGTCGTCGCGCAAGGCCCCGTCGATCCGCAAGCGGACGGCCAGCCGGTCTTCGGCCGGTTCCAGGTGGATATCCGAGGCCCGCGCCTCGACCGCCCGCCCGATCAGGGCGTTGACCATCCGCACCACCGGGGCATCGCTGCTGAGATCCTTCAGCCGTTCGAGGTCGAGATCGGCGGCGGATTCGTCTTCTCCCGCCGGGGCCTCGGCTTCGGCCACCTGATGCAGGCGGTCCAGCGCCGCCTCGACGTCGCCCGCCTTGGCCACCCGCGCCAGCACCGGGCGGTCAAAGGCCAAGGCCAGGGCGGCGGCGGGATAGGGGTCGAACGGATCGACGAAGGCGACCTCGATCGCCGCCTCGGTCAGGCGGAGCGGAACCGCCCGGACATCGCGCAGAAAGCGGGGAGTCGGGCCGCGTCCGGCGACGATCGGCTCGGCGGGGAAGTCGGCGGGAGACACTTGGGGAAGGCCCAGGAATTGGGCGATCGCGGCGGCCAGGGCCTGTTCCGACACCAGCCCCAGCCGGGTCAAGACGCAATCGAGGCGTTCTTGCGTTTCGGCCTGAACCAGCCGGGCGCGGGCCAGGGTTTCGGGCGTGGTCAAGCCACGGTCGAGAACCAGATCGGCCAAGGGCTGGGACGGGGTCTGCCGCGCTTTCGCCATGACGCTTGCCTTCCGAAACGCCGCCGCCGCCCGGCGCGACGCCTTTTCCGCGAAATGCGGATCGGGGGGACGGCGTAGGCAAATCGGGTCGGACTGTTCGGTAGCCATTTGATGGCAAAAGAAGATTGCCCGTCAACCCGATCAGACGACGTTGAAGGCTGATTTCATATATTCGAAACACTCTTTTTTAGTATCGAGTCGATTCAAGGGGGTGCGCTCAGGAATCGTTGTCGGCTTGTAATAAAGATTAAAGATCATGACTGTAATAAAATTTTCTTTATGGCTTCGGTCTTGTTTTGATTCGTCTTAAAATTATGCCTTTGATATGGTGTCAACAGTAAAATGACAGATTGCTGTTAATGTTGCGTTACATAGAGTGACTCCATTTGCAGTTTATCATTTTTGTATGCAAGCATCCTTGGCGTGTCACCGTCCAAACGAAAGGTGTTGTCCTAATCCTGTTGGTGGACAAGCCATGCGCCATGGCGCCTAAGGGGCTTTGACACGGAGTGGAATCTGTTCGTTTCGACTTCACGGCCTTGCAATTTTGCAAGTCCGAACAGAGTAACTCGACCTTAAGGAGGTTCCATGTTTGCCAGACATCTTCTTCTCGGCGCCACGATTCTGTCCGGTTTGTCCGGACTGGCTGCCACGGCTCAGGCCGATCAGGTTTACAGCGGCGGGGCGTCTTTGCCTGCTCCGTACCTGCGTCAGGCCGCCAGTTGCTACGGCGTCGATACCCCCCTGCTGATCAAGCAGAGCTCGGGGGCCGCCACCGTTGCCAGCCCGGCGATCCCGGACTTCAACAGCGGCACCTACAATTGCGCCAGCCTGACCCCGGTCAGCAGCGACACCATCAACTACGTCTCGACCGGTTCGGGCACCGGGATCAAGGCCTTCTTCACCAACAACCCGGCCCAGTTGGGCACCATCCCCAGCGGCGGCAATTATCCGGATGTCAGCTTCGCCGTGTCGGAAACCCCGCTGGTCGCGGCGGACCTCGCCGCCTGGAACAGCGTGACTGCTTTCACCTATAGCGGTCTGAGCTTCAAGGCGGCCAACGGCACCGGCTCGGGCAATGAAAACCCGCTGGCCACCTATGGCGAGATGATCCAGGTCCCGGCGCTGGTCGCGGCGGTGACGCTCGCCTACAACCCGACCTACGTCAACGCGGACGGCGATACCTTTCCTTTCAATCCCTCCGTCCCGCTCCAGTTGACCCAGGCCCAGTATTGCGGGATCTTCAACGGTGACATCACCAACTGGAACCAGATCTCGACCGCGCTGAAAGCCGACGCCGACGACACCGAGTTCAACGCCCCGCTGAGCGTCGTCGGCCGTTCGGACAGTTCGGGCACCACCTCGCTGTTCACCCGTCATCTGGCTGGGGTGTGCGGCGGATCGACCAACAAGTACACCGCCTCGACCTCGACCCTGCCGCAGGCGGTTCGCAACCTCTCCAACGTGGTCACTGCCGACCAGAGCTCCGGCGTCGCCGCCGCGATCGCCACTGCTCCGGGCAGCATCGGTTATCTCGGCCTCGATTATGTCGGCGACTATGCCCAGCATACCGGGTCGACCACGGCCAGCCTGAAGGCGGCGTCGTTGCAGAATAAGGCGGGCTCTTTCGTTGCCCCCACCCCGGCCAGCGCCACCGCCGCTTTCGGCAACTTCACGGCTCCGACCGGCACCGATCTGGCCGATCCGACCAAGTGGGTCGCCGGAACCAATCTCGATAAGGATGCGAGCGGAGAATTCACCAACAAGCTCGTTAACCCGGCCGGGGCGGAATCCTATCCGATCGTCGGGACCAGCAACTTCCTGGTCTATACCTGCTATTCCGACGCGGCGAAGGCCAGTGCGGTCACGTCCTTCTTCGACTGGTACTATTCGAACGACGTCGTCAATAACGGCAGCGTCGGCGTTCTCTCCTATTCCGGTCTGGCTCCGGTCAGCGAAACCTTCCGCCAGTCGATCCGGGATACCTTCATCGACAGCAACAGCGGCAACAGCCTGCACATCCGCAGTGGTTGCACCGGCAAGGCGGGTGCCTAAGGCTTCGGCCTGACGCCTCGCGCGACAAGGGCGCGGTCCCGGTGAAAACCGGGGCCGCGTTTTTTCCATTGAAGCCGAGCAGACGGAAGGCCCCGCCGGGTGGATGCGCGGGTCAAGCCCACTGCTGTCCGGTTAAACGTCACGGTCATAGCAGCACCATCTGATTGGGGTCGATTCTTGGTTGAGGATCTCCCCCGATCAGTCGGTCGAT
>NZ_FNWO01000004.1 GCF_900108475.1 Magnetospirillum fulvum | reverse complement strand
GCGCGTCGAGATTCTGGAATACCGGATCGAGGGGGCGAATCTGCTCAGCCAGTCCGAGGTCGAGGCGGCGGTCTATCCGTTCCTTGGGCCGGACAAGACCCTGACGGATGTCGAGGACGCCCGCGCGGCGCTGGAAAAGGCTTACACCGCCAAAGGCTTTCAGACCGTCGGGGTCGAGATTCCGCCGCAGCAGGTCAAGGGTGGAATCGTCACGCTGAAAGTGGTCGAGGGCAAGATCGGGCGATTGCGGGTCAAGGGCTCGCGCTATTTCGATTTGGACGAGATCAAGGACGCGGCCCCGTCGTTGAAGGAAGGAACGGTTCCGAATTTCGACGCGGTGTCCGCCGACATCGTCGCGCTGAACCAGATTCCCGACCGGCGGGTGACTCCGGCGCTGAAAGCGGGGGTGAGGCCGGGCACGGTCGATGTCGATCTCAATGTCGATGACACCTTTCCGCTGCACGCCTCGCTGGAACTGAACAACCGCTACAGCAAGGACACCACCAAGCTCCGCCTCAACGGCTCGGTCCATTACGACAATCTGTGGCAGATGGGCCACTCGCTGACGCTGGGCTATCAGGTGGCGCCCAGCCGGGCTGAGGACGGCGAGGTCTATTCCGGGTCGTATCTGGCCCGCTTCGCCTCGGTGCCGTGGCTGTCGCTCTTGGGCTATGCGGTCAAGCAGGAAAGCGACGTCTCGACGCTGGGCATCATGAATGTCGCGGGCAAGGGCGACATCATCGGGGCCAGGGCGATCATCTCCCTGCCGCCGCAGACCGATTTCTACCACACCCTGTCGGTCGGGCTCGACCGCAAGCGCTTTCAGGAACGGGTGACCCTGGCGGAGGCCGACGGATACGCGACGCCGATCACCTATTGGCCGGTGACCGGAGCCTATGCCGCAACCTGGATGGGCACCGAATCGACGACGCAATTGAACGCGGCGGTGACCTTCAACCTGCGCCCCGCGGGCAGCCAGTGGGAAGAATTCGACAACAAACGCTACAAGGCGACCGGCGGATTCTTCTATTTCCGCGGCGACGTCTCGCGCACCCAGGAACTGCCGCTGGAGACCCAGGGCTTCGCCAAGGTCCAGGGCCAGTTGAGCAACGACGCCCTGATCAGTTCCGAGCAATTCTCGGCCGGTGGCCTCGACACCGTGCGCGGCTATCTGGAATCCGAGGCGCTGGGCGACACCGCGATGGCGGGCACGGCGGAACTGCGGACCCCGTCCCTGACGAAGCTGCTGGGCGACGACATCCTCAACGAGTGGCGATTCCATCTGTTCCTCGACGGAGCCCGGCTCGCGATCAAGCACCCGCTGGAAGAGCAGCGCGAGAATTTCACCCTGTGGAGCTACGGGGTGGGGACGCGGATCAAATTGCTCGACCACATCAGCAGCACTGTCGACCTGGGGATTCCGATGATCGCCCAGGAGAGCACGAAACGGGGCAGCCCCCGGCTTCACTTCCGCCTGTGGGGCGAGTTCTGACCGCGATCCAAGTCTAAACGCGACGAAAATAGGGAAATCCGCGATGCGACGTGATGCGATACGAAAGATGCTGTGCGGCCTGGCGCTCGGGGTCGCCCTGGTTCCGGGAGCGGCAAACGCCTGGTGGAACGACGAATGGTCGCAACGAAAGCCGCTGACCGTCGATACCGGGGCGAGCGCCGCCGGGATCACCGATGAGATCGGCACCGTTCCGGTCCTGGTGCGGCTGCATGCGGGCAATTTCCGCTTCGAAAAGGCACGTGACGACGGTGCCGATCTGCGCTTCGTCGCCGGCGACGACAAGACCCCGCTGAAATTCCACGTCGAGAAGTGGGACGGATTGCTGGGCGAGGCATTCGTCTGGGTGCGGCTGCAAGACGTCCGGCCCGGCACCAAGACTCCGTTCTTCGTCTATTACGGCAACGCCAAGGCGACCTCGGCCGAGGATGCCAAGGGCAGCTTCGATCCCGACACCACCCTGGCCTATCATTTCGGCGAGCGGTCTCAACCGGCGCGCGATTGGACGGCGTGGAACAACGGTTCGCTGACCCCGGTCGTCGCCGCCGACGGCGCGTTGATCGGACCCGGCCTGAAGCTCGACGGACAGGCCCCGGTGACCCTGCCCGCGGCTCCGTCGCTGACCTGGACCGAGGGCGGCACGATGAGCTGGTCGGCCTGGGTCAAACCGGGAGCGGCCCAACCCGAAGCGGTACTCTTCTCGCGCCGCGACGGGGAAAAATACCTGACGATCGGCCTGGCGGGCGGGGCTCCGTTCGTCGAGATTTCCGGCGCGGGCCGGGCGCAAGGAGCGACGGCGCTGCCGGTGGGATCGTGGCATCACCTTGCCGTCACCGCCGGCGGAGGGGGGCAGATCGCGCTCTATGCCGACGGGGCCCAGGTGGCCACGCTGGCCGCCGCGCTGCCGGGACTGGCGGGACCGGCACAGCTTGGCGGCGACAGCCCGGCTCCGGCTCCGGTCGCGCTCCCGACGGCGAAGGGCGCGCCCCCCGTCTCGATCGCACCGCTCCAGGCCGGGTTCGTCGGCGAGATCGACGAACTGCGCCTGGCCAAGACGGCGCGGTCGGCCGGAGCGATCAAGTTCGACGCGATCGGCCAGGGCGCGGACGGAGCGAAGCTGCTCGGCTTTGGTCCCGACGAAGAGAAATCGAGCTGGGTCAGCGGCTATTTCGCGGTGATCCTCGGCTCGGTGACGATGGATGGCTGGGTCATCATCGCCATTTTGCTGGTGATGGCGGCCTTAAGCTGGGTGGTGATGGTCGATAAGGCGGTCTCGCTCAGTCGGCTGGAGAAAGCCAACCGCCGCTTCCTCGAGGTGTACAGCGAGACCGTCGCCGATTGGAGCTTTCTCGACCGGGACGACCCCCGCGCCGTGGCCAGTCTGGGCGGACGGCTGACCGAGGCCGACAGCGACGTCGTCCGCGCCTCGTCGCTGTACCGCTTGTACCGGACCGGCACCGAGGAAATCCGCGCCCGCATCAAAAACGGCCGTGGCCGTGCCCTCACCGCCGAATCGATCGCCGCGATCCGCGCCACCCTCGATTCGATCCAGGTCCGCGAGACCCAGTCCCTCAACCGCCTGATGGTGATGCTGACGATCGCGATTTCGGGCGGGCCGTTCCTCGGCCTGCTCGGCACCGTGGTCGGCGTGATGATCACCTTTGCCGCCATCGCCGCCTCGGGCGACGTCAACGTCAACGCCATCGCCCCCGGCATCGCCGCGGCGCTGGTGGCGACGGTGGCCGGTCTGGCCGTCGCGATCCCCGCCCTGTTCGGCTACAACTGGCTGCTGACCCGGATCAAGAACAGTGCGGCCACCATGAACGTCTTCGTCGACGAACTGGTGACCCGTCTGGCCGAACTCCATCGCCACCGCGCCGACGGCCATGCCGCCGTGCCGCTCCCCCTGTCGGCGGAGTAGGGCAATGCAGGTCAACGACGACAAGCTCTATGACGAGATCAACATCACCCCGATGTTGGACCTCGCTTATGTGTTGCTGGTGATCTTCATCATCATGACCACCGCCTCGGTGCAGGGGATGAAGGTCAACCTGCCCAAGGCCTCGGCCGCGCCCAGCCTGGCCAAGCCGCAGACCAAGGCGATCACGGTGACCGCCGAGGGCAAGCTGTTCCTCGACACCCTGCCGGTGACGCTGCCCGAACTGGAACAACGGCTGGTCAGCCAAAAGGCGCTGACCCCCGACTTCCCGGTGGTGATCAAGGGCGACGGTCAGGCCCAGTACCAGGGCGTGATGGATGTGCTCGACCTGCTGGGGCGGGTCAACATCACCCAGGTCGGCCTTGCCACCAAGCCGTTGGTGAAGTGACGCCATGACCCGCGTTTCACCCGACCGCGATCCCGACGCCCTGGCGGCATCTCCCCGGCACGGGGGACGCAAGGACGCCCGCCGCGACTTCCTGCGCGAGCATGGTCCCGCCCTCGCCTTCGTCGCGGTTCTGGCGGTGGGATTGGCCGTAACGGTGGTGGTGCTGACCAGCGGCGAGTCCCGCCCTGCGCCCAAGCGGATCGCCGAGGTGACGATCGTCAACATCCAGCCGCCGCCGCCACCGCCGCCGCCACCGCCCCAGCACGACCAGCCGAAAATGGTCGAGCAGCCCAAGATGATCGAACCGGAATTCAAACCGGAACAACCCCGGCCCAAGGACGAACCGCCGCCCAAGGCCGCCGACGATCAGCCGCCGCCCGGTCCGTTGGGGCTGGACCAGGCGGCGGACGGACCGGGCGATGACTTCAATCTGGCCGGTCGTCCCGGCGGCGGCGGGCTGCTGGGCAGTGGCGGCGGCGGCGGATCGCGCTGGGGGTGGTACGCCGTGATGGTCCAGGCCCAGGTGGAAGAAGCGTTGCGGGCCAATCGCCGCACCCGGTCGGCCAAGACCCGGGTCGAAATCCGGCTGTGGGCCGACGCGGACGGCCGGGTGACCCGGGTGCAGATGGCCGCCTCGACCGGCGATTCCGACGTCGATTACGCCATCAAGACCGAAATCCTGGCCAATCTGCAACTCAAGGAACCGCCGCCCAAGGACATGCCAATGCCGATCGTCGCCCGCCTGACGGCGCGGCGACCGGGCTGACCGACCCAATGCTGACGATTTCGAGGGGATGACGCGTGATGACTGAAGGAAACAAATTGACCCGACGCGGGCTGACGCTGGCCGTCTCGCTGTTGGCCCTGGCGACGGCGATGCCGACAGCAGCGGCCGAAACCAGCCAGCCCAGTACGTCGTCGATGCTGGAGGAGATGGTGGCCACCGGAATCATCAGCCAGCAGCAGGCCGACAAAATTCTGAACGGGGCACGCGCTCGCGACGCCGCCAAGGCGGCAAGCGGCGAGTCGGCGCCGCTGCCGGACGGGACCAAGCGAGTGACCTATGTCCCCGAGACGGTCAAGCAGCAGATCAGCCAGGATGTTCAGAACAAGGTGATGGCCCAGGCCAAGGCGGAGAACTGGGCGGCGCCGAATACCCATCCGGAATGGACGGAGCGGATTCGGCTTAAGGGCGACATCCGCGGCCGCTACGAAGGGGATTACTATCCCAGCGGAAATATTCCCGGTATGATCAACTTCAACGCCATGAACAGCAGCGGGCCAGTCAAGGTTTTCGGTCCCGGCTCTACCAATGCAGGCGTTCCCTACCTCGACAATTACTCCACCTATGACGTGGACCAGAACCGCGAAAGGTTCCGCCTGCGCGCCCGGTTGGGGGTCGAGGCCGATCTCGGCGACGATTTCACCACCGGGATGCGGATCGCCACCGGCGACGGCAACTCGCCGGTCTCGACCAATCAGAGCCTTGGCGGGTCGGGCGGCAATTTCAGCAAATATCAGATCTGGCTCGACCGCGCCTTCATCCATTGGGACGCTGTCAAGGACCGGGACATGGCGCTGGGCATCACCGCCGGGCGTTTCGACAATCCGTTTTTCGGCACGGATCTGGTGTGGGACGACGACCTTGGTTTCGACGGCATCGCCGCTTCCGGACGCTACGAGGTGGCGACGGGGGTTACGCCCTTCGTCACCATCGGCGCCTTCCCGGTCTACAACACCGACCTCAACTTTTCGTCCAACCAAGACAGCAAGCAGGTCAGCAAGGATAAGTGGCTGCTCGGCCTACAGGGTGGCACCGACTGGAAACCGACGAAAGACACCGGCGTTAAGATCGGCGCCGCCTATTACTACTACAAGGATATAAACGGCAAGCTCTCCAGCCCGTGCGACATCACCGATCCGGACGGTAGCGGCACCACCAGTTCCAAGGTGTCGTGCGATACCGATCTCAGTCGGCCGTCCTTCGCCCAGAAGGGCAACACCTATATGGCCCTGCGCGACCTTTCGGCCACGCCGTACAACGGCGTGACCGTGCCGGTCAACGCGCCCGCCTACCAGTATTACGGCTTGGCGACGGGGTTCCACGAGCTAACGCTGACCGGTCGTCTTGATTATGACGGGTTCGAGCCGATCCGCGTCACCGTGGATGGCGAATACGTCAAGAACCTCGCTTTCAACAAGAACAAAATCGCCGCCAAGGCGCTCAACAACAACGAGACCGGCTCGTTCGAGGGTGGCGACACCGGCTATCTGATGCGCCTGACGGTGGGCAAACCGAAGCTGGCCGAGCGGTGGGACTGGTCGGTCAATCTCGCCTACAAATATCTCGAATCCGACGCGGTTGTGGACGGGCTGACCGATTCCGATTTCGGCATGGGCGGCACCAACCTCAAGGGCACCATCCTCGGCGGCAGCCTGGCGCTCGGCAAGAACGTCTGGACCGGATTGCGTTGGATGAGCGCCGACAGCATCTCCGGCGCCCCCTACTCGGTCGATACGGTTCAGGCCGACATCTCGGCGCGGTTCTAATCATGCGGCGATCCCTCTCCCTCATCGCCGCCGCTCTCGTCCTGTCCGGGCTGGTTCCGGGCGGGGCGAGAGCCTCCGACGACACCGAAACGCGGCTGCGCGATGCGCTGCGCTCGGCCATCGCCCAGAGCCGCACCCTCGAAGACGAACGAGCGCAATTGCACGCGAAAAACGCCGAAAACCAGAAACTCATCGAGGCGCTGAAGGCGCAATTGGAGAGTCGGCCCGCCCCCGGCCGGACGGCGGCGGCGCCCGACCGCGCGATTCTCGACCGGATGGAAGCCGAGTTCAACCGCCGCCTCGCCGCCAATTCCGAGACGGTCGCCCAGGCGATCGCGGCTCAGGAGAAGTGGAAGTCGGCCTATCAGGAGGCGGTTGCCGTCGCCCGCGCCAAGGAGGCGGAACGGGCGCAACTGGCGGGGCAGACCGAAACCCTGACCCGGCGGGCCGAAAGTTGCGAGACCAAAAATGCGGCTCTTTACAAGGTCGGGGCCGAAATCCTCGACCGCTATGCCGCGCGGGACATCGCCGAAACCCTGCTCGACCGCGATCCCTTCCTGGGCATCAAGAAGGTCGAGTTGCAGACCCTGGTCCAGGATTACCAGGACAAGCTGCTCGACCAAAAGGCGGTGCCGTGAGAAAGCCCGCCCCGCCGCTGACCGTCACGGTTCCAAGCGCTCCGACACGCGCGCCAGGGACTACCCTTCGGCTGTTCCCGGCCAGGACCGGGGCCTTCCTGTCATGAGGATTTCAATGATTTCGTTCAGATCAGCCCTTGCCCTCGGCCTGATATTGGCAGCCGCCTCCCCCGCCACCGCCGCCGACGTGGTGGCCCGAATCGGCGGCACCGACGTCACCACCGACGATGTCCGCGCCTATGTCGAGACCCTGTCGCCCTCCGATCAGGCGGCGCTGGCCAAGGACCCGGCTTTGGTCAGTCAAGCCGTGCGCGCCTATCTTGCCCGCCAATTGGTGCTGAAGGAGGCCAAGGACAAGAAGTTCGACCAGCAGGCCACCACCAAGGCCCAACTCGAGCGGGTCCGCGAGGCGGCTCTGATCGAGGCCTATCTGCAATCGGTGGCCAAAGTGCCCGACGGATTCCCCTCCGACTCCGACTTGCAGGCGGCCTACGACGCCAACAAGACGGCGTTCCTCGCCCCGCGCCAATATCGCCTCGCCCAGATCTTCATCGCCGCGCCCAAGGGCGACAAGACGGCCGAGGACAAGGGCAAGGCCCGGCTCGACGAGGTCATGAAGAAGCTGAAGGGGCGCGGGGCCGATTTCACCGCGATCGCCCGGGAATTCTCGGATAGCGGCAGCGACAGCGAGATCGGCTGGGTTGCCGAACCGCAGATCGTGCCAGAGATCCGCCAGGCGGCGGCGGGGCTGGGCACGGACGCGGTATCCGAGCCGATCCGCCTCGATGACGGCTGGCACTTCATCAAGCTGCTCGAGACCAAACCGTCGGGGACCCGCCCGTTCGCCGAGGTCCGGGACGCGCTGGCCGAACGCCTGCGCCAGACCCGATCGGGGCAATTGCGCCAGGCCTACCTCGCCAAACTGACCCAGCAAAACCCGATGCCGATCAACGAACTGGCCCTGGCCAAACTGGCACCGAAGGCGCCCAAGTGATGGAGTCCTCCATGACCGAGACCGTGATCCACCTGCATCTCACCCCCGCTTTGCTGCGCGAGGCGCTCCAGGGCGCTGGCTACCGCGTCGAGGAGGCCAAGGACATCGACGGCGCCCCGCTTCTGCGCTCGGCCACCGGCGGGCTGGCCTTCACCATGATGTTCTTCAACCCGCGTCCCGATCAGGCCGACGATACGCCTCCGGGCGCGGCCCGGTTCGCCGACGCCACCTTCCAGGCGGTATTCCAGGTCGAGGGCGACTTGCCGCTGCCCCTGGTCAATCAGTGGAACGCCACCCGGCGCTTTGCCCGGCTGCATCTGCTGCCCGGCCTGCTGATGCTCAACATGGACATCATCGCACTGGGCGGGGTCACCTCCGACCACCTCCGTGCCCAGGCCGGGATCTGGGACCAGTTGGTCCAGCACCTGATCGCCTTCCTGCGCGAGGAATTGCCCAAGCTGGCCAAGGCCTCGCCCGTCGTCGAACCGGTGCCGGAGCAGCAGGCGCCATCCGCGTCCGACGCGGCCTGATCAGGTAAACCTCCGACCGCTGACGACCCGCCTCAAGGACTGCCGCCATGATCTTCGCCTTACCCTTTTTCCGCAGCATCTCCTCCCGCCGCCTGCTCCTGGCGGGTGTCAGCGCGATCGCCCTCACCGCTGCCCAGCCGACACAGGCCAGCCTGCGGCGCGGCGATGCCTCGGTAACCGCCCCGACGGCAGCGGCCGTTACTGCGATTCAGCAGCAGCAGGCCGCCGCAGCGGCGGCGCGCAACACCAGCGCGATCATGCAAAATCGCGTCACTCTGCGCCGCTCGCTGCAAGCTCAGGCCCGTGCCGCTCTGCCCACCCTCGTGGTGCCCGACGTGGACGGTCTGGCTACGGGCGGCCTGGAGCCCAACAATCCGAGCAATTGGACCGGCGCCCAGGCCCCGACGCAGACCACGGGCACCAACGGCAAGGTCGAGGTCGATATCAAGCAGACCCAGCAGAAGGCCGTCCTGACCTGGGAGAGCTTCAACGTCGGCTCCAAAACCACGCTGACCTTCGATCAGGCCGATTCCAGCTACGTGGCCCTGAACAGGGTGGTGGGGGCAGGCACGGCGCCCAGCCAGATCCTGGGTTCGGTCAACGCCAAGGGCTCGGTCTACGTCATCAACCAGAACGGCATCGTGTTCGGTGCCGGATCGCAGGTCAACGTCCACTCCCTGGTCGCCTCCACCGCCAATATTGATGTTAACAACCAGTTCCTCACCAACGGCCTCTATTCCACGCAGACCGGCAGCACTTATAACCCCAGCTTCACCGGCGCGGGCGACGGCACCGGCACCTATGCCGGGCTGGTGCGGGTCGATGCCGGTGCCGAAATCGCCACCGCCCAGCCCGCATCCAGCGTCGAAGGCGGCGGCTTCGTCATGCTGCTGGGCAAGATTGTCGAGAACGCCGGCTCCATCTCCACCCCCAAGGGCCAAGCCCTGCTGGCTGCTGGCGACAATTTCATCATCCGCAAGGGCTACGGCACCGATGCCAACACGCTTTCCAGCACGCGTGGCAGCGAGGTCGCCACAATCGGCGCTGGCCGCGTCGCCAATACCGGCATCGTCTTCGCCCAACAAGGCGACATCACGCTCGCCGGTCGCACCCTGACCCAGTCCGGCATCCTGCTGTCCACCACCTCGGTCAACATCCGGGGCACCATCCATCTGCTCAATTCCATCAGCGATGCCGCCGGCTCGATCACCCTGGGCGCGGACAGCGTCACCGCGATTTTGCCGGAACTGGACAGCAGCGATACCGCGCTCAATTCCCAGCGCGACGCCCTGATCAAGGCGTCGGGCGCCAATCCCCTCGCCATCGGGCAGTTCAACAACCTCTCCACCCTGGCCGACCGCTTGGACCTGTCGCGCATCGAGATGGTGACCGGCGGCACCGTCGCCTTCGAAGGCGGCTCCATCACCCAGGCCAAGGGCGGGCAGGTGGCGGTCAGCGCGGGCAAGCGCGTGTTCACCGCGGACGGTGCCGTCATCGACGTCTCCGGCGTGCGCGAGATGGTGCTGCCCATGTCGGCCAACAACATCAAGGTCAACATCCAGGGCAACGAACTGCGCGACTCGCCCATCGACCGCGATTCCGGCAAGCTCCAGAACAGCGACGTGTGGATCGACGTTCGCGACCTGATCCTGGTGCCGGCGGGAACCGGCGACTACGCTTCGGACCGCTATTACACCAAAGGCGGCTTGCTCGAAGTGTCCGGCTATGTGGCCAACACCGCCCATACAATCGGCGAATGGGCGGCGGTCGGCGGCACCATCACGCTCTCGGCGCCGGACGTGGTGGCGCAGAAGGGGTCGGTCTTCGACCTTTCCGGCGGCGCGATCACCTACGCGGCCGGCACGATCAACGTCACCAACCTTCTGGGCGCCGACGGCAAACGCTACGATGTCGGCTCCGCTCCCGCCGACACGCTCTATCTCAGCGTCGGCGCCACCGCCTATACCTTGCTGCATAAGCGGTGGGGCGTGACCGAGACGTTTACCCGTTCCCTTGGTCGCGGCGCCTGGCTGGCCACGACCGTCCGCAACGAAGTCGGCTACACCGTCGGCCGCGACGCAGGCAAGCTGATCCTGTCCACCCCCACGGCTGTGTTCGAAGGCACCATCGAGGCCGGAATCGTCGCCGGCAGCCGCCAGACCGATACCCCGGCCGTTACCGGCGACGGCTATAAGCAGACGCAATACGCCGCTCCCCGCGCCGGTACGCTCTCCATCGGGCAGTATAACGGCTACGGCCGGGCAGGCGGCTATGCCTCCGAGGTGGTGATCGGCACCGTCGCCGGGATCACCGAGGGCATGACCGCCACCGATACCCTGGCGCGGGCCGTCAACACCGTCTGGCTCGACGCCCAAAACCTTAACAGCCAGCACCTCGGCGGCGTGTCGGTGGTGACCACCAATTCCATCGCCGTCGATGCGCCCCTGACCCTGGCCAATGGCGGCAAGGTCGAACTGATCGCCCCGGTCGTCGATATCAACGCCGACGTCACCGCCCGCGGCGGCTCGTTCACCGCCACCAACGTCTTCACCCCCGACAGTACCCAGTCTGGCGTCACCCGCGGATTGCTGAAGGGCGGTAGATCCGCCATCACCCTGGGCGAGGACGTCACGCTCGACCTGCGCGGGCTGTGGGTCAATTTGCAGGACGATCCCGCCGCCGCTGCCAAGCTGGCCTGGCTCAACGGCGGCAGCGCCACGCTGTCCTCGACCCACAACGTCACGCTGAGGAGCGGCAGCCTGATCGACGTCTCGTCGGGCGCCGCCATCCTGGCTTCCGGCAAGACCAAGGGCGGCAAGGGCGGCAATGTCACGCTGATCGCCGATTATGAAATCACGGACATCGTCGCGGACGGCCTCTTAACCCTCGACGGCAAGGTCGCCGGGTTCGGCGTCAACGGCGGCGGCACGCTCAAGATCGAATCCGGCACCGCAATCTCGATCGGCGGCGAATTGCTGGAAACCGACGGGGTGCTGAAGCCGGGCGAGACAGCGGCGGCCGATCTGGTGCTGGCGCAGGACTACACGATCCACGCCGGCGACATATTGCCCATCGACTATAATTATTCCGTCAACGTAGCGCTGGCTGGAGAGGCGATCCCTGCCGGAGGCATCAAGCCGACCACCAATTTCACCCCTCAAGCCAACTGGAACCCGCCTGACCATCCGAATGAAGGTTCTGAATACGACTTTCTGTACAAAGGGCAGTTCTATCTCGATGGAAAATGGTATGGAAGCTCGAACCCGAACGCTACCAGCCGGATCACGATCAGTAATTGGAGGGGGCATATTGCCGCCATCAACGTCGCAACCGGACTGATGGAGGTCATTCCTTACATTCCGGCGGGCGTTACGCTCTATATGTCCCAATGGACGTCCTATGCGCTTGCCGGGTATGTCGTTCCCGCCGACGTGTTTCCCAACGGCCTGCCGACGCAGTCATGGACAAAAACGGCAAAGGCCGGCACCGCGTCGCCCGTCGATATGACTCTCCGCAGCGGGACTCTTCTTTCGGCGGGGACTACGTTTGCCAATGCGGTCCAGGTGAAGACCAACACGCAACTCGACACTTCGCTCTTCCAGTCGGGCTTCTCCAATTACGACGTCACCGCCCGCAACGGCGTGGTGGTCACCGACGGAACGAAGCTGGATGTGACGGTGCCGGTCTATCGCTTCACCTCTGTCTCGTCATCGACGGCGACCGGTGCCGATCCGGAAACCGCGCTCGACCTCTGGACTCCACCGCTCGATCTCGAAGATGCCGCCAAGGGCGTCCTGACCCAGCGCGCCGGCGCCAGCCTGACCCTGCGTTCGGTGCAGACCACAGGCAGCACTGGCACCGGCGCTGGCGGCCCGATTGTGATCGGGTCGAACGCGACCGTCACGGTCGATCCCGGCCAGTCGATCAATCTTCTCGGGTTCAATATGCGCGTCGATGGCGGTCTCAATGCCTGGGGCGGGGCGATCACCCTCGATATACCGAGCGCTTATGCCTCCTCTGACGAGGGCAGCCCCACTCCCGGCCTGATCTGGATCGGCGAGACGGCGGTGCTGGATGTTGCCGCCCGCGCGGCCACCGCCCAAGATTCACACGGCCGCACCTATGGCCGCGTCGCCGATGGCGGCTCGATCAGCATCGGCGGCGGGATAGATTGGGAAGAGACCGGCGAAGCCTTCGGCCCCAACGCCTTCGTGGTGATCCGGCCGGGTGCGCTGCTCGACGCCTCGGGCGCCAGCGCGGTGCTCGATACCACCGGCACGCCGGTGACGGTCGCCAGTAACGGCGGATCGATCATCGTCAAGTCGAGCAGCGGCCTTTATCTCGACGGCACGCTGCGTGCGGCGGCGGGTGGGGCGGGCGCGGCGGGCGGCACCCTGGCGCTGGCCTTGATCTCGCCCAACTATCAGACCTCGTCCACCAGCGGCGCCGTGCTCAGCCCGCGTGAATTCATTCTCGCTCAGACGCAGGGCGACAGCCTGCTGCCCGAGGATATCGACGCCGCGAGTGCGCCCGATCTGCTGAAGTCTGGGACCGCGCGTCTGGGCGTGGACCGGATCGCGGCGGGCGGGTTCGACAATCTCTCGCTGCTTGTGGACGGTCCGCTCAGCTTCGACGGCAACGTCTCGCTCAACCTTGGCCAGAGCCTGCGCCTCTATACGGCGGCGTTCGCATTGGCTGACGGCGCGGCGTCCGGCAGCCGGGTTTCGTTGGCAGCGCCTTATGTCCGTCTGGCGGGCGTCACGCGCCTCGCGCGCGATCACTACACCCTTCCCACGGTCGGCTGGGTGAACGGCGCGTCGCAGCAGCACACCGATGCCTTGTTCCGGGTCGACGCCGACCTGATCGACATTCGCGATACGGTCGGCTTCGGCGCGCGCGGCACCGACCGCGCCACCAATCTGATCCTGGACCGGCGGGGGTTCGCCACGGTCGATCTCGCCAGTACCGGCGACCTGCGACTGCTTCGCGGGCGCTGGCTCAAGGGAGCCACCTCAGCCAACCTGACGCGGCTGGAGAGCTCGGGCAACATCGTCCTCACCGCCGCCCAGGTCTATCCGGCGACCGATGTCCAAGCGCGGATCGTCGCCGGGTATCGAGGCGTCAACACGCCGTTCGTCGCGGGCACCTCGCTCACCATCCGCCGCGCGGTGCAGGGCGACGTGGCCATCCCCTATTCGGCCTTCGGCAAATTGACCCTTGCCGCCGAAACGGTCAACCAGGGCGGCATCGTGCGTGCGCCGTTCGGCAGCCTGACGCTGGGGTCGCTGAACACCTCGACGCTAGCCGACAGCATCAACCTGCTCGCCGGAAGCCTGACCTCGGTCAGCGGCGCGGGGTTGGTCATGCCCTATGGCGGTACGGTCGATGGGATCACCTACAGTTACGATGGCAGCGCAATCGCGCTTTCCAGCGGGGTTACCGGCAGGATCAGCAGCACCATCAATCTGAACGGGGCGCATGTCGCCAGCGAAGACGGCTCGACGCTCGACCTGTCGGGCGGCGGTGAGTTGACCGGCGCGGGCTTCGTCAGCGGTCGTGGCGGCTCGGTCGATATCCTCACCACGCCGCTGGCCAGCGCCGGCCCCGGCTACGGCTACAGCAAAGCTGGCAACGCGGTGTATGCGATCGTGCCGTCGAGCGGCGCGGCCTACGCGCCGGTCGCCGCGGATGCGGGGGCGGGCAATCCGCTGGTCGGACAACAGATCACCATCCCCGCCGGTGTGCCGGGGTTACCGGCCGGAACCTATACGCTGATGCCATCGACCTATGCGCTGGTCCCCGGCGCGTTCCGCGTCGAGATCGGCGCCGGCGACCAGACCGTCCTGCGCGGCGTGACCGCACTCGGCAATGGCTCCTATATCGCCGCCGGTACGCTGGGGATCGCCAATACGGCGATCCGCGACTCGCTGCCCAATCAGGTCATCATCACCCCCGCGCAGGTGGTGCGCACACATTCCTCGTACAATGAGATGAGCTACAACGCTTTCGTGCTTGCGGATGCGGACAGCCTCGGCGTTCCGCGCGCGGCGATCACGGCGGACGCCGGAATGCTGGCGATCTCGCTGTTCAGACAAGCCGAAGACGATGTGCGCGAAGCGCTGTCGATCGCCGGTGACCTGCGGCTCGATCCCGAAGCCGAGAGCGATGGTTACGGCGGTACGGTTTCCGTCGGCGGAATCGGGGAGGTGCTGGCGACCGGTCAGACGGCGACGCAGGGCTTCAGCGGCGTCTCCGTCCATGCCGACGCGCTCAGTGCGTTGGATGCGCCGCGTCTTCTCCTGAACGCCAGCCTGACCAAGATCTACGGCCAAACCGGCCGCTATGCTGAAATCAGGGGGGAGGACGATCTCATCATCCGCAGCGGCGCGCAGATCACGGCGGGCGAGATCATCATTGCCAGCAGCAGGCGCTATGAAAACGGTGGTTATATCGACGGTGCGATCACGATCGAGGAAGGCGCGTCGATCATCGCCAAGGCTGGGGGGCCGCACACCTTCGACTCCAGCGATGGCTTTGTCTTCAAGGCCGAAGGCGCGCTCGTCGTGTCGAATGGCTGGTTCAATCTGATCCTGAGCAATCCCCCGACCGGTTCCGAAGCCGGTTCCGGCGTCAACATCAAGATCGGCGCTTGCGTGACCACCGCCTGCGACAGCACGACCCGGCTGGTGTCGAGCGGCACCATCGCCATCGCCACCAATCGCGTGCTGACCATCGCCGACAATGTCTCCTACGGGACAAAGAACCTCGTGCTCGGCGTCGCCTCGGTCAATCTGGGTGAAAACGCAGGCATCGCGGCAGCCAAGGCGGCGGGTCAATTGCCCGATGGCCTGCTGCTCAACCAGGAGAAACTCGCCGACCTGCTGGCGGGCAACACGGCGACCGGCGCGCCCGCGCTCGAGACCCTGGTCCTTAACGCCCGTGACGCGATTAATGTCTATGGTTCGGTCGATCTGGACGCCTCCTCGCTGGAGCGCGTCGTGTTCGGCACGCCGGCGATCTATGGCTATGGCGCAGCGGGCGACGTAGCGACGATCCGCGCGGGCGAGTTCATCTGGACCGGCGCGGAGGACGCGCCCGGCGCGCCGGTCGCGGCGCTGCTCGGCCATGGTGCGCTCGATATCGCGGCGAAGTCGATCCGGTTCGGCTATGGCCCCAACACCCAGCAGGCGAGCAATGCGGACGACAAGCGTCTGGCGCTCGGCTTCGGTGCGGTGCGCCTCACCGCCAGTGAACGCATCACGGCCAGCGGCAAGAGCGCCCTATCCGTGTATGAGACGCGCAACGACTATGTCACCGGCGAGGGCTGGCAGTACACCGGCGGCGATCTGACGATCACCTCCCCCCTGGTGACCGGCGAGGCGGGCTCGAAGTTCACCGTTGTCGCTGGCGGCGACGTGGTGATCGCCGCCCCGGCAGGTGCCGCCACTGCGGCGACGAGCAATGAGCTTGGTGCTCAGCTCTCCATTGCGGGCCGCAACGTCACGGTGGACACCGCTATCGTGCTGCCATCGGGACAGCTGACGCTCAATGCGACCGACGATCTGATGCTTGACGATGGGGCGCGGATCGACCTGTCGGGCCGTGAGGTCACGATGCTCGACGTCAAGAAATACAGCTGGGGCGGCGATCTGATCCTCTCCAGCACCGGCGGCGACGTCACAACGGCGGCGGGCTCGGTCATCAATCTGTCGGCCGAGAACAATCGCGGTGGCACGATGACGGTCACCGCGTTGAGTGCGGGCAAGGGTCATGTCGATCTGGCGGGCGCAATCAAGGGCTCGGCGTCCGGCCACTATGATGCCGGAGGCACGATCGTTCCCTTCGACGCCGCCGAACTGACGGTCCGCGCCCAGACGCTCGCCGGTTTCGCCGGACTGAACAACCGGCTCAACACCGGCGAGGTGTTCGGCGCGCGGCGCTTCCAGATCAAACAGGGCGATCTTGTCGTCGGCGACGGCGTCAAGGCGCGCGAGGTGCAGATCGTGCTGGACGGCGGCAATCTGACCGTCGATGGCACCATCGACGCCAGTGGCTATCAAGTCGGCTCGATCCGTCTGGTCGCCATGGGCGATCTCACCGTCAACGGCACGCTCGATGCGCACGGCACCGGCATGCGCTTCGACAGCTACGGCAAAATCATCGACAGTCCGAACCGGGCGATCATCGATCTGACGTCACGCAACGGGTCTCTGACGATCGGCAGCAATGCCGCGTTCGACATGCGCGTCGGCACCAGCGTCGCGATCGGCAGCGGCAGCGGCCAGAACGACGGCGTCACCCGCGGCACCCTCGATCTCAATGCACGGCGCCTCGGTGCCAACGACGTGGCGATCAACGTGATCGGCACGCCTGCGATCCAAGGGGCGAAGACCATCGCCGTCAACGCCTTCCGCATCTATGACGACGCGCCGCTGGCCGCCGCGCCGGATGTGACCGGGTCCACGCCGCAGTTGATCACTAAGGGCTATCTCGACATCATCGACGGCCACAGCCAAACCTTCATCAACGCGGCGCTGGGGAATACGGCGCTCGGCGCCCGTCTTGCCGGGCTTGGCCCCTATCATCTCCGTCCGGGCGTGGAGATCACCAGCAATGCGGTCACCAATCCCAATGGCGACCTGACCGTCGTGGGCGACCTCGATCTCTCGGGCTATCGCTACGGACCACAATCGGACCGGAACAATCCCGCCCTGCGCGGCTATGGCGAGCCGGGCGTGCTGGTGCTGCGCGCCGCCGGGAACCTCACCATCCACGGCAGCATCAATGATGGCTTCGCACCGCCATCGACCACCCCGGATGACGCCGGTTGGGTCTTGAGCGAAGGCACACTCCCGTTTGGCGGAGACATCGTGGTGCCGGGCGACAATTTGGTGCTCGACACCGGCACGACCTTCCAGGCCGGCGTGACGCTGAACTATGCGGTGCCCGTCGCCGCCATGACCCTTCCGACGGGCACAATCCTGCCGGTCGATGCGGTGTTGACCGGGACGATGACGCTGTCGGCGGGCACCGTGGTCGCGGCCACTATCTATAACGCCGACGGCAGCATCGCCTATGCCGCCGGAACCGTGCTTGCCAATGGCGTGACCCTCACGGCGGGCATGAAGCTCGGCGCGGGCACGCCGCTGCGCAGCAACACCGCGATTGCCGCGCTTCTCTGGCCAAAGGGGGTCGCGTTGCCGGTGCAGATGGTGACGACCGGCCCGGTCGCGCTGGCACGGGGGTCGTTGATCCCGTCCACGACCAAGGTCGAACTGGTGGGCGATGCCTCCATCGATCTGCGGCCCGCGAGCGCAGGGTTCCAGGGAAGCAACTGGGCCGTCGCGTCAATGCTGGGCGCAGGCTCGACCTCTTGGGATATGCAGCTTGTGGCGGGTGCCGATCTGGCGTCGGCCGATACGCGCGCGCGAAGCCCCTCGCGAACCGGCAGCATCATTCTCGCCGATACCCACTACACCATCAAGCAATCCGGCGGGGGCATCCTGAAAGGGATTAATCAACAGGGCGTGGATTACTTGGTCGATGAAATCATGTGGGGATGGATTCCTGATAACTTGGGAAAGAGCGATTTGCTGGGAATGACGGAAGCCGAAATCGTCAGCCTATACGGAGCCGTTTCATGGGATGATTTTTATTCGCCAGACTTCTGGAATGAGTCTTCGGGCAATTATAGCGTGCTGGGCAATTTGCCGCTTGTTCGCACGGCGACGGCGCCAGCATACAGCGTGATCCGCACCGGGACCGGCGACCTCTCGCTGATCGCGACCGGCGACGTCCGCATGAACTCGCTCTACGGTGTCTATACGGCCGGAACCGCGACGACTGTCGCGGCGGCCTATGATCAGGCGCGGGGAGTGCTGACGGACGGTTCCATCCTTGGCATTCAGACCAGCGACTATTCCGCCGCCTTGGCCAGCTATCATGCCTGGTACCCAGACCAGGGCGGTAATCTGCTGATCGTGGCCGGCGGCAACCTGATCGGCGATATTCGCAATTCGAGCGGTAATCAGGGAGAAGCCGCCAGCACCTCGACCAGTCTCGTCGGCGACTGGCTGTGGCGGCAGGGTTCCGGCAGCGCGACTGTTGATACGGCGATCCCGACCGCCTGGTGGATCAATTTCGGCACCTATGCCCGGGTTGACGACGCCTCGTCAAGCACGGTCGAACCGGTGACCCTGGTCGGCTTCACCGGGTTCGGTACGCTCGGCGGCGGCGACGTCACCATCCGGGTCGGCGGCGATGCAGGCAAGATCGAATCCCGCGGTTCGGTGGGGCAGGGGGCGAGTTCGGCGAGCCGCAGCCAGGGCCTCGTTGTCGCGGTCGGTTCGACCGGGCGGGTCGGTGTTGACGGCACGCTGACCCTGACCGGCGGTGGCGACCTCGATATGCGCATCGCCGGTGCGCTCAATCCCCTTGGGGAAGCCGATGAACGGGCGTCGAAGACGGCGCTCAGCGGTAGCATCATCAACCTTCGCGGGACGACGCAGGTTGAGGCGGAATCGATTGGCGAGATCCGGACGATCTATCGTTCGTCGAGCACTGTCGCCAATCCCATCGATCCACGCGGTGCCGATCCGTTCGAATCGTCGAGCGCGCAATCGCTCTCAGGGCTGGTGCTGGTGCCCGGCGACTCGGCGGTTTATCTGCAAACGCTGGGCGACATGGTGATCGCCGGTGCCGGGGACGCCACGCGCAGCTATCAGCTCAACACCTCGCCCTTCACCGTGAACGGAACGGACTATGACGGCGGTGGCAACAGCTGGTTCTCGCTCTGGACCGACCACACGGCGATCAATCTGATCTCGGCTGGCGGCAATATAGCGCCGAGCAAGGCGGCCGTGGACACGGCGTCCGGCGGCCAGACTCTGTCCACAGACCTGGCCGATACTTGGCCAGCGATCCTCCGCGTCGCGGCGTTCGGCGGAAACATTTATTATGGCGCGTCCGCCGGGGACACCATCGTCGGCTACACCAGCGACACGCTGGCACCGTCGCTTTCAAGCGAATTGTCGATCCTGGCCACGGGCTCGATCTATGCCGGGCAGAGGATTTCCAACGATCCTTATGAATCACGGCATGCGCTTATTGCGTCAGCCTCGGGCACGCCGCTGCCGACGCCGTTCGATCCGGCGTTCGTCGGACGAACAGGTTGGGGAGCCTACGACCAGATCGTGTCCAATCTCTCGGATGAGGGCGACGCAGTCCTCTTCACTGGCGGCGTCACCAACAGACTAAGCTATTGGAACGGGACCTACTCCCTCTTCACGTTCGGTCCCAACACCGCCGCGACGGCGCCGACGCGCGACGCCGATGCCGAACCGATCCGGATCTATGCGGTCGGTGGCGACATCGTCGGCCTTGGAATCGGCGAGCTGATAAACTACAGCAACGCGGCCGTCACGGCTTATTACCGAAGCAATGGGCCGCTCCGCATGATGGCGGGTCGCGACATCGTCGCCAGCGGCATGCCCGCCGCGAGAGCGTCCGCAGTCCTGGGCTATACCAACCTCATCGTCCACAGCAACGAGACGGATGTGTCGGTCGTCTCGGCGGGCCGCGACATCCTCTACACCAATTTCAACATCGCCGGCCCCGGCACGTTGGAAGTTTCGGCCGGACGCAACATTCTTCAGGATGACAAGGGCTCGATTACCTCGATTGGCCCGATCGCGACCGGCGACACGCGCCCCGGCACCAGCATCCTGATGCAGGCAGGAATCGGCGCGTCGGGTCCAGATTACGCGGCGATGCTGAAATATCTCGATCCGGCTAATCTGCTTCCTGCGGGCACGCCGCTCGACGGCTCGGGCAAGGTCGCCAAGACCTACGAGAAGGAACTGGCCGACTGGCTGGAGAATCGCTACGGCTTTACCGGCACGGACGAGAACGTCCGCGCTTATTTCGGAACGCTGGCACCCGAGCAGCAGCGCATCTTCCTGCGCCAAGTCTACTTCGCCGAGTTGCGCGAAGGAGGCCGCGAATACAATGACGGTAGCAGTGTGCGCTTCCTCTCCTATCTGCGGGGCCGCAATGTCATCGCCACGCTGTTCCCTGAAACGGATGCGGAGCAAAAACCGATCTCGCGCTCCGGTGACATCATTATGTTCGGCGGCTCGGGGGTGCGCACCAATTTCGGCGGCGACATCCAGATGCTGACACCGGGTGGGAAGATCCTCGTCGGCGTCGAGGGAACGGTGCCGCCCTCCACCTCTGGCGTGATTACCCAAGGCCAGGGGGACATACAATTCTACAGCAAGGGCAGCATCCTGCTCGGCCTGTCGCGCATCATGACCACCTTTGGCGGCGATATCCTGGCCTGGACGGCGGAAGGTGACATCAATGCCGGTCGCGGCGCCAAGACCACCATCATCTATACCCCGCCGAAACGTGTTTACGACAACTATGGCAAAGTCACCCTGTCGCCGAGCGTGCCGTCCTCGGGCGCCGGCATCGCCACCCTCAACCCGATCCCGGAGGTGCCGGTGGGCGACATCGACCTGATCGCGCCCTTGGGCACCATCGACGCCGGCGAGGCGGGTATCCGTGTTTCCGGCAACATCAACATTGCCGCGCTGCGTGTGCTCAACGCCGCCAACATCCAGGTGCAGGGCTCCTCTAAGGGCCTGCCGGTGGTGGCGGGAGCGCCCAACATCGGGACCTTGACCGCCGCTTCCGCGACGGCAGGCCAAGCCGCCGGCGCGGCCGAGGATGCGGCCCGCGCCTCCCGCCAGACCGGCCCGCGCCAAACCGATCTGCCGTCGATCATCACCTTCGAGGTCGTCGGTTATGGCGGCGGGAACGACGACGGTCAGCAACAGCCGCCGCGGCAGCGTCAAGAGGAGGACCGGAATCGGCGGTTGCGGGAGCAGCAGGGGTACGATGAGCGCAGTCCCTTCCAGGTCGTCGGTGCCGGGAGACTCAACGAACTGGGAGAAAAACTTTTAACGAGAGATGAAATACGCCAGTTGCAATAGCAACTGGCGATTCAAGCCCAGCGAGCGGTTTTAGACCAGGGCATCGATCTCTCCGTTTCGTCTCGCAGCGAAACGGAGTCTCACCCCTCTAAAACCGCTCAACTCTTTTCGAGTTGGGCTCTAATCGGCGAAACCAGAACAATACCGAATATCGCGTCCCGAGATCACCAATCCTTCCAACCCGGTCCGGTCCGCCACCGCGCAATCATCACCACCAGGATCAAGGCGATCACCAGTCCGACGGACAGAGCCGCAGCGTATCCGGCGCGGGCTGCCAGCGCCGTTGTCGCCGCCATCACCAAAATCTCGCCCATCGTCTGCAACCCCTGAAATACCGAATAATCGGTGCCGGGTTGCTTTCCCTGCTGGGCGAAGCGCATCAGCAGGGTATAGGACGCGACTGTGCAGATGCCGATGCCAAGACCGCTCGCCGTCGCCAGCCCCCACACCGCCGCCGGAACGGCCAGGGTCGGGTCCAGCGCCAGAACCGTCCAGAACAGAGAGCTGGCTCCGACCAGACTCCCCCCCAGCACCAGCGTCGGCAGCGGGCCGAAGCGGACCACCGTGAGCCCGGCGATTCCGCACCCCGCGACGATCATCAAGGTGTTGCCGGTTCCCGACAGGGTGCCGACCGCATCCAGGGACCAGCCCGCATCAATCAGGAACAGCTTTGCCACCCCAAAGGACACCGCGCCCCCCATGGTGGCGCACATCCCCAATAGCAGCAGGGGCAGCGCCCCCGGACGGTGGAAGAAGGCCCGCAGCGATGCCGGAGCCGGGTTCGTGCCTTGCGGCGGTTCCGGCTCGCGCCACAAAGCGACGGGAACCCCGCACAGCAGAACCATCGCCGCCAGTCCCAGCAGGGTTGCCACATGGCCGATGGTGCCGATTCCGATCATCGCCCCCGGCCCGCCCGCCAACATCCCCATCATGAAGCCCGCGACCTGGAAGGTATTGATATGGGCCAGCCCGGTCCCGTGCAGACGCTCGGACGCCAGCCCATCGGTGGCGATATCCTGGGTGGCGCTGACCAGTGAAGCGACCGCGACCAAGGCCAGCAAAGCGGGTGCGTTGTCGGCGGTGAAAGGCAGAAAAGCCATCGCGGCAAGACTGAGGGCCAGCCCCGTCTGCATCGGCAAAATCCAACTGCGACGGCGACCGAGGCGGGGTGACCAGCGATTCTCGACCATCGAGGCCCAGAAGAACTTGAACACCCATGGCAGACTGGCCAGCGGCACCAAGGCAATCAGGTTGAGCGAGGCGCCACCGTCTCGCAGCAGCACCGGATAGGCCTGAAAGGCCAACCCCACCGGCAACCCCTGCACCAGATAGAGGCACCCGATCATCGCCAGAAGATTCGGCCCTTCTGTGGCCCGTGCGGTGTGGGTCATCATGCTTACCACCGCGCCGTCATCGTTACGCCGAAGGTCTGCGGATCACCGGCGATACCGGCATAGACCGGAGCGGCGACGGAGCCGACATTGAACGCCCGGGTGGCATAGGTGGCGTTCAGGGCGTTCTTGATCCAAAAGGCGATTTCGTAACTGTCGAACTGATAGCCGGTCTTCATGTTAAGCAGGCCATAGGGCTTTTCTTTCTGGGTGTTGGCCGAGTCGTAATAGACCTCGCCGGTCCCCAGCCAGTCGATATGAGCGTAAACCCCTTCGTCGAAGCGGTAATCCGCCCCCAGGCTGTAGGTGTAAGCGGGCGCGTTCGGCGGACGATTCCCGGCGTAATCGTTGCCGTTATCGACATAGCTGACGAAATGGGCATCGTTCCAGCCGCCGCCCGCTTTCAGCAGCAACGCCTTGCTCGCCTGCCACGCCAGTTCCAGTTCGACACCGCGACTGACGCTGCGCCCCGCATTGGTAATGTTCGATTGCGACAGGACCAGTTCCTCGACCTGCTGGTCGGTCCAGTCGATCCAGAACAGCGACAGCTTGCTCTGAAGGCGATTGCCGAACCCGGTATGCTTGACGCCGATTTCGTAATTCTTGGTGTATTCCGGCCGATAGAGTTCCTGGCCCTGGTCGGCCAGATTGTTGAACCCGCCCGCCTTGTAGCCTTCGGAATAGGTGACATAGCTCAACAGATTATCGAGCGGTTTATATTCCAGCCCCAGCTTGGGCAGCCAGGCGTGGAACGTCATCGTCGGATCCGAACTGAAATCGGTGCCGAACGCCGCCAGGGTCTGACGGCTTTCGACCTGTTTGCGCTCGATGTCGTAGCGCAGGCCGGTGATCAGCGACAGGGTATCGACCAGCGGCCAACTGACCTGACCGAACGCCGCCATGTTGCGGGTGTCGGTGGTGGTATCGACCGACTGGACCCCACGCGTCAGGCCGGGAATCCCATAGGCGCTGAGATCCATGTCCATATCGAAATGATTGCGGTCGGTCTGGTCGAAAAAATAGAGGCCGCCGACCCAGCGCGGCCCGGTCGCCCCTTCGAGCGAACTCAAGCGGACTTCCTGGGTGAAGCGCGAATAATCGACCTCGGTCCTCAGCCGCAACAGATCGGCGGCGGTGGCATCGACGTCATACGAGGTCTTCTTGCGCTCGCTGGTAAACGCGGAAATCGAGGTGATGTTGAACAGCGGGGCCTCATAGCTGGCCCGCAGATTGCCGCCGTGGCTGTCGCTATTGTTCGAGCCGATGAAGTTCGACGACACCGTGTGCGGATCGTCGCGCAACTGGCTCAGCAGGGCGATGTTGGTCGAACCCTCGCGGTAGCGCTGCCCGTCATAGGTGGCGACGACATCCCAGCTTTCCTTGGGCTTCCACCGCACCTTGAACCGCGCGTTGATGTCGTTGGCATCGTCGGCCCGGTTGGTGTCGCCGGGATCGCGGGTGAAATAGCCGTTGGTGTCGAGAGCCTGGATCGCCGCCCGATAGGACCAATCCTGGCTTCCCAGCGATCCGCCGGTAATCGCGCTGACGGTCTTGCGATTGTAATTGCCGTAACCGACCGTGACCTGTCCCTCGCGATAGGGTTCGGGATCGCGGGTGATGATGTTGACCGCCCCGGCCTCGGTGTTGCGGCCATACAGGGTCGATTGCGGACCGCGCAGCACCTCGACGCGGTCGATATCGAGCAATTCCATGTCGATATTGCGGTAATGAACCCCATCGACGAAGAACCCGACCGGCTGTTCGGCTTCCATGAACGGGGTGACGCCGCGCATCGACAGAAAGGCGACGCTGGCATGTTGCCCCGCCTTGGTCATGTGCATGTTGGGAACCTGACGAACGACATCAATCGTGTCCTTGCCGCCCGAGCGGTCGAGATCCTCGCCGGTCACCACCGTCATGCTGACCGGGGTGTCCTGCTCGGTGGACGACATTTTTTCGGCGGTGACGGTGACGGCTTTGAGCTGATGCACCTCGTCGCCCGAAGCCGCAACGGCGGCGGCATCTTTTTCTTCGGCCAGGGCGACCGCGCCGCTCATCATCTGGGCCACGACCAATCCGACCATACCGGGCATGCTCCGGCTGCGTTTCGCCTTCGTCACCAATTTCATTCCACTCCCCTAACCAAGGATCTCCCCCGCATCGGCCAACGGCAATATGCGAATGAAAATCATAATTAGGCGATAACCACAGCTCTCCCCGAATCCGGTCGGCGAATGCCCGAAACGGAATCATTTCACCACCCCGCCGCCACCCACAGCCAACGGCCCATAGTCCACGTGCAAAATAATCCCGATCCGAGCCGCGCCGGACCCGATCGGGGGAGAGGCCAGCCGCCCGCTTGTCCTATCAAAGCAGATCAAACGGCTGTGATCGGAAGCGGGGATAACATGACGGATGGCACGAGCGACCAGGGCGAGCATCCCGCCCATGTCCTGCTGGTCTCGCTGCTGTCGCCCGAGAAAGTGCGGCTGGGTCTGGCCGTGGCGCTCGCCCCGCTGGCAGCGCTGGCCGATCTGCTGCCCTATGCCATTCTCAGTTATTCAGTCGGGGCGGTGGTATCGGGCACGGCATCCCCCGACGATCTGGTCGGGATCGCCGGGCTGGTCGGGGCGGCCCTGGTCCTCAAATACCTGCTTTACAGTCTCGCCTATTATTTCAGCCATGTTGCCGCCTTCCGGCTGCTGGCCGACATCCGCCAGACCCTGGTCCGCCGCCTCGCCGCCGCCCCGATGAACTGGCTGCACCGGCACAGTTCCGGGCATCTCAAAAAAATCGTGGTTCAGGACGTCGAGCGACTGGAGCAATTCATCGCCCATCACACGGTGGAATGCCTGGCGGCGATCAGCAGCCCGCTGTTTGTCGCCCTGGTCCTCGCCTGGATCGATTGGCGTCTGGCCGCCGCCGCTCTGGTGACGGTTCCGCTGGCGGCGCTGGCTCAGGCGGCGCTGATGCGGGGGCTGGGACCACGGATCGACGCGTATAACCGCGCCATCGGCGACCTGAACGGAGCCGCCGTCGAATATGTCCGCAACGCCCCGGTGATGAAAGCGTTCGGTCTGAACGCCCATTCCTTCCGACGGATGAGCGATTTACTGGCGCGCTATCACGATCTGATCACCGCGATGACCCGGCAGACGGTTCCCGGCTGGTCGGTGTTCATGGTCCTGCTCGGGGCCAATCTGGTGTTTCTGCTGCCGGTCTCCCTGTGGCTTGTCCGCCAGGGCACGATCAGCCCGGCCGAAACGATCCTGGCCCTGACGCTGGGCAGCGTCATGTTGAAACCGCTGTTCAAGGTGGCCCATTTCTCATCGGAAATCCGCGAGATCGCCGCCGGATTGCGCCGCATCGCCCCCCTTCTCGCCTTTGCGCCGAGCCAGGATTCAGGACCGCGCGAGACTCCCCCGACGCTCCGGCTCAGCTTTCGCCACGTCTCGTTCGCCTATGAATCCCGTCCGATTCTGAAGGATGTCAGCTTCACCCTGGAGGCCGGGACGGTCACCGCGTTGGTCGGCCCCTCCGGCGCGGGGAAAAGCACCATCGCCCATCTGATCGGCGGGCTTGCCGCCCCCTCCTCCGGTGACATTCTGGTCAACGGCACATCCCTCTCGGCGCTGGACGAGGCCGAACGCAGCGCCTGGATCACGGTGGCGGCGCAGGACGCCTTTCTGTTTCGCGGAACGCTGCTGGAGAATGTGCGGCTGGGTCGGCCCGACGCGACCGACGACGATGGTCACCGGGCGGCCAGGATCGCCCAGGTGGCGGACTTTGTCGCAACGCTCTCCGACGGGTTCGCCACCATGGTCGGCGAACAGGGAGCCCGCCTGTCCGGCGGTGAACGCCAGCGCATCGCCATTGCCCGCGCCCTGTTGACCGATGCCCCTCTGTTGGTGCTGGACGAAGCAACCGCCTTTGCCGACAGCCGGACGGAACGCCGGTTCTATCAATCCCTGCGCGAAGCCTATCCGGCCAAGACGCTGCTAATCATCGCCCACCGGCTGAGTTCGATCGAACGGGCCGATCAGATCCTGGTTCTGAAGGACGGGGGAATGGTCGATTGCGGCCGCCACGCCGACCTGATCGCCCGCTGCCCGCTCTACCGCGCCTTGTGGCAGCGCCAGTTCGACAGCGAGACCTGGACCATCCGACCTGGAGCGACCGCCAATGCCGCCCTTTCTTGAGAGCATGACACGGGTCGTTGCCGCCAGCGGCAGACCGACCGGCCGATTGTGGCGCGGACTGGCGCTGCGGGTGCTGGAACGGGTCTGCGCCATCGCCCCCTTCTTCCTGGCCTATCTGTGGCTGGAAGACACGCTGTCGGGCGGTGCGCCAGAGCGTTCGATCGGCTTGCTTGCCGTGTGTCTCGCCGCCTGTCTGGCCGGGCAGTTGCTCTGTTCGTATCTGGGCCAATTGCACTGCTTCCTCGGGGCCTACGATCTGATGATCGGATACCGGGAGCGGGTGATCGACCATATCGGCCGTCTGCCGCTGGGGTTTTCGCAAGGACAGCGGGCGGGGCATCTGGCCGGGATCGTCACCGAGGACGTCAAGCGGGTCGAGGACATCTTCACCCACATATCCGCCGAACTGGTCACCGCCGCCGCCGTGCCGCTGCTCTATCTGGCCGTGCTGGCCTGGGTGGATTGGCGGCTGTCGCTGGGGCTGGTGGTGACGTTGCCGCTGGCGGTGATCGGACTGAACGCCGCCAGCCGCTTCTTTCTGGAACGGGGACGGCACAAGCAGGAATTACTCCTCGATACCTCCGGACTGATCGTCGAATTCGTCACCGGCATCCGCACCTTGCGCCTGTTCAATCAGGCAGGTCCGTGGCTGGATCGCCTCGACCGCCGCTTTGCCGCGATCCGCCATGCCAGTCTGGGGGTAGAGGCCTGGGGCGGCGGCTCGATCCAGCTCTATCGGTTCTGCCTCGAACTCGGTCTGGTGACGCTGCTGCTGACGGCGGCTTGGCTGGCCGGGTCCGGCGATCTCCGCCCGCTGACCTGGCTGTTGTTCGGGCTGGTGGCGGCAAAGCTGCTCGAACCGCTGCTCGACGCTTCGGCGTTCCTGACCGAATTACGCTCGATGACGTTGGGGGAAGGCCGGGTGCGCGCGGTGTTGGAGCAGCCGTTGTTGCCAGACGGACCCCAATCGCTGTCGGCCGCAGGCGACGTCGCTTTCGATGGCGTCAGCTTCCGCTACCAAGACGAATGGGTTCTGCGCGATCTGTCATTCCACGCCGCCAAGGGAACGATGACGGCGATCGTCGGTCCGTCGGGCGCGGGCAAGAGTACCGTGTTGCACCTGCTCGCCCGCTTCTTCGATCCCCAATCCGGCGCGGTCCGCTACAATGGGATTGATTGCCGCGACCTCGAATCCGACCAGCTTTACCGTCATCTCGGCATTGTGTTCCAGACCGTCCAATTGTTCGACGGCACCATTCTCGACAATGTGCGGATCGGACGGCCCGAGGCCAGCGACGAAGAGGTCGCCGCCGCCTGTCATGCGGCCTATTGCGACGGCTTCCTGTCGCGTCTGCCGGGTGGGCTGCACACCCGGATCGGCGAGAACGGCCAATGCCTGTCGGGCGGCGAGCGTCAGCGTCTGTCGATTGCCCGCGCCCTGCTCAAAGATGCGCCGATCCTGCTGTTGGACGAAGCCACCGCCTCGGTCGACCCGGAGGCGCAGTACGAGATTCAGCAGGCGCTGTCGCGGCTGGCCCGCGACCGGACGGTGATCGTGGTGGCGCACCGTCTCCACACCATCCGTCATGCCGACCAGATCCTTGTCCTCGACCGGGGACGATTGGTCGAACAGGGACGGCACGAGGCGCTGCTCGCCCAAGGCGGCCTGTACGCGGAGCTTTGGCAGGACCAGGGCCGTTAGGAACGGATCAATCGAGCGCGCCCCGGCGCGCCTCGCGCGGCAGCACTCCGAATTGCTTACGAAAGGCGGCGCTGAAATGACTGACGTTGCTGTAGCCCAGCCTCATCGCGGTTTCGGTCACGCCGTGCTGCTGCAACAGGGCGCGGGCGCGGTCCATCCGTTCGCGCTGGAACAGCGCATAGATGCTGTCGCCGAACAGCGCCTTGAACCCGCGTTTCAGTTTGAGCTGATTAAGCCCGGTCTCGCGGGCGAGGTCGGCAATCGTCGGCGGGGCGGCAATATCCAGAAGCAGCCGCTCCCGCGCCGCCAGCAGCGCCTTGCGCTCGCGCAGCGAGATCGGACCGCCCGCCTCTTTGGATTGATACGACCCCAGGTGCCAGGCGAGGAACTCCAGCGCGGCGGCATGGATCAGCAGACGCCGGGGCGTCGGGTCGTCGATCAGCCGGGCCAGACGGGCGGCGGCATCGCAGGCGCGGCGGTTATGCCCGTTGCGGTAAACGCAAAATCCACCGCACAGATCGGCCGCGATCCGGTCGTAATCGCTGCCCGCCAGATCGGAAAGGGCGTCCGGCGTTATCATCAGCTCGACATTTCGGTAGTGGCCCGGAAGGGTCAGGCTGAACCGCTCGCCCGGGGCATAGCTGGTCAGCAGATTGCCGGCTTCCAGCAAAAAGGCGTCGCGACCGAACGCGACATCGACCGGTCCATCGAACAGGCAACTAAAGTGAACGCAGGCGTGATCGTTGCACGCGGCGATCCGAACCGGCGCCTCGTTTTGGAACGACACCAGCGAGACCGAGACCCCCGGCAGCAGATCGACCGGTTTGACCGCGATTCCCGGTGGCCTGTCCGCCGTCGCCGGGCTGAAATCGCTGAAAAATTCCGATGAGCGCAACTCGTACAAGGAGACCTCCGTCCTGTTCGAGGCGATCGCCGGTTCCCCGAACCTTCGCCGAAGAAGCCCCGAACAATGATGATTTTAACTATTAATCTCAAGATATTTTTCGGGAGGCGGCCGGTACGGGCCGAAAGCGGGCGATGATTAGCGCGGATTGGAAAAGCGGGGGAAACGACCAAAAGTCGTATTGCAATCCATTATCGTTCGCAATATCAATTCCGATCATATCCCTCTTGACCGAGGGGTGGCATCGACAGCAACAAGGCATCGACATCATGGTGAAGGCTGCGACCATTCATCCTTTGGCCTTGGCTGGCCTGGGGCTCGCCCTCGTCCTGGCGGGCGGAACGGCCCAGGCTCAGCCCGCCCCCGTTTCCGTTCCCGGGCCGCTTCCCCACGATCTGTCGCCGTGGGGGATGTTCACCCATGCCGATCCGGTGGTGCAGACGGTGATGATCGGGCTGGCCCTGGCCTCGGTCGCGACCTGGACGGTCTGGCTGGCCAAGACAATCGAACTCTACCGGGCGCGGCAGCGGGTCCAGGCCGTGCTGGACGGACTGGACGGAATCCGCTCGCTGGCCGAGGCGAATCGCCTGATCGAGGGCCGCTCCGGGCCGGAAGCCCACCTGATCCGCGCCGCGATGGCCGAAGCCAAACTGTCGGCCGGAAGTCGTGGTGAGGGGCTGAAGGAACGGGTGGCGACCCGGCTGGAGCGGATCGAGGTGGCGGCGGGACGGCGGATGGCAATGGGCACCGGCATCCTGGCGACGATCGGCTCGATTGCCCCCTTCGTCGGCCTGTTCGGCACGGTATGGGGAATCATGAACAGCTTTGTCGGTATCAGCAAATCGCAAACCACCAATCTCGCGGTGGTGGCCCCCGGCATCGCCGAAGCCCTGCTGGCCACCGCGCTGGGACTGGTCGCGGCCATTCCGGCGGTGGTGATCTATAACGCCTTTGCCCGCTCGGTCTCCGGCTACAAGTCATTGCTGGGCGACGCCGCCGCCCTGGTGCTGCGGTTGGTCAGCCGCGATCTTGACCGCCGGGCCCTGCCCTTGCGCGAGGCGGCGGAGTAATGACGGTCAAGCCCCAGTCCGGCGACGATCTCGGCGAAATGCACGAAATCAACGTCACCCCGTTCATCGACGTGATGCTGGTTCTGCTGATCATCTTCATGGTTGCGGCCCCGCTGGCGACGGTCGATGTCAAGATCGACCTGCCCAGTTCCACCGCCGAACCGGCCCCCAAGCCGGACAAGCCGCTGACGGTGACGATCCGGGCCGACGGCACCCTGGCCATCGGCAACGACACGGTGGCGAAGGAGGCGCTGTCCCACGCCCTGACCGCCGCCAGCAACGGCGACACCGAACAACGGGTGTTCCTGCGCGCCGACAAGACGATCGAATACGGTGCGCTGATGGAGGTGATGGATAGCCTTCGCGACGCGGGTTACCTGAAAGTGGCCCTGGTCGGGCTGGAAGGACGGTCATGACCGGGGCGGCACGAGCCGAGTCCTGGAACGAGACCGGCGCCCGGCTGTGGGGCGTGTCGGGCGGGCTGGTGCTGCTGCTGCATGCCAGCCTGATCGCCAGCGCGATCTCGTGGAAAACGGCCCATCCCCCCGCCCCGCCGCCGCCAGAGCCGATGATGATCGAGTTGGCACCGCCGCCGATGCCCGAGGCACCGCCCAAACCGGTTGTTACACCGCCGCCGCCCCCGAAGCCGGTCGAGCGCAAAGTGGTTGAGCCGGTCAAACGTCCGCCCCCGCTGGTCCGCAAGGCCGAAATCGCGTTGCCCAAGCCGGTCGAAGCCCCCCCGACCCCTCCCACGGCGGCTGCGCCGCCCGAACCGCCACAACCCGCCATCGCTCCTGCGACACAACCCGCTCCGGCCCAACCATCGGCGGCGGCAATCGACGCCCGCCGCGCGTGGCAGGGTGCATTGCGGGCCCATCTGGAACGCCACAAACGCTATCCCCGCTCCGCCCAGGCGCGACGACAGGAAGGTATCGTCACCGTTCGCTTCACGATGAACCGAAGCGGCGAAATCGTCTCGTCCCGGCTGGAGCGAAGCAGTGGAGCCGCCATCCTCGACGACGAAGGGCTGGCTCTGCTGGAGCGAGCGCAGCCCCTGCCCGTCCCGCCCCCCGACGTCAAAGGCGACACCATCGAACTGGTGGTCCCGATCGAATTCTTCCTGAAATAGCCCCGCCCGAGATCTTGGCCAAAGAGCGCGACACGATCCTCGTCAGGCCGCATCGGGACGGAACACATCCTCGAACGGACGGCGGCGCTGCCGATGCGGCAGAACCAGACTCTGCGCCTCGTCCAGATCGGCGGCGATGACCTCATCGCGTCCGGCCCAGGCGGCCAGGGCCTTGGCGGTCTTCAGCATCACGATGTCGGCGCGATGCCCATCGACTCCGGTGGCAAGGCACCGATGGGCGATATCGAGCAAAATCGCATCCGTCGCGACAAGGCGGGGACGACGCGCGATCGCGGCGGCAATGCGGGCGCGCAACGCCTCGGTCTCTCTTGCCCAACCCAGGCCGAACGATTCGGGATCGGCCTCGAACGCGGCGCGGCGTTTGATCACCTCGACCCGCTGTTCCGGCACGGCCAGCCCCTCGACCTGAACGCACAAGCCGAAGCGGTCGAGCAATTGCGGGCGCAACTCGCCTTCTTCGGGATTCATCGTCCCGATCAGGGTAAAGCGGGCGGGATGGCTGACGCTGATCCCTTCGCGTTCGATGGTGTTGACCCCCATCGCCGCCGAATCGAGCAGCACATCGACGACATGATCGTCGAGCAGATTGACCTCGTCGACATACAGAATGCCGCGATGGGCGGCGGCGAGCAGACCCGGCTCGATCCGTTTTTTGCCCTCG
Source organism: Magnetospirillum fulvum (assembly GCF_900108475.1). Taxonomy (GTDB): domain Bacteria; phylum Pseudomonadota; class Alphaproteobacteria; order Rhodospirillales; family Magnetospirillaceae; genus Phaeospirillum; species Phaeospirillum fulvum_A. Next base: position 271,677 of record NZ_FNWO01000004.1, on the reverse strand, counting down.
GTCAGGGCGTGTTCAAGGTCAAGGGTTCCCACCACCCGGTCTTCGGTGGCGCTGATCGGCAATTCCACCACCCGCACCCGCCGGGTGACGGTGGGCAGAGACTCGCCCGCGGCGACCCGCGCCCGCACCTCGGAACTCATCGCCTTGGGATCATCGGGGTCGCTCTGGAACGGGCAGCCCTCGACCACAGCGATATCGGGCAGCAACGCGGCCAGCGCACGAACCGCTGTCGATTTGGCGGTCCCTTTCTCGCCCCGGATCAGCACGCCGGACAGGCTGGGATCGATCACGTTCAGGATCAACGCCGTCTTCAGCCGCTCCTGGCCGACGATCGCCGCGAAGGGATAGAGCGGGCGGAGGGGGTCGATAAGGCTCACGATTGGAACTCCTTGGCGAAATGAACCAGATCCTCGGCGCGAAGATCCTCGGTGCGCAGGCAGGGGGCGGCCAGCGCGGCGGCCAGCCGCCCGGCCAGATCAAGCCGGATCAGGCCGGGCGGTTCGGTGTCGATGACGATGAAGCGTGCGGTGGCAAACCGCTGCCCCAGTGCGGCGGCCAGACGTAGCGCCTCTTCGTGCGGCGGACCGCCGCCCAGACCGGCATTGGCGCGGCCATCGGTCAGGACCAAGACCAGCGGCCGGGTGGCGGGGTCACGACGGCCGACCCGGTCGAGCAGACGAGCCGCTTCGACCAGACCGGCCGAGAGCGGGGTCCGTCCCCCCACTGGCAGATCGGCCAGCAGGCGGGCGGCGCGTTCGACCGACCCGGTGGGCGGCAGCACCGTTTCGGCCCCGGTGCCGCGAAACACCACCATCGCCACCCGGTCGCGTTTTTGATAGGCGTCGAGCAGCAGGCTGAGAATCGCCGCCTTGGTCTCGACCATCCGCCGGTGCGCCCCCATCGAGCCCGAGCCATCGACGACGAACAGCAGGAACGAGCCGACCCGACGTTCGCGCCGCTTCTCGCGGATGTCTTCGGGACGAATGCGGATGGCCAGCCCCGGCCCTTCGGCCCTCCGGCGCAATTGATGCGGCGCGGCGGCGCGCAAGGTGGCGTCGAAGGCGATATCGTCGCGCTCGCGCCGGGGCGTGCTGGCGACCATCCGTCCCTGGCGGCTGGCCGACAGCGAGCGGGCCCGCCGCCCCGACCCGGTCCGCAGCAATGCATCGCGCGGCTCGGACCCCAGCGGACGCGGCGTGAACGGCGTGCCGATGGACTGAACATCGCCATCGTCCCCGGCAGGGCCAGGGGCTTGCTCCGCCGACTCGGCAGCAGAGGGCGGCGGCGGCGCTTCGTCGCCCTCCTCGGCCCCGCTCTCCTCTTTGTCCTCCGATCCGTCGGAATTCGGCGCGGACTCGCTCTCCCCGTCCTGGTCTGATTCCGCTGAATCGTCGGACGGTGGCGGCGGCGGAGCAGGCGGCGGCGGCGGGGGGGGCAGATCGGGCGTGGCCCCTCGCATCCGGTGCAGCAGGGCGAGCGGCGCGACCTCGGTGACATCCTCGGCGGTGACGATATCGCGACCATCCCAGGCGGCATGAGCGCGGGCGGCGCGGGCGATCGCCAGATCGGCGCGATGACCGGCAACATGATTGCGGCGGCAGATTTCGGCGATAAAGCCCTGCATCGGAGGCGGCAGGGTAATCTGGGCCAAAGCGGCCCGGGCGCGAACGATCCGCCCGGCCAGGACGGACTGAGCCTCGGCCCAGCCCTGGGCGAAAGCGGTGCCGTCCTGCTCGAACGCTTCCCGCGCCCGCATCAGGGCGACACGGGTCGCGGGATCGCTCTCCCCGCTCACCGCGACCGCCAGCCCGAAACGGTCGAGCAATTGCGGTCGCAGGTCGCCTTCCTCGGGATTCATCGTGCCGATCAGGGTGATCCGGGCGGGATGGACGAGGCTCTGGCCTTCGCGCTCGACCCGGTTGACCCCGCTTGCGGCAACATCGAGGATCGATTCGACCAGATGATCGTCGAGCAGATTGACCTCGTCGATGTAAAGGATGCCCTGATCGGCGCGGGCCAGCAGACCCGGCTGGAAACGGGCCTGCCCCTCGGCCAGGGCCGCCTCCAGATCGATCGAGCCGATCACCCGATCCTCGGTGGCCCCCAGCGGCAGATCGACGAACGGGGCCGCCCGTCCCTCGGCAAGCCGGGGCAGCAGCGCGGCCAGACCGCGCGCGGCGGTCGATTTGGCGGTCCCCTTCTCGCCCCGGATCAGCACCCCGCCGATGGCGGGATCGATTGCCGCCAGCACCAGCGCCAACCTCATCCGCTCCTGACCGCACAACGCGGCGAAGGGATAGACGCTATCGGACACGAAAGACATGGGTCCACTCCTTGACGGCGCTCTCGGTCAGGATCGTCACCGCGCCGCCCTGAAACTCGCCCTCGACGGTCCCGCGTCGCTCTTCCTGATCGCCTTCGACCGCCAGCATGGCCGCCTGAAGCGCCGACAGCCTGGCCGCGTCGATCTGCCACAGGCCGCGCGCCTGGGCTTCGAGCAGACGGCGAACGATCTCGTCCAGCGCATGCGGGTTGGTTTGCAACAACCAGTCGCGGGTGGCGCTATCGCCGACCAGACGGTCATGCACCGCGTCGAACTGCGCCCGGCTGACGGCATGAGCGGTCGCCGACCAGCCGAACAGCCGGTTGACCCGGTCGCTCATCGCCTGGGCGCCGCCATAGCCTTGTGTCCTGGTCCGGGCCAGCCAGGCGGGATTGAGCAGGGTCAACGCCAGCGACTGGGTCAGTTCCTCGGCCAGCGAGCGGACCTCGCCCTCGGGACCGGTCTGACTGTCCGACCAAAACAGTCGCATCCGGCCCCCGCCCAGACCGCGTTGCGCCGCCGCCGCCGCGCCGCCGCCCTCGATTCCACAGGAACTCGACAGCAAATCGGCCTCGGGCGATCCCTGGCGCTGACACCACAGATCGGTCCGCCGCAACGCCTCGGCATATTCCCCCAGCATCGCCTCGCCCCCAGCCAGCGCGATGCCGCCCGCGCCATAGGCCTGTCCGGCGCGGTTGACGACGATTTCGGCCAGATCGGCATCGCTGTCCCAGGCCGACGCATCAAGCGCCAGTCCCATCGCGCCGCCATAGCCGCCCTCGGCCGGACCGAACACGCGGGCCTGGGCCAGACGGCGCAGCACCGACCGCTCCGCGTTCATCGTCTTGCCCAGAACCGCGAGACGATCCTCGACATGGGCGCGCAGAAGATTGCGGTCGGGCGGCTCGTCCAGAGCGGCGACCAGGGCGACGGCGCGGTCGATCAGCCCGCACAGCCCCGGCAGGGTGTCGCGCACCACTCCGCTGATCTGCACCACCACATCGAGGCGGGGACGAGGCCGAACCGAGCCATCGGGATCGACGATCACCAAATCGGCCAGCGGGATCGGCTCGACCCCCTCGACCCGCCCATTGGCATCGCGACACGGGCGGCAGCCGAGCAGCCACAAAGCCTGAGCCGTGGTTTCCCCATCCGCCTGGAAGGCATCGCTAGACCACAGCGACAGACCGACCGTGCGGGGAAACGGCTCGTCACTGTCGGCGCTCCAGGCCCGGAGCAGCTTTTCACCCATCCGCGCCCCCACCGCCCAGGCGGCTTCGGTCGGAATCCGGCGCAGATCGACCCCGAACGGATTGCGCCCGGTGGGCAGGCACTCAACCCGACCTCGCGACAGATGCCCACCGGGACCGGGGGTGACGAACCGGCCGGACAGAGCCGCCAGCACCGCGTCGAGCTCGCCTCCGGTCTCGGCCAGGGCGGCGCGGAGACGATCCTCGTCAACCGGCCGACCGCTTGTCCCCCGCGCCTCCGCGACATAAAGCCCGGTATTGCTCTCGTCTGGCACCCGTCCCAACACATGCGGGTCGAGCGCCAGGGTTCGCGCCCGCAGGCTGCGCAATCGGCGCGGCAGGGATTCGATCGCGGTTTCCAATTCGGCGGCGGCGGGCGCGTCCCCGATCAGTCCCATCGCCCGCAGAGCAAGGCTCAACCGCGCCGCCAGTTCGCCCCGGCGCGCGCCCTCGGCCCCCCGATACTGACGGGTGATCTCTTCCAGTTCGTCCCAATCGCCGCCCAGACTGTCGGCGCGTGCGACCGGGGCACCAAGATGGCCGATAGTCACGGCACGGCCGCGACGACGCGCCATCATCGTCTCGCCCATCGCCGAAATCAGCGAGGGCTGGATCACCGGCAGATCGCCCAGGCTGAGAACGGGGTAGCACGATTCGGACAAAGCGGTGCGCTTGCCCGGCAAATATTCGAGCGGGCTTTCGCTGCCCATCACCACCACGGCATCAATTGTGCGGCGCAGGAACCAGAACGTCGCCAGCCAGTGGTGCGGCGGCGGAATCTGCGGATCGTGGAGGATGCGGCAGACCTCGCCGTCGCAGCGCGCCCGGTGACAGCCGCGCTTGGGCTCGGTCATCACCAGGATGTTGCCAAAGCGCAAGCCGCTGATCACCAGGGCGGGGCCACCCCCAACCGAGGCGGGCGCCACCATCGCCTGACCGGGAAAGGCTCCCCAGGCGGCGTCGATCGCGGTTTGCACCGGCTCGGGCAAGGATGCGAAATCGGCGCGGTAACTCGCTTCGTCGATCAAAGCCAACGCACCACCCCGGGCGATGATTTCGCCCGTCGTGGTCCAGCGGAATTCCTGCACCGCGCGGCGGTCGCGGATCAGATCGAGCAGGGCCGCGCCGTCGGCGGGGGGCGTGCCGACATCGTAGCCTTCGTCTCCCAGGCGATGGAGCAGCCGTACCGTGCTGTCCAAGGCATCAAGGCCGGGGGCCGAGCCAATCGTCGCTTCCATTCCCTTGCAGGGCGGATTGTGCAGCAGGATCGCGACGGATTTGTCGGATTTGTCTTTCTGGCGCAGGCGGATCAGGGCGCGGGTACGGCCAACCAGCCGGGCGATCTGATCGGCGACGGGAACGGCGCGGCGGATTTCTCCGTCGCCGCGCCATGTACAGGCGAACAAGGTGGGATCGGTGGTCCCCATCATCTCGGGCCGGGTCAGGCCAAAGATCACCGAAACCGGATTGAGCCCCCGCTCATCGGCGCGCCACCCTTCCTCGTCATGGCTCCAATCGCGCAGAAGCTGAATCACCGGCACGGCGTGGCGGGTGAAGGGATCGGACTCGATGTCGGCTCCGTGCAGACCGGCGGCGTTCCAGATCACGGCCAGCCGTGGCCCCAGCGCCTCCAGCCAAAGCGACAACGGATGATCGGGCAGCCCCCAGCCGCGCGCCAGATCGGAGGCGCAGAACAGCGCCACCGGGACCAGACCAGCCTCCTCCAGCCCGTCGATCAGGGCATCAATCGCCGCCAGATCGTCATTCAGCCAGGCATTGCGGTCGAACAATATCGCAACCGCCGGAGCCTCGGCGGCAAGACGCGAGGCGGCCCAGTCGAGATAGGCGGCAGAATCGTCCCAGGGCTGGAATGCGGCGGGATGATGGACGCCCAGCAGCAACGGCTCGGTCGGCGGCGGCGGCATTTGATCAATCCGACCGGCCCCCTGGAGCAGGGCCAGAACCGCATTCTCCAGGTCCGCCTCGGTCCCGGCGCGCAGATAGGACGACACCGTCGTTCGGCAGGCGGCACGAGCATCGCCCAGGGCGGCCCGGCTTTCCAGCCCGGCGGCAACGGCGAACGGACAGCGTTGCGCCGCAGCAATCACCGCGCCGAACCCGGCCGAGGCGCGGGTGACCTCGACCCAGGCGGCATCGACCAGGGCCACCGATTCCTCGGCAAACGCCGTCCAATCGATCGCGGCCGACTGGCTGAGGACGCGCACCGCGATCCCCCGCACGGCAAGACGGGCGGCGGCCCGGTCCCAGACGCGGTCAAGCACCGGGTGACTGAACAAAAAGGTGACGCGGATCATCGGGACTCTCCGGGGGACGACATCGTGTCCTCGATCAGCCCTTCGGCATCAAGGAACAGGGTTTCCAGCCGGTCGCGATCGGCACCCGGCTCGGCCCACAGGCCGCGCCGGATCGCTTCGAGCAGACGTTCGGCGATGGTGTGAAGGGCGTGGGGATTATGACGGGCGAAAAAGTCGCGCATCTTCGGATCGAAGGCGTAGGTCCGCGCCATCTCGGCATATTGCCAATCGTCGAGAATGTTGCTGGTCGCGTCCCATTGGAAGCAGTACTCGACCAGCTTGGCGAGGTCGCCCGCGCCCTTGTAGCCGTGGCGCATCATCCCCTCGATCCATTTCGGGTTCAGCACCCGCGTGCGGAAGATGAAGCGCCCTTCCTCGGCGGTCGAGCGCACGCGCGGACGGCGGGGATCGTTGGAATCGCCGGTATAGCTGGCAACCGTGCCACCCCCCGCCGCCCGCACCGCCGCATTCATCCCGCCGTGATAGGCGTTGTAATCGTCGCTGACGAAGATGTCGTGTTCGCGGGTGTCGGAATTCTTCACGGTCAGATCGAGCGCGCCCATCCGCCGACGGAAGGACTCGCGGCTTTCCTCGCCATAGGTTCCGGCCCCATAGGCATGGCCGCCCCAATGCAGATAGATCTCGCCCAGATCGGCGGCGGTTTCCCAGCCACCATCGCGCAACAGGGCGTTGACCCCGGCGCCGTAACAGCCCGGCTGGTCGCTGAACACACGAAAGGCGGCACGCCGCGCGATCTCGTCCTCGCCCAGCCCGGCGGCGCGCAGTTCGGCGGCCTCGATCGCGACATTGCGGGCCAGCATATTCTGGGTCGGTGGCTCGGCCAAAGCGGCGATCATCCGCGTTGCCGTGTCGATCAGCTCCATCACATTGGGGAAGGTGTCGCGGAACAGGCCGCTGGCCCGCACCGTGACGTCAAGCCGGGGAAAGTAGCGTTCCTCCAACGGAATCGGCTCGACCCCGCTGACCCGTCCACTGCCGGCCTCCCACACCGGACGCGCCCCGATCAGATAGAGAATTTGAGCGACATCGTCACCCCGGGTCCGCATCGTCGGGCTCGACCACAACACCATGCCGATCTGTTCCGGCCAGCGCCCGTGATCGGCGCGATAGCGCTCGACCAGGGCGTCACCCATCGCTTGGCCCGACACCCATGCCTCGGCCGAGGGAATCTTCAGCGGGTCGAGCGAATAGAAATTGCGCCCGGTCGGCAGAACATCGATCGCGCCTCGCGTCGGTGCCCCGCCCGGACCGGGGGGAACGAACCGCCCGGCCAGACCACGGGCGGCAAATTCCAGTTCGTCGGTGGTGGCAAGGACACGGGGGCGGACATCGTCGCGAACGAAGCGGAGCGCGCGGGCCACCCGAGCCGATCCGTTGAACCGCTCGGCGACGGCTTCATCAAGGGCCGCGTCACTCCACCCGGCGGCATCGAGCGCCGCCAAGGCCGCTTCGGCGCTGTCGATGATCCGGGCGATGGCCTGTCCCTTGGTGCCCCCGCCCGGCAAGGCTCCGCCAGGATCGTCGGCCAATTCAAGCAGATCAAGACCAGCAGCAGCAGCGATCGCCTCCCACAACGAGCCGCCCGCGCCATTGGGCAGCCGGGTCAGATGCACCAGGGTCGAGACCAGCCGGTCCCCCTCGGGCGGGCGGCCGAAGACATGGAGCCCGTCATTGATCGCGGTAACCTCGATTTCGCTCAAATAGCCGTGCAGCCGCCCCAACGCGTCGGTCGCGTCATGGTCGAAATCGGCGCGTGTCAGCCCCATGTCGCGGTCGAGATGAGCGGCTTCGATCGCTTCCCACAGCCGGTCGAACACCAACGGCAGCTTGGCCGGGTCTTCCTGAGCGGTAAAATAAGCGGTTTCGATCTGGGTCTCGACCCGGGCCAGCGGCTCGGACAGATCGGCGCTGGTCTGCGCCGGAATCATGTGGTCGAGAATGCAGGCATAGGACCGCCGCTTGGCCTGGGTCCCCTCGCCGATGATCCCGACATTATAGGGGTAGAGGTTGGGCAGATCGCGGATCGCCGCGTCGGGATGGCACCAATCCGACAGACCGACGCTTTTGCCCGGCATCCATTCCAACGTGCCGTGGGTGCCGATGTGAAACACCGCCTGAGCGCCGAACCCGTCGCGCAGCCAGCGGTAATAAGCGAGGTAATGATGGGTCGCGGGCAGGAAGGGATCGTGCACCGCCTTGCCGTCCGGCTGCGCCACCGCATCATCGCCATCCTCCATCCGGGCACGCGGCGGCTGCATACCGATGAAGACGTTGCCGTTGATCACCCCGCCGACCAGGATCTCGCCATCATGAACGAAGGTCCGCCCCGGCGGCTCGCCCCATTTGGCGGCGATCTCGGCCCGCAATTTGTCGTTTCGCTCGCCATCCCAGCGGATCGCGGTGTCGCGATTGATCCGTGCCGCCGCCTTCTGCGACATCAGGGCGGGCGGCAGATAGCGCCGGTCGTTGGTCAGCCGTGACAGCAGATCGTGGGCCAGACTCTCGCCATCGGGATAGGAATGGTCGAGCCGATAGCCCTCGGCGGCAAGACGGTCGAGAATCGCCCGGACACTCTCGAAACTGTCCAGCCCCACCGCCGAGCCCAGGCAATCGTTGCGGGGCGGATAATGGTGGAACAGAATCGCCACCTTGCGCTCGGCCGGTGGAACCGAGCGCAGCCGTGCCCAGTTCAGTGCCAGCGAAACGGCGTGACGGCACCGCTCCTCCACCGGGCGGCGGCGGATCAGCCGGGTTCCGGTCGATGCATCCGCCTCGGCATGTTCGCGGGTGGCAACGACGCTGCCGATCAAACAGCCGTCGAATTCCGGCTGGGCGACATTGGCCGAGACGTCGAGCGGAGTCACCGCCTGAAGGCTGTCCTCCCACTCGGCGCGCGGATTGGCGGTCAGGATCAGTTGCAGCACCGGCACGTCGAGATCGCCCAGCACCCGCGCCGTGTCGGCCCCCAATTGCGCCAGCGAGAAACTGAGCGGCGACAGCAACGCTCCGATCCGTCCAGCGAACCAGCGCGCGACCAGATCGGGCACCGACAATCCGCCCTGGGTCGCGCCACCGGCCCGGATGTGGAACAGGGCCAGCGCCAGCCCTCCCTGTCCTTCGATCTCGGCGATCAGGGCATCATAGGTCTCCAGGTCGCCCGACAGCCAATGCGGGCGATAGAACCACAGCCCGATCACCGGGCGGGTTTCGCCGTCGGCAAAGCGCCCACGCGCCCAGGCGAGATAGCTGTCCGGGTCGGAGGGACCGGCATAAGCGGGATGGTAAACCCCATCAATCGGCACCGGCGCAGGCGGCGGCGCGTCCTCGTCCCCCCTCACAAAGCGCAGCAGGTTGGCCAGATTCTCCGGCCCGCCCTGGGCCAGATAGGCGGTGCGGCGGCGATAGGCCGGGCTGCCGAAATCGCTGGAATGATCCTTCGCGATCGCCATCCCCTCGGGCGAGGCGGGCGCGGGCTGGACATGAACCAGCCGCCCGGCCGCCGCCGCAACGATCGTCTCGAACCCAGGAATCGATTCGGTCCCGCCATGGGGCAAGATGATGACGGCATGGGCCGTGGCGACCAGAGCCGCCGCCCGCTCGATCGCGGCACGGTCGAACAGATCGTCACGCGACCGCGCTGCCACCGCCAGCCCCAATCCGGGTCCGATGGTTCGCACCGCCTGTCCCAGATTGCCCAGGGAGGAACCGGTCGAATCGATCACGACGATCAGGGATTCAGGCTGGGACACGGATCGTCTCCGAAGCAGAAGGATGATGGGCGGCGCGGCGCAGAACGCAATCAAGCGCCGACGCGGCGGACGAAACGATGGCGCGGGCCGGACACCGCCCCCGGCACCCGGACACGGCGCAAGACCCGCAGAGGGTGCGGCTCGGACGCAAAGCGGACCCGGAAAGGTCCGGGCGATCGACAGTGCCCAGGCTGAATCCGTCCCGTCCGACCAGACTGGAACAGGGCCACAGCCCACCGCCGGGGACCAGCACGGCGGCGCGTCCCCGTTCCGCCGCGCAATAGGACTCGCTGGGGCCGCAGCCGACCATTCCCGCTTCACGCAGAACCAGCGGCCTTTGGCGGCGGCGATTGACCCAGTCGAGAGCTTCGACCAGCGCGCGGTAGCTTCCGGCCAGATCGGCGGGGCGCGGCAAGGCGATGTCGGCCCCCCGCCCGAGCGGACGCAGGATGTCGAGCCCGAGCGAACGGGCCATCGCGAACCCGCCCAGCATCAGGGCCAGATCGACCAGACCGGGCAGCGTTTCCGCCGACAGAGTGACGGTTACTCCGAACGCGATCCCCTCTGCCTCCAGCCGATGCAGCCCGGCCAGTACCCGCGCCGTCTGTCCGCGCACCCGGTCATTGAGTGGTGGCGGGCCGTCGAGACTGACCCCGACCCCCAGGCGATGCCGACGCACCAGGGCGATGAAGCGGTCGTCGATGGCCAGACCGTTGGTCTGAATCGCGATCCGCCCGGCGCCAGCCGCCCGAGCCAGGAACGCGACCTGATCGACGATATCGGGCACCAGCCCCGGCTCGCCCCCGGCAATCTGAAGTTGCGCCCCCGGCGCAAGACCCAGAGCGGCGATGGCCCGCCCGGCCAAAGCGGGGTCGAGATCCTCGCCCACCGGCCCGGCGCTCAGATAACAGGCGCGGCAGGACAATTGGCACCGCGTGGTTACCCACACCACCAGCAGATCGAGACCGGGACGAGGCATGGTCTCAGGCATCGACCTGGGCCAGCCCTTCCGGCACCACCATCAAGGCTCCGTCATGGGTTTCGATCCGGGCGGCGATGCCATAGATCCGGGCCAGAATAGGGGCGGTCAGCACCTCGCCCGGCGGGCCATCGGCCACCACCCGCCCTTCGGCCAGCAGAACCAGCCGGGTGCAATGCCGCGCCGCCAAGGTCAGATCATGCAGCACCACCACCGCCGCCCGGTCGCGTCCGGCCGACCGGCGCAGCAGGCCCATCACCTGAATCTGATGACCGGGATCGAGCCCGGCGACCGGTTCGTCGGCGAACAGAAACGGGGCATCGACAGCCAGGGCGCGGGCCAGCAACACCCGCGCCCGCTCTCCCCCCGACAAGCAGGTCACCGGCCGGTCGCGCAGATGGCCGATATCGGTGGCCTGGATCGCCCGCTCGACCGCCGCGATATCGCCCGGAGCAATCGCCTGCCAGGGGTCGAGGTGGGGCAGACGCCCCAGCGCCACCACCCGCTCGACACTCATCGGCCAGTGGCAATCGGGATTTTGCGCCAGATAGGCCATCGCCCCGGCGCGGGCACGCGACGGCCACTCGGCCAAGGACCGTCCGTCCAGACGGATGTCGCCGCGTTCCGGGCGAGCCAACCCGATCAGACAACGCAGCAGGGTGGTCTTCCCCGCGCCGTTGGGGCCGATCAGCCCGACCACCTCGTTCGGATCGAGACGGAAATCGACATCGTGCAGGATCGTGGCACCGTCGCGTACAAACGACAGACCGGTGGCTTCGAGGATCATGCCATCACCTTGCGGGTCTTCAGCACCAAAGCGAGGAAGAAGGGAGCCCCGACCAGCGCGGTCAGCACGCCCAGCTTCAGTTCAAGCTGGGTCGGTATCAGGCGCACCCCGATGTCGGCGGCCAACAGAAGAGCCATGCCTCCCAGCAGACTGGCGGGCAGCAACCGGCGCGGCTGATGGCCGACGAACGGGCGCAACAGATGCGGCACGACGAGGCCGATAAAACCGATTGCGCCTGTCACCGCCACCCCGGCCCCCACAGCGAGACCGGTGCCCGCGACCAGAAAGAACCGCACCCGCCCCAGCGAAAAGCCCAGGGTCCGCGCGGTATCCTCGCCCAATGCCAGGGCGTCGAGGGCTCGGCCCGACGACAGCAGCAACGCCGCTCCCACCGCCATGAACGGCAGCGACAGCGTGAAATGGTCGAGGCTGCGATCCTTCAGCGACCCCATCAGCCAAAAGACGATTTCCGAGGCCGAATGCGGGTTGGGCGACAGGTTGATCGCCAACGAAATCACCGACCCGGCCAGCGAACTGACCGCGGTTCCGGCCAAAATCAGGGTCAGCACGCCGGGATCGCGCCCCGCCAGCAGATAAACCAGGGCGATGGCGAGCAGGGCGCCCACAATCGCCGCGACCGGCAACGCCAGCGGAAAGGCGGTATAGAGGCCGAAATACAGCACCAGCACCGCCCCGAGCGCCGCCGCCGAGGAGGCCCCGACCAGACCGGGTTCGGCCAGCGGATTGCGCAGCAAGCCTTGCAACGCCGCCCCGGACAGGCCAAGCGTACCGCCGACACAGATCGCCAGCAGGACACGCGGCAGACGCAATTCCTGCATGATGATCGTCGTCGGATCATCGCCGGGGGCGAACAGGGCCGACAGCGGCACGTCGGCGGGACCAATCACCATCGACAGCACGGCCAGTATCGCGACCAGCCCGCCCAGCAACAGGAGCAACCGACCGTCATGGGCGGTGAACGAAGCCAGCCCCGAGGGGCGGGCGGACAAAATCGACCTCATCGTCTTCCTTCCAGAATGGCGCGATGCGTGTCGACCAGGGTCGACAGGGTGTCGATGGCGATCGGTGTCGCGGCCCCGCCGCACAACCAGAACGCCATCGGAAACTGAATGCGGGCGACTTGCGGCAACCCGCGCCGCAGCGCCGGATGAGCAAGAAAATCGGTGGCGATCCGAGGGTCGGCACGATCGCGGAGTTGATCGTCGAGCAGCACCTGGGGGGCTGCCATCAGCACGGTTTCCATCTCGATCGTTCCGGCCAGCCTTTGCCCCAGTTGGGCCGCGACATTGTCGATTCCGGCGGTCTGCATGATCGAATCGACCAGGGTGTCGGCCCCATAGGCATAGCCGCCGCTGCGATAGACCAGCCCGTGCAGGTGAGTCTCGGGTCTGCGCGCGGCGGCGTCTTCCTGCTGATGGGCAATGCGGGCGGCCAGGGCACGGCCGCGCTCTTCATGGCCCAACATCCTGGCGATATCGACGATCTGTCGCTTCGCCTGCTCGACATCGCGGGGCGGTTCCAGCCGAACCGCCCGAATCCCCAGCCGCTTGACCGTCATCGCGGTCGATCCGGTCCAGGTGCCATAGAACAGCACGTCGGGACGCGCCCGGATGATCTCCTCGGCGCTGCGTTCGTTGCGGGGCAAGCCTTCGGCCAGGGCCTTGATCTCGGGCAAGGTGGTCACTTCACCCCCCTTGGCCAGCGAGACGATCTGATCGCGGTCGGCCAGCACCAGAATCAACTGGTTGGCACAATTGTCGATCGACATCACCCGAACCTTATCCCCGGCCCCCGCCGGACCGGCCAGACTCAGGATCAGGATGGAAAGGATCGTCAGGCGGTACATGCGCCCCCTTCTCATTCGCTGCGAGCGACGACAACGCCGCCCAGTTGAAACCGGATTGGAACCACGATCGTCGCGGCACGAGTCTCGCCGCCCCGCCGCTCCGGGCGAAACCGCCAGCGCCGCACCGCTTCGACCGCCGCGTCGTCAAGAGTCTCGGACCCGCTGGAGGTGGCGACATCGACCGTTTCGACCCGACCGCTGGCATCGATGGCAATTCGAAGCTGAACCCGGCCTTCGAGCCCGCGCCGCCGTGCCGACAGCGGGTAAGGAGGCGGCGGAGAATCCAGCGGCTCGGCCTGTCGGTCGTCGCCCCGCCCTCCGCTCCCATGAGCGTTTGGGCTGCCCGCCGGGGCACCGCCGTCGCTCGCCGACGCCCTCCCCTCCCCCGGCCCGCTTGGACCGGGTCCGCCCGATCCGGATTCGCCGGTGGGCGCTGCCGCCTCGGCGGTTGGGGCGGCGGACACCGGCGCGGCCCGCGCCACGGGCGCCGGAGCCGGAACGGTCCGGGACACGGCGTCCGGTCGGACCGGACGGGTGAGCTTGACAGGACGTTGCGGCACGACGACCGGAGCGGGAACCGCCGCAGGCACGGAGGGAACCGCCGCCGCCGTCGCTGCGGGCGCGGACGGGGATTGCCCCCCGGACTCCGACTGGGCCGCTCCGTCGGCGGCGCTGACCAGGGCGATTTCGACCACCGTCTCGGCGGGCGGCAACGCGGTCTGCCCCATTCCCCACAGCACCAGCGCCAGCCCCCCGGCATGCAGGGCCAGCGAAAGCCCCCCGCCGACGGCACCCTGGCGGGGGCTGACGGCGGGGACCGGCCTCATTTCATTGCCTCGCGGGCCAGGGTGAGCGGCTCGAACGCGATCTTGACCCCGGTATAGAACGCGCGGCCCCCGGTCTCGGCATAGCCGTAGGCGGATTCGTGATAATCCTCGGCCAGATTCTCGACCCGGCCATAGAGCTGAACCCGGTCGGTCACATCGTAACTGCCAGAGATATCGAGTTGGACATATTGTCCCATCCGATTCGGGATCTTCGGCGAGGTCGAACGATTTTCCTGGAAGTCGGAACCGTAGATCGTCGAGACCGTCAGACGGGCCTTCTTTTCGAGAAAGCGCCAGGACAGATCATTGGCGACCTTGTGGCGCGGGCGGCGCGGCAATTCCGCCCAGGTCGCCCGGTCATAGGCCTGGGTGTAGGTATAGCTGGGCGAGACCTCCAGCGATCCGTCGTCATCGTTGAAGATCGTCCAGGTGAAAAAGGTCTCGACGCCATACGTCGTCGCCTTTTCCGTGTTCTGGTATTGTCCCGTATTGCCGATCGTGACGTAATTGATCAGATTGTCGATGTCGTTGCGGAACCACGTCACCCCGGTCTTGGCCGCGCCTTCCAACAGCTTCTGTTCGATTCCGACATCCCAGCCGCGCCCCTGTTCCGCCTTCAATCCCGGATTGGACAGCCCGGACGGGTAATAGATCTGGTAGAGAAGCGGGGCCTTGAACGTCGTGCCATACGAGCCCTTCAACGTCGTATCGGTGGGCAGGTGCCAGGCCAGGGTGGTGAACCAAGTCGGATTCCAGCCGAACACATCATGATCGGTGCCGCGCCAGCCTCCCCCCAGATCGAGTTGGTCGAACAGGTGGGCCTGATGCTGGAAGAACGGCGCGGTCGCCTGCATCGACGAACTGGTGATCTTGCTTTTCTGCTGATACTGCCGCTGCCAGTAATAGTCGCGGTTATCCTCGTAGCCGATCGTCGTCACATGATCCTTATCGAAGCGCAGATCGTTCTGCCACGAGGCGTTGACGGTGGTGCCCAGGTAAGCCGCACAGAGCGGCGACCCCACGGTACAGCCCGAGGTCGTCCCACCCATATTCCATTGATCATTGCGAATCGCGCTGGCATTGACGGTCTGGGTCCAGATTCCGTCCAACAAGGCGAGCGAGCCTTTGATCGCTCCGGTGTCGGTATGCTTTGCCTTCGAGCGGTTGGTGTCGAGCGTCCCGCTCCCGCTTTTGGTGCCGTCCGTCTCGGCCCAGAAATCGGTGTGCGAGCCCCGAATCTCGATCTCGGAATTGTCCGAGGGCGAAAAGCCTACCTTGCCATTGAAGGTATTGTTCTGCGCCCCGTCGCGCTCGGTTCCCATGCCCCGGTCTTGGGAAGCGACCGACCAGCCGGCGGTGCGGTAGCGCGACCAGCCGAAGGAATAATCGTAAGAGTCTCCACCGCCTCGGGCCGCGACATTCTCGCGGTTGGTGTCGTAGCTGCCCAGTTCGGTCTGAACCGTCACCGTCATCGGGCCTTTGCCCTTGCGGGTGACGATGTTGATGACGCCTCCGACCGCGTCCGACCCCCACTGTCCGGCGGCGGGGCCTCGCAAAACCTCGATCCGCTCGATATCGTCGGTGACCATCCAATCGAAATCGAAATTGTACATCGTGTCCTGGTAATTGGCCCTCTGGCCATCGATCAACACCAGGGTATGGTTGGCTTCGGCACCGCGTATCCTGACCTGCGCGGTCGATCCCATCCCGCCCTGCCGGGTCACCGACAGCCCAGGAACGCTTTTCAGAACCTCGTCGACCTTGGGAGTCTGGCGGGCGTCAAGCTCGTCACGCGTAATCACCGTCACCGAACTGCCGATCTGATCGATCGGCGTGGCAACGCGGGTGGCGGTCACCAGCATTTCGTCCATCGAGCCTTCGGTTTCGGCCCAAGCGGGAAAGGTGGCCAGAACCGCCCCCGTTACCAGCAGATGTGCCATCCGCCCGTTCTGCGTCATCCTCATCGTGCGTTCACAACCTTACGACCCATGCGTTGCCGACGACGCCTCGCCCCATCGGGCGAAACGCCATGCTCACGCGTCGTGCGAACGGATTGGTCACTCGGCAAAAACAGACTCGTCTTCCACGCAAAAGGCACGGAAAGACTGCCGGACAGGGATTACTCCCGCCGGTTGATTGGTCAGTGTCTGTTCAGGCCGAATATCATAATCACCCCCGCAGCGACGCAACAGCGCACCACCACGAGGCGACAAGAGTCGCTCCGACCGGGTATCCCGCCCGACGGATGGGTGATACTGGCAACGGCAGGTCTCCTGACTTGGGGATCTCTGGTCCTATCCCGCCTTCCCGGTTACCCAGTGGCGTTGTGGGAAGGACCTCCCCCCTTACAGTTGCGGGAACAGTCACGGACTTACACCGTGTTCCCTTGTGAACCCCGTCTCCGGGGACCGCTGCTGGCACTTGATTTACCCTGCACCGTCAGGACTGTCAATCGACGGTCAAAGTTCCTTTTCAGCCGACACGCCTGGATTTTCCGATGAGCCTCGGAGGTCATGTCCCGCCGAGTGGTGTAACAGCGTTCGCCTAGTGATGATGGCGCATCCTCCGCTTCGGTCGATCAGGTTCCCCACTCGCGGATCAGAATCGCGGCGCTGGTGCGGGCAAGACGCCCCAGCAGCGAGCGCCGCTCGCCGTCGATCTCGACCTGCCCGCGCTGGACCACGGTTGCGTTGATCGGTTCGGCCAAGCTTAACCGAATACGATAGACCGCGACATCCGGAATCAATGATTGCTTGTCGAAACGGGCGGGAATGGTGCCGCCATAGGGGACTGCCAGCGCCGGTTCCATCAGACTGCGGACAGCCATCCGATCGATTGCGACGACGGTGGCGTCTCGGGCCGGACCGGCACCGTCGGGCAGGAAAGCGGCGAAGGCACCGACCTCGATACGGGGCAGATCCTGCTCGGCGACGAAGGCTTCCAGCACCGCGCCCTGGCGCAGACTGAGGATCGGATCCTTGACGCCGATCCACTGCCCCGGTTGCAGATCGGGCGACAGATCGGTGACCAGACCGTCCAGCGGAGCGGTCAGGGTCAGGCGGGCAATGTCCTTCCGCGCCGCCTCGCGTTCGGCCTCGGCCGCCTCCAGTTCCTTGGCGATCGCCTGCGAGCGGCCGCGAAAGCTGTCCTCGAAGCTGACCGACCCCAGTTCGTATTTCAGCATCGCGATCCGCCGCTCGGCCAACTCGAGGCGATAGACGCTGTCGGGATTCTCCAGATCGACCAACCTGTCCCCGCTGGCGACGCGCTGCCCCTCCTTGACCAGAACCGCGTGCAGAATCGCCGGGGACGGGGCGTAGAGCGTGGCGTGATCGGACGCTTTCAGGATCGCCGGGGCGGCGACCCGCCCGCTCCACGGCACGACGCACAGCCCCACCAGCCCGACCAGGACGGCAAAGCTGAGCCACGAGCGCCGCGACGCCCCGATCCGCCCGGCCCGCTTGCGCCATTCGACGAATTCGAGAAAGAACGGCCGCAGCACGAACCAACCGATTTCGACGACGAACAGGAAGATTCCGACCACCTTGACGAAGAAATGATAGACCAGCACCGCGATGCCAAGGAACAGGACCAGACGATAGGCCCACACCACCCAGGCAAAGGCGATCAAGGCGGCTCGCCGCGGCGGCGGCAGCGCTTCGGGGGCGGGCTCGCCCAAGCGAAACAGGGTCTCGCGCAGCCACCACCGCGCCATCGCGAA
This sequence comes from Magnetospirillum fulvum, assembly GCF_900108475.1. Lineage (GTDB taxonomy): Bacteria > Pseudomonadota > Alphaproteobacteria > Rhodospirillales > Magnetospirillaceae > Phaeospirillum > Phaeospirillum fulvum_A. Next base: position 253,838 of record NZ_FNWO01000004.1, on the reverse strand, counting down.
CGAGCGCGGATGCAGGTTGGGCATGTCGAGCGCGTCCATCAGCAGGAAATAGCCGTCAAAGCGCATGAACGGGCTGAGATTGATCGCCAGCGAACTGATCCAGGTCGTTGCCGCCAGGGTGAAGGCCATCCCGCGCAGATCGCCGTCGGGCAGCATCCCCCAGGCCAGACTGGCCCACACCGCCAGCGTCAGTTCCGACAAGATCCCGGCGCCCCCGATCAGCAGGCGCTGGCGGCGGCTGGTCAGCTTCCACGCCTCGTTGACGTCGGTATAGAGCACCGGCATCATCACCAGGAAGGCGACCCCCATCGTCGGCACCCGACAGCCCATCGCCTTCGCGGTCAGAGCGTGACCCAGTTCGTGAACGATCTTGGCCAGCCCCAGCGCCACGCCGAACGCCGCCAGCCCCGACAGCGAGAATTGATCGACGAAGGTGGTCGCGAAGCTGTTCCACTGCCGCCCGATCAGAAACAGCGCGACCAGCAGCGCCGCCAGGGTGGCCAGTCGGAACGACCGCCCGCCCAGCCAGGACACCAGCGGCAGCATCCGCCCCAACAGCAGGTCGGGCCGCACCAGGGGGATGCGGAAGAACAGGTAATGGTGCAGCAGCCACGTCGCCAGCGAGGTCTTCGCCGCGTCGGCCATCGCCAGCAACTGGGCGGTATATTTGGGGCCGCCGCTCTTCAGCAACTGGGTACGGGCGAAGAAGTCGGCGACGCCAATCACCTCGTCGGCGTCGAGATCGAGCGTCGTCTCGTGGCGGATCGCCTGGGCGACCGCCTCGGGATCGCCGAGATGCCAGCGCGACAGCACCTCGAACGCGGGCCAGCTCAGGCGAAAGAACTGGTTGCGCAACGGATCGTGCAGGGTCCAACTCGGCGCGCCGTCATGGCCGACCGGTCCGGGATGAACCGACAATTCATCGCGCAGCGGGGGCAGCCGGAGCGCCGTCATGGCTCAGATTCCCAGGGTCTGGCGCAACGTCACCAGCGGACGGCGGAACAGCCACCACACCAGCGGCACCTGATCGCCGTCGATCCGCGCCGTCCCCTTCATCCCCAGCCGCGGCTTGTCGTGCCCCTCGGCCAGAACGGCGCGAACGCGATGGGCCAGGGTGGCGTCGGGCCGGGCCGAGGCTTCATAGCCGACCGAGCGAACCACCGCGCGAACCGGGGTCAGCGGCTGGGTATTGAGAAACAGGGTCAACGGCGCGCCCGGCGTCACCTCGCCAATATCGGCCACCGCGACCCAGGCCTCGACCTCGGTGTCGATCTCGTCGGCGACGATCATCACCCGCTCGCCGACCGAAACCGGCTTGCCGGTCCAGTCGGAGGCGTCGTCGAACACGGCCAATCCGGCCTTGGGGGCCTTGACCTGAATCCGGTCCAGTTGGCTTTGCAGCCATTTCGATTCGGCGGCTTTTTCCTCGGCCTTGCCCGCCAGCAACGCCGCCTGGGCCTTGGCCTTGGGGTCGAACACCATCGCCTGGGCCGATTGACGATATTCGGTTTCGGCGGTGCCCTGCTGCTGGCGCGCCACGCTCAGGCGTCCGGCGAGAAGGGTGGTGTCGAGGTCGAACAGGGACTCCCCCGCCTCGACCCGCTGATTGGGGCGGACCAGGATGCGATCGACCACCCCGTCCATCGGCGAACGGACGATTTCGGGATGGGCGGGGACCAGATCGGCCGGGGCCAGCACCGACCCCGTCACCGGAAACAGCCCGATCAGCACCACCAAGGCGGCGACGATCCGGGCCTTGCGCGTCCTGAGACTCTTCAGCCGATCCGACCAGGGCGAACGGGGCCGCAACGCCAGACGGGTGAGGCGGGCCAGATCGGCCAGACGGCAGAGCAGAAACAGGTCGGCCTCGACCCACGGTTCTTCGCGGGCGAACAAGATCGCCTCGGCCCCCATCGGCACGATAAGGGCAAAGGCCGGCAGCCATTCGTCCCATTGTTCGGCCATAACCGGCGGCAGATCGGCGGCGGTGATGGCGCGGGGGGTGGCGGCCGCCTCTCCCCCCGCGAGATGGCGGAAGACCCGATCCAGCCACAGCACATAGGGACTGCCGGGTTCGACCAAGGCCGCCCCCGACAGGGCGACCACCCCGCTCTCGCCGCTCCACAGCACCGACTGCCGGTAATGGGCCAGCGCCAGCGCCTCGTTGACGGCGATGAAGGCGACCTCGACCGGACGCCGGGCCTGGAGCAGGCGCCCCTCGAGCTCAAGCCAGGCGACAACCGGATTGTGGGAGGTCATGACGGCGGCGACAGCAGCACCCTGCCCGACATCCCGGCGGTCAGTTCGGGATAGCGTCCGCCGATCGCGCCGACCACCCGAACCGACTGGCTGACCGGGTCGATCCGGGCTCCGACCCGCATCAGCTTGACCGGATAGGATTTGCCGGTTTCGTCGATCGCGACCTGGAACTGGTGACCCGGCTTCAGCCAGATCAGCCATTTCGACGGCACGACGAAATCAAGCTCCAGCACCGAATCGTCCAGGATGTCGAGCAGGGCCTGACCGGGTTGAACGAATTGCTGCTGACGCACCTTCTGTTCGACGACTCGTCCGTCGAACGGCGCGGCGACCGAACATTTCGACACCATCGCCGACATCGCCGCGACCTTGGCCCGGGCCTTTTGCGATTCCGCCACCGATAATTCGGTTTCCAGCTTGCCCACCGTTTGCAGTTCAAGCAGGCGCTGATTGACCGAAACCGTCTTGTCGGCGGCCGACAGCGACGCCCGCGCCTCGTCCAACTGGGCCCGATTGACCGAGCAATCGAACGAGATCAGCATCTGGCCCTTGGTGAAATGCTCCCCTTCGCGGGCGGTGATCCGCTCGACCTTGGCGCCGATTTCGGCGGCCAGGGTGGTGAAGTCGCGCGGGCTGAGCTGGGCGCGAATCTCTTGCGCCATGGCAGACGTCGCCGCGAGGCACAGCAGCATCGCGGCAACGCCCAAGACCGAACGGGTCATTCTCATCGTCTCGGCGATTCGAACATCTCCTGGACGTTGGCGATCGCCCGCTTCAACAGATCGGGCTGATCGGCGGGCAGAGCCGGAGCGGACGACTGCGCCTCGGTCGATGACGCCGCCAGCGGTGCGGTAGTGGTGGCGACACGCACCGGTTCGGGAGCGACGGGCGGGGGCGAAACCGGGGCGGCGCTGGCGACGACGGGAGCGGGAGCGGGAGACTCGAGATCCTCGCCCTTGTTCCACCGTTCCAGCCGGGCGGCGATGGTGGTGGACAGGCCGTTCAGATCGGTCGCGGCGACGGTGTCGGGGATCAGATCCTGGCCCAGGGTCGCCTGCATCTTCGCATAGGCCTGCTCGACCTGGGCGTAGCTCTGGAAGCGGCGCAATTGCGAGGCGATCGCCGAGGCCCGGCCCGCCACCCGCTCCAGCACGCCCTGGGCGTCATTGGCGGTACGGGCTTCGGACAATTGGAACAGCCGACGATCGACCTGCCACAATTCGTCGGATTGCTGATACTGGCTGACCGCGTTCTGGAAATGCAACTGGCCGACATGAACCTGGGCCAACACCGCCATCCGCAGGGCGAGACGCTTGGCCTTGACCACCTCTTCGTTGGTCTCGGCATAATCGATCTGCGACTTGCCCGAGGCCAGATTCATCAGGTTCCAGGACAGCTTGGCCCCGGCTTCGTTCCATTGATTATAGGCGGCGAAGGAATTGCTGTCGTAATTGGTCCCGGCCGAGAAGGTGATGCCGGGCAGCAGCTTCAAGATCGCCTTGCGGGTATCATCGACCGAAATCCGGGTCAGATAGCCCTGCTCGCGCAGATCGGGATTCTGCACGAACGCCAGTTCCTCCATCCGCTCGAGCGAGGTGGTCCAGTTCGGCACCTCCAGCGTCTCGGGCACCGCCAGCGTCAGTTCGGTTCCCGGCGGCAAATTGATCAGCGCGGCCAGTTCGACCTTCGCCGTCGACAATTCCTGCTGGATCGCAGTCAACTGACGCAGGGTCTCCAGCATCGATTTCTGATAGCGCAGCGACTCGACCGGGGCGCGGAGGTTTTCCCGCTCGACCGTCTTGGCGCGGGCCAGGGCCTGACGGGCCTCGGCGACGGCGCGGTCAACGTCGCCCTTCAATTCCTGATAGGCGGCGGCGCGCCAGAAGGCGAAGCGGACCTCGGACACCAGGATGTGAACCGTCTTGCGGCGGCGCTCGGTCGCGATCAACGCTCGGTCGGCGTTCGATTTCGCCGTGAAGTAGGTGACGCCGAAATCCAAAATGTTCCACGACATCGTCAGATCGGCTGTCTTTAGAAACCGGTCGGAGGAATAGGTCGGGTTGACGTCGGCCGAGGTCGATTGGGTGTAGAGATCGCGCGACCGGGTCGCATTGGGCTCGGAGCGTTCGGTATAACCGGCATTGGCCATCAGCTTGGGCAGCAGGTCGAAGCTGTCGATTTCGGTCTGGCCCAGGGCCAGCGCCTCTTCCATCATCTTCGACCGCTTGTCGAGATTGTATTTCAACGCTCGGGCGATTGCGTCGGATACGGTCAACGGCCCCGTCAGCGGCTCGCCGCCTTTGAACATCTCGGCCCGGTCTTTGGCTGCCTGAGTGTTCAATTCCTCGGCGGTAAAGGGATCGGGCGTCAGCGCGCAAGCAGACACCAGAACCGCCACGGAAACCGATGCCATCAGCTTTTTTACCAACGAAACGGAAACCACCATACTCTCCCCCTCCGTGTCCGGCACCGCCCGGGTGCCGGATCATTCCCGCCACAGGATAAAACAGACCGTTACGCGACCTTGTTCAGGCGTGTCAGCCCTTCGACCACCGCGATTTGCTTGGCCAGACGGCCTTCCTTGCTCATCGAGTGCAATTGTTCGAGCAGCCCCGGCCGTCCCACCGGCTTGTCCGCCGCGACACGGTCGCCAGCGCCGCCCGTCTGCCCCGTCCGGCCACCGCCGCCGGGACGTTCGCCGCCGGGACGTTGGCCACCGGGACGTTGGCCATCCTGGCCGTCCGGCTGGGCACGCCCCTCGCCCGCGACACCGACCTCGATCCGGAAGGTCTGCACCGCCTGACGGCCTTCATTGTCGCGGGCGATGATCTTGACCGTCACCACCCCCCTGAAACCGGGCGGCGGGGTTCCCTCGAACGTCCCGGTCTTCGGATTGAACACCAGCCAGCCCGGCAGCGCCGCCCCGTCGGCCCGCGTCGCCGTCAGCGTCACGACCGCATCCGTCCTGGTGCTGGCGAAGGAATCCGCCGGGATGGTCACCGAAATCCGCTGGCCGAGGGCGAAATCGGCATTCCGGATCGGCGAATTGACCACCAAGGCGTCGGGCGCGCCCGCCGCCTTGGCCGCGACCGCGACCGCGAACGACCCCTCGGTCGAGACGGTGAAGGTCGCCGGAATGATCGTCACCGGCGTAACCGGGGTGGAGGGGTTCGAGTCACGCGGCAAGATCACCGGCGTCTCGACCTTGGGCGCGGGCGTCTCGTCGCGCACCACCGTCAGCGGCGGTTCAGGCGTCGTGTCGATCGGCGTCGGATCGGGGGTCGGATCGGGCGTCGGGTCAGGTGTCGGATCCACCGTCACCACCGGAATCGGCGTCGGCGTCGGCGTTACCGCCGGGCTCTGCCCGATCACCGTCGCCGCAACGGACAGAGTGGTGGTATCGGCCCCGCCATTCGCGGTCCCGCCATCATCCTTGACCTGGGTCAGCGTCACCACCCGGTTGCCGGTCGGCAGCGCGGCGGAGCCGTTCTTGTAGCCCAGCCCGTTGACGTAGCCCTGCCAGTTGGCGGCACTGTCGGACTTGGTCAGGGTCACCGTCGCGACGGTTCCCGTCACCGACACGGCATAGCCGATCGTGTTGGTCGCGGTGGTGCCGCTGGTGCCGTTGGTCAGCGCGATCTCGACGCCGTCGATCACCAGAATCTCGCTGGCCCCATCGGCCAGACCCGAGACGGTCAGCTTCACTTCGGTGACGCTCTGCCCGGTCTCGACCGTGCCGAGCGCGGCACCGCTGAACAGCGAAACCGTCGATCCGATCACGGTATAGGATGGGCTGGCCCCCGTCGCCGTCAGCGTCGGGGCCGAATTGATCGCGACCAGGGTCACGTCGGAATGCGCGGTCAGGGTGGCGCTGTCCGACCCGCCGCCGCTATCTTGGATGCCGGTCAGCGTCACCACCCGGGTCGCAACCGTCGGAGCCTGGCTGAGATTCTTGTATTGCAGCCCGTTGACCAGGGTCTGCGCCTGCGCCTCGGTGAAATCGCCGCCGCGGGTGATCGTCACCGTCTTGGTGCTGCCCGCGCCGCTGATGGCGACGACGAAGCTGTTGGCGGTCGTCGTCGTCGTTCCCGCCGTCAAGGCGACGTTCTGCCCATCGACGACGATGATTTCGCTGCTGCCGTCGCTGACGTTCGACACCGTGAAGGTCAGGGCATGGATCGCCTGCCCGCTGTCGCCCACGCCGAGCCCGACCGAAGCGCCGCTGAACAAAGTCACCGCCGTGCCGCCTTCGGTAAAGGTCGGGGTCGCGGTGGTGACGGAGAGGGAGGGCGCATGGTTGAGCCGCGCCACGCTCACCGTAGCCGCGATCGAAACCGCACTGGTATCGGCCCCGCCATTCGCGGTGGTGCCGCTATCCTTGACGCTGGTCAGCGTCACCACCCGATTTCCTCCGGTAATCCCCGCCCCGGTGCCGATATCCTGATAGGTCAGCCCGTTGACGTAGCCCTGCCAGTTGGCGGCACTGTCGGTTTTGGACAGGGTCACCGTCGCGGTGCTCCCCGTCACCGACACAGCATAGCCGATCGCGTTGGTCGCGGTGGTGCCGCTGGTCCCGTTGGTCAGCGCGACGGCAACACCGTCGATCACCAGTTTCTCGTTGGCTCCGTCGGCCAGCCCCGAGACGGTCAGCACCACCTGGGTGATCGACTGCCCCCCTCCTTCGATCACGCTGATCGACGATCCGCTGAACAGCGCCACCGCCGATCCGGCTTCGGTATAAGTCGGGGTCGCCCCCGTCGCCGACAGGCTGGGCGCGTCGTTGACCGGGGTAATGGTCAAAGTCGTCGTCGCCGCCGACCCGAAGGCGTACTGATCGCGCACCTGCCAGCTGATCGAGCGGGTAGCGCTGGCTACGGTCGGGTCGTGGTTGACGCTGTTGACGAAGGTCACCGAATCCAGCACCGCCTGATAATGGGCGACGGTGTCGCTGCCGCTCAGAGTCAGCACCCCGCCCGAATAGCTGGCGGTGATGTTGGTGCCGGCGGTGACGCAATTCAGGGTGTCGCCGGTCGCCAGCGTTCCGGCCGAGATCGTCACCGTCGCCCCGGTCATCGTCGCAGACCCGTTGGCGGTCAGGGTCAGCCCGGATTCCAGCGTCACCGCCGTGCCCCGCTCGGTATAGGCGGCGGTGCCGCCGACGGCGACGGTCGGGCCGGGCGCGCCGGTGATGGTGAACGCCTTGGAATAGGTGTTGCCGCCCAGATCCTGCGCCTCAATCGTCACATTGTAGACGGTCGAGGCGACCAGGGTCTGGCCGGTCTTCACCCGCAGGGCACCGCCCACCACCTCGAACTTGGCGGCATCGGCCCCCGACAGGGTATAGGTGAAGCTGTCGCCGGTGCTGGCATCGGTGGCCGACAGCGCGCCGACGACCGTTTCCGACGCGAGGCCGGAATAAGCGTGGGTGGCGGTATCCGCCCCGGCGATGGCGATATCGGTCGGAAGATAGGTGTCGATCGTCGTCGCGGCGGCGATCGCGGAGGTATAGGCGGTGTTGCTGTTGCCCGCACTGTCGGTCAGGACGATGCTGACCGCCGGATGTCCGCCGATGATATCGGTGTCGCCAGCCTGAACCGTATAGGTCGCGGTATAGGTGGTGGCGTTGATCCTGGCCAGGCTGGAGAGCGCCCGGCCGTTGATCGTGCCCGAAGCCAGCGTGTAGCTGTCGCTGTCGCTCGACACCGTGATCGTCGCCGTCAGGGTCTGGCCGATCTTGTAGGCGCTGCCGTCCAGGGTGACGTTGGTGATCGCGGGCGGGGTGTGGTCAAGCGTGTAGGTCTGGCCCGAAGTGAAGCCGGAAACGATCGCGGTGGTCCCGTTGGAGTGGGAGACAATACCGGTCCCGCTGGAATTCAGATCAAGCCGGACGGTGCCGTCGCCCGACAACCCGGCGACGTGGACGGTATAGCTCGACGATCCGTCCGCCCCGGCGGTCACCGTGACCACCGGGGTTCCGGTCACCCCGGCGCCGGTGGTGACGGTGAAATCGCTGGAATCGAGGCCGTCGATCGCATGATTGAAAGTGACGGTGAAATCGAGCCCGCTGCTCCCCTGGGTCAGGCTGGACCCACCGACACGGGTGATCGAACTGACCGTTGGGGCATCGACCGCGGTGATCACCAGCGCCTTGTAATAGGCGTTGCCACCGGCATCGGTCACCCGGACATAGATCTTGTAGGTTCCGACATTCAGCGCGTTCGGGCCGATATTCAGATTATTGCCGCTGATGACGAAGCTGGAATTGTCGGCGTCGTTGCTGCCATAGCCCGCCACCAGGGCATAGGTGAAGGTCTCCGACCCGCTGTTGGTGTCGGTCGCCGACAGACTGCTCACCGTCGAGCCCGCCGTCAGAATCGCCGTGGTCGTGGAGAGGACGATGTCGGTGGGGGCATGGGCGTCGATCGTCGTCGCGGTGGCAATCGCGGTGGTGTAGGCGGTGTTGCTGTTGCCGACGGCATCGGTCAGGACGATGCTAACCGAGGGATTGCCGGAAAAGACGTCGGTGTCGCCAGCCTGAACCGTATAGGTCGCGGTATAGGTGGTGGCGTTGATCCTGGCCAGGCTGGAGAGCGCCCGGCCGTTGATCGTGCCCGAAGCCAGCGTGTAGCTGTCGCTATCGCTCGACACCGTAATCGTCGCCGTCAGGGTCTGGCCGATCTTGTAGGCGATGCCGTCCAGGGTGACGTTGGTGATCGTCGGCGCGGTATGGTCGAAGGTGACGGTCGCACCGGCGGTATAGCCGCCCGAAATCGCCGCACTGTCCGAATTGGCGGTGATCCCGGTGCCGGAACTGTTCAAATCGAGCCGGAGAGCGCCGTCGCCGGTGATGCTGTCGACGGTGACGGTGTAGGTGGTGCCGCTGCCGGTGACCGAGGTCACCGTTCCGGCCACCGTTCCCGACGCCGCCGTCGCGGTAAAGTCGTTGGCATCGACTCCGCTTACCGCCCGGGAGAAGGTGACGGTATAGCTGACCTGGCTGGCATTGGTGGCACCGGACCCGCTGGCGCGGACGATCGACGACACCGACGGCGGCAACGCCGCGACATAGGTCCAGGCCGAATAGGCCACCACAGAACCGCCATAACCGTCGGCGGCCGTCACCGCCGAGCGGACCCAGTACCCGGCGTCGCTGTTGGTGGTGGTGTAGGTGGTCGCGGTCGCCCCGGCGATGGTCGCCATACCGGTTCCGCTGGCGTCGGACGCGCGCTGCCATATCCGTGTATAGGTGAGGGAATCGGCGTCAGCATCGGTCCAGGTGCCGTTGCTGGTGGTCAGAGTCTGCCCCTCGGTCGCGGTGCCGGAGATCGCGGGCAGGGCCGAGTTGACCGGGGCACTGTCGGCGACAAGAACCCAGGCCGAGTTCGCCGTGGCGGTGTTGCTGTGGTCGTCGGAGGCGCTGACCACCACCCGGATATATTTATGCGCCTGCGCCGAAGTGGGGGTGAAGGTGGTGCCGTTCGCGCCGTTAATGACGGCAACCCCCGATCCCGAGGCATCGTTGGCGACCTGCCATTGCTCGCTATAGGTGATCGGGTCGCTATTGGCATCGGCCCAGGTTCCGGTCGTCGCCGTGAAACCGGTCCCGACCGTCGTCCCGCCGCTGACCGTCGGAATCGCCGTATTGTTGGGAGCGACATTGTCGGCGCACTCGGCAACCATGGCAAATAGAGCGGTGTTAGCCGCCCCATCGTTTGTGTTCGTGTAGGCGGTCTGATATCCGGCGTCAAATTGCTGGCCGTTCATGTGAATCGTGTTGGTCACAAACCAGTAGTACGAACCGCCATAGGCCTGCGAGGTCAGCAAAACCGTCCCGCTTTGTGACGTGATCGTCGCTCCCGCCGAGTTGAGCGTCCCGTTGAAATTGCAGCCGAGGCAATGGGAAAAGTCCTGCATCCCCTGCAAGGTGAAGGGCAGCACCGTATCCATCACCCCGGTGGTGTATTCCAGCGTCCAATCGCCGTCGAGGCGGGTGGGACCGGTCAAATCGGTCGAGGCCCCGACCGTGATGTCGTTGCCGAGTTTGGCGGCCAGGGAATCGACAAAGGCCTTGCCCGCGTCGGTCGCCGCGATCGAGCAACCGTACAGCGACAACTCGCCGCCCTCTTTCAGCGCGCCGCGAATCGCATCGAGACAGGCGGACACCGAGTCGAGATTCTCGCTCCACAACCCTTCGGAGCCCAGGATGACGACGCCGCTGCTGCTGCCCTCGGTGACCAGATGAATCTCGTCGAGATCGTGGAATTTCGACAAAATCGCGGTCAGTTCGGCCAATTCGCCCCGCCCGTTGGCGTCGGGGGTCAGCACGATCACCGGAATCGACGGATCGATCCCCGCCACCAGGGTCTGCCAATCATCGACGGTGCCATCGACGATCACCACTTCCTTGACCGCATCGAACGAGGGCAGCGCCGACGATCCGGCGGCCGAGGCCGCCTCCTTCGCCGCGTTCGACGTGTCGGCCTCCTTGGCCGCAGCAGTCTGATCGGCCGCCGAATCCGAACCGGCCGTGTTGGACGTTGCCTCGCTCGTCTTGGACGCATCGGAGGACTCGCTCGCGGCGGCACTGGCCGACCCGGCTTCGGCGGCGGCGGCCTCCGCCGCGGGAGCCGAGTCCGAGGCCGCATGCGCCGCGTCGGACGCGGCGGCACCGTCGAACATCATTCGCGGTTCCAAAGCCATGATCAGCGGAGAGGCCAGACCATGCTTGCGCTTGCTGTCCTTGACGATCACGTTCATGACGGTGTCCCCTCGGTCAGGGTCTCGGGTTTGGAATCCGGCAGGGGCCGGGGCGGGGCAAAGACGAACTCCCCTTCGGGAGCGTGAATGACCCGCCGGTGCAACTGGGGCTCGGCGAATCCCGGCGTGTAGGGGCGGGTAATACCGGGCAAGAAGGCGACGTCGTACAATTCGGTCACCACCCCTTCGATCGTCAGCCAATGGACAGTCTGGCCGGTGCGGAGGTCGATGACAAGCAGACCGGCGCGCTGCGGGATGTGCAAATCCTCCAGCCGCGATTTCAGGGCCATCCCGGTCGAGAAGAAATTGTCGCGCAGTTTGGACAGGCCGATCACGGCGTAATCGCCGATGAAACACAGCCCGCGCGCGAAACCGGGGCACAGCGCCACCGGGACGAACCGCCCGTTATCGAGATAGCCAAAATCGCCATCGCCGGAATTGAGCAGCCACAACCGCCCCTGGTGCCAGCGCGGGCTGTGCGGCATCGACAGCCCGGTTGCGCACAGCACCTCGTCGGTGCGGATGTCGATGACGCAGCCGCCGCCGTTCTTGACCGCTTTCCAACCGATCGGGGTGTCGAACCGGCCGCACAGGGTGACATAGGCCAGTTGGCCGTCCTGGACCCCCATTCCATTGAGATGGCAGCGGTCCTCGGGCGACAAAGCGGTGATGAAATCGGGCTTCCACAACGGACGGAAGCCGTAATGGGGATCGACCGTGGCGATGCAGCTAAAGGCGGTGTTGACGAAGGCCAGTTCGTAGCCCCGTCCCTTGAAGATGCCGCCGGGAACGATGTCGTGAGTGTCGCAGCGGCCGATGAAATAGCCCTTGCGCGGCATGTAGACCGCTTGCCAAAGCTCGTCCTTGATGGTGAGAGAGCCGACGTTGGAGAACCGCCAGATCTGCTCCTTGTTGCTGACCCACAGCGCGCGCTCGTTGACGGCCAGCCCCATCGCCGAACCGACGATCCGCTCTTGCGCCACCGTCGCGCCATCCTCGTCGGCGAACAGGAAGAACAGGCGCGAGGATTGGTAGGTGGAAAAGGCGAGCGAGCCGCCGATCTCTTTCAACCAGGCGCCAAGACCGGGCGACGGGTGCAGCACCGGTTTCGGCTGCCGCTCCTGCTCCATCACGGCGGCGAGCCCCCCGCTCCCCTGGGGGCGGGCCGCGTTTTGAACTTGCGCCGCTGCGGTCATACGAACACCCGGAATTGATAGCTATCCTCGCCATTATTACCAGCGATCACTTAGTGTCAATTGTGGACTTTGGTCCATATCGAACAACGGAAAGGCGTAGGTGGGGCGTTGACCGTAGGGAATGCGGGTTTTTCCTGGTACCCGTAGAGTAATTAGTCGTAATTTTAATGGAATTTTATCGAAATCGCGGGTTTTACCCGATTAGGAGAAAGGAAGGAGGGCAACGCCCTCCTTCCTGTCACACCTCGATGTTGATCGATGCGACGGTAGTGACTTCGACGACGGATAGCGACAGGTCGGACCCGACCGCAACCGCTTCCGATCCGCCCCCTTCCGGGGAGGACGCCGGGTCGGACGATCCGTCGAGCGAGATTCCGAACGCGGACGCCGCCTTCAGAACCTCGCGGTTGGCCTTTTCGATCTCTTCGGAGGCCCGGCTGCCGGGCAGAACCTTCGAACGAAGATTCTCCAGGATTTTTTTCGCCAGTTGCAGCAATTCCCGGACCTGTTCCTTGATCGAGGGGTCGGCTCCGCCCGCCCCCGGTGCCGCGACCGCCTCGCCTTGGGATTGGGCGGCGGCGGTGTCAGCCGTCTGGCTTCCCTCCTCCGCGTCCGCCCCCTCCGCCCCGGCCCCGGTCGCGACGACAGCGTCCGAGGCCGCCGCTTCGGTCCCGGATGCCGCATCGAGCGTGGCGGCACCCTCACCCGACGCGACGCTGGCGGTGGCATTATCGAGCGTGGCGGCACCCTCGCCCGACGCGACGCTGGCGGTGGCATTGGCCTGAACCATGCCGCCGCCGCCGCCCCCGCTTGCGGCAGCATTGCCGAGGCTGCGGGCGATTTCCGCGACTTCCCGGGCAATCGCCCGGATCGTCCGGGGATCGGTCGCGGATTGGGCCAGCATCTTCAAGAGCTTGAGACGCGCTTTCTTTGCTTCGAGATCTTTGGTAGTGGCGAAGGCCTGGGCATCCTTTGCGCCCTGGGCCAGCTTTTTCGAGATGTTGATGGCATCCTCGAACTGGCGCTTCGCGTCCGGATCGGCTCGGGCGAAGACGTCCTCTTTGATCGGAGTCTGGCGGATGCTTTGGAACAGCGACTGCGCGCCGATCCCCTGCGAGGTCACGGAAAATCCGATATTGGGCATTCTAACCCCCATCATTGCGGCGGGACTTCTTCCCGCTTTCCCATGATAGCAAATCCATCCCCGACATGAAAGTCTCGCGCATTAGAGGTATCTCGCGACCATACAAGTCCGTCACCGGCAACAACCGGTACGAGACAAGATGAGTCCGCGCTGAAAAAGAGCGAGGACGAGGGACTGGATTTCGGTGCCGGGGATGACCACGTCCATCTGGTCCATATTCCTAATGAACACGGAGAAGGACGTCATGAGCAGAGTAGGGATCGTGATGGGGGCCGCTTTGCTGCTGGCCGGATGTGTCGAGGGCCGCTTCGAGCCCTTTGGCGGATTAGGCGACCCGGTCTGTATGCCGGACGGGTCGGTCGCGTTCTATCAGGAAGCCGCCACCGACGGCACCCTGGGTCAACCCCGCGCCAAGAAGGAATATTGCGCCTGGAACAAGCCCGCGAAGCCCTGATCCGGCCCAACGGCAGACGCCTCCCGTCCTATCGAGACGGGGGGCTTTCGGCGTTGATTGCCCCAACCCTCCCCGTCGGGCCGATTCGAGCATTGACAGCCCCTGCTCCAATCGCTTCTTCTTATGATCTATCAACTGGGTGGTGTGATGCTGTCGAGCAAGGCGAAGTACGGGTTAAAGGCCATGGTCCATTTGGCCGAACGCGAAGGACGGGGACCGGTTCTGATCGCCGAAATCGCCGAGGCCGAACGCATTCCCAAGAAATTTCTCGATACGATTCTGCTCGAACTGAAGAATCACGGCCTGCTGTCGAGCAAGAAGGGCAAGGGCGGCGGCTATACCCTGGCCCGCCCGGCCGAACGGATCATGACGGGCGAGATCATCCGCATCCTCGACGGCCCGCTGGCCCCGGTGCCCTGTGTGTCGCGGTCGGCCTACCGCCCCTGTCCCGATTGTCAGGACGAAGCGACCTGTGCCGTTCGCGGCGTGATGCAGGACGTTCGCGATGCCATGGCGGCGATCGTCGACAACACCACCTTGATCGACATGTCGCGCCGACGGGGTCGGATCGAGCCGGTCCTGATGTACGATATCTGACCGCGTCCCGCCGTCGCGGGCATTGCCTCTTCGGCAAAGCAGATCCTCTCCTTCCGAATGAGCGGCAAAAGCGGAACGATGTCTTTGCCACCCTCTGCGGCACTGGTCGCCGAGCCTTTTTGGCGGACCAACCAAGGATACTAAGACTTATTGGTAATTTTGTACCGTTAACTCAATCCAATATTTATGATACTGTAAATCGAGGGAAACATAGTCTAATCGCTGACCCCAGCCTGTACCACGGATGGAAAGGTCGCTTTTCGCATGTAGGTATTTGTCACGAATGCCGACGCGAAATTATCCATGCCCCATCCTTGTTTGCTTGACAGTCTGGGATCACTGTATTAGACCGACTCTCCCCGTACCGGTGACCGGACGGAGGGGGTGTAGCTCAGTTGGTTAGAGCGCCGGCCTGTCACGCCGGAGGTCGCGGGTTCGAGCCCCGTCACTCCCGCCACCCGGCCCCGATCGGTCCGGGTTGGAGTCGGATCGGTCTCAGCAGGGGTCGTCATCGAGCGGCGGCGGCGGTAACGTCGGCTCCGCTCGCGCTTCGACGAAGCGGGCGCGACACTGTGCCGGGCGATCCTCGTGGTGTAGAAACTTGGGCCGGGGAAAGAATGATGGACGCTTGGCTGGTCGAATATCTGCCGATCCTCGTCTTCTTCGGCATCGCCGTTGCGATGGCCGGACTGTGTGTCGGCGGTTCGTGGCTGGTGGCGCGGCAAAAGCCCGACACGGAAAAGGCCACCCCCTACGAATGCGGCTTCGAACCGTTTAGCGATTCGCGGTCCCGCTTCGACGTCCGCTTCTATCTGGTTTCAATTCTCTTCATCATTTTCGATCTCGAAATCGCTTTCCTGTTCCCCTGGGCGATCAGTCTGGGGAAAATCGGAATGTTTGGTTTCTGGTCGATGATGGTCTTCCTGGCGGTGCTGACCGTCGGGTTCGTCTATGAATGGCGCAAGGGAGCCCTGGAATGGGAATAAGCGGGGAATCACCGGCGGCCCTGCCGGCGGGTGGCGCCCGGTTGCTGCCTCCCGGTCCGGAGCAGGATGCCCTGCTGGCCGCCGTCACCGACGAGATTTCCAACAAGGGCTTCGTCGTCGCCAATGTCGATGCGCTGGCCGCCTGGGCTCGCACCGGCAGCCTGTGGCCGCTGACCTTCGGTCTGGCCTGCTGCGCCATCGAGATGATGCACGCCGCCTGTTCCCGCTATGACATGGACCGGTTCGGGGTGGTGTTCCGCCCGACGCCGCGTCAGGCCGACGTGATGATCGTCGCCGGAACCCTGACCAACAAGATGGCTCCGGCGCTGCGCCGGGTCTACGACCAGATGGCCGAGCCGCGCTGGGTGATCTCGATGGGATCGTGCGCCAATGGCGGCGGTTACTACCATTACAGCTATTCGGTGGTGCGTGGCTGCGACCGCATTGTCCCGGTCGATATCTATGTTCCCGGCTGTCCGCCGAGCGCCGAGGCTCTGATCTACGGCATCTTGCAACTGCAAAAGAAGATCCGTCGCACCGGCGCGATCACCCGCTAGCGATCGAACGTAAGGACCGCCGAACCATGACGCAAGCGCTGAAGGATCTGGGCGAGTTGATCGCCGCCGCCTTACCGCAGGACGTGCGCCAGGCCGAGGTCAATCGCGTCGGCGAGCTGACGCTTGAGGTCTCCGCCGCCTCGATCCTGTCGGTTCTGGCCTTCCTGCGCGACGATCCCGCCTGCCAGTTCAAGCAGCTTCTCGACGTCTGCGGGGTCGATTGGCCCGGCCGCGACCCCCGCTTCGACGTCGTCTATCACCTGCTGTCGATGAAGCACAACCAGCGCATCCGGGTGAAGCTGGCGACCGACGACGACAATCCGGTCCCCTCGGCGACCGGGCTGTTCAGCTCGGCCGGCTGGTTCGAGCGCGAAGTGTGGGACATGTTCGGCGTGCTGTTCTCGGGCCATCCCGACCTGCGGCGGATTCTGACCGATTACGGCTTTGACGGACACCCGCTGCGCAAGGATTTCCCGCTGACCGGCCGGGTCGAGGTCCGTTACGACGACGAGCAGAAGCGGGTGGTCTACGAGCCGGTGCAGCTGGTCCAGGATTTCCGCCGCTTCGATTTCCAATCGCCGTGGGAGGGTGGCGGTCCGCTTCCCGGCGACGAGAAAGCCGGGGGGAGAGTCTAAAGATCATGGCCGAGACCCGGATCGAAACCTATTCGCTCAATTTCGGACCGCAGCATCCGGCTGCGCACGGCGTGCTGCGCCTGATCCTCGAAATGTCGGGCGAAGTGGTCGAACGCGCCGACCCGCATATCGGGCTGCTCCATCGCGGCACCGAAAAGCTGATCGAGCACAAGACCTACCTGCAATCGGTGCCCTATTTCGACCGGCTGGATTATGTCGGCACGATGAACCAGGAGCACGCCTTCGTCCTGGCGGCGGAAAAGCTGCTGGGGCTGACCCTGCCGCCGCGGGCTCAATACATCCGCACCCTCTATAGCGAGATCGGCCGGGTTCTCAACCACCTGCTCAACATTTGCACCTACATCTTCGATGTCGGCGGCATGACCCCGATGCTGTGGGGGTTCGAGGAACGCGACAAGCTGATGGAGTTCTACGAGCGGGCCTGCGGCGCGCGACTCCATGCCAATTACTTCCGGCCGGGCGGCGTCGCCGCCGATCTGCCGCAGGATCTGCTCGACGATATCGGCGAATGGACCCAGACCTTCCCCAAGGCGCTCGACGACATCGAAGCGCTGGTGACCGAAAACCGCATCTTCAAGCAGCGCACCGTCGATATCGGCATCGTCACCGCCGAGCAGGCGCTCGATTGGGGCTTCACCGGACCCAATTTGCGCGCCTCGGGCATCGCCTGGGATCTGCGCAAGGCCCAGCCTTACGAGGTCTACGACCAGCTTGAGTTCGACATTCCGGTCGGCAGCAACGGCGATTGCTACGACCGCTTCCTCGTCCGCGTGCTGGAGATGCGCCAGAGCATCCTGCTGATCCGCCAGTGTCTGGAAAAGATGCCGGGCGGCGCGGTCAAGGTCGACGACAACAAAGTGACTCCCCCGCCGCGCGCCGAGATGAAGCGCTCGATGGAGGCGCTGATCCACCATTTCAAGCTGTTCACCGAAGGCTTCCGCGTCCCCGCTGGCGAGGTCTATGCCGCCGTCGAAGCGCCCAAGGGCGAGTTCGCGGTCTATCTGATCGCCGACGGCAGCGGCAAACCCTATCGCTGCAAAATCCGGCCGCCGGGGTTCGTCCATCTTCAAGCTCTCGACATGATGTCGAGAGGCCATATGCTGGCCGACGTGGTGGCCAATATCGGCTCCATCGACATTGTTTTCGGCGAGATCGACCGATGAGCGACAGCCCCGCAGAACCCGCCGCCTTCGCCTTCACGGCGGAAAGCGCCGAACAGGCCCGCGCCTTCATTGCCCGCTATCCCATTGGGCGGCAACAGAGCGCGGTGATGCCGCTGCTTGATCTCGCCCAGCGTCAGGAAGGCTGGGTCAGCCGCGCCGCGATCGAAGCGATTGCCGACATGCTGGGGATGGCCCCGATCCAGGTCGAGGAAGTCGCCACCTTCTACACGATGTACAACCGCCGCCCGGTCGGCCGCTTCCACGTCCAGATCTGCACCAACCTGCCTTGCATGTTGCGCGGCTCGGACGCGGTGCTGGACTCGGTGCGGGAAACGCTGGGGATCGGTATCGGCGAGACCACGGCCGACGGTCTGTTCACCTTGTCCGAGGCGGAATGTCTGGGGGCGTGCGTCAACGCCCCGGTGATCCAGATCAACGACGATTATTACGAGGATCTTGATGCCGCCAGCACCCGCGCCGTGCTGGAAGCGTTGGGACGCGGCGAGACCCCGAAGACGGGATCGCAGACCGGCCGCCAGACCTCGTGTCCCGCTGGTGGTCCGACCACCCTGACGTCCCCCGCCGCTGCGACGGAGAGAGCGTGATGCTGCGCGACCGCGACAGGATCTTCACCAATCTCTATGGCTTCCACGACTGGCGGCTGAAGGGCGCGCAGGCGCGTGGCGATTGGAGCGGCACCCGCGAGTTGCTGGCCAAGGGCCGCGACTGGGTGATCGAGGAAATGAAGAGTTCGGGCCTGCGTGGACGCGGCGGCGCGGGCTTCCCCACCGGGGTCAAATGGTCGTTCATGCCCAAGGTCGAAGGCGAGCGCCCGCACTATCTCGTCATCAACGCCGACGAGGGCGAGCCGGGCACCTGCAAAGACCGCGACATCATCCGCCACGAGCCGCATAAGCTGGTCGAGGGCGCGTTGATCGCCGGCTTCGCGATCGGGGCTCGGGTCGGCTACATCTATATTCGGGGCGAGTTCGTCGCCGAGGCCCAGAACCTTCAGGCCGCGATCGACGAAGCCCGCGCCGCCGGACTGATCGGCCCCAACGCCTGCGGGTCGGGCTGGCCGTTCGAGCTGTATGTTCATCGCGGTGCCGGAGCCTATATCTGCGGCGAGGAATCCGCGCTGATCGAAAGCCTGGAAGGCAAGAAGGGTCAGCCGCGTCTGAAACCCCCCTTCCCCGCCGGGGTCGGTCTTTATGGCTGCCCGACCACTGTCAACAACGTCGAATCGATTGCGGTGGCCCCGACGATTTTGCGTCGCGGCGGCGCGTGGTTCGCCGCGCTGGGTCGGCCGAAGAACAGCGGAACCAAGGTGTTCTGCATCTCCGGCCATGTCAACAATCCCTGCAACGTCGAAGAGGAAATGGGCATTCCGTTGCGCGAGTTGATCGAGACTCACGCGGGCGGTGTGCGCGGCGGCTGGGACAATCTGTTGGCGGTGATCCCCGGCGGCTCGTCGGTTCCGGTGCTGACCAAGGATATCTGCGACACCGTGCTGATGGATTTCGACAGCCTGCGCGACGTGCGCTCTGGCCTCGGCACCGCGGCGGTGATCGTGATGGACAAATCGACCGACATCGTCCGCGCCATCGCCCGCCTGTCGAAATTCTATGCCCACGAAAGCTGTGGCCAGTGCACCCCCTGCCGCGAAGGCACCGGCTGGCTGGCCCGGATCATGGCGCGGATGGTCACCGGCGACGCCGAACCGCACGAGATCGAACGGCTGGACCAACTGACCCGCCAGATTGAGGGACACACCATCTGCGCGCTGGGCGATGCCGCCGCCTGGCCGATCCAGGGACTGATCCGCGCCTTCCGCCCCGAACTGGAGCGCCGCATCGCGGAGCGCCAGTCGCGGGGCCGGGCCGCTTGAGGACGGAATGAACACATGCCCAAGCTGACCATCGACGGCAGGGAAATCGACGTCGAGCCCGGAACCACGATTCTCCAGGCGGCGGATCGTCTGGGCATTGAGATTCCGCGATTCTGTTATCACGAACGCCTCGCGATCGCTGGCAATTGCCGGATGTGTCTGGTCGAGGTCGAGAAAGTGCCAAAGCCGGTCGCGTCGTGCGCGATGCCGGTCGCCGACGGCATGGTGGTGCAGACCAACACCCCGGTGGTGCGCAAGGCGCGCCAGGGGGTGATGGAGTTCCTGCTGGTCAACCATCCGCTCGATTGTCCGATCTGCGATCAGGGCGGCGAGTGCGACCTTCAGGATCAGGCGATGGCCTATGGGTCGGACCGCAGCCGCTACGAGGAGACCAAGCGCGCCCAGCCGGACAAGGATTACGGCCCGCTGATCGCGACCCACATGACCCGGTGCATCCAATGCACCCGCTGTATCCGCTTCGCCGCCGAAATCGCCGGAACTCCGGTGCTGGGCGGTCTCGGCCGGGGCGAGCATCTCGAAGTGACCCGCTATGTCGGCGAGACGGTATCGTCGGAATTGTCGGGCAATCTGATCGACCTCTGCCCGGTCGGCGCGCTGACCAACAAGCCCGCATCGTTCCGCTATCGCTCGTGGGAACTGCGCCGCACCGAAACCGTCGATGCGATGGACGGGTTGGGTGCCGCGATCCGGGTCGATTCGCGCGGCAACGAAGTGATCCGGGTGCTGCCCCGGATCAATGAGGACATCAACGAGGAATGGCTGGGCGACCGCTCGCGCTTCGCCTGCGACGGGTTGAAGCGGCAGCGGCTCGACCGCCCCTATGTCCGCAAGGACGGCAAGCTGACGCCTGCGACCTGGCCCGAGGCGTTCGCCGCGATCGCCGCCCGGCTGACCGGTCTGGAGGGCAGCGCCATTGCCGCGATCGCGGGCGATCAGGCCGATGCCGAGACGATGGCCGCGACCAAGGATTTGCTCGCCGCGCTAGGCTCGCTCCATCTCGATTGCCGCCAGGATGGCGCCGCGCTCGACCCCACCGTCCGCGCCTCCTATCTGTTCAACAGCACCATTGCCGGGATCGAACAGGCCGACGCCCTGCTGCTGATCGGCACCAATCCCCGGATCGAGGCCCCGGTGTTGAACGCCCGGCTGCGCAAGCGCTGGCTGGAGCACGGGCTTGCCGCCGCCGCGATCGGACCGAAGGCCGACCTGACCTTCGCCCATGACTGGCTGGGCGATTCCCCCGCTCTGCTGACCGAGCTGGCCGAAGGCCGTCACCCCTTCCTCGCCACCCTGAAGGCGGCCAAGCATCCGGCCCTGATTATCGGCCAAGGCGCGCTGGCCCGCGACGATGGCGCGGTTCTGCTCGGTCTGGCCCGGCGCATCGCCGAATCCGCCGGGATGGTCCGCGAGGATTGGAACGGCTTCAACGTGCTGCACACCGCCGCCGCCCGGGTCGGCGGCCTCGATCTCGGCTTCGTGCCGGGACCGGGTGGACGCGACACCAAGGCGATCATCGCCGGAGCCGCCTCGGGCGCGGTCAAGGTGCTGTTCCTGCTCGGCGCCGACGAAATCGAGATGGGTGCCCTGGGTGATGCCTTCGTCGTCTATCTCGGCAGTCATGGCGATGCCGGGGCGCACCGCGCCGACGTGATCCTGCCCGGTGCCGCCTATACCGAAAAGGACGCCACCTACGTCAACACCGAGGGCCGCGTTCAGCGCACCCGCCGCGCGGTGTTCCCGCCCGGCGAGGCCAAGGAGGATTGGCGGGTGATCCGGGCGCTGTCGGAGGTGCTGGGCCACACCGTGCCGTTCGACTCGCTCGATCAGATCCGGGCGCGACTGACCAATCTCAACCCGCTGTTCGGCCATCCGGGCAGCCTGGAGCGGGCGCTGTGGGAGCCGTTCGGCCGCCCCGGCGCGACCGATGACCGGCCGCTGGCCTCGATCCTCGACAGCTATTACATGACCGATCCGATCAGCCGCGCCTCCACCACGATGGCCGCCTGCGTGGCGGCGTTTGGTGGCGGCTGCAACCACCATAAGGCGGGACACCATGCTTGACCTCGTGGCCGCGCAGTTTCCGCCCGTTCTGTGGACGCTGATCGTCATCGTCGCAAAGATCGTCGTGATCATCCTGCCGCTGTTGGTTGTGATGGCCTATCTGGTCTATGCCGAGCGCAAGGTCATCGGCTCGATGCACCTGCGCAAGGGGCCGAACGTGGTCGGGCCGCTCGGGCTGCTGCAACCCTTCGCCGACGGCGTTAAGCTATTCTTCAAGGAAACCGTGCTGCCGACCAGCGCGAACCGGGGGATTTATCTGTTCGCCCCGATGATCACCTTCATCGTTGCGCTGGTGGTGTGGGCGGTGATCCCGTTCGGCGACGGTCTGGTGCTGGCCGACATCAATGTCGGCATCCTTTACGTCTTCGCGGTGTCGAGCCTGGGCGTCTATGGCGTGGTGATGGCGGGATGGGCCTCGAACTCGCGCTATGCCTTCCTGGGCGCGCTACGCTCGGCGGCGCAGATGGTGTCCTACGAGGTGTCGATCGGCCTGATCCTGGTGTCGGTGCTGGTGACCGCCGGATCGCTGAACCTGTCGGCGATCGTCCGGGCTCAGGAGGAGATGTGGTTCGTTCTGCCCCACCTGCCGCTGTTCGTGCTGTTCATCGCCTCGGGACTGGCTGAAACCAACCGCTCGCCGTTCGATCTGCCCGAATGCGAATCCGAATTGGTGGCGGGCTATAACGTCGAATATTCGGCAATGCCATTCGCGCTGTTCTACCTGGGCGAATATATCAATATGCTGGTCGTCGGCGCGATGACCTCGGTTCTGTTCCTGGGTGGCTGGCTGGCCCCGTTCGGCTGGACCTTCCTGCCGGGACCGGTGTGGTTCTTCGCCAAGGTCTGCCTGGTGATGTTCATCTTCATCTGGGTCCGGGCGACCTTTCCACGCTACCGCTACGACCAGTTGATGCGGCTGGGATGGAAGGTGTTCCTGCCCTTCTCGCTGATCTGGGTGGTGTTGACCGCCGGTACGCTGACCGCTCTCGGCCGGTTGCCGGGACAGGGATAGGAGAGCCCGACCGATGTCGTTCATAGACCGCACCGCGCGCGCCTTCCTGCTGGTCGAGCTGATCTCCGGCCTGTCGGTAACCTTCCGTTACCTGTTCAAGCCCAAGGTGACGATCAATTACCCGTATGAGAAAGGCTTTCTCAGCACGCGGTTCCGCGGCGAACACGCTCTGCGCCGCTACCCCAATGGCGAAGAGCGCTGCATCGCCTGCAAACTGTGCGAAGCCATCTGCCCGGCCCAGGCGATCACGATCGAGGCCGAGCCCCGCGAGGACGGGTCGCGGCGCACGTTGCGCTACGATATCGACATGACCAAATGCATCTATTGCGGATTGTGCCAGGAGGCCTGTCCGGTCGATGCGATCGTCGAGGGACCAAACTTTGAATATGCCACCGAGACCCGGTCAGAACTGATGTACAACAAGGCCAAACTTCTCGCCAACGGTGATCGCTGGGAGGCCGAGCTGGCCTTCCGTCTGTCCGCCGAAGCTCCCTATCGCTGAAGGGGGGAAACCCGGAATGTCGACGGCGTTGATATTTTATCTCTTTGCGGGACTGACGGTGGCGAGCGGCGCGATGGTCGTGTCCGCCCGTAACCCGGTTCATTCCGTTTTGTGGCTGATTTTATGCTTTTTCAACACGGCGGGGCTGTTCCTGCTGCTGGGGGCCGAATTCCTGGCGATGGTCCTGGTCATCGTCTATGTCGGCGCGGTGGCGGTGCTGTTCCTGTTCGTGGTGATGATGCTCGACGTCAACCGGGCCGAATTGCGCGCCGGATTCCTCCATTACCTGCCGCTAGGCGGGCTGGTGGGAGCGGTGTTGCTGGGCGAACTGGTGGCGGTGGCCTTCGCCTGGCGTCCCAGCGAAAGCGCCGAGGGTCTGACCCGCGCGCCCCAGCCCGATCCGATGCAGGTCACCAACACCCAGGCGCTGGGGCACCTGCTTTATACCGATTACATCTTCTTGTTCCAGACGGCGGGGCTGATCCTGCTGGTGGCGATGATCGGTGCGATCTTGCTGACCCATCGCCGCCGTGGCGGGGTACGGCGCCAAGTCATCGCCGATCAGATCGCCCGCAGCCCACGTTCGGTCGAATTGCGTAAGGTCCAATCAGGACGGGGGATTTGACCGCGATGTTTGAAATCGGCCTCTCCCACTATCTGACTGTCGCGGCGATCCTGTTCACGTCGGGAGTGGTCGGAATCTTCCTCAACCGCAAGAACGTCATCATCATCATGATGTCGATCGAGCTGATCTTGCTCGCGGTCAACCTCAATCTGGTGGCGTTCTCGTCGGTCCTGCACGATCTGGTCGGGCAGGTGCTGGCGATGTTCGTTCTGACGGTCGCCGCCGCCGAAGCCGCCATTGGCCTTGCCATCATCGTTGTCTTCTTCCGCAGCCGCGGCTCCATCGCGGTCGAGGACATCAGTCAGCTCAAGGGATAGCCGTCAGATGACCGTCATCGCCACCGTTTTCCTGCCGCTGCTGGGGGCCGTCGCCGCCGGTCTGTTCGGCCGTGTCCTTGGCGCGCGGGGATCCCAGATCGTCACCACCGGCTTGCTGATGATGGCGGCGGTTTCCGCTGCCATGGTGTTCGACCGGGTGGCGCTGGGCGGCCAGACCGAAACCGTGATCCTGGCCGACTGGATCAAGTCGGGCGGGCTCGAGCTGTCCTGGGCGCTGAAGGTCGATACCCTGACGGCGGTGATGCTGGTGGTGGTGACCTGGGTTTCGGCCGCGGTCCACCTCTATTCAATCGGCTACATGGCCCACGATCCGTCGATTCCGCGGTTCCAGGCCTATCTGTCGCTGTTCACCTTCGCGATGTTGATGCTGGTGACCGCCGACAATCTGGTCCAGTTGTTCTTCGGCTGGGAAGGGGTCGGTCTCGCCTCCTACCTGCTGATCGGCTTCTGGTACGAGAAGCCCTCGGCCTCGGCGGCGGCGATCAAGGCCTTCGTCGTCAACCGGGTCGGCGATTTCGGCTTCCTGTTGGGGATTTTCGGTCTGTTCGCCCTGTTCGGCACGATCGGGCTCGACGCGATCTTTGCCGCCGCTCCCGCCAAGGCCGGGGCGACGCTGACCGTGCTGGGGCTGAAAATCAACGCAATCACCGTCTGCTGTCTGCTGCTGTTCGTCGGCGCGATGGGCAAGTCGGCTCAGCTTGGCCTGCACACCTGGCTGCCCGACGCGATGGAAGGCCCGACCCCGGTGTCGGCCCTGATCCATGCCGCGACGATGGTCACCGCCGGAGTGTTCCTGGTAGCGCGGATGAGCCCGTTGTTCGAATTGTCGGACGCCGCGCTGGCGGTGGTGACGGTGGTCGGCGCGGCAACCGCGATTTTTGCCGCGACGATCGGCTGCGTTCAAAACGACATCAAGCGGATCATCGCCTATTCGACCTGCTCGCAGCTTGGCTACATGTTCTTCGCGCTCGGCGTGTCGGCCTATCAGGCGGCGATCTTCCATCTGATGACCCACGCCTTCTTCAAGGCGCTGCTGTTCCTCGCCGCCGGATCGGTGATCCACGCGATGAGCGACGAGCAGGATATCCGCCGGATGGGCGGCATCTGGAAGCACGTCAAGGTCACCTGGGCGCTGATGTGGGTCGGCTCGCTGGCGCTGGCCGGGATTCCCTTCTTCGCCGGCTATTATTCGAAGGACATCATCCTCGAAGCGGCATGGGCGGCGGGCACGCCAGTCGGCCAGATCGCTTATTGGGTCGGACTCCTGGCCGCCGTGCTGACCGCGTTCTATTCCTGGCGTCTGCTGCTGCTGACCTTCCACGGCCGCCCCCGCGCCGACGAGCAGGTGATGGCCCATGTCCACGAAAGCCCGGCGGTGATGATCGTGCCGCTGCTGTTCCTGGGCGCGGGCGCGATGTTCGCCGGTTGGATCGGCTATGATTTGTTCGTCGGTCCGGCCAGCCACGATTTCTGGGGCCACGCCCTGACCGTCGCCGACATCCATCCCGCGCTCGACAACGCCCATCACGTCCCCGAGTGGGTGGCGCTGATGCCGACGATCGCGGCGGCGGGCGGGATCGCGACGGCCTACCTGCTTTATGTGTTCGCCCCCAGCCTGCCGGGAATGCTGGCCGGGGCGTTCCCTGGGCTGCACCGCTTCCTGCTCAACAAGTGGTATTTCGACGAATTGTACGATGCCATCCTGGTCCGCCCCGCCTTCCGGCTGGGACGCGGATTGTGGAAGGGTGGCGACGGAGCCCTGATCGACGGGCTTGGGCCCGACGGGGTGGCGGCGACCAGCATCCGGATGGGGCGCAAAGTGGCGGCAGCCGAGACCGGCTACCTGTTCCACTACGCGTTCGCCATGCTGATCGGGGTGGCGGCTCTCGTCACCTGGTACATGGCTTTCAAGAATTAAGGACGGGGAAGACGACCCATGACCGACTGGCCGCTTCTCACGCTGACGACGTTTCTGCCGCTGCTGGGCGCGTTGTTCATTCTGACCATCCGGGGTGAGACCGAGGTGGTGGCGCGCAATGCCCGCAACGTCGCGCTGCTGACGGCATTGGCCACCTTTGTGGTGTCGCTGTTCATCCTGGGCCGCTTTGACGCCGCCTCGCCCGAGTTCCAGTTGAAGGAAACCGCCGCGTGGTTCCCCGGCACCACCATCGCCTACTCGCTGGGGGTGGACGGGGTGTCGCTGTGGTTCGTGCTGCTATCGACCTTCCTCACGCCCTTGTGCATCCTGTCGACCTTCAACGCGGTGCGCGAGCGGGTCAAAGAGTACATGGTCTGCTTCCTGGTCCTCGAGACCATGATGGTGGGGATGTTCTGCGCCCTTGATCTGGTGCTGTTCTATCTGTTCTTCGAAGGCGTGCTGATCCCGATGTTCATCATCATCGGGGTGTGGGGCGGCCAGCGCCGGGTCTATGCCGCCTTCAAGTTCTTCCTCTACACCCTGCTCGGCTCGGTGCTGATGCTGGTGGCGATGCTGGCGATGTATTTCGAGGCGCAGACCACCGACATCCCCTCGCTGATGGCCCATTCCTTCCCGCTTGAGATGCAGAAATGGCTGTGGATGGCCTTCTTCGCCTCGTTCGCGGTCAAGGTGCCGATGTGGCCGGTCCATACCTGGCTGCCCGATGCCCACGTCGAGGCCCCCACCGCCGGATCGGTGATCCTGGCCGGTGTGCTGCTGAAGATGGGCGCCTATGGCTTCCTGCGCTTCTCGCTGCCGATGCTGCCCGACGCCTCGGTGTTCTTCACCCCGCTGATCCAGGTGCTGTCGGTGGTGGCGGTGATCTACACCTCGTTGGTGGCGCTGGTCCAAGACGACATCAAGAAGCTGATCGCCTATAGCTCGGTCGCTCATATGGGCTATGTGACGCTGGGTCTGTTCGCGATGACGCCGCAAGGTGTCGAGGGCGCGCTGATCCAGATGTTGTCACACGGAATCGTCGCAGCGGCCCTGTTCCTGGGCGTCGGAGTCATCTATGATCGCTTGCATACGCGCGAGATCGCGCGGTTCGGCGGTCTGGCGAGCCGGATGCCGGTCTATGCCGCCCTGTTCATGCTGTTCACCCTGGCGTCGATCGGGCTGCCTGGAACCTCCGGCTTCGTCGGTGAGTTCCTGGTTCTGATCGGCGTGTTCCAGGTTGACCGGCTGGTGGCCACTCTGGCCTCGACCGGAGTGATCCTGGGAGCCGCATACATGCTGTATCTGTACCGCCGGGTGTTCTTTGGCCGGTTGGTGCACGAGGATTTGAAGATGCTGCCCGACCTCTCTGCCCGCGAAATTCTGGTTTTCCTGCCGCTGGCGGTGCTGGTGGTGTGGATGGGCGTGCATCCGGCAACCTTCCTCGACCCGATGCATGCCTCCGTGGCCAAGCTGATCGACAATTTCGAACTCGCCAAGGCGGCTCAGGCCGGTTTGGCGGCGGCGACACGCTAGGGGGATGGCGACGTGACCGTGACTCTCGACCTTCTTCCCGTGCTGCCCGAACTGTTCGTGGCGTTGTGCGGTCTGATCCTGGTGCTGGTCGGCGTGTTTCGCTCCGGCGACGCCACCCGCCCAATCGCGACGCTCTGCATCATGACGATGGTGACGGCGATGCTGCTGATCTGGGCGCTCGGCCCCGACCGTCAGACCGGGTTCGGCGGCCTGTTCGTCGCCGACCGCTTCGCCGCTTTTTCCAAGCAACTGATCCTGATCGGTTCGGTCCTGTCGATCGCGCTGGCGATTCCGTACCTTGAGCGCGAGAAGACCGCCCGGTTCGAATATCCGGTGCTGGTGCTGTTCTCGACGCTCGGCATGATGGTGATGGTCTCGGCCAACGACTTCATGTCGCTCTATATGGGCCTCGAACTGTCGAGCTTGCCGCTCTATGTGCTGGCCGCCTATCACCGCGACAATCCCCGTGCCGCCGAGGCCGGGGTGAAGTATTTCGTGCTGGGCGCGCTGGCCTCGGGCCTGCTGCTCTATGGCGTGTCGCTGCTGTACGGCTTCTCCGGCACCACCTCGTTCCTGGGACTGTCGCGCTCGTTCGAGGACGTCTCCGGTCCGCCCGCGATCGGCATCGTCGTCGGGCTGGTGTTCGTCGTCGCCGGTCTCGCCTTCAAAGTGTCGGCGGCCCCGTTCCATATGTGGACCCCCGACGTCTATGAAGGCGCGCCGACCCCGGTCACCGCCTTCTTCTCGGTCGCGCCCAAGATCGCCGCGCTCTGTCTGCTGACCCGGGTGATGGTCGAGCCGTTCGCGGCGATGACCGACCAATGGCGCCAAGTGGTGGTGGCGCTGGCGCTGATCTCGATGCTGGTCGGAGCCTTCGCCGCCCTGACCCAGGCCAACATCAAGCGGCTGATGGCCTATAGCTCGATCGGCCATGCCGGATACGTCCTGGTTGGTCTCGCCGCCGGTTCGGTGCTGGGCGTGCAGTCCGTCCTGATCTACATGACGATCTATCTGTTCATGAACATCGCGGTGTTCGCGGTGATTTTGTCGATGCGGCGGATGGGACGCCATGTCGAGGCGATTGCCGATCTGGCCGGTCTGTCGAAGACCAATCCGGCGATGGCCTTCGTGATGGCGGTGTTGATGTTCTCGATGGCGGGCATCCCGCCGCTGGCCGGGTTCTGGGGCAAGTTCTACGTCTTCATGGCGGCGATCGAGGCCGGGCTGTACCCGCTGGCGGTGATCGGCCTGATCACCAGCGTGGTGGCCGCCTATTACTACCTGCGGATCGTCAAGTTGATGTATTTCGACGAGCCGGTCGAATCGTTCGACCGTCCGGTCGGCACGGCCCCGGTGGTGGCGATGAGCGTCGGAACCCTGGTCGTGCTGGGCTTCACCTTCCTGCCCGCTCCCCTGGTCACCGGGGCCAAGGCGGCGGCGGCGGCGCTGTTCCCCACCGGATGAGCCCTTTCCCCGATCTGCCGGACCCGTTCGATCTGTTGGCGCTGGAGCAGGCCGGAAGCACCAATGACGAGGCGCGCCGATTGGTCGATCGTGGCCAAGCCCGCGATCTTCTCGTCGTCACCGCCAAAACCCAGACCGCCGGGCGCGGTCGCCGGGGCCGGACCTGGGTCAGCCCGGCGGGCAATCTGCACGCCTCGCTGCTGATCCGCCAATCCGGGCCGTTGGCGCGGTCGGCTGAACTGGGCTTTGCCGCCGCCGCCGCTTTGGCCGCCGCGCTGGCCGAACTGGTCCCCGCCGCCGATTTTCGCTGCAAATGGCCGAACGACGTGATGGTCGCAGGAGGCGCGGGCAACCCCAACGCCAAGATCGCCGGAATGCTGCTCGACGGCGCGGGCGACGGCTGGCTGGTGCTGGGATTGGGCGTCAACGTCGCCGCCGCGCCGCCGCCGGACCAAGTGATGCAGCCCGCGACCGCGCTGGCCGCTCTCGGCTGGAGCGGCGGTCCAGAGGTGGTGCTGGCCGAATTCTGCCGCCATTTCGGGCCGTTGCTGGCGGCCTGGCGGGCCGAAGGGTTCGCCCCGCTGCGCCGGGCCTGGCTGGAGCGGGCATTGGGCCTAGGCGAAACGGCAATGGTCCGGTTGGAAACCGAGACCCTGACCGGTCGTTTCGCCGCCCTTGACGACGACGGCGCGCTGGTGCTGGACCAAGGACCAGCCGGACGTCGCCGTATTCTGGCGGGAGATGTGTTCTTCCCTGCTTCGTGATCCCAGGAGACTGTTATCATGCTGTTGGCCATCGATTCGGGCAACACCAACATCGTATTCGCGGTGTTCGAAGGCGACCGTTTGCGCGGCGAGTGGCGCACCTCGACCAATACCGAGCGCACCGCCGACGAATTGGGGGTGTGGCTGACCCAGTTGCTGACGATCGAGGGCTTGCGACGCCAGGATATCGGCGCGGCGATCATCGCCAGCGTGGTTCCGGCGATGGTGTTCCATCTGAAGACTCTGTGCCGGCGCTATTTCAATTGCGAGCCGCTGGTGGTTGGC
This sequence comes from Magnetospirillum fulvum, assembly GCF_900108475.1. Classification (GTDB taxonomy): domain Bacteria; phylum Pseudomonadota; class Alphaproteobacteria; order Rhodospirillales; family Magnetospirillaceae; genus Phaeospirillum; species Phaeospirillum fulvum_A. The sequence continues at coordinate 223,658 of NZ_FNWO01000004.1, read as the reverse complement.
GACGAAGGGGTCGATCTCGGTCTGGCGATCCTGCTCGACCGGCCCGAGGAAGTCGGGGCCGACCGGCTGGTCAACGCCGTCGCCGCCCATCGCCGCTATGAGGGGCCGCTGATCGTGATCGATTTCGGCACCGCCACCACCTTCGACGTGATCGATGCCGTCGGCAATTATTGCGGCGGCGCGATCGCGCCGGGAATCAACCTGTCGCTGGAAGCGCTGCACATGGCTGCGGCCAAGCTGCCGCGCGTCGCTATCGGACGGCCGCGCCATGTGATCGGCAAGGCGACGGTGCCAGCGATGCAATCTGGAATTTTTTGGGGCTATGTCAGCCTGATAGAGGGATTGGTGCGGAGAATTAAGGACGAGTTTGGAACCGAGATGATGGTGGTGGCGACCGGCGGCCTCGCCCCGCTGTTCGCCGACGCCACCCCGGTGATCGGGGCGCTGGACGCCGATCTGACCCTGCGGGGGCTGTTGGAAATCCACCGCCGCAATGCCGCACCGGTTGCCCGATGACCTATTTCCCCGAGGGCAACGAGCTGTATTACCTGCCGCTGGGCGGGGCGGGCGAAATCGGGATGAACCTGTCGCTGTACGGCTATGACGGACAGTGGCTGATGGTCGATCTTGGCGTCACCTTCGGCGACGATTCGATGCCGATGGTCGATGTGGTGATGCCCGATCCGGCCTGGATCGAGGAACGACGCGACCATCTGGTCGGGTTGGTGCTGACCCATGGCCACGAGGATCATCTGGGCGCGATCCAGTATCTGTGGCCGCGCCTGCGCTGTCCGGTCTATGCCACCCCGTTCGCCGCCGCGATCCTGAAGGCCAAGCTGCACGAAGTCGGCTTGCAGGACATCGTGCCGATTACCGTGATTGCGCCGGGGGGTCGCTTCACCGCCGGGCCGTTCGCGGTCGAGATGATCCCGGTCACCCACTCGATTCCCGAAGCGCAATCGCTGGCGATCCGCACCCCGGCAGGCACCGTGGTCCATACCGGCGATTGGAAGTTCGATCCCGATCCCCAGGTCGGCCTGCCGACCGATTTCGACGCGCTGCGCCGGATCGGGCGCGAGGGAGTCCTGGCGATGGTCGGCGATTCGACCAACGTCTTCACCAAGGGCCATTCCGGTTCGGAATCCGAGGTGCGCGGCAGCCTGATCGAGCTGTTCGGCCGCTATCGCGGGCGGATCGCGGTGTCGTGCTTTGCCACCAACGTCGCCCGGCTGGAAAGCATCGCGATCGCCGCTGCCGCCAACGACCGCCATGTCGCCCTGGTCGGGCGCTCGTTGTGGCGGATCGAACGGGCCGCGCGCGAGACCGGCCACCTGACCGATCTGCCGCCATTCCTGACCGAGCACGATGCCGGATATCTGCCCAAGGACAAGGTGCTCTATCTCTGCACCGGCAGCCAGGGCGAGCCCCGCGCCGCGCTGGCCCGGATCGCCGCCGGGGACCATCCCCATGTCGTGCTGGGCAAGGGTGACGTCGCGATCTTCTCGTCGCGGATCATCCCCGGCAACGAAAAGGGCATCTTCCGGCTTCAGAACGACCTGATCCGCCTCGGCGTCGAAGTGGTGACCGACAAGGAAGCCTTTGTCCACGTTTCGGGCCATCCCGGCCGCGAAGAGGTCGAGGAGATGTACCGGCTGGTGCGTCCGCGCATCGCCGTGCCGGTCCATGGCGAAGCCCGCCACCAGCAGGAGCATGCCCGCCTCGCCGCCGAGATGGGGGCGGAGCAGACGGTCGAACTGTCCGACGGCGCGCTGTTGCGGCTGGCCCCCGGCCCGGCCGAGGTGATCGACCACATCCCCACCGGCCGCCTGTGCCTGGACGGGCCGCGTCTGGTCTCGCTCGATTCGGAAATCCTGCGCAACCGCCGCCGGATGGTGTTCAACGGCTCGGCGGTGGTGACGGTGGTGATCGACAAGACCGGCCGCCTGTTGGGCGATCCCCAATTGACCGCGCTCGGCCTGCTCGACGCCGCCCACGAGGCCGAGGAACACGCCACCGTGATCGAGGCGGTGGTTGCCGCGATCGAGGCCCTGCCAACCAAGGCCCGCCGCGACGATGCGGTGGTGCGCGAGGCGGCGCGGCTGGGGGTGCGCCGCTCGTTGCGCGACAGCCACGGCAAGAAGCCGATCACCGAGGTCCATCTGGTCCGGGTGTAGAAGCGGCACCGAGCGGCGGTGTCTTGATGATCTTTCAGACCCGCCGCCCGCATGCTAAACAGGCTGGCGCGCAAGACGACGACGCGCGCCCGACCTTGGCGGAGACCTCTTCGATGATTCGTGCCGGATATGCCCTGCCCCGCCGCTGGGCCGCCGCTTTGCTGGCCCTGACCGCCCTCGCCGGATTGTCCGCCTGCGCCGAGGTCACCCGCTTCGAGCGCAGCGACGGCACCAGCCTCTATTACATCAATTGCCGGGACGGGCTGAATTGGTTCGAAAGCTGCCGGACCGCCGCGATGCGGGTCTGCCCGAACGGCTATGCCAAAGCCGATGCCGAGCTCGGCCTGGTCGATAAACAGGCCGCCCAGCGCAAGAACCACCGGAACGACAGCTTCTTCGTCTGCAAATAAGCGCGGAGAGGTTCCGGTCCCCTCACCCCAGCGCCTTCAGCCCCAGCAGCAGCTTATCGACGCCCCGGAAGGCGGCGGCAAGCTCGACATGGGCCTCGCGCATCGCCACCGCGTCGGGGCAGGGATGGCCACCGATCCGGTTGGCCTGAAGCATCCGGAGCGCGGCGGCAAACGACTGTCCCTTGACGAAGGCGGCGACGTGATGGACCGCGCCGTAATGGACCGACAGATGACCGGCCAGTTTGTCGGGCAGCAGATAGAGCGAGCCTTGCGCCGCGCGCCAGCCGCAATCGAAATCGGCCAAGGCCGCGACTGCCGAGACGAACGACACCCCGGCTTCGGCGTTGGGCGGCGACGGCACCGCCGCGAAGGCCTGACGCCGCGCCTCCAGTTCGATCGCCAGTGTCGCGGCGATAGCGCGGCGGCGGCGGGACAGATCGCGGCCCTGAAGCGTCACCGCGACCGCCATCCCGATCAGACCGGCGATCAGCGCGCCGACCAGAAGCATCAGCCCCTGGAGCCACGCCGCCAGTGACGGCAGGGAGTCGGAGGACGAGGCGGAGGCTGACGCGGACGCGACCGGCTCGGTCGGCGGAGCAACCGGGACGGCCAGGGGGGGGGACGACGGCTTGGCCGCCTGCAAAGACGGAGCCGCCGGTTCGGCGGCGGCGGGGGCAACCGCCGGGACGGAACGCGGCGGCGCGGTTGGGGCGGCGCTATCCTCGGAGGACGGCGCGGCAAGGGGCGCGGTCAGCGGCTGCGACAGCACCGGTCCCCCTCCCTCTTCCGCCAATGCGGCGAAGGAAAGGACGGAGAAGGCCAGAACGAGGACAGCCACATTGCGCATTGGGACACCATCTAGCAGACTGAGACGAACGGCCGGATCAGCACCATAAACGATGGCGGCACGGGCGTGAAGGCCGGAAGGAAAGGGTTTTAGGACATGAGCCTCCGCAATCTGTCCCACCTGTTCGCCCCCGCATCGGTCGCGGTGATCGGAGCGTCCGACCGCCCGCTCTCGGCCGGGGCGGTGGTGATGCACAATCTGCTGACCGGCGGGTTCAAAGGCCCGATCATGCCGGTCAATTCCCATCAGAGGGCGGTGGCCGGAGTGCTGGCCTATCCCGATGTCGAATCCCTGCCGCTGGTGCCCGATCTTGCGGTGCTGTGCACCCCGGGCGCGGGCGTGCCGGACCTGATCGAACATCTGGGGCGGATCGGTACCCGCGCCGCGATCGTCATCGCCACCGATGTCGATCGCCCGGCGATGCTGGCCGCCGCCCGCCATTTCGGGGTGCGGGTTCTCGGCACCGGCAGTCTCGGCATTCTGGTGCCCCGAATCGGGCTGATGGCCAGCTTCTCGCACCTTCAGGCCCTGCCGGGCAAAGTGGCGCTGGTGTCGCAATCGGGCGAATTGTGCGGCGCGGTGCTAGATTGGGCGCGGCCACACGGGATCGGCTTTTCCCATTTCATCAGCCTGGGCGACGGCGACGACATTGATTTCGCCGACGTGCTCGATTATCTCGCCAACGACGACCAGACCCGGGCGATCCTGCTTTATATCGAACAGATCCGCCGCCGCGGCGATCTGGTCGCCGCCGCCCGCGCCGCCGCCCGCAACAAGCCGCTGCTGCTGGTGCGGGTGCCGGGGCATCTCGACATCCGCCGTCCCGGCGCGTTCCTGTCCGAGGCGCTGGCCAGCCCCGAGGAATGTTTCGACGCCGCCGTCCGCCGTTCGGGCGCGCTCAGGGTCGGCGATGTCGATGAATTGTTCGGCGCGGTCGAGACGCTGGCGCGGGCACGAACGGTGCCGGGCCACCGGCTGGCGGTGGTGTCGAACGGCGGCGGCATGGCGCGGATGGCCCAGGCCGAGATGGACGAGCCCGGCGGCCCCCGGCTGGCCGAGTTGTCCGAGGCGACCCGGGCCAAGCTGGCGGCGCTGCTGCCGAAGGGAACCGCGATCGGCAATCCGCTCGACCTTGGCCTTGATGCCGACGGCAAGCGCTATGGCGAGGCGGTCCGCACCCTGATCGAATCCGAAGAGGTCAATGCGGTGCTGGCGGTCCACGCCCCCAACGCGATGACCGAGCCGGTCGCCCCCGCCCAGGCGGTAATCGAGGCGCAGAAGCGCCAGCACGGCGCGGTGCTGACCGCCTGGGTCGGCGAGGAGGCGGTGGCTCCGGCCCGGCGATTGTTCGCCGAGGCCGGGTTGCCGACCTATGCCACCCCCGGCCAGGCGGTGCGAGCTTTCCGCCATCTGGTCCATTACCGCCGCAATCAGACGATGCTGATGGAGACGCCGCCGTCGCAATGGGAGGGCTTTGCCGAGGCGCGGATCGCCGCCCGCCCCATCGTCGAACGCGGCCTGTCGGCGCCTGAGGGGATGCTGATCGATTCCGAAGCCCGCGCCCTGCTCGCCGCCTATGGCATCCCGATCCAGGCGGCCGAACGCGCCGCCACCCCCGAAGACGCCGCCGCCGCCGCCGAACGGTTGGGCTTTCCGGTGTCCTTGACCCTCGACCGGCCCGATCTGGCCCGCAAGACCGAGGCGGGCGCGATCGCGCTCGGGCTCGACACCGCCGAGGCGGTGCGGACCGCCGCCTTGGCGATCCGCCGCCGCGTCGCCGCCGACAATCCCGAGGCCGAAAGCGCGGGCTTTACCGTCCAGCGCTCGCTCTACCGGCCCGAGGCCCGGTTGCTGATCGCCGGAATCGCCTGTGACCCGCTGTTCGGGCCAGTGATCGTGTTCGGCGAGGGCGGCCGCGCCGTCGAAGTGCCGCGCGACCATACCGTCGGCCTGCCGCCGCTGAACCTGCCGCTGGCGCGCAGCATGATCGGACGGACCCGGATCGCCCGGCTGCTGAAGGCGAGCGACACCCGCCCCGCCGCCGACCGCGACGCCGTTGCCGAGGTTCTAGTCCGGCTGTCGCGGATGCTGGCCGACAATCCCGAGATCGTCGCCTGCGACATCAACCCGCTGTTCGCCGACAACGAGGGGGTGGTGGCGCTTGATGCCCGGGTCCGGGTGCGGCCGTGGGAGGATAGCGACCTGCGCCGCTTCGCCATTCTGCCCTACCCGGCCGAGTTGGAAGAAAACGCGGTGATGAAGGACGGCACCCCGATCCTGCTGCGGCCGATCCGCCCCGAGGACGAACCCGCCCACGCCGAGTTGATCGCAAAGATGACACCGCAGGATTTGCGGATGCGCTTCTTCGGGCTGGTGCGGGAGGTCCAGCATTTCCAATTGGCCCGGATGACCCAGATTGATTACGAGCGCGAAATGGCCTTTATCGCCACCCGGACCGACGCCGATGGTCATCAGGAAACCCTGGGCGTCGTCCGCACCGTCGCCGATCCCGACAATCAGCGGGCCGAACTGGGCATCCTGGTCCGCTCGGACCTGAAGGGGACCGGGCTCGGCCACACCCTGCTCGACAAGATCATCCGCCACCAGCGGACACGGGGCACCGGCCAGATTTTCGCCCAGATCATGAGCGAAAACATGGCGATGCTGAAACTGGCCCGCCGCGCCGGATTCCGGCCTCACCCGTCCGGAGAGCATGAGGTGATCGAGTTAGTGCTCGACCTTCAGACCGGCCCGCCCGAAGCGTCGTAACCGCGACGCCGCCCTGCGCTCATTCCGCTTCCGGTTGGAAGGGCGGCAATGGTAGGCTCCGGCCCTTCCGGCTCCGGCCTTCGGCCCGATCCGGACTTCAGGGGACGTCTCGAAGGAGCTTTTTGCATGTCCGCCGCCGTCCAGGCACAGCCGCACGCCCGCCTTCTTCTGTCGGGGAACGACGCCATCGCTCGGGGCGTCTGGGAAGCCGGAGCGCGTATCGCTTCCGCTTATCCCGGTACCCCCTCGACCGAGATTCTTGAAAGTCTGGCGCTTTATCCCGACCTCTACGCCGAATGGTCGGTCAACGAGAAAGTCGCGCTGGAAGTCGCCATCGGCGGCTCGATGTCCGGAGCGCGGTCGTTCTGCGCGATGAAGCATGTCGGGCTCAACGTCGCCTCGGACGCGCTGATGACGATCACCGTCGCTGGCGTCGTCGGCGGACTGGTGATCGCCGTCGCCGACGATGTCGGGATGAGCTCGTCGCAGAACGAGCAGGATTCCCGCTATTGGGGCCGCTTCGCCCATCTGCCGATCCTGGAGCCCGCGGATTCCCAGGAAGCCTATGAGATGGTCAAGTACGCCTTCGAGCTGTCCGAGGCGTGCAACACTCCGGTCCTGCTCCGTCTGACCACCCGCGTCTGCCACGTCAAGGCGGTGGTCGAGGTCGGCGAGCGGGTCGTCCACGACATCACCGGCTTTGCCTCTGATCCGCGCCGCTGGGTGATGACCCCGGCCAACGCCAAGGGCCAGATCCCGGCCCAGATCGCCCGCGAAACCAAGCTGCTGGCCCTGGCCGAATCCTCGCCGTTGAACCGGATGGAAGACGGCAAGGACCGCCGCATCGGCTTTGTCACCTCCGGCCCGGCCTATATGCATGTGCGCGAGTGTTTCCCGGATTCGCCGGTGCTGAAGCTTGGCTTCACCTATCCGGTCCCGGTCGGACTGGTCGAAAAGATGGCGTCCCGCGTCGCCCATCTGGTGGTGGTCGAAGAGACCGAGCCGCTGATGGAAAACGAACTAAAGGCCGCCGGTCTGTCGCGCATCCACGGCAAGGATCTGTTGCCGCGCCTGGGCGAACTGACCCCCAACGTGCTGATCCCGGCGATCCACGGGCTGGTCGGCGAGCCGCTGCCCAAGGGCAGCGTCTATCCCAAGATCGACCCGTTCCCCCGCCCGCCGACGATGTGCCCGGCCTGTCCGCACATGGGGGTCTATTACTCGCTGTCCCGGCTGCGCAAGCAGGTGCAGATTTCCGGCGATATCGGCTGCTACACCCTGGGCGCCGGCCATCCGTGGAACGCGCTCGACACCACCATCTCGATGGGTGCCTCGATGGGCATCGCGCTCGGTATGGACAAGGCCCGCTCGGCAGAGACCAAGGACAAAAGCGTCGTCGCCGTGATCGGCGATTCGACCTTCCTGCACATGGGAATGCAGGGTCTGCTCGACATCGTCTATAACCGTGGCAACGTCACCGCGATCATCCTCGACAACCGCACCACCGGAATGACCGGCGGCCAGAACCATCCCGGCACCGGCAAAAGCCTGACCGGCGACGAGGCCCCCCGGATCGATTTCGCCAAGCTGGTCGAGGCGCTGGGCGTCGCTCCCGAACGCATCCGCACCGTCGATCCCTATCTGCTGCCGGTGGTCTACAAGACCATCAAGGAAGAGATCGCGGTCCCGGCCCCGTCGGTAATCATCACCACCCGCCCCTGCGTGCTGTCGGAATTCTTCGACCGCCAGCCGCCGCTGAAGGTGATCGACGAGAGCTGTACCGGCTGCGGCAATTGCATCAAGGTCGGCTGTCCGGCGATCACGGTCAAGCGCACCGAAACCCGGACCCGCGCCGACGGCTCGACCCACGACCTCAAATTCACCACCATCGACACCGCGATGTGCACCGGCTGCCGGATGTGCGTTGAATCGTGCGGGCCCAAGGCGATCGTCCCGGCCCAACCGACCGCGGTCGCGCAGCAATAAAGGGCGCTTCAGGCATGAATGACGTGATCACCAATATCCTGATCTGCGGCATCGGCGGCCAGGGCGTGATGACCGCCGCCGAGATTTTGGCTCAGGCGGCGATGGCCCAGGGATTCGACTGCAAGAAATCCGAAATCGCCGGAATGGCTCAGCGTGGCGGCGTCGTCACCAGCCATGTCCGCTTTGGCCGCAAGGTGTGGTCGCCGGTCATCACCCCCGGCACCGCCGATCTGCTGGTGGCGTTCGAGGTGGCCGAAGGCTCGCGCTGGGCCGACCATCTTCGCCCCGGCGGCACCGCGATGGTCAACACCATCCGGCTTGCCCCGCCGATCGTTTCGTCCGGGCTGTACAAATATCCGGCCGACCCGGTGGCGCAGATGCGCGCCGCTGGCGTGCCGGTGATCGAGGTCGATGCCGGAACCATCGCCCGCGAACTTGGCAATCTGCGTCTGGTCAACACGATCATGCTGGGCGCGATCGCCGACCACCTGCCCTTCCCCGCCACCGAGTTGGAGGAACAGATCGTCGGCCGCTTCCGCGAGCGCAAGCCCGCGATGGTCGAGGTCAACCAGCGCGCGTTCGAGGCGGGGCGACAGGCGTCGCAGCGTGGCAATGCCGACGTGTCGGCGCGGGCGGTCAATTCCTGATCGCCCGGTGTGGCTTGAGCAAAATCCTAGAGCCGATTCCATTTTAATGGAAAAGGCTCTAGGCTCTTGCGATCGCCCGTTTCTGGCCGCGAGGATGCCGAGATGACCGCCGCCCTCGACCGATTGAAAGTCCTGATCATCGACGATCAGGATTTCGTCCGCGCCATCATCCGCAAGATGTTGGGTCAGATCGGGATCGCCAGCGTGGTCGAGGCCCGTGACGGATCCTCTGGCCTCGACGTCACCGAGCGTGAACGCCCCGATCTGGTGATTTGCGACGTCCGGATGCGCCCGCTTGACGGTTTCGGCTTCGTCCGGTCGTTGCGCGCCCATCCCGACAATGCGGCGATTCCGGTGATCCTGCTGACCGCCCACACCGACGAAGCTACCCTGGCCCTCGCCGAAGACATCGGCGTTGATGCCTTTCTGGCCAAGCCGGTACTCGCCCCCGCCCTCAAGGACAAGATCGTCCAGGTCATCGCCACCCGGGGGTGATTCTCGCCCATCGGATTGAACGGGGCGCGGATCGTATCCGCCCCCGCTTTAAAAGAGTTGCCTAATATACGTTCTTTCCAGCAACAACCATAATTGTCCTAAACAATATCTCTACATCGAAGAATATCGACCAATTCTCCATGTAGAAGAGGTCGCATTCGACCCGACGCAATATCTTTTCTTCGGTGTCGGTCTCTCCGCGCCAGCCCCGGACCTGAGCCCAGCCGGTGATGCCCGGTTTGACTTTATGCCGCGCCGCATATTCGCGCACCACCTCCTCGAACAGGCGACCGGCGGCTTTGGTGTTGGTGGCGTGCGGACGGGGACCGACCAGCGACATGTCGCCGCTCAGAACATTCAGTAATTGCGGCAGTTCGTCGAGGCTGGTCCGCCGCAACACCGCGCCGACCCGGGTAATCCGCGGATCGCGACGGGTGGTTTGCGTGTCGCAGTTGGCGTCGCTGGCCTCGTGATACATCGAGCGGAACTTGAAGATTCCGATCAGGTTATTGTTGTAGCCGAAGCGATTCTGGCGAAACAGAATCGGTCCGCGACTATCGAGCTTGATCGCGATCGCGCACAGCAGCATCAGCGGAGACGCGATCACCAGGGCCAAGCTGCCGAAAACCAGATCCTCGACCCGTTTCAACAACGCCCCCCAACCGCTGATCGGCTTGGAATAGACGTCGAACACGGGAACGCCGCCCAGACGACCGAAGCCGCGATCAAGGAAATGATGCCCGATCACGTCGGGAGCCAGCCGAATGTTGGCCGGAATCGACCGCAACTGACTGAGGATATCCAGAAGCCGGGTCTCGGCCCCCCAGGGAAGCGCGATCAATATCTCATCGACCCGGTTCTGGCGGGAATAAGCGACAAGGTCATCGACGGTGCCCAGGATTCCGGGAGCAAACGGCAGTTCCGGCGCGCGGCCGACCCGGTCGTCGAACACCCCGATAATGTGAACCCAGGGCTCCTTGCGCCGCTCCAATGCCGAAATCAGGCGGCTGCCGGGCTCGCCAGCCCCGATGATCGCCACCGTCCGGGCGATCATCCCCCGGCGCGCCCCCTCCACCAGCACCTTGTACAGCACCACCCGGATGCCGCACATCAGCAAGATGCCCCAGGCCACGGTGTTGAGCGGCGCCTCGAACGGCCACCAGAAATCCTCGGTCAGGTCGGCCGCCCAAAGGCCGATCCATTCCAGCAGGGCAACGGCGCTGCTGTTGAACAACAGACGACTGATCTGCGACACGGGGTTGCCGATCTGCTGGCGGCTATAGCCCCCCGACGCGACCATCAAATAGAGCGTGCTGACGACAAAAACCGCGTCGGTGAGCTTCCAGACCTTGGCAGGCATCCCCGGATAGTCGGATGCCTGCTGGTACGACAGGTGGAAGAACACCGCCATCAGCACGATGTCGGCCAGCGCCGTGATGACGACGATCGACACGCTGGTAAACGACGCCCCCCGGTAGGTGGCGATGACGGGAGGGCTATCCACGCTTATCTGCTCTCTCACGTTCACCGGATCTCTTCCCCGCTCAGAGAGTCTTGATTAGCTGTTTGGCATTTTCGATTCCGGGATAGGGGCCGTTCCCCTCCAAAGCCTTGCTGAGATGAGTCTTCGCCTCGGCCTTGCGATCGGCCCCGAGCAGGATCATCGCGAGGTGGTAATGAACCTGCGGCGGCAGCGCTTCGGCACTCATCAACCGATTCGCCAGAACCAGCGCCTTGCCCTGATCGCCTTTGCGGAAATAGACCCAGGCCAGCGTATCGAGCTGCATGGGATTGGACGATCCCTGGAACCGCTCGGCGAGTTGGCGCGCCCGCTCCATCGCCGCCGGGTCGTTGGACTTGTAATCGGCGATCAGTTCGGCCGCATTGTTGGCGGCAAGGTCAAGCCCGGGGTTGCGCGCCAGAAGATCCTCGTAAATCGCAAGAGCTTCCTGGTGCCGCCCTTCGACGCTGTAGATATCGGCGAGCAAGATCGACAACGGCACGGAGGACGGCACGGCCACGGTTCCGCGCCGGGCGATCTCGATCGCGGCCTCGACCTTGCGATCAAGCAGATAGAGGCGGGCACGGTCGATATAGGGCTCGGCCCGCACCGGATTCTGGGCCAGGGCCCGATCGAACTCGGTCGCCGCCTTGTCGCGCAGACCGCGCTGAAGGTAAATCTCGCCCAGAACGGTGGCGACGAACGGGCTTTCGGTCCGAAGCGTATCGATGAAGTGCGATGCGGCCTCCAGCCGGTTCTGGCGGGCATAGACCCCGACCAGCGCGGTCAACGCATGTTCCGCCAACGGCGTGTCGGGATCGGCGCTCACCACGCCGGAGAACTGGCGAATGGCATCGTCGAGGCGGTCTTGGGCGGCCAGAGCCTCGCCGCGCAGATACTGGGCGGTCAGCCGCTGGCCGTCGAGCGCTTCAAGCCGGTCGATCGCCGCGATGGCGCCAGCGATATCCTTCTGCGACAGTTTGACCCGCGCCAGACTTTCCCAGGCGACGGCGAAGGTCGGATGCGCCCGGGTGACTTGGCCCAGGATGTCGAGGGCCCGAGCGGAATCGGCATTGACGTTGTAGAGTTGGGCGAGGCGGACCCGTGGCGTCGGGTCGAGCGGCGCGGTCTCGACCAGATGGGCCAGGGTGTCGATCGCCAGGTCGATCCGCCCCTGCATCAGCAATGCTTCCGACAGCAGGTTCAGCGCGTCCCTGTCCTTGGCCTGCTCGCGCAAAATGGCGCGCAAATCCGACACCGCGCTCTGGTACTGCCCCTTGTCGAACGCCATCCCGGCCCGCAACAGCAGGGCCTGGCGGTTGGTCGGCGCCTTGTCGAGCACGGCCGCGACGAGACGTTCGGCCAGGGCACGGTCGCCGCGGGCAAAGCTGATCCGGGCGAGCGACGCGCGCGCGGTCAAACCCGGGGTCTGGAACTCGTTACGCGCCACGATCTGCTGCAACAGATCGACGCCTCGGTCGATCGCTCCGTGCTTGATATAGAGATCGGCCAACCAGAAATACAGTTCGTCCTTCTTCGGGGCCTGAGCGAGATACTGGCGCACCTCTTTCTCGGCGATATCGAGACCGCGATTTTCGCTGAGAAAAACGACCAGCCGCTGCTTCAGAGGCCAATCGCCTTCGGGATCGGTGATCCCGCTCCGTAAGGCTCCCTCCGCCGCATCGATCTGCCCCTTCTTCAAATAGAGATCGACGAGATCGAGCCGATAGCGGACCTCAGCGGGCCGCAACTGAAACAGCGTGCGATAGGCTTCCTCGACTTTAGGAAACTCGTCGAGCCGCAGGAACAAGGCAATTTTCAGTTGTTGCAACGAGGGGTCGTTCGGATGTCTACCGATCCCCTCCTCCAGAATCGCCCCTGCCTTCGCCCCATCCCCTTGAGCGGCGTAAAGACCGGTCAGAACCGAGATGGCCGTGATGTTGCCTGGGTCTTTGGCCAAAGCGGCGCGCGCTTCGGCTTCGCAGCGCTCGGACTCTTTGTAGCGAAGCAAAAGAGCTGCCCGCAAGGCGTGCGCCTCGACATTGTCCGGATCCTTGGCCTGAACATCGTTGATGCGGGTTTCCGCCTCGCCATACTGCTCGGCGGCAATATAATACTGCGCCAGCTTGAGACGGGCCGGACCAAAGGACGCGTCCTGACTTTCGGCGGAGGCAAAAGCGGCAAAGGCGTTGCGCAGATCGCCCTGGGCCTCGTCGATCAGACCCAGGCGATAGCGCACGTCGGGATCGGTCGGTTTGATCCGCGCCGCGTTCTTGAACTCGATCCGCGCCTTGTCGAACTCCCCCCGGGCGAACAGGTCGGTGCCCCGCCGCAGATACTTCGCTTCCCGATCCGCAGCATCGTCGCACGCCGCAAGAGGAACGCAGAACAGCAGGAAGGCGGCGGCAAGCTGCGTCGCTCTGATCTTCGTCATGGTGGGAAATCCCATCGATTACGAGGTTACGAGGATTGGGCGGAGATACGAGATCGGGGGTCAAATCGGCTTGGAGGCGGAGCCATCGGGCTGATGACATCGAGTGTCGTCGGACAACGCTCCCGGTCCAGAGACCGTATCGACAATGTCTTGCATCAATTGAACCGCCGAACGCTCGACGGTAACGGCCCGGCGGATCGCCTGCGACACCTTGGAGAGCAGTTCGACGTCGGTGGCTGCGCCCGACGTGCTGCCGCCCGACCGCACCAGACGGTCGCTCAGCGACACCAAGATGTTGGCGAGCTCGCCCAATTGCGGCGACGCGGTGGCGGGTATCCGGGCACGAAAGCCGCTGGCGGTGTGCGCGAGAAGATTGAGCTGATCTCCGAAAGCCCCGTCGTTTCCCCGTCCCTGGAAGGCGGCGTGGGCCGCGCCCGAGAGCCGTTCGAGGGTACGGGCATGGGCCTCGACCTGACGGTCTTCCAAATCGAAGCTCGCCACATCGACCAGCCGCTGCACCGCCGAATCGTCCATCCGTCGCGCAACCTTGCAATGCAGTGTGTTGGGGACCTGGATCAGACCGGATGGATCGGCGGCATCGCGCTCGGCCGACCGTCGGCTCGGCCCGACGAAATCGATGCTGGTGGCGAACGGCTTGCGCGACCGAACAAAGCGCTCGATGCTGCCGAGCAGACGGTCCTGCGACACCGGCTTACGCAGCAGATCGTCGATGCCGACATCAATCAGACGGCTGACCGTGTCACGGGTCGCGTCGGCAATCGCGGCAATCACAATCACAAAGGGATTACGTCCCTGGCGGTCGCGCCGAATTCCGCTCGTCACGTCGAGCAGGGCGTCACCCGCCGTATCGACGTCGTAGAGCAGCAGGTCGATCAGGCTATCGTCGAGAAAGCGCATCATCGTCGCGACATCGTTGCATGACCGGACGTTGCCGATCCCGAATGCCCGGAGAGCCTCTTTAAGAGAAAGAGTCTGGCTCGGGTCATCGCATACCACCAGCCGCACTGTCTCATAGGCCGTCCCCATCGGAGCCCCCTCCATCGATAACACGCGACCATTGCAATGATCTCGACCTTCCCTTTAAGCAAGAATCAGACCACAGACCGCCTTCTGCCGGATTTGCTTCACCCACCGCCACTCCCTCACCCAAAGGTGTAAAGATCCCTGACAGTAGAACATTTTTCAGGGCGCGAATGGTGCAATTTGTCAGGGATATTTACATCACGGGTTTCCCCGATGAGGCGGAAGGGCGGAAATCCCGGAATGATGGCGTCTGGCATCATACTTGCGTGTGATGGGAGGGAGAGGACACCGAAACTCCGCCCGCCGCGGATTTTTCAACCACGATACGTCACAATATGGAGGGGCATATGAGAAACCCGTTTTCTTGCTTAAGGCTGTCCGCCGCCGCGCTGGTTGTCGCGATGGTAACGGCCTTGAGCGGAACCGCGCAGGCGGTCACGATTAACTTCGCCGAGTTAAGCCTTGGCGGCGACGGCTTCCAATCGACCTTCGACGGCTCGCTGTCCACCTCTGCGGGCATTTATTTGCTGACCAGCTCAAACGTCTTTGTGGACGATTTGGGGGTGAGTTTCCCGGCCGTGGATGGCGCCCTGCCCTACAACCTGGGGGCGGTCAACACATTTGACGCCGTCTACACTTTCACCCTCCCCTTCAGCGCCAATACCAGCGTGGCGATCCAGTTCAACACCAATGAACTCCAGATCACCAACGTATCCCTGAAGTCGGGCACCACCAGCATCGGCCTGAGCAACTCCAGCGGCACCGGCGACATCACCTTGGCCGCCGCCAACCTGTTGGGGGGAACCTACAGCCTGTATTACACCGTGACGGCCGGTCCCGGCTTTAACGGCGCGGACGGGGCGAGCTTCTCCGGCACAGTGTCGGCGGTGCCTTTGCCCGGTGCGGCGCTCTTGTTCGGCTCGTCGCTGCTCGGCCTCGGCTTCATCGGTCGGCGCCGTCAGCGCAATATCGCCCGAGGGGCTGCCCGCGTCGGCGGTCTCGGCGTTCTCGCCATCGTTCTGATGATCGGCTTGTCGGCTTCGGCCAAGGCGGCAAGCTTTAGCGATGTCCTCATCCTGAACCAGGGGAACACGCTTCCCGACTCGACCACCCTGCTGAAGTTCGCAGGGACCGTCGGCCCCAACGCGAGTTCGATATCGGGCCGTTATGTCTCCGATATCTTCACCTCCACCAAGCAGGGGACGGTCACGAAGAGCACCGGCGGCAGCACCACGAGCTTCGACCTGAAGTTCAAGCTGGCGCAGACGTCCAATCTGGTGGTGACCCTGACCGACAACATCTCGGGCAGTGTCACCAATGGGCTGATTTACGACACGATTCTGCTGAACGGCATCGCGGGCACGATCCTTTCTAGCCCCAATCCCAACAACACCCTGGTCGTCAGCTTTTCCAATCTGGTCGCCAACACCCTGTACGATCTGGTTGTGACGGCGGCCAACAACACCCTCATCCGCAACGTGCAGGTCAGCGCCGCGGTGTCGCCGGTTCCGATTCCCGGTGCCGTCGTCCTGTTCGGCTCCGCCCTGCTCGGGCTCGGTGCTTATGGTCGGTTCAACCGCGCCAAGAAGGTCGGCTGAGTTGACCCTTGGGGATCGCGTGAAGGCGCCTGGCGCTCTCAGGCGCCTTTTGCTATTACCGAAAAGATGTATTTCAACTTATACATATACGCCTACTTAGCATCATTTTTAAACCTTAAGACGAAATTACCGCTGAGAAAACGGCGCCTCCGCACTATACTTGTGTGTGTGCCAAAAAGAATGCGGAGGGGACCGC
Organism: Magnetospirillum fulvum; assembly: GCF_900108475.1. Lineage (GTDB taxonomy): Bacteria > Pseudomonadota > Alphaproteobacteria > Rhodospirillales > Magnetospirillaceae > Phaeospirillum > Phaeospirillum fulvum_A. The sequence continues at coordinate 207,557 of NZ_FNWO01000004.1, read as the reverse complement.
TCTTGGGGAGCGCTCCGCACCCTTCATCGGGTCTGCGAACGCAAGGGGGAGACAGAATGGTGGCGGGACAACAACGCATCCGAATCAAGGGCAACACGGTGCTGATCGCCGATCCGCACCCGTTCTTTCGGATGGGGCTGCGTGCGATGCTGCGGACCTTCGCCCCGACGCCATATGTGCGCGAGGCGGATTCGTCCGGGGCCGCATTGTTGGCATTGCGGCAGGAATCGTTCGATCTCGTCCTGCTTGACCTCAGCTTTGCTCAAGCCGAGCCGGAGCGACTGCGCGATAGTCTTGATGCCTCTGGCACCCCTCCGGTGATCGCCTTTGGCGACTCCCCCAATCGCGCGCTCAAGAGTCTGGATCAGGTGTTTGGCGCCGTGGCGCTCTTCTCCCGCGTCGAACAGGCCCAGACCGTGCGAATGGCGGTAGAGAATGTGCTCGGCCCCTCCGACGCGGGGCAACCGCTTTCGCGGCGCGACCCCGTCATCGATGGCGACGCCCAGGTCGGCCTGACCGAACGACAGCGAGAGGTGCATCAATTGATGCTGAAGGGCCTTCCCAACAAGGAGATTGCCCGGCGCCTCGGCCTGTCGCCAAATACGGTCAAGGTCCATATGACAATCATCTTCAAGAAACTCGGCATCGCGTCTCGCTATCAAGCACTAGCGCCACACAACATGCTCTAGTGAAACGTAAAATATCGCACGCATTATAGTCAGAGACAGATAATACGTATCTGCCGGATTATAAAATGTAACAATTTATGATGTAGCGCTACTTAAGATTTAAACACTCTGACACAGAGCGGCGCAGGAGGTGAATGCCTTCGCATGCCTAATCCATCAAGGCTATATTCGCAATTTATCGCGAATTGTACCCTTTCTCGGTCGCCTTCGGTGGAGGGAGCGAACACCTTCCCAGGGAGTTTTGATCGTTGCCGCCAAAATCAGGAAACCAGAATGGTCAGGGTCTGCGGGACGGTCCAAATCGGAGCATGGCTCCGACACCCCTAAACCGCCGATTAGCGATTGAGCGACGAATTTTTGCCGTGTCGATCCCCGCCCACTTTGTGACGTGAAGGGGAGCGGCGATGGACTGGAGCGTTACGATCGGCCTGCCGATCGACAAGATCGAGTTGTTTGGCAACGCCCTGTGCGCGGCGTTGTTTTTGTGCATTGCCGCCGCCGCCGCGTTGAGCGCCTCGATGGGACGCGGCCGCTTCTTTCTCGCCTTCGGCTGCGCCTGCACCGCCGTCTCTGCCACCGGCACGACGACACACCTCGATTTTGCCTTCGCCCTGCCGCTGGAAACCGCACGCAATTGGGCGTTCCTTCTGTTCTTCGCCAGCCAAGTGCCGATCGAACGGTTGCTGCCGTCACACCTCGCCCGACAGATATCCCCCGTGCTGGGATTTCCGCTCGCCATTATCCCGGCCGCGATGGTCGGGGTCTTGATGTCGTTCGCGGACACAACAACCACCCTGATTTTGTTCAATCTTTGGCAGGTCGCGGTCGATATTCTGATTCTGCTGATGCTGGAAAACCTGCTGCGGAACACCAAGCCGGCGCCAACTCGCGGCCAACGTCTGGTGATGCTGGGGATTGGGGGGCTCGCGGTATTTGACCTGATGTTCTGCGTTTCCGGCCTGACCTACGGCAATGTCCCGTCCCTGTTCGTTATCGCCAGGGGATACATCCTGTTCACGCTCGGTCTGCCGCTCGCCTTCGCCACCCTGTTGGTCCGCGGTTGGGGCAGCAATTTTCAGATGTCTCGGTACGCGGTGTTCCATTCAACCGCTCTGGTTGGCGGCGGCTTCTATCTGATCAGCACCTCGGTGGCGGGCGAGGTGCTGCGCAACCAGACCGGCAATTGGGGACTGACTCTCGAAATTGCCTTCATCACCACCGCGACAATCGTGCTGATGATCCTCATTCAGTCGGCTTCGTTTCGCGCTCAGATGATGGTGTTCATCTCGAAGCATTTTTTCCGGCTGAAGTACGATTATCGCGAGGTCTGGTTGGCTTTCATCCGCAAGATGGCCGGCCCCGACGAAAGCCAAAACCTGCACGAACGGACATTGCGGGCGGTGGCGGAATCGGTCGCGTGCCGCTCGGGCGTTTTGTGGAGTTACCAGGATGCGATCGATGCCTTCACTCCGGTCGTCCGCTGGAACATTGAGGGCGACCTGCCGGTCATTCCGGCCGACGATCCGCTGATGGGCTTCATCGTCCGCACCGGCTGGATCATCGATATCGACGAATGCCTGCGCTATCCCGAGATTTATGACGGACTGCCCCTTCCCCCCTGGTTCGCTACCCAGCGCGACCAATGGATCATCGTGCCGCTGATCCATAACAGGGTGTTGGAAGGGCTGATCGTTGCCGGTCATCCCCCCACCGCCCCGTCGGCCCTCGGCTGGGAAGATTTCGATCTGCTGAAGACCGTCGGCGCTCAGGCCGCTGGCTACCTTGCCGAAGAGCGGGCATCGCGAGCGCTGAACGATGCCCGACGCCTGGCCGAGTTCAACCGCCGCTTCACGTTCGTCGTTCATGATATCAAGAACGTCGTCAGTCAGATGTCTCTGATGCTGGAAAATTCCCACTCCTTCGGCCACGACCCGGCGTTCCAGAGCGACATGTTGCTGACCGCGGCAAGCTCGGTCGATCGGTTGCGTGGCATGCTGGCCCAACTCGGGCAGGAAGGATCTCGACGCCCCGAGCCCGTCTTGCAGCCAACCTTTCTCGGCTCGTTCGCCGCGCAGGTGGTGGAGCGCTGGCGGAAGTCCTACCCCCGCCTCCAACTGATCGATTCGGCCGAACCGGTCCTGGTCGATGCTTGGCGCGAAAAGCTGTCCTCGGTGATGGACCACCTCGTACAGAATGCCATCGACGCCGCCGGACCGGATGGCTCGGTGTCGATCGTCATCCGCCCCGGCCACAGCGACGGAATCATCGAGATCGTCGATGACGGACCGGGCATGAGCCAGGATTTCGTTCGCAACCATTTATTCCGTCCGTTCGAAACCAGAAAACTCAACGGTTCCGGCATTGGCGCGTTCCAGGCGTTGCGGATGATGAACGACATGGGGGGGCGTCTCGACGTCGAGAGCCGACCCGGGGCCGGGACAACGATGCGTATTCGCCTGAAGTGCTGCGAGGTTCCCGCTTCGCCCAATCAAGAGGACCGGAATGGCCGAAGATTCTCCGCGTAGGCCTAGGATCCTCATCGTCGAGGACGACCCTGGTCTACGCACGCAATTGCGCTGGACATTGGCCGATTACGATCTTCTGCTTGCCGAGGACCGCGCCTCGGCGATCACCCTGTTCCGGCGCGAAGAACCGCCGCTGGTGATCCTTGACCTCGGCTTGCCGCCCGACCGCGACAATGCCAGCGAGGGACTGGCGACCTTGCGCGAGATTCGCGCCCTGCACCCCATCACGAAAGTGATCGTTGCCACCGGGAACCAGGAGCGCAAGAACGCCCTCGAAGCGATCAGCATCGGTGCCTACGATTTCTATTCCAAGCCAGTCGAACCCGACGTGATCAAAGTGATCATTGAGCGGGCCTGGAACAGTTATCAACTCGAGGAAGAGATCACCCATCTGCGCGACGGGTTGCAGGGAGGCAAGGAATTCGTCGGCCTCGTCACCGCCGCACCCGAGATGTTAAAGGTGGTGAACCTCGCCCAGCGGGTCGCCCGCTCCGACGTCGGCGTCCTGATTACCGGCGAGAGCGGTACCGGCAAGGACGTGCTCGCCCGCGCCATCCACAGTTGGAGCGCCCGGAACGACAAGCCGTTTGTCGCGCTCAATTGCGCGGCAATCCCCGAAACCTTGCTGGAAAGCGAGTTGTTCGGCCACGAGAAGGGGGCCTTCACCGGAGCGGTCGCCCGGGTGCACGGCAAGATCGAACTGGCCGATGGCGGTACCTTATTTCTCGACGAAATCGGCGACATGCCGCTGCCCCTTCAGGCCAAGCTGCTGCGCTTTCTCCAGGACAAAGTGGTCGAACGGATCGGCGGGCGCAAATTGCTTTCCGTCAACGTCCGGATCATCGCCGCAACCAACAAAGACCTCGTCACAATGATGCGCGAGGGCGGATTCCGCGAGGATCTTTATTACCGGCTCAACGAGATGGGCCTCATCGTTCCGCCGTTACGAGAACGGCCCGGCGATGCGGTGCTGATCGCCATTTATCTGCTCAAGAAACTGAGTGCCGCTTTCGAGGCACCGCCGAAAGGCTTCACCCGAGACGCCTTGGCCCGCATCTCCTCCTATTCCTGGCCGGGCAACGTCCGCGAACTGGAGAACCGGATCAAGCGCGGCCTCGTCCTAGCCGATCAAGGCTATATCACCCCCGAGGATCTCGACTTGCCGGAACAGGGCGAGACACGCGACGTGCTCCCCACCCTGCGTCAGGTGCGCGAGGAAGCGGAACGCCGCATGTTGAGCCGGACCCTGGCCCTGACCGACAACAACATCCAGGAGGCGTCGAAAATCCTCGGCGTCAGTCGCCCGACCCTCTACGCCCTGATGAAGGCACTCCGGATCAAACGGAGGGCGTGATAGATTCGATGGTCCGCATACTGCACCGCTACCGCACGGAAAGGATATTACAATGCGGACGGCTCGATATTGCATACTTCGCCTTTGTATCGCCGCGTTGCTCTCCTCCTGCCTATGCGTGTCGGCGCTCGCCGCCGACAGTGCGGTATCTCAACACCTCACCGGGGTCAATCTGCCGAATGCCGGCTTCGGTCATAAGGTTGTCCCTGGCAAGCATGGGACCAACTACCTGTGGCCGACCCCGCAGGACGTGGACATGTACGCCGACATTGGCGCCAACGTCCTGCGCATCGCCTTCCTGTGGGAACGGATGCAACCGGTCCTCTCCGGCCCTCTCGCCAAAGACGAGTTGGAACGGCTGGACGCTTTGGTCGCACGCGGCGCAACCCGGCACGTAACGATTCTGCTCGACGTCCACAACTACGGTTCCTTCAACAAGATTGCGATCGGAACCGGCAACGTGCCGAGCGCCGCCTTCTCCGACCTCTGGAGTCGCCTCGCCTCCCATTACCGCAACGCCCCCAACGTCGCCTTCGGCTTGATGAACGAACCCTTTAAGCACAAAGCGGCGGAGTGGGCACCGATCGCCCAAGAGGCGATCCTCGCTATCCGCAAATCTGGTGCGCGGCAGCTCATTCTGGTACCGGGGACGCGTTGGTCGAGTGCTTACTCTTGGCTCAATAAAGACGGCGATCTCTCCAATGGCGAGGCTCTGGCGAACATTGAAGACCCGGCGAACAACTTCATTTTCGAAGCACACCAGTATTTCGATTCCAACTCGTCTGGAACCCAACCTAGTTGCGTCAGCGAGGATATCGGGGTGAAGCGCCTCTCGGCTTTCACTGAATGGCTAAGACAGAATGGAAAACAGGCGTTTCTCGGAGAATTTGGGGCCTCCAAAGATCCTCTGTGCTTGGAGGCATTGAGCCGCACCCTCGCCTTTCTGCGCGATAATGGCGACGTTTGGCGAGGATGGACATACTGGGCCGCTGCGCCATGGTTTGGCGACTACATGTTCAACATCTACCCCCCCGACCCGGTACGATATCCCCAGGTTCCCGTCTTGATGGGAGCGATGCGGGATAGGGAGAAGATGCGGTGAGCACGTCCGACGAGCGGAGTCACATCGCCCCTCTCGACGGGTTGCGTGGTGCCGCCGCCTGCGTGGTGTTCTTCTCGCATTTTCAGCTCTTCGGCCTGATGCAGAATCGCGACGGAGCCTTCCTCGGCGGCACCGGTGTCGCCGTGTTCTTCACCTTGAGCGGGTTCCTAATGTCCTACCTCTACCTGAGCCGGACATTCTCCTTCTCCTCGGCCTGCTCTTATGCGGTTAGCCGCTTCGCCCGTATTGCCCCGGTCTACCTCTTCGTGGTGTGCGCTTCCTATGCGATCTGCGCCACTTTCGACCCACAATTCATCTATGCCATCGACAACCACAATCTCCTCCGCCACCTCCTCTTCCTCGGCAACGTCAGCGTACTGTGGAGCATCCCACCAGAGGTGCAGTTCTACGTCTTTTTCCTCCTCCTTTGGTGGGCAACGACACAGTTGGCACAGCGGGTATTCTGGCCCGCTGCCTTCGTCGCCGGGCTCACCGTTCTGATGCTCACGGTGTCTCAGCAGGTTCCTGGCACCACGCTACCCTCCAAGTTGAGCTTCTTCCTGCTCGGCACCCTCGTCGGGCTGATCCGTTCCCGCCACCCGTACCTGCACCTCTCCCCCGTCGTCCTTGGCGGACTGCAATTCGCGGCCCTCGTCCTCCTCATCGTCTTCGGATACAGGCTGTTCAATCACGAGGCGATGTTCGCATCACCTCTCTACATTTTACTTAGCGCGGTAACGGTGTTGCTACTCTCCTACGGGGGCGGCCTCGGAGACATTCTCCTCGGCAATCCGATGATGCGTACCCTTGGAACCTGGAGCTTCTCCCTCTACCTGCTGCACGCGCCGGTGTTGCAGGCCGCCGAGCGTTTGGTGCATGAAGGAGAACTCAGCCAAATCGCGGCGATAGCGGGCAGCGTCGTCGTCGTACTGGCCATTTCTTTCGCGTCGTATTCTCTCATCGAAAAGCCATGCCAGTTCGCCTTGCGCAGCCTCGCCGGACGCCTGACTCGCGCCTTCCGCCACCAGACGGAGGAACCGGCGGGATGACCGCGCAGCATTCTCTCTCCCGGGAACATACGCTTCCCGCCCCCGAAACGGCGGAACGGAAGGACTCGCTAATCCCTCCCTTTCTCCTCGCCGCCGCGGTCTTCTACAATGCGTGCCTCGCCTTCATCAACGCCCACGGACTCGTCTTCGGCATGGTCCATGTGGCAGTATGCGAGGCACTCATCCTGCTCGCTGCAACGGGATTCGTAATTTCCCGTTTCCACCGAATGCCCGCGAAAAAGCACCTTATCGTGGCTTCATTCGCGTTTTACCTGGCACTCGGCCTGTGGGTCTCCCTCGCCAACGGCACGGTATTCCTGCATACGGCCCGCAACTTCGCGATCATCAGCCTGTTCTTCCTCGTCGGCACTCAGTCATCTCCAGCGCAGATGATCCGGACTTTTTCCGTGGTCGCGGCAGCTACCGTTTCCGTGATGTTGGTGGAGGGGTTTCTCCCGCAAGTTTACGTCTGGCTGTTCCAGCCCGCCGAGTATTTCTCCAATACGCGAGGCATCGAAGCCCTCGCCACCGATTCCTCGGGTCTCTTCCGCAATTCCCTGGGATTCGCAGGGCGATTCTCCTTCGGGTTATTCGACCAACGCCGATTGTCATCGGTTTTCATGGAACAGGTCTCGCTCGCCAACTTCTCGATGGTTTTGTGTATTCTCGCGATCACCTGGTGGAACGACATCAATTCGAGGAGGCGAATAATTTTTGCCGGAACCGTGCTGTTCATGGTGGTCAGCAACAGCAGTCGCACCAGTATAGCCCTTTGCCTTCTGATGGTACTTGGCTACACAGCCTTTCCCCGCCTGCCCCGCAGCGGCTACATGCTGGTGATGCCCTTGGTTCTGGCAGCCGCCACGATCATGTTCATCGCGCAAGGCGGCAGCGGAAGTCACCTCACCGACGACATGTCGGGACGCATCGGCCATACTATAAATTTATTGCTCAATATGGACCTGAGTGACTTCGTGATAGGGAATATACCGCGCATAGCCAAAACAGGGGACTCGGGATATGCGTTTATTGTATATGCCTCAACTATATTCGGACTCCTATATTTCTGGATTTTTCTTTCTACGGTACTTCCAAGCGCTGGAGCAGAGGCTCGCCGCTTCTCATATGCTCTCCTCTTCTACATTTCAATCAACTTGCTGGTCGGTGCGGCGATATTCTCGATCAAAGTGAACGCACCGCTCTGGATGATCGCCGGATGCCTTGCCGCGCGTGAATCGACCCGGAAAAGCCAGCATGACTGATACTGGCAAGGATTCCCTCGCCTCCGATTTTGCAAAGAGTTTCGGCATCGTTCTCGTCGTGCTTGGGCACGTGCTGCGCGGACTTCAAAAGGCAGGAATCCTGCCCGCTGGAAATATTTTGAACGAAGTCGATTCGGCAATATACCTTTTTCATATGCCTCTTTTTTTCTATCTGTCTGGTTTATTCTTCCTAATCACTTTCGACAAGATCGGCTACTTCGGTATGCTAAGACGATCGACTCTGACAATTCTTGCACCGCTGGCCATATGGTCCTATCTGCAGACTGGTCTGCAATATGCCTTTCCCGGTGGAGCCAATCGTCAGATTTCATTGTACGATTTTTTAACTGCGCCTTTTCCGCCGCAGCAGCAATTCTGGTTTCTTGGGGTTCTTTTTCTCGTCATGACCGTCGTGGGAATTCCGGCCGCAGCGGGGAGAAGGAAATGGCTCTTCCGTGCCATGTGTGCCGCTTCTCTCGCCTTCGCCATCGCCGCCCATGACCAGATCAAGACGGCCCTGATTGAAACGAGTTACACCTTCTTAGCCGCACAGTTCGCAGTGAATCTTCCTTTTTTCCTGCTCGGGATCTGCGTCGGCTCTGTCTCGCCACGGGGATTGCACAGCCCCGCCTCTCTCTGGTTCGCCGGGTTCGCCGCCGCCATCGCCACCGCATCGTTGCTGCCGCCCACCGCTATGGTCCGGCCGTTGCTTGCGATCTGTGCCGTGCTCGCGATACATGGCTGCTGCCTCGCCTGGGCGGAGTGCATCACCCGAACCGGATGGACGCGTTTTTCCCGGATCGCCGCGTTCATAGGCATGAACAGCATGATCATCTATCTTGCGCATGTGATTTTTGCCGCCGGATTTCGCAGCACACTGCTGCAGTTCGGCATCGACGATGCTACGGCGCATATCCTGCTGGGCACGGTTGTCGGCGTTGCCGCACCACTTGCCCTGCTCCCCGCCGGAACACGACTGCAAAACCGCTTCCCCCGGCTTGCCCGCGCCATGCTGCCGGTGCGACTCAATCGGACGTAACCGGAGGAACGCCATGTCCAATTCTTTATTTAACCTATTAAATCACCTTAGCATTCTCCACTCAGAATCTGAAAAAACCGTATTCCTCGAAGGTCTGCGCGAGCTTGATCGGCCCGTCGTGATCTCCTTCCTTAATGCACATGCCTTCAACCTTGCAGCCAGGGATGCAGTATTCCGAACACATCTGATGCATGCCGACATCCTCTTCCGCGACGGCATCGGCTCCGCCCTGTTACTAAAACTTCAGGGGGAAAATGCCGGGATCAATCTCAACGGAACCGATCTCATCCCCGAGATCCTGCGCGCCCTACCTGGGCAGCCGGTGGCCCTCTGCGGCACGCGCGAACCCTGGCTTTCACGCGCGGCGGAGGTTATTGAGGCGGCAGGCAACCCGGTGGTGCTCCGCCTCGACGGCTTTCAGGATCGCACCGAAAGCCTCGAAGCCCTCGCGCACAGTCATGCCGCGATATTCATCCTCGCCATGGGAATGCCACACCAGGAGGCACTGGCCGCGCAGCTTGCGGTTCGCCTTTCGGGTCCGGCTGTGATTCTCAACGGCGGGGCGATCCTCGACTTCATGGCGCTGCGTTTCCCGCGCGCGCCGCACGCTTTGCGCCGCCTGCACCTGGAATGGCTATTCCGGCTGCTGCAAGAACCCTCACGGATGTGGCAACGCTACCTGCTCGGCGGTGTAGCCTTCGTCTGGCGAGCCCTGTGGTTCAGGGTGTTTCATGGACCGTTGAGGAAAGGAGACTAAAACGGAAATCGTGCATGTAGTGCGGCAATATACCCCGTCCATCGGCGGACTCGAAGACGCCGTGGGGAATCTGTGCCGCCATCTCGCCGAGTTGCCCGACGTGCATGTGCGGGTGGTGACGCTCAATCGTCTCTTCTCCGACCCAGGGACATTCCTGCCCCGGCACGAGATTTTGGACGGCATCCCGGTAGACCGCATTCCCTTCTGCGGATCGCGAAGATACCCGTTCGCCCCCCAGGTCCTCGCGATCCTCGGCAAGGCCGACGTCGTCCATGTCCATGCCGTAGACTTCTTCTACGATTTTCTGGCGTTTACCCGCCCGCTTCACCGCAAGCCCCTGGTTGCCTCGACACACGGTGGCTTCTTCCACACTGGGTTCGCGGCACGCCTCAAAAAAGTCTACTTCCAGTCGGTTACCCGCGCCTCTTCCACTGCGTATCATAGCATTTGCGCCTCCAGCGCGAACGATGCGGCCACCTTCAGCCGCATTGCGGGGAAGCGGGTGATCACCGTAGAGAACGGCGTTAACATCAAGAAGTGGCACGACACTGGCAGCCGGGTTCCCGTCCGGACGATCCTCTTCATCGGACGATGGTCAACCAATAAAAGAATTGGTGTGTTGATCCGCCTCCTCGCCGAACTGCGCCGCTGCAATCCCGCTTGGCGCCTCATCGTCGCTGGCGTGCCTGAAACCGATACACCAGAAAGCCTCGCCGCCAAGGCCCGTGAAGTGGGCGTGGCGGAGGCTGTAAGCTTTTACATTCGCCCTGACGCATCAGCCCTCGCCGGGCTGATCGGAACAGCAGGATACATCGCCTCGGCCTCAGACTACGAGGGATTCGGTCTTACTATAGTTGAAGGCATGTCGGCAGGGCTTGTGCCTTTGGTCTCGGAAATTCCGCCTTTCATTAACTTGCTCGATTCTCTTGGCCTCGGCAGCCGCATCTCGGCGGAGGATCTCGCCGCTTCGGCGGATACAATCGAGACCGCACACACCGAAGACCCGCAGACGTTTGCCACAGCCCGAGCACGCTGTATCGCCTCGGCACAGGCCTATGCTTGGCCGCAGGTGGCGCGCACCATGCATGATATCTATTGCGCTGCATTTGCAGCCGGAAACAGAACGCGATGAGTCTGCACCGCAAAATGGCCAGAGGCGCCCTCTGGTCGCTGATAGAAAAGGGCGGACAGCAAGGCGTCTCCTTCATCGTGTTCATGGTGGTGGCGCGACTGGTTGGACCTGCCGAATACGGCCTCGCCAACGTCTGCTTCGTCGTATTCACTATTGCTAACCTGACCATTCTCACCATTGTCGATGGAATAGTGAATCTCCAAATCGATGACGACGACCGGCTCTCCACCCTGTTCTGGACGGTTGTCGGCATGGGTTTCGTATTCTCGGCTGCGTGCTATTTCGGCGCAGCTCCCCTCGCTGCCGCTTTGGAGGAACCACGACTAGTCCAACTCCTGCAGGAATTTGCAGTTGTTCCGATCCTGCTCGCAACCTCCTCTGTCCCCAATATGATCCTGATGAAAAATTTGGATTTCCGAATTTTTGCCCTGCGTTCCCTTGCCGCATCTCTCATCGGCGGCGCTGTCGGCATCGCCCTCGCCCTCAAGGGGGGGGGCGCACATGCCCTTATCGCGCAGCAAGTGGTGTTGTTCGTCGTTGTAAACCTCGTTGTTTGGCCTTTCGCACACTGGAGACCGCGCCTACGCTTCTGCGGCGACAAGCTGTTAGCGACGATCTCTCCCGGCCTAAAAATGGTGGCCTCGATGCTGGTCTCCTTTTCTGAGAAGGAGGTTCCGCGCATCCTTATACTCCTTCTGATGAATCCGGTGATGCTGGGTTATTATTCTTTCGTCGTAAGGGTCCGCCACGCAGTGCAGGACATTTGCGTTAACCCGCCGCTTGCCGTTCTCTACCCAGCACTCGCCCGCCTCAACGACCAAAAGGATAAGCAGCGAACGATCCTCGAGGTTTTCATAATTGCAATCGGGGTCGTTATATTTCCTGTTATCGGCAGCGCCGCCATCACTGCGCCGCTCTATATGCCGCTGCTGTTTGGGGACAAGTGGAACGAAGCCATTACCCTACTGCAACTGTTCATCATCTGCGGGGCCACACTGCCTTTTCAGGTTCTAGTGCGGGAGATGCTGCGCGCTCACAACCACATTGAGGCGTATCTGCGGCTGCAGGTGGCCTATGTCGCCGTGCTGCTGATAGCGACCCTTATCCTTCTGCCACACGGCCTGCTGGCCGTAGGATACGGCACTCTGGGCATTGGGATCGCCGTTTTGCCCATCTATTTCGTGCTGTTGGATAAATGGGAGGGCGTTGGCCTCTGGCGACAGTTAACCAAGCTGCTCACCCCTCTGGCCGGGACAATCTTGCTCGCCTTAGTCACGCACTTTACCGCCGTCGGCCCCTGCGCCGGAGCAAACCCTTGGTTGCGCTTGTTTCTATCCCTGGCGGCGGGCTGGGCAGTGTATAGCCTGACTTGCGTACTTTTGATGCGCGACGAACTGCGGCAGATATTTACCTTCGTGCGCCACTGGCAAGCCGTAAGAGCCGGGGCAGATCACCCATGATAAAGTCGCAGATGGGCCGCGGCGATTTCTGACCATTCCCGTTGAGCCAGACCTTCGGCAAGTGCCTCTGGCTCCGGTATCAACGGCCAATCCTCGGCCAGCAGGTGCTCAATACACGCCAGAGCTCCATCCGGGTCTGTCACGCCGTAAGTCGTCCGGCGCAGCCAATCCGGGGTCAGGTGGCTATGGCACGTGACCACAGCAAGCCCGTGCTTAAGACAAGCAAGCGCCGAACCGCGCCGATCACTGATGCCGTCCGGAAAAGGAAGAAATGCCACCGAGGAGGCTTGCAACTCGCGGGATACCGCATCGGCGGGCAGCCCCTCGAATAGAGTGATGTCGAATGCTTCCGCCGCACTTCGTACCACCCGGGCAATGGCGCTCTCAGCATCGGGCACGGTGCCGATGATAGCGCAAGGAACGGAGTTGCCGCGGCCCCGCAGACGCTCAACGACGTCGATAAAGGCCTCAAGCCCCTTTCCGTCGATGATTTGCCCGAAATAGATGAGCCGTTGCCGCCTTACCACTCCGCCGAAAGCGGCAACGTCGATGTTGTTCCCTATAGGGATTATATGACCGTCTCCGCCTCGCCAGGGGAAGAAGCGGTGGAATACCTTCCGCTCGTGCTCGTTGGTGAAGACCACCGAATTGGTGAACAGCTTGAACAGGAGAATGTAAATCTTACGCAAAGCGTTGAACTGCTCGAACTCGTGCAGGGTGAGGAACACCCTCCTGCGAGGGAAAAAAACCGGCAAGAAGGCTGGGGCGGGAGATTTCCCCATGCCAAGAGTGGGATACTGCCAGTGTAGGATGGTGTCCGAGTTGCTGCGATACACCCTGACCAGCAAGGCCAGCGTCCGCAGGGTCCAGGCGGGTAGTTCAACCACCTCGACTTCTATCTCCGCCTGCCGCAGGCTATTCGCCAATTGATGGGTATAGTCACCAACGCCGCACGCTGTACCAGGCTGTGTCGTGATAAGAAAAATAACCCTGATCGGAGAGGTCGTGTCCATGGAGATCACTGCAGAAAAGTGAAGTTTTTGTTCGAGAAGGCAAGAACCTGCGGCAAGTTCTCGGCCACACGGGATCGCAGGTCGTCGAGATTCTCGACAAAGCGGACCACCAAATCCGTCATGGCGTCGGTGTCTTCCAGCCCCTCCGGCGGAACCATCGCCCACTCGGGCAATCCGAAATGCGCAAACAGTCCCGCGAACTTACTCTGGTAGGTGATCGCCAAAATCGGCAACCCCATACTGAGGCTTCCGATAGCGAGGTGCATGCGCCCCGTCACCACGGCGTCGGCATGGCGCACCATGCCCTTAATCTCGGCCGCAGTGTGCTCGCCCGGGGGCAGGAAGAGATTATCCATGCCCCCGTTACGCAGGCGTTCGGCGAGGGGCACGAGGCAGAGGTCATCACCCACCCCCTCGCGGAAGTCATGGCACAGAATCAGCCAGGAAACTTTACGGCAGGCGGATATGCGGCGGACCACCCGCTCACCCGCATGAATTAGCCTATCAATCTGTCCCTGCGTTGCGTCTTTGATCAACATCGGATGGATGTTGAAGGCAAGAACCGTATCTCCTTTTGCGTGCCGATCGTCGACCCAAGTGCGGACCGCCTCTTCGTCGGCCGTTCCTTCGGCCGGTTTCAGGAGGAAGGCGAGATCAGCGACAAGTTCGGCCTTCACATCAATGAATCTGGTGAACCGTTCCAGAGAATCCTGCTCCCGGACAAAGAACGAGACGTCTGGATGCGCTTGTTTAAAGGCCTGCCGCAGCGACGGGGGTGGAGAGGTGTTGAAGCTGAAGCCCAGTATTGCTGCCCGGGCTCCACGGCGGACCGCAAGATCAGCAAACATAGTCATCTGCATCGGCTGGAGCGAATTGTAGTAACCGTCCATCACATCGGCACCGATCGCCGCCAAAGAGTCCGGCGAGATTTCCTCCAGAGCCGCAGAGACAGCATCTGGATTCATCGCCTTGTGCCAGATGCGCACCGGCATGAGACCGATTTCCTTGGCCTTTCCATCCGCGATCTCGGTCGCTGTAACGATTGAGATAAGTATATCCGGATTGATCTTGCGTACGACAGAGACGAGGGCCCCAATCATCGCTTGATCGCCACAAGAGCCCACTAAAAAATACGGATCACTCGGCACGATCAGCAAGTGACGGGTTGGCCCCACCCTGTTTACCCGCGGCATCTGATCTAGACGGGCGGCAGTTCGCGCCCAGTCACGGAGGAATGGTTGCCACACCAGCTGCCGCTTTATCTCGCGCAATACAGGAAATGCATCGAGAATTAATTTTCTTATTTTTACTAACATTAATATTTCCTTATTCTGGGATCCCGAAGTGCGTGGATGTAGATTTCTCATTCTAGGTACGTATGACGGGATCAAGGGGTATGCAAAGCCCGAATAGCGGTCAAAGAGGGGGGCCTCATCCCCGGTCTGATGATCATCGGAAATCGGCGCTATGAGGTGAAAATAGGGAGAGGGGTCCCTGCAAAAAACACTCGAACATAAAAAATCGAATCAATAATTCAGCCTCAACTCCAGTTTCTGGATTTCTCACTTTTGCCCCCTTCTAATAAAGACAATTAATTCGAATCAACACCACTCAGCGGGATCAATTTATTTAAAGGCTGAATGATATCGGAAATAAATCTTTCCAATACAGCATCCTGATCAGAGACCGCTTGAATGTTAGGGACGTTGATGAATACCCTGACCAAAGCCACATCGCTTCGGCCAGATTTTATTGAATCCAGCAACAGACGCCCCTTCACACCGGCCGTTGACGCAACATCACGCCCGCCGACCTTCCACCAATAATATACAAGGAGTGTTGTATTATTTTTTTCGATGATGATGCGATTTACGGTAAATCGAAACATTGCATCCTTCGGTGTGAATGAATAACTTTCCATCGAATCCACCCCCCACCCACTCCCAGGAAGGCAAACAAGCGGAGAATGCGGAACATTATATTGCTGCGTGTTCGAATAATACGCTACATAATAATTTATGATCGAATTTTCACCATTAGAACCATAGGAATAATCCGCCATAAAATAGTTGCTTGGTTTCAGAGCATTCAATTCTTCTGGGGACAGGGCGCGCTGAATACCACGCCACGATTCTATAGATAAGGGGAAAAAGGAAACGTCATATGAGGTTTCTACGGAATATCTCTGCTCAAAAAGCCAAATTTTCACATAATAAGTTCCCGACAAAATTAACAGAATAGCAATCAACGCCCTTACCGAAGGGGTCGTATTTCGAAAAGAATATCGTCCACCCCGCCACTCCCGAGACCATTCAGCAGAAAAGTGATCGCCGCTTAATCGAAGAAGGCACCAAAGACACCCAGCCAACATCATAAGACAGAGTATAAAGAAGGCATAACCCTCAAGGTCATGGAGCAATCCCTCGGCAGCTTCTTTTCCCCACACTGTGGCCGTCACGCCAATCAAAGATATACGCAATGCGTTTGCAAATATAGCGATAGGAATCGTAAAAATCAGCACACCGATTCTAACCATTGCTTTTAATTTTAATGAAAACGCAACAAGAAATGAAAAACAAAATAACGGCATCACATAATTAAGACCACTACATGCTTCGACGACTTGAAGCTTAAGCAATCCAAGATCAATAATATTTCCTTCTCTATAAACTGGAATTTGAACGAATTGAAGAATTGCGGTTCCGAGTACAGAAGATGCTAGCTGAAGCTGAGATGTTGCCAGCGCCATAAACTGCGGAGGCAGCGGAATAACAAGAGCAATCAATAGCAGCCCCTTCCAGGAAGAGAACAGTGATTTCGATCCAAATAGAGTTGCGATGAGTCCAGAAATAATTATTACAATTGAAAAGCTAGAAACCCATGCGCTAAAAACCACTCCACCCAACACATTTATGACAAGCCCAACCGCCAAAACAAACGACCCCAGAAAAAGAGAAGGCCGTCTCTCAGATTCTTCATTTAATATGGACACGGCGATCCAGGTAAAACCTAACGGCACAACAATAAATGCATGGCCGTACTCCTCTTTGCTCCAGACGGAAAATAGTTGATTAATTTCATCTCTTAATATAAAAAAACATAGAGATGCGCACGCCAATGACGACACAACCCTAACGAACAAAGCTAGCTGTGGAGAACCTAGTTTAAACAATTCCGCCCTCCTTTTAGTGCGTAGATGTTACCTCAAACACTCATATTCGCTGGACGGGAAGACACCGTCGCCACTTATTTCTGTTGGCTAGCGGAGTCATTGATGCCAAATTGCTGAAAGACTGATTGAATAACACACGATTCCAAGTGGAGGTCGCGTTTCAAGCTTTTGATGCAGAACGGATCAACGCGTCGCCGGATGCGGGCCATTGATAAAGAAGACGAAACAACATCCGAGTGAACTGACCGACGCGTCCAAGGCCATAACCTTCCTCGTCATGTGCACTCGCATCGTCCGAATCATCTCTCATCCCTGATTTTTTCAAACGGACTTTTTCCGCCAGCAGATCGTCCCGGAAGAAAACAACACCTAAGTCTGTGACATCATTCACTGGTAGCGTGTGTTTGTCTCGTATCGGGCGAGACTGCACGATTTTGCTCCTCACTAGGACAAGAGAGTCGCCCAAACAGAGTTGCGCGAGCACTTCCCTGGAATAAGGGAATCCGCGCGCTACACCGGACAGCGGAAGACCCATCAGGTCTGCCTCGCCCTCGGTCCTGCACGAAATGCGATACGCTATCGATTGCGGCAACATTTTCTTCGCACCGAATATCCGCGACCATCTTCTCTAGGCATTCCAGCTTGGCGATCGACAAACATAGCTCCGAGTTTGTCGCCTGCGCCGCGAATGCCAAATGCAGCCCAGATACCCAATCTATCATCCCCGACGCATTTGCAGAGCAAACACTTCCGCACATAAATCAATAAAAAATCACATTATATCGCGGCTCAAGATTTATTTACATCAGTTAACTACAAATACCCGCGATCCTTAAGTGAAATAAAATCACTATCTATCATTGATTTTTTGTTGCCAGAAAATAACATTCTTGCGCTTGAAAATTTATAGTAAAAATAGAAATTTTTTATGTAGCTGGACACCAAAAATAACTTAATTTTTGAAATTTTTGATGGCCTATACATAACGCTAAACTTCTTCCCAACAATAACATCATATCCATAATTCTTTGCTAGAATACGCATCCCATTTAATGAATAAAAGAAAACATGCTTTCCAGATTCTGCGTGAATATAATTCCAATCCGCTCCCTGGCCATCATACAGTTCTGTTGATAACAAAATATACGAAGGAGAATGAACGCTAATTTCTCTCATTAGTTCACTAGGGTTATCTGCATGCTCAAAAACCTCGAATGCAGTTACAATATCCGCCTTTTCTTCAGTTTCAACGTCGAACCCAACTGCATAATAATTCTGAACATACTTGTCACATCGGAATGCATTGATCCCATTATCGCGGAGCATCCTTACAAGGAGACCGTTTCCACCGCCCCAGTCAAATAACTTTCCGCTGAATAACCCCAATAACTTCATTACCGATATTGTAAGAACACACATTTGCTGTGAACGTCTTACCATCCAAACATCGCGGACAGGCCTCGTGTCTGCGTATGCATCCCCCAGCCAGTCCGGAAATGTCGTTTGCAAACAACCGCACACGTCGCAAGTATATAATCCAACTCTCCTAATTTTCATGTAATTCTCTTCAAATGAGAGATGCGAATCCCCCCCACAAAGTCTACACGTAATTTTCGATTCCATCCCCCACCCCCGCGCTCTTAATTTTTTAAGAAATCTATCTAAAATTATCGGAAATAAGCATTCATCAGCGGCACCCACCTTAATGCTGCAACAACATCGCCGAAAACTGTGTACGTATTTTTGATAAACGATTTGGCGAAGCGACAGATCTAATATATGTAAAACTTCTACACCGCCATCTATATTAGATTGTATTATACAGGTAGTTTAATCAACTTTCTAGGACATTATTGCAAAATATAATACTTCGATGCCGTGAGAATCAAACCCTCACAGATTCGATGGAGAGAGACTCTTCCCCTGAAGGGGGGCATTCTACTCAATACTTAATTTTTTACTTAAGTATTTTTTTAGACTATCGATCCGCCCCGACACTAGCGTGCAATCAAAATTCACAACCGAATCAAACCAATCAACCATTTCAAATTTAGCGCTCTGAATTCAGGCATTCTTGAAGCGTGCCGATCAATTCCTCTCTCCCCCCCTCGTCGGGCAAGGGCTGGAACGGACTAAGCCCACCCTGCCCTCGGTCGATGGCGGCATCGACCACCGTGTCGAAGCCCACCCGCTCCAAATCTTCGGAAAAGGTGTAGAGCATCGCGACATCGCACAGCAGGTTGATGAGACGGGGTATCCCGCGCGAGAAGTAGTGCACCGCCGCACAGGCGAGGTCGTCGAATAGATGAGGCGCGCCCCCCACCACCGACAGGCGGTGACGGATGTACTGCGCCGTTTCCGCCGCACCCAGCGGGTCGAGATTGCAATGAAGCGCGATGCGTTGAACGAACTGGCGCAGATCGGGACGCTTCAGCGTTTCCAGCAATTCGGGCTGGCCGACCAACACGATCTGCAACATCAGATCCTTCTCGTTATTGACGTTCGACAGCATCCGCAGATCTTCCAGCATCGCCGGAGTGAGGTTTTGCGCTTCGTCGATAATCAACATCGTCCGCTTGCCCTCGGCGTAGCGGGCGATCAGGAAGTCGATAAACAGATGGTACAGTTCGGCTGTCTCTTTGCCGCGATGGTCGATTTCGAACGCCATCGCGACCCACCCCATCAACTCGCCGAGGGTAGAGCTGGAATTGCTGATCACCCCTACGGCGGTCTCCGGCCCAGCCTGACGGATGAAGCGGCGGATCACCGTCGTTTTGCCGGTGCCGACCTCTCCACTGATGACGATGAAGCCAGCCTGGCTCGCCAACGCGTATTCCAGCAGGTTGACCGCAAGGCGGTGCCGCTTGCTTGGAAACAGGAACTCGGAATCCGGTAGCAGCGAGAAGGGCTTGCCGCTCAGACCGAAATGGCTCTCGTACATCCTGGTGCCTTTCTCCGGGTCGAGGGGACAATTCCCGCTCAGGCCCGGTTGAACTGTCGTTCGTTCGACCCGTTGAGCACGGTTCCGATCACGTTGCTGTCGCCCAGGGAATGCAGGCAGTTCTTCAAATCGTCGGTCCGAGTGACCCCGTCACGCGCCACCAGGAGAACGCCATCGACGTTGGGCAGGAAGGTGATGACGTCGTCCTGCGCCAGCAACGGCGGCATGTCGTAGATCACGATGCGGTCGGCGTAGCGGGTCTTCAATTCGTTGGCCAAGGCGATCATCTTCGGAGTGCCAAGCAATTCCGACGAATTCTCGATCGGAGCGCTGATCGGCAGCACGACCAGACGGTCGATCGGCAACTTGACCATGCAATCGTGAACCGGCGCGTCATTCTGGACATAATCGCCGAGACCGACCTTCGGTTCGAAACCGAGGAAGCGGTGGACCATCGGCTTACGCAGGTCGAGATCGACCAGCAGCACCGTCTGCTTGACGTCAAGCGCGAGACTCATCGCCAGATTGACGGCAATGGTGGTCTTGCCGTCGCCATAGGTCGGGCTGGTGATCGCGATCGTGCGCAGATTGGACCGGTTCATCGCCTGCAATAATTTGGTGCGCAGCAGGCGGAAGATGTCGGCTTCGGCACTGCGGGCCATCCGGGCAACGATCCGGTTGCGCTCCAGCACCTCGTCCGAGAGCAGAACGTCGGCCGACCGTTTCGGGCGGATTTCAAGCGTCGCCGGAGCGGACGCGTCCGGGGAGACCGGCAGTTCCCGCGCCGCCGCCGCATTGCTCTCCTGCAAGGCCGCCTCGCGCTGCGATCTCGCCTTCTGGAGCGCTTTTTCAAGTCTGTCCATCATCAAGCTCCGGTCGGCAAGGGGTTAGGAAAGACCCAGGCGGTTGGCGATCACGCTCCAGATGACGTCAAGCGGCATCACCGCCCGATCGACCACAACGAGGATGACCAGCACCAGCACCGCGCCCGAGACCACCGCCCGCTGCCACAATCGCCGGGACCGGACACGTTCTTCCTGGGTGAAGATGAACGGCACCGCGACCAGTGGCGGTACGCCAACCAGACTGGCGAGGTGATAGGTCCCGTGAATCGAGCGGCTCATCATCTCGGCCGCCGCGACGGCACCAAAGCCCCCCATCACCGACAGCACCAGACCGGCGGCAAGCAGCAAGGGACGCGGCGGATTGGTCCGGGTCGGCAATTCCGCCGATTCGATCACGACCAGACGTTCGGCCTTGCGGCTCTGCTCCATCTGTTCGTTCATATCGGCCGCTTGCTTCTTTTCCTTCATTTCCCGATAGCGAATCTGAGCATTGTCGTAATCGCGCGCCAGCGCGGCATATTCCTGTTCGACCATCGGGGTTTCGGCGACCAGACGCTCATACTGCTCGCGTTGCCTGCGGAGAACCTCGCGTTGCGACGAGAGCGCCTGATACTGGCTGTCCGCCGCCTGCAATTGCGACACCAGCATCAGATAGGCCGGGTTGTCGGCGTCCTTCTTGACCGTCCCGTGCTTGCCCGCCACCCGGCTGGCCGACGCCGCCTGCCGCTCGAGCGAGCGAAGCTGAGAGCGGAGCGAGCCGACGTCGGGATGATCGGCACCGTAGGTCCGTTCAGCGGCGGCAAGGTTGGCCCGCATGTCGGCGATTTGGGCCGACAGAGTGTCGCCATCACTGGACTCGCCCGCTTCGATGCGCAGGGAATCGATCTGTCGGCCCAGCTTGACCACGTCGGGATGGTTCGCCCCGTATTGCCCCAGCAGGGTCGAATAGCGCGACTGCAACGCCTTCAACTGGATCGCTGGCGTGGTCAGAACTTGGCCGTCGGCGATCACCCGGGAATAGGGATCGACCGAGGCAAGCTGAGCCCGTAGAGCCCCGCGCGATTGTTCCAACGCGTTGAGCTGGCGGTCGATGTCCTGGAGATTGATCCCGGTGGTTGCCGCCATCTGCTGGTTGAAGGCGAGGGCTTCGGGCCGACTGTGGGCGTGCTGGCGCCTAAAGTCGGCGACCTTGCTTTCCTGTTCCGCCATCGAGTGTTCAAGCGTTTCGACCTGCGCGGCAAGGAAGGCTGCGGTCTCGCGCGCCTTGGTCCGCCGCTGCTTGAGATCCTCGTCGAGGAAACGCGACACCAACTCGTCGGTGACCTGCTGGGTGATCAGCGGATCGCTGTACTTGAAGGTGATGGTAAAGGCAATTGCCGCCAACTGCCCCGCCGACATCCGCTGTGCCGAGGCCGGATTCGACAATTCAGTGCTGACTAGATTTAGCTTGATCTTTTTGCGCATCGCCTCGACCACATCGGTGATCGGGGAGACCTCGCGCTGTTTCTGGTAGAGGTTAAACTTGGTGATGATCTCGACCAGGGTCGAGGTGGCGGTGACCTTCTGCTGAATTTGCTGGATGCGCTGGTCGGCCAGCGCCTCCATGAAACTCGCCGCACTCGCTCCCATCGGGGCGGTGACGCCTTCGGGGATGTCGGGGGCCTGGATCTGGATCGTCGCCGAGGTGCGGTAGATCGACCACGTCGCCGAAAATATCACAGCGACCAAGAGGAGGATGCCGAATGTGACGAGGAACTCGACCTTCCGCCGCTTCAGGATCGAGATATAATCGTAAAGATTATAATTTTCCATCAGTCACACCCCAGACAGTGCCGAAACAACAAGGATGCCTACAGACCAAGGTCAGCAGCAACAGGCGCATACACAAAATTCAATAAAAAAGATTGCGACTCTGATATTTCTCCCATGATGTCTTTCTGCTGTCGATAGCGATAACTCAATCCAACATCAAGTTCATCGAAAATACGATAGGACAATCGTGGCGATGCCGTCAGATAGGCTTTTTCGTTGCTCACGCCGCCATTTCCCGACGATTCGGTGACCTTGTAACTGGCATCGAGCTTCAAGCTCACCTGCGGCGACAAGGTATGGATCAAAGAGAGGGACACGCCGGTCGCCTGGTTCATCGTCCCGTCGCCCGACGGCGATGGCTGACGGTTCAGGGCCAAGACGATCCTGTCCTGCTGGTCCCGATAGGTCAGGCTGGAATCGAACACCAGATCGGTCGATGAACTGTCGCCCTGCCCGACGCTCTGCGTGGTGCCGACGGTCGATCTCATCTGTTGGATGCCGAACATGGCACTGACCGTCAGGGTTTCCGAGATCTTGCGTTCCCACCCCGCCATCGGCGCGATGGTATCGACGGTGGTCGTCGGCCCGCTCCGGGTCTGAAAGCGCGACAGCCGCACCGTGGCGAGAGCGGAATTGCGCTCATCGAGAGCATGGGCAAACCGGGGCGAAATCCCCAACACCTCGTAATTGGTGTGCCGCATGGTCTCGCCGTAGGTCGAGCGGACATACGATCCGCCCAGATTCACCATGTCCTGCGGAGTCAGCGCCACCCCGATCTCCGGCCCCAACGACACCGTGGTATGACGGATTCCGGCGATGTTGATCCCGCTCGTCTCCAGCTCGCTGGTGCGGGTGGTGTCATAGTCGAACGAGGCGTTCAGGGACGCACTCCACACTGTTCCCACCCACCGCGAGCGCAGAGCGCCAAAGAAATCGTCGGAATCGAAGCCCTTGATATCATAGCGGTTAACGTCGGCCCGCAAATCGAGCTGGTTGGTGAGCCCCGGAAAGTCGGCGTTGAGCAACAGTTCCGGCGAGGTGATCGAGCCGGTCGCCGCCTCGTGCTCGCGGGTGGAGAGGAGCGGGTTGTCGTCGTACTCGAAGGTCTGCGACAGCTTTCCCTGCACCCGCAAGGGATCGGCCCGCCCCTCCGAAACCGCGACAACAACAATAGCAAATACAGCTAAAAGAAGAGGGGCGGCGCGCGGCCTGTGCATCGGTCCCAGTCGCGCGAAGGAGAGCGCCCGGTGCATGTCCTAGAAGAGGCTGGCCGTGGGAACCACCACCACGTCGCCCGGAGCGAGAACGATATCCTGGTCAAGCGATTCCCCTCGCACCACATCGTCATAGGGGAAGGGAATCGCGACCTGCCGGTCGCCGTCGCGACGGATCACAATGATCCGGCTCTCGGAAGCATAGGGGGTCAAACCGCCCGCCTGGCTCAACGCCTGCATCACGGTCACCCGCCGCCCCACGATCTGCTCGCCCGGCTTGGCGACCTGACCGATCACATTGACGACGTTGCCGAGCGCCGCCTTCACCGACACCGTGACGTAAGGGTCGCGGATCATCGATGAGAGCTTCGCCTTGACCTCGTCCCGGATTTGCAGGGCGGTGCAGCCCCGGGCGTTGATATCGCCGACCAGCGGAAAGGAAATTTTACCGTCGGGGAGAACCAGCACTTCGCGGTCGAGGCCGTCTTCCTTCCACACCGTGATCTGAAGGACGTCGCCGGGATTGACGGTGTAGTCGGTGTCCGCCGCCTGGGCCGCACCGAACACGCATGCGGCGGCAAAGAACGCCGACGCAAGGCGAGAGACCCCAGAGCGTCTCGCACGGAATCCGACGACGGCATTTTTCCGAAGCATTCTCATCAATCCCCCAGACACCGCGACTCTTGACAAACCACTTTTAACGCAATGGTTAACGCGAAGATGGAGCCTCAGATCCCATCTTCGCGAACCATACGCGCGATCAAGTCTGCTTTTCTTATCATATCCCGCGAGGTGCGGGAAAGGTGCCGCACCTAATCAAGGTGGATTATTGCCCCCCTTAAATCCCGTGATATTGTTCAAAGAATATGCAAGCTCGGCAGCCTTACCCTTATTTGATTGGGAAGCCATCTCTGCCTCGGACATTTGGATATTGAAATTCGCTGAAGCTTGAGGCTCGGCGCACAGCAATCGTGTCCTGGATGGTCAGGGGGGTCTTGCTCCGAATGGTTGATTTCAGGCTGAGGCTGATGGAACGCTTTGTCGTTGCCGCTATTTTTATTCTTTTGGCCTTGGCAAACGCCCATGCGGAAACAGATTATCTGTGTCTGAAGCACTGCTTGAGTGCTGGGACGGCATCCTCCTCTTGCCTGCCCCAATGCAGCTATCAGCGTGCACCGACAGCTCCGTCCGCCTTGTCCGCCCGCCAGTTTTCGGCCCCCAGACCGATGGCCTCGGACGCCCTCATCCCCAGCAAGGACGGCCCCGGTGCCGGGGCGGCTTATCCCTCGGCGGCCGGAATTAGCAAGGCAACAGGCACGACCGTCAAATGCGTCAGTTCATGCGTCCAGACCGGTTACCAGCGTGATTACTGCCTCCAGCGTTGCCCCGGATGAACCGCCCATGACCCGCGACCACCACCCTCCCTCTCCGGCCGTCTGGCCCGGCCTTGCGGCGGTCGCTTTCCAGCGCTCCCGACAAACATTGCTTTAAATAAGAATGCACGACGCTTTTTCACAACTAATAGCGCACAAGAAACGCTGGACCAGGCCGACGCCCGGATCACGGCGTTCCTTTCCGCCGCCTACCCGCCGATCGACATGTCTCTTTACCCCTGACCTTTCGACCGTCGTCTCGCGCCCGGCGCTTCTCCCGCCGATGCTGGGCCAAACGATAACAGCCTTTCAGGAGACCGATGACGATGTCCTCCCTTCGTCCCATCCAGCCCGTCATCCTGTCGGGAGGGTCGGGATCCCGACTTTGGCCGATGTCGCGAGAACTTCACCCCAAGCAGCTTCTCCCTCTGCACGGTCCGGTTTCGATGATCCGTGCCACTCTTGACCGGGTAAGTCAGGCGGATCGTTATCTACCCCCAATCATTGTCACCAACGAGGCGTTGCGTTTTGCGGTAGCGGAAGAGGCACGCATCGGCGGTCGTTCGACTCGTATCGTCCTTGAGCCCTGCGCGCGGAACACGGCTCCGGCCATCACTGCCGCTGCGGCACTCGCTCACGCCGACGACCCCGAGACCTTGCTTCTCGTGATGCCGTCTGATCATGTGATCGGCAATCTGGCCGCCTTCCATGCCCTCGTCGAGGCGGCCGAGACGGCCGCACGGCAGGGCCAGCTTGTTACGTTCGCCATGGCACCCACCCGCCCAGAAACCGGCTATGGCTACATCCGTCTTGGCCCCCCCTTGACCGAAGGGGGCGCGGTTCATGCCGTTGCCGCCTTCGTCGAAAAGCCCGACGCCGCCCGCGCTCAGGACTTCGTCGCTCGTGGCGACCATTTTTGGAACAGCGGCATGTTCCTGTTTTCTGCCCGCACCTTCCTCGACGAGATTTACCGCCACGCTCCCGAAGTCGGGGCTGCGGCCACCTCTGCGGTAGCGCGGGCCATGGTCGATCTCGATTTCATCCGCCTGGATGCCGAAGCATTCGCAGCCGCCCCCTCAATCTCGATCGATTACGCGGTCATGGAGCGGACCGACCGTGCGGCCACAGTCCGTGGCAGCATCGGCTGGACCGACGTCGGCAACTGGAACGAGTTGTGGAGTATCGGCACCAGGGATGAGGCGGGCAATGTGTGCCAGGGCGACGTTGTCGCACTCGACTCTCGCGACTGCTACCTGCGGAGCGAAACCGGACTGATTGCCGCCGTTGGGGTTGAAAACCTTGCCGTCGTCGTCACCGATGATGCCGTGCTGGTGGTGTCACGCGACCGCGCTCAGGACGTCAAGCTGGTGGTTGAACATCTACGCGCCGCCGGACGAAGCGAACAGGTCTCGCACGTCCAGGTCCACCGGCCGTGGGGGTTCTTTCAGACTCTGCATTCCGGCGAACGGTTCCAGGTCAAGCGGCTGACACTCAAACCGGGAGCGAAAATCTCTCTGCAAAAACATTTCCACCGCGCCGAACATTGGGTTGTGGTTAACGGCACCGCCCAGGTCACATGCGGCGAGGAGACACGGATCGTGCGCGAGAACGAATCGATTTATATCCCGCTTGGGGAAGTGCATCGGCTCGAGAACCCTGGCAAGATCCCGCTCAACGTGATCGAGGTCCAGTCGGGTAGCTATCTCGGTGAGGATGACATCGTCCGCTTCGTCGATACTTACGGTCGGGGATAAACTTATGAGTCACCAGTTTCATTCCACCACCCTGCGGGAATACGACATCCGCGGTATCGTCGGCGAAACCCTGTTTGCGGCCGACGCCTTTGCCATCGGCAAAGCGTTCGGAACCCGGGTCCGCCGGAATGGTGGACGGATTGTCTGTGTCGGCCGCGATGGCCGTTTGAGTTCGCCCGACCTTGCCGCCGCCCTGATCGATGGCCTTGCCTCAACCGGTTGCGCGGTGCGAGACATCGGACGAGGCCCAACCCCGATGCTGTATTACGCGACGAAGAGCCTCGACGCCGATGGCGGCATCATGGTGACCGGCAGCCACAACCCGCCGGACCACAATGGCTTTAAGATGGTGCTGGACGGCAGACCGTTCTTTGGCGCCGACATCCGCGACCTTGGCGTAATCGCGTCGAGCGGCAGTTGGATCGATGGCAAGGGGGCGGTGACCAGCAAGCCGGTGTTCACGTCCTATGTCTCCCGCCTGCTCGCCGACTATGACGGGGGACGACCGCTGCATGTGGTCTGGGATTGCGGCAACGGTGCCACCGGCGAGGTGGTCGAAGCCCTGGTTCGCGATTTACCCGGCCGTCACACGGTGCTGTTCCCCGAGATCGACGGCACCTTTCCCAACCACCATCCAGACCCGACCGAGCCGCACACGCTGGAGGCGCTGATCGAGCGGGTTCGAGCAGACGGAGCCGATATCGGAATCGCCTTTGATGGCGACGGCGACCGGATCGGCGTGATCGACGGCAAGGGTCGGATTTTGTGGGGTGACCAGATCCTGGTGGTCCTCGCCGAGGAAGTGTTGAAACGTCGGCCCGGTGCCAAGATCATCGCCGACGTCAAGGCATCGCGGGTGTTCTTCGACGAGATCAATCGCCTCGGCGGTGAGGCGGTGATGGGGCGGACCGGCCATTCGCTGATCAAAACGATGATGGCCGAAATTGGGGCGCCGCTGGCCGGCGAAATGAGCGGCCACATCTTCTTTGCCGACCGCTATTACGGCTTTGACGACGCGCTGTACGCAGCAATCCGCCTGCTTGGCATCGTCGCCAACTGGGACGACGGCCAGACCTTAGCCACCCGTCGCGACCAGCTTCCGGCCTTAATCAACACCCCTGAGATCCGTTTCCCCTGCCCGGAGGAGCGAAAGTTCAGCGTGGTCGAAGAGGTCCGCGCCCGGCTCACTGAGGCTGGTGCCCGCTTTTCGGCCATCGACGGGGTCCGGGTCGATACGCCCGACGGCTGGTGGCTGCTGCGCGCCTCGAACACCCAGGCCGTCCTGGTCGCCCGCTGCGAGGCGGCGGACGAGGCCGGGCTGGAGCGCCTGCGCGAGGCGCTTGAAGCTCAGTTGGCGCTAAGTGAGGTTACAGTGCCACGCTAACCGCCCCAATACCGGCAGCTGAACCAAAATGCAGTCGATGCGATCTGGTTCGACAAGACACCGGGCCGCCCGCGTCGGTCTGTGCGGTCTGGTCCTGCTGGTGGCGGGGTGCGACACGCCGCATCGCAACTGGACCGCGATCCAGGTGACAACCGACCCACCGGGGGCGCATTGCGAGTTGATCCGCGGCAACCTCAACCTCCAGGGTTTCGATTCCCCCGGCAAGGTCCGACTCGATGGCAGTCGGCAGAGTACGGTGTTCGTCTGCGCCAAAGACGGCTACAAAGATTCGATCTTTGTCCTGCGCCCGATTACGCACAGTTTCACGATGAAAAACTTGGCTCTGCCGATGGGAGGACTGATCAGCGCCACGTCCGGCAAGGACAATGCCTATGACGAGATCGTGTCGATCACGCTGGAGACACACGATGAGGGGCGGTGAATTCGCCTGGATCCTGGCCCTCCCGCTTCTGGGCGGATGTCAGGTTCCAGTGGTCAGCGCGGTCGATCCGTTGGTGTCTTACGCCATCCAGAGCGACCAAGACGATCTGGCCGACCGGGCCCAGGAGCTCGGAACCATGGTCAACCGCCAGATTCGCGAGACTCCTGCTTTTGCCAATCTCTACAGCGCCACCACGATCGACCGCGACCTGACGCGCAACACTCGCCCGGTTTGCTACGTCATCGTGTCGGGGGCGGTGGCGGACAAGACCGACCTGGTCCGGTTCAAGGACATGGCCGCCACCACCCTGAACGAGGAATGCCGGGTGGTGGTCAATTCCACGCTGGTCGCGACCCCGGACCGCAAGCGGTATCGGTCGCAATAAGCGCGTCGCTCCCCACCTGTCAGGCTTTCTCCGCCCGCGCCCGCCTGCGTCCCAACACCCCGAGCCCAAGCAGCGCGCCCCCCAACAGCGGCAACGTCGCGGGCAGCGGCACCGCCGAAACCTGGGCGACCTCGAACCCACCGCTACCGGCTGCGGTCGAAAACACCGCCTGCTTGATGAGCGCGTCCGAGACGATACCGATCAAAGCCCCGGCCGACGAGGAATTGGCGAGGTTGGCGTTGGAAATCGACCGCGTCCCGCTGGAATCGGTCCAGGAAATCGAGGACGTGCCAGACCAGAAAACGGTGCCGAGGGTGGTTCCATTGTCTCCGAGCAGGGTCACTTTATTCGTCGATGAGGGCGACCCCCAGACGAATTGAAGTCCCGTGTTGTTCAGGCTGAAGGTAATCGAGGAACCGTTACCAGCCGTATCGGTGCCACCCGAACCGCCGATGCTGAGCCACGTCCCACCCGACCCATAGGGATTCCACCCGCTCGATCCCTGCGCGTTGGTGTTGGTATAGGAGGGGGTGAGGATGGTGCCGTTGTTGGTTGTTCCCCCCCGCACGGTCTGGGCATTGTCGGCCCCCACCACCGTCACGCCGTTAAACAGGGTGTCGGACGGTCCCGAAACCGTGCCGAAATTCGTGACGGAAAGGGTCGCCGCATCAGCCGCAGAGAACGCGGTCGATGCCAACCAGCAGAGAGCGGCAGCGGCAAATACAGTACGTTGGTTAAGGCGCAAGATGGTGACTCCCGATCGAATCGTCGCTGACTTAGACTCAAAGCAAACAGCGTGCCGACAGAGAATCGTATTGAAAACACGACGCTTTTGATCGCCGATCTGGAACTTGTGTAAAACATCATGACAAGACGGGAGGATTCCCGCCCGTCCGAGAGGGCGCTTTAGAGAACGGCGCTGTCCGGGGTGATGATCCGGGTAACGGGGAAGGTCACGGTAGCAACGGTGCCGCGGCCGGATTCGCTGTCGAGGCGCAACACCCCGCCATGGGCTTCGACCAGGGCCTTGGTCAGAGGCAGGCCGAGGCCGCTGCCTTCGTATTTGCGCGACAGGCGGGCGTCGGCCTGAACGAACGGCTCCATCACCCGCTCCAGCTCGTCCGGCGTCATTCCGATCCCGGAATCGGTTACCGCAATGACAAAACCGTCCGCCTCGGCCCGCGCCGAAATGACGATCCGGCCACCTTCATCGGTGAATTTAACGGCGTTGGACAGCAGGTTCAGCACGATCTGGCGCATCCGCCGCTCGTCGGCCAGCAACAGCGGCAAGCGGTCGGGCAGATCGGGGGTGATCATCAGCCCGGCATTCGACGCCCGCCGCGCCAGCATCCGCACCGAGCCATAGACGATGCCGCTGACATCGACCAGGGTTTCGGCCAGATCGGTCATCCCGGCCTCAGCCTTCGACAAATCGAGAATGTCGTTGATCAGCTCGAGCAGATGCATCCCGCTATCGTGGATGTCGTCGAGATAGGGGCGATAGCTGGCCGGTTCCAGCGGGCCGAAAATCTCGTGCTTCATCATCTCGGAAAAGCCGATGATCGCGTTCAGCGGCGTGCGCAATTCGTGACTGATGTTGGCGAGGAAGGTGTTCTTGGCCCGATTGCCGCGCTCGGCCGCCTCCTTGGCCTCGCGCAGGGTCTGCTCGGTCCGCTTGCGGTCGGTGACATCGGTAAAGCTGAGGATCAGGCCGCCGCCCGGCATCGGCGACGAGCGGACCTCCATCACTGTGCCTTGCTCGCCGACATGTTCGAGCACCATGTCGGGGCGCTGGCGGATGCTGTCGGCTAAGTCGGTGGTGAGGCGGACACCGTCTTCGACCCCGCCCGAAGGGTTGGGCACCGCCAGCAGCGTCAGGAACAGCGAGATATCAATGCTGCCGGGCGTGATCCCGGCGGTGGGCAAGGCCAGCATCCGCCGCGCCGCCTCGTTCAGCGCAATCAGGGTATCGTCGGCGGCGAACACCGCGACGCCCTGGGCCATGTTGTCGATAATCGCCTGAAGACGGGTGGCCTGGGCGCGGAAACGGGCCTCGCCGTCGATCAGCGCGGTCTCGAACCGCTTGCGCTGGGTGATGTCGCGCAGCACGCCGATGAAGGTCACCATGTCGCCCTGGCGCATTTCGGTGACGCTGATATCAAGCGGGAAGATCGATCCGTCGCGACGCATCCCCCGGACCTCGCGCCCGGCCCCGATGATCCGACGCACCCCGGTCCGCATATAGGTGGCGACGTGGTTCTGATGGGTGGCGTTGAACGGCGGCGGCATCAGCATCGACAGGCCGCGCCCGACCACCTCGTCGGCATTGAAGCCGAAAATCCGTTCGGCGGCGGAATTGAACGACAGCACGGTTCCGGATTCGTCGATGGCGATGATACCGTCGCCAACGGTGTCCATCACCCCTTTCAGCCAGGCGACGGTGCTTTCCAGCGAATCCTGAACCTGTCGCCGCTGGGTGATGTCGCGCAGCACCCGCAATTGCGCGCCGTTCAACAAGGGATAGCTATAGACCCCGACCCAATGGCCGTCGGCGACCTCATCTTCCTCGCCGCTGACACAGGTCGGCCAACTCTCGCGCTTGGCGCGCAGCCACGCCTCGTCGCGGCCAAGCCCGCCGGCCATCACCGCCATCAGATCGTCGAAACGGATGCCGGGGCGGATTTCCTCGGCAATCGGCCGGAAAAAAGCCCGATAGGCTTGATTGCACAGGACCAGGCGCGACTGCCCGTCGAACAGCGCCACACCATCGGCGCGGTTATCGATCGTGGCAGCCATCTTGTCGAGCATCTGGCGGGAGGCGATGCGACACCGCATCGTCCCCCAGGCCAGGCTAACCCCGACCCCAGCCGCCACGCCCCCCAACCCCGCCGCGATCGCCGTCACAAGCGCGAAGTCCATCACACCAGTCCTTGGGGAAGGCGCTCGGGCCGACCGGCCCGCTTACTCGTCGTAAGACGCCAAAGAGGTAAAGGGAACACCCAGTTCTTTCAAACGCTGACGTCCGGGCAGGAAGCCCAGTTCGATGATGCTGGCGGCCCCGGTGACCTCGGCCCCGATCTTACGGAGCAACTCGATCCCGGCCGTCATCGTGCCGCCGGTGGCGAGCAGATCGTCGAGCACGACCACTCGCTGGCCTTCGGCGATGGCGTCCTGCTGGATTTCGATCGAATCCGTCCCGTATTCAAGATCGTAATCGTGACGGATCGTCTTGCCGGGCAGCTTGCCCTTCTTGCGCAGCATCACGAAGCCACAGCCCAGCTTCAGAGCCAGCGGAGCGGCAACCAGAAATCCGCGGGATTCGATCCCGGCCAGCACGTCGGGCTGATAGCGCCGGACATCGCGGGCCAAACGCCCCATCGCGACCTGCCAAGCATCGGCATGAGCCAGCAGGGTGGAGATATCGTAGAACAGGATACCCGGCTTTGGGAAATCGGGAACGCCGCGAATGTGGTCCTTGATGTTCATGTCCGCGCTCGGAAGTGAGATATGGGGCGGCCATCGTAACGGCAGCCCCTCGTTGGGTCAAAAGCAAACCGGGGCATCGCCAGCCAGCGTCCGGCGCAGGGCTTGTTCGACGGCGGCAAGCGGAATCGCCTCCATCGCCGTGCCCCCGAAATCCTGGGCCCGCAGCAGGGTCGGCCGGGCGGTGACGGGAGCGAATTTCTCCGCCGGAGTCGGCCCGAACAGCGACACAAGCGGGATATCGGCGGCTGCGAGCATATGGCCGGTACCGCTGTCATTGGCCACCGCCGCCGACAGCCGCCTCCCCAGGGCAATCGTCAGCAGCGGAGTCGGGCGGGCGGCCTCCTGCACCGGCAGACGGGCGGAGGGAAGCGCGGCGCGAATTGCCCCGGCCCAATCCTCGGCCTCGGCGGGCCCGAGCAGGAACACCGGAACCAGCCCCTCCCCCGCCATTTCGGCGGCCAGGGCCAGATAGCGGTCGAGCGGCCAGCATTTGTAGCGTCCCCCGGCACCGGGGGCGAAGCCGACATAGCGCGGCCCCGGCGGCAACAGCCGGTCGGCTTCGGCCTCGATCGCGGGATCGCGGGGCAGCGGCGCGGCCGGTCCGAGCGGGCGGCCCGAGGCCAGCTCGACCAGCCCGGCCAGCTGCGCCGCCATCGACGACGGCTTGGCTTTCCGCGCCGGACGAGCGTCGGACAACAGATAGCCCGCGGCGGCGGAAATGAAGCGGCGGTGACGAACCTGCTTTAGAATCAGGCTGGTCAGCAGGCGGCGCTGGGTATCGAGGATCAGGTCGAACTCGCGCCCCGCCAGCGGTCGGCGCAGCAATTCGAGCGGACGGCTACCGATCCCGGCATCGTCGATCACCTCGTCGATCAGCCCGGCCACCAGCGGGGCCAGGATACCGGCATAGACGGTCGGCCCCTTGCCCGCGACCCAGGTGATGCGCGCGGTGGGAAAGGCGGCGCGCAGGGCACGGACGAAGGGCAGCTTGATCAGGCCGTCGCCGACCGCGTCGGTGCCGACATAGACCAGGATCGAAGCGATCATCTGCGGATCAGGGTACGGTTCCCGTCAACCGTCACCCGCCCCTCGGCCAGCAGCCGCAACGCCAGAGGATAGGCCCGGTGCTCCTGCTCCAGCACGCGGGCGGCCAGACTATCTTCGTCGTCATCGTCTTGGACCGGCACCGCCGCCTGGACCAGGATCGGCCCGTCATCGAGATCGGGCGTCACCAGATGGATTGTGCAGCCATGCAGCTTGACCCCGGCCTCCAGGGCTTGGCGATGGGTATGCAGCCCCTTGAACGAGGGCAACAGCGAGGGATGGATGTTCAGCATCGCGCCCTGCCACCCGGCAACGAACTCGGACGACAACAGCCGCATGAACCCGGCGAGACAGACGATGTCGATCCCGGCGGCGCGCAGAACGAGGTCCATCGCGGCGTCGAATGCCTCGCGACTCGGATAGTCGCGATGGGGAATAACGGCGGTCGCCACCCCGGCTTTTTGCGCCCGTTCCAGCGCCAGCACGCCGGGGACGTTCGAAATCACCAGGGCGATTTCCGCCGGAAAGGTCGGATCGGCGCAGGCATCGAGCAGGGCCTGAAGATTGCTCCCCCGCCCCGAGACCAAAACACCGACCTTTTTGCGCTGGCTCACCGCCGAACCCGCGCTCATCGCTGGTCCAGGGGATAGCTGACCAGACCGTCGGCCAGCTTCGGCTCGAACCAAGTCGATTTCGGCGGCATCACCTGACCCGCATCGGCCACCGCGATCAGATCGGCCATCGCGGTCGGGAACAAAGCGAAGGCCGCCGCCATCTCGCCGCTATCGACCCGGCGTTCGAGTTCGCCCAGGCCGCGCCGCCCGCCGACGAAGTCGATCCGCTTGTCCTTGCGCAGATCGTGAATGCCCAGCACCGGGGCCAGCAGGCGGTCGGACAGCAGGCTGACGTCCAGCTGCGCCACCGGATCGTCGGGCGGAGCCGCCTTGGGACTCAGCCGATACCATTGCCCGGCCAGATACAGACCGAACTGGCGCGCAGCCTCGGGACGGGCCTGCCCCTCGGTCGCCTCGACCTCGAACGCATCGGCGATCGCGGCCAGGAAGCCGTCCGGGTCCAGCCCGTTGAGGTCGGTCACCACCCGGTTGTAATCGAGAATCCGCATCTCGCCGATGGGGAAACTGACCACCAGGAAGGATTGCGCCGCATCGCTGTCGGGACGCGCGGCGGCGATCCGGGCAGCGGCGGCAGAGCGGTGATGGCCGTCGGCGATATAGACCGCCCGCATCGTCTGGAACGCCCGCGTCACCGCTGCGATCCGGCCCGGATCGCTCATCACCCACACGGTATGCTCGACCCCGTCCGGAGTGGTCGCCTCGGCATCCGGCGTCTGGCGGACCGTCGCGGCAATCGCGGCGGCGACGGCGGAATGATCGGGATGGGCCAGCAACACCGGTCCGGTCTGGGCCGAGCACGCCTCGATCTGGCGGACGCGGTCGTCCTCTTTGTCGGGACGGGTGAATTCATGACGGCGGATCCGGTTGGCGCGGTAATCCTCGACCGAGCCGCCACCGACGATCCCGGTCTGGACATGCTCGCCCATCCGCAGCCGATAGACATAATATCGCGGGCCGGGATCCTGGATCAGCGCGCCGGACTCGATCAACGCCCGCAGATTGGCCCCGGCGCGTTCATAAACCGCCGGATCGTGCGGATCGGTGCCGGGCGGCAGATCAATCTCGGCCTTCGAGACGTGAAGGAAGCTGTGCGGATGCCCATCGGCCAGCACGCGCGCCTCGTCCGAGGACAACACGTCGTAAGGCGGGGCGGCCATCTCGGCGGCATAAGCGGCGGCGGGGCGCAAACCAGGGAAGGGGCGAAGCAGCGGCACGGACACGGGCGCGGACCTTTCGGATGCGGCGGACGATCTCTGTCCCCGGTCTTAGCCCGAATCGCCCCGTCTGTCACCAGCAGGCGCGGCGGGTTATTGCGACTGCGACGTCGAAGCGGGCTAGCGAAATGATTTGGCGTGGATTATAGTGATCGAGTCGGGAAACCGACTATGACGCTAAACGCTTTGCGGAATAGACGTTGCGGACCCGGGGGCGGTACCCGGCGCCTCCACCATTTCGACCCGGCCGGATCGGTTGGGCATCTCGGGGGCGAAACAGGATCGACGCGCGCAGTAAAGGCAAAGTTTGCGTTCGGCATGATACCACCGTCATCGGGTCAATCCTAACAAGTGCCAACGACAACGTTGCTCTTGCCGCTGCGGCTTAACCCGTAAGCGCGGTTCGGGGGGACACCGGGCAACAGAAGTCCCCCCACTTCCTTCTTTACCGGAAGCCGACCTGCCGGCCGGATTCCGGCTCGACCGATAGGGACTGGAACGGATGGGTTTGGAAGAATTACGCTACGACAAGATGGTGGAAGAAGCGTTGCGGGGTGTTGTGCGCGAGTCGCTGGCCTTTGCCGCCGAACACGGTCTGCCCGGCGATCATCACTTCTACATCACCTTCCGCACCCACCTTCCCGGCGTCGCCGTCCCCGATTATGCCCGCGCCCGCCATCCCGATGAAATGACCATCGTCCTCCAGCATCAATATTGGGATCTGGACGTTGACGAGACCGGCTTTGCCGTCACCCTCTCCTTCTCCGGCAAGTCCGAGCGTCTGGTGATCCCGTTTAGCGCGATCACCGGCTTCGCCGACCCGTCGGCCAAGTTCGGCCTGCAATTCCAGGGCATTCCCGGCCAGGACGACGAGGACGAGGATTTCGACGACGACGAGTCGGACGGACCCAAGGCCGCGCCCGAAGCCGGGGCACCCCCGGCCCCTGCCTCCCCCGCCAGCGGCGACGATGGCGACGGCAAAGTGGTGACCCTAGACCGCTTCCGCAAGAAATAGGCCTCCGGGGCCGCGTTTCCCGGCTCGGCCCGGTCCCGTCCCCACCCAACCGGCGGTCGGGGGCCGTGCCTCTTGACGTTGCGGTGAAAAAGGTGTTTTGACCGTGGCATGCGCGCCACCCGCCCCGTTCGGGGCGGTGACACCCCACCCTTCGCAGCCGAGGCCGCCGATCATGTCCGATTTCTCTTTCCACGAGATTTTCCCGCTGGGGGCCGACGACACCCCCTATCGCCCGCTCGGCACCGATGGAATCGGAACCGCGACCCTGAACGGTCAGTCGATCCTGACCGTTGAGCCCGCCGCGATCACCCGGCTGATCAAGGCGGCGATCCGCGACACCTCGCATTTGCTGCGCCCGGCCCATCTCGGCCAGTTGCGGACGATCCTCGACGATCCCGAGGCGTCCGACAACGACCGTTTCGTCGCCTATGATCTGCTGAAGAACGCCTGCATCGCCGCTGGCGGCGTGCTGCCGATGTGCCAGGATACCGGCACCGCGATCGTGATGGGCAAGAAGGGCCAGCAGGTCTGGACCGGCGGCAATGACGAGGCGGCGATCTCGCAGGGCGTTCAGGAAGCCTATACCGAGTTGAACCTGCGCTATTCGCAGACCGCGCCGCTGTCGATGTATGACGAGGTCAACACCGGCACCAACCTGCCCGCCCAGATCGACCTCTACGCCACTGAAGGCGCGGCCTATAAGTTCATGGTGATGGCGAAGGGCGGCGGCTCGGCCAACAAGACCTTCCTCTATCAGCAGACCAAGGCGCTGCTGAACCCGACCTCTCTGTTGAAATTCCTCGATGCCCAGATCCGCACCCTGGGCACCTCGGCCTGTCCGCCCTACCATCTCGCCATCGTCATCGGCGGCCTGTCCGCCGAGATGACGCTAAAGACGGTCAAGCTGGCCTCGGCCAAATATCTCGATTCGCTGCCCTCGCGCGGCACCCGCTACGGCAGTGCCTTCCGCGACCGCGAGTTAGAGCAGGTGGTGTTGCAGATGACCCGCGACATGGGCATCGGCGCCCAGTTCGGCGGCAAGTATTTCTGTCACGACGTCCGGGTGATCCGCCTGCCCCGCCATGGCGCGTCCTGTCCGGTCGCGATCGGGGTGTCGTGCTCGGCCGACCGCCAGATTCTCGGCAAGATCACCAAGGACGGCGTCTTCCTCGAGGCGATGGAGGCCGATCCCGCCCGTTTCCTCCCCGATATCGACGAATCGACCCTGGGCGGCGAGGTGGTCAAGATCGACCTGACCCGGCCGATGGACGAAATCCGCCGCACCCTGTCGCAATACCCGGTCCGCACCCGGGTTTCGCTGACCGGGCCGATGGTGGTCGCCCGCGACATCGCCCACGCCAAGCTGAAGGAACGGCTCGATCGCGGCGAAAGCCTGCCGGACTATTTCAAGCAGATGGGCGTCTATTACGCCGGACCGGCCAAGACCCCGGCCAATTACGCCTCGGGCTCGTTCGGACCGACCACGGCGGGGCGGATGGATTCCTATGTCGATCAGTTCCAGGCCGCAGGCGGCTCGATGGTGATGATCGCCAAGGGCAACCGCTCGAAAGCCGTCACCGACGCCTGCAAGGCCCATGGTGGCTTCTATCTCGGCTCGGTCGGCGGTGCCGCCGCCCGCCTCGCCCGCGATTGCATCAAGAAGGTCGAGGTGCTCGAATATCCCGAACTCGGCATGGAAGCGATCTGGCGGATCGACGTCGTCGATTTCCCTGCTTTCATCGTCGTCGATGACAAGGGCAACGATTTCTTCGCCGAATTCGCTCACTGACCGAAGGTAAACAGGGGAAGGGAATGTGGGCTCCGCCCACACCCGCCAGGGGCGACACGCCCCTGGACCCCATTCCATCCGATGCCGGTCCAGGGGCCGCTGGTCCCTGGCGGGTATGGGCGGAGCCCATAAGAATTACCCTTATCTCGACTCATCCCCGCACAGGCGGGCCACCGGCGCGAAGGAGCGGCGGTGGTGGGGCGTCGGACCCTGCCGGTTGAGAGCGTCGAGATGGACGGCGGTGCCGTACCCGGCGTTGCGCTCCCAGCCAAAGCCAGGATACTCGATCGCCAGCGCGGCCATCAAGGCGTCGCGTTGAACCTTGGCCACCACTGAAGCCGCGGCAATCGAAAGTGAGCGCCCGTCGCCACCGACCACCGGATGAGCCGGACAGGGCAGCTTGGGACAATGCGGCCCGTCGATCAGGGCATGGTCGATCGGAGTGTCGAGACGAAGCGCCAAGGCGTCAAAGGCGCGTTGCATCGCCAGAAAGGTCGCCTGAAGGATATTGATGCGGTCGATCTCGGCGACCTCGGCCCGGCCGATCCCGATCAAAGCGGTCTCGTGCAGTCGGGCGGCCAGCGCCTCGCGCCGTTTCGCGGAGAGCCGCTTGGAATCGTCCAATCCGTCATAGCAGAGCGTCGGATCGAGGCAAACCGCCGCCGCGATCACCGGACCGGCGAGCGGGCCGCGCCCCACCTCGTCGATACCGACAACGCAACCGCCCAGCGCGGCTTCGAGAGCGAAATCGGGCATTGGCGCCTTTCGTGACATCCGCACAGGACACAGGCCGCGCGGAACCGATCCTGGTCCCGCACGGCCTGCCCACCGTTACTCTTCGGTCGGGGTGCCGTCGAGATCGCCGGGTGCTGCGACCATCGCTTCGGAGATCAGCCCGGCATTCTGGCGGATCGCCCCTTCGATTTCGGCGGCGACGTCGGGATGCTCGCGCAGCCACGTCTTCGCATTCTCGCGGCCCTGCCCGATCCGGGTGGAATTGTACGAGAACCACGCGCCGGATTTTTCGACGACCCCGGCCTTGACGCCCAGATCGACCAGTTCGCCCATCTTCGAGACGCCTTCGCCATACATGATGTCGAAATCGACCACCTTGAACGGCGGAGCCAGCTTGTTCTTGACCACCTTGACGCGGGTCTGATTGCCGACCACCTCGTCCCGATCCTTGATCGCGCCGACGCGGCGGATTTCAAGCCGGACCGAGGCATAGAATTTCAGCGCGTTGCCGCCGGTGGTGGTTTCGGGATTGCCGAACATCACGCCGATCTTCATCCGGATCTGGTTGATGAAGATGACGATCGTCTTCGATTTCGACACCGAACCGGTCAGCTTGCGGAGCGCTTGGCTCATCAACCGGGCATGAAGACCGACATGGGAATCCCCCATCTCGCCTTCCAGTTCGGCGCGGGGCACCAGTGCCGCGACCGAATCGACCACCAGCACGTCGACCGCGCCGGAGCGGACCAGCGTATCGGCGATTTCCAGCGCCTGTTCACCGGCGTCGGGCTGGCTGATCAGCAATTCGTCGAGCACGACGCCCAGCTTGCGGGCGTAACCGGGATCAAGCGCGTGTTCGGCGTCGATGAAGGCGCAGGCGCCACCTTTCTTTTGCGCCTCGGCGATGATGTGAAGGGCCAGGGTGGTCTTCCCCGAGCTTTCCGGCCCATAAATTTCAATGATGCGACCGCGCGGCACGCCGCCGATCCCGAGCGCCACGTCCAGCCCGAGCGAGCCGGTGGAGACCACTTCGGTCTCAACCACCTGATCTTTTTGGCCCAATCTCATGATCGAACCCTTGCCGAAGGCCCGTTCGATCTGGCTGACAGCAGCTTCAAGCGCCTTTTGTCTGTCCATCGTATCCTTGTCCACGAGACGCAACGCAGCCTGCGACATGGCCGTCCTCCTCCTGTATCCCGAACCGGGCCTTCGTGCAACGCCGATCATTGTACCCGATGCGTTCCAGAGGGCAATGACAAATGTTCACGTATTGTATCATTACCCCAAATTGACTCGATTTGATAATTCTGCGATCATTAAGTGCTTCGATCTGAGATGGAAGGAATTGGGGATGACAGAGCCGCTCGAAGGCTCCCCACCGAGCGAGGCGGCACGTCCCCCCGGCGCGATCCCGACGAAACGGGACCGGAACCGGCTTCCCCACAACGAGCGAGAACAGATGATCGTCGCCGAGGCGATCCGCTTCTTCTCCGAGGTCGGGTTCGAGGGGCAGACCCGGCTTTTGGCCGAGCGTCTGGGCGTCACCCAGCCGCTGCTCTACCGCTATTTCCCCGACAAGAGCGCACTGATCGAGCGGGTCTGCCTTGAGATTTTCGAGATGTGGCACGCGGATTGGGACGGGCTTTTAAACGACCGCTGCCGCCCTTTGGAAGAGCGGATCATCGGGCTTTACCGTGCCTATGTCCGCACCACCTACAGCCACGAACGGGCGCGGCTGTTCCTGTTCGCCACCCTGCGCGATCCGGTCCTGGCCGCCCGCCATCTGTCGCATTTGCGGACAACGCTGTTCGTGCCGCTGTGCCGCGAGGCGCGGCGAGAGTGGGATGGCGGCGGCGCGATCTCGCCGCGCGACATCGACCTTGCCGCCAGCCTGCATGGCGCGGTCGGCTATGCCGTTCTGTGCCGCAAGACCCTGCCCGACACGGCGTGGGACGATCTCGATTCGGCGATCACGACGCTGGTAACGACGTTCGTCGGCGCGATCCGGGCCGGGCGGCCCGACACGGCGGCGTAACGGCCGGGCGCGGCGAAGACGGCGCGCGGGAATTGTCTTGGCGGCGGCATGCTTTTTTCTGCATCCGGTCGGGACGAGGATTGCCTTCGGGCCGTCTCGGTGCCATTTATTCTTGATGGCAAAGAAGAAACTTTCCGCCGTCGAACAGGCCAAAGCGGCTGCCGCCGCGAAAAAAGGCGGCAAGTCCAAGGGCATCAACAAGGGCGTGGTCCTGGTGATCCTGGCCGCGCTGGTGCCGTTCTCGCTGCCGACGGTGGTGCTGGTGTTCTTCACCATGCTGCCGACCCTGGTCGCCTGGGTGATCGAGAAAGGCCCGAACCGCTATGCCTTTCTCTGCGTCGGCGGGCTGAATTTCGCCGGTGTGTTCCCCTATCTGTTCTCTCTGTGGTTCGGCGTCCACACCCTGGACGAATCCTTCCGGATGATCACCGACCCGGTGATGCTGTCGGTTGCCTATGGCTGCGCCGGGATCGGCTGGGGGCTGTATGGGATGATGCCGCCGCTGGTGGCCAGCTATCTCGCCGGAAGCAGCCAGCGCCGGATCACCAATCTGAAAGCCGCCCAGGCAAAGCTGATCGAGGAATGGGGCGAGGAAGTCGTCAAGAAGCAGACGCCCTGATCGTCCCGCCCAATCCCCGGTCCCCGGCCTGCCCTCGCGAAAGCCCCGCCCAAACAAAACCGGCCGGGAGGATTGCTCCTCCCGGCCGGTCCCGTTTGCCAAACGGCAATCTTAGAACTTCACGATGACCGAGGTCTCGCCGAGGAGCCAAGTCTTGTCGTCGTTGCCAGAGAAGCCCTGAGTCTTCTGGTACTGGCGATAGCCGCCACCCGACTGAGCGGCCGCAAACGCACCAGACAGAGAAACATTCTCGGTGATCGTCCATTCGGCGACGAAGTCGATTTCGCGCGCCAGACTGTCGGAGGTCATGGTGGCGGTGCCGTTGCTGTACTGGTTTTTCTTATCGTAATTGTACAGATAGCCAAGCACCGACAGCTTCAGATCATCGCGCGGATTGACCGAGAAGTTCAGCATGTGCACGTTGACGTTGCTGTTCGAGATAATGTAATTGCCGACGATCTCGCCCATGAACCAGGTGCCGTAGCCACGGCTGACCGAGTTGTAGAAGAACGGATCGTAGGCGGTCTTCTTGTCGTCGTCCGGGTTGCTATCACCGCTGAAGTGAGCGTAGCGATAGGACAGCTTCGGGGTCCACAGCACGTCGGACAATTGATAGCCCGGCTCGATGTACCAGGCGCTGGCATCGACCTTGCTGTTGGACCGGCTGTTGCTTTCGTAGACGTAATTGCCATACAGCGAGAAATCGGGAACGGCCGGAATGAAGTTGCCGCCCAGATGCAGGGAGAGAACGTTCATGCCTTCGCGGTTCGACGTCACGGTGTTGGTGACGGTATAGTTGCTGGTGCCGCCGCTACGAACGGACGTGCTGCCGAAGCTGAAGGGGCCGTCGTTGGAGGCATTGACGACGTTGAAGTAGGTCAGACCGGCATACCACTTGCGGTCGCCATAGGTGGTGGCGCCGTTGCGGGCCGGGCCGCCTTCGACCTGATCGGCATTGCCGAACACTTCGATGTTGGCACCGACGATCTTCGCCTTGGCCTGATCGAGGTTGACCTGGACCTTCTGCTGCGACGAATCGTTTTGCAGGTAGAAGATGTCGCCGCGAACCGGGCCGTGCGAAGCCTTGACGATGCCGGTCTGGGCAAAGGCGGAGCGCGACTGGTTCCACCAGCCACCACGCTTACCGGCGTTGTTGACGCCGTTGCTGATCAGGAAGCCGTCGCCGACGCGGAAGCTCTGACGACCGCCGGAGAGGTCGAGCGCGTCTTCTTCGAGGCCGAGGCTGGTCAGGGTCTTGCCCGAGCGCCAACCGGCATAGGCGTTTTCGATGTCGAGCAGCACCGGGTGACCGTAGGTGGTCGAGTACAGGCTGGCGTCGCCGTCGCCGCCGGTGGCGGTCAACTGGCCGCTGACGTCACCGTAGAAGGTGCCCGCGGTTTCGGTCGTGAGCGAGGCCTTCAATTCGGGGTGGAGGAACAGTTCGCTCCACGACGGGCGACCGCTGATACGACGGGCCGTACCCGATCCGGCAGTGTTCGAGCCAGCGCCGAACTGAGCACCGGGGGAGGTGAACAGCGACAGGCCGCCGGTGAACGCGCCGTCGACCTTCAGACCGCCCTGCTCGTACAGCGAAACATCGGCAACCGCCGGGACAGCGCTACAGCCGAGAACGACCGACATAATCGCCCCCGTGATCAGACCGCGGCTGCGGAGATCGTGTCGAACCATAAGATACCCCCTACTAAATCTGCCAAGACTGTTCCGGCGCTTTGCAAGGCACATGCCATCCGGGTGTCGCCGTTCTTCCCCGACTGTGACGGCATGGTGACGTCCCCTGCCGCTTTGATGTGCAGGGGGATTCATACATGGCGGATTGTTAAGCAGGCAATCCGGAATCGCCTAAATGCAAGGCGACTCGGGCGGAATGCCCAAGACCGTTGCTAATTGGCAACGGTCCGGGTGCCGCGGAATCAGACAGTGTGGGAGTCGGTATCGACCAGAACCCGCACGTCCCCATTGAAATATTGGGTATAGCTGTCCTGCTGCCCGTTGACGGTCAGATCGACCTCGCCCGCGCTCTGCCAGCCCGATCCGGCCAGATGAACGGTGTTGTCGGACCCGCCGATCACCACCAGGGTATGGTCGGTGCCGGTATAGGCGTTGGTCGCCCCGGTCATCGCCAGCACATGGGCGAAATCGAGCACGGCGTCGCCGCCGCCGCCAAGGTTGAGCAGATCGAAATGCTGCAAGGCTTCGGGGCGGATAAGCGTCGAATCAAAGACATTGCCGCTGCCGCCATCCCAGCGCAATTCATTGCCGCCGCCCGCACCGCCGTCGATGAAATGGAAATCGAGCCCCGACACGCCGATGTGATTGTTGCCGCCATGGCCGACATAGACGTCGGCCCCGCCTTTCAGCGTAACGGATTGGTTGATTCCGGCACCGATCAGATAATCCTGATCCATCTGGTTCTGCGAGACGTAGCTGGCG
Organism: Magnetospirillum fulvum; assembly: GCF_900108475.1. Taxonomy (GTDB): domain Bacteria; phylum Pseudomonadota; class Alphaproteobacteria; order Rhodospirillales; family Magnetospirillaceae; genus Phaeospirillum; species Phaeospirillum fulvum_A. The sequence continues at coordinate 163,830 of NZ_FNWO01000004.1, read as the reverse complement.
TTCGAGCCGAGAAGGTTGGCGGTGTGGAGCGAAATCGACAGGCTGTGGTTCTGGCTGTCGAACAGCGGGTCGATCACCACCGCACCGTTATCCATCCCGCGCAAGGCGGTGAAATAGCCGTCGATCGCTTCCGCGCCCATCTGCGAGATGACGCTGATCGGGGTGTTGAGGCTGGGCAGGCCGATGATGTTGAACAGCAGGGTGCCGCCATAGCTCAGGGTGCCGTCCTCGACGGTCAGGCGGTCGCTGCTGTCGGCCCCGCAGACGTCGAGCGCCAGGACGGAGTCCGTCCCCAAGGTGAGATCGCCCCGCACCGTCAACACGCCCGCGCTGTCCAGGCCACCGGGGCTGAGAAAGCTCTGATTGTCGAAGCTGGCGTCGTGGAGATCGAGGATGCCGGATCCGAACACCAGTCCGCGATTGACGAAGGCAAGGTGAGTGTCCGACGCGGCGGCGACATCGTCGCGCAGGGTCAGGGTGGCGTCGATCCGGAGCGACGCCAGATTGTCGAATGATGCCGCGGTCAAGGTCAGGTCGTTGCCCACGATCATCTCGCCGGTATTGCTGACCCAGCCGGTGGCAAGCGTCGAGGACCCATCGCCGGACAGGATGAACGTGCCGTCGTTGACCAGGGATTCGGCGATGACGAGATCGGCCTGATGCTCCGCCCCGGCATCGACGATCAGGCTGCCATCGTTTTCGAGGCTGTGGCTGAAATTGACCGAAGCCGAGGCCGCCCCGGCATCGACCAGAATATGCGCGGCGGCGGCGGTGATCAGGGCGGTGGTGATCTCTGCGGCGAAACGCAGGACCAGCGAACCGTTGGAACCGAGGGCCACGCTCCCCGGTCCGCTGGCGCCGTCCACCCCGGTCAGTCTGCCGTTGCTGACGACGACGCTTCCATTGACATAGAGCTTTGCCCCCGACGCCAGCAGCAATTCGCCGCCATCGACGCGGATCGTCGCCGCGGATTCGACCTGCCCGCCGACGGACAGGGTCAGGCTGGTCCCGGCATCGGCGACGGTGACATCGCCACCCGCGAGAAGCCTCAGTCCGCCGATGGTAAGCTGGACGGCGTCGGCCAGAGACACCGGCGTGTCGATCACCGCCAGCGTGGTGGAATCGGCGTCAAGCGTATTGTCGACCTGCGCCGAGAAGGCCAGGACATTGATCTGTCGGTAGATTCCGTTCAGCCCGTTGCTGGTAAAGAGAGAGACCGACTTGGCGCCGGAAACGAGGGGATCGGCGGTAAAGCTCAGCGACATATTGTCAAGGCTGGCAGAGCCGCCGGAGATGGCGGCGATAGAGACAGAGCAGTCCGTATTGATCTGAAGCGACTGAACCGTCACCTCGATCGGGTCGGTCGGGGTGTCGCCGATCGCGAACAAGACATCCTGCGACAGCGAAATCTGCGGCGACAGCGAGCATTGGATCGTCAGGGTGGTGGACGAGGGGATCGCGATGCCCTCGGGATCGACCGTAAGATTCTGCGTCGTCACCACCAGCGTTTCGGCCCCGCTCCAGCCGTCGAGCGGCTTTAGCGTCGCCGCCGACAAGATCGCGTGGATCCGGTCGAACGTCCCGGTGACGACGACCGAATCGCAGCCATTGCCGGTGACGGCAACCCCCTGGGTCCCGGTCAGCCAGATTTCGGCGTGCTCAATCGTCAGAGTCACCGAAATCGTCTGGAAAGCGTCGGCGGCGATCGGATCGGCGATGTCGAGGCCAAGATAGATCTTCCCGTCGGCCATCAGGTCGTAGGAGCCCTGCGCGGTGATCTCGGGCGCGGCCTGGATCGGCTTGACCTCGACGACAATCGCCCGGGTCGCCACCGTGCCATCGCTGCCGCTCACCTGGACGACGAAGCTGTCCTGGCCGGACCAATCGTTGGCCGGGACATAGACGAAACTGCCATCGGCCGCGACCGTCACCGTGCCGCCATGCCCGGTTAGGCCGCTGCCGACCCGGCTCCACTGATAGCTCACCGCCGTCGCCGGGCTCAGGGGGCCGTCGCCCCCCGCCACCTCGGAAACGGCAAGCGTGCCCGAGCACCTGCCGCTATAGGCGCAGACGACCTCATCGCCATAGAGCGGCACCGCAACGGAGGGGAGTTCGTCGGGCTGCTGGTTGCCCTCGGCCGGTGTGATCGTGTCGCCCGACCACACCCCGATCAGCCCGTCTTCGTCGCTGTTGGCGACGACGTCATACCCTGCGGCGAGTTGGGCGGCGGTCAAGGCCTGATCCCACACCCGCACCGTCGCGATGTCGCCGGTAAAGAACTGGCCGACGATGTCGCCATCGACCGGCCGCGCCCCCACCGTCAGACTGCCACCATCGGACAGCCCGCCCGACGCAGCGATTTCGGTCAGGGCAACTCTTTGTCCGTCGATATACAACGCGACCGCATCGCCGGAGCGGGTCACCGCGACATGAGCCCATTGGTCGGCGGTCAGGCTGGTTGGCGCGGCGAGGACGACGTCGTCGGTATGAAAGACCAACTGGCCGTCATAGATCTTGAGATAATAGCTGGTGGAGCCGATCTGCTTGGACAGGATCACATGCTCGCCCACAGTGGACAGGCAAGCGCTGTCGGGCTTGATCCAGGCTTCCAGGGTGAACGTCCCGTCGTCCAGTCCGGTCAGATCGGACGCGGTCGCGATGGTGGCGTAATCGTCGCCATCGAACGAGCGGGCGGAAACGGTCTGCGAGGCTCCGACGATCCGAAGGGTGGGCTGGATCAGCAGCGCAATCGACTGGATATACTCGGTTCCGTCCACCGCGACGGTGATGTCAAAGCTGTCGATGCCGCTATAGCCGTAAGCGGGGGTATAGACGTAACTGCCGTCGCCGTTCAGAAAGACGCTGCCATGCTCCGGTCCGGTCGTCATCGTGAAGCTGGCGGTAACGCCGTCGGCGGCGGCGGTCACCACCGCGCCCTGATAGGTCTCGCCGCTGGTGACCCGGACCGGATTGACCAGCAGCGGGGTCTCGACCGCTTCGGACAGGACCGTCCCGGTCTCGAAGGTCAGGGTGTGGCTGTTGCCGGAGCGGTCGTCGAGGAAACTGACCCCATCGACCTCGTCGGCAAGCCCCGGCCACGCCGCGACCAATCCGTCGCCGCCGCAATAGGAGGAATGAAGGGCGTCGATCACCTCGCTTTCCGAGCGGGCGACACTCCATAACCGCAACCCCGCCATCAGGCCGCTGAAAGAGCCGCCACCGAACAGCAACGGATCGGTCGAATCGATCGCGAAGGCTTCCGCCACGACCACCCGGTTCAGCACGCCGTCGATATAAAGCCGATAGGTGTTGTCCTCGCGCGACAGCGACAGATGGCTCCACCCCTCCAGACTGAGGGCATCGCCTTGCAGCACCAGCGTGCCGCCAAGTGTCAGGGTCGGCTTGCCATCGACCAGGGTCAGAGAGAGGGCATTGCCCTTCGACAGCACGGTGCCGGATGCGGTCGGATTGATCCACATTTCGATGGTGAAATCGTCGGTCCCGACGCTGAAAATGTCGCCCGCGCTGGCGGTGCTGCCATCGGCGAAGCAAAGCGACTGAGTCTGAACCCCGCCGGAAACGACCAGATCGGCATGGTCGAGCGCGGGATCGGGGGCGTCGGCGGGAACGATCTCGCTCAAGCTGCCGTCGAGCGGCAGGTAATCGACCAGACCGGGCTCGGTTCCGCCGAGATGAGTATCCTTGCCGTCGCGAATTTGCTCGGCACTGCGCTCGACCGACCACAGCCGGACCTCGCTGACCGCTCCGTCCAGGCTGAATTCCAGGCTGGAATTGTTGCCCAGTCGGGCTCCGACCATCGAGGGAATGCCGTTGGACAAGTCGGCGGTAACCCCCTCGAACGCCCCCGCGACCGCTCCGTCGATATAAAGGGTGAGGTCGCCGTCGTCCGAGCGGCTCATGGCGTAATGATGCCAGCTCCCCTCCGTCACGGTTATCGTACTTTGCAGGACCAGCCCGTTCGGACCATTGAAGACAAGATGGCCATCGGCCAGCACGCACAGCGACCAACCGGTATTGTCGTCGCTCTGCTCCTTGGCGAACAGCACCGAGGCATGGGTCAGGCTGTCGGCGCGGGCCCACAATTCGACGGTGAAGGCTCCGCTGCCGGGCTCGAACAAAGTGGGGGAGATGATCCCGCTGGCCGTTCCACTGAGGTCGATCGCCCGATTTCCGACGGGCAGACCGGCAACGGTGATCGCGCTGGCGCCCTCGGCCCGCACCGCGACATCGACCAGATCGCGCAACGCGGTGACCGCCGCGTTGATCTCCGCGTCGCTGAGCGGAAGGTACTCGACCAGATCGGGTTCGGCTCCGCTCAGGCGATGCCCCATCCCCGCCGCGATCTCGGCGTCGTCAAGCGCGCTCGACCAGACCCGGACATCGGAGACCGAGCCGGTCAGGCTTTCCGAGGCGAGGGGAGTCACCATGCTCTGATCGTCGCCGAAGATATCGCTGAACCGCGCTCCGATCAGGGTCGGGATGCCGTTGCTCATGTCATAGACCTGATCGGTCTGCGCGGTGCCGACCGCGGCCCCATCGACATAAAGGGTGATGGTCTGGCCCGACCGCGTCACCGCGACATGGTGCCATTCGGTGTCGGCAAGGCCGAAGGTCAGGCTCTCGGCGGAGAGTCCCGGCATGCTGACCTTCAGGATGTCGTCCTCGAGATACAGACTCCACCCGCCCGGATTGCTCGATTGCTCCTTGGCGAACAGATATTGCGTCCCGCTCAGCGTGTCCGGCTTGGCCCACAATTCGATGGTGAAGTCGCTCTGGCCCGGCTCGAACAATGTGGCCGAGCGGATCGCGCTGCCATTGCCGTCGAGATGGACCGCGCCCGATCCTCCCAACGCGGCGGGAGCCTCGGTCCCGGTCGCGCCGATTGCCGTCGCCGCGCGGAGCGTCAGCGGCTCATAGGCGATCACCTCGGCCGCCGCCCCGATCGTCAGATCGGACCCGCTGCCATAGCGGGAGACGCAGACACCCTCTCCCACCGACTCGAACGCCCAATGAGCGATGAGTCCCGTATCGAAGCCGTCCGCCAGGGCGGATTCGATGGCAAACGGACTGCGGACGACATTCCACAGGCTGACATTGTCGTAAAGCGCGGCGGTACCGCCCGTGTTGCCGGTGCCACCGACCGCCAGCGCCCGCAAAGTGTCGCTCAACTCCGCCCCGGAAGCATAAAACGCCACCGAGCAGGCCGGATTGCCGTCGAGATAGACCGTGGCAGAGGAATCGCTGCCCATCGTGCCGTCGATCGTCAGCGCAATACGGTGCCATTCGCCGACCGGCAGTGTCGTCACGCTGGGCTCGTCGCTCGACCCGGCAACCGTCAGGGACAGGACCCCGCTCTCGACCCGGATATCGACCCAGGGCTTGCCGTCCGCCCCGACCAGAGACAGCAGCGATCCCCCGCTGGTGGTTTCCGATCCCAGCAGGCAGACGTCGAAGGCAAGACTCAGCCGGTTGTCGGAAAACAGACTGGGATCGAACGCCGCCGTCGCCGCCGCGCCGCTGCCGTCGCACGCCAACACCAGGGTCGGCACGGTGACGCCTGCTGTGGTGTCGCTGACCTCGCTCAGTCCCGGCAGCGCCTCCAGTGTCAACGGCGCGGACAGCCCCTGAAGATTGATCAGGGTGCCGTCATAGCTGGTCCCGCTTCCCGCCCCCTTGATGTACAGCCAGCTCGACTCGTCTTGAACGAAGAACACCGCCTGATCGACGATATCGGCATTGCCGACAATCGCGGCAACGGTGTCGGCCACCGTTTGGCCACGTTGGGGCGAAAAGGCGGAATCGTAGGCGATGCCGTCGATTCCGCTGAACACAATCCGGTCGCCATCGGAAAAATCGGCGATGCTGTCGGTGTGATCGAGGGTCGAATCCGCGTTCGAGACATAGCCGAACACGTCGTCGCCCTGACCACCGCTGAGGACGTCGCCTCCCCCCCCGCCGATCAGGGTGTTGGCCCCGTCGTCACCGATGATCGAATCGCCCGACGCACTGCCGATCACCGACTCGACCGCCCGGGTCTGGGCGACGAAAATCGACATTTCGTCCCCCGACCGGTAGAGGAAGGCGCGGCCCTCCATCAGATCGACGGTCAGGGTCCGCGATCCGGACTCGATTTGGGCAAAGCTGACGATGTCTTGTCCCGCCCCGCCGTCGATCGCGCCGCCGCCGGTTCCGCTGACGATCACATCGTCGCCCTCGCCCCCGGACAACACGGAATAGCCCGATCCGCCGATCAGGGTGTCGCCGCCTGCGCCGCCAGTGACCTCGACCGGGCGAGTTTCGCCGCTCCCGTCATAGGTTCCATCGACGTCAATCTGCACCGGCCCCAAGGTCAGGGTCGCCGGGAGCGACGAAAAATCGGTTCCGTCGGACCCAACCCACTGGAAGCTGACCGAGCCTCCCTCGCCCCAACCGCCTTCCATGCCCTCGGGGTAATAGACCAGCGACTCGATATCGGCGACGGCGATGTCGGCCCCGACCGCGACCGCCTCTCCGTTAAGGTAGAGAGATCCGCTCTCCGGCAGGGTGACGACTCTGATCGCCGCCAGCGCATCCCCCTCGGGATCGAGGGCCGACGCGGTGAAATCGGACAAAGAGAAATAAAGCGGCCACCGGTTCGCCGACAGGATATGACTGTCGCTGACGACCGGTGCGTCATTGTCGCCTTCGATCGTCACCGTAACGGTGACGGGAGCGGTTTCGACGGTGCCGTCGCTGGCGATGACGCGGAAGCTGTCGCTCAGCGTCTCGCCCGTGCGCATCCCAAGCAATTCCGCCTTCGGCGTGTAGACGTAATGCCCGTTCTGGTCGATCGTCACCGTCCCGTTCGCGGTGGTCACGGAATCGACGGGCTGGTTCGCCGCATCGAGCAGTCGGTAGCTGATCGTGTCGGTCTCATCGACGTCGGCGACAACGAGGGTTCCGCCGACGCTTCCGCCATCGCCGACGGTCAATTCGGTATCGGCTTCGACCACCACCGGGGCATCGTTGCGACCGATCACCGTCACCGTTTCGGACATCGCCGGGCTGTCGGCCACGGCCACGCCGTCGGCCTGGGAATGGGCGACCACGGTCAGAGTAAAGCTCTGGTCGGACTGAGCGGGCGATTCGATCGTCAGACCGGCGGCGATGTCGGCGGCGGTCACGGTGACGCTGGTATTGCCGTCGCAGGCGGTCAGCAGAACCGTCTCGCCCGCGCGCAGCACCGCTCCGACCGGGATGTCCGACAGCGTCACCGTCAGCGTTTCCGTCGGATCGGTCAGGGCAACGCCGAGATCGAGCGCGATCCGGCTGCCTTCCTCGCCGCTGACGGCGACCGGGTGCAGACTGGGCGGGTCCGACGCCGGGGCGACCTCGATTGTCATCGTCGCCGCACTGGACGCATAGACCGTCCCGTCCGATCCCTTCCAGTCGAAGCTGACGCTTCCGATGAAGTTCGTCGCCGGAATGAAGCGCAACGAGCCATCCGCGATCCGGTCCAGGCTGATGCTCGACAACAGGGTCACCGGATGAACCACGCCGTCTCCGACCAGGACCAAAGTGCCGTTGACGGGTAAAGAGGTGATCTTGATCGCGCGCAGGCTATCGCCATCGACGTCGGAGAACGCGGCGGCGAAGCTGTCGAGGGTCAGGATCAGGGCGGTGTCCTCGCTCGCCGCGAGACTCGCCGCACTGACGGTGGGAGCATCGTTCTGTCCGACCAGATCGACGATAATGGTTGCCGTCGTCGTCGCGCCATCGGGGTCCGCAACGGTGTAGGTGAAGCTTCGCTGGCCGTGGACGTTGGCCCCGAGCGACCGGTAATAGGCGGGATCGGGGGTAAAGGTCACCGTCTGGTCGGGATTGACCACGACGCTTCCCCCCGCGACCGCGATCGGAGTGGTCCCCGACACGGCGGTGCCGCCAATCGCGCTCACCGTCAGGATATCGCCGTCGATATCGCTGTCATTGCCCAATGGACGGATCGTCACCGCCCCGGCGGACAAGACGGTGGCGTAATCGTTGACCGCGACCGGGGCCGAATTGACCGGAGTGACATGGACGGTCAGCGTCCCGCTGGAATAGCTGACCTGGGTCTGGGTCACCCCGTCGATCGTCACCTCGACCGTACTTTCCAGGGTGTAGGCGATGACATCATCGCCATGGAAGGTGGTGTTGGGCTTATAGGTGATGCTGCCATCGGCATTGAGCACCGCGATGCCGTTGGCGGGGCGGCCGATCGCAACCACCCGGACCCCGCTGACGCCGTCGGCGACGGGCGAAAGATCGAACAGATCGGCGCCATCGGTTCCGGCCAGATAATCGCGCCCATCCCCGGCGGTCAGGGTGTTGTCGCCGCCCAATCCGGACAGGTCGGCCTGGGTCGGGGCCTGGGTCGTTCCCGCCAGCCGGATCAAGGTGCCGTCGAAACTGGTTCCCGTCCCCGCGCCCTTGACATACAGCCAGCCGTCGCCGCCTTGGGTGAAGAACACGATGGTGTCGGACAAAGCGGCATTGGCGCGAATCGCCGCGATCTTGTCGGCCAGACCGGTCCCGGCCAGCACGGTTTCGAGTCCGGCGTAACCGATCCCGGCGATCCCGGAGAAATGAAGATGGTCGCTGCCGCTGGTGAAGTTGGTGACGGTTTCATAGGAACGGAGCACCGCGCCGCTCAGCGACGTGTCGTTGGCGAGGACATTGTAGGTCAGCGCCCCGGAATATTGGGCGATTGTCGCGGTGTCGGCGATGGCGACCGCCGTCGCGGCGGCAAGGCTGGTGGCGACGGCCAACGATTGCGTCTGATCCAGCGCGGAATCGAGGGCGTCAACCGGCGCGGTCAGGTGCGACACCGTCTCGGTCAGGGATCGGATGGTCTGGATCTGGGCGGCAGCGGCGGCGGCCTTGGTGGCGGCATTGGCGGCGGCGATCTGGGCCTCGGCATAATGCGCGGAATCCAACACCTGGGTCCGCGCGCTGGAATCGATCGCGCCGGAATCGCTGCCATCGGACTGGGCATCGGCGATGCCGCCCTGGGCGTCGGTCATGGCCGCGTTCTTCGCGTCGGTCAAGGCGATCCGCAGCGTCTCGACCTGCTGCAACAAGGCGGTAGCCGAGTTGCGCATCGCCACCGTCGCCGAATCGGCGGCGACGACGGCGTTCAAGCGGTCCTGATAGTGGGTCAGCACCGCCAGGACCGACTGGACGCTGGCATCGGCCTCGGTCGCGGCGGCAACGGCGGCGGCGGCGGACGCGGCGGCGGCCTGACGCGCCTGTGCCAGCGCGACCGTCTTGGCGGCATCGACAGAGGGAGCGGCGGCGGCGTCCCCGGCCATCGTTTCGGCATCGGCGGCGATTGCGGCCGAGATCGCGGCGGCATCGGCCGAGGTCACGGCGGCGGCGGCAGAGGTGGCGGCGGTGGCGGCCCAGGCCAAAGCGCCGGAATGTCCCCCGGCGGCGGCGGTGGCGGACGACGCGGCCAGCGCTGCCTCTCCTCGCGTCGCGGCCGCCTCGGTGGCGGCGGCAGAGGCGGCGGCAGAAGCGGCGCTCGCCAGCGCAGTCGCCTCGGCCAGGGTCAGAACCTCACCGCTGTGATGGGCGACGCCATCCACGGTCACGGTCTTGGACAAGGTGATCGCGACGGCGCCGCCGCTAATCGCGGCATTGGCGGCGGCCAGGGCGGCCGCATTGGCCAGCAGGGCGAAATCGGCGGCAGAGGCGGCCAGATCGGCAGCAGAGGCGGCCAGATCGGCGACGGATTCCGCAATGGCGTGGACCGTCTCCGCCGCCGCGACATCGCTCCGATAACCCTCGATCAGCGCCAACTGGTCGGCGACGATCCCGGCCTGCCCCACCAGATCGTTGGTGTCGGTCGTCGCGCTGTCATAGGACGCCGCCGCCGCATTGACCTGGCGGGTGGCCTCGATCTGGGCCTGAAGGGCGATATCGGCCTGGGCGGTGGCCGAGGCGAGATAGGAGGCGAGCGACATCGTCTCCCCTCCCGGTGCCGCCAGCGCGGTCAACATCGCATCGACCGCATTGTCGGCGGCGGCCAGCGCCGCCTCCGCTTTCGCGGCCTGGGCCTTGGCGGCGACCCACGCCGTTTCGGTCGCGGTCAGGAAGCTTTGCGCCGAATCCGCCGCAGCGGTCGCGACGGCCAGCGCCGCCGCAGCGCTTTTGACGGCGGCGGCATCGACCGACGACCCGGACGCCAGTTGGGCGTAAAGACCCGACGCCGTGGACAGGTCGGCCTGGGCGGCATCGTTGGCGCTCTGCGCGCTGTCGAACGAGAGAGCGGCGGCGTCAACCAGATCGGCGAACCCGGCAACGATGGTGCGGGCGGTGTGGGCGGCCCCAATCGCCGACCCCAGATCGGCCGAGCGGGTCACCGTCGTTTCGGCCGCCGATACCGCCGTCAGTACATCGCTTTTCAACGCCGCGACATCGGACACCAAAGCGGCGGCGGCAGCAGCCGCCGCCTGGGCGGAGGCCGCAGAGGCCGTCGCCGTTCCGGCCAATTGGGCGGCGCTGCGAGCGGCGGCCAGAGCGGTGGCGAAATCGGCCGGATCGCTCGTCCAGATCGCGGCGATGGCGGTGGCATCGTCCGAAGCGGCATTTTTCGCGGCCTCGGCCACACCGGCTTTGAGCGCGGCCGCACTGCCGGCGGAATCCGCAGCGGCCAGGGACTCGTCCAGCGCATCGCGCGCCGCGTCGAGAGCAGCGCGAGATTGAGCGATGGCGGCATCGACCGCCGCGATCCGTCCCGCAGCGGCATCAGCGGCGACCAGAGTACCGCGCAACGCCACCAGGGTATCCAGCGCCTGGGTCAGGCTTCCATCGTCCGACGCCAGCGGCGCGTCATCGACCTTGCCATGCCCCTCGGCCAGCACCGCATCAAGAGCGGACCGGACCGCGTTGCCGCCGCCCGTGCTGGCGACCTGGGCCGAGGAATCCTGCGCAGAGACCGCCGCTGCTGCTGCCGCCGCTGCCGCAGCGGCGGTCTCGGCCTTGAACCCGGTCTCGCTATCGTTAACGGCGACCTGCAACGCCTCGATTGTTCCCATCGCCAGCAGCGAAATCCCGCTGGCAACCAGATCGACATGATTCGCCATCTGCCCGACCGTGGCGGAAAAGCCGTCGGATTCGGCGACCAGAGAACCGACTTCACCGGCCAGAGCGGCAATCTGAGCCTTGACCGCCGCCAAGGCGGCCTCGGCGTCGGCTTGTGCCGCCCGCACCTCGGGCAACGCCTGGGCGTAATTGGCGGGATGCTGGGCGATCAGACCGTCGAGCGCCGCCGTCGCGGCGGACAGAGCGGCGGTAGCGGCGGACAAAGCGGCGGCATTGGCGGCGGTAACACCGTCGAGCGCCGACACAGCGGACGCGGCGGCCTGCTGGGCCAGCAGGGCGGCGGCGGGATCGTCGCTTTGCCCGGCCAGATCGGCCGCGTCGGCCGCGTTGGTCGCCTCGGTCGCGGCAGTGCTGGCGGTGGTGCGCGCGGCACGGGCGGCGGCCAAAGCCGCTTCGGCCGCGCTCAACGATTCCGCCATCGCGGTCGTGGCGGAGGACAGCATCGCCGCCGCCGCCTGCGCGCCCATTTCATAGGAAGCGGCAAAGGCATAGGCCGATGCGGCCTGGGCCATGTTCGCTTCGGCCATCTGAGCGGCAGTGGCAGCGGCGGCGGCCTGGGCGGCGGCAAGATCGGCGATCGACTGGGCCGAAACCGTCGCGGCATGAGCCATGTCATAGGCGCTGGCGGCATTGCCATAGCTGGAATAGGCGGATTGGTAGGCCGATTTCAGCGCGGCCTGGACCGGATTGACCGCGACGATGCCATCGACAATGGCGTGGATCGCCGCAGCACTGGCCTCATTGATATCGGCCACGGTGCCGGTGGCGGTCAGGAACGCCTGAGCCGCGCTCCGCAACGCGCTCATCTGAGCGTCGCGCACCGCCAGCGCTCCGGCCTCCTCCATCTGCAACGGAGCCAGCAGGGCCATCTTGGCCGCGTACTCCGCAGATGCCGTCATCGCCGCCCGCTCGGCCTCGGCGACCGCGCTGGCGGCATTGTCATAGGAGGCCTTGGCCGCGACACATTCGGCGATCGCGCTGCCATCCAGCCAATCCGCCGCCGAGCCGGATAGGTTGGTCGCGATCCCGGCCTGGGCCTTGGCGGCGGCGGCCGAGGCGGCGGCCGAGGCGGCGGCGGTGGCCGCCTGACCGACCAGAGCGGCGGCGGCCGAGCCATGACCGGCGGCCAGGGTCGCGGCGGCGGCGAACGCCGCCTGAGCCTGGGCCGCATAGGTCTGGGCCAGCGCACTGTGGGCCTGCGCGGCGGCGCTGTCGGCGGCGGCGGTGGCCGCCTGGGCGGCGACGGATTCGGCCTCGGCCTGAGTGGCGCAGGATTGGGCGAGGTCCAACTGGGCCTGGGTCCGCGCCGCGGCAGCGCTGTCGGCGGCGCTGCGGGACTGGGCGGCGTCGAGCAGCGATTCCGCGGTGGCCTCGATCGCGTCAAGCCGGGCCTGATCGGACGCTTCCCGCGCCGCTTCGGCGGCGGCGGCGGCGTCAAGCGCGGCCTGGGTCGCGGCGGCGGCGGCGGTGATTGCGGCGGCGGAGGCGGTCGCAGTCTGGGCGGCGGCGGCGGCGACCGAGGCGACATAGGCCGACAGACCGTTGAGCGTCAGCGCCTCGGATTGGGCGGCATCGGCCCCGCCGATCGCCTGAAGCTTGCTCAGGCACAGTTCGATCGCGAGTCGGTTCGTCTCGACCAGGGCGGCTTGCTGGACGGCGTCGGTGGCCTTGGCCTGGGCGACCGCGACGGAAACATTAGGGGCCGAGGCGGCGGCGCTATCGTCCGCCGCCCGGATCGCCGCCTCTTGTGCCGCCGTCAGCGCGGCCCGCGCCTGGGCCAGCAGATGGTCCGAGGCCAGCCCGACCGCCTCGTCGGCGGCGGTGCGGGCCAGCTCGGCCTGAGCCGCCGCCAGCGCCGCTTTCTGCCCGGCAATCGCGTCCTGGGCCAAAGCGGTCTCGACATCGTTGGCGGCGATGGCGTTCAGGGTGGCAAGCTTGGCGGCAGTGGCTTCGCCGGCCAGCCGGTCGGCCTCGGTCTTCGCCGCCAGGGCCTGCGCAAGCTTGGCGGCGGCGGCGGAATCGGCATCGTTGGCGCGGACAGCGTCGGCCAGCGCCGCGGCTGCCTTGCGGGCGGCGGCGGCGGCCAGCCCGTCCTGAGCGAGGGCGTCGTCCCCCACCCCGGCCAGTTTGCGGGCGGCAATCGCCAGATCGGCGGCGGCGCGGGAGGTATCGTCGGCGGCGTCGGCATAGAGGTCGATCTGGACGATCTCGGACAGCATCGTCGTGGCCTGGGTCAGCGTGGCCTGGACCGACTCGTTCTTGGCGGTGGCGGCATCCAGCGCGGCCTGTCCCCCGGCATCGGCGGCGAACACCCGCCAGGCGACCATGTTGGCGGCAGCGTCATCGGCCTTGGCGGCATAGTTGGCCAGCGAGGTCAGCGCCGCCTGGGCCGCGTCGAGCAGGGCCTGGGTTTCGGCGGGATCAAGCGTCCCCCCCGCCTCTTTCAGAGCCCGCGCCGCGTCCAGCTTCGCCTCGATCGTGTCGAGGGCATGGCCGACCTGATCGGTCGCGGTGTCGAGGATGTAGGTCTCCAGCGTCCGCGCCGCCATCTGGGCGGTGCTCGCCTCGGCCTCGGCCTGGGCGGCGGCCTGGAGATCAAGCCCGGCCTGCTGCGACCAGTACACCGCCCGGTCGAGCGCCCCAATCAGGATCGGGGTATGGTCGGCATTGTACTCGATCACCCCATCGCCCAGAGCGGCGACGGCGGCGTCATAGATGTCGAGCGCGGCCAGAAAGGCGGTTTCGGCGGTCAGATAGGCCCCGCCGTCGATCGTGACGGCAACCCCGCCGACCAGCAGACCGACGGTACCGTCGTCATGCACCTCAATCGCGACGGCGACGGCGGTATCGGCAGCGACGATTCCGCTGTCCGACACCAGCGAATAGCCCGACGCATCGGCGCGGACCGAAACGGTGGTGCCGTCGTCGGTGACGAACACCGGATCGCCGTCGGAATCGAGGATCAGATGGCCCGAGGAATCGTGCTTCAGGGTCAGGCCGGAATAGGCCAGCGGCACATCGACCGGATCGCCGTGGGAATCGGTAAAGACGACGGTGCCGTCATAGGCCCCGCTCTCGTCCTGGCCCAGGCTCATCGTCACGACCGAACCATCGGACCCGAGCAGCCGTCCGGTATAGTTCCCCCCCACCGTTTCCGGGGTCAGCACAAAATCGTCGTCGCTGGCGGCAATCGCCTGACGGGCGACGACGGCATCGTGCCAGGCGGTGAAATAGGTCAGGAACAGGGTCTGGTCATAGCTGGCCAGGGTCGCGGCGTCGGTCGCAATCTGACCGGACAAGGTGGCGGCGGCGGACAGATGGGTGGCGACGTCGGCCCCGGAGGCGAGCCCGTCGCCGCTCAGGATGTCGGCGGCACCGGCCAGCAAGGTCTGGGTATCGGTGGTGGTGGTCCGGGTGGTCGAGTCGAATGAGGCCTGGGCCGAAGCGACCAGATCGAGCGCCGCCTGAAGCGCGGTCTCACGGGAATCGCCGTCCAGACCGGCCTTCAGATGGGTCAGCACGTCGCAGGCGGTGGTGACCTTGGTCAGGTTGAGCGGATCGGATAGCGCGGTCGCCACCGCATCGGCGGCAAGCTGAACCCACGCCGCCTCGACATGGGCCAGCGCATCGACCACCGCATTGTCGGGATGCAGCCCCGCCTGCGCGGCGAGAGCGGCACGGGCCGTGGCAAGGTCGCCATCGACCACCCCGACCGACTGATGGAGCAGGACGGCGGAATAGGCAGCCTGAACCGTCGCCGACATCGCCGCCAGCGCCTGGGCGTCGGCGGCATGGCCGGTCCAGAGCAACATCGCCTCGTCGCGGTCGGCCCGGGCCGCGTTTTCCGCACCGACATAGACCCCCAGCCGCGCCTCGGCCTCGCCCAAGGCGACCATCGGCGCTTCTTCGGCGTTGCGGGCGGCGACCACCGCATCCGACGCGGCCTGGGCCTCGGTTTGAGCCTGGGTCGCCCGCGCCTGAGTGTCGTCAGCGGCGGCACGGGCTTCCTCGGCGGCATGTTCGGCCAGCGAGGTATCGGAATCGTAGGGAGTCGACCACCGGGTGACCGCGTCGAGGAAGTGGCTGGGATTGGTGATGAAATCGGCGACCTGTCCCAGTTCGGCGGCGGTGGCCGCCGCCAGCGCCTGCCCCTCGTTCGTCACGCCCTGGACGGCCAGGGCCAGACCGGTCGCCGTGGCACCGTGACCGGCGGCGAGCGACAGTGCCATCGTCGCCGCCGCCGCCAGATCGGCCTGGGACAGGACAATCAGATCGTTGGCGCTCCAGGCGGCGGCGCTCAGGGTCTGAAGAGCCGCCTCGGCCGCCTCCTTGCCCGCCGCGTCGGGGCTGGCCAGGATCACCAGCGAGTCCCACATCTCGGCAATCGCCAGATCGACCGAGGTCTTGTCCAGTTGGATCTGGACCAGGGTCAGTCGCGCCTGTTCGAGGATCGAACGGATCAGAGCCGCCGCCGCCGCGTCGGCTTCCCGCGCCGCCTCGAACTGGCGATGCGCCAACTCGGCCGCAGCCCGCGCCGCCTGTTC
The DNA here is from genome assembly GCF_900108475.1 of Magnetospirillum fulvum. Lineage (GTDB taxonomy): Bacteria > Pseudomonadota > Alphaproteobacteria > Rhodospirillales > Magnetospirillaceae > Phaeospirillum > Phaeospirillum fulvum_A. The sequence continues at coordinate 148,141 of NZ_FNWO01000004.1, read as the reverse complement.
GGCCGCCGCCCGCGTTGCTTCCTGGTTGGTGAGAATGTCGGCCTTGGCCTTGTCGATTGCCGTCCGCGCCTGTTCGGCCCGACCGGCGGCATCCTGGGCGATTCCCTGCTGGATCGCCTGAATCTGAGCCTCGACCGCGCTTTGCAGCGCCGCCAGCGCCTCCAGCGTCCCCGAGCCCTGTCCCTGCGCGCCGTCGCCGCTGGGAGATGGCGGCGGCGGCGGAGTCTGTTCTTGCTGTTGCTGTTGTTGTTGCTGGACCGCCTGCGCCGCCGCGTTGAAAGCGGGCGACAGCAACGCCGCGCCGTTGGGCAGCGCCGCCCCGGCCCCACCGGCCAACTGCATCACCTGAAACGGCGACAATTGCTGCTGAACCAGCCCGCCGCTGCCCAACGACGCGGCCGAACCGGGGGTGTTCAGGGTCGCGGTCTGACCGGACGGCGTGGTCAGCACCACCTCGCCCGAGACGCCGCCCCGTTCCGCCATCAGGGCGATGGCATTGGTGTTGCCAGCGATGCCGGTCCCGCGCACGCCGACGGTCATCGTCGGGGTCTTCAGCGCGAAAGCGTCGGGCGCGGTCTTGGAAATCTGACCGGTGACCAGGGCGAACGAGCCCGATTGCAGCGACAGATGGGCGTCGCCGCTGTGGCTGGTCGCATCATAGGCATAATCGTCGAGGGCCAGACGCGCCTTTTCCCCCAGCGACAGCGAGGTGCCGTCGGACAGCACCACGCCGACGGACGCGCCCTGATCGGTGATCAGAACGTCGCCCTCGAACACGCGGTCGCCTTTGTGCAGCGCGACCTGACCTCCGTCGGCATGACGGGCAACCGCGCCGCCGGTCAGGGTCTGGACGGTGCCGATCGCCGCCCCATCGCCCGCACGGTCGGAAGACGTCTCATCCCTGGGTGCCATGCCGACCTCTGACTCTCTCAAGATCAGGCGAACGCCAACCTATGACGACCCTGTCTTATCGCGGTGGATAGTACCTCTGGCCTTCTCAACCCGTCAATATACAGCGTTGACCCTACAAGTATTAATGGTTGTGGAGACGATAACGCGTCAATAATAATTAAATTACAGGATCGAATTGACGATCACCTCAGCAATAATAATAGGATACACAAAAAAACAAAACGGCCCCCGCAGGGGCCGTGATCGCAAAAGACTATTCAGGATATTTCCGTCACAATGTTCCACATAGAATATATGACAAAAATCATGGTGCTGCTGCGTTTCGGCTGCGTTCGATCTGACGCCAGCGGGCGACGTTGGCATTGTGCTCGTCCAGCGTCGCGGCGAAGGCATGGCCGCCGCTGCCATCGGCAACGAAGTACAGTTCGTCGGTGCGGGCGGGGTGCAACACCGCTTCCAGCGAGGCTCGTCCCGGATTGGCAATCGGGGTGCGCGGCAATCCGTCGATCGCATAGGTGTTCCACGGATGCGGTGTGTTGAGATCGGCGCGGGTCAACGGGCGATCAAGCACGCCCAACCCGTCCGAGACGCCATAGATCACGGTGGGATCGGATTGCAGCCGCATCCCCCGCGCCATCCGGTTATAGAACACGGCGGCGATCCGGGGCCGTTCCGCCGCAATCGCGGTCTCGCGCTCGACGACCGAGGCCAGGATCAATGCCTCGTCCGGCCCGCGCAGGGCGACGCGGAGATCGCGCCCGGCCCACAGCGTGTCGAGATTGCGCCGCATCGCCTTTTCCATCCGCGCCAACACCTCGTCACGCGGTTCGTCGCGGACGGCGTGCCACGTCTCGGGCAGCAGCCAGCCCTCGGCCAGCGACCGGGTAATCGGCCCGGACAGGAAATCGGCCTGTTCGACCAAAGCGGCGACCTGACGCACCGTCAGCCCCTCGGCCACCGTCAGTTTGTGGATCACCACCCGCCCATCGGCGATGATCCGCATCGCCTCCTCGGCCGACACCCGGGCGGGAAAGGCGTATTCGCCCGCCTTCAAGGTGACCCGGCGCAACTTGGAACCGATGATGAAGACATAGCGGTCCGAGATCACCCCGGCCTGTTCAAGCAAGGCGGCGGTCGCCTCGGTCCCGGCCCCCTTGGGAACGATCATCGTCACCGGAGACGAAGACGGACCAGGGCCGGTGAAGGCGACATGCCCCTGCCACGCCAGCACGCCGCCAAGCAACCCCAGCACCAGCAGAACCGCAAACGCTTTGGCCTTCATTCCGACCCCCAAAAGCGACGAAGGCCCCCGCGACGATGCGGAGGCCTTGTCTTTAAGTCTCGATCAGCGACCCCGCAGCCCCGGTCACGGAGCCTTGCGGAACACCAGCGAGGCGTTGGTGCCGCCAAAGCCGAACGAATTCGACAGAACGACGTCAACCTTGCGTTCCTTGGCCTTCAGCGGCACCAGATCGATGTCGCAGCCATCGGACGGGTTATGCAGGTTCAGCGTCGGCGGCACGATCTGATCGCGGATCGCCAGCAGCGAGAAGATCGCTTCGACCGCACCGGCCGCGCCCAGCAGATGCCCGACCGCCGATTTGGTCGAGGACATGCTGAGCTTGTAGGCGTGATCGCCGAACACCCGCTTGACCGCTCCGAGTTCGATGGTGTCGCCCATCGTCGCGGTGCCGTGGGCGTTGATGTAGTCGATCTCCTCGAGCGGCAGACCGGTGCGCTTCAGCGCGGCCTTCATCGCGCGCACGGCGCCGTTGCCGTCGTCGGCCGGGGCGGTGATGTGATAGGCATCACCCGACATGCCGTAGCCGATGATTTCGCCGTAGATCTTGGCGCCGCGCTTTCTGGCGTGCTCCAGTTCCTCCAGCACGACGACGCCGGCGCCTTCGCCCATCACGAAGCCGTCACGATCGCGATCCCACGGACGGGAGGCCTCGGTCGGGCGGTCGTTGTAGGAGGTGCACAGCGCCTTGGCGGCGGCGAAGCCAGCCAGCCCCAGACGATGCACCGCCGCTTCTGCGCCACCCGCGACCATCACGTCGGCGTCGTCGAACATGATCATCCGGGCGGCGTCGCCGATGGCGTGCGCGCCGGTGGCACAGGCCGTCACAACCGCATGGTTCGGCCCTTTGAAGCCGTAGCGGATCGAGACATGGCCCGAGACCAGATTGATCAGGGCGGCGGGAATGAAGAACGGGCTGATCCGGCGCGGGCCGGACTTTTCAAGCGTCAGGGCGCCATCGGCGATATTGGGCAGACCGCCAATACCGGAACCGATCATCACGCCGGTGCGTTCGCGCGATTCTTCGTCTTCGGGCAACCAGCCCGAATCGAGAACCGCCTCGGTCGCGGCGGCGAGGCCATAGACGATGAAATCGTCCATGCGCCGACGATCCTTGGCCGAAGCCACGGAATCGAGGTCGAGTTCGCCTGGATTGGTGCCTCTCGGCACGACCCCGGCGATCTGAGCGGGCAGATCGGAGACATCAAAGCTCTCGACACGGCGGATACCGGACTGGGAGGCAAGGAGCCGTTCCCAGTTGGTCTTCACTCCGCTGCCCAGCGGAGTGACGAGGCCGAGGCCGGTGACGACGACACGTCTCATGAAACCCTGGCTTTCGGAAGTCACGGAAAAAGGATAAGGGCGCCGCCCCCGAAAGAGCGGCGGTCGGCGCCCGGAGTCCGGATCAGGAATTCTTGCTGATGAAGTCGATCGCGTCCTTCACCGTCAGAATCTTCTCAGCCGCATCGTCCGGAATCTCGACCGAGAATTCCTCCTCGAAAGCCATCACCAGCTCGACGGTGTCGAGGCTGTCGGCGCCCAGGTCGTCGATGAAGCTGGCGTTCTCGGTCACCTTGGACTCTTCGACGCCCAGATGCTCGACGACAATCTTCTTAACCCGTTCGGCCACGTCACTCATGTGTGATCCCTCAAAAGTCTTGTCCGTTGGAAAACCGGCTTATGCGCCGAGGAGGCGCATCCCCCTGTCAGGCGAAAAGTGCCCGTTCCTAGCACACTTTTCCACCCTTGACCAGCCTCGGCGCCCCTCTATCGTGGCCTAGATCAGATCATCGCCATCCCGCCGTTGACGTGAAGGGTCTGACCGGTGACATAGGCGGCTTCGGCCGAGGCGAGATAGACCACGGCGGCGGCGATTTCCTCGACGCTGCCCATCCGCCCGGCCGGAATGCCGGTCAACAGCTTGCCCTTCTGATCGTCGTTCAGCGCGTCGGTCATCGCCGAGGTAATGAAGCCCGGAGCGACGCAATTGACGGTGATGCCCCGGCTGGCGACTTCCTGGGCCAGCGACTTGCTCATCCCGATCAGACCGGCCTTCGAGGCGGCATAGTTCACCTGCCCCGGATTGCCGGTGACGCCGACGATCGAGGTTATGTTGATGATCCGGCCGGAACGACGCTTCATCTGCCCCTTGATCGCGGCGCGGCACAGGCGGAAGGCGGCGGTAAGGTTGACGTCCAGCACCGTCTGCCAATCCTCGTCCTTCATCCGCAGCACCAGACCGTCGCGGGTCAGACCGGCATTGTTGACCAGGATGTCGATCGCGCCCAGCGCCGCCTCGGCATCCTTGGCCAATTGCTCGACCGCCGCCGAATCCGACAGGTTGGCGGGCAGGACGTGCACCCGCTCGCCCAACTCCGCCGCCAGCGTGTCGAGCGCCTCGCGCCGAGTGCCATGCAGGCCGACCACCGCGCCCTGGGCATGCAGGGCGCGGGCGATCGCGCCGCCGATACCGCCCGACGCGCCGGTCACCAGCGCGGTCTTTCCGGAAAGATCGAACATCGGACTCCCCCCTCTTCTTCCGATCGGTTTACAGAGACTTCAGGAACGCTTCGACGTCGGCGGGAGTCCCCACCGAGCTGCCGGTCAGTTCCTTGTCAATGCGCCGGGCCAGTCCGCCCAGCACCTTGCCCGAGCCCAGTTCGACCAGCGCGGTCACCCCCTGGGCCTTCATGAACAGCACGCTTTCGCGCCAGCGCACCGTTCCGGTGACCTGACGGACCAGCAGATCGCGGATTTCGTCGGGCGCGGTGACCTTCCCTGCGGTGACGTTGGCGACCAGCGGCACCTTGGGGGCGGCCATCGCGACATTCGCCAGCGCCTCTTCCATCGCATCGGCGGCGGGCTGCATCAGCGAACAATGGAACGGAGCCGATACCGGCAGCAGCACCGCCCGCTTCACCCCGCGCTCGCCCGCGATCTTCATCGCCCGCTCGACCGCGCCCTTGTGACCGGACACCACCACCTGAGCCCCGCCATTATCGTTGGCGGCCTCGCACACTTCGCCCTCGGCGGCGGCGGCGGCGATCTCGTGCGCCAGCTCCAGTTCGGCCCCCAGCAGGGCGGCCATCGCGCCGACACCGACCGGCACCGCTTTCTGCATCGCCTGACCGCGAATCTTCAGCAGACGGGCGGTATCGGCGATCGAGAAGGTTCCGGCGGCGGCCAGCGCCGAATATTCACCCAGCGAATGACCGGCGACGAACGCGGCGGCCTGGGCCAGATCCAGCCCGCCTTCGCTTTCCAGCACGCGGACCACCGCCAGCGACACCGCCATCAGAGCGGGCTGGGCGTTTTCGGTCAGAGTCAGATCGGCTTCCGGCCCCTCGGCCATCAACACCGACAGCTTTTGTGACAAGGCGTCGTCAACTTCCTCGAACACCTGACGGGCCACCGGAAAGGCTTCGGCCAACTCACGGCCCATGCCGACGGCCTGCGAGCCCTGGCCGGGAAAGACGAACGCACGAGTCATAATCTGCTAACTCCCCTCGGATTCCTTAGGAACCGCGAAGGAACGGGATCGCCCCCTCCCCTGTCAAGAAAAGATGTCGATCGGGCCGGTACAAACGGCTGCCCCCCTTCGCCGGGCGCTCAATGCGCCAGTCGCTGCGCTTCTTACCCGACCGGGGCCCACAACACGTCGTCGATCCGCTCCGCGGGTCTTCACAGCCTCAATCGCCGGCGCGACCTCCGGTCGCTTGGCTTTCGCTGCGCTTCTTACCCGACCGGGGCCCACAACACGTCGTCGATCCGCTCCGCTCCGGTCAGCAGCATCACCAGCCGGTCGAAGCCAAGCGCAATCCCCGCCGAGTCCGGCATTCCGAACTCCAGCGCGGCAAGGAAATCTTCGTCGGCGGGCGGAGCGGCCCCATAGAGCGCTTGCGCCAACGCCTGATCCTCGGCAAAGCGGCGGCGCTGTTCGGCGGCGTCGGTCAGTTCGCCAAACGCGTTGGCCAGTTCGACCCCCAGCGCATAAGCCTCGAACCGCTCGGCGACGCGGTTATCGGCACCTAAGGGCCGCGCCAGCGCCGCCATCGACAGCGGCCAGGAATGGAGGAACACCGGGGCGTCAAAGCCCAGATGCGGCTCGATCCGGTCCATCATGATCCGAAAGACGATATCGTCCCAGCGGTCGGACGGGCTGACCGACACCCCGATCCGCGCCGCTTCGGCGGCGATCAGCTCGCGCTGCGGCTGCAACGGATCGGGCGCGGTGGCCAGCAGGTCGATCCCGGCATAATCGCGGAACGCCTGGGCCACCGACAGCCGCCGCCACGGCTGGAACGGATCGCACGAGCGCCCCCGGCGCGACAGACGGGTCACCCCCGCCGCCTCGGCGCAGGAGGCGACCAGCGTTTCGGTATCGTCCATCAGCGCCTCCAGCGGCACGTCGGTTCGATACCATTCCAGCATGGTGAATTCGGGATGATGGGTGTCCGACCGCTCGGCATTGCGGAACACCCGCGCCAATTGGTAGATTTTCGGCATCCCCGCCACCAGCAGCTTTTTCATCGCGAATTCGGGGCTGGTGTGCAGGCTCATCGTCCGGTCCGGGCCACCATAGGGATCGGTCAGAGCGGTGGAGAACCATTTCAGATGCGGTTCCATCCCCGGCGAGGCTTGAAGACAGGGGGTTTCGACCTCGGCAAAACCGCGCACGGCGAAGAAGGCCCGTACCGCCGCGACGATCCTGGCCCGGGTCTCCAGCCGCTCGCGGCGGACTGCAAACCGCTCGGGCCGCCACCATTGTTCCCCCACCCCGATCTTGCCTGCGCTCATCTTTTCCCCTATCCCGTCCCGATGTCCCAGTTCCATCCCCCCTATCGCCGCCCGGCCGACCTGGTCGCAGCCGGTCTGATCGAGTCCGCCGCCCTGGCCGCGATCGAAGCGGCGGCGGCTTCGTTTCCGCTGCTGCTGCCGCGCGGGCTGGCGGCGCTGATCGATCCCACCGATCCCGCCGACCCGATCGCCCGTCAGTTCATCCCCGGGGCCGAGGAACTGGACATCCGCCCCGAAGATCGCGCCGATCCGATCGGCGACCAAACCTACAGCCCGCAGACCGGGATCGTCCACCGCTACCCCGACCGGGTGCTGTTGACCCCGATCCTGACCTGCGCCGCCCATTGCCGCTTCTGCTTCCGCCGCACCCGGGTCGGCGACGGAGCCGCCGCGATGAGCCCGGCCGAGATCGAATCCGCTTTGGCCTATGTCGCCGCCCGGCCCGAACTGCGCGAGGTGGTGATCACCGGCGGTGATCCGCTGATGCTGGGGCCGCGCCGGATCGGGGACTTGCTGGCGGCGCTGAGCCAGATTGCCCATCTCGACGTGGTGCGCGTTCACACCCGCCTGCCGGTGGTCGAGCCCGCCCGGATTGATGCGGCGATGGTCGCAGCACTGACACCGCCACCCGGGGCCAATTTTTCGGTATGGCTGGCAATTCAGGTCAACCACGCCCGCGAACTGGCCGCCGCGACGGATGCCGCCCTGGCCCGGCTGGCCGATGCCGGACTGCCGTTGCTGGCCCAGACAGTGCTGTTGAAGGGAGTCAACGACGAGGCCGCAACGCTGGAGGCGCTGTTTCGCGCCCTGGTGCGGCGGCGGGTGCGGCCCTATTACCTGCACCACCCCGACCTTGCCCCCGGCACCAGCCATTTCCGCCCCACCCTGGCCGAGGGCCGCGCCTTGATGCGGAGCCTGCGCGGCCGTCTCAGCGGCATCGCCCTGCCGACCTATGTGTTGGATATCCCCGGTGGTTTCGGCAAGGTGCCGGTCGGCCCGGATTATTGGGACGAAGACAGCAACACCGTCACCGATCCCAACGGCGGGCGGCATTCCCTAACCTGATTTAAGACGTATGCCGTTTCTCGGGCACGGAGGAACCGCCGCCACAACCACCGCAGCCGGGACAGCCGCCCGCGCGCTTGCGCCCGAGCAGGGCCGAGGCCCAGCGGCATATCCGCCAGCCGATCCAACCGGCGGCGGCGGCGACGACAAGACCGACCAGAATCGTCTGTTCCATCGCGCCTACTCCCCGATCAACGCGGTGGCGACACGGAAGGTGGCGAACGACGCCCCATAGGCCAGACTGGTCAGGCCGAAGAACATCGCCGTCGGCCACCAATAGGAATTCAACTCGCGCCGCACCACGCTCAAGGTGGCGATGCATTGGGGCGCGAAGACATACCAGGTCAGGAAGGACAAGGCGGTCGGCAGGCTCCAGGAATGGGCCAGCAGCCCGGCCAGCGAATGACGCATCGCGTCGCCGCTGTCGCTCAGCGCATAGACGGTGCCTAGCACGCCGACCGCGACTTCGCGCGCCGCCATGCCGGGCACCAGCGCCACCGCGATCTCCCAATTAAAACCGATCGGGGCCAGCAGCGGTTCGAGGAAATGGCCGATCATTCCGGCAACAGAATAATCAATCGCGGGCAGGGTCGCGCCTTCGGGTGCGGCGGGGAAGCTGGCCAGCGCCCAAATCACCACCATCAGGGCAAAGATCGTCGTACCGGCGCGGACCAGGAACGCCCGCGCCCGTTCGTACAGGCCCAGCAGCACATTGCGCGGACGCGGCAGGCGATAGGCCGGAAGCTCCATCAGCAACGGCTCGCGCGCGCCGGTCAGCACCGTCCGCTTCAAGATGAAGGCGATCAACAGCCCGGACAGGATTCCGGCGGCATACAGCGCGAACAGCACCAGACCGGGCAGACCGACCCAGCCGCCCAGCACCTGCCGCTGCGGGATAAAGGCGGCGATAATCAGGGTATAGACCGGCAACCGGGCCGAACAGGTCATCAGCGGCGCGATCATGATGGTGGCAATGCGGTCGGTGCGGTTTTCGATCGTGCGGGCCGCCATGATCCCCGGCACGGCGCAGGCAAAGCTGGACAGCAGCGGGATGAAGGCACGCCCATGCAGGCCGACGCCCCCCATCATCTTGTCGAGCAGGAAGGCGGCGCGGGCCATATAGCCCGAATCCTCGAGAATCTGGATGAACAGGAACAGCACCAGAATCTGGGGCAGGAAGATCACCACGCTGCCGACGCCGCCGATAATACCGTCGGTGATCAGGCTTTTCAGCGGGCCGTCGGCCATCCCGGCATCAATCGCGGCCTTGACCGCCGACAGGCCGCCGTCGATCAGTTCCATCGGCAGCCGCGCCCACGAAAACACCGCCTGGAACATCAGGAACAGCAGCATCAGCAGAATCGCCAGACCGGCGGCGGGCTGGAGCAACACGCGGTCGATGCGGCGGGTGGCGAGGTGGGGCCGCGAGGGACGCCCAACCGCCTGGGCCAGAATCGTCTCGACCTCGACATGGTAATCGCGCAGATCGCGGGCACTGGGCTCGGACCAGCCGCACGGCGCGCTTTTCGGAGCCAACCCTTCGCTTTTGGCAACCTGAAGGGTGCGGTCGATCTGGTCGAGCAGCGGCTGAATGCCGTCCTTGCGGATCGCCACCGTCGGCACCACCGGCATCCCCAGCGCCGCCGACAATTCGGCAGCATCGACGGCGATACCCTGGCTTTCCGCCTCGTCCATCATGTTAAGGGCGAGGATCACCGGGCGGCCCAGCTTCTTCATCTCCAGCACCAGCCGCAGATTGAGCCGCAGCCGGGTGGCATCGACGACGCAGACAATCGCCTCGGGCACCTCTTCATCGGCGCGCCGCCCCAAGACGACGTCGCGGGTTACCTCCTCGTCGGGCGAGCGGGCACGCAGACTATAGGTGCCGGGCAGGTCGATCACTTTCACGCGGGTGCCGCCGGGACTGACGAACAGCCCCTCCTTGCGCTCGACGGTGACCCCGGCGTAATTAGCGACCTTCTGCCGCGCCCCGGTCAGGGCGTTGAACAGAGCGGTTTTGCCACAATTGGGATTGCCGACCAGGGCGATGCGGGGCGGCCCGGCCGGGCGGATGGAAATACCGTCGTCTTTGGGCATCCCCCTTAATCCTTCAACCGCCGCACCATCACCGCATTGGCCTCGGCCCGGCGCAGCGCGATGGTGCTGTCGCCGACCAGGACCGCGATCGGATCGCGGCGGGGAAAGCCTTCGTGAAGGATCTCGATCCGGGCACCCTCGACCAGTCCCATTTCGATCAGGCGACGTTCCAGTTCGCCGACATCGAGGGTGGTGACCGCGGCGGATTCATCGAGTGCAATGATCTCCGCCTGTGCGCCTTTGCGCAGCGCGCCGAGAGACACCCCCGCACTCATCGCCATCTCTGTTTCCGTCCGCATGATACTCGATGCTCCACTGCCGCGAGAAGGCTTCTGCTCCGCATTCTCAACAGGGTCAACTGATTTTGTTGGCAACACCATCCTCTTGTGGGGTTAGGACCGCGCCTGCCCCAACGAGAACAACACCACCGCCGCCACGGCCAGAACGATTGCCGCACCGTGGTAAATATTCATCGGTTCCTTCAAGATCAACCCGCCAACGACCAGAGTGGTCGTTAAAATCGATAAAGCGGCATACAGCACATAGGCCGAGGCGCCGAACCGGGTATAAAGCAGATTGAAGCCGAGATAGGTCAGAAACAGCCCGATTCCACCGATCACAATCGGGCGCAGGTCGGTTTTGATCATCGAAGCGAGATCAAAACGACCGAGAAGCGGCGCGCCGATCAGCGATAACACCACCGCGACGAAGGCACTCAACCCGACGAACAGCAACCCGTTGGTGGGGCCAGAGGCCTGCTTCTGGGCAAATGCGAACACGGCGTTGCCGATCGCCGCGATCAGGGCAAACAGGATGGGAAGGACAAGGGACATATCCGGTTTCTCTCGCGACCCCGGTGGACGCTTTATACTGCGGCCAGCGGGGCCCTGCGGGAAACCACTCTCTCGACATGGGACCGTCGCGTTTGCACAGGACGGCCCCACCCGAAGACAAAAGCCCTAAAATGTCAGATCGCCCGCCGCCGGAACCGTCTCGAACGGGGCGAGAACTTGGGAGGGCGTGACGTCGGCCAGCGTCGCCGGATTCCAGGCCGGGCGATTATCGCGGTCGATCAGCAAGGCGCGGACGCCTTCGGCGAAATCGGGCGCGCGCGCCACCACCTGGGACAAGCGGTATTCCATCCGCAGGCACTCATCGAACGACAACGACGCGGCGCGGCGGATCATCTCGAAGGTGATCGCCACCAGCAGCGGCGAGTGCCGCCGCAGAACCGCCAGGGTCTCGGCGGCGAACGGGTCGGTCTCGGCGTCCAGCGCCGCCAGCACGTCGTCGAGACGGTCATGAGCAAAGCAGCGGTCGATCAGGGCGCGCTCGCCATCCAGCGCGGTCGGGCCGGGATCGCTGGAAAAGCGGGCCAGGATCGCGGCGACGTCCGCGTCACTCTCGGCCCCGGCCAGCGCGGCGCGCAACGATTCGATCTTGCCGCTGTCAACGTAATGGGTGGCGATCCCGACATGCAGGGTATCGGCCGGACCCAGCCTGGCCCCGGTCATGCCGAGATAGCGCCCGATCGCGCCGGGCAGGCGGGACAGCATGAAGCTGGCCCCGACATCGGGATAAAAGCCGATCCCGGTTTCCGGCATCGCGAACAGGGTGCGTTCGGTGGCGACACGGTAGCGGCCATGGACCGAGACCCCGACCCCGCCGCCCATCGTGATCCCGTCGATCAGGGCGACATAGGGCTTGGGCAGGGTCTTGATGCGGCGGTTGAAACGGTATTCGTCGCGGTAAAAGGCGGTGAGATAATCGGACTCGCCCCCGATAGCGGCGCTATACAACCGCTTGATGTCGCCCCCGGCGCAGAACGCCCGCTCGCCCGCGCCCTCGATCACCACCAGGGCGACGTCCGGATCGGCGGCCCAAAGGTCCAGGTGCGGATGCATCGCGTGGACCTGTTCCAGGGTCAGGGCGTTCAACGCCTTGGGCCGGTCGAGAACAATGCGGCCAATCCGGCCCAGACGTTCGAAGCGAAGCGTGGTTTCAGTCACGGAACGGGTCTCCCTGTCGTCGCTCTGGATGGGGCTGTATCCGATATTGGGGTATCTGGACACACAGTTTTTTAAGTCATGATCGAGACGAACTCGGCAAAGATATCGGCCTGGATGGTGACGTGACGGCGCATCGCCGCCTGGGCGGCATCGGGATCGGACGAGGTGATCGCGGCCAGGATCGCCTTGTGCTCGGTCATGCTGGCCGCGACCCGGCCGGGATGGTTCAGTTGATAGCGGCGATAAGGCGCCAGCCGCGCGAACAGAGAATGGGTCATCTCGCGCAGGATTTCGTTGTGGCTGCCATCGTGGATCGCGTCATGAAAGACGCGGTTGACCGCGTAATAGCTGTCGAGATCACCCGCCGCGGCCAGGGCCTGGGCCTGGGCGTGCAGCGCGGCCAGATGGTCTTTTTCCTCGGCCGACATCCGCCGGGCGGCGAAGCGGGCGCACAATCCCTCGATCTCGCTCATCACCTCGAACATCTGCACCATTCGGTGCAGGTCGAGCGGCGCGACCACCGCGCCTTGATGCGGCTTTTTTTCAACCAGCCCGGAATGAACCAGTTGCAAGATCGCCTCGCGCACCGGTGTTCGCGACAGGCCGAAGCGGGCGGCCAGCCCCTCTTCGTCCAGCCGCGAGCCGGGACGCAGCCGACCTTGAAAGATATCCCCCTCGATCGCCTGACGGATTTCCTCCGCCCGCGTCGCCGGTCGTTTGGACTCGCTCATCCTGTACGCTTCCCTGTTGGTTGGCCGCGAGTTCTGCCCGCGACCGGGTGCGTCCGATCTTGTCGCCGGACTGCACACATATTCATCTATTCCGTATACATGACAGGGGGCATGTGCGTCCAGAGCGGACGATTCGGCGGAACGAACAAAGGTCATAAACGACAAAAACCGCGCTTCCATGGGAAGCGCGGCGGCTGTCGGCCGGCGCGAAGCCGGCAGGCGCGAAGACCTTAGCCCTGGCGAGCCTTGAAGCGCGGGTTGGTCTTGTTGATGATATAGACGCGGCCCTTGCGACGAACGACACGGCAGTTCTTGTCGCGCAGCTTGGCCGACTTCAGCGAGTTGCGGATCTTCATGGCTCAGATTTCCTAAACAACGAATGGTCGCCCGAAACGGCGTCACCGGGGTGCGCGACCGGAGGGTCGGGACAATACGGAAAGCGACCCGGCCTGTCAACAGGGACAGGCCGGTCTTTTTGGCCTACATCGGCGACAGGCCAAGACGGTCGAACAGGCCGCGATCCTGGCCGGGCGCGGCGTTCTTCGCGGTCAGCAATTTATACCCGCAGAACACCGAATTGGCACCGGCGAAGAAGCACAGCGCCTGCATCTCGGGGCTCATCCCCTCGCGGCCCGCCGAGAGGCGGACATAGGATTTCGGCATCATCAGGCGGGCGACCGCGATCACCCGGATGAAATCGAACGGATCGGGCCGTTCGACCGCCTTGTCGGCCAGCGGGGTGCCGGGGATCGGAATCAACAAATTGATCGGCACGCTGTCGGGCTGGTGCGGCAGGTTGGCCAGCGTCACCAGCATGCTGGCGCGGTCGGTCTGGCTTTCGCCCAATCCGACGATACCGCCGGAACAGACATGCAGCCCGGCATCGTGAACATGTTCCAGCGTCTCCAGCCGGTCCTCGAAGGTCCGGGTGGTGACGATCTCTTTATAATGCTCGGGGCTGGTGTCGATATTGTGGTTGTAATAATCGAGACCGGACTCCTTCAACTGGCGGGCCTGCTCGCGCGACAGCACGCCAAAGCTGGCGCAGGTTTCGAGCCCCAGCGCCTTGACCCCTTCGATCATCGTCAGCGCGACCTTGAAATCGTCGCCGTGCGGGCCGCGCCACGCCGCGCCCATACAGAAGCGCGAGGCTCCATCGGCCTTGGCCTTCGCCGCCGCCGCGATCACCTCTTCGACCGCCAGCAGCTTTTCGCGCTCAAGGTCGGTGTTGTGGTGGGCGCTTTGGGCGCAATAGGTGCAATCCTCGGGACAGGCCCCGGTCTTGATCGACAGCAGGCTGCTGATCTGAATCCGGTTCGGGTCGAAATGAGCGCGGTGGACGGTCTGCGCCTGGAACAGCAGATCGTTGAAGGGAAGCGCGAACAGGGCCTCGACCTCTTCGACCGTCCAGTCGTGGCGGACCGTATCGCCGCCCGTCGCCGCCGGTGCCGTTTGCATTGCTTGGAGGGTCACGACGATCACCTTATTCCATGTCTCACGGGGGGCGAACTGTAGAGCGGCGCATGAGGGCTTTGCAACAGGCGAGAAAACCCTCTATGACCACCGGCGATGCAGGAATTGGACGACATTCTCGCGGGCGCATTGGCCGGGCTTCAGTCCGCCGGGCGCAAACGCACCCTCAACCCGGTCGAACGGCTGGAGAACGGCCGAATCCGGCGGCGCGGCCGCGAGCTGATCGATTTCTCCTCGAACGATTATCTGGGCCTGTCGCGCCACCCGGTCTTGATCGAACGATCCCGGCAGTGGGCCGCCGAATACGGCACCGGGTCGGGAGCCTCGCGGCTGGTCACCGGCCATCTCGCCGCCTACGAGGCGGTCGAGGCCAAGATCGCGCGGGCCAAGGGCTCCGAAGCGGCGATGGTGCTGGTCAGCGGCTGGCAGACCAACGCCTCGGTGCTGCCGGCCCTGCTCGACCGCAGCCTGTGGGGGGCCGAGCCGGTGGTGTTCGCCGACCGACTGATCCATGCCAGCCTGCATGCCGGGCTGACCCTAGCGGGCGGACGAGCCCAGCGTTATCGCCATGACGATCTCGGCCATCTCGAAGAATTGCTGGAGAAGTCGGCCGACCGGCCGGGGCCAAAGGTAATCGTCTCGGAAACCGTGTTCAGCATGGATGGCGACGTGATCGACGCCGCCGCGCTGGCCGCCCTGGCGCGCAAGTGGAACGCCTTGCTTTATCTCGACGAGGCCCACGCCACCGGCGTGATGGGCGAGACCGGTTTTGGCCTCACCCCCGGCCTTGGGATTGATTTGGCGATGGGCACCTTCTCGAAGGGGATGGGATCGTTCGGAGCCTATGTCGGCTGTTCGGCGGTGCTGCGCGACTATCTGGTCAACCGCGCCTCGGGGCTGATCTATGCCACCGCGCTGCCGCCGCCGGTGCTGGGCGCGATCGACGCCGCCCTTGATTTGGTGCCGACGATGGGCGAGGCACGGGCGCGGCTGGCCCGCAACGCCGCCCGCCTGCGCGCCGGGTTCGCCGAGGCCGGGCTTGACACCGGACCCTCGGCCAGCCAGATCGTTCCGGTGATTCTCGGCGACGAGCACCGCACCTTGCGGGTCGCCGCCCGGCTGGAAGAAAACGGCGTGCTGGGCATCGCGATCCGGCCGCCAACGGTACCGCCGGGGACCAGCCGGATCCGTTTCGCCTTGTCGGCGGTTCATTCCGACGCCGATATCGACCGCTTGATCGCGCTGGTGCCCCAGGCCGTGGAGGAGACGATTTGATTCCCCTGCTGTTCGTTCATGGCTGGGCCTTCGATGCCGGGTTCTGGGAACCTCTGCGCGACCGTCTGACCGATTTCCCGGTGCGCAGCGTCGATCTCGGCTTCAGCGGCCGTCCCGATCGTCCCTCGCTGCGCCGCCCGCTGGTGGTGGCCCATTCGATGGGGCTGGCCTGGGCCTTGGCCAACGTGCCGCGCCCGTGGGCCGGAGTGCTGGCGGTCAATGCCTTTCCCTGCTTCACCCGCTCCGCCGCCTTTGTCGACGGCGTGTCGCCCCGGATGGTCGGGCGGATGCAGACCCGCTTTGGCGAGGAACCCCACGCCGTCACCGCCGAATTCCTCAATCGCTGCGGCATCGCCGACGCCGATCTGTCGGGATTGCAGCCGGGGCCGCTGGGCGAGGCGCTGGACTGGCTGGCCACCTGCGACGAGCGCCCGGCGCTGGCCGCGCTCGATTGCCCGGTGATGGCGCTGGCCGGAACCGCCGATGTGATCGTGCCGGAATCGATGAGCCGCGCCGTCTTTGCCGCCCACGAGCTGATCCTGGCCGAACGCGGCGGGCATCTGTTGCCGCTGACCCATCCCGATTGGGTCGCCACCCATCTCAGGCAGTTTGCGGCCCGCTTGCAATGACCTCCCGCAAACAGCGGATTTTACAGGCTTTTTCCGCCGCTGCCTCTGGCTACGACACCGCCGCCGGATTCCAGGAGCGAATTGCCGAACGGCTGGCGGCCCGGCTGGCCGCCCTGCCCCCGCTGCCCAAAGGCGCCAGCGTGCTGGAAGTCGGCTGCGGCACCGGCCTGCTGACTCGCCATCTGCGGGCGGTTCTGGGGGACGAGGCCGAGATTCTTGCCACCGATCTCAGCCCGGCGATGGTCGCCCGCGCCCAGGCCGCGTTGGGGGCCGATCCCCGCCTCGACTTCGCCGCGATGGACGCCGAAGCGCCGACCCTGGCCGAGGGTTCGGTCGGGTTGATCGTCTCGTCGCTGGCGGCACAATGGTTTTCCGATCTGCCCCACGCCCTGGCCGGTCTGGCCCGGCTTCTGGCTCCGGGCGGGCGCTTGGTGCTGACCCTGCCCGGCGCGGGCAGCTTTGTCGAATGGCAAGACGCCCACCGCGCCCTGGGGTTGGAGCCGGGAACCCCCGCCTTCCCCGATGCCGAGACGTTGCGGGCGATCCTGCCGTCGGGCGGGGTGGGGAGGATCGACAGCGAGACAGTGATCGAGACCCACCCCGACGGGCTGAGCTTTGCCCGCACCCTGGCGACGTTGGGGGCGGCGGTGCCGCGTCCCGGCCACCGGCCGCTGTCGCCCGGACAATTGCGCCGGGTGATCGCCCGGCTGGGTGCCCCCTGCCCGATCAGTTGGACGATTCATACTGTGAGCTTTACCAGAAACGGGATTCCATCATGACACGCGGCGTGTTCGTCACCGGCACCGATACCGGCATCGGCAAGACCCTGGTCTCGGCCTGGCTGGCGCGGGGCTGGCAGGCCGCCTATTGGAAGCCGATCCAGTCCGGGATGACCGAGGGCACCGACCCCGCCTGGGTGGCGCGGATGGCGCCTTCGGTCGAGATCATCCCCTCGGCGATCGAGTTGCAGGCTCCGCTATCGCCGCACGAGGCGGCACGGCGGGAACGGCGCCGGATCGATCTGTCGGCGCTGGTTCTGCCCGAAACCGACAAGCCGCTGGTGATTGAAGGGGCTGGCGGCGCGATGGTGCCGATCAACGAAACCGCGCTGATGGCCGATCTGATCGCCCGGCTCGGCCTGCCGGTGCTGGTGGTGGCCCGCTCTGGCCTGGGCACGATCAACCACACCTTGCTGACGCTCGAAGTGTTGCGGCGGCGGCGGATTCCGCTGCTCGGCGTCGTGATGAACGGCCAGCGCAACCCGGCCAACCGTCAGGCGATCGAGCATTTCGGCGGCGTCCCGGTGCTGGCCGAGATTCAGCCGCTGCCCGCCGTGACCCGGGCGATGCTGGAAAGCCTGCCGCCGCCCGCCTTTGCCTGTCCATCCTGATCCCGTCCCCCCGAGGTGCAGCCGATGAGTCCCGAACAGCTTCTGGCGCTTGACGCCCGTCACGTCTGGCATCCCTTCACCCAGGCCGCCGCCGCCCGCCCGCCGATCCTGGCCGCGTCGGCCAAGGGTGCTTCGATCACCGCCGCCGACGGACGGACCTATCTCGATCTGGTGTCGTCGTGGTGGGTCAATCTGCACGGCCACGGCCATCCCGCCATCGCCGCCGCGATCGCGCAGCAGGCGGCGACGATGGAACAGGTGATCTTCGCCGATTTCACCCACGCCCCGGCGGCGGAGCTGGCGGCCCGCGTCGCGGCCTTGCTGCCCGGCGATCTCGACCGGGTGTTCTATTCCGATGACGGCTCGACCGCCGTCGAGGTGGCGATGAAGCTGTCGCTGCAATTCTGGAGCAATCGCGGCATTGCCGGTCGCGACCTGTTCGTCGGCTTCGAGGGCGGCTATCACGGCGACACCGTCGGCGCGATGTCGGCCGGGCATTCGTCGGGCTTCTTCTCCGCCTGGAAGGGAATGCTGTTCCCGGTCGAGACGGTGCCGTTTCCCGCCACCTGGGACGGCGATGACGCCGTCGCGGCCAAGGAAGCCGCATCGCTGGACGCGCTCGACCGGCTGTTCGCGGCCAAGCCCGGCCGGGTCGCGGCGGTGCTGATCGAACCGTTGATCCAGGGCGCGGGCGGGATGCGGATGTGCCGCCCCGCCTTCCTGGCCGCGCTGGCCGAACGGGTCCGGGCCGAGGGCGCGTTGCTGATCTTCGACGAAGTAATGACCGGCTTTGGCCGCACCGGACCGATCTTCGCCTGTCAGAAAGCCGGGATCGTCCCCGATCTGGTCTGCCTGTCGAAGGGGCTGACCGGCGGGTTCCTGGCGATGGCGCTGACGGTGGCGCGCGAAGAAATCTATCGCGAGTTTCTCGGCCCCGATCTCGACCGCGCCTTCCTGCACGGCCATTCCTACACCGCCAACCCGCTGGGCTGCGCCGCCGGTCTGGCCTCGCTCGACCTGCTGTTAAGCGACGCGTGCAGCGCGCGGCGGGCCGCGATCGAGGCAATACACCGCGCCCGGCTTGACGATCTCGCCACCCGCGCCGATATCTCCCGGACCCGGCTGTGCGGCACCATCGCCGCGTTCGATGTCGGGGGCAGCGGCGGCAGCGGCTATGGCGCGGCAATCGGCCCGCGCCTAAAGGCCGCCGCATTCGATCGTGGGCTTCTGTTGCGGCCGCTGGGCAATGTGCTTTACCTTCTGCCCCCTTACTGCCTCAGCGACGAAGAGTTGCACCGGGCCTGGGACGGGATCGGCCAGATCCTCGCCGAACTGGCCGGATAGGGTCGCGTTTCTATGAGACCGGCGATCCCTTTCGCCGGTCTCAAGCCGCCATTGCGGCGGCGGCCAAGCCCGCGGAGGCGGGCGCCCGGCGAGGGGCAATAGCGGGGCCAATTTGGCCCAGCGATACAATTGGAGTCCTGATGTCGCGCCGCATCCTGTCACGCCTGCCCGCGCTTCTGCTGCTGCTTGCCCTGGCGGGCGGCGGGGCCTGGGCATGGCAGCAGGGCGGCGGCACCGAGGTCGAAACCGTCCGCTTGCGCCAGGGACCGGCGGTCGAGGCGATCTATGCCACCGGCACGGTCGAGCCGGAAAAGTGGGCGCGGATCGCCCCGGTGATGCCGGGACGGATCGCCGAAATCCTGGTGCGCGAGGGCGACCGGGTGCGCGAGGGCCAGCCGCTGGCCCGGCTCGACGACCGCGAGGCGCGGGCCAAGATCGCCGAACTGGAGGCCAAGGCCGCCTATTGGCGCGAAGAGATGGAGCGCGCCGCCAGTCTGGCCAACAGCGGCATCCGCCCGCGTGAATCCGCCCAGAAATCGCGCAGCGAGTACGAACAGGTGGTGGCAACGATCAACGCCGCCCGCCAGCGCCGCTCCGACCTGATGGTCACCGCGCCGATCGACGGCATCGTGCTGCGCCGCGACGGCGAAATCGGCGAACTGGCCGAAATCAAGGATGCGCTGTTCTGGGTCGGCGCGCCCAAACCGCTCCGGATCACCGCCGAGGTCGATGAGGAAGACATCGCCCGCGTCCATGTCGGGCAGAAGGTGCTGATCAAGGCCGACGCCTTCATCGACCGGGTGCTGGAAGCGCGGGTCGATCGCATCACGCCGAAGGGCGATCCGATCAACAAGACCTTTCGCGTCCGGGTGATCCTGCCCGATGACAGCCCGTTGCTGATCGGGATGACCACCGAGATCAACATCATCGTCGCCGAAAGGACCGGCGCCCAATTGCTGCCCGCCACCGCCCTGCTCGACGGCAAGGTGATGACGATCGAGAATGGCGAGGCCCGGCTGCGCCCGGTCACGCTGGGCATTCGCGGCCGCACCGTCGTCGAGATCGCAAGCGGGCTTGGCCCCGACGATGTCGTCGTCGCCGCGCCGCCGCCCGGACTGAAAGCGGGCGACCGGGTCCGGGCCAAATAGGATGGCACTGCCGCTCGCGCTCGACATCGCGCTTCGGCACCTGCTCCACCGCCGCCGCCAGACCCTGGTGTCGCTGCTGGGGGTGACGCTGGGCGTCGCGTTCTTTATCGCGATCTCGGCGATGCTCCAGGGCTTCCAGCGCGATTTCATCTCGCGGATCATCGACATCCAGCCCCATATCATCGTGATGGACGATGTGCGCCAGCCGCCGCGCCAGCCGGTCGAACGGGCCTATCCCGACGGCGCGGTGCTGCTGCACAGCCTGAAGCCGCGCGAGGAGACAAGAGGCCTGCGCGGAGCCCGCAACATGCTGGCGACGCTGGAGGAGACCCCCGGCCTGCATGTGGCCCCGGCTTTATCGGGCAACGGGCTGATCCATTTCGGCGGCAAGGACATTTCGGTCAACATCATCGGGATCACCCCCGACCAGGAACGCAAGGTCACTCATATCGAGAAGGACTTGCTGTCGGGGACGCTCGATTCGCTCTACACCACCTCGAACGCGATCATCCTGGGCGAAGGGGTGGCGAAGAAGGCGGGCATCCGCAAGGACGATCTGATCAATGTCGTCTCGCCCGCCGGGGTGATGATGAAGATGAAGGTGGTCGCGCTGTTTTCGAGCGGCATCACCGTGCTCGACAATTTCGACACCTATGTCCTGCTGAAAAAGGCGCAGGTGCTGCAAAACCGCCCCAACGTCATCAACCGGCTGAAAATCCGCTTGGACGACGTCGAACAGGCCGGGCCGCTGGCTGGCCGGATCGAGCGGCAGTTCGGCTATCGCGCCGAACCGTGGCAGGAGCAGTCGCGCAACGTGCTCAGCATCTACGTGATTCAGAACGCGATCATGTATCCGACCGTCAGCGCGATCCTGATCGTCGCCTGCTTTGGCATCTTCAACGTGATCTCGACCGTCGTGTTCGAAAAGACCCGCGACATCGGCATCATGAAGTCGATGGGCTTTCGCGACAGCGACGTCCGGCTGGTGTTCGTGATGGAGGGGCTGATCGTCGGCGTGGTCGGCACCCTGATCGGCTGGCTGATCGGCTGGATGCTGATCGAGTTCATGGCCTCGCTGAAATTCGAGATGGAGGGCTTCGTCAAGGCCCAGGGCTTCGTGCTGTTCCGCTCGCCCCGCCATTATCTGATCAGCGGCGGGATGGCGGTGCTGTCGGCGGCACTGGCGGCATGGCTGCCCGCCCGCCGCGCCAGCCGCCTGAACCCGGTCGATATCGTCCGGGGGGCTGGATGATGAGCGACCCCTCCCCCGCTCTGGCGCTGGAGGCGCGCGCCCTGACCCGTGAGTTGCCCGGACCGGTGCCGGTGACCCTGGTCCGCGACATCGACCTCACGATTGCGCCGGGCGAATTCGTTGCCGTCACCGGCCCGTCGGGATCGGGCAAATCCTCGCTGCTCTATCTGCTGGGGCTGCTCGACCGCCCCACCGCCGGGACGGTGTTGCTGGCGGGGGAGGACACCGCCGGGTCCAGCCCCGACCGGCTGGCCGACCTGCGGCTGGCCCGGATCGGCTTTGTGTTCCAGTTCCACTTCCTGTTGCCGGAATTTTCCTGCCTCGCCAATGTCGAGATTCCAATCCGCAAGCTGGGTCGGCTTGGCCGCGCCGCCGCCCGCCGCCGCGCCTCTGAACTGCTGGAGCAGTTGGAGCTGGGCGACCATCGCGACAAGCTGCCCGAGCAGCTCTCGGGCGGTCAGCGCCAGCGGGTCGCCATCGCCCGTGCGCTGGCCAACGATCCCCCGCTGATCCTCGCCGACGAGCCGACCGGCAACCTGGATTCGCGCACCGCCGCCCTGGTGTTCGACATCTTTCGCGATCTCGCCCACACCCAGGGCCGCAGCGTGGTGGTGGTAACCCACGACAGCGCGCTGGCCCACACCGCCGACCGCCGGATTCATCTGGTCGATGGCCGGATCGAGCGGTAAGTTTCATATCGCTTTCGGAACGATCCGGACTCGCATCGTTTGCGAACTGCATTCGCAGGCCAAGACGGGCCGCCGCGATTGACGGATGCATTCGCCGCCCCGCCGTCATATAGTCGGAGCCCATGACGAACGGAGGGGGTCCGGTGAGCGAAGGCAAAGTCGAAGCCCTGCTGTCCCTGGGGGGCGGACGCCGCTCGCTGGTTGGGCGCGACCGCATCGCCCTGCTGCAAGCGGTCGGCACCCATGGCAGCATCACCAAGGCGGCGCAGGCGGTCGGGCTCAGCTACAAGGCGGCCTGGGATGCGCTGGACGCCGTCAACAATCTGATGCCGCGTCCGGCGGTGGTCGGGCGCACCGGCGGCCGCAAGGGCGGGGGCGCCACCCTGACCGAGGATGGCGAGGCGCTGATCGTCGCCTTCCGCCTGCTCGAAGACAAATTGTCGCTGGCGGCCGAGATGCTGGCGACCGGCGCGGTCGGCGGACTGACCGATCCCTTCACCCTGCTGTGGAGTCTTGGCATGAAGACCAGTGCCCGCAATGCCTATCGCTGCCGGGTCGAGGAGATCCGTCCCGGAACGGTCAGCACCGAGATCGTATTGGCCCTGACCGATTCGACTCCGCTGACCGCCGTGGTGACGCGCGAAAGCGTCGAGGATCTCGGGCTGGCGGTCGGTCGCGAGGTGATGGCGCTGATCAAGGCATCGTTCGTAATCCTGGCCGCAGGCGAAACCTGCCCATCGGTGTCGGCCCGCAACCGGATCAAGGGCACCGTCGTCAGCCGCGAGGACGGGCCGGTCAGCACCGAAATCACCCTGGAGGTCGGCGGCGGACGCTCGCTGACGGCGGTGATCACCCGCGACGGCGCCGAGGAACTGGCCCTGGCTCCGGGCCAGCCCGCCTGGGCGCTGATCAAGGCCAGCCACGTCATCTTGCTGGTCGATTGAGGGCTCGTCCGAACCGGATCGACGCGGGTGCGCTACGCGCGAATTTGGACACTTTGACACCACCAATGTGATATGTTTGCATCACGACCCTCGGGAACGGACTTGAATGGTCCGGGCCTGAGTGCGTCAAGACCGAGGACACCCCATCCCTTCAGAATTGAAGACGGGAGATTCCGATGCAAATTGCCTCATCCCCCTTTTCCTCCACCGCCCTGTCCGGTCGCAGCGCCTCCGCCGCTCAGCAGAGCCTGTCCGGAACGATCTATGGCTCGATCGACCAGATGACCCAGGCGATCGTCCAGGCCGGGCAGCGTTACACCGAATCCTATGCCGCCCGCTTCGCCGCCGACGAATCCAAGACACTGACGACCGATCAGATGGTCGCGATGTTGAAGGAAGAGTTTCCCGCTTACACCCTGGTTTCCAGCGAACCGTCCGATGTGGTCAAGGGCAAGTCGCTGCTCTACATCGACGACAACAACCTGGCGAAGATGGCTTCGGACCCGACCTATCGCGCCAAGGTGATGGGGCTGATGCGTCGCGAACTGGAAAGCCCGACCGTCCAGATCCGCTCGCCCGACGGCACCGGGACAACCCAGATTCAGATGACCGGAATGGTGTTCTCGCTCAGCGACAAGAACCCGTCCGTCGATGGCATCCCCTATGCCGGAAGTGCCACCAGCGTCGGCTTCACCACCACCACCAGCGGGTCGGGAAGCGCCCGGACCTCGTCCCGCGATTCGGTCCGCGACTGGCTGGAACAGGCGTTGGAGCGCGCCCGTGAGGCCCGCCGCACCGAAGCAGCGCGACAGGCGGCGGCGGCGGAAACCGCGTCGTCGCGGCTGGACCTGCTGGCCTGAATCCCAGGCGAAATGATACCGACCCGGAACGATCCGGAACCGGATCATTCCGGGTCGGCTCTATTTGAAGAACAGCGTCGCCGCGGCCAGTCCGAGGGCAAGAACGAAGATCGCGATCGAGATCGCCGACGGCCGCGCCGCCCCCCGCCGCAGCGAAATCCGGTCGGAATAGGACAATCCGCTGCCGGGTACGCCCAGCGTGCTGCGGACACCGTCGCGGCCGATATTCAGGGTCGCGCCCTTGCCACCAACCGACAGGCTGCCGCCGCTCTTGCTGAGATTGATCCACAGGCCGGGAGCGATCTTCAGAATTTTACGGAACCTCAAACCCATCTTGGCACTCCCTTGCGGTCACGATGATGATCGCAAGATAGCGGCCCGGCCCGCCCGCGTCATCCGTCGCCGACGGGCGGTTGCTTATGTCAGCGCGGCAAGGGGACGGGCCAGGATCGGACGGGCGGCGAAAACGGGCGGCTCGCTGGGACGCAGCAGCGGCTCGAACTCGGCAACCGGCAGCGGACGCGAGAAATAATAGCCCTGGGCCACGGCGCAATCGGCATCGCGCAGGAAGCGAAGCTGGGCCTCGGTCTCGACCCCCTCGGCGACCAGACCCAGCCCCAACGCATTGGCCATCGCGATGATCGCCCGGACGATCTCGGCCCCGTCCTTGCCCTGGTCGATGTCGGCGACGAAGGCGCGGTCGATCTTCAAGGTCCGGATCGGCAGACGGCGCAGATAGGACAGGTTGGAATAGCCGCTGCCGAAATCGTCGATGGCGATGCCAAAACCATGGTCGCGCAGTCGCCACAACAGCGCGATGGCCAGATCGGGGTCGCGCATCACCGTCGATTCGGTCACCTCGATCTCGATCAGAGACGGCGGGATGCCCGCTTCCTCGACCAGGGCAATGATCCGGTCGATATCGCGCTCGCGCTGGAAATGGCGCGGCGACAGATTGACCGCGACCGGAATGTCGCCGAATCCCTGCTGCCGCCATGACAACACCTGGGCGCAGGCGCGGCGCATCACCCATTCGCCGACGGCGACGATCAGGTCGCTTTCCTCGGCCTGGGGAATGAAGTCGCCGGGGGGAATGATCCCCTCGCCCGGACGCCGCCAGCGGACCAGCGCCTCGGCTCCGACAATCGCGCCGCTGCGGGTATCGACCTTGGGCTGGTAATAGAGTTCAAGCTGGTCCTGGGCGATGGCGTGGCGCAGCGCCACCGCGATGTCGAGCCGCCGCAGCGCCCGGTTGTTCATCGCCTGATCGAAGAAGTGGAAGGTGTTGCGGCCGCGCCCCTTCGCCTCGAACAGCGCCATGTCGGCGTTCTTGATGAGGGTGGTGACGTCGCGCCCGTCCTGGGGATAGAGGCTGATCCCGATCGACACCCCGATCCGGATCAAGGTGGTGTTGAGCGCGACCGGAACGCCGACCGCCTCGATCAGCTTCTCGGCGACGCTGGCGGCCTCGCCGGGCGAGGAAATCGTCTCGAGCACCAGAACGAACTCGTCGCCGCCCCAACGGGCAACGGTGTCCATCCCGCGCACCGTCGCGGCGATCCGCTCGGCGACGGTGTTGAGCAGGCGGTCGCCTTGCTTGTGCCCCAGCGTATCGTTGACGACCTTGAAATTGTCGATGTCGGCGAACAAAACCGCGATCTGGCGCTGGTGGCGCTCGGCGACGGCGATGGCGTGGCCCAGCCGGTCTTCGAGCAACTGGCGGTTAGGCAGATTGGTCAGCGGATCGTGATAGGCGAGGTGATGGATGTCGCGATTGTGCTGGTCGATCTCGGCCAGCAACTGGTTATAGGCGCCGACCACCTCGCCCAATTCGTCGCGGGCCTGCCAGACCAGCGGTTCGCGGGTCAGGGTCGAGGCGTTGCGGTAGAGCGAGTCGCGCAGACGGCTGAGCGGCTGGGCAACGATCCGCCGCACCGCGATCAGGGTCGCGCCCCCCAGCAGAAGAAAGCTGCCGACCAGCACCAGCAGGCCCCCGGCGCGCTGACTGTGGATTTCCTCCTGAACCAGCCCGTCGTGAAAGGCGACCTCCAGCCGACCGACGGTGACGTCGCCCGTCGGACTTTTCTGGACCAGATCCATCGACTTGTGCAGGGTGGTGACAAAGCCGGGATCGGCCCGGTGGCCGCGCGCGATGGCCAGTACGGTCTCGTCGGCATAGACCAGCCGGGCTTCGAGCAATTCGGGCACGTCCGCCGTCGCGGCGAACAGCCGCTCGACCGTCGTATCGTCGAACTCCCACATCGGCTTGACCAGCGCCGCCGCCAGGGTGATCGCGAAATTGTCCAGTCGCAATTGCAGCGCGGCCATCCGCCCGCGCTCGTCGATCCGCTCGAAGGCGAGAAACATCGCCACGGTGCCGACCAGCATGCCGGGCAGCACGATCAGCAGCAATTTCGTTCCGATGCCGCGGGGGAAGGAGATGGTCACCGGCGCTTCTCCTTATTCGGTCCGAAGGGGGTTGGTGTCGGTGGCGATATCGCGGTGGCGGTCCAGGTCGATCAGACGGCGCTCGATTTCGGCCAGTCGCGCCGCCCGATGCACCGAGGCGCCGGGACCTCCCTCATGCTCCAGCCGCCAGCGGCTTTCGAGCAGATCAAGTCGCCGCACCGGGACCAGATGATTGTCGTCGGTAGCGGCAAAGCCGCCCAGTTCCAGCCGGTCGAGCGCGCGCCGCTCCGCCGCCAGATCGACGGCGGATTTGGCCGGAGCGGCAGAGCCCAACTGAAGAAAGAAGCCCCGGATCGCGTTTTTGTCGGAGTCCGGCAAATCCTTGCGCCAGATCAACGGGTTGGCCGGAATCGGCGGCGAGCGCCACACTTCGCGGACCCGTCCGGCAAGGTCGGGCCGGGTCGCGGCGACATGGTCGAGAATCTCGCTCGACACCGTCGCGGCGTCCAACCGCCCGGCGGCCACCCCGGCGATGTTGTCGGGGTGATGCCCCGCCACCACCCGCCGGAACAAAGCGCGGGGATCGAGCCCGCGGGTGCGGAACAGGTAATGGAACGGCACCACGGTGCCCGAGGTCGAGTTGGGATCGCCGATTCCCAGCGTCAGCGCCGCTGCCCCAGCGATTACCGCCTCGGCGCTGTCGAACGGGGCGGTCCGGGCGACGATCAACAGGGAATGGTAATAGCCAAGCCCGCTCGGGCCGGTCTGGGCGGCGAAGACTTCGGCCCCGGCCTTATCGACCGCCTCGATCGCCGATTTGTTGCCGAAATAGCCGAGCTTGTCGCGGCCGCTGCGGATACCCCAGATCGCCCCGGCATAATCGGGATACCAATGGACCACGACCGGGCTTCCCAGCCGCTGGGACAGCCGGTCGAGCAGCGGCTGCCACGCCGCCTCGCTCTCGGCCTGGGGCCGGGACGACAGCAAGGCAAAGCCGACCGGCTCAGCCGCCGCCGCAGGCAGCCCGCACAGCGAAATCAACAGCGCGCACAGCGCCCGCCGCCATCCCGCCCAGGTTCGTCCCGTCGCCGCGATCATGCCGGCTCCATCGCGGGAACATGGGGCAGCAGCACCGACACCAGCTTGTCCGGAGCGCTTTTCGCCGCCTTTTTGTACAGCGCGATCGCCGAGGATAGTTCGTCGGTGCTGACGGTGCGGCATCCGGGCGGCAGCACCGCCAGCACCGCGCTGGCCGACAGCAGCGGGAAGCGTTTGGTGTTGCCGTCGCGGTCCTGGGCGATGATGCAGCGCCGGGCGCGGGCGTCGTGGTCGTAGAAGCTCTCGGCGTCCGAGGCAAAGCGGGCGATCAGCCCGCCGATCGCCTCATAGGCTTCGGCTTTGTCGGCCCCCTGGATCGCGACAAAGAAATCGTCGCCGCCGATATGGCCGACGAACCAGCGGCCCGGCACGGCGGTCTTGCGGCACAGTTCGGCGAACAACAAAATGGCGCGGTCGCCCTGGCGAAAGCCGTAGGTGTCGTTGAACGGCTTGAAATTATCGAAATCAATATAGGCCAGCACCGCGCCCTCGCCCGAGGCGGTGCAGTCGGCGACATATTCCTCGATCACGACATTGCCGGGCAGCTTGGTCAGCGGGTTTTCGTCGCGGGCGCGGGCCAACGTCTTTTCGTGCATCGCCCGGATCAGCGACCGGGCGGTGAGAAAGCCGTGATAGATCATGTGCTCGGTGATCAGAATGCCCTCGGCATCCTCGATCGCGGCATAGATCGCCAGCATCTGATCGAGCGGCGTTGCGATGTCGGCAATCGGGCAGCGGACGACGAAATCCTGCAATTTGCGCCCCAGCGCCTTGTTGGCGATCAGATCCTTGCCGAACGCCGAATAAGCGTAGTTCTTGAGGTCGCCTTCCCGCACGATGCCCAGCGGCCGCCCGGAACGATCGACCACCGGGACATAGGTGGTGTTGCGGTCGCGGGCAAAGCGGTCGAACATGTCGCGGATCGGGGCGTCGTTGATGATCGCGGGCACCTGATCCATCTGCTGCGTCACCCAGCGCTGGTCGATCTGACGCCGCCTGCGGTCTTGCTGGGCCAGCCCTTCGAGCCGGGAATACAGCCCCGACAGCGCCGCCGGATCGGTCTCGGGCGGGGCGATGTAAAAGCCCTGGACCAGATCGAGCCCCAATTCGCGGCAGACGGTCAGTTCGCGCCCGGTCTCGACCCCGACCGCGATCACCTCGATACCCAGGGTATGGGCCATCCCGATCAACTGGGCCAGCACCACCCGCTTGCGCGCCTCGGACTCGATACCGCGAATGAAGGCACGGTCGATCTTGATGAAATCGGGATCGCAACTGATCAGCAGGTTGAACGAATCCGCCGAACCGCCAAAGCGATCGACCGCAACCATCCCGCCCTCGCGGCGCATCTTGGCGGGGGGATAGAGAGCCGGTCCGCTGCCGCCTTCGGGCAGGCCGGAAATCTCGGTGACGATGTGGGCGAAGCCGGGCTGCAACAAGGTCCGGGTCGCCTCCATCACCTTGTCGAGCGCGGCGGCGGCGCGGGGATCGAAATTGAGGAACAGCGCCGCCCCGGTCAACACCGGATGACCGGCGGCCCGTTCGGCGACCAGGGTTCGGATCGCTATCTCGAGTTCAGGCAACCGCCCGGCCGCCGCCGCCGCCGACAACAGATCCTGGGCCGACGCGAAGCCCAGGCGCTCCCACCCGCGCACCAGCACTTCGTGGCCAAAGCATTGACCCGAGTGAATGTTGACGATCGCCTGGAACGCGACGTCGAGATCGGAAAAGGTGACCATCTGCCAAGCAATCAGCCGTCCGCCGGAAAGGCCCGCCGGACCCGGCGCGAAAAATGCCCGGTCCGTCCGGTCAGGCGGTCGGCATTATAGCGGCCCCGACAGACGATGGTACCGCAACCGCTGTTAGTAACAAATGAATCACATCGAGCGCAGTGCGTTGATTTTAATTAAAATTATTCCGATCGAGGCGGTGGGCCGCGTTGCTCTACCGCTTGCCGACCTCGTGATCCCAGATCGTTTCGGGCGCTTCGAAGCCTCCCATCGCCGCCAGCAGCCCGACCGGATCGGCCTCGACCGCGACCATCGCCCGATGGCGTTCGCGCATGAATCCCTCGGCGGCGACATGGTCGAGAAACACCTGGAGATGGCTGTAATAGCCCTCGACATCAAGGAAGCCGAGCGGCTTGGCATGGATGCCCAACTGGCTCCAGCTCCAGATCTCGAACAATTCGTCCAGGGTGCCGATCCCGCCCGGCATCGCGACAAAGCCGTCGGCCAGATCGGCCATCATCGCCTTGCGCGCATGCATCGTATCGACGACATGGAGTTCGCTCAGGCCGGTATGGGCGACCTCGTGGGTCACCATCGCATCGGGGATCACCCCGATCGCCCGACCCCCGGCATCGAGCACCGCATCGGCGACCGCACCCATCAGCCCGACATTGCCACCGCCATAGACCAGCTCAAGCTCCCGCTCGGCCAGCAGGCGACCCAGCGCGCGCGCCGCCTCGGCATAGGCCGGGCGGGCACCGAAGCTGGAGCCGCAGAACACGCAGACCCGCCGCATCCTCATTTCTCCGTCAGAATCCGGTTAAAGGCGGCGACGGCCGCCGCCGGGCCGTCGGGGTGGTTCCAGACCCCACCCGAGACCGCGAGGAAGTCGGTTCCGGCCTCGACCAGCGGGCGGCAATTCTCGACGGTGATGCCGCCGATCGCAACACAGGGAACGGTGAACAATTCGCTCCACCAATACAGCAGATCGACGTCGGCCCGCGTCGGCGCTTCCTTGGTCTCGGTCGGGAAGAACGCACCGAACGCGACGTAATCGGCCCCGGCCTCGCCCGCTTCCATCGCCAGATGGCGGGAATCGTGACAGGTGACACCGATGATGCCGTCCGGCCCCACCGCCGCGCGCGCCTGGGCATAGGGCATGTCGCCCTGACCGATATGGACGCCGTCGCAGCCGGTTTCAAAGGCGAGATCGGGACGGTCGTTGAGCAGGACAGCGACACCGCGCCGCTGTGCAGGCGGGCGCAGCACATCGACCAGCCGGGCCAGGGAATCGTCGTCGAGACCCTTGGCGCGGATCTGAAGACAGGCGACGTCACCGGCATCGAGCGTCTGTTCCAGGGTGGCAACCCATTGTTTCGGAGCTTCGATGACCGGGGGGGTGATCAGATAGAGGCGGCTTTGGCGGGGAGGAATGGCGGACCTCGTGGGGGTTCGGGAGGGGGAGAGACAAGTTGAAGCACGGATGGCGGCGTCGTGGCAACCCGCCGCCCTGAAACGAGCACAATTCGTCCCTTTTGTTGCCATACGCAAGAGCGACAGTCCTTCTCACCGAACGGCCAACCCGGCCACCGGTTCGAAACACCAAGGACGAAGGACTTTCCGTCATGAATGCCACCCGTTTCGTCGCCGCCGCTTTCATCGCCGCCTCGCTGCTGCCGGTCGCGGCGATGGCCCAGCCCGCCCCGGCCACCGACGTCCCGGCGACGATGCAGCCCGGCAAGGCCGACGCCATGAAGTCCGACCCTGCGACCAAGGAAAAAGGCAAGATCAACGCCGCCAAGGACGAGCACGCCAAGGCCAAGGCCCACAAGACCGACAAGAAGGGTCACGAGGACGGCAAGGCGGGCGAAGCCGCCGCCAAGCCTCAGCCCAAGGTCGAGACCATTGCTCCGACCTCTCCGGCCGCTCCGGCCACGCCGACCGCTCCGGCTCCCGCCGCGAACTGATCGCGCTCCGGCCAGGGGGGCAGCACCTTGCCCCCCAACGCGGCGGCGATGGCGGTTACCGCCGCCAGAGCCGCCGGTCCGGCATCAAGCCGGACAAAACGGCATCCCGCCCGCAAGGCGGCGAGGGCCAGACCGGGGGCACTGCCGCAATCAAGCACCGCCTCGACCGGAACTCCGCCCGCTTCGGCGGCGATATCCTCGGCCAAAGCCTGCCACCAGCCGATCCCGTACCATCCGGCGGCGGCGGCGGGACTTTCCAGACAAAGCGGCCGATCCAGCATCTGCGCCGTCGCCAGTGCGGCATACCCCTCGGCGCGCGACGCGATTTCGACCCGCAGCGGCACCACCGCCCCGCTCACTCCTCGCTCCACGGCAGATCGCGGGCGCGCACCCGCTTCCAGGCGCGTTCGGCCTCGGCCAGCATCCCCGCCTGTCGGGCGGTGTGCCATCCGGAGACCAGCCCGGCGGCGCGGGCATGGCGGCCGCTGCCATTGGAACCGGCGGCCAGCTTGGGGGCGGCAACGGCGATGTCGTTGAGATGGCCCAGCGCGTCCTGCACCTCGGCCAGTTCGCCCAGGAACACCTTCATCTGCTTGCGCGGCACCAGGGCGGCAAAGAATTCGGCGGTATAGCGGGTCTGCTTGCACAGGATCCGGACGGCGTGACGCTCCTCGGGGGTCAGACGGCTGAGGCTGTCGCCGCCCTGGCGCAGCATCCGCCGGGTGGTCTTGCCCAGCCGCCGCAGCGCGAACGGCCCAATCGGCGCCTCCAGCTTGCGCCGCAGCGGCTCGCCCGGCGCGCCCAGCCAGTCGCCCGCCTCGACCCAGGCGGTGAGATCAAGCACCAACGCGGCGAAACGGCGGTCACGCACCGCGCTCACGGCGGCGTCGAGCCGGGCGTCGCGGTCGCTGCGCCAATAATCGCGCAGGGCGGTCAAACCGGGATCGTCCGGATAATCCTGAACGACCGGGTCGATGATGTCGGACAAAAAGACTTCGGCATCGCGGGCCGGTCCCAACCGCTCCAGCAACCAGCGCAGGTCGTTCTTGACCTCGGCCAAGCGGGGCGAAGCGACCAGCGTGCGGAACACCCGCACCGCCGAACGCAGCCGACGGAGCGCCACCCGCATCTGGTGAATCGCCTCGGCATCGCCGGTCGCCAGCAGGCAGCGTTCGTTGACCAGCAGGTGATCGAGGCAGGACCGGGCGATGGTCTGGAACGCCGCCGCCGCCGTCAGGTCCGGTCGGATCAGGGGAACCCGCGCCTTGACGGGGCGGTTGGTATCTCCGGTCGCCAATTTGACCCCCCTTTCCGACTTGCTGATCGACAGCGGCCGGGCCGGAACGGTGTCCAGCACTTGCCGGGCCAGCCGAAACAGCCGGTCGGGCGAGCCCCGGACCAGTTCCAGTTCGACCTCGCAGATCGGCTCGGACAACGACCCGGCAACCACTTCGCCCTGGTCGAGCGCCGCTTCGACCTCCCACCCGTGCTCAATCCCGCCCAGACGAAAGATCGTGCGGTTAACCTGAGTCGAAAAAACCGGCTCCAATTGCCCGATCAGCCTGTCATCGGCGAACACGGCCAAGCCGGTCGCACGCAGATGGCCGGGATCGGGCACCGGGCGTTCGAGTTGCTGTTCCCATTCGGGACGGTCGAACAGACCGGCCCCGCCGTTTCCCGAAACCTTGACGGTCTGGACCAGCCCGTCGCCGGTCCAGCGCACCCGCACCGAAACGCCCGAGGCGGCCAGGGTGAAATCCGGCGTGTCAAAATAGATCGAGGCCAACCGGCGCGGCGGGGGGGGAGCCTCGCCCTCCGACGACCAAGGCGGGCTCAACGACAACAGGGCGATGTCATCGGGAGACATTCCCAGCTTCAATTCGATCTCGCGTCCGTCCATCGGATATCCCGTTGACTGGTCAGGAGCGATGATAACAGCCCCCACCCCCCGCGCCAACGCCCGGTCGCTCCTTCGACGCATGAACTTTCCCTGACACCCGGATTAGCTAAGTCAGCCAGGGACTTGAGTGACCCCGCGATGTATGGGAGGATTGGTCCCGCCATTGATGACGATGGCCGGATGCTTGACTTGCGAGGTCGGGAACAATGAAAACGGGACGCTTCGCCCCCATCGTCCTGGCCGCGCTGGCGACCGGAACGCTGGCGGCCTGTGGCGCTTTCACCCAGCCGCACGAGGTCGCCGACGACATCCGCCTTCTTGTCGATAACGGCAGCCAGACATCGCAGGCGCTGAACGCCCTGACCCGCAGCGAAATGACCGAGGCCGAGCGCCACGCCCTGTTGGCGCTCCGGATCAATCCGCGCGACCCCTACGCCCTGTATGTCGCGGGCATGGTCTATCAATCGACCGGCCGCTTCGACCTCGCCCGCCAATATTACGAGGCGCTGATCGCCAACCGGCCCCAGGCCACCCTGACCACCACCGTCCAGGGGATGCCCCAGATCCGCAGTCTGATCGACATCGCCCAGGCCAATCTGGTCGTCGTCGATCGCCTCAGCGGACGCTATATCCCCCGCTCCGCCGCGCAATCGGGGCGGATGCCCGATCTCGACACCCTGGCCGGAGAACCGCAGTCCCCGGCTGTCGGCAGTCGCGGCCCGGTCCAGGCCCAGCAACTCGACGCCAGCGGGCTTCCCGGCCCCGCCGTCGGCCCGACCGGCGGCGAAGCCAATATCGTCAGCCGCTTCCGCCTGCTGAAGCGGCTGCTCGACGAGGGGCTGATCACTCCCGATGAATATTCCCGCCGCCGTGCCGCCAATCTGGGGGCGTTGCTGCCCTATGGCACCACCACCCCCCCGGCGTTGGGGCTGGACCGTCCCGCCCCCGGCGATTCCCAGGTGCTTGACCGGCTGAAGGCGCTGACCCAATCGCTGGAAACCCGCGCCATCAGTCCGGCCGAACATGCCGCCGAGCGGACGACGATCCTGGACGCCCTGCTGCCCGCGACGCCGCGCCAACTCGATCTGCCGCCGCTGCCGGTCAAGGGCGTGATGGAGGGAGCCGCCGCCGTCGGCCGCGCCGAACGGCTGCGCGCCTCCGGACTGATCTCGGCCGACGAAGCCCGCGGCGAACGGGCCGCGATCGAACGCCAGTTGGACGGACTGGGCGGCTCGGCCCCGGCCTCGGCGCTGCGTCAGACCCAGGGTAGTGGCCGGGCCAAGGCTGCGAGCGCCTCGCCCGCCGGGATCGGGGTGATCCTCGCCACCTTGAAAAGCGAGGACGCCGCCCGCACCGGCTGGGCCAGGATCAAGGCCAAGTTCCCCGAGGAACTGGGCGGGATGGAAGCCAGCATCTTCCAGGTCGAACTGCCAAAGAAGGGCACCCGCTGGCAGGTCGTCGCCGGGCCGATCAAAAGCCGCGACGAAGCCCGCAAGCTGTGCAAGACGTTGCGGCTGTACCGCCAGCCCTGCGACGTCAACGGCTGACCCTCTTGCCGTAGCGTCTGGTCCAATACGTCATGGCCGTGCTTGACACGGCCATCTGCGTCGGTATGGGAATCGTTCTATGGCAACGACTTAAACCGCAATCGGTTGATGCGCGGGTCAGGCCCGCGCATGACGGGAAAGAGGGTGGGGGCCCTATTCCTCGGCGGGAGCGGAGCGCGGCTCGGACGGCTCGCCCAGCACCAGAGCCAGCAATTGCCCCGGATCGACATGGTTGATCGCGGCGATCCCGGCCAGCGACTGGCCGGAATGGGTCACCACGATCCCGGCAGCGACGAGGCGACGCTGCGCCTCTTCAGGGACGATCCCGGCCAGCGGGGCAAGACGGGCCAGCGGGGCCTCCATCGCCAGACCGATCAGGCGGTGGCGCGGGTCGGGTCCGTCCGACGGAGCCAGCAGGAACGCGGCGAAGCCCAGCGCGGCTGCGGCGAACAGAACCTGCTGACGGCGCTCGCGGATCATCGTGACAAAGCCCCGGCGATGGCGGACCACATGCATCAGGGCGATGGCGACGAACAACAGCCCCAGCCATTCATGCGCCGATTCGACCGGACCGCGCGCCAGATGAAAGAACAGGATGATCCCGGAAATACCGACGACCAGACCGATCGCGGCGGTGCTTTGGGTGGCGTACCGGCGCAGCCAGCCATCGAAACCGGTCGGGGGTGGTGGGGACAAGGTCATGAGGACAACTCCAGATGAAATGGTGTGGGGTCGGGGGGGGGACGGGCCGGATCCTGCGCCTGTTCTGTAACAGGGTGATACCGGAGAGGTGACCGAGGGTAACCGGGTGGTCATAGGTTGATAGTTATAGACTTATTTTCTACCCCAGGGAGGAAGTATCACACTCCCCGCTTCCCTTCCGCCGTCCCGCGCGCTAATCAATACGGCTTTATAATTACGAAGGAAGGCAGCCCCATGACGCGCAAGCTGTTCGGCACCGACGGGGTGCGGGGAACCGCCAATACCGAACCGATGACCGCCGAGACCGCGTTGCGGCTGGGCATGGCCGCCGGAAGCCATTTCACCCGCGGCGACCACCGCCATATCGTCGTGATCGGCAAGGATACCCGCCTGTCGGGCTATCTGCTTGAACCGGCGCTGACGGCGGGCTTTGTCTCGGTGGGGATGGACGTCGTCCTGCTCGGGCCGCTGCCGACTCCGGCGGTGGCGATGCTGGCCCGCAGCTTGCGCGCCGATCTGGGCGTGATGATCTCGGCCTCGCACAATCCCTATCAGGATAACGGGATCAAGTTGTTCGGCCCCGATGGCTTCAAGCTGTCCGACGAGGACGAGCGCACCATCGAGGCGCGGATGTCGAACGGGTCCGAGGAATTCCGCGTCGCTCCCGATCTGCTCGGCCGCGCCCGGCGTCTCGACGATGCCGCCGGGCGCTATATCGAATATGCCAAGACCACCTTCCCGCGCGGGCTGCGTCTGGACGGCCTGAAGATCGTCGTCGATTGCGCCAACGGAGCCGCCTACAAGGTCGCCCCCACCGTGCTGTGGGAATTGGGCGCCGAAGTGGTGCCGATGGCGGTGACGCCTGATGGCTTCAACATCAATCGTGAGTGCGGCTCACTCCACACCACCGCGCTCGGCGAACAGGTCGTCACTCACGGGGCCGATCTGGGCATCGCGCTCGACGGCGACGCCGACCGGGTCGTGCTGTGCGACGAGACTGGCCGCGAAGTCGATGGCGACCAGTTGATGGCTCTGATCGGTGATCTTTGGCAGCAATCCGGTCAGTTGCAGGGCGGCGGCGTCGTCGCCACCGTGATGTCGAATCTGGGGCTGGAACGCTTCCTGACCTCGCGCGGGCTGACCCTAGCCCGGACCCAGGTCGGCGACCGCTATGTGCTCGAACAGATGCGCCGCGACGGCTTCAATGTCGGCGGCGAACAATCCGGCCACATCATCTTGTCCGACCATTCCACCACCGGCGACGGGCTGGTCGCGGCGTTGCAGGTGCTGGCGGCGCTGGTCCGCTCGGGTCGTCAGGCCAGCGAGATGCTGCGGCTGTTCGAACCGCTGCCGCAATTGCTCCGCAACGTCCGGGTCGAAGGACGGGTTGCCGCCGACATCCTGGCCGAAACGTCGGTCAAGTCGGCGATCGCGGCGGGCGAGGCGAAGCTGGTCGGCCAGGGCCGCCTGCTGATCCGCAAGTCGGGCACCGAGCCCTTGATCCGGGTGATGGCCGAGGGCGAAGACCCGGCCTTGATCGACACCATCACCGCCGACATCGTCGATACGATCCGCCGCGCCGCCGCGTAAGCGCAACCGATCGCCCCAAGCCGCATCGTTCTCCGCCAACGGAGCGATGCGGCTTTTCTTTTTCCGCTCCCCCACCACCCCTTGCATAAACCTGGACGCCGTCGCTCACATCGTATAAAGATATGTTTATATGTTTCTGAGTGAAAGGGAGGGCGGGTGGACACGTTGCTGACCGGATTACGCGCCGCCGCCGAACCGACCCGGTTGCGGTTGCTGCACGTCCTGGCCGAAGGCGACCTCACCGTCACCGAACTGACCCGCATTCTCGGCCAGAGCCAGCCGCGGGTGTCGCGTCACCTGAAACTGATGTGCGATGCCGGTCTGGTCGACCGTTTCCCCGAAGGTGCCTGGGTGTTCCACCGGCTGGCGGCACGGGGAATCGGCGCGGCGCTGGCCCATCACCTGCTCGACCTGCTCCCCGCCGACGATCCGACCCTGGCGCTCGACCGCCAGCGTCTGGCCGAAACCCGCACCGCGCGGGCGGAAAAGGCACAAAGCTATTTCAGCGCCAACGCCTCGCGCTGGGACCGGATGCGCTCCCTTCACGTCGATGAGGCCGAGGTCGAGGCGGCGCTGCTGGCTGCCTTTGGCGACCGCCGCCGCCATGAACTGGTCGATCTCGGCACAGGAACCGGGCGGGTGCTGGAATTGCTCGCCTCTCGGGTCGATCACGCCGTCGGCATCGACCTGTCGCGCGAGATGCTGGCGGTGGCTCGCGCCAATCTCGACCGCGCCGGTCTCAGCCATTGCATGGTCCGCCAGGGCGACATCACCCAGCTTCCCCTGCCCGATCTGTCCGCCGACGCCGTCACCATCCATCAGGTGCTGCATTACGCCGCCGAACCGGCCCGTGTCGTGGCCGAGGCGGCCCGCATCCTTGCCCCCGGCGGATTGATGGCAATCGTCGATTTCGCCCCGCATGAACTGGAAGTTCTGCGCGACCGCCATGCTCACCGTCGGCTTGGCTTTTCCGACGCCGAAGTCGCGGGGTGGTTCGCCGCCGCCGGACTGGAACCCGGCCCGATCACCCGCCTGCCCGGCCAGTCGCTGACGGTCATGGTCTGGACCGCCGGCAAACAACAGCGAGGAGTCTCCGCGTGAATCCCGTATCCTCTGTCGAACTGCCGATCGCCGCCGCCGCGCACCGCCCGGTCAGCGTTTCGTTCGAGTTCTTTCCGCCCAAGACCGACAAGATGCTGGACTCGCTGTGGGAAGCGGTGCAGCGGCTCGTACCGCTGTCGCCCGACTTCGTCTCGGTGACCTATGGCGCCGGCGGCGGCACCCGCGACCGGACTCACGAGATCGTCTCGCGCATTGCCCACGAGACCAGCCTGAAGCCCGCCGCGCACCTGACCTGCGTCGGCCATTCGCGGGGCGAGGTCGATGATATCGCCCGGCGCTATTGGGACGAGGGGATTCGCCACATCGTCGCCCTGCGCGGCGACATGCCCGACGGCCAGCCCTACCAGCCGCATCCCCAGGGCTATGCCTATGCCGTCGATATGGTCGCCGGACTGAAGCGGATCGCCGATTTCGAGATTTCGGTCGCGGCCTATCCCGAGACCCACCCCGACGCGCCTTCGGCCGATTTCGACCTCGACAATCTGAAGCGCAAGGTTGATGCCGGGGCGACCCGCGCCATCAGCCAGTATTTCTTCGATCCCGCCGTGTTCCTGCGCTTCCGCGACCGTTGCGCCGCCGCCGGGATCACGGTTCCGGTCGCCCCCGGCATCCTGCCGGTGACCAATTTCGCCCAGGTGCAGCGCTTCTCCGCCGCCTGCGGGGCCGGGGTGCCGGATTGGCTGGCCGACCTGTTCGCCGGTCTCGACGACGATCCCGAAACCCGCCGTCTCGTCGCCGCCACCGTCGCCGCCCAGCAATGCCGCATCCTGTCGGCGGCAGGCGTCGATCTGTTCCACTTCTACACCCTGAACCGCGCCGATCTGGTCTATGCGATCTGCCACATTCTGGGGGTGCGGCCGAAGACGGCCTGAAGACCCTAAACGAGGTCGATCGTCTCGACCTCGGCAGCGTCGATCTCCCACGGCACGAACACCCGCGCCACCCGGGCAAAGCGCTCGGGTGCGTCGGTCACCAGGGTACGGATCGTGCCGGGACGGCCGGAATGATTGGCCAGCCGCCTGAGTGCCAGCAAATCCTCGACCACCATCGCGGTGGTCGAGGCGGAATCGACCACCGCGACCTCGGGTCCGAGCAGACGGCTGAACAGCCCGGCCAGCGCCGGGAAATGGGTGCAGCCCGACAGCAGGCAATCGGCGGCATCGGGACCGGAAAACAGCGGGTCGAGATAATGGCGGGCGATCTGCTCGGCAATCGGCCCGTCGGTCAGCCCTTCTTCGACCATCGGGACGAACAGCGGACAGGGCAGCGCCGTCACCAGCGCGTTGGGGCGGGAATGGAGAATGGCGCGGGGATAGATTCCGGCCTGGATGGTACTTTCGGTCGCGGCAACGACGATCCGTCCCCGCGCCGAGGCGGCGGCGGCAGCGGCGGCTCCCGGCTCGACCACCCCGATCACCGGCAGACCGGGGAATTCGGCCCGCAACGCATCAAGCGCGTGGGCCGACGAGGTGTTATCGGCCACCAGCAACAGTTTGATCCCAAACGAAACCAGCCGCCGCGACGCCTCCAGTGCATAGGCGGCGACGGTCTGGGCGCTTTTGGTGCCATAGGGCAGCCGGGCGGTGTCGCCCAGATAGATCAAGGATTCGTCGGGCAGGCGCTCGCGCACCGCCTTGAGCACGGTCAGACCGCCGACGCCGGAATCGAAAATACCGATCGGCAAGCGGGAAACGTCGTCCATCACCGGGCTCCTGTCTTTTCTGTGGGGGCATTCATATCCGCCCCGGTACCGCTCGGGCAACCTTGCCGCCCCGATAGCCCCACGACTTTTTCGGGCCTTGGCACGGAACGGTAGCGGAGGTACGCTGAAAACCCGCCCGCCCACGGCCGGAGGACCCGCTCCTTGGACATTGATATCGACGTCGACCTTGGTCCGATCGTCGCGCTGGTGATTGATGACAACCGCTATGCCCGGTCCTTCATCAAGACGGCGTTGCATTCCTTTGGCGTCCGCACGATCCACGAAGCCAACGACGGCCCGGCCGCCCTCGACCTGCTCGGACGCGAAACGGTTCATCTGGTGATCGTCGCCCACAATCTCAGCCCGATGAACGGAATCGACTTTACCCGCGCGGTGCGGGGCGGCGAATCCGTCGGTTGCATCGACGTCGCGATCATCATGGTCTCGGCCGAATCCTCGCGCGAGACGGTGGTTCTGTCCCGCAATGCCGGGGTCACCGAATTCCTGGTCAAGCCGCTTTCGACCGAATCGCTGTTCCGCCGGGTCCGCAACGTGCTGGTCAATCCCCGCGCCTTCGTCCAGACCCCCGATTACACCGGACCCGACCGCCGCTCGCTGGCTCTGCCGCCGCCCGGCCAGACCGACCGCCGGGTTG
Source organism: Magnetospirillum fulvum (assembly GCF_900108475.1). Lineage (GTDB taxonomy): Bacteria > Pseudomonadota > Alphaproteobacteria > Rhodospirillales > Magnetospirillaceae > Phaeospirillum > Phaeospirillum fulvum_A. Next base: position 107,804 of record NZ_FNWO01000004.1, on the reverse strand, counting down.
CGCCGCCCCTGCCCCGCCCGGCTCCGCTGGTTCAACCCGCTGGTGGGCCGATCCGGATGCTCACCACCCCTTCGGCGGCCCCACGCCGCGCCGCCGCGCCGCCGCCCGACCGGAACGGCCGCCGCCGCTTTGTCCCGGGCGACCTGATCTTCGCCGAGGGCGATCCGGGCGACGTCGCCTATGTCGTCGAATCCGGCGCGGTATCAATCTTCAAGCAGGTGGGCGAGCACGAGGTCGAACTGGGCCGGATCGGCGCGAGCGGGGTGTTCGGCGAGATGGCCCTGATCGACGGCGAGCCGCGGATGGCCGCCGCCCGCGCGATCGAAGACACCGTCTGTCTGGTGATCCCGATGGCGGCGCTGCAAGCCCAGTTGGGCAAGACGCCCGAACTGGTGATCCTGGTGATGGAGACCCTGTTGCACGACATCCGCCGGATGGGGCGCGAACTGGGCCATATCCGCGCCATTCTGGATAAGAAACGCGCCGCCGAGAAGGCCCTCCCCGCCGCCTCGATGCCGCCAGACTCCGCCCCCTCTCGCGGCGAACGCGCGCAACCATTGACCTAATGAGCCTCTTGCGGGAACAGCCCTTCTGCCCATACATTGATCTTTATATAAATACGGCTAAAAAAATAAGCAGGGGGCGCGACGCCATGGCGAACCAGGACCACTCGACCGATCCACCCGCGATCGGCCCGACCGATACTCCCGCTTCGCTGCCGAACCGCCCCGCCCCGTCCGGCACGTCCGACATCGCCCTGCGGCTGGGTCAGTCGATCGAGCGGCAGATGCTCGGCACCCGGCTGTCGGGGCTGGCTCAGGGCATGGTCGATCTGCTCGACCGCGCGGTGGCCGACCGGATCGACGATGCCCGCCGCTGGGCAGCCGAACCGGTGGTCGCCGCATGTCTGACCGGTCCGGCGACGGTCGCCGCCGCTGCGACGACACGGCTGACGCGGTTGATCGCCGACCGCCCCCTCTATCTCGATTTGTGGATCGCCAATGCCGACGGCATCGTCGTCGCCACCGGCCGCCCCGACCGCCATCCCGGACTGACCGGGATCGACGTCGCGACCCAACCCTGGTTCCGCGCCGCGCTGGCGAGTGGCCCCGGCGTCGTTGCCACCGCCGAGATCGCCGCCGAGCCACGGTTGGGCGGAGCGACGGCGCTGCCGTTCGCCGCCGCGATCCCGTCGGCCGACCCGACCGCTCCCCCACTCGGGCTCCTCGTCCTGTTCTTCGATTGGGACGGACAATCCGCCCAGCTCCTGCGCCGGGCCCGCCAGCGCGGCGGCGAAATCGGCGTGCGATGTCTGCTGCTCGACCGGGCCGACCGGGTGATCGCCGCCTCGGGGCCGTCCGAAGACGCGGGCGAGACCTTTGCGCTACCCACCCCGCTTGCACCCGCCGGATGGTTCGCCGACCGGCATGGCATTTTGTTCGGCTATGCCCGCTCGACCGACCGCCCGGACTGTCCCGGCTTGGGCTGGTCGGGCGTGGTGGCCCGCCGACCCGACGGCGACGACCCGATCCACTGACGCTCCGTCTCCACCGTTCTTCCGGGTCCAGGGACTGCACCGGGCCAAGCGAGAGGACGCCTGCGGACTTATCCTTTGGGTTGGACCCAAAGCATATTATGCTGTGCCTTCAGTCAACTTGCGGGGGCCGCGACCAATGAACCGCCTAGCCACCCTTCTTGTCGCGAATGCCGACCGGACTGTCCTGGCCCCCGTCCTGTCCAGACTGGAAGCGGCGGGATATTTCCTTGCCGACGGCGGCGACCGGCCGGTCGATCTGGCCCGCCATCTCCGCCCCGACCTGATCCTGGTCGGCGAAGCCGATGGCGATCCGGTGACGGTGGGGGCCGATTTCCGCGCCGATCCCGGCTGCGCCGACATTCCGGTGGTGGTGCTGTCCTCCGCCAACGATCCCGGACTGGCGCTCCGGGCGCTGGCGGCAGGGCTGGACGAAGTCCTGTCGCCCGATGCCGACGACCCCGAATTGTTCGCCCGCCTGAAACCGCTGATCCGGCTGGCGACGATGCATGCCGAATTGCGGCTGCGCGCCGCCGCCGCCGCCACGCGGGGACGAACCGCCGTAGATCGCTTCATCCCGCCGATCGACCCGATCCGCCCCACCGTGCTGGCAATCGGGGCCGATCCCGCCAACGCCGTCGCCCTGTTGTCCGCCGACGCCGACATCACCGCGATCCCCGACCTGTACGAAGCGGAACGCCTGCTGGAACAGCGTCCGTTCGACGCAGCAATCCTGACCGCGTCGGGCGAAGCCGAACTGGCCTTCGCCTCGCAGGTCCGCCACAATCCGCGTCTGTTCAATCTGCCGATCGTGATGATCGCGGGGGATGCCTCGGTTGCGGCGCGGGCCTATCGCCGCGGTGCCAGCCGGGTGCTGGAGCGGCCGCTCGATTCCGATCATCTGCGCGCGGCGGTGCTGACCCTGGTCCGCCGCCAGAAAGTACGCTGGGGTATTCGCGGCATCCTGGGCCAAAGCCTGGGCGAACGCACCGCCGACCCGCTGACCGGAACCTATGACCGGGCGTTCCTCGAATCCTATCTGGGGACACGGCTGGAGATCGCGCGGTCGCAGAGCCGCCCGTTGGCGGTGGTGTTCTTCTCCATCCCCAACATCGAGGGTGTCCGCCACCATTTCGGCGACGAGGCCGCCGCCCACCTGATCCGTCAGCTTGGTCAGTGGATCACCGGGCTGGTGCGGGCCGAAGACCCCACCGCTTTGTTCGCCACCAACCGCTTTTGCGTGGTGCTGCCCGACACCCCGCTGGCCGAGGCCGAAGTGGTGATGCACCGCATCGCCGGGGTATTGTCGAATACCGACTTCGCCGTTCCCGACGTCTATCAGCCGGTGCGGATCTGGGTTCAGGTCGGCTGTACCAACGCCCGTTCCGACGACGATTGCGCCAGCCTGTTCGCCCGCGCCGGGGCCGCGCTGGACGAGGAACTCCAGGTGCCATGAGACTCGAATACGTCTTCGACACCGTCTGTCCCTGGTGCTATGTCGGCAAACGCCGACTGGAACGCGCCTTGGCGGAACGGGCCGACAGCCGGGTGACGATTCTGTGGCGACCGTTTCTGCTCAATCCCGACCTGCCGCCCGAAGGCGTCGATCGCCGCTCCTATCTCGACCGCAAGTTCGGCGGCCCGGCCCGGGCGCAGCGGGTGCACGCCGCCGTCGCCACCGCCGGAGAGGTCGAAGGGATCGCCTTTGCCTTTGACCGGATCGGGCGCACTCCCAACGCCCTCGATTCGCACCGGCTGATCCGCTATGCCGGGTCGATCGGGCGTGAGGCCGAGGCGGTCGAGACAATCTATGCCGCCTATTTCTGCGAGGGACAGGATATCGGCGACATCCGCCTGCTGGCCGAGATCGGGGCCAGGATCGGGCTGAACCGCAAGGCGACGTTCGAGTACCTCGCCTCGGAGGCCGACTGCGCGGCGGTGCTGGCCGACAATGCCCGCGCCCACCGTCTGGGCGTGAATGGGGTGCCCTGCCTGATCCTCGACGGCCAATACGCCCTGGCCGGAGCCCAGGAACCCGACATCCTGCTCCGCTTGATCGACATCGTCCGCGAAGCCGAGGCCGAAGCCGCCTTCAGCTAGAGCGCGTTGATCTCTTACTCCGCTTCGTGGAGATAGGGGCGGTAGCCAAGGTCGATCTCGATGATGTGCTCGACCATCGCCTGAACGAAATGACGCAAGGACAGGCCGACGAACGACCCGTCGCGCGACAGTTCGACCGCGCCACGAATATGGCGGGCCATGTGGCGCAGGACACGGTGTTCGATCTTGTGCGCGGGAGCGTGGGGATAGCTGGTGACGGCGAAAAAGCGTTCTTCGTCCTGGAAATGCCGTTCCAGCAGCAGCAGCAATCGGTCGATCGCGCTCAGCACGGACGCATTGTCGTGGCTATCGACAAAACCGGCCACCGTGACGATCTGGTCAAAAATTTCTTCATGTTCACGGTCGATCTTGGCGTCACCTACTGAAATTGATCTATTCCATTTTGGATAAAGATGCGCCGTGACAGATGAATCCGCCAAACCTTGACCCTCTCCTGCTCGACTGGCTCTTCTTAAATACAATATAAACATTTCCAGCACTATCGGACTAGCCGCTTTATCCTTTCCAAAAGGATATGTCCATGCTTATACCGCACCGCATCCATTTTTCACGTACCAGGCGAATCCGGTGCGGACCGAGACAATTTCTCCACCCTCTCTCGCGCTTGAACCGCGCCGCCGCGAAAGCTACACTGGCTCGTGCGTAAAATTCAGGAAACAACACAATCATGACGGAAATTCGTGACGGGCTGGCCGGGGCCATCGGCGAGACTCCGCTGATCCGGCTGCGGCGGGCCTCCGCAGCGACCGGCTGCGACATCCTGGCCAAGGCCGAATTCCTCAATCCCGGCGGTTCGATCAAGGACCGCGCCGCGCTCGGCATTATCCGCGACGCCGAAAAGCGCGGCTGGCTGAAGCCGGGTGGCACCATCGTCGAAGGCACCGCCGGCAATACCGGGATCGGGCTGGCCCTGATCGGGCGGGCCTTGGGCTATCGCACCCTGATCGTGATGCCCGAGACCCAAAGCCAGGAAAAGCGCGACATGCTGCGGCTGGCCGGGGCCGAACTGAAGCTGGTTCCGGCCCGGCCCTTCCTCAATCCGGGCAATTACGTCCGGGTGTCGGAGCGATTGGCGGGGGAACTGGCCGCGACCGAGCCGAACGGCGCGGTGTGGGCCAACCAGTTCGACAACACCGCCAACCGCGAGGCCCACCGCACCACCACCGGGCAGGAAATCTGGCGCCAGACCGGCGGCCGGGTCGATGCCTTTACCTGCGCGGTCGGCACCGGCGGCACCCTGGCCGGGGTCGGGCTGGCGCTGAAGGCACACCGGCCCGAGGTGCAGATCGTGCTGGCCGACCCGATGGGCTCGGCGCTGTACGAATATTACGCCCACGGCCATCTTCGTGCCGAGGGCAGCTCGATCACCGAAGGAATCGGCCAGGGCCGCATCACCCGCAATCTCGACAACGCCCCGATCGACGATCAGTTTCAGATCGGCGATGCCGAGGCGCTCGACGCTGTGTTCGATCTGGCTGAACACGAAGGATTGCTGGTCGGCGGCTCGTCCGGAATCAACGTCGCGGCGGCGATCCGGGTTGCCCGCAAGCTGGGGCCGGGCCACACGATAGTGACAGTGCTGTGCGATCATGGTACCCGTTACCAGAGCAAGTTGTTCAACCCGGCCTTCTTGCGCGAACGCGGCCTGCGCGTCCCCGACTGGCTGGAACGAACTCCGATCGAGTGACATGGGGAGACCGTGACGATGAGCATCGCCAACCCGGACGCCCTGGTCAGCACCGACTGGCTGGCCGACCACCTTGCCGCTCCCGATGTTCGGGTTGTCGATGCCAGTTGGTTCCTCCCCAAGCAGAACCGCAACGCCCGCGAGGAATACGACGCCGAGCACATTCCCGGCGCGGTGTTCTTCGATATCGACGACATCGCCGACACCGAGTCGGGCCTGCCCCACATGCTGCCCGCGCCCGAGAAATTCTCCAGCAAGGTGCGCAAGCTGGGCCTGGGCAACGGCAACCGGGTCGTCGTCTACGATTCCAACAATTTCGCCGCCTCGGCGCGGGTGTGGTGGATGTTCCGCACCTTCGGCCACACCGACATTTCGGTGCTGGACGGTGGCCTGCCGAAATGGCGGCGCGAGGGGCGGCCGGTCGAGGATCTGCCGCCGGTGCCGCGCACCCGCCACTTCGTCGCCCGCTTCAACCGGCTGCTGCTGCGCGATTACGACCATGTCCTGGCCAATGTCGAGAGCCAGCACGAGCAAGTGATCGACGCCCGCCCCGCTCCCCGCTTTCGGGGCGAAGTGCCCGAGCCGCGCCCCTGTCCGCTTCAGGGCCATATCCCCGGCGCGGTCAATATCCCGTCATCCGACCTGATCGACGAGGTCAACCACACCCTGTTGCCGCTCGACCCCCTGCGCGCCCGTTTCGCCGCCGCCGGGATCGACCCCAAGCGGCCGATCGTGGTCGGCTGCGGATCGGGCGTCACCGCCTGTATCGTCGCCCTCGGCCTGCACCTGATCGGAGCCAACGAAGTCGCCGTCTATGACGGCTCGTGGGCGGAATGGGGCAGCCGCGAGGGCTCGCCGGTCGCGCGGGGATAGCGTCAGGCTCTCACCCGGCCGGAACCTCCAGCCGGCGCGGACGGTGTCCAGTGCGCGCCGCCTCCCAGATCAGGGCGAAGCCGCGCTCGAGATCGCGGGCAAAGCGGTCGGTGTCGAACAGCGGCTGGGTCAGACGCGCCGCCGCCAGCCGCTCCCGCACAGCGGCCAGCGCCGCCGGATCGCTTGCCAGCGCCACCGCTTTTTCCTCATAGGCATCGAGGTCGGGGCAAATCAGATCGGTAAGGCCCAGCGCGGTCAACACGCTGGCCCCGACCCGAGCGGCAAAGGTCGCTCCCGGCGCGGTCACCAGCGGCAGCCCGGCCCACAGCGCGTCGCTGGCGGTGGTGTGGGCGTTATAGAACAAAGTATCGAGCCCCAGATCGGCGTGACAATGCCGGGCCAGATGGCGGGGCTTGGGCTGGCGAGTGGCAAACACCAGCCGGGCGGGGTCGATCCCGCGAGCCTGCGCCTCGCGCCGCAGATTGTCTTCGACCGCGCCCGATTCGCCCAGCAGCCACAGCACCGATCCCGGCACCCGGTCGAGAATCCGCATCCAGCGGCTAAACATCACCGGCTCGATCTTGTAAGCCTGATTGAAGCAGCAGAACACGAAGGCGCCTTCGGGCAGACCGCATTCGGCGCGGTCGGGCGCGTCGGGGGCAATCGGCTGGAGGCGGTCGTTGGGCTGATAGCACTGGGGCAACACCAGCAGGCTTTCCGAGAACCCGGCCTCGGCTCCGGGCGGGGCGACGATTCGATCGACGATGGCCCAATCAATGAAGGACGCGCCGCTGGTCCCCGGCAGACCCAGCCAATTGACCGCCAGCGGCGCGGGGCGCAGGGCGGTGAGCGCCAACCGGTTGCCCCGGGTGTGGACGTTGATATCGACCAGGATGTCGATTCCCGCCTCGGCAATCGCGGCGGCGGCGGCCCCATTGTCCAGGGCGGCGAGATCGAGGAACAGGTCCGAGCCCTCGCGCACGGCGCGGCGATAGGCGCTGTTATCGTCGGGACCGAGCGACAGCGCCGCCACCCGCACCGCCGCCCGGTCATGGGCGGCAAACAGGCCGCGCATCAGATGGCTGGTCGGGTGGTCGTGGAAGTCGGCCGACAGATAGCCGATGGTGAGGCGGTCGCGCGGCCCTGGCCGATTGATCCGGGGCGACGCTCCCTGCGCCTTGGCCTCGGCAGCGACCTGTTCGGCACGGCGGCGAGCGATCGTCAGCCCCTCCGCCGGACTGAGGCTCAGCGGCAAGGCCAGGGCCTGCATCGGCCCGATCACCGATCCGGGTTGAGCCAGCGCCGGGGCGACCAGATCGGGGCGCAGACGCTCGACTCCCTCCCACTCGCACAGACTGAGCCGCGCCTCGGCCAGCCGTCCGGCCAGGGCAAGATCGCCGGGACGGGCGGCGACGGCGCGGCGGTAATAGTCCAGCGCGACCAGCGGATCACCCGTGCGGCGCACCGCGTTGGCGGCTCCCAACAGCGCTTCGGGCATCAACGGGGCCAGCGCCACCGCCTGTTCGAACAGCGCCGCCGCTTCGCCGACCTGACCCTCTTCCAGCCGCAGATTGCCGAGATTGACCAGCAGCGCCGGAGTATTGGGGGCGATCTCGAGGGCGCGGAGCAATGTCAGTGCGGCGGCGGCGCGCTGTCCCCGGGCAAGCTGGATCCGGGCCAGCCCCGACCACAAGGTCCACATCTCGAGCCGGACAGCCAGACCAGAGGTGAACGCCGCCTCGGCCTCGTCGAGACGACCGCTTTCGGTCAGCAGCATCCCCAGATTGAGCCAGGCCTCGGCCATCTCGGGAGCCAGGGCGACGGCGCGGCGCAACGAGGCGGCGGCGGGCGCCAGTTTGCCGCGATCCTTTTGCACGCGGGCGAGATTGTAATGGATCATCGGATGGTCGGGCAGCCAACCGGCCAGACGGCGGCAGGCCGCCTCGGCCTCGTTTAAGCGTCCGGCGCGGTAGAGCGCCTCGGACTGAGCGGCCAGCCGCTCGATTTCCGCCATCTTCGCCGCATCCATCGTCGCGTCAATCCCCCCGGTTGCTCCAAGCCGGGCATCCTCACTCGAACCCAGGCCCCGCCGCAATCCCTTCCGTGGCGATTCGGTGGCTCTTGCGCCCCGGCCTGTGCTAGGAGTGCCGCTCGCGCCCCGTCCGGGGCCAAAGCGTGAGGTTTCATGACAACGGCGAACGATCCGGTCACACAGCCCGGCAAGGTTACCCTGGTGGGAGCCGGTCCCGGCGATCCCGATCTCCTGACCGTCAAGGCGGCGCGGCTGATCGGGTCGGCCCGGCTGGTGGTCTATGACCGGCTGGTTAGCGCCGAGATTCTGGCCCTGATCCCGCCCGAGGCCGAGCAGGTCTTCGCGGGCAAGGAATGCGGCCGCCATTACCTGACCCAGAGCGAGACCAACGATTTGCTGCTGCGGCTGGCCCGCTCCGGCCGCGACGTGGTGCGGTTGAAGGGCGGCGATCCGTTCGTGTTCGGACGCGGCAGCGAAGAGGCCCTGTTCCTCGCCCGCAACGGCATCACTTTCGAAGTGGTACCGGGGATCAGCGCCGCCGCCGGGGTCTCGACCTATGCCGGGATTCCGCTGACCCATCGTGGACTCGCCACCGGAACCCGCTTCGTCACCGGCCATCTGCGGGACGGCAAGCCGCTCGACCTGCATTGGGACAAACTGGGCGATCCCGACACCACGTTGGTGATCTATATGGGGCTGCAATCGCTGAAAGAGACCTCGGCCGAGTTGATCGCCGCTGGCCTTTCGCCCGACACCCCCGCCGCCGCGATCGAGAACGGCACCACGCCGCGTCAGCGCCGGGTGATCGCGACGCTGGAGACGCTGTACGACCGCGCCCACGCCGCCGAACTGCATCCGCCGACGCTGATCGTGATCGGCAAGGTGGTGTCGCTGTCTGACGAACTGGACTGGTTCGACGCCAAGATCGGCCCCGCCGCGTCATGAGTCCCGACCGGCCCGCTCTGGTGCTGGTCGGTCACGGCTCGGCCCGCCATCCCGAGGCCGGAGCCCCCCTGCTGGCGTTGGCCGAGACGGTCCGTCTCAGCGCAGCCTTCGCCTCGGTCGAAGCCCGATTCCTCAAACAAGAGCCGCGCCTGGGGCCACCCGCCCCCGCGCCTCTGACGGTGATCGTGCCGGTGCTGACCGGCGGCGGAGCCTTCGCCGAAACCCGGCTGGCCGAGCAGGCTGGATTGGATGGGCCGCAGACCCTGGGTCCGAGCGGCCGCATCCTGCTGACGCCCCCGGTCGGAGCCCATCCCGGCTTTGCCGCTTTGGTGGAACGGCTGGCGGAGCAAACCGCCAGTGCCGCCGGGCTCGACCCCGCCGCCTCGGTTCTGCTGCTGATCGGCCACGGCGCGACGCGGCCCGAAGGTGCTGCGGGCACCGCCCAGGCGATCGCGGCGCACCTCAAGGCGCACGGCCGCTTTGCCGACGTCGCCGCGTTGTTTCTCGAACAGGAACCGTTCGCCGCCGACTGGCCAGAGCGGGTGGGCAACCGCTCCGCCGTCGCGGTGCCGCTGCTGCTGTCGCAAGGCGGCCACGTCCGCACCGACCTGCCCGCTTTGTTCAAGGCCCGGCCGGATGGCGAGAACCGGGTGGTCCTGGCCGCGCCGCCGACCGACCCGGTCCAATTGGCCGAAATCGTCCTGGCCCTGGTCGCCGAGGCGATCGCTCAGGCGCGGTAATACCGGCCAACCCCCGCCTTACCCCGTTGGCCGGTATCTTGCCGCCATTGCGGCGGCGGCCAAGGGCGCGGATGCGCCCGCCCGGCGAGGGACAATACAACCGGCCAAGTCATTGGCCGGTTGGTAACTGGTAAGCCCACACCCCGTCAGCGCCGGTCTCGCGGACGATCTCGCCCTGGTAGGCCAGATGGGCCAGATGAGCCATCGTCTCGCCTGCGGCGAACACCACCTGATTGGAATCCATCGGACGAGTGAACAGCACCCGCATCACCTCGGCCACCGTCGCCGGGGCCACGACGCTGTCGCGGGTGCGGTCCAGCCGTTCGGCATGGTGCGCCGCCAGATCGTCGATGCGGGCGTGCAGCCCCCGGAACGGCAGCCCATGCGACGGCAGCACCAGAGTATCCTCGGGCAAGGCACGCAGCCGCCCCAGCGAGTCGAGAAAAGCGGCCAGCGGATCTTCGTCGGGCTGTTGCGGCCAGATTCCGACGATCGGACTGATCCGGGGCAGCACCTGATCGCCCGAGATCAGCACCCCCGCCTTGGCGCAATACAGGCACAGATGCTCGGGCGAATGGCCGCCGCCGATGATCGCGTGCCAATCCTGCCCGCCGATGGTGAGGACATCGCCTTCGCCGATCGCCTCGAACCGGGGCGGAATCGCGTCAATGCGGGTGCGATAGGTATTGCCGCGCTGCTCGATCTCGTCGCACAAGGCGGCGTCGAGACCGAGGCGGCGATAAAAATCGCCCTGGTTGACGGCGTAATCCGGGCCGGTTTCCAACCACAACATCCGCCCGAACAGCCATTCGCTGGGGGTCGCGGTCAACTCGACCTTAAGCCGCTCGGCCAGCCAGCCCGCCAGCCCGATATGATCGGGGTGGAAATGGGTCGCAATCAGCCGGGTCGCCCGCCGCCCGGCCAGCGGCCCGTCGAGCACATCGCACCACAGCGCGCGGGTGATGTCGTCGGACACTCCGCAATCGACCAGGACCATCCCGTCGGTCCCGTCGTCCAACACCCACAAATTGATGTGGTCGAGCGCGAAGGGCAGCGGCATCCGCAACCAGGAAATGCCGGGAGCGACTTGGGCCAACCGCCCCGACTCGGGCGGATGGCTAAACGGATAGTCCAAGGACGGAGATTTCAACGGGCGTGCCTTTTCTAGAAAATCAGCCCGAGCGCCAGCAATCCGGCAATCAGAAGTTGTAGCCGGGCGGTGGTGCCGAGAATGATATTAAAGGCCGGTCCCCGCGCCTCGGTGGCGAAGCGGCGGATCAGCCCGACCGCCATCGGCACCGCGCCCAACACCAGCCAGCCGCCCGCGGGGCCGGATGGGCCGACCAGCAGGACGAACGGCGCCAGCACCATCACGGCATACAGCGCCTGACTGGTCCGCACTCCGGCGCGAATGGCCAGGGTGCGCCGCCCGATCAGCCGGTCGGCCTCCATGTCGCGGTAATTGTTGGCCATCAGCACCGCCGCCGCCACCGAACCGACCGCCAGACCGGCGACCAGGGCGGACAGGCTTAGAGCGTGGGTCTGGAGATAATAACTGCCGCCCACCGCGCCCAGGCCGAAGAAGGCGATCACAAACAATTCGCCATAGGGACCATAGGCGATCGGACGCGGCCCGCCGGAATAGCACCAGCCGCCCGCCAGCGAGGCCAGACCCAGCGCCAGAATCGGCAGCCCGCCCAGGCTGATCAGATAAAGGCCGAACAGACAGGCCAGACCGAAACAGACCAGGGCTCCGGCCCGAACCCGCTCGGGCGTAGCCCAGCCCAGCGCGGTGACGCGGGGCGGACCCTGGCGCATCGGCTGGTCACCGCCCTTCAACGCGTCGGCAACATCGTTATGCAGGTTGGTCCCGGCCTGGATCAGCAAGGCCCCACCCAACGCGGCCAGGAACGGGCGCGGATCGAAATGACCGGCTTCGGCCCAGCCCAGCGCGGTTCCGGCCAAAACCGGGGCAACCGCCATCGTCAGGGTGCGGGGACGGATCGCCAGCCACCACAGCCGCCAACCGGCCGGGGGACGGTCGGCGCGGCTGGCCTCGTCTTCGGCGAGGGGAGAGGCCATCTGCTGACCGGGCTCGATATTCATGACAACGCCTTCTGTTCCCACCATCCGACGGCGACCGATTCGCCCGGACCAGGGCACAGGTACCATACCCCAGCCGATCCGGTTCGAGAAGCTTTGGCGGAACCCCGCGCTTTGGGGCCAGCGTCATGGAACCTTCACATTTCTGTCAAAGAGACGTAACTCCCCGTCGATATGGTGGCGACGCCGGGGAAATCCCCCCGGCACCGTTCTTTTCGCTCCATCGGAGGTCTCATGTTGAGGAAGACCATGGCCGTGGCCGCCCTTGCGGTTGCGTCGATCGCCATCGTCGGCACCGCCCACGCCCGCGATCAGATTCGCGTCGTCGGCTCGTCGACCGTGTATCCCTTCACCACCGCGGTAGCCGAACAGTTCGGCAAGACCGGCAAGTTCAAGACCCCGGTGGTCGAGAGCACCGGGACCGGCGGCGGGTTCAAACTGTTCTGCGCCGGTGTCGGCCCCGACCATCCCGATGTCAGCGACGCCTCCCGCGCGATCAAGGCCTCGGAAATCGAGACCTGCGCCAAGAACGGCGTGTCCGACATCGTCGAAGTCAAGATCGGCTATGACGGCATCGTTCTCGCCGCCGCCAAGCGCGCCTCCCATATCGACGTCACCCGCAAGCAATTGTTCCTGGCCCTGGCCAAGGAAGTGCCGGTCGATGGCAAGCTGGTCGAGAATCCCTATGTGACCTGGAACCAGATCGATCCCAAGCTGCCCGCGAACAAGATCGAAGTGCTCGGCCCGCCGCCGACCTCGGGAACCCGCGACGCCTTCATCGAACTGGTGCTCGAACACGCCGCCGAATCCTTCCCCGAGTTGAAGGAACTGAAGAAGACCGACGAAAAGGCGTTCAAGAAGGCCTATTCCTCGATCCGCGAAGACGGCGCCTATATCGAAGCGGGCGAAAACGACAATTTGATCGTCCAGAAGCTCGACGCCAACCCGAACGCCTTCGGCATCTTCGGCTACAGCTTCCTCGAGCAGAACGAAGACAAGTTGCAGGGCTCGAAGGTTGACGGCGTCGCCCCCACCTTCGACGACATCGCCGGTGGCAAGTATCCGGTGTCGCGTCCGCTCTACATCTACGTCAAGAAGGCGCATGTCGGCCAGATCCCCGGTATCAAGGAATTCCTGGTCGAATACAGCTCGGAAAAGTCCTGGGGCAAGACCGGCTATCTCGCCGACAAGGGCCTGATCCCGCTTGCCGATGGCGAGCGCAAGGAATGGGCCACCAAGGCCACCTCGCTTGAAACCCTGAAGAAGTAAGATCGTCCGGCAGCCGCCCCAGTCCCCCCGGGGCGGCTGCTATCTTTCTTTTGCCGGTCTGCTACAGTCCCGCCCGGCAAAACGCCGCCCCCGCTCACCAGTCAGACGATCCCCATGCAGCTCCTCATCCTGACCATCGTGCTTCTCGCCCTCACCGCCTTCGGCTTCAGTTCGGGGCGTCGTCGAGCCCTATCGGTCGTGGAGGGCAACCCCCGTCTGCTGCATTCGCTGCCCAATCATCACGGCTATCTCGTTGCCCTGTGGTGCGGCATTCCGGCCCTGCTGATCGTCATCGGCTGGCTGGCGTTCGAGCCGTCGCTGCTCCACGCCCTGGTGATCTCGGCGCTGCCGCCCGAACTGGCGGAAATGTCCGACGAGCGCCTTTCGCTGGTCTATAACGAGGTCCGCAACGTCGCGCTCAACGGCCAGACCGCCAGTTCCGACGCGGTGGCCGAAGCGTCCCGCCATTACCTGTCGCTGCGCCAGACCCTGTTCGGTGCCACCGCCGTCGCCGCCCTGGTCCTCGCCGTCGCCGGTCTCGCCTGGGCGCGCGCGCGCATCCACCGCGATCTGCGCGCCCGCAACCGGGTCGAACAGATTGTCACGATTTTCCTGGTGATGGCCTCGACCGTCGCGATCTTCACCACGATCGGGATCGTGCTGTCGCTGCTGTTCGAATCGCTGCGCTTCTTCCACTTCGTCCCGGTCACCGAGTTCCTGTTCGGCACCGCCTGGAGCCCGCAGATGGCGATCCGGTCCGATCAGGTCGGCAGTTCGGGCGCGTTCGGCGCGGTGCCGCTGTTCGCCGGAACGATGCTGATCGCCGGGATCGCCCTGCTGGTCGCGGTTCCGCTTGGCCTGCTCTCGGCGATCTACATGTCGGAATACGCCCTGCCCCGCTTCCGCTCGGTGGTCAAGCCGCTGCTGGAAATCCTGGCGGGCATCCCCACCGTCGTCTACGGCTTCTTCGCCGCTCTTACCGTCGCGCCCTTCATCCGCGACCTCGGCACCTCGCTCGGGCTGACCGTCGCCTCGGAAAGCGCGCTGGCCGCCGGACTGGTGATGGGGATTATGATCATCCCCTTCGTCTCGTCGCTGTCCGACGACGTGATCTCGGCCGTTCCGCAGTCGCTGCGCGAAGGGGCCTACGGCCTGGGCGCGACCAAGTCGGAAACGATCAAACAGGTGGTGATCCCGGCGGCGCTGCCCGGCATTGTCGGCGGCGTGCTGCTGGCCGCCTCGCGCGCGATCGGCGAGACGATGATCGTGGTGATGGCCGCCGGTCTGGCCGCCAACCTCACCGCCAACCCGCTCGAAGCCGTCACCACCGTCACCACCCAGATTGTCACCCTCCTGGTCGGCGATCAGGAATTCGACAGCCCGAAGACCCTGGCCGCCTTTGCCCTGGGACTGGCGCTGTTCACCATCACCCTGGCGTTGAATGCAGTCGCCCTGCACATCGTCAACAAGTACCGGGAAAAATATGACTGAGACCACGCAAATGGCCAGGCTTGGTGCCGTCCGACCCACTGCCGAGATCGTCGCCGCGCGGCTGAAGCGCCGCCACAATGCCGAACGCCGCTTCCGCGCCGTCGGTCTGGGCGCGGTTCTGCTGGCTCTCGGTTTCCTGGGCGTGCTGCTGTTCACCATCGTCGGGAACGGCATCACCGCCTTCGTCCAGACCTATGTCCGGGTCGATGTCACCTTCGATGCGACCCTGCTGGGGATCGAGGGTGACACCAATCCCGACGTGCTGGCCTCCGCCAATTATCCGGCGGTGATCAAGCAGTCGCTCTATCGCGCCTTCCCCGAGGTGAAAAGCCGCGGCGAGCAGCGCCAGTTGGGGGCGATGGTCTCGTCGGGTGCCGATATCGACCTGCGTAAAATGCTGGTCGCCGATCCCTCGCTGCTGGGCCAGACCCGCAGCCTGTGGCTGCTGGCCGACGACGACATCGACATGGCGGTCAAAGGCCACATCCCGCGCAAACCGGGGGTATCTGGCAACCGGCTGTCCGACAACGAACTTCACTGGCTGAGCGAGCTGGAATCGCGTGGCGCGATCAAGACCCGCTTCAACACCCTGCTGTGGACTTCGGGCGATTCGCGCGAACCCGAACTGGCCGGTCTGTGGGGCGCGGTGGTCGGCTCGATCTACTCGCTGGTGATCACCCTGCTGGTCAGCTTCCCGCTCGGCGTCGCCACCTCGGTCTATCTCGAGGAATTCGCGCCCAAGAACCGCTGGACCGATCTGATCGAGGTCAACATCAACAATCTGGCGGCGGTGCCCTCGGTGGTGTTCGGTCTGCTTGGCCTTGCGGTATTCCTCAACATCTTTGGGATGCCGCGCTCGGCTCCGCTGGTTGGCGGTTTGGTGCTGGCGCTGATCTGTCTGCCCACCATCATCATCGCCGCCCGCGCCGCGATGAAGGCGGTGCCGCCCTCGATCCGCGAAGCCGCCGCCGGTCTTGGCGCCTCGAAGCTCCAGGTCGTCACCGACCATGTTCTGCCGCTGTCGATGCCCGGCATCCTGACCGGAACTATCCTCGGCATGGCCCACGCCCTGGGCGAGACCGCGCCGTTGCTGATGATCGGGATGGTCGCCTTCATCGTCGATATCCCGGCCACCCCGCTCGACCCGTCGGCGGTGCTGCCGGTTCAGGTCTATCTGTGGGCCGACAGCCCCGAACGCGCCTTCGTCGAACGGACCTCGGCCGCCATCATGGTGCTGCTGATGTTCCTGGCGCTGATGAACCTTTCGGCGATCCTGCTGCGCAAGAAATTCGAACGGAGATGGTAGACCCATCATGAACAGTCCGGTTACCGCTCATCTTCCCCAGGGCACCGCCAAGGTCGCCGCCCGGTCCTTAAGCGTCCATTACGGCGAGAAGCACGCGTTGCAGGCGGTCGATCTTGACATCCGCGCGGGCGAGGTCACCGCGTTGATCGGCCCGTCGGGCTGCGGCAAATCGACCTTCCTGCGCTGCATCAACCGGATGAACGACATGGTCGATGGCGCCCGGGTCAGCGGCAGCCTGACCCTGGACGGCTCGGACATCTATGACCGCTCGCTCGACGTCGTCCAGTTGCGGGCCCGGGTCGGCATGGTGTTCCAAAAGCCCAACCCGTTCCCCAAATCGATCTACGACAACATCGCCTATGGCCCGCGCATCCACGGCATGGCCCGCAACCAGGACGAGTTGGACGAGATCGTGATGACCAGCCTGGAACGGGCCGGTCTGCTGGCCGAGGTCAAGGACCGGCTGACCGAATCCGGCACCGGCCTGTCGGGCGGGCAGCAGCAGCGTCTGTGCATCGCCCGCGCCATCGCGGTCGGTCCCGAGGTGATCTTGATGGACGAGCCCTGTTCCGCGCTCGACCCGATCGCTACCGCCAAGGTCGAGGAGCTGATCGACGATCTGCGCGACAATTACACCATCGTGATCGTCACCCACTCGATGCAGCAGGCCGCCCGCGTGTCACAGCGCACCGCGTTCTTCCATCTGGGCAAGCTGATCGAGGTCGGCGACACCGAACAGATCTTCACCAACCCGCAGCAGCCACTGACACAGGGCTATATCACCGGCCGATTCGGCTGAGGGGGTTCGCATGGAAGACCAGGTCCACACGGTAAAGTCCTACGACGAAGAGCTGGACCACCTGACCGGCATCATCGCCCGAATGGGCGGGATGGCCGAGGCTCAGTTCGCGTCGGGGCTGCACGCCCTCGCCCGGCGCGATGAAGCGCTGGCCCAGCGGGTGATCGAAGGCGACGCCCGCATCGACGAACTGGACAAGGAAGTGCAAAGCTTCGCCGTCCGCCTGCTGGCGTTGCGCCAGCCGATGGCGGTCGATCTGCGCCAGATCGTCGGCGCGCTCAACATCTCGGGCGAGATCGAACGGGTCGGCGATTACGCCGCCAATCTGGCCAAACGCTCGCTGGTGCTGCACCATGTCGGGGTCGCCGTCCCGGTGGCCGGGGTGGTGCGGCTGGGCGATCTGGTGCGCGGCCTGCTTAAGGACGTGCTCGACGCCTATCTGGAAAAGGATGTCGCCAAGGCGCTGGGCGTCTGGAGCCGCGACGAAGAAGTCGATGCGATGTATACTGGGGTGATGCAGGATTTGATCGCCCTGATGACCGAGGATCCCGGAACGATTACCGCCGCCACCCATTTGCTGTTCATCGCCAAGAACATCGAGCGGATCGGCGACCACGCCACCAACATCGCCGAGGCTCTGCATTATCAGATTCTCGGCACCTCGCCCGCTGGCTTGCGGCCCAAGGGCAACACTGTCGGAGGACCGGAATGAGCCAGCGCGACGCCACCCCCGCAGGCCAGACCCGGCCGCTGATCCTCCTCGTCGAGGACGAAGCGTCGCTGGCCACCATGCTGCGCTACAACCTTGAGAAAGAAGGCTTTCGCGTCTGCGAGGCGGGCGATGGCGAAGAGGCTCTGACCCTGGTTGCCGAACGCCGTCCCGATCTGGTCCTGCTCGATTGGATGCTGCCTTCGCTGTCGGGGATCGAGGTCTGCCGCCAGTTGCGGCGCAAGCCCGCCACCCGCGACCTGCCGATCATCATGCTGACGGCCCGGGGCGAGGAAAGCGACAAGATCCGCGGCCTCAACACCGGAGCCGACGATTACCTGACCAAGCCGTTCTCGCTGCCCGAACTGATGGCCCGCGCCCGCGCCCTGCTCCGCCGCGCCCAGCCGGTGCCGCAGAAGGGCCAGTTGAGCTGGGGCGACATCAGCATGGATCTGGCCGCCCACCGCGTCACCCGCGCTTCGCGGCCGATCCATCTCGGCCCGACCGAGTTCCGGCTGTTGCAGTTCTTTCTTCAGCATCCCGGCACGGTGTTCTCGCGCGAGGAATTGCTTGATGCGGTGTGGGGGCCGGACATCTATGTCGAGCCGCGCACCGTCGATGTCCATATCCGCCGCCTGCGCAAGGCGCTGAACTGCGACACCGAAAGCGACATCATCCGCACCGTCCGCGCCGCAGGCTACGCCCTGGACGCCGAATCCGCCGCCTGAAGCCCGCCAGACCCCCACGAGGATGAGCGCAGACAATCAGTCCCTTCGGCGACGCCGGAATCGTTGCTAAAAGCGCCTGGACGTGAACGCCGCCGCCGAGCGGTGAGCTATGGCGCAGCCGGGGCTGATTGTGGGGGAATGGCGGGAATAAGCCCGATCAGCCGAACAGATCGGAATGGGTGCCGGAGGCCGCCAGCACCAGTTCCTCTTCGGTTTGGTACCAAATCAGCAGCCAGTCCGGTTCAATATGGCACTCCCAGCAGGGGCTCCAATTGCCGGACAGGCGATGGGGCGGTGCCGGATGGCCAATGGCTCCCCATTTAGGAGGCACTCGACCACGACCCACACCGTGTCGAGGTTCTTGCCTCGCTTGGTCGCCGTTTTGAGATCGCGCTCAAACTGCTTCGTGGTGCGAAGGCGCAGACTCAACGGTGGGCAGCCTTCAGCGCGTCAAGGCTCGACCATTCGGTCAAATTCTCAGCGTCCATGGCTTCGCGGAGAGCCACCTGTGTGGCCTCATTGGGAAGGCGGACAGGAAACGGCAGCCCGTGATGCAGCGTCACCTGCCGGTAGAACAGGGTGATCGCCTCCGTCGGCGTCAGACCGAGGGCACCGAAAACAGCCTCGGCCTGAGCCTTCAGGTCGGGTTCGACGCGGGCGCGAATCGATTCGGTCTTGGACATAGCGGGCTCCTTGGCGGCCTCCATTATGTGCCTCATTCGGGGAACAATTCAACGAAAGCATCCGCGAACAGATCCTTGCCGCTCTGCGGGCGCGGCTGGAAACGGAACCCGACGCCGTGGTGAAACGGGAAGAGCCGTTGCCGGAATTCGTACCCGCCGGTAGACGAACGAACATCTATGTCGAGCCGCGCAGCATCGACGTCCATATCCGCCGCCTGAGCCCGCCAGACCCCCGCCGCCGGTCAGAGGGCTTGCGCCGCGACCGTCGTCGGGGTATCTGTCGATTTGGCGTCGTGCGCCGGGCTGGACCCTTGCGTCCGCCCATGCCGACCGGGGAAGGGTGGCAGAGTGGTCGATTGCAGCGGTCTTGAAAACCGCCGTGCGGCAACGCACCGTGGGTTCGAATCCCACCCCTTCCGCCAGTCTTCCGTGTTGTTTGCAGCCGCTTCACGGTGCGTTCAGCTACGAATGACTACCCGAATAGGAATTTTCATGTCGGCCTAGTACGTCGGCTTTGGAAAGTGAGGCGAACACGTCGCCAAACTCCTTTAGTAAAGTGCGGGCAGATATATGCGGCAAAGCCATCGGATCGCCGACGAGCAAATCCTTGCCATCGACATCCCATCCATCCGGGCTACGGTCGCTTGAAACAGGCGCTTTCTTTCCCGGAATCTCCATTTTAGCAGCCGGCATTCGAGCCATAGAGAGACTCTTTTTGAGCGACTTAAACTTCGTCTGCGCCGATGGCGAAAAGCACGAGGACGCTTGGCAGATCGTCCGCACGACTTCGAAGGCCCCAAGGGTCCAGAG
Organism: Magnetospirillum fulvum; assembly: GCF_900108475.1. Lineage (GTDB taxonomy): Bacteria > Pseudomonadota > Alphaproteobacteria > Rhodospirillales > Magnetospirillaceae > Phaeospirillum > Phaeospirillum fulvum_A. Next base: position 87,974 of record NZ_FNWO01000004.1, on the reverse strand, counting down.
CCACATTATGGTACTTGCGCGTTCGATTTTGTCAGCATACGCGCAATCAGCAGCGAAACCCTCATCAAGGAGGGCAACAATATCGTCGCCAAGATCGAGAAGGACGTTCACGCGCCCGGATAGATAGAATGAGAACGCTAACAACGGATCGCTCTCTACCATTTCTTCCCAAGTGGGGTTGAAGAGAGTCTCTCGACTACGCTTTGTCATTTTATTTCACACCGTTGTTGCGGCGTCTGCGCACAAATTGACGCGCCACCTAAGTTTAGGTCTGAAGAGGCTCTCCATTCTGCCGCCTTAACGGTCGCCCCGATGTCAGGCTTCCAGGGCTATAGCCACCATATCGGGGCTGCGGGCGATGACATGAAGATAGGCCCGCGCCGTCGAGTCTGGCTGCTTGCGTCCCTGCTCCCAGTCCCGCAGAGTGCCCACAGGGATACGGTAGCGGGCCGCGAACACAGTCTGCGACAGACCGGTGACGCGACGGATCGCCTTGACGTCCACCGGCAGAATCTCGGGCGCGACGTCGGCATCGGCAGCGATCTGGCGCGCGATTTCGGCGTCGGTCACCGCGTCCACGGCAGCCCAATCGAGCGTGTCCAGCGCGGCCTTGCTCATTTCAGACGTGATCTTTCGGCGCATAGGCTGCGATCTCCCTTGAGTTTGCCTTGCGAAGCGAAATGACTCGGCGAACTTTTCCTCGGTCGGTGAAGACGCAGACAAACAGCCGACCGCGGATCAGGCCAAAGGCCACCTGCCGTCGCTCGCCGTAATCCTTACGGTCGTCATCGACGACATGCACCAGCCCCTCGAACACATAGGGCGCAAGAGCCAGGGAAAGACCGCGCTCAGCGATGTTCCTCGCGTCCTTGGCCGGATCGAATTCGTACTCCATCACTACCGCAGTATACGGCTAAGCCGTACTTTCGTGCAAAGAAAATGCCCCTCGCCTTGCGGCGTGTCCGGTCAGAGATTATCCCAACTTAAATATCTCCGTCATCGCCTGCGAATGCCGTTGATAGTTATCACGCGCGTAATTACAATACACCTCGACACACGGAGGAAGTTGCGATGCGGACGACGAAGCTCACCCGGGTCGGAAACTCGACCGGCTTGACGCTGTCGCGCGATGTGCTGGCCGCCGCCAACCTCGACCGTGGCGATGAGGTGACGGTCAATGTCTGCGACGGTCGCATTGAAATCGCCCGGGCAGACGATTCCTACAACAAGGCGATGGACATCGGACGCTCGTTCGCGGCCCGCTATCGGCGCACCATGGCTGCCCTGGCGAAGTGAAAGAGCCTGTCTTCCCGCCTGTCGAGGCGCTGTTAGACCTGCACGCGGAATTGATTGCCGAACACGGGGGTGCCTCTGGTCTCAGGGATCGGGGCGCCCTTGAGATGTCGTTCGCGCGACCGAAACAGATCATCGCCTATGCCGATGGTCACGTTACGGTCTTCGACCTTGCCGCCGCCCTGTGCGCCTCCATTCTGCGAAACCACCCCTTTGTCGATGGCAACAAACGGGCCGGGTTCGCCGCACTCGGCATCATGCTGGGGATGAATGGCCTGTTTCTCGATGTCAGCGAACGGGACGCCGCCGATATGATCCTGTCCGTCGCCGCCGGGCAGCGATCCGAAGACGAGTTGCGCCAATGGATCGCAGACAACAGCTATTCCGAATGAGCGTGAAGGGAGACCGTTGATGACCCATAAAGGGGTTGCCGCCGCCCTGGCCGCCGCGATGTTGTTCGGAATCAGCACCCCACTGGCGAAGGCATTGCTGGGCACGCTCGATCCCTGGCTGCTGGCGGGAAGCCTGTATCTCGGCTCGGGTCTCGGCCTTGCCGCGCTGCGCCTGCTCACCCCCGGCAGCGGGGTTCGTCTGGCCCGGAGCGATCTCCCCTGGCTGGCCGGAGCGATCGTCTCGGGCGGCATCGTCGCGCCGGTGCTGCTGATGATCGGGCTGGCCGGAAGCAGTGCCGGAACCGCTTCGCTGCTGCTGAATGCCGAGGCGGTGTTCACCGCCCTGCTGGCCTGGATCGTATTTCGCGAGAATGCCGACCGCCGCATCGTCGCCGGGATGGGGGCGATCGTCGCCGGAGCGGTCGCGCTGTCCTGGCCCGGTCCCCAAGCCCCGCTCGAAGCGTCGGGACCGGCGCTGGCCATTCTCGCCGCCTGTTTGTGCTGGGGCATCGACAACAACCTGACCCGCAAGGTGTCGCTGGCCGATCCGTTGACGATCGCCGCGATCAAGGGGCTGGCGGCGGGAAGCATCAATGTCCTGCTTGCCCTCGTGGCGGGGGCGACGGTGCCGGGGGTCGGGTCGCTGGCGCTGGCGGCGGGACTGGGTTTCGTCGGCTATGGCCTCAGCCTCGCCGCCTTCGTCGTCGCCCTGCGCGAGTTGGGCACGGCCCGCACCGGGGCCTATTTCTCGACCGCGCCGTTCATCGGAGCGCTGGTCGCGGTGCTGTGGTTCTCGGAACCGCTGACGCTGCGCCTGATCGCCGCTGGGCTGCTGATGGGGCTGGGGGTGTGGCTCCACCTGACCGAGCGGCACGACCACCGCCACCGGCACGAGGCGATTGAGCACGACCACCGCCACACCCACGACGAGCATCACCGCCATCACGACGGAGCCGAACCGGACGAGCCGCACGCCCATCCGCACCGGCACCGCCCGCTGCTCCATTCCCACCCGCATTATCCCGACGCCCATCACCGCCACGATCATTAAAGGCGGCAATTGCCTCCAACCTTCCCTTTTATGAATAAAGTCAAAGGGGGTTTGGGGCTTGCCCCAAATGGGCTTGGGCGATAGCCCAATCGGGGGGCGGTCAGAGTCCCCCCTAGCGCCCCAGCGCGGCGAACGCTTCGGCCAGCGCCGCGTCGGTGGCGGGGTCGATCAGGGCGGCGATCCCGGCCAGCAGCCCCATCTCTTCCTTCTGAATGTGGAACAGCTCGCGTTCGATCAGCTCGCCGCCCTTCATCCGGAAGGTCGCCCAATCGGAATCGGCAAAGCCCCCGGCGGCGATCGCCGCCTCGGCCATCTCGGCCAAATTGCGGGCCATGGGGAGGATCGTTTCGTGCTCCTGGGTCAGGATCTCGACGATCCCGGTCTGGCCCTGAGCCAGGAACAGCGGGAACACCCGGCCTTCCTCGAAGCCGAAATGAGTCTCGACCTCGGCACGCAGCACACCGGCCAGCCAGCCCAGCCATTCTTTCAGCGCGGCATCGAGCGGCGGGGTCTTGCGGTTCTTCGACAACAGCCGCTCCAGCGCCTCTAACGCTTCGATCGTCGCCATATGGTCGCGGTGGAGCAGGGAGCCGATCTGGGTGGTGGGGAACATCGGAAATCCTTTTAGAGAGAGGCGACCGAGGCCGCACGGTGACGGGACAGCCGCCACGGCACCGCGGCGGCATAGATCGCAAAGAACAGCGCGCCGAGCAGACCGGCCCCGATCCCCAGGCCCAGCGGCCAGGACCAGCCGCCGATCAGGCCGGTCGCGATCAGGACCAGCGCGGCACAGTGACAGACGAAGTGAAGGTGGGAGGCCCAGGCCGGAGCGAGCCGTGACGGCAACGCCGGGGGCCGCCCCGCGCCGGACGAATGCATCGCGGCGAGAAACGGCATGATGCGCTGCAAGATCGCCAGCACGAAGCCGAGCAGCCAGCCGAACACCAGCAAAAAGCCCCACAGCGCCGCCCACGGATCGGCGGGCGCACCCAGCGCCAGGGCCAACCCGACCAGCAGACTGGCCGCCAGCATCGCCCAGGACAGCACGACCAGCCGGAAGAACGGCTCGAAGCGGCGTCGCATCCGCCGCCGCACGCTGACGGCAAGGGTACGGAGATGGTGCCCGAGCGCGACCAGCCCCAGCCCCGCGCCCACGGCAGCCAAACCGCCCAGACCCAGCGCGGCCCCGCTTGCCCCGGTCACCAGGGCCAGCCCGACCAGGATGGCACCGCGACGACGGGGGGGGTCGGGGATCGACGGACCCAACACGAACATCGGGATCAGCACATACGAGAACCCGAACGCCAGCGAGCCCATGAAGCCATAGCCGCCCAGCACGGCATGGGCGGCGGCTGTGGCGGCGTGGTTGCCCAGCCATCCGGTCGAGAAATCGGCGACCAAAGCCAGCCCGAGCAGGCCGAGACCGAGCAAAGACGCCAACGACAGACCAAGGTGGCGGACCAGACCGGGCATGTCATCGACCCGGCGCAGATGCAGCCCGACCAGCAGCCCGAACAGCGCCAGACCGGCGAGCGTCAATCCCGCGCCGACCGAGCGCAGGGTGGGATCGGCCAACGCCAGACCGGCCGACAGAGCGCCGATGCCGGGGGCATACAGCCAGAACATCAGCCGACAGGCCCACAGCGGCCCCAGCGGGCGGCAGGTGGCGATTGGCAGCATCTGGATCGCCGCCCCCAGGGCGGTCATCGCCAGCGTGCCCAGGGTGATGAGGTGGAGCGCCGCCACCACCGGCCCCAAGCCGCCGACGAAGCCCTGGATCGCGCTTGGCCCGGCCCAGGCCAGCAGAGCCCATCCGGCAAGGTGATACAGCACGGCGACGGCGAAGAATCGGCCGGGCAACGACGGCGGCAACAGCCGGTCGGCGGCGTCGGCGGGCAGACCGGGCAGCATCAGCAGGGCTCCGGCGCGAGCCACAGCCGGAGATCGGCCGGGGCCGCTTCGGTGCGGACGATCCGCCAGCCGCGTTCGGCCAGTTCGAGGGCAAGGAACACCGGGTCGCGCTCGTGATGGACCACGATGGTCCCGCTGCCGCCCAGGCTTTCGACCAGGCGCAGAATCGCCCGCAACGGCTCGGGCGGGGGCAGACGGCGGACGTCGAGATGGATGCCGTCCGCCTCGGTCCATTGCATCGCCCCCTCGGGCAGAATTTCGGCCTCGGCCCGGCTTTCCCAGCCCTTGGCACCGTCATGGAGAAAGACCACCCGCCAGCGCCCCTCCTCCAGCTTGCGCGCCCGCGAGGAAAAGCCCCGCGCCGCCAGCGCACGGCGCAACGGGGTCGGGTTGAACGGGGCGTCGATCGTCAGCAACTCACCCGGCGCGATCCGGGCAGCGGCGGCGATCACCGTGTCATAGGGATCGATTCCTTGGGCCAACAAGGGACGGACATCGAGCGCGACCGGCGCATCGGCCGAAATCGTCTCGGGAAGAGCGGGGAAAAGGGAACGGGGCACGGCCGGACCTCCTGCTGGCGGGTTCCCCCACCCTGCCCGGTCCCCTTTTCCGCCGCCTTGATCCTGGTCAAGCCCGCCCCGACTCGCGGCCAATCATGACAAAACGATCATGTTGCGGCCACGATGCGGTAATCCGAAAGATGGCAATCTCTCTTCATAAGCTTCTGAGCCTCAGCCACTCAAAAGACCTCCTCCGGAAAGCCCCGCGCCCCAATCCCCCCGGCGCGGGGGTTTTTCGTATGGGAACAGGCCCCCGCCGCTCCTATTCCCTTCGGTTGGTCTTGCATAATTCCAGACGATATAAGAGGGTGCGATCCGTAACCTATGGGTGGGGATCGAGGGGGATGCGGGGTCTTGAGGGGGTGGGGGAAACGCTGCGGGGAGAGACGCGGGGGAAACGGCTGTGCCGATGTCTCGCCGCTGTTGCCGGTCTGGCCTTGTTGTCGGCCTGTGGCACCCTGACCACTTGGGAAATCGACCCGGCCAGCCTGCCCGCCGGGCCATCCGATCTGACCGAGCAAGTGGACAAAATCGCCGCGCCGCTGGTCACCCAAGGCGAGACGCCGGGTCTGATCGTTGGGATTCTGCTACCCGACGGCACCACCCGCTTCTTCGGCTATGGCACCACCGGCCAACCTGACGGAGTGCCGCCCGGCCCCGACACGCTGTTCGCGATCGGATCGCTCAGCAAGGGCTTCATGGGCGCGATCGTCGCGACGATGGTGCAGGACGGGAGCCTGTCCTGGGCCGACCCGCTGGCCACGCTGCTGCCGCCCGGCACCAAGCTTAGTCCCGATGCCGCCCGGATCACCGTCGAACAGCTTGCCACCCACACGTCGGGCCTGCCGCGCCAGCCGCTCGATACGACCGTTCTGACCGGGTTCGTCTCGTACCTGTTCACCGGCGAGAATTTCTACCAGCATCTCGACCGCGACGCGGTGCTGGCCTATCTCGCCGATTTCACCGCCCCGGGCGAGGTGGTGCCGCGCTATTCCAACATTGGCTATGGGCTGCTGTCCCATGTCGCCTCGGTGCGGTCGGGTCGCTCGGTCGATGATCTGCTGGCCGAGCGGATTACCGGTCCGCTGGGACTGACCCGCACCGGCTATGTCGCTGAACGCCTGCCCGGCTATGACGTCCGCGCCATCGGCCATGCCGGTGACCAGCCCAAATTCATCTTGCGCGGCGATACGGTGCCGGACTGGCGCTTCACCGACATCCTGCGCGGCTCGGCGGCGCTATATTCCAGCGCCCGAGACTTACTCTCCTTCGCCGCGGCGCACTTGCGAGACGACGACACCCCGCTCGGGCGCAGTCTGGCCGACGCTGTGCGGGTCCGCACTCCGCGCCCACGACAGGCGGCGGCGGTGGCCTGGATTGCCGATGACGTCCTCGGACTCCACATCACCTATCAGGTCGGCATCGTCGCGGGCTATACTAGCTATCTCGGCATCGACACCGCCCACCATACCGCTGTCGTCATATTGCAAAACGCGTTCAACTGGGATTACAGCGCCGGGCACGCCCTGTTGAAAATTCTGGCGACCAATGCAGCCTATCCCTCCTGATCGGCGAGGCCATCCCCCGGATTCTACCCATTTCGGCCCGGTTCAAACCAGACCCATCCCAGGTTATGCTGGATTTCGGTTGATCTCTTGTGGCGACAGTCCGCCATCGGTCAGATTCAGGAGCATCGGCGAACATGCACCATCAATACACACCCGCCGAACGCCGCTTTGACGGTGTCGTTCACATCCTCGGGATGGTTCTGTCGGGGCTGGGCGCGCTGACCCTGCTTGGCCTGACCGGAGCTGCCGGCGACATTTTGCTGTTCACTGCGGCGGCAATCTATTCCCTGGGACTGATCGCGACCTTCTGGTTTTCCGCCGCCTATAACCTGACCGTGGTTCCGCACCGCAAGACCTTGCTGCGCCGGTTCGACCATGCCGCGATCTATGTAATGATCGCTGGGACCTATACCCCGCTGGCGATGATCAGTATCGGCGGCACCGTCGGCTATAGTCTGCTCGCCCTGGTGTGGAGCATCGCCGGTCTCGGTCTGGTGTTGAAGCTGGGCTGGCCGCACCGGTTCGAGCGCCTGTCGGTCGCTCTCTATCTCGCACTCGGCTGGGTCGGGTTGTTCGTAATCGGCTCGATCATCCAGGCCCTGCCGGTCGCGGCGCTGGTGCTGCTACTGGTCGGCGGCATCTTCTATACCACCGGGGTGATCTTCCATCTGTGGACAAGGCTGCCGTTCCAGAACGCAATCTGGCATTGCTTCGTCCTGGTCGCGGCAGCGTGCCATTATGCGGCGGTGGTTGACGCGATCCTGCCGCAATAGCCGCAAGGGGCCGCTTGACATCGCAGGGTACGACGGCGAGGCTCGCGCTTTTACGCGGGCGGTTTCCTTATGCGTTTCCTCCACACCGCCGACTGGCATCTCGGGCAGGATTTCCACGACATCCCGCGCGAGGCCGAGCATCAGGCCTTCCTCGACTGGCTGGCCGACCAATTGGTCGCGCAGGGTGCCGACGCCTTGCTGGTCACCGGCGATATCTATGACAGCCAGAACCCGCCGATCGGGGCGCAGCGGCAATTGTACCGCTTCATCGCCGAGGTGCGGCGGCGCAAGCCCAATCTCGATATCGTCCTGATCGGCGGCAATCACGATTCCGCCGGCCGGCTGGAAGCCCCCGGTCCGCTGCTCGATCCCTTTGGCGTCCGAGTGATCGGGTCACTGCCCCGCACCGCCGGGGGCGGTCTTGATTTCGACCGGCTGACCGTGCCGCTCCATGACAGCGACGGCACGGTCGCCGCCCTGGTCGCGGCGGTGCCGTTCCTGCGCCTGCCCGATCTGCCCCCTGCCCCGGACGATTGCGACGACCCGCTGATCTGGGGGGTAGGCCAGATCTACCGCGAGGCGCTGGCGGGGGTTGCGGCGCGGCTGGAACCGGGACAGGCGCTGATCGCCACCGGCCATTGCTACATGACCGGCAGCGAATTATCGGACTTGTCGGAGCGGCGGATTCTGGGCGGCAATCAACATGCCTTGCCGGTCGATCTGTTCCCCGCCGATCTCGCTTATGTCGCGCTTGGCCATCTGCACAAGGCGCAATGCGTCGGCGGTCGCGCCGAAGTGCGCTATTCCGGCTCGCCGCTGCCTTTGTCGGTGGTCGAGCGCGAGTACCGCCATCAGGTCGTCATGGTCGATCTGAAGGACGGCATGGCGCAGGTGACGCCGCTGATCGTGCCGCGCACGGTCGAGATCGTCCGGGTACCGACCCGTGGGGCCGCCTTGATCGAAGACGCGCTGGCCGCGCTCCGCGCGCTCTCCGCCGATCCGGCCCGGCCGCGCGAGCTGTGGCCCTATCTCGACATCGTGATTGCCGCCGACGGGCCGCTGCCGTCGTTGCGCCGCGACGTTGACGAGGCCATCGCGGGCAAAGGGCTGCGGCTGGCCCGGCTGAAGGTCGAGACCGAGGCCGCCGCCGCAGACAGCGCGGCCCCGCCGCCCGACCTTGAAACGATGGTGCCGGAAGAAGTGTTCGTCCGCTGCTGGCAGCGCACCTATCGCGATGCCCCGCCCGAGGCGACCCTGGATGCCTTCCGCGAATTGCTGGAACATCTGGAAAGCGGAGAGTCGGCATGAGGATTCTCGCTTTGCGCGGACGCAACCTCGCCAGTCTGGCCGGGGAGTTCGAGATTGATTTCGAGGCGGCACCGCTGGCCGGGACCGGGCTGTTCGCGATCACCGGCCCGACCGGAGCGGGCAAAAGCACCCTGCTCGACGCGCTGTGTCTGGCGCTCTATGACCGGCTGCCCCGGCTGGAACAGGCGTCGAAGACCGAAGTTGGCGGCGAGACGGAACGGCTGGCGGGAACCGATGTCCGGCTGATCTTGCGTCACGGCACCGCCACCGGCTTTGCTGAGGTCGATTTCCAGGGCCACGACGGCAGACGCTATCGCGCCCGCTGGGAGGTCCGCCGCGCCCGCAACCGGGTGGCCGAACGGCTTCAGCCTCAGGCGATGTCGCTGACCGATCTCGCCGATAACAGCCAATTGGGCCACACCAAGACCGAGGTGTTAAAGGAAATCCGCGACCGGGTCGGGCTGGATTTCGACCAGTTCCGCCGCTCGGTGCTGCTGGCCCAGAACGAGTTCGATGCCTTTCTCCGCGCCCGCCCGGCCGAGCGGGCCGAATTGCTGGAACTGATGACCGGCACCGCGATCTATGGCGCGCTGTCGATGGCGGCGTTCGAGCGAGGGCGACGGGAAAAGGCGATCCTCGACGCACTCGACGACGAATTGCGCCGGGTCAATGTGCTGGACGACGAAGCCCGCGCCGTGATCGAGGCCAACAGTGCCGCCGCCGAGGCCGAACGGCTGGCGCTGGAGGCGGAGATCGAGCATCTGACCGCCGAGGTGCAGTGGCACCGCACGGCGCGAACCCTGGTCGAGCAGGTCACCGCCGCCGAAGCCGGAATCGCCGAGGCCAAGACGGCGCTGGCCGATGCCGAACCCGAGCGGGTTCGCCTTGCCGAAATCCGCCGTGCGCTGACCGCCCGGCCCCAGGTGGCCGAGGCCGAAAGGCTGACGGCGGACGCGGCCCGGCTGGAGGCCGAGGAAACCACGGCGCATCAGGAGGCCAAGGCCCACCACACCGCCTGCACCCAGGCGCAAGAGGCCCGCGACACCGCCCGCTTGGCCGCCGATCAGGCCGACGCGGCGTTCAAGGCGGCGGGGCCGCTGCTTGACCGCGCCGCCGAACTCGACACCCGGATATCCGAAGGCCGCACCCGGCTGGAACAGGCACGGATCGCCCAAACCGAAGCCGAAACCGAGGGAACCCGGACCACCGCGTTGCGCGCCGAGGCCGAGCAGACCCACACAGCCAGCCTGGACAAGATTGCCCGGCTGGAACACTGGCTGGAGGCCAATCAGGCCCGCAAGCCGCTGGTCGAGCAGCTTGACCGCTGGCTCGACGCGATTGCCGCCCACGGCACCGCCGCCGCCCAGGCCCGCGACGCCGCCCAGTCCGACCGACAGGCCGCCGCCACCCTCGACGCGATCGCGGCGGAAACCGGCCAGATCGACGCCGCCGACGCGACGCAACGGACCCAGTTGGCCAAACTGGACGAGGAGATTGCCGCCCTCGATTCGACGCTCGCTACACTCGATCCCGCCGCGTTGGAGCAGCAGCGCGAGATTCTGGACGGGCAAGAGGCAGCACTGGCCCGTCTGCTCGACACCGCCGCCCAGGCCGCCGCAATAACCGCCCGTGCCGCCGAGATCGCGGCCCGCCGCACCGCCGCCACCGCCCGCCGCGATCAGGCCGACCAGGAGAGGATGGCGGTCGAAACCCGCCAAGGCATCGTCGCCGCCAGCCTGACCGAGGCCAAGGCCGCGCTGACCCTGGCCGAGGCCGCCGAGGGCGAACAGGCGCTGGTGCTGCGCCAGACCCTGGTCGTGGACGAACCGTGCCCGGTCTGCGGCTCGCGTCAGCATCCGTTGGAGGCGATCGCCTCGGCCCTGACCGGATTGCTGGCGAGCCATCGGCAGCGGGTCGCACAGATCGAAGCCGAGCGCGACGATCTGCTCCGCCGCGCGGGCGAGGCCGCCGCCAGCCGCCGCGCCGCCGTCGAAGCGCTGACCCAGGCCGAACGCGACGAAACGGCGCTGGCCCGTGACCGCGCAACCGTGACGGCGCGATGGAGCACCGATGCGGCCGCCTGTCCGCTCCCCCTCCCCGCCGATCCGTTCGCGGTTACCGACCTCGCCCCGCTGGAGACGGCGCGTCAGCAAACCCAGGCCGAACGCGGCTCAATCGGTGAGCGCCTGCGCACGTACCGGCAGGCCGAACTGGACCGCCGAACCCGATCAGAAACCCGCGACCGGCTGCGGCGCGATGTCGAACAGCGGGCGACGATCCGGGCCGGGTTGGCCGCCCGTCACGCCACCGCGACGGCGGAGCGGAGCCGAGCGAGTGCCGAGGCCGGGCGCGCCCGTGCGGACCAGGCCCGTCTGGCCGCCAGTCTGGCCCAACCGCTGGCGGTGCTGCCCGATGCCGAACGGCGGCTGGACGGCGACCCGGCCGACCTGATCGCCGCCTGCCGCAAGTTGGCCGAAACATGGGGAAAAACGACGCAGACGCTGGAGGAGGAGCGCGGGCACGAACGTCGCCTCGCCGCCCAGGCCGACAGCGCCCGCAGCGCCGAGGATAATGCCCGGCACAATGCCACTCGCGCCGCCGAGCGCACGCGTGAGGAGCAAGCGGGGCTCGACCTTTTGGCGGCCGAGCGGGCGACCCTCTTCGAGGGACGCGCCACCGCCGAGATTCGCGACGGGTTCGAGGCGGCCCGCAAGGCGGCGGTAGCCCGCCACCAAGCGGCTCAGGAGTCCTGGGCTGCCGCCGACCGCGACCGCGCCATCGCCCTGGAGCGAGTCCGCGCCTTAGGAGTCAGCCGGAGCCAGACCGCCGAAGCCCTGGCGACGGCCCTGGCCGCGCGCGAGGCGAAGCTGGCCGAGATCGGTCTCGACCTTGCCGCCATCCGCGCCGCGATGGAGCTTGGCGAAGCCTGGGCTGAGAGCGAAGAACGCCGACAAGCCGCCTTGCTTCAGGCGGTGGCGAGCGCTGAAGCGGTGTGGGGCGAGCGGCAACGGCTGCGGCGCGAACACGAGGCGACCGGTCAGCCCGAGCGCAGCGCCGAAGCGCTTGATCTTCTGCTGCCCGAGCGCGCCGCAGCCCGCGACGCGTTGCGCGAACGGCTGAGTGGACTGCGCCAGCGGCTGGCCGACGACGACCGCAACCGCGATGCCGCCCAAGGCACCCGCGAGAGGATCGCCAGCCAACGCCAGAGCTTCGATCTGTGGAAAGGCATCGCCGATCTGATCGGGGCCGCCGACGGCAAGAAATTCCGTCTGTTCGCCCAAGGGCTGACGCTTGACCGCCTGCTGGGGCTGGCCAACGCCCATCTGGCCGAACTGACACCGCGCTATCTGCTGCAACGCGCCCCCGGCGGTGATCTTGATCTTCAGGTGATCGACCGTGACATGGCCGACGAAATCCGCGGCGTTGCCAACCTGTCGGGCGGCGAACGCTTCCTGGTGTCGCTGGCGCTGGCCTTGGGGTTGGCCAGCATGACCGGACGCCGCACCCTGGCGGAAAGCCTGTTCATCGACGAGGGGTTCGGTGCGCTCGACGCCGCCAGCCTCGACCTTGCTTTGTCGGCGCTGGAAAGCCTCCACGCCTCGGGCCGCAAGGTCGGGGTGATCTCGCACGTTCAGCCGATGATCGACCGCATCGGAATCCAGGTCCGCGTCACCAAACAAGGCGGCGGCCGCAGTCTGATCGAAACGCGGTCGAATTAGCGGACGGCCTGGGAAACGGGAGAGGAATCGGCAACCGACACCGACGGATCGGACTCATTCTCGCCCATATGGGTGTGGAAGCAGGACAGGCACCACAGCACCGGCACCAACACCCGCTCCCGCGTCACGGAATGGCGGGTCAGACGGCCGCAATGAGGACAAAAATATACGTCGTCGCGGTCGATATCGAGCAGGGTGGTTTCGGTGTGAGTCATCGTAATGGGTGCCAAACGTAAAAAAGGTCGGATTGCTTTGTGCTACGCCCCCGCGCCCGGAGATCACGGGCACGACTTAGCCGATGCAGCTTCGACAAGATTTGGGGAAGAAAGGTTAAGATTCAACCCCGCCATTGATGTGGAATGTGCTCAATCGCGTTCAACCGAGGGGACTCCGCCCCGTCTTCCCGCAGCGGCAGAGCCGGTCGGGACCGAACCGGGATTCGAAACAGCGTGCCCCCTCTTCTTGTGCGCCTCCGGTTACGCTATGCTCCATCGAGTTGAGAGGGTGGGATCAAACCATTTGCCAGACGGCGTCGAACCATCCGGCTCCGCCCCCTTTACCTGTCTCTGAAGGAGGGTGAGCCGATGGCTACCGATTTCTTCGCCCGCTTGTGCCGGATTGCCGCCCTTGTCCTGCTGGCCGGAGGGGCGGTCGCCCCCGCCGCAGCCTCAACAACCATTGCGATTGGCGGGACGGGGTCGGCTCTGCCCGCTCTGCGCGCCCTGGCCGACCGCTTTCAGGCCGACCACCCCGGCATCCTGGTCGATGTTCCCTCCAGCCTGGGCACCAATGGCGGCATTCGCGCCGTCACTGCCAAAGCGATCGATCTCAGCGTCTCGGCCCGGCCGCTGACCGCCGCCGAAAATGCGGCGGGGTTGCACGCCGTCGCCTGGGGACGGACGCCCTTCATGGTGGTGGTGTCGCCCAAGGTCGGAGAAAGCGCGATCACTCTGGATGGACTGGCCGATATCCTGACCGGACGCCAGAGCCATTGGAGCAACGGCGATCCGATCACCCCGGTGTTGCGGCCACCGTCGGATTCGGATTCGACGATTCTGGCGGCAGCCTCTCCGGCACTGGCCGCCGCGCTCGATACGGCCCATGCCCGGCCGGGGATGCTGATCGCGGTGACCGACCAGGACGCCGCCGCGATGATCTCGACCGCCCATGGCGCGATCGGCACCCTGACCCTGGTCCAGAAGATCGCCGAGGGGCTGACGGTCAAGCCGCTGACACTCGATGGCCGCACCCCCGACGCAGCCGCCCTCGCCGCCGGACTCTATCCGCTCTCCAAGACCTACTGGATCGTCGTCGGCCCCGCCCCCTCGGCCGAAGCGCAGGCCTTTCTCGCCTATCTCACCTCGCCCCAGGCGTTCCGGCTGCTTGATTCCTTCGGGATGATCCCGCCGCCATGATCGTTGGACGCGACCCTCTGGAGTTGCGGATACGCGGACTGGCCCGGATCGGGCTCGCCATTTCCATCGTCGTCGCCCTACTGCCGCCGCTTGGTTTCGGGGTGATCGCGACCGGATCGCTCCAGACCGAAATGGAGGTCGCCGGACGTATCCGCGCCCAGACCATCGGCCAGTCGATCGCCGCCCGCCCCCGCCTGTGGACGTTCGAAGAAGAGCGGTTCGACGATCTGCTGCGGCGACTGGCCCAGCCGGGGGAGTCGCTTGAACTGCTTGATCCTGAGGGACGAACGGTCGCGGCCAACCAGACGCGGGTTCTGTCTCCCGCGCTTGAAATCCGCATTCCGATCCACGCCTCGGGCGATCTGGCCGCCTATCTGGTCGTCCGTCAGGACACGCGCGATCTGATCGTCGGCGAAGCGATCGCGCTCGGGCTCGGGCTGTTCCTCGGGCTTGGGTTGTTCCTGGCGATGCGGGCCTGGCCGCTGGGTACCTTGCGCCGGGCTATCGCCGAATTAAAAGCCGCCGACGACAGCAAAAGCCTGCTGCTGTCGGCGGTCGGGCACGATCTGCGCCAGCCGCTGCAATCGCTGTCGCTGTTCGCCTCGGTGATCAGTGCCTCCGATCTTGCCCCCATGCCGCGCCGGGCCGCCGATATGTTGAACGAATCGCTGATCCGGCTCGGCACCTTGCTCGACGAGATCATCGCGATCGCCCGCATTGATGTCGGCGCCATCGAGGAAAGCAAGGATCGGGTCGCGATTGATCCGCTGCTCGAACATCTGGTCCGGGAAATGGAGGTCCAGGCCGAGGCCAAGGGACTGCGACTGCGCCACGTCGTCACCAGCGCGGTGACCCTCAGCGATCCCTCTCTGCTGACGACGATCATCCGCAATCTGCTCACCAACGCGATCCGCTATACCGAGCAGGGCGGGATTCTGCTCGGCTGCCGCCGCCAGGGGGCAATGTGGCAGATCTGCGTCGTCGATACCGGCATCGGCATCCCCAGCGACAAACAGGAACGGGTGTTCGAGGAATTCTTCCAGGTCGGCAACCCCGAACGCGACCGCGCCAAGGGGCTGGGACTGGGATTGGCGATCGTGATCCGGCTGGCCCGATTGCTGCGCCACCGGATCAGCCTGCGTTCGACCCCCGGGCGGGGATCGGTCTTTGCGGTGTCGGTGCCGATGATCGACCCCGACCCGCCCCAGAGCGTCGTCACCAAACAGCGCTGAACCGGTACGATCAGCCCAGAGTGGCAACCAGAGTGGCGATCTCGCGCTCGGCCGCCGCCAGCGCCTTGGCGCGGGCCTCCGGCCCCATTGCGACGCCTTCGGCGCGAATAACCGCGATGTCGGTGACGCCCCAAAACCCCAGCACGGCGCGCAGATAGGCTTCCTGGTGATCGAGCGCGGCTTCATACGGCATTCCGGCATAAAGACCGCCCCGCGCCGAGGCGATAATCACCTTGCGCCCGCCGGCCAGACCGACCGGCCCGGTTTCGGTATAGCGGAAGGTCCGCCCCGCCTGGGAGACGCGGTCGATCCACGCCTTCAACTGAGTGGGGAGCGAGAAATTGTACATCGGCGCGCCGATCACGACGATATCGGCGGCGAGGAATTGATCGACCAGCGCGTCGGTGCGGGCCAGTTCCTCGCGTTGCGACGGGTTGAGAGCGTCGAGGTTGCGGAACTTCACCACCTGCATCAGTTCGCCGGTCAGGTGGGGCGGCGGGGTTTCGGCCAGATCGAGGTAAGTGACCTCCTGGCCGGGATGAGCCGCCGTCAGGGCGGTAACGATTGATTTCGTCAGCAGGCGCGAAACCGAGGCGTCGGCCAGCGGGCTGGAATCGATATGCAGTATCTTCATCGCAATCGTCCTTATTGTGTAGAGGAGAACCTCAATCGAGGTCGAACAGCAGGAATTCGGCCCGGTCTGGGGCGGTGATCCGGATCGTCTCCTCGCTTTCGATCGCGGCCCCGTCGCCGGATTCCAGCGCAACGCCGTTGACCGCGAGGTGTCCATCGACGACCTGAATCCAGACCCCCCGTCCGGGATTGAGCGGATGGGTCAGCGCCCGCCCCGCCTCCAGCAACGCGGCATAGACCCGGACATCGCGGTAGGTGACCAGCGCCGCCCCCGACCCTTCGGGACCGGCGATCAGGGCCAGACCATTGTGCTTATCCGCATCGGAAACCGTCTCTTGCCGGTAGGAGGGCGGCAATCCCGGACGCGGCGGCAGGATCCAAATCTGGAGGAGGCGAACATCCTCGCTGACCGACGCGTTGACCTCGCTATGACGAATGCCGGTTCCGGCGTTCATGTACTGAACATCGCCCCGGCGCAGAACGCCCGTCGATCCGGTGGTGTCCGTGTGGGTCAGTTCCCCGGCGACGACATAGCTGACGATCTCCATGTCGCGATGACCGTGCATGCCAAAGCCGGTCCCGGGGCGGACGATATCGTCGTTAATGACCCGCAACGCCCGGAACCCCATCTGGGCCGGATCGAAATAATCGGCGAAGGAAAAGGTGTGACGGCTGTCCAGCCAACCGTGGTTGGCGTGGCCGCGCGCAGCGGCGGGGCGCAGAACAAGGCTCATGATCCATCTCCGAAACCGGCAAAATACCGTGAGACGAAGCTTGCGCCTGATCGGAAGAAGAGACAATCTGGCGATATCGTGACTTACTGTTGCTGATGGAGCAACAATCATCGACCGTCTTGCCGCGATGACCGCCTTTACCCGCGTCGCCGAAACCGGCTCCTTCTCGGAAGCGGCGCGGCGGCTGCGCAGTTCGAAATCGGTGGTCAGCCGCCAGATCGCCGCGCTGGAAAGCGAATTGGGGGTGCGTCTGCTCCATCGCAGCACCCGCGCCCTGACCCTGACCGAGGCCGGTCGCAGCTATTTCGACCAGCTTGTCCGCATCCTGGCCGACATCGACGAAGCCAACCTGTCGGTCAGCCATCTTCAGGTCGCCCCGCGCGGCCGGTTGCGGGTCAATGCAGCGATGAGTTTCGGAATCCGCCATCTCGCCCCGGCGATTCCGGACTTCCTCGCCCGCTGTCCCGAAGTCGAAATCGACCTGACCCTCAACGACCGTTTCGTCGATCTGATCGATGAAGGATACGACATGGCGGTTCGGATCGGGCACCTGATCGAGTCCAGCCTGGTGGCCCGTCGTCTGGCCCCGCTACGCCGGGTCGTCTGCGCCAGCCCGGCCTATCTGGCGGCACGGGGCGTCCCGACCACGCCGGACGACCTCATCGGGCACGAATGCCTGCGCTACAGCAACATCCCGGTCGGCGACGAATGGACCTTCACCGCTCCCGACGGCCGAGCGCGGTCGGCCGAGGTCAAGGGCCGCCTGCGCGTCAACAACGGCGACGCGCTGCGGATCGCGGCGCTGGAGGGGCTGGGGCTGGCGTGTCTGCCGACCTTCATCGTCGGGGAGGATCTGCGGGCGGGCACCCTGATCCCGGTGCTGGAAGGAGCAGCGCATCAGTCGGGCGGAGTGTTCGCGGTCTATCCCCACGCCCGCCATCTGTCGCCCAAGGTCCGGGCCTTTATCGATTTCCTGGTCGAACGGTTCGGCCCGAACCCACCGTGGGATCGGGCCGAGACGTAATCAGTCAGTCGTGAAAAAGTCCTTCGGCCTTTGGCCTCAGTGTACTTTTCCCCGGTTCAAAAAGAATCCCCGTGCTCGATCAAGCTTTCTGCGCGGGGATGGATTTGGTTTCCTCCGAAGCCGATGGGCTTTGCCCACGGCATCGGAGGCGGGTTTTCACCAGATTTGCGCGCATAAGCGACGCAAAGCTGGTGAAACGAATAACACGAAAAATGGACGCCGGGCCGCCCCTAGCCCATTTTTCCCCTTTTAATCCAACGGGAAAAAGTACACCGAGCGACAGCGAGGGACTTTTTCACGGGCGACTAATCAGCGGCCGTTGCCCGACGGGCTGACGGCGGCGGGCAACCAGTAATCGCGGTCCCGCAGGGTCAGAGTCGAGATCGTCTGTTCGCTGCTGCGATTGTCGCATGAGGCGAGGCGGGCATGGGGAATGCCGTCGACGGTGATCCGGATCGCGACCACCTTCCAGGCCCGGCCGCGCGGATTGATCGATTTGACGAAGCGGTCGCCTTCGCTGACGCCGCACGTTTCAACACTGTACATCTGGCACATCCCCGATGGGCGACTACGTCCGCCGCGAAAACGGCGAAGCGGCTTTGTTAGCCCGGAATGGGAAGACCCTCCGGACTCTAAGGTCGAGCCGGAGGACGAACCCGATTATTGCAAGAGGTTGGGCAAAAGGGAAGACAATGCGACACGTTCTAAACGCCTATACCCTTCTAAAAGGGTCACGCACCCACCCTACTTCCAGCGAATATCGAAAACACAGGCGGGAGCACCGGCCGCCGAGCAGGCGATTTCGGTAACCTTGGCGGCAGGGTTGACCAGGGTTGAGAAAATACGCTCAAAGGTCGCGCTGTAGAAGTCACACAGCGGACGGTCGGCCGTCGTGCCGCGCGCGGTGGGACAATCGGCGATGGTGATCCGCACCGGATGCCCGGCTTCGTAGGAAAAACGCCCGCTGCCCGCGAAGGTCCAGGCATGCTTGCCGATCGCCTGAAGCAGCGTCTTGGCGGCCAGACCGGCGGGCAACACCTTCAACACCCGCTGGGCCGGGCGCGGAATCCGGTTGGCGAGCAGATAATCGCCGGTGCGCAGCCCGGCATCCCACGAGGCGCGGGCGGCGGCGTCGAGCCCGATCCCGGCGCGGACCGCGTGATGCAGGCGGATCACCTCGGTTTCCTCGACCATCGTCGCGGGCGGAACAGTCAGATAATCCGACAACCCGGCAGCGGCGAACAGTTCGGCGGTCCGGGCCTCGCCCTGCTGCTCCCGCAGCGCCTCGGCCATGCGGATGATCGAATTCGGCCCGATGCGCGCGGGACCGGAAGAATCGGGGTGGGACGTCATGGCCTGCGGCTCCTTGGGTCGGGTCGGGTTGGCAGCGGTGGTTGGAATGACCGGAACGGAACCATAACCGACCGAGAAGACGTGTCAAACATCGGAGCGCAAGCGACTGGCGCGAACAGCGCCCGCGAGCCCATGCGAGCGAGAGCCAAGCGAGGGGACTGAGCGCCCGGCGACTGAGGGGCCATACACCAACCGACCGAGATGACGTGTCAAAGAGTCCAGGAACCAATTGCGGCGGCTGGTCCTTATGAAATATCATCCGCGCCTCGCACTTCGGGGGGAGCAGGCGGATTTTTCACCTAGACCTTCTTCGACGAAACGGCCGTCCCGTGGCTGATGCCCGGGATCATGCCCGCCCTTGCCGGACGGGACGGGGGGGAGACCCGATCGGTGCCGTTGCGCGACACATCATCCAGTTCGGAGCGGTATGACCATGCGCGTTGTTTTTCCTTTTTCGGCGATCGTCGGTCAGGACGAGATGAAGCAGGCCCTGCTGGTGGCGGCGGTATCCCCGACCATCGGCGGTGTTCTGGTTCTGGGGGATCGCGGCACCGGTAAGTCCACCGCCGTGCGCGCCCTGGCGACGCTGTTGCCGAAGATGGCGGTGGTAACGGGCTGTCGGTACAGCAGCGACCCCGCCACGGACGATAAGAAGTGCGTCGATGGCTGCAACGGCCATCACGGCGTCAATGGGCAAAAGCCCGAAGTCTCGTATGTGCCGGTGCCGGTGGTTGATCTGCCGCTCGGCGCGACCGAAGACCGCGTCGTCGGCGCGCTCGATCTCGAACGCGCCCTGACCCAGGGCGTCAAGGCGTTCGAGCCCGGCCTGCTCGCCCGCGCCAATCGCGGCTTCCTTTATATCGACGAAGTGAACCTGCTTGAGGATCACCTGATCGACGTGCTGCTCGACGTCGCCGCTTCGGGCGAGAACGTCGTCGAACGCGAAGGCATCTCGATCCGCCACCCCGCCCGCTTCGTTCTGGTCGGCTCGGGCAACCCGGAAGAAGGCGAGTTGCGCCCGCAGCTGCTCGACCGGTTCGGTCTGTCGGTCGAAATCCGCACCCCCACCGATCTGGCCGCCCGGATCGAAGTGGTCCGTCGCCGCGATGCCTTCGACCGCGACCCCGAGGCGTTCGTCGCCCAGTGGGCCGAGGAAGATGCCAAGATCGGCGCGCTGATCGTCGCCGCCCGCGACCGCCTGCCCAACATCAGCGTGTCGGACGCGGTGCTGGAACAGGCGTCGAAGCTGTGCATGATCCTCGGCACCGACGGTCTGCGCGGCGAGCTGACCCTGCTGCGGACCGCCCGCGCCGTTGCCGCCCTGGACGGAGCCGACGAAGTGCTGTCGGATCATCTGCGCCGGGTCGCGCCCTCGTCGCTGCGTCACCGTCTGCGCCGCAACGTCCTCGACGACGCTGGCTCGACCGTCCGCATCGAACGCGCGATGGAAGAGGTGTTCGGCAAATGAGTGAGCCCGACGCGGGTCCCGGGGCGTCCTCGCCCTGGGCCTCGGCGGCGCTGGCCGCCGCCCTGCTTGCGGTCGATCCGGTCGGGATCCGCGGCGCTTCCGTGCGGTCGCTGGCCGGACCGGCCCGCGATCGCTGGCTTGGCCTGCTGAGGGAGTATCTGCCCGAGGACGCGCCGATGCGGCGCATCCCGACCCATATCACCGACAGCCGCCTGCTGGGCGGGCTCGATCTCGCCTCGACGCTGCGGATGGGCAAGCCGATCGCCGAACGCGGCGTGCTGGTCGAAGCCGATGGCGGCATCGTCGTGCTGGCGATGGCGGAACGGCTGTCGGCCGGAACCGCCGGCCGGATCGGCGGCGTGCTCGATCGCGGCGAGGTCCAGTTGGAGCGTGACGGCCTCGGCCTGCGCTCGATTGCCCGGATCGGCGTCGTCGCCCTCGACGAGGGTCTGGCCGACGACGAACGCCCGCCGACGGTGCTGATCGAACGGCTGGCCTTTTTGCTCAATCTCGACAACGTCGTCGAAAGCGATCTGTCCGCCCCGGTGATCCCGCCGTCTCAGGTTGCCGAGGCCCGTGCCCGGCTGGAGTCGGTTACCTTCCCCGACGATATCATGGTGGCGCTGTGTTCGGCCTCGGTCGCGCTCGGCATCGCCTCGGTCCGCGCCTCGCTGCTGGCGGTCAAGGTCGCCCGTGCCGCCGCCGCCCTGGCCGGACATGACGCGGTAACCCAGGAAGACGCCGCCACCGCCGCCTCGTTGGTGTTTGCGCCGCGCGCCACGATCATTCCGAGCGGAGAGCCGCAGGAAGACGAGCCGCCGCCCGAAGAGCCGCCGCCGCCGGAAGAACCGTCGGACCCCGACCAGCCGGAGGAACCGCAGGACGAGGACGACAGCGACACCCTCGACCCGCAGGAACTCGAAGACATGATGATCGCCGTCGCGCAGGCGGCGATTCCCGACAAGCTGCTGGCGCAATTGCGCGAGGGCAAGGACGTGCGGTCGCGCGCCCAATCCTCGGGCGGCAGCCGGGCCGGAGCCGCGAAGAAAAAGGGTCGGCGCGGCCGTCCCTCGGCGGTGCGGGCGGGCGAGCCCACCCCCAACACCCGGCTCAATCTGATCGAGACCCTGCGCGCCGCCGCGCCCTGGCAGCCGCTCCGCCGTCAGGAAGCGGCCAAGGAAGGCCGTACCGCCACCCTGGTCGAAGTCCGGCGCAGCGATTTCCGCTGCACCCACTTCAAGCAGCGGTCCGAAACCACCACCATCTTCATCGTCGATGCCTCGGGATCGTCGGCGTTGCAGCGTCTGGCCGAAGCCAAGGGAGCGGTCGAACTGCTGCTCGCCGATTGCTATGTCCGCCGCGACAACGTCGCCCTGATCGCCTTCCGGGGCAAGGCCGCCGAGGTTCTGCTGCCGCCGACCCGCTCGCTGGTCCGGGCCAAGCGCTCGCTGGCCGGGCTGCCCGGCGGCGGCGGCACCCCGCTTGCCTCGGCGATCGACACCGCCTGGATGGTGGCCACCGCTTGCCGCGACAAGGGGCAGACTCCGGTGTTGGTGTTCCTCACCGATGGCCAGGGCAACATCGCCCGCGACGGCACGCCGGGCCGCCCGATGGCCGAAGCCGATGCGATTGCCTCGGCTCAGGCCTTGCGGGTTTCCGGCTTCTCGGCGATGCTGATCGACACGGCCCGGCGGCCGCAGCCGATGGCGCAGAAGCTGGCGGCGGAAATGGGAGCGAAATACCTGCTGCTCCCCTATGCCGACGCCAACGCGATGTCGAAGGCGGTGAAGGCCACCGCCGCCGATTCGGTCGCCGCCGAGGGCAGAATAAGGGGATAAGCATGCGAAGCCGGCTGATCTGGGATACGGACGGGCGGGATTGGCCCAACCGCCAGGACAGCCGGTTCGTCCCCGCGGGCGGCATGGTCTGGCATGTCCAGCAAGCCG
Organism: Magnetospirillum fulvum; assembly: GCF_900108475.1. Taxonomy (GTDB): domain Bacteria; phylum Pseudomonadota; class Alphaproteobacteria; order Rhodospirillales; family Magnetospirillaceae; genus Phaeospirillum; species Phaeospirillum fulvum_A. The sequence continues at coordinate 65,594 of NZ_FNWO01000004.1, read as the reverse complement.
GAAACGGCCCGGTGCTGTTCCTGATCCACGGCACCGGGGCCACCACCCATTCCTGGGCCGGTCTGTTCCCGCTGCTGGCCGAAAATTTCACCGTCATCGCCGCCGACATGCCCGGTCATGGCTTCACCACCCGACCGGCGCCCTCGCACATGTCGCTGCCCGGGATGGCGCGGTCGCATCACGCTTTGCTGCGGGCGCTGGGAATCGTGCCGTCCCTGGTGGTCGGCCATTCGGCCGGGGCGGCGATCCTGGCCCGGATGTGTCTGGACGGGCTGATCGCGCCCAAGACCCTGATCAGCCTGGGCGGTGCCCTGTTGCCGCTCGACGGGCTCCCGGCACGGATTTTCTCGCCGCTAGCCAAGATGATGGCCGCCCTGCCCCATCCGCCTTATCTGTTCGCGCTGCGCGCCCGCTATACCTCGATGGTCGATGATCTGATGAAGGGCACCGGTTCGGTCCTGAAGCCGGAAACCATCGAACTCTATCGCCGCCTCGGCATGTCGCCCGGCCATGTCGGCGCCGCGATCGCGATGATGGCCAATTGGGATCTAAAGCCGCTGCGGCGCGACCTGCCCCACCTGCGGCCGCATCTGATCCTCGCCACCGGCTCGAACGACCACACCATCCCACCCACGATGGCAAAGAAGGTCAACGCCCTGGTTCCCGGCTCCGAAGTCGTGACGTTCGAGGGCTTAGGCCACCTCGCCCATGAGGAACGGCCCGATCTGGTCGCCGAGATGATCCGCCACGCCGCAGGCTTGCCGCAATAGCGAAACAAAGCGGCGGGCTCTGCCCGCACCCGCCAGGAGCCAGCGGCTCCTGGACCTGCTTCGGAAGGTATCAGTCGCTGATCACCGGCGTTTTCGGATCACCGGCACGGAACAAGCCATCAACGAAGTTGGCCATCGGCACCGGCAACAAGTCCTGGGGATGATCCCCACCGAACGTCGCCCATTTGCTGCTGGCCCGTGTCACCGTGCTCGCCACCACAGTACCCTCGGGGATCTCGTACACCGTCATCTTAAGAGTAATACGGTCCGGCTTTCCTGACCATTCGGTTGCTCGCTCTTCCCAATGCAGGATACGTGGCTCGAACAGATACCGACAGTCGTTGCTTTTCGCCTTGGCCAAGGCAACTTCGGTATCCTCCACCACATTGGCTCGCCGCACCTTAGCGACATGATGGGACAAAGCCGTCACAGCCTCGTTGGCAGTCATCAAGCCCGAGCCGGAATAGTATTCCGATCCATATGACCCATCTTGCGGCATAGAAACGTAAAACGATGCCGATGTTGGCAACTTCCCTTGCGGCCCTTCATATGAATCAACGCGGTACTTACTGCTACACCCCGCCGTCAATGCCACGACGATCAGAACCGCCATTCCCCTTACCATCGAATAAGTCTCCCCCTTAGCCCGTCCTACTCACTAACATCCAAAAGAAGAGTTGACGAGAGGGAAATCCATCCCTGACCGCCCCAGTGCGTCCAGGCTCTGACAAAGGGGAGGTCTGGAGGCCACGCCTCCAGGCAGGGCGTGGGGCGGCAGCCCCGCACGGGAAACGCCAGAGGCGACGATGCGCCCCTGGCCGCCGAGAAAAACCTACCGCCGCCCGGCATTGCCGGCATGAACCGACATCGCCAGGGCGTCGTCGTGAACCGACATCGCTTCCTCGGGATAGGCCCCGATCTGGTGGATGGCGAGATCGGCCCCAGAGAATTCCTGCTCGGGATCGAGTCGGATGCCGAACGCCGCTTTCAGCCCGCCATAGACGGCCAGACCGCCGAGCAGACCGACGGAAATCCCGGTAACGGTGCCGACGATCTGCGCCAGCAGGCTGACCCCACCCATGCCGCCCAGCATCTCGGACCCGAACACGCCGCAGGCGATGCCGCCCATCGCCCCGCACATTCCGTGCAGCGCCCAGACGCCGAGGACGTCGTCGATCTTCCACTTGACCTGACAGAGGGTGAACAGCCAGACGAAGCCCGCTCCGGCAATGGCTCCGGTGATCAGCGCGCCCACCGGATGCATCACGTCGGACCCGGCGCAGACGGCGACCAAACCGGCCAGCGCGCCGTTATGGACGAAGCCGGGATCGTTGCGGCCGACCAGCAGCGCGGCCAGAATGCCACCGACCATCGCCAGCAGCGAGTTCAGCGCCACCAACCCGGAAATCTGGGCGATGGTCTGGGCGCTCATCACATTGAAGCCGAACCAGCCGACCGACAAAATCCACGCTCCCAAGGCAAGGAAGGGGATGTTCGACGGCGGCACCGCGACCAGCCGCCCATCGGGGCGATAGCGGCCCAGACGCGCCCCCAGCAGCAGCACCGCCGCCAGACCGATCCAGCCACCGACGGCATGGACCACCACCGACCCGGCGAAATCGTGGAACGGAGCGCCGAACAGGCCCTGCATCAGATCCTGAAAGCCGAAGCGGGTTCCCCACACCATCCCCTCGAACAAGGGATAGACCAGCCCGACCAGAATCGCGGTCGCGATCAATTGGGTGTTGAACTTGGCCCGCTCGGCGATGCCGCCCGAGACGATCGCCGGAATCGCCGCGGCGAAAGTGGCGAGGAAGAAGAACTTGACCAGATCGAACCCCTGGGCGGCAAAGGCTCCCCCGCTTTTGCCCACCAGAGTCTCGGCCCCGACCATGAAGGTGGTGCCATAAGCCACCGCATAGCCGACAAAGAAATAGGCCAAGGTCGAAACCGCGAAATCGGACAGAATCTTCACCAGGGCGTTGACCTGATTCTTCCGTCGTACCGTCCCCACTTCCAAAAAGGCGAAGCCCGCATGCATCGCCAAAACCATCACTGCCCCCAGCAGGACAAACAAGACATCGACACCCGTTTTCGCCGTCTCCATCATCTTCCTCGTTCCATGATCCACCCGCCGCGTCGGCGTTGCCGCCGGGCAAGCAATCCCCGCGCCATTCCCCCCTGTGGAAATTACCTATCTTTATCAGATGATTAGCCTATGCCCGCAAAACAGGCAGAGGCTAAATGATGTCGGTTTGAGCAAAACGGGGGAGGCAGATGCCCATTTGACGGGCAAGGGGCGGGCGCGACAAGGCCCTGATCTCTGTCCCCTTCAGGGGCAGCGAGGCCGGATCGCCCGGCCCCAAAACGGGACAAGCCGGACCGCCTGTTCCCCGGAGGGAGAGGCGGTCCGGCATGTGACCGAGATAGAAAGTAAATGGCGCGAGTGACGGGGCTCGAACCCGCGACCTCCGGCGTGACAGGCCGGCGCTCTGACCAACTGAGCTACACCCGCGCGAGGTGGGTGTGTATACCCATGGGATCGGCCGGGCGCAAGCCTGAATCTGATCCCGATCCAAAAAAAGTGTAAGATCGCCGTCATCGGGACTCGGACAGAGGAACGCCATGGGCGAGATCGTCAATCTGAACCGGGCGCGCAAGGCCAAGGCCCGCGCCGAGAAGGAGGCCAAGGCCGACGCCAACCGGATCGCGTTCGGTCTGCCCAAGGCCGAGAAGCAAGCGGTCCGGCGCGAGCGCGAGCGCGAGACGGAACGACTGGACGGCAAGAAGCTCGATCCGAACCCTTGAGCGCGTCGCCGTCAGTCCGGATCGTCGAGCCCGGCCAGCAGCGCCGCTCCCGCCGCGCCGCCATCACCCGACAGCCGCTCGCGGATCGCTTGGCCGATCGCCGCGACCAGCGCGGCCAGCCGGGCTTGGCGTTTCGGGTCGGGTTGGTCCGCCCCGGCGGAATCGATCGCGCGGCACAGGCGGTTGGCCAAGGAGCCAACCAGCGGATAGCCGAACGTCGCCGCCTGCCCCTTCATGTCGTGAGCGACCGAGAAGACGGGCCGCAGCCCCGCCGCCTCGCGCTCCGGGTCGGCCGCCCAGGCGGTCCAAGCGGCTTCAAGCCGGGCACAATCGGCTTCGGCCCACTCTATATATCTGTGCTCCAACGCGGCGAGCGCCGCCTCGGCCCGTCTCAGTGCCTCGGGATCGAGTGTCCGCATCGTGACGTTCCGTCTCCTTCCACCGCGATCCCATGGCGGAGCCCTTGCCATCGGCGGCCAAACGCCTTAGAACCACACTGGATCGGGGAGTAGCTCAGCCTGGTAGAGCATGGCGTTTGGGACGCCAGGGCCGCAAGTTCGAATCTTGTCTCCCCGACCAGTTCCGATGCGCCACCAGGCCCGGCGCGGACCTAACGCCTCTCCTCTGCCCGTTACGGCGGGATCGGCCCGGCCGTTCCTCTTCCCGGTTATCCTGGTGAAGCCTTTGCGTCCCACCCCCGCCCCCCCCTGTCCGTCGCCCCGCGCCCAGACCGATCTGCTCGATCTTGTTTCGGTGCTGGTCTGCATCATCCGGGGCGGCAGGGTCAGGTTTCTCAACCGCGCTGGGGTTGGGATGCTGGGGCTAGACTCGGCCGACGCGGCAACCGACGCGCCCTTTGTCGATTTCCTCGAAGACGATTACCGCGAGCTGATCGAAGGCTCGGGCTGGGCGCTGCTGGCCGAGGAGGATTTCCTGCCGCTGCGGATGAAGCGGGCCGGTACCGGCCTGTTCGAAGCGGAAATGCGGGTCCGCCACCTGCCCGACGAAGCCGAGGGCTTTCTGATCGAGGCGCGCGACATCTCGCGCTTCGTCCGCTCGGCCGAGGCGTTGCGCGAGCGCGAGGAGCGCTTGCAGGGCGTGCTGCATTCGGTCGCCGAGGGTATCGTCACCGTTGACGACCAGGGCGTGATCGAAGCCGCCAACCCCGCCTTCGCCAGCATCTTCCGCGCCACCACGGCCAATCTGATCGGCCGCCCGCTCGGTCACCTGCTGATCGACCCCGAGTCCGAGATCGACGAGCGGGCGATCGGCGCGGCGGGGACGCGGCCCACCGGTCTGCCGCTGGCCCCGAACGGCCGCACCGCCGAGGCGCTGGGCCGCCGCGCCGACGGCAGCCTGTTTCCGCTGGAATTGTCATTGAGCGAACTGCGCCACGGCAAGGGACGGCTGTTCACCGGCATCGTCCGCGACATTTCGGAGCGCAAGGAAAACGAGGACCGGATCAACCGGCTGGCCCACCACGACACCCTGACCGGGCTGCCCAACCGCAACCTGCTCAAGGACCGGATCAATCACGCCCTGGCCCGGATGCGCCGCAATGGCGGGCAGATCGCGGTGCTGTATGTCGATCTCGACCGCTTCAAGCCGATCAACGACAATCTGGGCCACGAAGCGGGCGATGCCGTGCTGTGCGAAGTGGCCGAACGTCTGTCGCTGTGCATTCGCAGTTCGGACACCGTGGCGCGGATCGGCGGCGACGAATTCGTCATCGTGGTCGAGGAAATCGCCCGCCCCGGCGAGGCTGCGATGGTGGCGCGCAAAATTCTCGACGTGCTGGCGCCCCCGATCGTCCATCAGGGTCATTGCTGTCAGGTGGGGGCGTCGATCGGCATCGCCGTCTACCCCCTTGACGGAACCAATATGGAAGACGTCTGCAAGGCGGCCGACATCGCGATGTACCGGGTCAAAAACACCGGCCGCAACGGATTTTGCTTTTATTCCGAGGACGTGCCGCTCGAGGAAATCGAGTTTCCCTAAGCGGCCCCCCCGGTTCGGATCGGATTAACGCGACAGCTCTTCATTCAGTTCGGCGCGGGCCTTGTCTTGCAGCAACGCCACCTGGGTGCGAACCTCGGCGGCGGAAACCGCGACGCTGCGGGCGGCGAGATCGTTGGCGATCTTGTCGGCAATATCCTGCTCGGGGGTGTCGATCGCGGCCTCGATCACCGACAGAGCATAGGCCTTCGCCGCATCGTCGGTCAGCCCCATCAGGCCCGCCGCCCACAGCCCGACCAGCTTGTCGCGCCGCATCTGGGTCTTGAAGTCCATGTCCTGGTCCAGGCGATACTTGGCCTCGAAGGCTTTCTCACGGTCATCGAAAGTGGTCATGACGGACGGCGGCTCCCTGAAATCTGTCGTTCGAAGACCGGAACACGCGCGATGCCAAGCCCATCCGGCAACGCCCCCGGCGGGCGTGTTATAATCGTCTATCGCCTCTCCAGAAACGGATTTTTCGCATGTGTACCTTGGTCTTGCTCCATCGCCCCGGTCAGACGTGGCCTTTGATCGCCGCCGCGAACCGCGATGAGATGCAAGATCGCCCCTGGCGCGGGCCGGGACGGTGGTGGGACGACCGCCCCGAAACCATCGCCGGGCAGGATATCCTGGCCGAGGGCTCGTGGCTGGGGATCAACGATTTCGGGGTGATGGCGGCGGTTCTGAACCGCGCCGGAACGCTGGGGCCGTTGGCCTCGAAACGCTCACGCGGGGAACTGGTGCTCGAAGCGCTCGACCATGCCGACGCCGATCAGGCGGCGCAGGCGCTGTCCGGGCTCGCCGCCGGATCGTACCGGCCGTTCAATCTGGTGATCGCCGACAATTGCACCGCATTCTGGCTGCGCAACGATGGAAGCCGGGTGGTGTCGCATCGGATTCCGCCCGGTCTGCATATGCTGACCGAACGCGATCTCGACGACCCGGCCAGCCCGCGCATCGCCGCCCATCTTGACCGCTTCCGCGCCGCACCGACGCCCGACCCGGACACGGGCGATTGGGAGGGTTGGACAAGAGTGTTGAGCGAGAGCGGTGACGAAGCCGCGATGTGCTTTGCCCGCCCCGACGGGTTCGGCACCGTGTCGAGTTCGCTGATCGCCCTGCCCGCCCCCGGAGCCGAGGCCGACCCGGTGTGGCGTTTCGCCCCCGGACGCCCCGACCGCACCCCGTTCGAACCGATTGTGTTTTAAAAATTGCATGCCCCTCGCCGGGCGAAAACCTCCGGTTTTCTTGGCCGCTCGCTCAATGCTCGCCTAAGCAATGTGCGCCGGATCAAACGCACATTGCTTTAACCCCGCGACAGCACCCGCAGCCGCAACGCCGCCACCAGGGCCAGCCCGTGCAGGACCAGCAGGAACAGCGCCACCCAGCTCCACCCGCCAGCGGCCCAGAACCAGCCACCCGCCGAGCCGACGACGCTGGAGCCGACATAATAGGCCAGCAGATAGAGCGACGAGGCGTGCCCCTTGGCCCCCACCGCGATACGACCGACCCAGCCGCTGGCGACGGCATGGGTCAGGAAGAACCCGATTGTCAGCAAGATCAGACCGGCAACCATCGTCACCAATCCCTCGGGCAGGGTGAGGGCGATTCCGGCAACGGTGATCAGCACCCCGGCGGGCAACACGGCGCGGCGGCCAAAGCGCTCGGTCAGCCCTCCGGCGGCCGAGGAACTGAAAATCCCGAAGATATAAACAAAGAAGATCATCCCCAGCGTGCCCTGCCCCATCTCGTAAGGCGGCGCGGTGAGGCGGAAGCCGATGTAATTGAACACCGCGACGAAACAGCCCATCGACAGGAAGCTCATCGCGAACAGCCAGCGCATCGACGGCACGGCCAGATGGCCGATCCAGGCCGACAGGTGGTAGCGCAGGTCGAAGCCGGGATGGGGCGAGAAATTGCGCGAGCGCGGCAGCAGCACCAAAAAGCCGATCGCGGCGGCCAGACCGGTCAGCCCGATCCCGCCCAGGGCGATCCGCCAGGAAAACGCTTCGACCAGATGGCCGGTGATGACGCGGCCCAGCATCCCGCCTAACGCCGTCCCGGCGATATAGAGTCCCATCGCCCGCCCCAGCCCGCGCGATTCGATCTCTTCGGCAAGATAAGCCATCGCCACCGCCGGAACGCCCCCCAGCGCCAGCCCTTCGAGGGCGCGCAGCACCAGCAACACGGTCCAGTCCTGCACCAGGGCGACGGCGATGTTGAGGGCCGACGCCACCACCAGCGAGCCGAACATCAGCCCGCGCCGCGCGCCCAACCCCTCGGACAAGGCGGCGGCGCACAGGATCGCCAGCGCCAGCAGACTGGTCGAGAGCGACAGCGCCAGCGAACTGTGCGCCGGACTGACCCCGAACTCGGCGGCAAACTCGGGCAGCATCGGCTGGACGCAATACAGCAGCGAAAAGGTGGCGAACCCGGCCAGAAACAAAGCGATGGTGACCCGGCGGTAGTCCGGGCTGCCCAAACGAATGCCGCGCGGCGGCGACGCACCGGCGGCGGCGGGGAAAACCGGTTCGGGGGGATGGGTCATTGCGGGGGGCCTTTCTCTGCCATCCATCTAACGCGGCCCGCCGCGCTTTTCCAAGCCCGGAGCATTCGGCCCGACCGCGAGCCTGGGTTGGGAAAACCGCATGTCGGCGGCCGCGCCGTCGATTGTCAGGCTTTTATTGACATCGGACCGGGAATGGCGCACGGTGCGGGCTGCCTGGACGATCCGCGTTCAGTCCGCTCGCGACAGCGCGCTACGGTTATGGCCTGATCCGGTCAACCCAATCGTCCCGAGCCATTTTTCCCTTGCCATGATGACCGTCCGGTCGCGCGTCCGGAAGGTGCCCCGATCGGGCCTCGCTGTTCTGCGTGGCCTATCTCGCCGTCTTTCGCCGGGCCGTTCAGGCTCCTGGGCGAAGCCGACGGTTCGTCTGCAAAGAAAGAGAGTTCATGACCCTTTTTTCCGATCTCGGTCTCGCCGAACCCCTGCTTAAGGCTCTGGCGACCGAGGGATACACCACGCCCACCCCGATCCAGGAACAGTCGATCCCCCACCTGCTGGCCGGGCACGACGTTCTGGGTCTGGCCCAGACCGGCACCGGCAAGACCGCATCCTTTGCCCTTCCGCTGTTGCAGCGCCTTGAGCAGTTCAAGAAGCGCGCGATGCCGAAGAGCACCCGGGTGCTGGTGCTGACCCCCACCCGCGAACTGGCGGTTCAGGTTGGACAAAGCTTCCGCACCTATGGCAGCCAGTATCGGCTGCGCCACGCTTTGGTGTTCGGCGGCGTCGGCATGATCCCGCAGATCAAGACGATGGCGGGCGGCGTCGATATCCTGGTCGCCACCCCCGGCCGCCTGCTCGATCTGATGAGCCAGGACGCCATCCGCCTCGATTCGGTCGAAGCCCTGGTGCTCGACGAAGCCGACCGGATGCTCGACATGGGCTTCATCCAGCCGATCCGCAAGATCGTCGCCGCGATGCCGAAATCGCGCCAGACCGTCTTGTTCTCGGCCACCATGCCCGACAGCATCGTCGGTCTGGCCGAAAGCGTGCTGCACCGCCCGATCCGGGTCGAAGTCGCCCCGGTCTCCTCGACCGCCGACAAGATCGACCAGAAGGTGATGTTCGTCGATCGCGAGAACAAGCGCACCCTGCTCACCGAGATCCTGGCCGGCAACGATGTCGGTCGCGCCCTGGTCTTCACCCGCACCAAGCACGGCGCCAACCGCGTCGCCGAAATGCTGGACAAGGCCGGGATCAGCGCCGACGCGATCCATGGCAACAAGTCGCAGGGAGCCCGTCAGAAGGCCCTGGCCGACTTCCGCGACGGCAAGATCAAGGCGCTGGTCGCCACCGACATCGCCGCGCGCGGCATTGATGTCGATGGCATCACCCATGTGCTGAATTACGAGCTTCCGAACGAACCGGAAAGCTATGTCCACCGCATCGGCCGCACCGCCCGCGCCGGAGCCAGCGGCATCGCCGTGTCGCTGTGCGACGCCGACGAAGTCGCCTATCTGCGCGCGATCGAAAAGACGATCCGCCAGTCGGTGCCGGTCGATGAGGCCCACGCCTACCACGCCGCCCACATCGCCCAGCGCGGCGCGGGTGGTGGCGGACGCGGCCGTCCCCAGCAGGCTCCGGGCCGTCGCCCCAGCCAGGGCCAGGGCCGTCCCGCCGCCCGCACCGGCAGCGGTAGCGGTCACGGCAACAGCGGCAAGCCCGCTGCGGCTCGTGCCGGTGGCGGCCATCGCGGCTAGCCTCCCGGTTCAAGACAAAGTCTGACGATTGATGCAGGGGAAGCGGGCAACCGCTTCCCCTGTTTCGTTGCCCTACCCATAGGGCAGGGGTAGTCAGTCACGGCGATTGCGATCACAGTACGCCCAAGACCCAAGGGGTAGAGGCGGACCATGTTTCGTTCAGTGTGGAAATCGGCGTATGAAACCGGGCACCCCCGGATCGATTTCGAGCACCGCATTTTCCTGGATCTGATTCTTCAGATCGAAACCGATCTTTCTGAAAACGCTCCGCCAGATCAGATCGAACGACGCATTGTCGAATTGTACAAATACACCGACTTTCATTTTTTCAGCGAAGAAAGCATCATGATTGATGTCGCCTTCCCTGACCTCGACGCCCACCGGCGCAATCACGAATTGCTGCTGGGGGAATTGCGCAGCTTTACCGGGCCGCTCTCGATCGAGACCCTGCGGAAAAAAGATATCGTCGGGTTCCTGATCGAGTGGTTTTCCTTCCATACCGCAGGCGAAGATATTCGACTGGCGGTTTATGTCCGCGAGTCCGCGTCAAAGGCGACGTGACCCCTGGTCAGACACGCCGATTCGGACCAAACTTCCCAGATCGAGGAAAGACCGGTCAGGGAGCGGAGCAATGTTTCGCGCGGAATGGAAACCGGCTTATGAAACCGGGCATCAGAGAATCGATTTCGAGCACCGCATCTTTCTCGATCTGATCATCCAGATCGAGGCGGAGCTGACCGCCGACGCCCCGATCGAAAAGATCGGCCGCAGGCTGACCGAACTTTACAAATATGCCGACTTTCACTTCTACAGTGAAGAAAGCATCATGATCGACCTGTCTTTTCCGGGGATCGAGGAACACCGGAAAATTCACACCGCCCTGCTTGAGGAACTGAGCCGCTTCATTCTGTCGATGTCGATCGACCTGATCCGGCAGAACGATCTGATCGGCTTCCTGGTCCATTGGTTCTCCAACCACACCACCCGCGAAGACATCAAGATCGCCGACTTCACCCGCGCCCGGATCGAGCAACAGGGGTAGCAGGCGGCGGATCAAGTTACTTTCGGGACTTGTCCCCCCGCACCCCCGCCCGGCCTTGCCCTCCGCCGCGCTCTCCGCTACACCCGAGAGGCCGGGACCATGGCTGGAGAGGGGGACGGACAGGGTGGACGAGCGCGCACCGGGGTTCTACGACACTTACGCGAGCTACAAGGGCTATCGGACGCCGAATATCGACGCCAAGTTGATCCGCCGCTTCGATGCCGACATCTGGCATCCGGCCCAATGCGCGGCGGACATGTCGTTCCTCGAAATCGGCTGCGGCACCGGGGAGTTTCTCGGTTACCTCGAGGCCAAGGGCGTCGCGCGCCGGATCGGCATCGACCACGACCCCGCCCTGGCCGACATCGTGCCTGCCGCGGTCCGCGCCGATTTTCGCCATGGCGACGCGCTGGCGCTGCTGAACGGGTCGGCCGAAGGACCGTTCGACCGGGTGGTCCTGCTCGACGTGCTGGAGCATTTCAGCCCCGACGAGGCCCGGACCCTGCTGGAGACGATCCGCCCCCGTCTCACCACCGCCGGAAAGATCGTGCTGAAGGTGCCCAACGCCGCCAGCCCGTGGGGATTGAGCTATCAGTTCGGCGATCTGACCCACCGCACTCCCTTCTCGGCCCAATCCTTGCGCCAATTAGCCGATTCGGCTGGGTTTTCCGCCGTAATCCGGCCCCAGCGGCAAGGGTCGCGCCGCCGCCGCTTTACCGACGCCGTGGTGAACCGAGTCCTGGCCTGGGCTGTGCTGACGCCGCCCGAGGTATGGAGCGCCAATCTTTACGCCATCCTGACCCCCCGGACGGAGCCCCGCCGATGATCCCCCGCCGGTTCTCCCGCGATACGCTGGTGCTGCTGATCCTGCCGATTCTGTTCGTCGCCGTGCTGTTTGCGATGCGGACGGTCAGCCTGCCGCTGTGGCAGCAATTCAACCTCGACCCCGATTATTATTACCTGCTGAACGGGCTGCGGCTGGTCGAGGGGCTGGCGCCCACCGATGTCAGCCATCCCGGCACCCCGATCCAGGTGTTCGTCGCCCTGGTGCTGCGGCTGATGCATCCGACCGATCCGGCCCTGGCGGTGGTGGCCGCGGTTCTGGCCGACCCCGAAGGCCATCTGCTGACGATCACCACTTTTCTCTATCCGCTGGTCGGGCTGGCCCTGGCCGGGCTGGGGTTGGCCTTTCGCCGCGCTACCGGATCGCTTTCGGCCGGGCTGCTGGCCCAAAGCGCGCCGTTCCTGTCGATGATCGTGCCCAAATTCGCCCTGCACCCCAAGCCCGAGGCGTTCCTGATCATCGCCGCCGCTCTGGTGCTGATCGCCACCCTGCCCCTGCTGCGACCCGAGCCGAGGCGCGACCGTCAGGCGCTGTGGCTGGGGTTGGCGATCGGGTTCGCGATCGCCTGCAAGCTTCAGGCGCTGACCCTGGGGCTGGTGCCGCTGTTCCTGCTCGACCGCCGCCGTCTGGTTCTGCTGGCGCTGGCCGTCCCCGCCGCCTTCCTGCTGTTTACCCTGCCCGCCTGGCCTTCGGCCGACATCTGGATCGGCTGGGTCAGCAAGATGGTGCTGCATAGCGGAGCCTATGGCGGCGGTGCCGCCACCGTGATCGACCCCGCCCGCTATCCCCGCGCCATCGTCGCCCTGTTCGGCTCGAAGCTGATCTTTACCGCCGTGTTCGTCGCCTCGCTGGCGGCGCTGATCGCCGCGCTGCGCCGCCGCCGCTTCGATCCCCGCTCCCGCCTGCTGGCCGGACTGGTGCTGGCCCAGCTTTTCACCGTACTGATCGTCGCCAAGCAATCGGCGGCGCATTACATGCTGCCCGCGCTGATGCTGACCGGCCCGGCGCTGGGGCTGCTGTTCCTGATCTCGGCCGAGACGGCGCGGCCGCTGTGGCACCGGCGCGGCTGGGCGGCGCTGGGTCTGGCGCTGGTGGCGCTGACCATCCCGGCGCTGCGCACCCAGACCGCCGAGTTGGCGCGCTGGACCCGCGCGGCGCAATCCTTCGACACCAGCCGCTTTGCCGCCTGTGCCAAGATCGATTACGACACCGCCTCGTCGCTGCCCTATGCCCTGCTGCGGGGCGATCTCAACGCCCAGGGGCGCTATTCGCCGCATCTGGCCCGGCTGATGCCCGCCGACACCTACGCCTGGTTCGTCAACGACCACACCTGGTGGTCGCACGGTTTCATGCATTGGACCCGCCGCCTCGACATCGCGACCGAGACCGCCGCCTATCCCTGTCTGGTATTTCGCGGCAGCCAACCCTATATGGCGATTCCGATGGCCGAGCGGGAGATTCCCGGCTTCCGCCTCGACGATCGCTGCGAGATCGGCGACGAAACCGTCTTCACGATGGGCGTCACCTGCGCGGGGGACCGGGTGGGCGAGCGCCGGGCGGAGACAGACTCTCCCCCGCGTTGACCGGAACAGAAGACGGCAGACTGGAAAAGTTGTCCCTCACGTCGTATAGAGAACGCTTTCCGTTTCGCGGTCGCGAAAACCAGGAGACAAAGCTTCCATGGCCGAACGTTGGTCGCCCGGCAGTTGGCGGGCAAAGCCGATCCATCAGGTTCCCACCTATCCCGACGCGGCCGCTCTGGCCGAGGTCGAACGGACGCTGGCCGATTATCCGCCGCTGGTGTTTGCCGGTGAGGCGCGGCGGCTGAAAGCGACGCTGGCCCAGGTCGCCGAAGGGCGGGGTTTTCTGCTCCAGGGCGGCGATTGCGCCGAAAGCTTTGTCGAGTTCCGCGCCAACACCATCCGCGACACCTTCCGGGTGCTGTTGCAGATGGCGGTGGTGCTGACCTATGGCGCGGCGATGCCGGTGGTCAAGGTGGGGCGGATGGCCGGGCAGTTCGCCAAGCCGCGTTCGGCCGACACCGAGACGATCGACGGAATCACCCTGCCCAGCTATCGCGGCGACAACATCAACGGCATCGACTTCACGCCCGAATCGCGGATTCCCGATCCGCAGCGGATGGTGCGGGCCTACAACCAGTCGGCCGCGACGCTGAACCTGCTGCGCGCCTTTGCCCAGGGCGGCTATGCCGACCTGCACACGGTGCATCAATGGACCTTGGATTGCGTCGCCGGAACCTTGCAGGCGGCGCGGTATCAGGATTTGTGCGCCCGCCTGGGTGAGACGCTCGCGTTCATGGAAGCCTGTGGGCTGACCTCGGACTCGGCTCCGCAGATTCGCGAGACCGACTTCTTCACCTCGCACGAAGCGCTGCTGCTGCCCTATGAAGAGGCGCTGACCCGGATCGATTCGACCTCGGGCGAATGGTACGATTGTTCGGCTCACATGCTGTGGATCGGCGAGCGGACCCGCCAGCTTGACGCCGCCCATGTCGAGTTCCTGCGCGGCGTGCGCAACCCGATCGGCTTCAAGATCGGCCCCGGCATCGCTCCCGACGATCTGCTCGCCCTGATCGAGCGGCTTGACCCCGCCAACGAACCGGGCCGTCTGACCCTGATCGTCCGGATGGGTGCGGCCCAGGTCGAAGCCAAGCTGCCCGCCTTGATCCGCGCCGTCCAGCGCGAAGGCCGCAAGGTGGTGTGGTCGTGCGACCCGATGCACGCCAACACGGTCAAGGCGGCGACCGGCTTCAAGACCCGGCTGTTCGATTCGATTCTGGCCGAGGTCCGCGCCTTCTTCGCCGTCCACAAATCCGAAGGCTCGCACGCGGGCGGCGTCCATTTCGAGATGACCGGCCAGGATGTCACCGAATGCGTCGGCGGCATGACCGCGATTACCGAGGCGCGGTTGGGCGACCGTTATCACACCCACTGCGACCCCCGCCTCAACGCCACCCAGGCGCTGGAGCTGGCTTTCCTGATCGCCGAGCAGCTTAAGGACGACCGGGCCACCGCCCGCGTTCTCGCCCACGCCCGGGCGCGCTGATCCCAGGCTGTTTTTCCAAAAAAAAGGCGGTGAAGCCGATATGCTTCACCGCCTTTTTCATGCCGGATCGGGGGGACCGCCACCTGGCTCGGCCGCCTCCAAAGCCTCGACCAACGTGGCAAGCGAGACCTCCCACAGCGCAGGCACCCGTTCGACCAGAGCGGCCAGAACGGCAGCATCCTGCCTCCGCGCCGTACTCTCGATTTCGCGGCACAGCGCCGACAGTGGATGAAGATGGAGACTGGCGGCGGCTCCGGCCATCCGATGCGCCGTCGCGGCCACCTCGCTCGTCTTGCCTGCGGCGGCCAGGGCGAGCAACCGGTCGAGATCAGCCCCGGACGACCGGCGGAACAGGTCAGCCAGAGCGATCATCCGCTCGCGCCCGAGAAGGGTCAGATCGAGGTCGAGGTCGGATCGCGCCACCAGACCGGACAATCCGGACGGCGGAGCGACGGTCAGGAACGGGGCGATCTGCTCGACCCGGAACGGCTTGACCAGACAGCCCCGGAGTCCGGCCCGGCGCCAACGCGGTTCGTCCTCGGGGATCAGGGTCGCGGTGAGCAGCAGCATCGGCGGCGGCGATCCGAGCGCGGCATGGATCGCGGCGGCGGTTTCGATCCCGTCCATCCCCGGCATCCGCATGTCGAGCAGGATCAGGTCGAAGCAAGCGGCGCGGACGGCGGCGAGCGCCGCCAGCCCGTCCTCGGCGGTGACGACGCTGTACCCGCTGCGGTCGAGCAGATCGGCGGCGACGGTCCGGTTGACCTCGTTATCATCGACGACCAGGATCCGGGTCCGGGCGGCCATCGCGGCGCTCAGGGCCGCGTCGCGGGAATCGGCCCCAGGCTCTGCATCCAGCGCTCGACCGCGACGGCGGGCGGATCGCGAAATCCGGCGGCAGCCAGCCGGGCCAGCGCCGGAGAGGCCAGCAATTGCTCGACCGGCACCTTCAGGCACTGGGCGTAGCTTGGTGCCAGGGTGCTTTCGTAATCGCCGGTATTGATGTCGTAGCGGCCGCCGAAATTGCCGATCGGAAAGCCATCGGCGGTAAAGGCGTCGATGCCACAGCCAACCTGAAGGCGGGAATTCGGCTTCGACCACAGGCCCTGGCCATACAGACGAACGACGATCTGGGGCCGGAGCGAGGCATCGTTGAGTTCGACCCGCGCAAACGCCTTCGACAGCACCGCCCGCGCCGCCTGGGCCAGCGCGGTTCCGTCCTTGACCGTTCCCTCCTCGGTCTGCAACCGGGTGGCCTGCACCGTCAATTTGCGGTCGAGGTCGCCCTGACCGGCGAAAATCATCACCCGCGCCGCAAGCGGCGGCGAAACACCGGGCACCGGGGCGAGCCGGACCGCTTCGGGCGGCGGCAAGGCAGGGCCGCAGCCGGACAGCAGCAAGCCCAAGGCGATGAGTCCAGCATATCGGAACATCGGTTCCCCCCTCCTCTCTAATTCGTCTCCCGTGAAAAAGTCCCTCGCTGTCGCGAGGTGTACTTTTTCCCGTTGGATTAAAAGGAGAAAAATGGGCTAGGGGCGGCCCAGCGCCCATTTTTCGTGTTGTCTGTTTCACCAGCCTCCGAAGCCGTGGGCGTCGCCCATCGGCCTCGGAGGGAACCAAATCCATCCCCGCGCGGGAAGCTTGATTGAGCACGGGGATTCTTTTTGAACCGGGGAAAAGTACACTGAGGCCAAAGGCCGAAGGACTTTTTCACGACCGACTAATTCATCGAGGACAGGCCCTCGGCCTTCACCCGGTTCTTCCAATCGCCCATGAAGGTCTGGAATTCCTCGACCTGCTTCACCTTGTCGCCGATCCGACGATAATCGGCAATGCCGCGTTCTGGCTCGCTGGTCAGCAGGTCGAACGCCTCGCGCAGGTCGGTCTTGGCCATCAGATCGCCGAAGGTGCGGCGCAACCGGGCCAGCCCGCGCTCGTCATGGCCCAGCGTCATCGCGGTCGCGGTATCGAGCACCCGGCGCGCCATCTTGGGGTCGAGCGGACGGTTCCCCAGCGGCTTCTCGATCGTGCTTTCCATCGCCGCGACGGCCTCGGGCCATTTCTTCAGGCGCCAATTGATCTCGCCGCGCAGACGGCGGGCCTCTTCGCTCTGATCGTTGATGATGAGGGCCAGCGCCTCGGCGGAGCGGCCGAGATCGTCCAGGGACTGAACCCGCAGATAGCGCCGCTGCGAGGCCAGATCGGTCGGGATGTCGGGGCCTTCGCTGAGGTCGAGCGCCTCAAGCGCCAGACCGGGCTTGCGGTCGGACAGGTTGAGGAAGGCCAGCCGTGTCCCCACCCGGACCTTGTCCAGCCCGGACAGGCGGAACTCGACCTGATGGCGCAGCAGGTCGCCCGCCCGCTCCAGCAGATCGACCGAGGCGAGCCGGTCGGCCAGACGGCGGATCATCTCGTCGCCCTTAGCCCCCGAGGGGGTCAGTTCCTGGAACTCGTCGTAAAGGCCGATCGCGGTGACCGGGGGCAGCTTGTCGGCCTCGCCGTCGAGGAACAGACGGGCGAACGCCTCGCTCATCATCTCCATCACCTTGGGGATGTCGGGATGGTCGGGATAGTTCGAGGCGAGCAGATGCATGCTGCGCAGCCCCTCGCCATAGCGCTTGGCCTCGACCTGCAACTGGCTGATCCGCTTCATCAACTGGAACTCGAAATCCTCGCCGCGCCAGGCGAAGCGCATCTTTTCCAGTTCGGCGATCGCCTCAAGCGGGGTGATCTTGCCCAGCTTCAGCATCAGCTCGACCCGGTCGCGGGTGGCATAGGCGCGGTCGGGGCGGCTGTCGCTGGCCTCGGCATCGCGGAAGCGGGTGATCGCCTGCTCGTATTGCTTCCCGGCGACCGAGGCCAGACCGCCCAGATAAGACAGCCGCCCGATATCGCGGCGTTGCAGGCCCGGCCCCATCATCGCATCAATGATCCGGTTGGCGCCTCGCCCGTCGCCCGCCCCGGCCACGGTGCGGGCGGCGACCTCGCCCAATTCCATCCGCAGCGTGCGCGGCCAGCCCTTGATCTCCTCGGGGGCAAGCCGCAGCGTCAGGGCCTGACGGGCCGGGTCGGGCTGAGAGCGGGCATTCGCCGCCGCCAGGAACAACTGGACGCGGGGATCGTCCTTCAAGGCGGGGATCGACAGATCGGCAATCGCCTCGGCATCGTGACGAGCCAGGAAATTGGCCGCACCGCGCGCCGCCCGAAACGCCGGAGTCTCGACCATCGCCGGATCGGCGGCGGCAAGCAGGCGCAGTTCGCCCAACGCCTCGGGCGCGAAGCCGTTGGCGAGGTAATGACGGGCGATTTCCAACCGTTGCAGATTGCGGTCGTTGGGCCGCAGCATCGTCATCCGCCGCAACAGCTTGCGCCGGTCGGCGACGAAACTGTCATTGCCGCCCCGCATCCATTTGGTGATGTCGAGCGGGCCGGTCACCTGGGGGGCATCGGCATCGACGACCGGACTCTCGGCCCCGGTGGGTTCGGGTTCGGACGGCGGCGGCGGGGTCAGATACAGCCCGCCCGGCATCGCCACCTCGACCTGGGCCTTCATCGGGTCGAGCCGGACCCCGTCGGCATGGCCCACTGCGGCGACACCCTGGGCGGTGGGCAGCAATTCGACGCCGGGATAATCGCGCCCGGCGCGGACGCCCAGCCCGATCGTCGGCACCGTCACCACCTGGATGGTGTCGCCGACCTCGGGATCGCGCAGCAGCAGCGGCTGCGACCCATCGGCGGCGGCGATGGTCAGGCGGCCGCGATCCTGGAAATCCATCTGCGCCGACACGGCGGCGGCAAGCTTAGGCAGCAGCGGCTGTTCGTGGATGTCGAGCACCCACAATTGCCCTTCCTTGCGGACCGAGGGGTTGAAGCCCGGCAGGGTCAGCATCCGCACCGCCGTTCCCTTCACCCCTTGAATCTGCTCGACATGCAAGACGACGTCACCGCCGGTGCGCTTCAGCAGCTTGGTATCAATCTCGGCCTTGAGGTCGAACACCGCCCACAACCACCCGCCACGGCGGAACACGGCGGCCCCGGTCGGCTTGTCGAACGAGAAACCGAGACTGACCATCTTGCCCGCCGGAGCGGGCGGTTGCGGCGCGATCGTTTCGTCGAGGTTGGCCAGCGGCGGCGGTGCCTGCGGAGCCGACGGCGGCGGCGGGGCGGCGGCGGGAACGAGCGGCTTTAGCGCCGGAGGCTGGTCGGCGCTGCCCGGCGCGGGAGCCAGCGGCGGCGGCGGAGCGCCATTGACGCGGGGCGGCGGCGGCGTCCCGGCGGGACGGACCAGATCGAGCGCGACGCGGGGACCGCTGGCGAAATGGCGGACCCGCATTCCCGGCGGCAACGACAGCACCACCGCAGTTCCCTTCCCCGCCGGACGGGTTTCGAGAAAGCCGACATCGGGTGGCAGCGCGGCCCGGAGCGAGGTGACATTGAGGTTGGCCGGACGGTCGAAGGCAACCGTCACCTTGTCGCCCGCTTCCTCGACCGTATAGCCAACCGTCTTGGGCCAGTCGAACACCAGCCGGTTAAAGCCGGTATGTTCGCCGCCGCGCACCATCAGTTCGGTGGCGGGAACGGAGGGACTTGCGGCCGGAGCCGGAGCCGGGGCAACAGGCGCGGGCGGCGCGACCGTCGCGGTCGCGGCCAGCGGCCGGGCGGGGGGAGGAGCGGCGGTGGGAGCAGGCGCAACCGGGGTCGGCGGCGGCGACTTGTCCTCGCTCAGGTCGATCACCACCGCATTGCCGCTGCGCAGCGTCTTGATCTGGACCGGACCGGTCAGGGGAAAGGTCGCGGTGGTGCGATCGGGGCTGAGCGTCGCCCCCTTCAGATAGCGCGACAGCGGTTTGACCACCGCCTTGGGATCGCCCGCGATCGGCTTGTCGAAGCGGACCACCAATCGGCCATCGACCTGCTCGGCGGTGAAGCCGACCGGACCGTCCCAATCGAACACCATCCGGCCATAGCCGTCATGGGCGGCGGCGCGGGGAGTGGACGCGCCCTGGGCAAAAGCGGGCGATACCGCCGCGCACGCGATCAGAAGCGCCAACACCCCCCACCGCATCCGGAATGACCGCAGGGTCTGGTTCGATCGGGGCGAATCCGCCATGAGAGGCTAGTCGAAACTGGCCAGCAGCGCGTCGATATCGGCCTGATTGGCGGCAGCGGCGGGAAGCTGCGGGCCGTTGAGGAGATCCTGATCGCTGGGCGGCGTCTCGGACTTGTCCTTGGCGACGCCTTCTTTTTCGTATTCGGCACCGAACATCTTCACCAGCCCCTCGACCCGGTCCTCGATATCCTTCAAGGCCTTGACGACCTTGGTGATCCGCTGGCCGGTGATGTCCTGGAAGGTACAGGCCTCGTAGATCCGGGTGGTGATGTCGGCCAGTTTCTCGGCCGCCTCGGAATCGAGCGAAGCCGTCACCGTTTCCAGACTTTCGGCGGCATCCATGATTTCGTTGGTGGCGGCCTCGGTCGCGCCCACGATGGCGTCGAGTTCGTCGGTGGCCGACGCGATGAAGCGGTGCTTGATGTCGCCGGGGCGAAGTGCTGCGATTTCCTCGCGCGCGGCGTGGATGTACTGGGCCAGCGACTCAACCTCGCGATAGAGGCGGAGGTCGCCAGCGCTGATGTCGCCAGCGATCGAATCGAGCAGAGAGCGAACAACCTCGCCGATCTGGTCGATATGGACGGTGTCGCCGTGTTCGCGGCGGATCACCTCTAGACGCAACTCAAGGTCGCGGTCGACGCCCTTGCCTGACATGACGCGACCTCCTGCTATCGTCAGAAATCACCCAGAACGCTGGTCATCTTGTTCTTCAGCGTTTCCGCGTTGAACGGCTTGACGATGTAGTTGGAGACACCGGCTTCCTTGGCGGCGATCACGTTTTCCGACTTGGATTCGGCGGTGACCATGATGAAAGGAACCGGCTTCAGCTTGGGATCGGCGCGAACTTCACGCAGAAGCTGCAATCCGGTCATCGGCTCCATGTTCCAGTCGGAAATGACCAGACCATAAGTCCCGACCCGGAGCATCTGGAGCGCCATCGCGCCATCGGTGGCTTCATCGACGTTGTTGAAACCAAGCTGCTTGAGCAGGTTCCGAATGATCCGCAACATCGTCTTGTAATCGTCCACGATGAGGACGTTCATATTCTTATCGACAGCCATCCATCCGCTCCTTCGAGACACACTCGCCAGAAACCGAGCAACCGGGACACTAGCGAATATACTTAGTTAAGATAGGCCCATACACCTGCGCAAGCCATTTTTGCGCTATCCGCATCCACTTACCCCCCCGAAGCCCCCTTCGGCGCTGGCATCTGGCGACGTTGCGCCAGTTCGGAGGTCACACCTTTTGCCTTCATCGGGTCCATCTCGGCCATGATCGGAGCGACCTTCTGCTCCTTCATCCGCTCGACCACTTCAAGCAGGATGCTCATATCGAGCTGCTCGAAGATCTTGGCGGCTTCCTTCGGCTTCATATTCTCATATATTTTGACCAGAGACCGCATCTTGTTGTCTTCCTGGTCATTATATTGGCGCAAAAGCCCCTCGATCGTGCTCTGAAGGGTCTTCATTTCGGCGACCTTGCGGTCGATCTGACTTTCGGCGGCGCGCAGCATTTCCTCGCGCCGCTCGACGTCGCGCTCGCGAGAATCGATCACCGCCCGGCGTTCCCGCAACTTTTCCAGCACATCCATCTCGGTCTGGGTCCGCCCCTCGGCCGCGGCATCGCCTCCAGCGGCGGGCGCGGGAGCGGGGGTTGCGGCCGGAGCCGAAGCCGGAGTCGCGGCGGCGGGCGCGGCGGGCCGGGGCGGCTGCTGCGCCTGCAACTCGGCGACCGACACCGCGCCTAATCCCAGGCCGGTCAGGCCCATGAACAGGTCGGTGACCCGTACCGACAGCATCAGGACGCCAAAGAAGATCAGGACGGGCAGAACCCGCACGATCGGAGCACGTCCCCCGCCCGCATCGACACCGGGCCCGGCCCCGCGCGGCATCCCCTTTGAATTGGCTTTCAGTGCCATGACGCTGTTTTCACCTCATCGCCTGAAGCGCGCGCAACAATTCACGCTCGGCTTCCGACCGTTCATCGTCAAGCCCGTATTCCGCCGTGGCAGAGGCCTGGGCTACCGCAGCCTGTTGCGCCGACCGACCCGGCGCCGCCGGGCGCCCGGAGGCCATCGCCGGGCCGGAGGCCGGAGCGCGGGACGCGGCAGCCGCTTCGGCTCCGCTGGCCCCGCTTCGCGTCGTACCCTCGGCCCGGGCCGACCGGACGGCGTTTTCCAGCCGGTTGGCCATCGTATCGGCCCGCTCAATCATAAAGGCGAGATCGTCGCGCAAGGACTGGGCCTTCTCCACCCGCTCCTGAAGCGAGTGCCCCGCTTCATCGGCCGCTTTGCGCAATTTGGGGATTGAGGATTCCGCGCGCAAGGTGGCTTCGTTAAAGCCGATGATGGTTCGGGCCAGATCGTCGCGGTTTTTGCGTAAGGCCGCCAGCCGCGAATTGAGTCGGGTGGCATAGGCGATGGTGGCCACCATCAGCACCGAAACGACAATATCGAGAAGCACTTTCCAGTCCACGACCGATTACCCCTTGTCACGCCGGCTGGTTTCATCGACCCGGATCGCGATGTGCTGCCCCTTGCGTCCCATCCGTCCCCGGAACATCCCGACCTGACCGCAGCGCATTTCGACCTGCGAATCCGGGGTAGCGTTCAGCATGTGCTTCGAGCCGGGCTTCCAGGCCAGGACGTCGCGCAAATTCATCACCTGCTGGTCCAGCACCGCCTCCAACT
Organism: Magnetospirillum fulvum; assembly: GCF_900108475.1. Classification (GTDB taxonomy): domain Bacteria; phylum Pseudomonadota; class Alphaproteobacteria; order Rhodospirillales; family Magnetospirillaceae; genus Phaeospirillum; species Phaeospirillum fulvum_A. The sequence goes on along the minus strand of NZ_FNWO01000004.1, from coordinate 43,001 downwards.
CGACCTCGGTCATCCACAATTCTTCGGCCAAGTGGGTTTCCCAGATCGAATCGCGGCCGAACTTTTCGCCCATGAACATCTGGAGCAGCAACTCGCGCACCGGTTCGAGGGTGGCGTAGGGCAGCAGCAATTCAAGCCGCCCACCGCGATCCTCCATGTCGATCCGCAGCTTGGCGACGATCGCGGCATTGCTGGGACGCGAGATGGTGGCGAAGCGCGGATTGGTCTCCAGCCGGTCGAAGCGGAACGTCACCGGCGATAGCGGGTCGAACGCCGCCGACAGGTCGGACAGCACGACATGAACCATCCGCTCGACCAGATTGCGTTCGATCGTGGTGTAGGGGCGACCTTCGATTCGCATCGCGGCGGTGCCGCGCCGTCCGCCCAGCAACACATCGACGATCGAGTAGATCAGCGAGGAATCGACGGTCAGCAGGCCGAAATTGTCCCATTCCTCGGCCTTGAACACCGCCAGCATCGCCGGGAGCGGGATCGAGTTGAGGTAATCGCCGAAGCGCAGCGACAAGATGTTGTCGAGCGAGACTTCGACGTTGTCCGAGGTGAAGTTACGCATCGAGGTCGACATCATGCGCACCAGCCGGTCGAAGACGACTTCGAGCATCGGCAGGCGTTCATAGGACACCAGGGCGCTGTTGAGGATCGCCTGGATACCCGACTTGTCGCCGCCCCCGGCGCCATCCTCGTCAAAGCCCAGCAGCGAGTCGATTTCGTCCTGGTTCAGCACCCGGGTGCCGTCGCGGGCCACCGCAGCGGTGGCCTCGCCCTCGCCCTCGCCGCCGCCGGCTCCCAGCATCGCCTCCCACTCGTCGGCCATCGCGTCGCCGCCGCCGCCCTCGGCCGCAGCATCGGCCGCAGCAGGAGCGGCACCGCCCGCCGCCTCCTCCTCGGCCATGGCGGCCCATTCCTTCATCAGGGCCTCTTCTTCTTCGGCGCTGCGGCCCTGGCCGCCTTCATCCTGATTTGTCATGTGAGGAATATCCCGCCGACCGCTCGTGGACCCGTTTCCCGCCGGAAAGACCGGCCGCCGATCACTGGACCAGCATTTCCTTGAACAGGACGTCGCTGACCTTGACCGGCTTGACCGCGGCATTGACCCGGGTCAGCAATTCCTCGCGCAGCAGGTTCATCCCCGACGCGCCCTGAAGGTCTTCGATCCGCAATTCTCGCAAATAGACCTGAAAATAATCGACGATACGCGGCATCATCTGTTCGACCCGGGGCTGGTCGGCGACGGATTCAAGCTCGAGCGCGACCCGCAGCTTCAAGAACGCCTGCTTGCGCCCCGAGGTCTGGAGATTGACCAGCATCTCGGGCAGATCCATGAAGGCGGCGGCCTGTACCGCCTTGGCGACCGGTGGCGGCGGCGCCGAGGATTCGGCCACCGGCTCTTCCTTGTGGCCGCCCAGCAATCCGTCGAGCAGCCCCGAGAAATACACACCAGCCCCGCCGCCGATCAGCAGCAGCAGCGGCAGGACGATCAGCAGGATCTTTTTCATCCCGCCTTTGCCCTGGGATGAGTCCGCACCGCCATCGGCACCGTCATTGTCGTCGAAATCTTCTTCCAGATCTTCGGTCATCGCTCTCTTCCGACGTCGGCAGGACGGGGCTGGCGGGAAACGGCCTTCGCGTGTTCGTGGCGAAAGGCTAGCCCCGCGGCGGTTAAGATAAGGTTGCGGACCCCGCGCAAAGTCGCGGGGTCCGCCACGATAGCAACCGAGGCGGTGCCCGGCAATAACTGCCCGGCAAGCCCTGCCCCGATCCCGGCTTTTTTCCGGCGATTTCAGCCCTTTCCGCCCAATTTCACGTCTGGCATGGCTTCTGCATGGAAGGCGACGTAGCGTTCCGCCACCGGGTATCAGACCATGCAGAACACATCGTACATTGCCCTGTCCCGCCAAGCCGCCCTGTGGCGTCAGCTCGACGTCGTCGCCAACAACATGGCGAACGCCAATACCCCCGCCTTCAAGGGCGAGGAAATGATGTTCCGCGAATATCTGATCCCGACCCGGTCGAGCGAGCGGGCTTTGGGCGGCAAGTTGTCGTTCGTCCAGGACGTCTCGGTGCTGCGCGACACCCGCGAAGGACCGCTGACCAAGACCGACAATCCGCTTGATTTCGCGCTGCACGGCGACGGTTTCTTCGAGATCGAGACCGAAGCCGGGATGCGCTATGGCCGCAACGGCCATTTCCGCCTCGACCAGACCGGCATGCTGGTCAATTCGCAAGGCTTCGCGGTGATGGACGAGCGCGACCAGCCGATCATCTTCGCCCCCAACGAAACCCGGATCGAAGTCGCCAGCGACGGCACCATCTCCACCGAGAACGGCCGGGTGACCAAGCTGAAGGTGGTCAAGTTCGCCAACGACCAGGACATGCGCAACGTCGGCGATTCGCTCTACGACACCACCCAGACTCCCGAGACGGTCGAACGCCCGGTGATCGTCCAGGGGATGATGGAGGAATCCAACGTCCAGCCGGTGGTCGAGATGACCAAAATGACTCAGATCCTGCGCGACTATCAGGGTGTGCAGAAGATGTTGGACAACGAACACGAGCGCCAGTTGAAGGCGATCTCGACCCTGTCAAACGCCAAGTCGGCTTGACCGGACCGAACTGAGGGGAAGGGTTTCCACCATGCGCTCTCTGAACATCGCCGCCACCGGAATGCTGGCCCAGCAAACCAACGTCGAAGTAATCTCGAACAACATCGCCAACATGAACACGACCGCCTATACCCGACGGCGGCCGGAATTCTCGGACCTGCTGTACCAGAACCTGCGCCGGGTCGGCTCGCAATCGTCGGATACCGGTACGATCGTGCCGACCGGCGTCCAGCTTGGCCTCGGCGTCAAGACCACCGCCGTCTATCGCATCACCGAGCAGGGCAGCGTCCAGAGCACCGACAACAGTCTCGACCTCGCCATTCAGGGTAAGGGCTATTTCCAGATCAAGCTGCCGTCGGGCGAAACCGCCTATACCCGCGACGGTTCGTTCCAGCTTTCCCCCGACGGCATCATCGTCACCCACGAGGGCTATACCGTCCAGCCGCAGATCACCGTCCCCTCGGACGCGGTCAGCGTCACCGTCGATTCGACCGGTCAGGTCATCATCAAGCAGGACGGCCAGGTCTCCAGCACGGTCAAGGGCCAGTTGACCCTGGCCAATTTCGCCAACGATGCCGGTCTGGAAGCGCGCGGCGACAATCTGTTCATGGAAACCCCCGCCTCGGGCCAGCCGATCGTCCAGACCCCGGGCAAGCCGGGCTTTGGCAGCGTGCTTCAGGGCTATCTGGAGACCTCGAACGTCAACGTCGTCTCCGAGGTCACCAACCTGATCAGTGCCCAGCGCGCCTATGAAATGAACTCCAAGGTGATTCAGGCATCCGACGAGATGCTGAGCACCATCAACCAGATGAAATAAGCGAGGCCCGTCATGACCAGCCTTCGCCCCGTCCGCCGTCTCGCCGCTCTGGCCCTGTTCGCCGCCCTCGTTTGCGGCCTGCCTGCCGCCGCCGCCGAACCGGCCGTACCGGCGCTGCCGCCCCAGCTTCGCCCCTCGGTGACCCTGGAAGGCGACGTGATCCGCCTCGGCGATCTGTGGGAGAATGCCGGGGACAAGGCCGAGGTTCCGCTGGCACGGGCTCCCGAGCCGGGCAAGCACATCACCCTCGAAGCCCGCTGGCTGGCCGCCGTCGCCAATGCCTACGCCCTCGACTGGCGTCCCGCCACCCCGTTCGACCGCTCCACCGTCGAACGCGCCGGGCGCGCCATCGACATCCGCGCCGTCGAAACCGAACTGCGCGAGGCGCTGGCCCTTGAGGGCGCGCCCAAAGGCGCCACGGTCGAACTGGCCAATCGCGGCTCGCTTAAAATTCTCGTCCCGGCCAATGCCGACCAGACGATCGGTATCCGCGACCTCAATTACGACCCGCGGATGAACCGCTTCTCGGCGGTGGTCGAGGTTCCGGCCGGGGCCGCCAACGCCTCCCGCTTCAAGATCAACGGGTCGGTGTTCGCCTCGACCCGGATTCCGGTGCTGGCCCATGCGATGGGGCGCGGCGAGGTGATCTCGGAAAACGACATCGAATGGGTCGATGTCCGCGAGGAAACGGTCCGCCGCGACATCGTCACCAATCTGCGCCAGGTGATCGGGCAAGAGCCGCGCTATCCCTTGCGCGCCGGTGCCCCGATCCGCACCGCCGAAATCCAAAAGCCCATCTCCGTTGCCAGAAACAGCGCCGTCACCATCATCGTCCGCACCCCCTTCATGGTGCTGAGCGCGCAAGGCCGCGCCTCCGAGGACGGCAGCGTCGGCGACGTGATCCGGGTGACCAACAGTCAAAGCAAGCAGATCGTGGACGCCCGGGTCGAAGGACCGGGGCAGGTATCGGTGATCACGGCGGGCCAGCGCGCCCAGGCCTATTGATCCGACGACCGTCGCGGAGGTAATTGATCATGACCCGCCACATCACCCTATCCCGTCTGGCCCGCCTCGGCCTCAGCCTGGCGACGATCGGCAGCATGTCGGCCTGCAACACCCTGACCCGGATGTCCGAAGTCGGCTCGGGGCCGGAAATCTCGCGGATCGAGAACCCGACCCAGAAGCAAGGCTATCAGCCGATCAGCATGCCGATGCCCCAGCCGGTCGCGCCGCCCCAGAACGCCAACTCACTGTGGCGGCCAGGCGCGCGGGCCTTCTTCAAGGATCAGCGGGCCAAGGATGTCGGCGACATCCTCACCGTCGCGGTCACGATCGCCGACAACGCCTCGCTTAGCAGCGTGCTCAACAACAACCGCACCAGTTCGGAAAGCGCCCAGTTGAACAATCTGGCCGGGTTCGAGACCAGTCTGGCCAAGCTGCTGCCCAGCGGGGCCAACCTCGCCAGCCTCGCCGACCTGGGGGCCACCTCGGTCGCCCTCAACAACGGCAAGACCGAACGCTCGGAAACGATCAACGTCACGATGGCGGCGGTGATTACCCAGGTGCTGCCCAACGGCAATCTGGTGATCTCGGGACGCCAGGAATTCCGGGTCAATTACGAAATGCGCGAATTGTCGATCCAGGGGATCATCCGGCCCGAGGACATCAGTTCGTCGAACAGCATCTCCTCGGAAAAAATTGCCGAGGCCCGGGTCTATTACGGCGGCCGCGGCATGGTCAGCGACATCACCCAGCCGCGCTGGGGCCAGGAGATCTTCGACATCGTCTTCCCGTTCTGATCCCGGCTGTCTTATTACCAAGCGGCACGGATCGGAACCGGTCCGTGCCGGCCCTCATTTGGAAAAGGCTCTAGACCAGACAAATCTCCGCCGGGGCGATGCCGATCGATTCGAGTTCGATCAAACGGGCGATCAGCCGCTCGGTGAGCGGGATGTCCTTTCCGACCAGCACCTCGCCGGTTTTGGCGGTGAAATCGGCGGCCAGCACATCCTTCGGCTGGGCGTCGGCCAGCTTGACCCGACGTCCGGGGCACTCCCCCTCGGTCGCGGAGGGGCTTAGCAGGGTCGAGCAGACGCGCGACAGGTCGATCCCCTCGTAATAAGAGGGCTTTTTCACCGGACTGCGTTTCCCGGCCAGATGCTTGAGCCGGGTCGCCAGCGTCACGATCGAAACCGGCTTGACGATAAAGCCATCGACATCGAGCGACAGGGCGGCCTGGACCAGTGCCACGTCGGAATGACCGGTCAGCATCAGCACCGGCATGTCGTTGGGAACCTTGGCCGCCCCCCGGCGGATTTCCTTCAGGAAGGTCAGCCCGTCCATTCGCGGCATGTTGAAGTCGCACAGAACCAGACCGATCTCGGGATTTGCCGCCAGTTGGAACAGACCATAGCTGCCGTCGCCCGCCTCGATCGCATCGAACGGCAGGATCAGACGGGTGACGATCGAGCGCAGGAACTTCTCGTCATCGACCACCAGGAACTGCTTCCCCTTGAAGCGGGCCAGGATTTCGGCGTCAGTAATCATTGGCCCCCTCGAGGACTAGACGTGAAATTTCCGGCGGCGACAAAGCGTTGCACCTCGGCGAACGCCGCCCCGGCCGCCGTCACCCGCGCGCCAAGGGCGGGCCATTTTTCCTTGTCCGCCCGCATCTCAATTTCGGCAAGGATATCGCCCAGACGGGGACACGCGGCGTTGCGCGCGGCCCCCTTGGCGGCGTGGGCGGTGGCACGCAAGGCGGCCCGGTCGCGCCCGGCGACCGCCTGATCGAGCCGTTCGTTCAATTCGCCGAAAGCTTCGACGAAGAAGGCCAGAATCTCGGCGAACACTTCGGCATCGGCATCGCCCAGAATCTCGGTCAGACCGGCGAGATTGACCGGAGCGGGGGTATCCTCCTCCGCCGCCGCCGTCTCGGCCTCGGGCACGGGAGGAGCGGCGGCAGGTTCTTCTTCTGCGACCGTCCCCACCGCAGGCAGATAGGATTCGAGCAGCGCGGCCAGCCGGTCGAGCGACACCGGCTTGGACAGATAATCGTCCATCCCGGCCTCGCGGCAGCGCATCGCGTCTTCCTCCATCGCGTTGGCGGTCAGGGCGATAATCGGAAGGTGAGCCGCCGTTCCGGTCTCGGCGGCGCGAATACGCCGGGTCAGATCGTAGCCGTCGAGGCGCGGCATCGAGCAATCGGACAGCAGCAGACCGAACCGGGTGGCGGCCAGCGCCTCCCAGGCGGCCTCGCCGTCCTCGGCCATCTCGAAGGCATGGCCGAGACGGGTCAACTGGCGACCGATCACCAGACGGTTGGTTGGATTGTCCTCGGCGACCAGGATCAGGCGGCCACAGGCCAGCGCCTCGTCGCGGGTCAATTGCGGGGTCGCCTGGGTCGGCGGCGGCGCGGTTTCGGGTTCGACCGGATTTTCGAGATTGAGCACCCGGCGGACCTGACGCAGCATAACGAATTCGCGCGCGGGCTTGATCAGGGTCAGACCGTCCCACTCGTCGCCGCTGGGCGGCTCGGTCAGCGCGGCAACCAGCACACGGCTTCCGCCCACCCGTCCGACCAGCGCGGGTGTCAGCAGCGGCGCATCAATGATCGCCAGCGCGACCGGCCCCGCCTCGATCGCGGCCAACGCGGCGTCGCCATCGGCGGCGGCGACCACCTCGGCCCCGTGACTGGTCAAAATACCCGCGATATGCTCGCGGCTTTCGGCCAGATCGTCCAGCACCAGAATCCGCTGCCCGCGCAGGCTTTGCGGCGGCGGGGCGGGAAGGGCGCACTGATCGAGCGGCAGGTCGAACCAGAACGTCGAGCCCTTGCCATGGACACTGGTCACCCCGATCGCCCCGCCCATCAGATTGACCAGACGGTGGCAGATCGACAGCCCCAGGCCGGTCCCGCCGAACTGGCGGGTGGTCGAGGCGTCGGCCTGACTGAACGGCTGAAACAGCCGCGTCATCTGCTCGTCGGTGAGGCCGATCCCGGTATCGGTGACCTCGAAGCGGGCGACTCTTCGGTCGCCGCCGCCGCCGCACCCATCGGCCGAGATGCGGATTACCACCGCACCTTGCGAGGTGAATTTGACGGCATTACCCAGCAAATTGAGCAATATCTGGCGCAGCCGCACCGGATCGCCGATCCACAGCAAGGGAACGCCGGGAGCGGCACACCACGCCAGTTCGATCCCGGTCTCCTTGGCCCGAGGGGCGACGATCTCGACCGCGCTTTCGACCAGATCGCGGATATCGACCTCGACCCGCTCCAGGGTCATCTGGCCGGACTCGATCTTCGAAAAATCAAGGATATCGTTGATGATCGTCAGCAGGGTCGATGACGATTCGCGGACGATCTTGACCATGTCGGCCTGATCCTCGTTGAGCGCGGTCAAAGACAGCATCTCCAGCATGCCCTGGATGCCGTTCATCGGGGTGCGGATTTCGTGGCTCATCACGGCAAGGAACATCGACTTGGCCTGGGTGGCCTTTTCGGCGACGTCCTTGGCGGCGAGCAGATTCGCCTCGGCGCGCTTGCGGTCGGTGATATCGACCACCCCGATCAGCACGCAGCGCTGGTCGTCGATCTCCAGCACCTGCCCCGACACCAGCGCCCAGAAGCGCTCGCCATAGCCGGTGTCGAGCATCGTCACATATCCCTCGACGAAGCCGCCATTGCACAGATTGTCGATAAAGGCGGCGCTGGCCTCCGCCCCCATGAAACCTTCCAGCGTCACCGCCCCGGTGCTGCCGGATTCAAACAATTCCGAAGCCCGGCGGTTGGCGCGGATCATCTCGCCGCCCGGCAGGCGGGCCAGGATCATCGCCAGCGGCGCGGCGTCGAAGAAGCGACGGAGCGTCTCGTCGGCCTTGCGCCGTTCCGTCAGGTCGGAGATGCCGACCAGCACGCAGCGCTCCTCTTCCCAGGTCACCGTCTGGCCGGACAAGGCGGCGGGCAGGACTTCGCCATAGGCGGTGCTGAGGTCGAGTTCGAACTGCTCGACATACCCGCCCTCGCCCAAATGGCGCAGGAAGGACTTCCACTCCTTGGCGCCGACGATGCTGTCCATCCCCAGCCCCTCGCTCGAGCGGCCGACCGTGAACAATTCGTTGGCGCGGCGGCTGGCGCGAATGATGTTGCCGCTTTCGCCATTGATCAGGAAGAAGGGCTGGGGCACCGCGTTAAACACCCGCTCCAGCCCGTCTTCGGCCATCCGCTGGGCGGTCACGTCCTTTACCCACACCAGTTCGGCGTCGGTATCGTTGAAGGTTGTCGATTCGATGGTGATCTCGGCCCACAGGATCGGGCGGTGCAGACTGCGCATCTCGGCAAGGCAGTCGCGCACCGGGTCGAGCCGCAAAGCAGCGCTGAACAACCGGTCATGGAGATCGACGCGCTTGAACAGGTTGCGCAGCATGCCCCCGGTCAGCGTCACCCGGTCGAGCCCGACCAGCGTCCCGATCGCCTGATTGGCATAAAGGATGCGGTTGTCGCGGTCGCAGATCACGATGCCCAGCGGGCAGGTGTCGAGCAGCCGCATCATGCCCAGACGCCGTAGCCCCGATTGTCCCCGCAATCCGGGCGGAGCGACCGGCCCAGTTGGCGATGCCTTGGCGCTCACCGAACGATCCCTCCGCACTGTTTCCCGGTCGGGGGGCGAAGCCACACGGACCCGCCCCCGCCGCCCATGCCCATTGGACTATACCATAGGTTATGAGAGCCCGTCACCGAGATCAAGGCCGCATCGCACTTAAGGAGCGCTGTTGGCCCAGGCGCGCAGAGTCTCCGCAACGCTCCAGGCCTGGGCGGTACAGCCGCGCGGCCGGTGCGGCGAATCGCCGTCGAACACTTCGGCGATGGTGCCGACACAAAAATCATCCAGATGACCGGCCAGACCGGACAGCACCCGCCGCGCCCCGGCGCGGTCGCCGGGATGGACTTTCAGCCAGGCATCGACGAACGGGCCGATCAACCACGCCCACACCGTGCCGCGATGATAGGCAAAATCGCGGGCGTGAAGGTCTCCGGCATAAGACGGGCGGTAATCCGGGGCGGCGGGATCGAGCGAGCGCAGCCCGAACGGAGTCAGCAAGCGGCGTTCGACCACGTCGAGCACTGCGGCCCAATGCGCGGGCTCCAGCACCGGATGGGGCAGCGACAGCGCCAGAAGCTGGTTGCAGCGGCAGGCCGGATCGTCGCCCGCCTCGCCATCGATCAGATCGAACAGAAAGCCGGTGTGGGGATTCCAGAAACGGCGGTTGAAGGACTCGCGCAGCCGCGCCGCCTCGACTTGCGCCTGGGCGGCTCCGTCCCCGTCACCGACCGTGTCAAGCCACCCCGCCATCACCGTCAGCGCGTTGTACCACAGCGCGTTGATCTCGACCGCCTTGCCCCTACGCGGCGTCGCCGAATCCATCCAGGTCAGCATGTAGCCTTCGGCACCTTGGCGCAGCAAGCCGTCGGCGGGATCAACGCCGATGCCGAACCGGGTTCCGGCGCGGTGAGCATCGAGACTCCGGCGCACCACCGGCAGGATCAGGTCCAGCGTCTCGTCGTCGCCGGTCGCGACCAGATAGCGGTCGAGGGCATGAAAGAACCACAAACTGGCATCGGCGGCGTGATAGACCCCCTCGGTGCCGCCATCGGGGATGTTGTTGGGAATCAGCCCGTCGCGCTCGTAGGCGGCAAAGGTCAGCAGGATGCGCCGCGCCTCGTCGGGGCGGCCGGTCACCAGGGTCAGCCCTTCCAGCGCGATCATCGTGTCGCGGCCCCAATCGTTGAACCAGGGATACCCGGCGATGACGCTACGGACCTCGTTGCCCTGGGCCAGCGAGCGGGCGGCAAGGTCAAAGCGGCCGCGCGGCTCGAACAGAAACGCATCGGCGGCCACCACCAATTGCCGCCCGACCGGATCGCGAACGGCGGGGACGGCATGGGCGATCAGCCGGTCACGCCGCCCCGTCTCTGCCGCCCACGCCGCGTCGGCATTCTGGGCCAGCGCCGCCCCCCACGGTTCGGCCGAGGCGATCAGCTCCGCCCCCTCCGCCCCCAGTCGCAGCGCGAAGCGCCCCGGACTCCAGACCGGCCCGTGCGCGGTGTAATCGCGCTCGGCCTCGATCGGATAGAACGCGCTCTCGGTCCGCTCGTCGCCCAGGATCAGCGAGCACGCCGCCGCTCGCACCGCCAGACGCAGCGGCGGGAACGTCCCCTGGGTCACCTCGATCCGGCCGCCCTGCTGCCAGGACAGCACCGACGGGTATAAGGGCTGGTCGGCGGGACCGTCATTGCCGCGAAAATGCATCCAGGGCCGGATATCGAGGCCGATGTCCGCCCCGCCTGCAAGCAGACGATGGGACAGCAACGTCGTGTTCTGCCGCCACGGCATCACCACCCGGCGTTCCAGTTCGAGTCCATCGCGGGCAAAGCGCCACACCGGCAGCCCCCGCTCCAACCGCACCTCGACCAGGGCATCGAACAGGGCGAAGGGCGGCGCGCCATCGGCGGGGATCACGGTTTCCTCGACCCGGTCGAGCAGGATCGTCCGCCCCGAGACCGGCAAGGCCGCAACGAGAAGCCCGTCGTGGCGGCGAGAGACGGTACCGTCAAGCCGCCCCGACGCGTACCCGGCCAATCCGTTGGCGATCATCCATTCGCGCTCGCCCAGTCGATCGGGGGCAGAGACGGACAGGCAAAGGTCAAGGCGGTCCATCGGCGGCCTCCGAAGCTGATTGGCCGAAATCAGCGTGACTCCACCGCCGCCATCTGTCCAGGGGCAGCGCAGAGGGGCCTATGCTTTCGGCGCAATACGACTTTCCCGATAGCCACTCGTCACATACCGATTTTGATTGCTATGATGTGACGAAATAAGGCTGGCCTCGGGACAACGCCAAAAAACGGGAAGCGAAACCTCATGGCCCGCATCGCGATCGTGGAAGACGAATCTCACCTTCTGGGGGATTTGGTCGAATATCTCAGCGCCTGCGGTCACGACGTCGAAGGCTGTGCCGACGGCGTCGCGCTCGACTCTGTGCTGGAACGGGGTCCGGTCGATATCCTGATCCTCGACATCAACCTGCCGGGCGAAGGCGGGTTTTCGATTGCCGGACGATTGCGGGCCAAGTCCGACGTCGGCATCATCATGCTGACGGCGCGCGGGTTGAACGTCGATCGGGTGGTCGGGCTGGAGATCGGGGCCGACGTCTATCTGGTCAAGCCGATCGAATTGCGCGAATTGGAGGCGCAGGTCCGCAGCCTCGCCCGCCGCCTGAAGCTGACCACGCAGACCGAGCGGAGCAAGTCCAGCCCCGCCCCCGCCTCCTTCCCCGCCGCCGCCAACGCGATCGACTGGACCTTCGACCAATTGTCCTGGACCCTGATCTCGCCCGAGGGACGGGCGGTGAAGCTGACCGGCAACGAACGGGTGTTCATCTCGCTGCTGGTGTCGCGGCCCGGCGAGCCGGTGTCGCGCGACGAAATCTTCCGCGCGCTGGGCAAACGTGGCTGGGATCCGGCCGACCGCTCGGTCGATTCGATGGTCCGCCGCCTGCGCGCCAAGGGGGCCGAGGCGGTCGGCCTGCCGCTGCCGATCGAATCCGTTCACGGCATCGGCTATGCCTTCGCCGCCGCAATCGTCCCCGCCTGATGCCGATGGAAATCCCGCCCCGCCGCCTTCGCCTCAAATCCCGCGCCGCCGTCTCCGCTGTTTCCGAGCCGTGGACGATCCTGGTCGTCGATGACGATTCCCAGGTGTTGGAGATGACCCAGATCATCCTGCGCGACATGGAATTCGAGGGACGGCGCTTCCGTTGCGTTGCCGCCGCCTCGGCCGCCGAAGCGGCGGCCCAGCTCGACCAATCGCCCGATATTCCGGTCATGCTGCTCGACGTGGTGATGGAGACGCCCGACGCCGGTCTGCGCCTGGTCCGCCGCATCCGCGACGAGATGAAAAACGGCCAGATCCGGATCATCCTGCGCACCGGCCAGCCCGGCGACGCCCCCGAGCGCGACGTCGTCGTCGGCTATGACATCAACGATTACAAAAGCAAGACCGAGCTGACCGCGCAGAAGCTCTATACCGCCCTGGTCGGCGCGTTGCGGGCGTGGCGCGACATCGCCACCATCGCCCGGCTCAACACCGAATTGTCCTCGCTCAATGCCAGTCTGGAACAGCGGGTGGTCGAGCGGACCCGGCAGCTTGAGGACATGGTCGAGGCGCTGGGCCGCTCGAAGCAGCGGGCCGAAACCGCGCTGGCCCGCGAAAGCGAAGCCAAGCGCCAGTTGCGCCAGTTCCTGTCGATGGTCTCGCACGAGTTCCGCACCCCGCTGGCGATCATCGATTCCGCCGCCCAGATGCTGGAGATGCGGGCGGCCAAGGCCGATCCCGGCAGCCTGCCCCGGCTGGCGACGATCCGGGGCGGGGTCCAGCGCCTGCTCGGCCTGATCGACACCTGCCTCGCCGACGAACAGCTCGACAGCGGCACGATGGTGATCCACGAGCAATCGTTCGACCCGATGGCGCTGATCGAGGTCACCCTGACCCAGCACCGCATCGCCGCCCCCTCCCACCGCTTCCGCACCGAGGGCGAGTCGAATCTGTCGGTCTGGGGCGATCCCGGCCTGATCGCCCTGGCACTCAACAATCTGATCGGCAACGCGGTCAAATATTCACCCGAAGGGACCGACATCCTCGTCTCGGCCCACCAGCACGACGCGGGCGAGATCGTTATCGCCGTCGCCGATCACGGCATCGGCATCCCCGAGGACGATTTGTCGGGCATCTTCGAACGCTTTCACCGCGCGTCGAATGCCCGCGGCGTCTCTGGTTCGGGGATCGGGCTGCACATGGTCCGTCAGATCGTCGAGATGCATGGCGGCACCGTCAGCGTCGATAGCCGTCAGGGCGAAGGCTCGTGCTTCACCGTCCGACTGCGCCCGCCCCCGGACGATCCCCAGATTATTTTCTGAACAAAGCCTCGGCCCCGGCGCGGACCTTTTCCTTGGCGGCGATCGCCTGCCGGGCACGCAGGATTTCGGCCTCAAGCCGGGCGATATAGGCGGTCAGTTCCTCGACCGACAGCGGGTCAAGCGGCCTTGGCGCGGTCGGGGCGGGAGCGCGGGGGTCAAGCTCGTCTTGGTCCATCCGCCGCTCATCCTCTCTTGCCATGCTGGCCTGACCATACCAGATTGGTCGCCGCCACAACAGCAAAGGGACCGACGATGACCCCCGACACCATGGCCTGTATCGAGATCGCCCGCCCCGGAGCCCCCGAGGTGTTGACGCTGGCCACCCGGCCGACGCCGATCCCCGGACCGGGCGAAGTGGTGATCCGGGTCGCCGCCGCCGGGATCAACCGCCCCGACGTCCTCCAGCGCCAGGGCGTTTATCCGCCCCCGCCCGGCGCGTCGGACCTGCCCGGCCTCGAAGTCGCGGGCACCGTCGCCGCTTTGGGCGACGGCGTCACCGAGCCTGCGATCGGCAGCGCGGTCTGCGCCCTGGTCCCCGGCGGCGGCTATGCCGAATATTGCGCCGTCGATGCCCGGCTGTGCCTGAGACTGCCCGAGGGCTTTGACTTCATCCGCGCGAGCGCCCTGCCCGAAACGCTGTTCACCGTCTGGCACAATGTGTTCGAGCGCGGCCGCCTCGTCGCCGGCGAGAGCCTGCTGGTCCATGGCGGCGCCGGCGGGATCGGCACCACCGCGATTCAGTTGGCCAAGGCGCTGGGCGCCACCGTGTTCGCCACCGCGGGCGGCCCGGACAAGGCCCGTGCCTGCGCCGAATTGGGAGCCGACCGCGCCATCGACTACCAAACCGAGGATTTCGTCGAGGTGATCAAGAGTTCGACCGGCGGACGCGGCGTCGATGTGATTCTCGACATGGTCGGCGGCAGCTATGTCGCCCGCAACATCAAGGCGCTGGCACCGGACGGGCGGCTGGTGTCGATCGCCTTCCTGCAAGGCTCGACCGTCGAGGTCAATTTGATGCCGGTGATGTTGAAGCGTCTGACCCTGACCGGATCGACGCTCCGGCCGCAATCGAACGACCGCAAGGCGGCGATGGCCGAGGCGTTGCGCCGGACGGTGTGGCCGCTGCTCGACCAGGGCCGGATCGCGCCGCCGATCCACGCCACCTTCCCTTTGGCCGACGCCGCCGGGGCGCATCGGCTGATGGAGGCCAACACACATATCGGAAAGATCGTGTTGACGGTTTGACCCGGGCTGAGAACACCCATATAAGAGGATGTGATTTCCACGGATCGTCGCCGGTCGGTATTGCGGGTGTACCCGCGCGGCCGGAATTTGAACGATCCATGCGGGAACGATCCGTTTTGCCCAACGGGGCGAAGGGATGCCTTCCCGCCGAAGCTGGCTGTGAAACAGCCGGTCGAACGGGACCAGTCGACATTCAGGAGGATTCATGGCCCTGCCGCTGATGCCCAAGGCGACCGCCGTATGGCTCGTCGAGAACACCGCCCTCACCTTCGAGCAGATCGCCGATTTCTGCGGCCTTCATCCGCTTGAGGTCCAGGCCATCGCCGATGGCGAGGTTGCTGCCGGCATCGTCGGTCTCGATCCCGTCGCCAACGGTCAGGTCACCCGCAGCGAAATCGAACGCTGCGAAATCAACCCCGACGGCCGCCTCAAGCTGACCGTCACCGACATTCCGCAGCCGCGTTCGAAGCCGAAGGGAGCCCGCTATACCCCGGTGTCGAAGCGCCAGGATCGCCCCGACGCGATCGCCTGGATCATCAAGCATCACCCGGAATTGTCCGACGCGACGATCTCGAAGCTGATCGGCACCACCAAGCAGACGATTCTGGCGGTTCGCGACAAGACCCACTGGAACGCCACCAACATCAAGCCGCGCAATCCGGTGACGCTTGGCATGTGCACCGAAAACGACCTGGAAAAGGCGGTGGCCCTGTCCGGCCGAGCCCGCCCGGTTGCACCCGCCGCCGAGCCCGCCCCGAACCGCAGCGTCGGCTACGACGAGGTCTGATCTTTCCCCCGCCCCGTTCTCCGTTGGAGAGGGGGCGGGTCTCTCCCCGACCGAGACCGACGGATCAGCCCTCGGTTTCCGGAATGTGGATCACCACCCGATTGCGCCCGGCCAGCTTGCCCTTATAAAGGGCGATATCGGCGTATTCGAACGATTCCTCGACCGAGACATCGCCCGACAACGGGGCCAGCCCGAACGTCACCGTGACCGGGATCGGCGTCCCGTGGGAATCGGCGATCTGAAGCGCTGCGATCGCCACACGCATCCGGTCCAGCACCAGCGCCCCCGCCTCCAATGTCGCGGCAGGCAGGCAGACGAGGAATTCCTCGCCGCCATAACGATAAAGAATGTCGTAGGGACGCACCGCGTTGCGCAGGCACTCCGCGACCTCGCGCAGCACCCGGTCACCGGTGGCGTGACCAAAGGTGTCGTTGATCCGCTTGAACAGGTCGATATCGGCCAGACCGATACAACAGGGCTGGCCCAACCGGATCACCCGGTCGCGCTCGCCGATCAATTGCGTCATCATCGTCTGGCGATTGCCGAGACCGGTCAGCGGATCGACCGTGGCCAGCGTGCGCCAGACGTCGCGCTCCAGCGTCTGGGCGGCGGTGCCAAACGCCAGCACCAGCGCCATCATCGCCTCGTAATCCGAGGTGGTGACGGTCTGACCCGACTCGGCGCGGGCGGTGATCCGGTCGGCGCGGTCGTGTATTTCGCGGTGCAGCCCCCCCAGGGCGACAAAGCCGGGAAAGCCGCCCAGAATCGCATCACCCGCTTGGTCGAACCACGCCTCGAACGGACAGATCGGCAGGGGAGCGCGGGAACCGGATTCCCAGTTGAGCACTTCGCTGTACCAGCCGCGCAGCCAATCCATATGGCCGCTCAGCGCATGCTGGTATTCCGCCAATCCGGCAAAATAATCCTCGGTTTGCACCACCGGCCCGGAATCGCGTTGCCCCTCCGACATGCCCCCTGCCCCCATTCCCGCCGCGGTGGAGGAGACAGTGAAGCATGTCGGCAGGCACTTGTCACCGCCGACGGGCGGTCGCCCCCTCGATGAAATGCCACGCCAGCAGCGCCGACAGCCCCAAGATCAGCTCGCGGCCTCGCTTCAACAGCGACAGAGCCAGCGCGACCTCGGTCGGCAGGCCCAGCATCGCCCCGAACAGCATATAGCCGCCTTCCTGGATGCCGATCGCGCCGGGAATGACAAAGGCAACGCTGCGGATCGCAAAAATGATGCTTTCCATCGCCAGGACCTGGGCGAAATCGAGCGGATAGCCCAGAAGATACAGCGCCACCCAGGCTTCGGCGGCTCCGGCGATCCAGGCGACCAGATGCCACGCCACCGACCGCACCATCCGCGACCGCCGCCGGTAGATGTCGTTGATCGAGGCGACGATCCCCTGTTCGACGTCGGGGGCGTCCCAGCTTTTCGGCATCAGCCGCGACGGCAGGGATTCGAGGAAATGCATGAACCACGAGCGCTGAACGATCACGAAGGCGATCAGCACCGGCACCGACACCGCCAAAGCGATCACGCCCCAGCGGGTCACCTCGGATTCAGGGTACAGCCACGCCCACATTCCGACGCCGATCAGGCTGAACAGGAACTGGGCCATCGCCTCGGCGGTGATGTCGGCGACCACCGTCGCCCCCGCCACCGCCGGGCGGATGCCAAAGCGGGTCAGGTGGCGGATACCGGCCACTTCGCCCGAAAGCGGCAAAAAGCCCGCCAACTCGCCGACGCCGTCGCGAATCCATCGCCCCATCACGAACACCCAGGCCGGGCGCACCGGTTCCTGCGGCTGCAACGTCGCCCAACTGAGCCCGCACAACGCCATCGGCAGCAGGTGATAGGCGGTCAGGATCGCCACCCCGCTCCATCCGGCGCGGTCAAGCGCGCCACCGACATCGCCAAATCCGTCCCGCAGCCACCAGGCAATCCCCAGAACGACGGCAATGAGGCACAGCCGCAGAATCCCTGCGTTCATGCCTGTTCCGCCGCCTGGGAGAAATTGACCAGCTGAATGCCGCGATCCTTGACCCGGGTCACGTTGGCCGGTTCGACCAGGGCACGGTATTCCTCGGCGACATGGTAATGCGGCGGCATCGGCCGCACCTCCCAATGACGGGTGGCGGGATGGCTGTAGATCTCCGACAGACCGTCGGGCAGGTGGTCGAGAAACGACGCCACCTTGGCGTAATCCATCGCGCCGCTGTCATTGACCCCGAACGAACGGTCGTTGACGGTCAGACCGGCGGCGCGGGCCTTGGCCCGCATCCGGGCGCAGCGCCGCCAGTGGAACAGGCCGTTCCACAGCCGCACCCCCAGCCGGTCGCCCCGCGCCGCGAACGAGCGCAGCGGCGGCTCCCACGGCACCCGGATCCCGGTCGCGCCATATTCGACCGCAAGTTCGAGTACCAGATCGAACACGGTCGGATGCTGGTGGTAATGGTGATGGAAATCGACATGAGCCAGCGGCAGGCCGGTCGCGGCGTACAATTCGAACTGCGCCCGCATCTCGGCGCGAACCTGATCCTGAACGGAGCGGTCGAGATAGATCCGCGCCCCCAGCCGAACCAGATCGCGACCAAAGCGGCCGTCGGGACCGATCAGGGCCGACACCTGGGCGGGCGGCAGCGCCGGAATGCCATCGACCAGGGTGACGTGCAGCCCCACGCCCAGTTCGGGCAAGCGACGCGCCCGTGCCACCGCGTCATCGACGGCGGCCTCGGTCATCATCAGGCTGGCCGAGGTCAGGATGCCGTTGACGTGCGCGTCTTCGACCGCTTCGTTGACCGGAACCGACCGGCCGAAATCATCGGCGGTCACGATCAGCCTTTTAGTCATGGTTGGGTCTTCCCAGAAGGTGAAACAGAGCCGGCAGCACCACGAAGGTCGCCGCCACCGACAAACCAAGCGAAACGAACAGCAGCAACCCCATCGACGCGGTGCCAAGATGCGGCGACACCGCCAGACTGCCGAACGCGGAGCCGGTGGTCAGGGCGCTGAACAGAACCGCCCGCGTCGTCGGGTGCTGGAGCGGGGTGGTCACGCCGTTGCGCCAATTGACCACGAAGTAGATGTTAAAGGCGACTCCGATCCCCAGCAACAGGGGCAAGGCGATGATGTTGGCGAAATTGATCGCCAGACCGCCAGCCCAGGCGGCGATCACCGTCGCCAGCGCCCCCAGCAGCAGCGGAGCCAGCACCAGGGCGCTGTCGAGCACCCGGCGCAGCATCAGCCCCAGCATCAACCCGATTGCCAGCAGCGCCCCGATCGCGGCCAGGGCAAAGGCGTGGACCACCACCCGGCCGGACATCTCCATCGAGATCGGCGCCCCGGCGGCATCGGGCGTGACCGCGGCGACGGCATCGACAAAGCGGGCGCGGGCGCGGGCATCCTCCATATTCTCGCGCGGCAGCACCTTGACGCGGACACGGCCATCGGCGGCGATCCAGTCGCGCAACAGGGCGGCAGGCAGGGTCTCGACCGTCAGCGGAGCGGTGAAATCGAGGCTTTGGCGCAGGCTCGAAATCAGTCCGGACAGCCCCGAGGCCAGCGCGGTTTCCAACTGGCCGACCCGGTCCGGCCCGGCGGCGGCGATGGCGCGAAGATGGCTGGCCAGCAGCCGCGACGGCTCGTGCCCGGGCAATTCGGCTTCCAGCCGCCCGGCCAGTCCGGTCAGGGCGGCGGCGGTCTGTTCGGGCGAAGGCGGCGGCAGCGGGGCGGCGACGTTCAGGGTCGGCCCCAGCACCTGGGCCAGATCGGCGACGATCGGCAGGGTCTCGTCGAGATCGTCGGGAATGAAGCTGTCGATCGTCATCGTCCGCCGCACGCCGGGCAGGGCATCCAGCCGCTTGGCCAGCTCGCGGGCCTCGGCCCGCGACGGAGCCAGCGCCTCGACCGCATAGACCCCGGCCTCGGGATCGCGCGCCATTTCGTGAAAGGTCGAAACCGCTTCGGCCTTGGGGTCTTGCAGATGGAGCGGATCGAAATCGAGCGGCAGGAACGGCAACAGGGCCAGACCGGCCAGGGCGACCAGCCCCGCCCCCCACACCACCGGGCGGGCATGGCGGGCCAGGAAGCGGTCGGGACCGGCCAGACGCAGCCCCACCGGTTCGGGCTCGGGCGGCGGCTTCAACAGCGCCAGCAGCGCGGGCAGCACGGTGAAATCGACGACCAGCGCGATCACCATCCCGCCGCCCGCGATCAGCCCCAATTGCGACACCCCGGTATAAGCGGTGGGCAGGAACGACAGGAAGCCGACCGCCGTGGCCAAGGCCGCCAGCGACAGCGGCCCGGCCATCGCCCCGGCCGAAGCCAGCGCCGCCGGAGCCGAGTCGCCCAACCGATGGCGCTCGTTGCGATAGGAGGTGACGAACTGGATCGCGAAATCGACGGCGATGCCGACGAACATCACCGCGAAGGCAACCGAGATCGGGTTAAGACTGCCGACGGTCAGCGCGGCAAAGGCGGCGGTGGCGACCAGCCCGATCACCAGACTGATCATGATCGCGACGACGACGCGGAGCGAGCGGACCGCCAGGAACAGCAGGCCCAGCACCGCCAGCAGCGAGAGCGGCGCGGTGATCTCGACTCCCTCGGTGACGGTGGCGAAATTGGCATCGGACAGCGCGACCGAACCGGTCAGCCGGACCCGGTAGCCATGCTCGGGCACCAGCCCCAGCGACGAGGCGGCGGCACGGATGGCGCGGTCGGCCTCGGCCCCGGCTTCCAGTTCGCCATGATCGACCCGCGCCTGGGCCAGCAGGAAGCGGCGGGGCGTATCGCGCATCGGCCCGGCGGCAACCATCCCCTGCCAGTCGGCCGCTTCGGCCGAGCGGCCCTCGGCCAGGGCGGCGGCGACATGGTCGATGCGGGCGACCAGCGGCTCGATATCGGCGGCTCCGGCCTGACCGTGGGAGATGCCATCGACGATCATCCCCACCGCCGACAACAGGCCGCGCAGCGACGGATCGTGCGCCACCGTCCCCAGCAGCGGCTGGGCCGCGACCAGCCGGTCGGACAGGGTGGTCAAATCGGCGGGCGACAGGAACAACAGGCCGTGGCGGCGGAAATACAGTTCCTCGCTGGGGCGTTCGACCGAGCGGATCGGCCCGCCGACGGCGGCCAGGGCGGCACGCAGCCGCTCGACCCCCTCTTCGGCCAGTTCGGGGCTGGGGGCGTCGAGCACGACGACCAGCCGGTCAAGCGTATGGGGAAAGGCCGCATCAATCGCCTGCTCGGCGTGGCGGAAGGGAAGGTCCGAGGAAATCAGCTTGGATTCGTCGGTGTCGAGCGACAGATGGGTGGCGGCGTAAAGCCCCAATCCCACCGTCGCGACCAGAGCAATCCCCACCACCGCGATGGCGTGACGCCAGCACCAATCGACGATGAAGACCGCGAAACGCCGGGCCATAATGAGTTCCTGTCAGGTCGAGGGATGAAAGAAAGCGGGACTGTGCCTCGGAACCCCGGTCCAGGGCAAGGGGCGAGGTGGCCCCTTGCCCCTTGCCCGCAAAGCCGATGCTTGACGGACCTCCCCGCCTTGGCGTAAAGCGGCTCTGTCCAGCATCCCGGAATACGGTGCAAATCCGTAGCGGTCCCGCCGCTGTAATCGGGGACACGGACCACTGGGGCGGAAAACGCCCGGCCACTGGCGGCCAACCGCCGGGAAGGTGTGGTCGCGTGGTCGATCCGAGAGCCAGAAGACCTGTTGGGCCTCATCCGAGTCTCGGGGCGGAATCCGATGGAAAAGGGTTTCGGCAAAGGCACCATCGTGCCCGCGCCGCCGCCCCGGCAACCGTGGAGTCCGAACGACCATGAGCAGAACCGAAACCAAAACCACCCGTCCGGCGGTGATCGCCAGCCGCAAGAGCTGCGACGCCGAAGGCACCGGCCTGTCCCATTACGTGCTGATGGACAAGCAGGTGAAGCGTTGAGCTTGCTCGCTGACGCGAAGGGAGCGGCCCCCGTCGGGGGCCGTCTTCCCGATGGGCTGGAATGGTTCGACATCGGCCATTCCGACTACACCGCCTTGATCGACGCCGACACCGCCTTCTGGTCGCTGGTGCGGACCGACGAAGCCGCCCGCGTCATCGAGGACGGCGCGCTGGTGCGGCAGTGGCAGGACAAGCGGGCCTCGTTCGCCGAGGAAATGGAGTTGCTGCGCTTCAATCTGAAGCCGTCGGCGGTCTATTTCAATCCGACCGAACGCTGCAACCTCGATTGCGCCTATTGCTACATTCCGCGCGACATGCGCAAGAACGGCGAGCATATGAGCCGCGAGACGCTGCTGGACGCGATGGAGCGGCTGCACGCTTATTTCTCGTCGATCATGCCGCCCGACCGCAAGCCGCAGATCATCTTCCACGGCGCCGAGCCGATGCTGAACCGCGACGCGATGTTCGAGGCGATTGCCCAATACGGCGACCGTTTCCGCTTTGGGGTGCAGACCAACGCCACCTTGCTCGACGAAGAGGCGATCGCCTTCCTGACCGGCCATGGCTGCGGCATCGGCCTGTCGCTCGACGCCCCGGTCGAAGCGGTGGCCGACCGCTCGCGCAAGCGCTGGAACGGCGACAGCGTGTTCGCCTCGACCCTGACCGCGATCGACCGGCTGAAGGGCTATGCCGGGTTCAACGTCATCTGCACGATGAACCGCGAGAATATCGACCAGCTGGTGCCGATGGTCGAATTCCTCCACGAACGCGAAGTCCCGGCCTGCATGCTGAACTTCGTCCGCTGTACCCAGCCGGGCGGCCGTGAGTCCTGGGTCGAGGACGCGGTGGTTTCCAAGGCTTACCTCGCCGCGCTCGACCGCACCCACGAATTGTTCCGCGCGACCGGGCGCAAGCTGGTGGTGGCGAACTTCGCCAACATCCTGATCTCGATCCTGGCGCCGACGGCGCGGCGTCTGATGTGCGACATCTCGCCCTGCGGCGGCGGGCGCAGCTTCTTCGCCCTGGCCCCCGACGGCACGTTGTACCCGTGCAGCGAGTTCATCGGCCTGCCCGATTTCGCCGGTGGCAACCTGTTCATCGACAAGATCGAGGACGTGCTGGAAACCCCGCCATTCAAGCTGGTCACCGGCCGCAAGGTCGAGGACATCGCCGAATGCGCGGTCTGCCCGGTGCGTCACTTCTGCGGTTCGCCCTGTCCGGCCGAAGCGTTCGAGGCCAATGGCGGCATGGACAAGATCGGCGCCTATTGCGACGCCTATCTCGACCAGGCCAAGTACGCCTTCCGCCTGATCGCCGACGGAATCGAGGCCGATTATCTGTGGGATGGCTGGGACGACGGCACCGAAACCACCTTCGGCTTCGGCGGCTGTTAAAGCGGCCCGTCTCGCCGAACTGAGAGAAAACCCGCGCAATCCGAGCGTTCGGTTGCGCGGGGCTTTCTTTTGCCGCGCCTTCCGGGCTAACATTGCTGCCCCTTAATTCCCGTCCCGCCGCGTTGGCCGGACCAGTTCCCAGGCACCATGCCCAGCGACGCCGTCTACGCCGCCCTTGATCTCGGCACCAATAACTGCCGCATGCTCGTTGCCCGTCCCACCGGGCACGGCTTCAGGGTGATCGACGCCTTCTCGCGCGTGACCCGTCTGGGCGAAGGGCTGGGCCGCACCGGCCGCCTGTCCGAGGCGGCGATGGCCCGCACCCTCGACGCGCTCGACGCCTGCGCCGACAAGATGCGGCGCAACCGCGCCGGCCGCGCCCGGCTGGTCGCCACCGAGGCCTGCCGCCGCGCCGTCAACGGAGCCGAATTCACCGCCCGGATCGCCGAACGCACCGGCCTTGCCCCCGATATCATTTCGGCGCAGGAAGAGGCCGGGCTGGCGCTGGCGGGTTGCGCGTCGCTGCTCGACCCCCAGGTGCCGTGGGCGCTGGTGTTCGATATCGGCGGCGGTTCGACCGAACTGGTCTGGGTGCGGACGGATTCCGACGGCCAATCGGTCAAGGGCGTCCGCTCGGTCCCGACCGGGGTGGTGACCCTGGCCGAACAGAGCGGGGCCGAGATGTCCACCGCCGCCGGGTACGAAGCGGTGGTGGCCCGGCTAGCCGAATCCTTCGCGCCCTTCGAGCACGAACACGGCATCGCCACCCGGATGATCCACGAGCCAGCCCAGATGCTGGGCACGTCGGGCACCGTAACGACGCTGGGGGCGCTCCATCTCGGGCTGGAGCGCTATGACCGCGCCCAGATCGACGGATTGAATCTGAATTTCGCCGATATCGCCGCCGTATCCCGGATGCTGGCGGAGATGAGTTCGGACGATCGCGCCGCCCACCCCTGCATCGGGCCGGAACGGGCCGATCTGGTGGTCGCGGGTTGCGCCATCCTTGACGCCGTCTGTCGGCTGTGGCCGCTGGGACGGTTGAAGGTGGCCGATCGCGGCGTCCGTGAAGGCGTATTGCTCGGCATGATGCGCGAAGATGCGCATGGAAGCCAAAGAAAGAGGACGTAATGGCCGGCACCAAAGGCAAAAGCAAAAGCGGCGGCAGCGGCAAGAGCACCGGGGCCGGACCCGGCGGCGGTTCGCGCCAGATGACCGTGACGGTCAAGACGGCGAAGCGGCGCAAGCTGTCCTCGACCTTGTGGCTGCAACGCCAGCTCAACGACCCCTATGTCTACGAAGCGAAGCGGCTGGGCTATCGTTCGCGCGCCGCCTTCAAGATCATTCAGCTCGACGACCGCTTTCACCTGCTCCGCCCCGGTCTGCGCGTCGTCGATCTCGGCGCCGCTCCTGGCG
Source organism: Magnetospirillum fulvum (assembly GCF_900108475.1). Lineage (GTDB taxonomy): Bacteria > Pseudomonadota > Alphaproteobacteria > Rhodospirillales > Magnetospirillaceae > Phaeospirillum > Phaeospirillum fulvum_A. The sequence continues at coordinate 18,793 of NZ_FNWO01000004.1, read as the reverse complement.
GCTGGACCCAGGTCGCTGTCCAGCGGGTCAAGGCCGGTCAGCCCAAGGGCGGCACCGTCGTCGGGATGGATATCCTGGAATGGGATCCGATCGCCGGGGCGACCGTGCTTCAGGGCGACTTTCTCGCCGACGACGCCCCCGACCGGCTGAAAGACGCGCTGGGCGGCCCCGCCGACGTGGTGTTGTCGGACATGGCGGCCCCGACCACCGGCCATCCCTCGACCGACCATCTTCGCATCATCGCCTTGGTCGAGGTCGCGCTGCATTTCGCGATGGAGGTTCTCTCTCCGGGCGGTGCCTTTGTCGCCAAGGTCTTCCAGGGCGGCACCGAGAGAACGCTGCTCGACCAGTTGAAAAAGAACTTCACCACCGTCCGCCATGCCAAGCCCTCGGCCAGCCGGGCCGGTTCGGCCGAAACCTATGTTGTCGCTACCGGTTTTCGCGGCCGGACCGAGGAATAACCCCGAACAGAAGGGGATTATTCTCGGGATTCCGTACTTTTAGTGGGGTTGTTATTCGACGAAACTGTCCGTATCATGGCACCCATGTCAGTATTGGATCTGCCATCAACGTGCCAGCAGAAGTTCGCGGCAACCACCAACTGCCTTAAGTGCGGCGTCGTGGTTGATGCCTTGGTCATCCTCGGCGACATCGCCTACTGTCCGATCGACCGGACCTGCGACCACAGCACCGAATGTGCCCGCGAAGCCGCACATTGCGCCGAGGGGCTGCCGCCCGGCAACCGGCTGAAATCCCGTTTGCTCGGCCGTCTCGATTCCCTGCCGATCCCGATGCCGCCGGATCGCTGACCCGCCCTAGTCTCCCGTGAAAAAGTCCCTCGCTGTCGCGAGGTGTACTTTTTCCCGTTAGATTAAAAGGAGAAAAATGGGCTAGGGGCGGCCCAGCGCCCATTTTTCGTGTTGTCTGTTTCACCAGCCTCCGAAGCCGTGGGCGTCGCCCATCGGCCTCGGAGGGAACCAAATCCATCCCCGCGCGGAAAGCTTGATTGAGCACGGGGATTCTTTTTGAACCGGGGAAAAGTACACTGAGGCCAAAGGCCGAAGGACTTTTTCACGACCGACGCCCTACCCTTCCAAGGCTGCCTCGCGCGCCCAGGCGACATCGCCCAGCGTGACGATTCCGATCACCGCACCGTCGCTGCCAATGACGGGAAGATGGCGGATTCGCTTGGTGCTCATCAGCTCCAGCACGTCGTCCAGCGAATCCGTCTCGCGGGCGACGAACACGTCCGCCGTCATCAACCCGCGCACCCGCGCCGTCCCCAGCGCCGCCGCCGAGCGGGCCAGAGCGCGGACGATATCGCGTTCGGACAAAATACCGACCAGCCGCCCCGCTTCGATCACCGGCACCGCGCCGATCCGATGGCGGGCCAGCAATTGAGCGGCCTCGATCACCAAGGCGTCGGGCGCGATGGTGACGACCTCCGTCCCCCCCATGGTTTTCGCATCAAGCACGGCACGGACGGTCATCAAGGCTCCTCCTCGGGCAGACCGGCATCCCAGCCCGGTTCCGCCGCGCTGTCAAGCCCAGCCCCGGTCTGTCCTTCGTATTGTCCTTTGGACACCAAGCCCGTAGACTAAGTCGCCTTATGACCGCAGCGATCGCGGCAAAGCGAGGGAGTGTCGAGAATGACCGATACCGTGCTGGACGTGCGCGGCCTGTCCTGCCCGCTGCCGGTGCTGCGCGCCAAGAAGAAACTCGACACGCTTCCCCCCGGCGCGACCCTCACCGTCATCGCCACCGATCCCGGCACCGTTCGCGATTTCGAGTCGCTGTGCCGCCAGACCGGCCACCTCCTGCTCGACTCCCGTGAAGAGGGCGAAACCTTTACCTTCCGCCTGCAAAGGGCGGGGTAATCCCGCCTCTTACCGCATCACCCGCAGCAGCGCCCGCAGCCGTCCGCAGGTTTCGGGATCGGCTTCGCCGGTCAGCGACCAGGGGCGGAAGTGGCGCTGGAACGCGACCAGGGCAGCGGTGGGATCGGCGACGTCGTAACCGTAATGGGCCAGTCCGGCCAGAATCACCGGCACAGGCGGCGGCTCGACCGGCTCGCCGCACGGCCATAAACCGATCCCGTGGATTTCAGCCAGACTCTGCCAGGGAAACAGTTCGCCGGGATCTTCCTTGCGGGTCGGCGCGATGTCGGCATGGGCAACGACATTGCGGGGCGGGATCGGGTGGCGGACCAGGATGCCACGCGTCAACTCGATCAGCGCGTCGATCTGGGGATAGGGAAACGGACGATAGCCGAATTCGTGGCCGGGATTGACCAGTTCGATTCCGATCGAGCGGGAATTGATGTCGGTCTCGCCCCGCCACGATCCGGCCCCGGCGTGCCAGGCGCGGCGGGATTCGTCAACCAGGGCGAAGACGCGTCCGTCTTCCTCGATCACGTAATGGGCGCTGACCTTGGTGGCGGGATCGCACAGCCGCTCCAGCGCGCCGGGACCGTCCAGCATCCCGGTATAATGCAGCACCAGCATATCGACGATGGCGCTGCGGCGCGGTTCGTGATTGGGCGAGGGTCGTAAAATCATGACTCGGCCCCTGTTTTGCGTTTTCCCGACCACATCTGCACCGCCGCGACCCCGCCGACGGTCAGCAGCCCGCCCACCAGCTTTTGCCACGTCAGCGGCTCGCCCAGCAGCAGCACGCCGCCGGTAATGCCGACCGCCGGTCCGAGCAGGGTGAACGGCACGATCCGGTTCAGGGAATGGCGGCGCACCAGCCAATACCACAAGGTATAGGCGACCAGCGAGGCACCGATCACGGTATAGGCCAATCCGGCCCAGCCGACGAGGCCGGTCGCCGCGATTGCCTCGGCTTGTCCCTGTTCGAACAAAGCCGAACAGACGAACAGAACCGGAGCCGCGAACAGAGCGACCCAGCCATTGATCGTCAGCGGATCAATCAGGCCGACCCGTTTAATCATCACATTGGAAACTGCCCAGCACAGGGTGCTGACCGCCATCACCGCCAGCGGCCACAGCCCGGTGGCGTGGGGTTCCCCGGCCAGCAGGAGGATTCCGGCAAAGGCCAGCCCGACCCCCAGGGTGCGCGCCCAGCCCAGCGCCTCGCGATAGACCAGCCAGGCCAGCAACGCGCTGAACGGAATCGTCATCTGGACGGCGACGGCGGCGGTGGCGGCGTCCATCCCGCTGATGGCCAGGAACATCAGACCGAAATGGCCGACGCCCAGCACCATCGCGAGGGCAAGCAGACCCGGCACCTGGGCACGGCGCGGCCGGAAGAACGGGGCCAGCAGCAAGGCGACGATGGAAAAGCGAATCCCCATCAGCAGAAAGGGCGGCAGGGTCTCGACCGCCACCTTGACCGCGATCACATTACCGCCCCACAATATCGCCACCGCGAGGGCACCCGCCCAATCCGCCGGAGACATCCGCGGCGCGGTCACTTCGCCGAGGCCTCCTCGCGTTTTGCTTCCAACTCCAGCCAACGATCCTCGGCCGTGGCCAACTCGGCACGGGCAGCCTCGGCCCGGGCCACCGCCGCGTTGAAGCGGGCGGCATCGCGGGCGTACAGACCGGGATCGGAGACTTCGGATTCCAGCCGAGCGATCTCGATCTCCAGATCGGCGATCTTGCCGGGCAGACGCTCCAACTCGCGGGTCTCGTTGTACGACATCCGGGTCCGGGGCGGGGCGGGCTTGGCCGGAGCCGGAGCGGCGGCGGCCTTCGCCGCCTTGGCGAGAGCTTCGGGCCGAGGCGGACGCTGGCGCAGATAATCGGTGAAGCCGCCATCATATTCGGTGACGTCGCCTTGGCCCTCGACGGCAATCACGCTGGTCACCAGCCGGTCGAGGAAGTCGCGGTCGTGGCTGACCAGCAGCAGGGTGCCGTCATACTCGGCTAAGACCTCTTCGAGCAGATCGAGGGTGTCGATGTCGAGATCGTTGGTCGGTTCGTCGAGGATCAGCAGGTTCGAGGGCTTGGCCAGCAGCTTGGCCAGCAGCAGCCGGTTGCGCTCGCCGCCCGACAGCGCCCGGACCGGGGTGCGGGCCTGGGCCTCGGTGAACAGGAAGTCCTTCATATAGCCGACGACGTGGCGGGGCTGACCGCGCACCCACACTTCGTCGCCGCGCCCGTCGGTCAGGGTGTCCCAGACACTGCGCTCGGGATCGAGGATGGTGCGGTGCTGGTCAAAGGCGGCGATTTCGAGATTGGTGCCCAGCCGCACCGTGCCGGCATCGGGAGCCAATTGTCCGGTCAGCATCTTGAGCAGGGTACTCTTGCCCGCGCCGTTGGGGCCGATCAGCCCGACCCGGTCGCCGCGCAGGATGCGGGTGGCGAAATTCTCGCAGATCACCCGCTCGCCAAAGCGCTTGGTCAGCCCCTCGGCCTCGATCACCAGCCGTCCCGAGACCTCGCCGGATTCGGCGGCCAATTGGGCCTGACGCCCGGCGGCAAGAAAGGCCGATGTCCGCTCGCTCCGCTCGGCCCGCAGGGCATGAACCGCGCGCAGACGGCCCATATTGCGCTTGCGCCGGGCGGTGACGCCGCGCGCCATCCAGTGCAATTCCTGACGCAGGCGGTTGTCCATCCGCGCCAACGAGGCTTCCTCGGCGGCCAGCACCTCTTCCTGCCAGTCGGTGAAGCGGGCAAAGCCGACCTCGGCCCGGCGCACCACGCCGCGTTCCAGCCACAGAGTCTGCTTCGATACGGTTTCGAGGAAGCGGCGGTCGTGGCTGATCGCCACCATCGCCCCGCCATAGGCCGCCAGCCATTGCTCCAACCAGAGAATGGTCGGCAGATCGAGATGGTTGGTCGGCTCGTCGAGCAGCAGCACGTCGGGCTCGGACACCAGGGCGCGGGCCAGCGCGGCACGGCGGGCCTCGCCGCCGGACAGGATGGCCGACTCACGCCCGCCGCCGATTTGCAGCGCGTCCAGCACGGTCTCGACCCGGAACATCTGGTCGCGCTCGTCGGCGGGCAGCCCGGCGGCGACATAGGCGGCGACGGTGGCTTCTCCGATCACCGGGTCTTGCGGCAGCACCGCGATCCGGGTTCCCGGCTGGACGAAGCGTTCGCCCGAATCCGGCAAAATCTCGCCGGCCAGCACTTTGAGCAGGGTGGATTTGCCCGAGCCATTGCGACCGACCAGACAGGTCTTGTCGCCACGGCCGATCCAGGCGGTGACTCCTTCGAACAGCGGTTTGCCGCCGAAGGTCAGGCGCACGTCGCGCAAGCTGAGAAGAGGGGGTGGTGCCATAAGCGATGGCTAACACCCCGGGCGGCGCGAAGTCAAACCCGGCCCGAAGGGGGACTTCGCCCTCTTCGTAAAAAAGTGCGAAATACCCTTTGCCAGCCGACGATGATGACGCTATAAGGAGCGCCTCGCAGGCGACGGAGTGTAGCTCAGCCTGGTAGAGCACTGTCTTCGGGAGGCAGGGGCCGGAGGTTCGAATCCTCTCACTCCGACCAATAAAGGCCAGTCAATCCAACGGGTTGACTGGCCTTTACCTTTTGCGGGCCTGCCATCGCCCCAAGGCTCTGGAGCTTGTGCAGATTGTGGATGCACGACTGTCGCCCCATACGATACCCTGCTCGGTGTCGGGCGAGGTGGTTGGTTCTCTATATCCTTGCTGAAATTCGCCCGTCGCGAGGCTCTTGCGTCTCAAACCCTCGCGCACCGCAATACAAAAAAGAACAAGCCATGAACCAATTCGCCTCATTGGAAATGTGTGCTGGAGCCGGAGGCCAAGCGCTCGGTCTGGAAATGGCGGGCTTCGACCATGCCGCCCTGATCGAACTGGAACCGGCAGCGTGCGCGACGTTGCGGCAAAACCGCCCGGCCTGGAACGTCATCGAGGGCGATTTGCGCCCCTTCGATGGCCGTCCTTATCAAGGCATCGACCTTTTGGCCGGCGGCGTGCCGTGCCCGCCCTTCTCCAAGGCCGGAAAGCAGCTTGGCGGACAAGATGAGCGCGACCTGTTCCCCACGGCAATCCGTCTGGTCGAAGAATGCCGCCCCCAGGCAGTCATGCTGGAAAACGTGCGCGGCCTGCTCGACGCCATCTTTGACGACTATCGAAACAAGGTCGAAAAACAGCTGAAGAAGCTGGGCTATGTGCCCGGCTGGCGATTGCTCAACGCGTCTGATTATGGTGTGCCGCAATTGCGGCCGCGCGTCGTGTTCGTCGGCATCCGCAAAGAGATTGCCGCCGGGTTCTCCTGGCCCGAACCGCTGGCGACCGAACCGCCCACCGTCGGCGAAGTGCTGCACGACCTGATGAAGGTCAACGGCTGGCTTGGGGCCGACCGCTGGCGCGAGCAGGCCAATGCGATTGCTCCGACGCTGGTCGGCGGCTCGAAGAAGCATGGCGGACCGGACCTTGGCCCAACCCGCGCCAAACGAGCCTGGGCTACCCTGGGTGTCGATGGCATGGGGCTGTGGGACGAGGCACCCGCCCGCGACTTTGTCGGGATGCCGCGCCTGACACCACGGATGACCGCCCGGATCCAGGGCTTCCCCGACGAATGGCAATTCTCGGGACGCAAGACGGCGGCCTATCGTCAGATCGGAAACGCCTTCCCGCCGCCGGTGGCAACCGCCGTGGCCCGGCAAATCTTCGCGGCACTGTCCGCCAAACGTATCTATAAGGTGGCCTGATGAGCAGTTCGGCCGAGTTCGCGGAGGCCCGCAGGGCATTCCACGCCGCTCTCCTGAAAGCGACACTGACGATCAATACCTCTGGCGTTCCCAGCAACGCCGACAAGGACAGCAAGGCCAGCGTCGCGATTGCCAGAGGAATCGCCGACCGGCTCAAGGCCGAGACCATCGGCGAACGGATCGCGGGCCAGACATCGGGCAACCAGTTTGAAGGCGTCTGCGCCGACTTCGTTCGCGAAACCTTCTTGAAACTCGGGCATCTGCGCCCCGGCTTGTGGGACGTCCATCAGGTCACCGGCCGCAACCGCCTGGAAATTGCCCGTTACGAACAATATGCCCACCTTGTCGCCCTTGACCGGGCTGCGAAGGCCGACAGCGAATTGGCCGCCGCGCTGGGCAGCGACTACACCATCACCCCGGATATCGTCGTCTCGCGCGAAACCGAGGGCGACACGGTGATTAATACCCAGGCCCATCTGGTCGATGGCAGCGTGTGCACACTGGCCAGCCTTCGCAAAATAAATGGCGGACTGCCGCTTCTTCACGCCAGCATTTCATGCAAATGGACGATTCGGAGCGACCGCGCTCAAAACGCCCGCTCCGAGGCCTTGAACCTCATGCGAAACCGCAAGGGCCATCTTCCCCACATCATGGTCGTCACCGCCGAACCGATGCCCAGCCGTCTTGCCTCGATCGCTCTGGGAACCGGTGACATCGATTGCGTCTATCACTTCGCCCTGCACGAGTTGCAGGCCACATTGATGGCCCTGAGGATGGAGGATGCGGCAGAGATGCTGGCGGTGATGGTCGGAGGGAAACGGCTGAAAGACATTTCCGACCTGCCGCTGGATCTGGCCGTATAACCCGCTTGGTCCGCCCCCTCGACGAAGGCGGTAATTCGCCCCAAGGCTCTGGAGCCGCCGCCACTTCGCGTTTACGCTGGTCTGGCCGCCAGATGCGGCACGAGGGAGCGGGAGCCGATGAAGCAGACGATCTGGACGCAGCGCTATGACATCAATTCGATCGTCCTCAACCACCGCAAGCGGCTGGGGCTGGTCGGCCTGCTGAAAATCCTGCAAGACACCGCCTGGACCCACGCCAACCATCTCGGCCACGGCTTTGACGACATGCTCAGCCGCAACACGATCTGGGTGCTGACCCGGCAGCGGCTGGCGATGAGCGATTGGCCGGGCTGGGGCGACATCGTCGATATCCGCACCTGGGTCCGTCCGATCACCGGCCCGCTGGCCCAGCGCGATTACGAAATCTTCTGCGGCGAGCGCAAGCTGGGCGAAGGCACCGCCAGTTGGCTGACGCTGGACCAGACCACGCGGCGGCCGATGAAGCTGTCTTTGACCGAAAGCGACACGATCTGCCGGGGCGACGGCACCTTGGCGACGACCCCGGAAAAGATCGCGATGCGGCCCGACCTCACTGTCACGGCGACGATCCCGGCCCGGATCAGCGATCTCGACGTCAACGGCCACGTCAACAATGTCTGCTATGCCCAGTGGATTCTGGACAGCCTGCCGCTCGACGACCATTCCGCCTATCGCGTGAGCGAGTACGAGATCAACTTCCTGGGCGAAAGCCGCCTGGGCGATAGTGTGGCGTTGGAGCGCGACGACCTGCCGCCCTCCCCCACCGCGCCGGTTCGGCTCCATTTCCAGGGCAAGCGGGACAGCGACGGCACCGCGCTCTTCGCCGCCCGGATCGGGGCCGCTCCGGCGGCCTGACCGCCACCAAAAGGCGGCCCGCAAACAAACCGTGACCCGGCGGGGCACTCGTGCTATAGTGAAGGTTGAAATACCTCGCCAGAAAGGCACAAGGCCATGGATATCTCCCCCGTCGGCAGCAAGAATACCGCCGTCTATCTCCCCCGCGCCCAGGCCGCCCTCGAAGGCCCCTATGCTGCGGCCAAGCAGCAGGAGACCACGGCTCAGGTTCTGACCCAAAGTCCGGCCCAGCAGCTTCAGCAGGCCCAGCAGGCCCAGGCGCAGCAGGTTGCCCCCTTGTCCCAGACCCAGAGCCAGACCGGCAAGGGCAGCGTCGGTCAGGTGCTCGACATTTCGGGCTAAGACGTAACGGCACGGCACGCGGCGTTCCCCTCCCCCTGGACGTGGTCCGGGGCAAGCGGAACGTCCGCCCCAATCGCCCGGAGCGGGAGGGACTTGTCAGTCCTTCCCCCCAAGGGTACATCTGACGGAGCTTCCCCCCTGATCGCAGGATGCCCGTCATGAGCAGCAAGCCCCCGCGCAAGTTCTTCGAGCCGCTGGCCATCGGCGCTCCGATGCCGTATCGCGACCTGCCGGTCCGGCTGGAGCGGATGATCCATTTCTTCCCGCCCCACATCGAGAAGATGCGGGCCAAGGCCGCCGAGATCGGCCGTCAGGTCGATGTGCTGCTCGGCAATCTCGAAGACGCGATCCCGGCCGAGGCCAAGGACGCGGCGCGGGCCGGGTTCATCGAGGTGGCGCGGGCCTGGGACAATCCCACCACCGGGTTGTGGACGCGGGTCAATTGCCTCAATTCCCCCTGGTTCCTTGACGACCTCACCGAGATTGTCGCGGCGGCGGGCGACAAGGTCGATGTGGTGATGCTGCCCAAGGTCGAAGGACCGTGGGACATTCATTATCTCGACCAGTTGCTGGCCCAGCTAGAGGCAAAGCATCAGGTGCGCCGCCCGATCCTGATCCACGCGATCCTGGAAACCGCGCTGGGCGTCGACAACGTCGCCGCGATTGCCCAGGCCAGCCCGCGGATGCATGGGATGAGCCTGGGGCCGGCCGACCTCGCGGCGTCGCGCGGGATGAAGACCACCCGGGTCGGCGGCGGCCACCCCTTCTATGGCGTGCTGGAAGATGCCGCCCCCGACCGCCCCCACCGCACCTTGTTCCAGCAAGACCCCTGGCATTACACCGTCGCCAAGATGGTCGATGCCTGTCAATCGGCGGGGATCAAGGCGTTCTATGGCCCGTTCGGCGACTTTTCCGACGATGCCGCCTGCGAAGCGCAGTTCCGCAACGCCTTCCTGCTCGGCTGCGTCGGCGGCTGGAGCCTCCACCCCAAGCAGATCGAGATCGCCAAGGCGGTGTTCAGCCCCGACCCGGCCGAAGTCCGCTTCGCCCTCAAGATCCTGGCGGCGATGCCCGACGGTACCGGCGCGGTGATGATCGACGGCAAGATGCAGGACGACGCCACCTGGAAACAGGCCAAGGTGATCGCCGACCTCGCCCGCGCCGTCGCCGCCCGCGACCCGGCGATGGCCGAAGCCTACGGTCTGTGAGCCGCCGATGAGCATCGTCGCCCCCCCGGACCTGCTGGCCCAACTCGGCCGCGATCAGCGTCTGCTCGGTCTCGATCTCGGCACCAAGACGATCGGGCTGGCGCTGTCGGATATCAGCCGCACCGTCGCCACCCCGTTCGACACCCTGCGCCGGACTAAATTCACCGCCGATGCCGACGCGCTGCTGGCGGTGATCGCCCGCCACGATGTCGGCGGACTGGTGCTCGGCCTACCGGTCGAGATGGACGGGGCCGAGGGGGCGCGGTGCCAGTCCACCCGCGCCTTCGCTTCCAATCTGCTGAAGCGGCACGACCTGCCGATCGCCTTCTGGGACGAGCGGCTTTCGACCGCCGCCGTCACCCGCACCCTGCTTGAAGCGGATTCGTCGCGTAAGCGCCGCGCCGAAGTCGTCGATAAGATGGCCGCCGCCTATATCCTTCAGGGGCTGCTCGACCGCCTCGCCACCCCGGGCTTCATCACGCTGGGCTAATACCATGCCTCGGTGATCGGAACCGATCACCGAGGCCCTCAAACGGCGGGCGGGGATCGAAGAAACCCTTGCCTTCCGCGGCATAAGCCGCGCGGCCCCTTGGGCCTAGACCCAAATCCCCATGAGTTTCACTCACGGGGATTTGGTATAAACCCCGACAGCACCAGCTTGCCCAACGCCCGGCCGCTTTCCAGAATTTCGTGGGCCCGGCGCAGATGGGCCGCGTCGATCGGCCCGATCACCTGGGAGAGAGTACTGCGCAGCCGCCCGGCATCGACCAGCGCCGTCACCTCGTCGAGGATAAGGTGCTGCTCGGCGATGTCGGGGGTGCCGAACAGCGAGCGGGTGTACATGAACTCCCAATGCAGCGAGATGCTTTTCCGCTTCAACTTGGTGATGTCGAGCGGCTGGTCGGGATCGTCGATCAGGCCGAGCCGGGCCTGGGGCGCCATCGCCTCGACCAGGGCATCGAAATGCTGGGTCGTCGCGGTCAGGCTCAACACATAATCGATCCCGGCCGGAGCGATCGCCTTCGCCTGCGCCGCCAGATCGCCGGAATGGTCGATAACGTGGTGCGCCCCCAGCGACAGCACCCAATCGCGGGTTTCCGGACGCGAGGTGGTGCCGATCACGGTCAGCCCGGTCAAGGCCCGGGCCAGTTGCACCGCAATCGAGCCGACGCCGCCCGCCGCGCCGACGACGAGCAAGGTTCCGCTCGCTCCCGGCACGATCCCGATCCGCTCGAACATCAATTCATAGGCGGTGATCGCCGTCAGCGGCAGCGCCGCCGCCGCCTCAATCGTCAGGCTGGCGGGCTTGTGGCCGACGATCCGCTCGTCAACCAACTGCAATTCGGCATTGCTGCCGGGACGGTCGATCGCGCCCGCGTAATAGACCGCATCACCGGGGGCGAACAGCCGGGCCTCGGGACCGACGGCAATCACAGTCCCGACCGCATCCCACCCCAGCACCTTGGGCTGGCCCTGGGGATCGACCCGCTGGCGAATCTTGGTATCGACCGGATTGACCGAAACCGCCTCGACCCGGACCAGCAGATCCCGTCCGGTCGGAGCCGGGGGATCGGGCAAATCGACATCGACCAGACTGGCGGGATCGCTTATCGGCAGGGAACGGGTGTAGGCCACGGCTTTCATCGCGTCGTCTCCGCTCTGACAAAGGCGGATTTGAGTGTGACCGCCTTTGCCCGTCGGCGACAAGAGGAACAAAGCTATTCGGCGTCCCTTGGGGGCTTTGCGCCCCCAATCCCCGCATCGGGAGGCAAGCCTCCCGAACCCTCTATTCTATTGATTCATAAGAAAAAGGAGGCTTGGAGGCTGCGCCTCCGAACGGGTCTGGGCGGTAGGGAACAGCGGCGTGTCGGACAGAGAGGCCGAAGCGCCTCACGCCCACTTCAAGCAGCCGAGATAGAGAGGATTACGAGGATTTCATCAATATATAGTGAAATTGGACTCGACTCCTACCACGGAACGTGGAATCCATATCAGTGAGTGTCCAACAACACGTTTACGCCCCGGTGAGCCAACACCGGGGCGTTTACGGGGCACAGTCCGCGTGTTCGCTGAAACTGGCGCGGACTGCAAGGAGATCTACCCCCGCGTTCGTGCTTTCACGCTACACGGATTGAACTCCTTGTTCAAGACGGTTTCGCTATCGACATAAGGAGATCTTTATATGTCGAGCAAACGCAAGCCGAGCTATAAAATCCGTCCGACAGATGTGCCGAATATTAAGAAACGCATCCGTGAGGGTGATTTTCTCAACCGCATTGCAGCGGACTATGATGTGAACCCAGGTCGGATAGCTGAAATCAAAACCGGCAAGAAGTTCGCAGATATCTCGGCCTCGCCTTAGTGCATGCCGTCACGGGGCGGGGAGGCGTGCCTTCCCCGCATCCATTTTTATGCTTCCTCCCGAACTCTCCCTATTATTGAAACGGGAGGTTTGGAGGCTGCGCCTCCGAACGGGTCTGGGCGGTAGCCCAGCCGCGACAGCGGGGCTTGGGGGTCAAGCCCCCAATAGGCCCCAAATCCCCTAACCTCGCTTCGACCCGAACCAGCGTCCCGCCGCCTGTTTCAGCGAGGACAGCGCCTTTCCGGCCAAAGCGGCGGGAGTCGGCGGCGTATCGGGAAGGTGGTCGTGGGCCAGGGTTTCGATCTGGCGAGCGGCGACGTCGATGGCGGCCTGCCCGCCCATCTTCGCCCCCAGCCACAGCAATTGAGCGGCGACACCGGCGACGACCAGCCATTGCGGCGCGGCTCCGACCACCGTTCCCGGCGGCTGATAGATCGGCCCCTGCGGCTCGCCATCGGCGAGCAGCAGATCGGGCGGCAGGGCCTCGCCCGGGGTCCGCTGCAAGTCTTCGAGCAGCATCTGGTTGGGGCTTTTCTTCGGCACCACCGGCTGCGGCCTGGGCGGCGGGGGCGGAGGGACGCCGACGAAATCCTCGAGCGTCGGAATCTCGGCCAGCGGCCCGGTGCACAAAGCGGCGAATTTCTCGACATCCTTGGCCAGCGAGCGGATCGCGCGCAGATCGGAAAACACCTTGGACTGGGCGGGGTCGAGATAATCGGCGGCGGAAAACAGGATGTTCTCGCCGTTGGCGTGGCGGCGGAACAGGCCGGGTTCCTTGACCAGGGCGCGCAGGCTGAGATCGAGCACGATGAAGGAAAAGCGGTCCATCTCGGGACCGAAATGCTCGCCCTTGCGGGTGGGGTGCTGGAAGTGGCGGTGGCCGACCTCGTTCCCGTCGCCGACGGCGAGGCCAGGGGCGAACATCCCGTCGTAATCAATCAGCTTCAGCCCGCCATCCTGGACCAGGATATTGCCGTTCTGAAGATCGCCATGGGCCAGCCCGCGCGTCCGCAAGTGGCGTTCCAACTCGCGCAGGCGGGCGATCAGCGGGGTCAGCGCCGATTTACGGCGGTGGTTGCGCTCCAGCCAAATCCCGAGCGGAATGCCGTTGACCCAATCCATCTTGACCAGGGGATAGGCCTTGCCCATCACCCGCACCCCATTCGGCTGATAATCGAAGCCGACGAAATGCCCACCGCCGCCGCCGCCCGACAGCGCCTCGCCGATCCGGGCATAGCGGTCTTGCAGGTCGCGGGCTTCCTTGTGGAAACAGCGGACGGCATATTTGCGCCGCGCGTGGGAAACGGCGTAGGTGACGGCAAAGCCGCCGCCATAGGCCTGGGGCAGCCCCTTATCGTTCAGGACGACCTTGCCCGCCCGCAACACCGGATCGTCAAAGGCAAGGTGCGGGGCCTGGAGCGCGTCGTTGTACTGATCGGGCGACGGGTAGGCCATCGGCGCTACCCCAGCACCACGAGGGTGCAATCGTCGCGGCGCATCCGCCCGGCGGCGCGTTCCTCGATCACCAGCCGCGAGAAGGCGGCGGCCGAGGGCAGGGTCAGCAATTCTTCGATCCGCGCGTCGGCCTCGGCCAGCAACCAGGCTCCCAAAGCATCGGTCATCAGCATGATACGGGGATTGACGATCCCTTTCAGGCCCCATTCGGCGGTCATCGCCTGAAGATTGGCCGGACGCAGCAGCGCCTCGTTGCGCTCGGACACGGTCGAGAGCAGCATCGGCCGGGCGTCGAATTGCTCGGGCCGCTCATAGGGAAACGAGGCGACCAGATGCCCGCCCGACACCAGCACCGCCAGCGAGTCTCCCACCGCCAGCAGCCGCACCCGTTCTTCGGGCCGCGACACCGACAGGCCCAAGAGAGTCGCGAACGAGCCACGATCGAACGCCGCCTGGGCGCTCCACGACATCGCCGCGCGGTCGAAGCCGGTATTGTACTCGGTGATCGCCTCGGCCAGCCACTCCGCCCCCAGCGCGGGATGGGCGATAAAGCGCCGCACCAGCACCCGCGCCCACGAGGCGGAATGATAGGATTCGCTGGCCCCATCGCTGACCGCGTACAGCCCACGCTGCGGCCAGGAGCAGGCGGCATCCTCGATCTCGTGCGGAGCCGCCTCCAGCTTGGGCACCTGGGCTTCGAACAGCGGGCGCATGGCCTGCCCTCCTCTTCGCCCTACCGCAGATTGGCCGCCTGGGTGCCGATCTCGAAGAAGTCGACGATCTCCTCGATATTGGCCTTGTAGCCGAAGAAGCGGGAATCCTCTTCGACCTCATGGCCCTTGGCCTGCGCCGCCGCGACCAGATGCGGCGGAAACACGCTCGACATCCGGTACAGCATCTTCGAATAGGAATCCGGCAAGCCGCGCTCGGTCGCCGGGAACAACACCGCCGATCCGCCGGTGCGGTCGATATGCAGGTTGAACAGCAGGCAGGTGCCGTCCTGGGTGGCGATCTGCTTCAAGCCGTCGGCGATCCGCGACGGGTCGCCATCGGTCGATTGCCCGTCGGTGACATGGATGATGGTGGGCGGATAGCTGCCGGGATGGGCATCGCACCATTCGACCAGCACTTCGGCGACCTTGTGCATCGCCTCGCACATCGGGGTGCCGCCTTCGTTGACCGCTTCGAACCAGACCGGGAACTTGACCGAGACCTCGACCAGACCACCGGCGCCGTCGCTGACCTTCTTGTGCTTCTCATCGACCCGCAGCACGTTGGCCTCGATCTCCGACAGCGGGTGGATGATGCCGCTGCTGAGCGCGCCGCGAAAGCCCGAGCCGACCCCGGCCCCGCCATAGGCGATGACGCCGACATCGAAGTAATTGCGGACACCATCGGCGCGGGTGCTGCGAATCACCAACTGATAGAGCGTCTTGTTCAAAACATTGGCGACGAACTCAGCCTTGGATTCGCCCGAATCCAGAATCTCGTCCATTGACCCCGACTGATCGATCACGAACAGAAAACAGGTCGGCGTCGAACGACTGATATCGGCGGTATAAGGCATAGGCTCCCCCGGACTGAAACGTGGCGCAGTGTATCATTGAAGATCGCGCCGGAGAAAGCCGCGATCCCCGAAAACGACGTCCAAAACCGACGCAAATCCCGGGAAAGGGCGGCAAAGGGCGCGCGGGCGGGCGCACGCCGGGACTTTCGAGACGGCGGCGGGACCGTTTGGTCCAACGCCGCCCAAGTCAAGACGTCACGGATGGCCGCGGAACAGCCCGGCCAGCACCACGACGGCGATCGCGACGACGGCGACGACCAGCAGGGTGCGAAGATGGGCGTTCGAGCCGGAATTGATCTTTCCGGCGGCGGCGCGGTCGGTGTTGCCGATCACCACTTCGGTCTTGCCGATCGAACTGGTCTGCGAATGCTGGATGGTGGCATGGGCTCCGGCCTGACTCGCCTTGGCGGTCTGGTCGGTGAACGAGGTCAGCGCCGCATCCAGCGCGGTGACGTCCAACTTCATCTCGGCGGCCTTGACCTGAACCGAAACCATGCCGTCGGCATGTTGCCGTTTGATCTCGGCGATCTGGCTGTCGTTCAGCCCGCTCAGATTAAGCACGTCACTCTGTGCGAGATTGATCGCCCGCTCGGCCGGGACATTCGCCACGACCGGCTCGACGCTCTGCAATTCCCGCCCCGTTGCCTCAGACATACAATGACCCCCGAACCAATGTTTCAGCCGGCGGCGATTATGCCGTGGCGGACTCCCTCAGACAAGTCGGCCCGCCGCCAGAGCGAGACAATTCGCCGCCGTCCCATTGCCCCGGCGGCCGGTCCGGAGGGACAAAGGCGGGACGGTCAGAACGGCAGAAGAAACTCCAGCCGCGCAACGATTTCGAACAGGGTGGACCATACCACCTGACGGGACAGAATGAAGGAGACCAGCACGGTGCCAATCAGCAGGCGCAGCCAATTGCGCTGGCTATCGGGGCTGATGATCGCGTCCGGGGCCTTTTCCATCACCTTGCGGTTCATCGCCTTTTCGACCGAGACGATGACGCTGTGTTTGTGGATTTTCAGCTCGATGCGGGCCAGCCGGGTGATGTCGGCGTGATCGCGGACCTGACGCTGCAACACCGGGATTTCCAGCGACAGCTTTTCCGCCGCCAGCGTCTTCTGAACCTGACGGGAATGGTTCAGCAGCTTTTCCTTGACCTTGACGTCACCCGCCGACAGCCAGTGGAAGCGGTGCGGCACCGCCTCTTCCAGTTCGTAGGGGATCACCACCTCGTCGAGCTTGCCGCACACCAAGGCGATCAACTCGGCGACATCGGCATTGGGGCCGATCACATATTCGTGGCGGGACGCCGGGCCGAAATGGAGCCAGACCCGCTCGGCCAGATCGAACTTCATATGAAGCGGCATCAACGGCGGCAACAGGTCGAACAGCCGCTTCATCACGGTGCCCGACATCTTGGTCGAACCCGCCCGCCACTTCGGAATCGCCTGGCGGGCATAGCTGGCCGCCTGCGGACTGTACTTCTTGCCGTATTCCTTCAACAGGAGGTCAAGCTGCTCGCGATCGAGCGAGAAAAAGTAGGCCTTGACCTCGGCATCAAGGCCCCCGACCTCGCGAGAGAACTCCTGGGCTTCCTGGATATGGCGACGGGCCAGTCCCATTACCCCCCCCGAAACAGGCGCATCACTTTCGCCAAAAGACTTTCACGACCAAGCCTGATCTCGATCGACACCCGATACCCGTCCCCCTCCAGCACGCGATCGGCAACGATCTTTTTGACGTGGGGGATCGACATCTGGGATTGAAATTGCAGCAAGGTGCTTTCGACCTGCTCGGCGAGCAGAGCGGCGGTCACGTCCGGCAGCCCGGAACGGTCGAGACCGGCGCGAAACCGCGCCAATTCACGGACCGCGTCCTGGGGTTGCCGAAGAATGATGTCGCGTCTGAACATCGGCTAGCGGCCCATCACCGTACTGCCCAGGATCACCAGAACCGCGACGGCCCCGACGATCCACAAAATGTACTTCTGCACCGCCTCGGAAAACCCGGCGAAACGCCCGGCGGCGGCGCGCTCGGTATTGCCGATCACCACTTCGGTCTTGCCGATCGCGCTGGTCTGCGAGTGCTGGATGGTGGCGTGCGCCCCGGCCTGACTCGCTTTGGCGGTCTGGTCGGTGAACGAGGTCAGCGCCGCATCAAGCGCCGACACGTCCAACTTCATCTCGGCCGCCTTGACCTGGATCGAAACCATCCCGTCGGCATGTTGCCGTTTGATCAACGAGACCTGTTCATCCGACAGGCCGCTCAGATCAAGCGAATCGGTCTGGGTCAGGCTCAACGCCCGCTCCGCCGGAACCGTCGTCGCAACCGGCTCGACGCTTTGCAGCTCTCGCCCACCGTTCTCCGTCATATCCGTCCCTCGAAACCTATGGTGTCAAGATCCGAAGAGAGTATGCCGCTCCAGTTCCGTAACCGGCAAGCGGCGCGACCGATTCCCCCCGGACGATCGATCAGCCGATCCCCGCCCGAACCGGGCCGGGGCCGGAAAAGTCCTTACGATCCGGACTTGACCCCGTCCCGGACCTTCTTGACGGCGCTGTAGCCGATCAGTGCGCCGATCACCAGCCCCAACAGGGCCAGGATCAGCACGCTGGAAACGCTGCTGCCCATCACGGTGATCTCGACGAACGGCGACAGCACGATGCCGCCGACGGCACAGAGCAACGCGGTCAGGGTCGTGGTCTTGGTCTCGTTGGAGGAATGGGCAAAGGCCAATCCGAAGCGCCCGGTCATTCGCACCAGGAGGCTCGACAGCTTGATCAGGAACAGCGCCACAAGGCGAGTTCCTTTCGCCACAAGCTTGGTCCCCTGCGCGAGTCCGCTTACCACCTTGGCCATCGCTGTCCCCTCGATCGTTAGGCTGGGAATATTAGACACCCTGCGAGCGCGAGGCAAGATGGCATGGCGCATGAGGGCGGGCTATCGCCTTTGGATCGGTGGGGGCGGACACGTCCGCCGGGTTCCCACCAACGAAAACGCCCGGAGCGGTAAGCTCCGGGCGCATCGTCGCGTATTATAGGACCGTCGAGACTACTCGAGGACCTTGGCCACCACGCCGGCGCCGACGGTACGACCGCCTTCACGGATAGCGAAACGCAGGCCCTGATCCATCGCGATCGGAGCGATCAGCACGACACTCATCTTCACGTTGTCGCCCGGCATCACCATTTCGGTGCCTTCCGGCAGCGACACGACGCCGGTGACGTCGGTGGTGCGGAAGTAGAACTGCGGACGATAATTGGTGAAGAACGGGGTGTGACGTCCGCCTTCTTCCTTGGTCAGGATGTAGGCTTCGGCTTCGAACTTGGTGTGGGGCGTGATCGAGCCCGGCGCCGCCAGAACCTGGCCACGCTCGACGTCTTCACGCTTGGTGCCACGCAGCAGAGCGCCGATGTTGTCGCCAGCCTCACCCTGATCGAGCAGCTTGCGGAACATTTCGACACCGGTGCAG
>NZ_FNWO01000009.1 GCF_900108475.1 Magnetospirillum fulvum | reverse complement strand
GGCTGTTCGGTGTCGGCGAGACGCTTCAGAATCTTCGCCACCGCCAGCGGCTGGATTTCGGCATCGGTCTGGACCAGGATGCCGCGGTCGGCCCCCATCGCCAGCGCGGTCCGCAACGTCTCGGTCGCCGTCTGCGGCCCGACCGAAACCGCGACGATTTCGGTCGCGATTCCCGCTTCCTTCAGCCGCACCGCCTCCTCGACCGCGATCTCGTCAAACGGATTCATGCTGAACTTGATGTTGGCGGTCTCGACCCCGCTTTTGTCCGATTTCACCCGGACCTTGACGTTGTAATCGACCACCCGTTTGACCGCGACCAGCACTCTCATCGAACGGATTCCTCTACGAACAGATCGGTCAGCAGCAGACCGTTGGGATCGACCGCATAGGCGGCAAGATCGGTGATGCCCTCTTCGGCCAAGACCTCTTCGTCGATGAAGAAGCGTCCGGTGCAATCCCGCGCCGGACGGGTCAGGATCGCGTGGGCGGCATCGGCGACGATGTCGGGGCGGCGGCAATGGGCGGGCTTGATCGCGCCGACCATGTTCATCGCGGCGGTGTCGATCAGGGTGCGCGGCCACAGCCCGTTGGCGGCGATGCCGTCCTCGCGGAATTCCTCGGCCCAGCCCATCGCCAGGAGGCTCATCCCCATCTTGCTGATGGTGTAGGCCGCATGCGGGCCGTACCAACGCGGCAACAGCGACGGCGGCGGCCCCATCACCAGAATATGCGGATTGGCCGCCCGCTTCAGATGGGGCAGACAGGCGCGGGTGACGGCAAACGTGCCACGGACATTGACCGACATCATCAGGTCATAGCGCTTGATCTCGGTGTCGGCGGTGCCGGTCAGACTGATCGCGCTGGCATTGTTGACGACGATGTCGATGCCGCCGAAACGATCGACAGCCTGGGCCACCGCCGCATTGATCTCGGCCTCGTCGCGGACGTCGAGCTTGACCGCCAGCGCGGCTCCGCCCGCCGCTTCGATCTCGGCGGCGGTATCGTGAATGGTGCCGGGCAGCCGCGCATGGGGCGTCTCGGTCTTGGCGGCGACGACGATATTGGCGCCGTCGCGGGCGGCCCGGAGCGCGATCGCCTTGCCGATACCCCGGCTGGCCCCGGTGATGAAGAGTGTTTTTCCCGACAGCGATCTCATGCCGCTTCCCCCTGTTCGACCGGCGGTTCCGCCGGTGTCTGTTCAAACGCGCCGTCCATCTCCCGCCACGATCCGACCCAGGCCGGGATGGCGGGCGACGGGCCAGAGAACCCCGCCGCCGCGATCACCGCCGAGGGCGGCACCACACCGCCCTTGGCCACGAACGCGCCCCGCATCAGCGCCTGACAGGACAATCCCTCCGCCGTCTCGACCCGGTGCTCCATGTAGAGCCAGCGCTCGTCCCAGGCGATCAGCCGACTGGTCAGGCTGAACCGCTGGAAGGGGCGCAACGGACGGCGATAACGCACCACGCTCCCCGCCAGCACCGGCTGCCAGCGTTGGCGCAACACCGTCCGCCACAAGGTTCCGCGCAGGATCATGTCCAATCGCCCAAGGTCCATCAGCGCGAGATAGCGGGCGTTGTTCATGTGGATGTTGATGTCCAGATCGTGCGGCCACACCCGGAAGCGCAGGACCGACGAATCGGTCAAGGCCAGCCGGGGGCGGAACAGGGAGGCGATCAGCACCGCCAGCAATCGAAACCACAGGTTCACATTCGCCTCCCCTCTCCCGGACTAAAAAGCAGCTTCGTCGAACGCCATCATCGACTTGCCGCCCGCCATCACCATCGCGAACAAAGCGTTGGTCTGGGGCAGCACCCGCTCGACATAGAAACGGGCGGTGGCGATCTTGGCGCGGTGGAAGCCGTCGGGATCGTTGTCCAACTTGCTCAGGCTGATTTCGGCCATCCGCGCCCACAGATAACCGAGCGCAGTCAGCCCAAGCAGGCGGAGATAGTCGGTCGCCGCCGCTCCGGCTTCGTCGGGATTGGCCATGCCGACGCGGGCGACCTGGGCGGTCGCCTGCTGGAGGCGGACGAACGCCTTGGCCAGCGGCTGGACGAACTCGCCCAATTGCTCGTCCTCGATGTTGGCCTCGATAAAGGCCGAGACCGGGTGGAAGAACCGGCGCAGATTGCGTCCGGCATTGGCGGGCAGCTTGCGCCCGACCAGATCGAGCGCCTGGATGCCGTTGGTGCCTTCGTAAATCTGGGCGATCCGGCAATCGCGGACGTACTGCTCCATCCCATGTTCGCGGATGAAGCCGTGACCGCCGAACACCTGCATGCCGAGGTTGGTCGCCTCGAAGCCGAGATCGGTCAGCAGCGCCTTGACCACCGGAGTCATCAGGGCGACAAATTCCTCGGCCTCGGCTCGGGTCGCCGGGTCGGGATGATGCTCTTCATCATCAATGGCGCGCCCGACCCAGGCGGCGAGCGCCCGACTGCCCTCGACATAGGCGCGATGGGTCAGCAGCATCCGCCGCACGTCGGGATGGACGATGATCGGATCGGCGGGCTTGTCGGGATGCTTGGTCCCGGTCAGCGAGCGGCCCTGGAGCCGTTCGCGGGCATAGGCCACTGCGCCCTGATAGGACGCCTCGGCCAGACCCAGCCCCTGCACCCCCACCGACAGGCGTTCGGTGTTCATCATCGCGAACATCGCCCGCATACCCTTATTGGCCTCGCCGACCAGCCAACCGACTGAATCGTCGAAATTCATCACGCAGGTCGACGAGGCCTTGATCCCCATCTTGTGCTCGATCGAGCCACACGAGACGCCGTTGGACGCTCCGGGCGTGCCATCCGGATTGACCCGGTATTTCGGCACCAGGAACAGGCTGATCCCCTTCACCCCCTTGGGCGCGTCGGGCAGACGGGCAAGAACAAGGTGGATGATGTTCTCGGTCAGGTCATGCTCGCCCGCCGAGATGAAGATCTTGGTCCCGGTCAGTTTAAAGCTGCCGTCGCCCTGGGGAACCGCCTTGGTGCGGAGCAGGCCGAGATCGGTACCGCAATGCGGCTCGGTCAGGCACATCGTCCCCGACCACGTCCCATCGACCAGCTTGGGCAGATAGGTTTCCTTCAGCTCATCCGAGCCGTGGGCATGAAGCGCGACATAGGCGCCGTGGCTGAGGCCGGGATACATCCCGAACGACAGATTGGCCGAGCAGATCATTTCCTCGATCAGGATACCGACCGATTTCGGCCAGCCCTGGCCGCCATGGGCGGGATCGCACGAGATCGAGGTCCAACCGCCCTCGCGGAACAGGGTATAGGCTTCGCGGAAGCCTTTGGGCGTCCGCACCACGCCGTTCTCGAAGGTGCAGCCTTCCTCGTCGCCCGAGCGGTTGATCGGGTGCAGCACCTGTTCGCAGACCTTCGCGGCTTCGTCGAGCACCGGGTCGATCAGGTCGCGGGTGAAATCCTCGAAGCCGGGCAGAGTGGCGAGTCCGTCGCCTTCCATCAGGTCGAAGAGGACATAGCGCATGTCGCGCAGGGGAGCCGTGTAACTGGCCATGATGGTTCTTCCTATCCGTCAGAAAGGCGATCAGTTGCGCAGAGGCTTGCCGGTCATCAGCATCGTCTCGATCCGGGCCAGGGTGCCGGGATGGCGCGCCAGCCGCATGAAGCGGCTGCGTTCCAGTTCCAGCACCTGTTCCTCGTCGAGCGGCGTGGTGACGTCGGTATCGCCGCCGGTCAGCACTTCGGCCAGCGCGCCGCTGACCACCTCGTCATAGGGTGTCGCCTTGCCCTGACGGCGCAGCGAACCGATGGCAAGCTCAAGCGCGACCTTGCCGCTGGGTCCGGGCAGGGTCAGCACCGGCGGCGCGGGCGGCGCATAGCCTTCGACCAGCGACAAGGCGCGGGCCTTGGCATCGGCGAGCAGACGGGCGCGGTTCATCGTGATCCCGTCACTGGGGCGCAGGAACAGGAATTCCTTGGCCTCGGCCGCCGATTTGGCGACGGTCGCAACCGCCACCGTCTCGAACACCTTGGCCACTGCGGGCATCGGTCCCTTGGGCAACGTCCCCGCGTTCGACCAGCGCGACAGCATTTCCTTGCAACCGCCCCAGCCCGGCACCAGACCGACGCCGACCTCGACCAGACCGACATAGGTCTCGGCATGGGCCTGAACCGCGTCGCAATGGAGCAGGATTTCGCAGCCGCCGCCCAAGGCCATGCCCGACGGCGCGCCGACCACCGGGAACGGCGCGTATTTGAGGGCGCGATAGGTCTGCTGCCCGGCGCTGACCATCTGGTCGATCTCGGTCCAGGCGGCGATGTTGGCGGCGAACAAAGCCAGCCCGAGATTGGCTCCGGCCGAGAAGTTGCTGCCCTCGTTATAGATCACCAGGGCCTTGAAGTCCTTCTTGACCCGGCGGATCGCCTTGCCCAGCAAATCCATGATCTCGCCGTCGATCGAGTTCATCTTGCTGGTGAATTCAAAGCAGGCAACGCCGTCGCCGATATCCCACAGCGCGGCCGAGCCGTTCTTCAGCACCGGCTGGCGGTCGAGCTTGAGGTCTTCGAGCAGAACGACGCCTTCGGGGCGGACCAGATCGCGGTAGGCCCCGTCGAGGCCCAGCACCTGACGCTTGCCCGCCTCGATCCGGTGGAAGGTGCGCCCGGCGGCGAGACGCAGCGCGGGCGGCACCGCCCAACCTTCGCGCTCCAGCTTCGCGATCAGCCAATCGACTCCGACCTTGTCGATCAGTTGGAACGGCCCCTGCTTCCAATTGTAGCCCAGCCGCATCGCCTCATCGATCGCCTCGACTTCGTCGGCGGCATCGCCCAGCAGGAAGGCGGCATAGGCCAGGGTGCGGCCCAGCACCCGCCAGGCATAACGCCCGTGCGGGCTGTCGTGATCGAGCAGCGCATTCAGCGAGCGACCGGCCGCGCCAATCGCCTCGACATCGGCCTTGCGGGCGGGCCGGAAGGTGCCGGTGACGAGATCGACCGCTTCCTTGCGCTTGCCCGCCTCGCGGTTGACGCGATAGAAGCCGCCCTTGCCCTTGCGCCCGGTATAGCCGTCGGCGATCAGCCGCTCGACCAGCGGCAACGGCCGGTTCAGACCGTGGAACGGATCGTCGGCGGGCAACGCCGCCGCCAGACTGGCATTGACGTGCGGCATCAGATCGAGCCCGACCAGATCGAGCAGGCCGAACACCCCGGTCTTGGGGATGCCCATCGGGCGGCCGATGATCGCATCGACGTCTTCGATATCCAACCCCATCTCGACCGCTTCGATCACCGCCGCCTGGAGCCAATAGACCCCCAGCCGGTTGGCGATGAAGCCGGGACGGTCCTTGGCATCGACGACGCTTTTGCCCAGACGGTGATCGGCAAAACTCCGCACCGACGCCAGCGCCTCGGGCCGGGTGGCGGGGCCACCGACCAGTTCAAGCAGCCGCATGTAACGCGGCGGGTTGAAGAAGTGGGTGATGCAGAAATCGCGGGCAAAGCTGTCGGGCAGACCGCTGACCAGCGCCGCCAGCGGGATCGTCGAGGTGTTCGACGACACCACGCTGCCGGGTTTGCGCGCCGACTCAATCTTGGCGTAAAGCGATTGCTTGATGTCGAGCCGTTCGATCACCGCTTCAACGATCCAGTCGCAGTCAGCCAGACCGGCCAGATGGTCCTCGATATTGCCGGGCGTCACCAGCCGGGCGGCATCCCGGCTCATGAACGCCGCCGGGTCGGCCTTCTTCAGCCGCTCCAGCGCGCCGTCGGCAATGACGTTGCGGTTGGTCGCATCGGCGGGAACGATATCGAGCAACAGCACCGGGATACCGGCGTTGGCGACCTGGGCGGCGATCCCCGCCCCCATCGTCCCCGCCCCGATCACGGCAACTTTTTTGATGTTGTCCATCACACCGCCTCCAGGATGGTGGCGATGCCCTGACCGCCGCCGATGCATTGGGTGGCCAGGGCGAACCGGCCCTTTTCCCGCTTCAGCAGCGCGGCCGCCTTGCCGACGATGCGGGCACCGGTCGCGCCCAACGGATGGCCGAGCGCAATCGCGCCGCCGTCGAGATTGACCTTATCGACGGCAAGACCGAGATCACGGATGCAGGCGATCGACTGGCTGGCGAAGGCTTCGTTCAGTTCGATCACGTCCAATTGCTCGACCCCGATTCCGGCACGCGACAGCGCCTTGCGGGTCGCGCCGACCGGGCCGATTCCCATCACCGCCGGATCGCAGCCGCACACGGCAAAGCTTCGGATCGCCGCCAGGATGTCCAGCCCATGGGCGCGGGCATAATCTTCGGAGCAGACCAGCACCGCCGACGCGCCGTCGGTCAACGGCGAGGAGGTTCCGGCGGTGACGACACCTTCGGCGTTGAAGGCGGGCTTCAGTTCGGCGAGGCTTTCCAGCGTGGTGTCGGGACGGATGCAGCCATCGGCGGACACGGTGCCCTTGCGGCCGGTGATCGAAACGATCTCGGCGGCGAACAGACCGGCCTCGCGGGCGGCGGCGGCGCGGCGATGCGAGACGACCGCGAACTCCTCCTGCTCACGGCGGCTGATGCCATAGCGGGAGGCGACGTTCTCGGCGGTGTCGCCCATCCCGATATAAGCGGCGGGCAGACGGGCGGCCAAGGCCGGGTTGGGCAGCGGGTTAAAGCCCATCATCGGCACCCGGGTCATGCTTTCGACCCCGGCGCAGACGAAGACGTCACCGGCCCCGGCCAGGATCGAGCCGACCGCGACATGAACCGAGGTCATCGACGAGCCGCAGAAGCGGTTCAGCGTCGCCGCACCGACCGATTGGGGCAGGTCGGCGATCATGCCGACCAGACGGGCGAGGTTGAAGCCCTGCTCGCCCTCGGGGAAGGCGCAACCGAGCAGCAAATCCTCGATATCGCCCGCCGGAATCCCGGAGCGGGCGACCAGGGCTTGGACCACTTGTCCGGCCAGATCGTCGGGACGGACCGACGCCAGATCCCCCTTCTTGGCCGGAGTGAAGGGCGAGCGCACATAACCGGCGACAACCACCTTTTTCATCGACGAGTCTCCAGGACTTGATTGGTTTGGAGGAACGCCGTCGAAAAGAGAGGCTTTGCGGGCTGTGGCCCTCTCTTTTCTAGGCGGAACCGATATCCACGCCCTTGGTACGCAAGGTTTCGAGACTGATCCGCTCGATATCGCGCAATTCGCTCAAGGAGGTCTGCACCGCCTGAAGCTGGTCCTCGAGCTGGGCGATGCGCTCGTGAACCTTGGTGACGAGAAGCCGCAACTGACCGACCTGGGTGGTGTCCACCACGTACAGATCGAGAAATTCCTTGATGTCGCGCAAGGTGAAGCCCAGCCGCTTGCCGCGCAGGATCAAAATCATCCGGGCGCGGTCGCGATGGGTGTAGACCCGGGCATTGCCAGCGCGCTGGGGCCTGATCAGCCCCTGATCCTCGTAAAAGCGGATCGTGCGGGGGGTAACCCCCAACTCGCGTGCCAGCTCGGTGACCGAGTAGAGTTTTTCCATGACGGTTTTGCATCCATAGGTGCACAAGTTGACGTTTGGGTTCGAAGGCTTCCCTATACGTCGCTCTGATAGCATGGTTTGCCGACATGGTCATAGCCATCTTCCAGACTTTCTCTATCGGATCAGACGGCGTCCTGCCGCGAGGCGGCCCGGTCGGCGCGCGCTTTTTCTTCGGCCACCAGCTCTCGCTTCGACAGCTTGCCGATCATCGTCTTGGGCAATTCGTCGCGGAATTCGATGCTTTTCGGCATCTCGATCCGGGAAATCTGCCCGCTCAGGAAGGTTCTCAAATCCTCGGGCGTCGCGTCGGCCCCTTCGCGCAGGCGGACGAACGCCTTGGGAGCCTGACCGCGATAGGGATCGGGAATGCCGATCACCACCACTTCGGCCACCGCCGGATGCTGGTAGAGGACTTCCTCGATCACGCGGGGATAGACATTGAAGCCGCCGCAGATGATGACGTCCTTGATCCGATCGACGAGGTAGTAAAAGCCGTCCTCATCGACATAGCCGATGTCCCCGGTCCTAAGCGCGCCGTCAACGAAGACCTGGGCGCTGTCTTCGGGGCGGTTCCAATAGCCCGACATCACCTGCGGCCCACGGACGCAGATTTCGCCGCGTTCCCCCGGTGCCAGGATCGTTTCGGGATCGGCGGGCGAGCGCACCTCGATCACCGTGCCGGGCAGGGTCTTGCCGATCGAGCCGGTCCGGGCTTCGCCGGTCAACGGATTGCAGGTCACCACCGGCGAGGTCTCCGACAGGCCATAGCCCTCGACCACCCGGCAGCCGGTCAGTTGCTCGAACCGGGTCGCCACCTCGACCGGCAGCGGCGCGCCGCCCGAGATGCAGATCCGGATCGACGACAGGTCATGGCCGCCCTTGGCCGCAGCACCGTTGATCGCGGTATAGATCGTCGGCACGCCGGGAAAGAAGGTCGGCTTTTTCTTGGCGATCAGCTTCAGCACCTGTTCGAGGTCGAAGCGCGGCAGCAAGATCAGCTCGCAGCCGAAATTGATGCCGAGATTCATTACCACCGTCATCGCAAAGACGTGGAACAGCGGCAAAACCCCCAACATCCGTTCCTGACCGGCCTGGATCATCGGCACCCATTGCCGCAATTGCTCGGCATTGGCGGTCAGGTTGGCATGGGTCAGCATCGCCCCCTTGGGAACCCCGGTGGTGCCGCCGGTATATTGCAGCACCGCGACGTCGGTCTCGGGGACAATCGTCACCGGCTTGGGCTTGCCATCGTTGGCGATCAGCCGGGCATAGGGGACGTGGCGGAGATCCTCGGGAACGACGGCCATTTCCGACCGCCGCAACACCGAGAACAACACGCTTTTAACCGAGGGCAGGATGCCGCTCATCGGACAGACCACCACCCGTTCCAGGCAGGTCTCGTCCAGCATCGCGGCGACCTTGGGGTAAATCTGTTTCAGATCGAGGGTCACCATGATGGTGGTGCCCGAATCCTCGATCTGATGCTTCAGTTCCCGCTCGACATAGAGCGGATTGTAATTGACGACGATGCCGCCGATTTTCAGCACCGCGAAGTAACAGATGACGAAATAGGGAGTGTTGGGCAGGCACAGACCGACCCGCACCCCTTTCTTCACGCCAAGATGCTGGAACCCCCGCGCGGCCCGATCGACCAGATCGCCCAGTTCGGCATAGGTCGTCCGCCGCCCCAGGAAGTCGATCGCCGGTTGACCGGCGAACCGCTCCACCGCCCGATCCAGCAAAGCTGCGACCGGAGAGGTCGGGATCGTGGTCGGAGCCTGCGTCAAGATTGTGTTCACGATCCCTTACCCCTTCCGGCCAAAGCCTAGAATTTCATCGACAGACTTGTGCTGACGATATCGACGTAGGACGCGTATTCACCTGTTACGGTGCCGGTATCGGATGTCCCGACTTCGTTGAGGGACACCTTGTCGGCGAACAGGTGGGAATAACCGATGTTGAACTGGTTGCTGTCGGTCAGATCGTAGGAATATCCAGCCGAAACCCAGTAGCGGTTCGAGTCGGGAACCCGAGCGGTACGGTGGGCATCGTCGGTTGCCGACTGGTCGTAGGCGACGCCGACATGGAACTTGCCCGCCTGCTCGGTCGAGTAGGTCGCCCCCAGCGACAGGAACCAAGTGTCGTGCCAGCTTTCGTCAACAACCGTATCGTTGCGGCCGTTGCCGTACTTGATCCGCAATTCCTTGAAGCTGGACCAGCGGGTCCATTGCACGTCGCTCATCACCGCCCATTGCGGCGACAGCTCGTGATAAAGACCGATCGACACCGTATCCGGGGTGGTCAGATTGGCCGAAGCGCTATCGTTGGCGAAACGGGCCGGTCCCGGAACCCCGTTCGGAACCCCTTCGAACCGGGCCTTGCCCGAAATGTTATGTTCGATCTGCGAGCGGTAATTAAGGCCGACCCGGGATGTCGGACTGAATTCCCACAACAAACCGGCATTAGCGCCATAACCGATATCGTCGCCCTGGACCGTCGATTTGCCATCGGTGGCCCCGAAATTAATCGCCTGCGACAGCGTCACCTTGGTGTAATCCAACTGAACGCCCGCCCCGATCGACAGATTCTGGGTGATGCGATAGGCGACCGATGGATTGGCGTTGATATTGGTGATGTTGCTTTGCAGGGCGTGATAGCGCCCGACCCAATTCGGCTCGTAATGCGAGCGCAGACCATACGGCGCGGTCACCGCCAGCCCGACCTTGAGGTCGGGCTCGACATCCCACATCGCATAGACCGACCCCACCGCCGCATCCATGATCGCGTCGTCGCCGGTGCTGCCCCGCACCGAACTGTTCCGCAAACTGGCCTGACCGTTGAACACCGCGGTCGGCATGATGTAGGTGGTCGAACCGGCGACCTGCGACCCCTCCAGCCGGGTCATCCCCGCCGGATTATAAAAAATCGTGCTGAGATCATATGCCTTGGCGGTTGAGCCGGCATACGCATTTCCCAACCCTTCAGCGCTCTGCTCACGCAGCGCGAACCCCGCGGCCTGGACGTCGGCGGAAACCGCCAGCGCTGAAACCAGGCCAAGCAACCCCATACACGCCTTGCGGCGAATCAAGTGAGACATGGTGTGTTTTCCTCCCGGAGCGATCTTAACGTCGCCCTTGCCGTAAAGCTAACCGTCTCCCCTTATAACGTCAAGAGCTTTACGTTTACGTAAACGTAAGGCATGGCCTACGCCCCATCGCCTGGAATGTTCCCGTTTTATTACCGTTTGGAACAGATGGCCGAAGGCACGGCTCCGGCCCGGACACCACACTTTCGCTGCGTAGCCCCACCGCAAAATCGCCCACTGGATGCGACAAGCGGCCGGGTCAGGTCGGGCCGGAACAGTAGATATAGCGCGCGGCCGACCGCGCGGTCCGCTGCCCCGGCCTCACCTGGGACAAGGCTTAACCGATCGCGCCGACCAATTTCATCGCGACCCCCATCGACCCGGTCACCTTCAGTTTGCCCAGGGTATAGCCCAGCATTGGGTCCATCCGCCCGTCCATCAGCTTGAACAGATTGTCGGCCGACAGCCGAATGGTGCAGGCGGCGTCGATCTCGTCGTCGCTCTCCCCTTCGCTCAAGGTCGGGTGGGGCGAGCGGGCATCGACCACCCAACAGCCGTCTCCCCCCAGATCGAACCGCACCACCGCCCCCAGACGATTGAGACGGGGCAACACATCCCGCAAGCGATCTTCGACGTCGGACATTTGAGACTTGCTCCCTGCGCTTTGGATTTTTCTGTGTTTACGTTTACGTAAACGTAACCCTAAAGTAAAGCCTGTTCGACGACGACAAGGCTGACCAAAATCCTATTGAGCCGCGTCGCCCCGACCGCGCCTCGGGACGATTAAACCGATAAATATCAATATTATATTTTGCGAGATGGGCCAACGAAGGCCGGGCGTTCCCAGAATTAAATCCTGGTTACGCATACGTAACTATTGTTACGAATCGGGGATATGCCTAAGGGCTGATACGGCTTTTTCCGCCGCCTGACTCAGTCGATGGCGAGAATGACGTGCGACGCCTTGAACAGAGCCCAGGCCGGGCGTCCGGGAGTGAGCCCCATCGCCTCGGCGGACTCGCGGGTCACGGTGGCGGCGATGGTTTTGCCGCCGCCGATATCAAGACAGATCTCGCTGCTGACCGGACCATCGGCACGGCGCGACACAATTCCGGCCAGCCGGTTGCGGGTGCTCGCCTGCGGTTCGCTCACACCGTCGGCCAACAGCACGAAGCTCGACGTCACCAGGGCGGTGACGTCCTGGCCCAGCCGGATATCGAGATCGCGCAGGCTTTCGACGGTAATCAGGGCGGTCAGGGTCGCGTGCTCGGTCAGACGCAGCCCGATTTCGGCATTGACCCCGCCCAGACGGATTTCCTCGACCCGACAGCGAAACGCGTTGCGGGCGGTGGTCCGCAGCCCCAGACGGCGCAGCAAGGCCGGGGCGTCCAACGTGTCTCCGCCCTGGGAGAACAGAGCGGCGACGCGCTCCAACTGCTCTTCCATCTGATGAAAAGCGGCGATCAGAGCCAAGCCGTCTTCGGTGACGATTGCACCGCCGCCGCGACGCCCCCCGGCCTGGGCGGCGACCGCCGGACGCGGCAACAGATTGTTGACCGCGTTCAACGCTTCCCACGCCCCTTTATAGCTGATGCCGACCGACTGGGCCGCCTTCGAGATGCTGCCGTGCCGGGCCACCTGCTCAAGCAGGCGGATGCGCTCGCGTCCGACCGCGCCGCGGCCCGACCCGCGCAACGCCACTATCGCTTCGACTCTGTCGCCGTTGCCATCCACACGCCGCCCCCATCGTCATATTGCACGAGTATATGACGATGGGGGCGGCGCGCAAAGCGCAAGACTACAAAATCGACTGGCCGGTCTTCTGCCAGTCGGCCATGAAGGTGGCCAGCCCCTTGTCGGTCAGCGGATGCTGGACCATCTGGCGCAGCACCGCGGGCGGCATGGTGACGACATGGGCGCCCAGACGCGCCGCCTCGGTGACATGCATCGGATGGCGGATCGAGGCGGCCAGCACCTCGGTGCGGAACAGCGGGTAATTGTCGAAGATCGAGACGATATCGCCGATCAACTCCATCCCATCCTGTCCGACATCGTCGAGACGACCGACGAAGGGCGACACGAACGATGCCCCGGCCTTCGCCGCCAGAATCGCCTGATTGGCCGAGAAGCACAGGGTGACGTTGACCTTGATTCCGTCGTCGGCAAGCGCCTTACAGGTCCTAAGGCCCGGCATCGTCAGCGGCACCTTGACCGCGACGTTGGGGCGCAGCGCCGCCAGCTTGCGGCCCTCGGCCAGCATCGTTTCGTAATCGGTGGCGGCAACCTCGGCCGAAATCGGGCCGGGGACGATGTCGCAAATCTCGGCGATCACGTCGAGAATCCGTCGCCCGCTCTTGGCGATCAGGGTCGGATTGGTGGTGACGCCGTCAACCAGCCCGGTCGCGGCAAGATCGCGGATTTCCTGGACATCGGCGGTATCGACGAAGAACTTCACGGCGAGCTTCCTTTCGTGGCGGGAACGCGGCGGTCACCCTACCCCGCTTTGCCCACGCTGTCCTCCCCGAAAGCTCTTGCCAGCGCCGCCTGGGCGGAGTCACCCTTTCCGCCCCACTCCCCCGAGCGACGGCACAGGACGACAGAAGGCATGGGCACGACAGAACGGCATCTTGGAATCGGCGCGGCGTTCGACCGCGCGGCGGCCTCCTACGATGCCGGACGGCGGCGACTGATTCCCTGCTTCGACGAATTCTACGCCACCGCGATCGCGTTGGTGACCGAGGCGGCTCCACCCGGAGCCCGCATCCTCGACCTTGGCGCAGGCACCGGCCTGCTGACCGCGCTGGTGGCCGACGCCCGCCCCGATGCCGATTTCACCCTGACCGACCTGTCGGAGGGGATGTTGGACCAGGCGCGGGCGCGCTTTGCCGACAGTCCGTTGACGGTCCGGTTCCGGGCAATGGATCACCTCGCCCTCGCCGAGGTCGGGGCCTATGACGTCGTGATGTCGGCCTTGTCGATCCATCATCTTGAAGACGAGGGCAAACGCCGCCTGTATGCCGCCTGCGCCCGCGCGCTGAAACCGGGCGGCCGGTTCGTCAATGCCGATCAGGTCGCGGGCGACGACGCGGCAATGGAGGCGCGCTATTGGCAGCATTGGCGCGACCGGGTCGTCGCCGCGGGCACCAGCCCGGAAGACCTCGCCGCCGCGATCGAGCGACAGAGCTTCGACCGTCGCACCCCGCTTGCGCCGCAACTCGACTGGCTGCGCGAGGCGGGCCTGGGCGCGGTCGAGTGCCGCTACAAGAATGTCAGCTTCGTGGTGATCTGCGGGGATCGGGGATAGCCGGACGGCCATCCCCTTACACCCGTCGGTCGTGAAAAAGTCCTTCGGCCTTTGGCCTCAGTGTACTTTTCCCCGGTTCAAAAAGAATCCCCGTGCTCAATCAAGCTTTCCGCGCGGGGATGGATTTGGTTCCCTCCGAGGCCGATGGGCGACGCCCACGGCTTCGGAGGCTGGTGAAACAGACAACACGAAAAATGGGCGCTGGGCCGCCCCTAGCCCATTTTTCTCCTTTTAATCCAACGGGAAAAAGTACACCGAGCGACAGCGAGGGACTTTTTCACGGGAGACTAAACCCGTTCTTGCCTTACAGAACCGGCTTGCCGACCGGCAGAACGGTGCGGCCGAACAATTCGCCCAGCACGATCGCGGCCATCATGTACCAGGCCAGACCGGCGCACACCAACAGGACCCAGCCCGCGACGACGGTCATCTGCGGGAACCCGAAATGGGCGAGATCAAGCAGAATGAAGCCGATCAGCAGGGTGGTGAAGCACCCGGCCATCGCCTTGCTGATCTTCAGCGAGCCCACCCACAGAATCGAGGTGAACAGGGTCCAGGCAACCAGGAACCAGCCGATATCGGTGGTCGAGGACGGGAACAGATCGAACTTGTTGCCGATCAGCATCGCCGCCAGGGAAATCCAGAAACAGCCAAAGGAGGTAAACGCGACATAGCCGAAATTGTTGCCGGTCTTCTGCTCCTGCAACCCGGCGATCAGCTGGGCCATCCCACCGAACACCAGTCCCAGCCAGATCACCGGGCCGATCCCCGCCCAGCCGATATTGTGGAACTGAAGCATCATCGTCGTCAGACCGAACCCGGCCAACCCGACCACAGCCGGATTGCCAAGCTTCGGCGCGGCGGCGCCCCCCGTTTTCTGATCGGTCGCTACGGCCGAAATATGAGACATTGTTCGCCTTTCATTATTCATGGCCCACATGGATGGGCATGTTGCAGCCCGCATGACGCAGAATGACGGCGAACGGATTGGTTCCAGACCATGCCGGATCGATCCCCCCTGATTCCCCGCCATTTTTATCATTTTATTGCGGCGAAACAGAGATACAGGCGAGGATCGTTCCCGAGAAACGCTCATTCCACGCGACCCGCCACACAATTTTGCATAGCTGGATTGCGAAGATAAGGGGATGGGGCGGCGCGATTGCCGTTAAGCGTGACCGGCTTCGCCCGACAACAGGCCGACATCGATCCCCAATTTGTGGATCGCCTGCTCGTATTTGCGTTCGAGATCGGGCGCGAACAGCAGGTCGGGATCGGACGGCGCGATCAACCAGGCATTATCACGAATCTCGTTGTCGAGTTGCCCCGACCCCCACCCGGCATAGCCGAGCGCCAGCAGCATCCGGCTGGGGCCGTTGCCCTCGGCGATCGCGCGCAGGACATCGACGGTCGCGGTCAGCGCCACCCCCTCGGCCACCCGCATCGTGTTGTCGTGCAGGTAATCGTCGGAATGAAGCACAAAGCCGCGCCCGACCTCGACCGGACCGCCGAACAGGATACGGATCGCCTCGCACTCGCTGGTCGAGGGAATCTCAAGCTGCTCCAACAATTGCGGAAAGGTCAGCCCGCCCAAGGCCCGGTTGACCACCAGCCCCATCGCCCCCTCGGCATTATGGGCGCACAAATAGACCACCGTCCGCGCGAAGCGCGGATCGGACATCTGGGGCATCGCGATCAGCAATTGTCCGGCCAGATAGCCGGTCGTCATCGTCTGGCTCATTCGATTCACATATTCTGCCCGGCAGCGGAAAGCAAGTCCCGCTGCTCGGTTGGACGGCGCATGATCATGTTGACCGCTTTCATCGTCATCACCGGTTCGCCATGCTGGTTGACCACCTCGATCGCCGACGTGACGATGCCGCGATCGGGCTTCGAGCGCGAAGCCACCGCCTCCAGCACCGTCACCGTCACCGCTAGGTCATCGCCCGGCCGCACCGGGCGCAGCCAGCGCAAATGATCGATTCCGGGCGAGGCGAGGCTGGCAACCGAACTCAGATAATGCTCGGCCAGCAGCCGCATCATCAGCCCGGCGGTGTGCCAGCCACTGGCGATCAGACCGCCAAACGGCCCCTGCGCTGCCGCCTCGGGATCGACATGAAAGCTCTGGGGATCGAAGCGGCGGGCAAAGGCCAGCACCTCGTCCTCTTCGACCGCGATCTCGCCGCAGCGATGGACCGATCCCGGCAGGTAATCCTCGAAATAGCGGTTGTCGGCGGGGGTGGCAAAGCTCATCTCGGCGGTGCGCTCCTGGCGGGAGAAACGATCTGCCCCAGACTACACTTTCACCGCTGCCTCGGTAAGCCGGGCCAAGGTCTTAAGATCGCAACGCGAGCCAGCCCCCCGTTCGCGCAGTCGTTTGGCGATCGTTGCGATCGCGGCGGGCTTGCCCGGCAGCCCGAACAGAGTGGTGAAGCTGTTACGCCCCAACACCCGGAAGGCGGTGGACAGGCACACCGCCGCCTGGAACGTCGATAGCGACAGACCGGCAAACAATTCGGAGCGGACCGTATCGTTGACCCCGGCCAGGGCGGCGACCAATTCGCGCAATTCGTTCGGCGAGTGTTTGCCGAGAACCTGCGCGACCGACGGGTCGGTCAGGGAGTCCCACCAGAATTCCTCCTGCGGCGAGGAGGGCCGGGCCGGGCCAGCCCCGGCAGGGGTGAGACGAACCAGCGGCGGCGGCGCGGGCGGCGGCGGGGAAAGCGCGGCGACGACGGACGGAGCGACGGGAACGGTGGCGATGGGAGACGGAGCGGGGGCGAGAGACGCGGCAAGAGGCGGCGGGACGGATGGAAGCAGGGCGCGCAACGCCTCGGGATCGCGCAGATCGAGCAGCCCCGGCCCCAACCGCAGCACCGTTTCGACCGGCAGCGGAGCGTAATGCGGTACCAGCGGCACTTGCCAATCATGCAGCAGGTAATCGCGGATCGCCAGATACAGCCGCCCCGAACGGGTGGCCGGATCGTTGGGATCGCCGCCCAGAGCCGAACGGAACCGGCGCTTGGCATGAGTACGGACGATCATCGCGACGATGTCCTGGACCGATCGTCCGCAGCGCAGCCGGACGCGGTCGTCATTGACCGGACGGCCCCGCTCATCGACCAGCAGCGAACTGAAATGAGTACGCTGGAGCTGAAAAATCTGAAGACACCCGGTCAACAGCTCGGTGCTGTCCATCACGGTATCGTAGAAATCGTCGCGGCGGATCGAGGTAAAGCCCGGCACCAGACCGCGAAAGATCGCCGCCGTCGGGCCTTTGAGGGCTTCGTTAATGAAATGAACCGCTTCGAGGCGCCCAGGGGGATCAACCAAGCGGACGGTTGAAGGTCGTGTCACGCCGCCACCATCCTTTGGCATGGCCGCCATACCCTACCCAATGGTCGGATAAGGTACATACCTGACTGACCTTGGTCAAACATCGAGTTATGTCAACTTGTCGCACCCTGTCGCGCCGCAACATCGGCGGCGGCGAGACTTTGGTCTCGATCAAGCGGTCGGCCGATAAAAGTGGGGCAAACCGGCCCCTGGGACAGGACCAGACGGCGGTGCGGGTCGCCGTCGTCGATCAGCACCAGCGGGACCGTGCCGAGCGAACCGAGTTGGACCGGGTCGATCGCCTGGGTAGCGGCAATGACCAGATCGAACGGAGCCCGGGTGGCGGTGGCCCGGGCCGAGGCCGCCAGGGCCTCGCGCCCCCCCGGAACCCGTACCACCGCGCCGCCCGCTTGCTCGGTGACCAGGGCGAGCAGACCGCGTTCGTCGGGATCGGGGGCAACGATCAGAACCCGTTTGCCGATCAGGCAGGCGGGATCGGGCCGGACCGCCACCTCCCCCGCCACCGGATCGAGCGGCAGAACGCACCACACCGCGCTGCCCTGCCCCGGTTCGGCCACGCCGTCGATCGTGCCCCCCATCCGTTCGACCAGCAGACGGGCCAGGGCCAGCCCCAAAGCCCCGGCATCGGATTCCGGGGTCGGAGCGCGGACGACGTCCAGCCAGCCGGCCTCTCCCGCGCCATCATCGACCACCCACAGCCGCAACCGGGGCGGCTGGCCGGGACCGACCTCTGCCCCCACCCGCTCGGCGAACAGACGGACCCGTCCGGTAGCGGCGGCGGCGGCACGATCGAGCAGCAGACCGAGCAGACGGGCCAGCCAGACCGGATCGACCCGGACCATCGGCGGCAACCCGGGATCAATGCGGGCCTCGATCTCGATCCGACCGGCTCCGGCACGGGCAAAGGCGATCGCGGCGGCGATCACGGTGGCGAGATCGACCATGCAGGGGGTGGACGGAGTCTCGCCCTGGTCGAGCCGGGAATAATCCAGCGCCGCGTCCAGGCGGTCGAGCACCGGCCAAGCCGCCGTGCCCAGGCTTTCCAGCGTCGGGCGCAAACGAGCGGACAGGGCGACGAAAAAGGCGGATCTGGCCTGGGCGAGGGCATGGGCCGCCTCCACCGCCTCGGTCAAGGCGCGGATCCGGGCGTCGCGCTCCCCGGTGGCGGCGTGGAACTTGGCCAGGATTCGGGTGAACACGGCGGCGATCTCGGCGGCCTCGGTCGCCGGATCGGCGGTCAGCGGCGGAACGAACGACCCCGACGCATCGTGCGCCTCCATCTGGGCGAGGAGGTCGTGCAGGGTGCGGCGGTTGGCCGCCTCGGCACGGGATTCGGCCTCGGCCTGCTCGCTTTCCAACCGACGTTTCTCGGTGGCATGGCTGCGAAACACTTCGACGGTCCGCGCCATCGCCGCCAGTTCGTCGTTAAGGTCGCCGTCTTCGACCGCGCGGCTCCAATCGCCCTGGGCTCCGGCCTCCATCACCGCGCGCAGATCGAGCAGCGGGCGGCGGATCGACAGGCCGATCATCGCGCTGATCCATCCCCCCAGCACCAGCAACCCGACCGCACCCGCCGCCCCCACCGCCGCCATTCGGGTCAATTGATCGTGCGATCGCCGACGCAGATTGTCCTCGCGCTCGCGGCTGGCGACGATCAGACGCTCGATCGCCGCCGACATCGTCACCTGACTGGGGTCGAGCACTTCGGACAAGATCCGTCCCCGCTCGGCGTAATCGCGGGCGACCTCGTCGATCGCGACGGACAGGGCGCGGGCGCGCAAAGCCAGCATCGCCAAAGCGTCGCGTTGCAGATCGCTGTCGGCGATTCGGGTCAACACTGGGATCGATTCGACCATCCGCTCCAGCCCGGCGCGGGCTTCGTCGGCGCGGTCCGGGTTGCCCTCGAAAGAAAAAGCGTTGATCGCGATCAGGGTGCCGACGAACGTCTCGTGCGATTTGACCAGCGCCGGGGCCAGTTCACCGCCGCCCCGGGTCCGGGCGGTCGAGTTGAGAATCGCGTAGAGGCCGGAAATCTCGCCAATCGTCTGGTGGATCTGGCTTTCATACAGACGGGCGATGTCGGCATTGACCATCTTCAGACTTTGGAACCCGGCGACAAAGCGCCGCGCGGCCTCGTGCATCGCCACCGCATCGTCGCCTTGCGGAACCTGATAGGAATTCGCATCGCCCATCAGGACGAACAATTCCTCCGACGCCCGCATCGCCTCCTTCAACAGATCGTCGCTGGGATTGGCGAGATAATGCCGCACCAGCCCCTGCACCCGGCTGGCATGGGCATTGATGTCAGAGAGGGCAACGGTGCCGCGCTGGACCAGCCGTAATTCGTCGATATCGTCGCTGGTCACCATCGCGGCATGCCAGCCCAGCCCCCCCACCGCCAGGGCGATGAACAGGTTGAGCGCCACCACCAGCGGAATGCGCCAAGCGATGGGAAGAGCCCTGATCCAGCGAATCAATCGGCGCGGTACCATGGACGCAATGGTACGTCATCCCTTCCCGGCTTTAAACCCAAGCGGTGAGGGGACGCCCCCGCACCGCATTGCGGGGCTCATCCGAATGCCGGAACCTCCCGCCTGATATCGGGGCCATCTTGGACGAAGGTGATCGAGAGTTGGGCGGCAATCTCCCCCGCAACGGCCGCGCGGTCGGGAACCGGCTGATGCAGGGTCACCCCGAGATCGGCCAGGGAAGCGGCAAACGCACCAAGCGCGCTGGCCGGAATTTCAAACGCAATCGAAGCCAGCCGGTTCGAAAAGAACTGATGGGTCACGACCCATCCGCCCGCCGCATTGATTGCTTCGGCCACATCATGCACCGCTTCGTGGAAGCTGCGCCGCGTCGATGCCTCCAAAACCAACATCGCTAAGGAACCCTTCTGCCGAGACCCCCATTCATCCCGGCCACAGTGGCAGAATCGTCCCGCAGAGGCCAACCTGAACTCCGTCGTGGTGGGGGGCTGAACGAGACTGTCGGCAGCCCCCCTGTCCCATCACGATTCGGCAGGCTCGGTCTGCCGCCGGGTTCGGCTCTCGCCCCGTGCGGCAGCGCCGTCGCGGCTGGCCAGCACGAACACCCGGACCGCCGAGGTCAACCCGCCATCGGGGTGACGGCGCCGTGCCGTCTGGCACAATTCATCGACACTGCACCCGTTTTCAGACGACAGCAAATCGAGCGCCCGCCAGAATTCCGCCTCGAGCTTGACGCTGGTCCGCCGCCCGTCGATGCGGACGTTGCGACAGATCAGCCCACCCGACCGGCGTTGCGGGGGATGGTCCCGCCGGATATAACTGGACGGATCGGCGATCCGTTCGTCGAGGCTGCTGATGGCGACCTCTAGGATCGCCATCAGGGGACCGTTGTCCATCTCCATCGCCCGATCGGCCAGACGGCGCAATTCGATGCGGATGTTGATATCGGCAACCAGCCCAGCAGACTCATCCCACCCCATCACCGGCCTATTCCGCCGCGGACAGGTGGTGGGTCGTCGGCCGGGACTTGATCCGGCTGAAATCCCACGAGCCCTCGGCCTGGACGATCAAGTTTTCAAACTCGGGATCGCCGAACGGCCCGGCCTCGATCGCTCCCAGATCAGGACGACGGGGCAGATCGTGAATGATCGGAACCAAAGTCCCGCGATACATCTCGATCGCCTCGCCCGACTGACGGCCGCCGAAGCGCTTCCAGAAATTAACCGTCTCCTTGCGGGCACGTCCGGCGACGGTGCGATAGCCCTTCTGCCGGGCCAGATCGAGCGCGGCGCGAGCCAACCCGGCCAGCACCTGATAGGAGCGATAGCGCCGCCGAATCCCGACCCGCTCCAGCAGGGCGAAATCGGCGAACCAGCGCAAACGGATCACCCCGGCCGGATCGCCATCGACATAGGCGATCAAGTGGGTCGATACATAATCGTTTCCGTTGAATTCGTCGAAGTAGGTGATGTTGTCTTCTTCGGCGAGAAAGACCGCCGCGCGTATCGCCATCGCCATCGCGTGTTCGTCAGGGGTACGCACTAACCGAATCTCTATCGTAGGAGAATGACGCTCGGAAGCATCTTTTAAGGGCAGGGCGCTCATGATTGCGTCTCCATGCAAGAAATCCAACAGGGGCTATCTTGCGACGGTCTGGCGCACTGTGGTATGCCGTGAAAACTGAATACCGCACACCGACCCCCGAAGGGTGCATGAGTTCATTTCGCCTCCATGATTGGAATGATGTCCGGCTGATCATCGCCTGTGCTTCGCGCGGCAGCTTTGCCGGAGCCGCAGCCGAGTTGGGCCTCGACCAGACCACGGTCAGCCGCAGGATTTCCGCGATCGAAGCGGCGATCGGACGGCCGCTGTTCAACCGGCGCCGCTCGGGGGCCTCGCCCACTCCGGCCGGGGTCGCCCTGCTGGAACGGGCAATTCGGATGCAGGAAGCCGCCGAGGATTTCGAAGGGGCGCTGCATGGGATGTCGACCTTCCCCACGCCCAAGGTGACGGTCTCGGCCAGCGAAGGATTGCTGACCTACACGCTGATTCCTGCCCTTCTCGGCCTTAAAAAGGCGGAATTGCCGCTCGATCCCTCGATGATCCGCGCCACCTTGCCCGATCTGGCCTTCACCACCGCCGCGGACAAGGCCGATATCTCGGTGATCGCCACCTCGCCCGGCGATCTGCCCCGGCTGAAGGGAGCGGTGCGGGTGCGCCGGGTCGGCACGATGCATTTCGTTCCGGTGGCGTCGCGGACGTTCCTGCACCAGATGCCGCCGCTCAGCCACTTCGACGATCTGGTCGATCACCCCCTGCTCGACATCGGCATCTACCACGCGATCCGCGGTCTGGACGGGTGGAACGCGCTGGTCTCGTCGCGCAAGGGGCGGGGCGAGGAGGTTCTGATCGCGCCGACGACGCCAAAGCTGCAACAACCGTTGCTAAGCGGTGGCGGCGTATCGCTTCTGCCTAATTATTCAACGCTTTATGAGCCGTCTTTGGTTCAGCTCGACCTTGACGCGCCATCGATGGCCGTGTCGTTGTGGCTGGTTTCACACGAAGACACGCTTCGCGAACCCGCCGTGCGCGAGCTTTACGACCTGATGGCGGCAATGTTCCTGGCCTCGTCCTGGTACCGGGAAATTTAACCACTGGTCTGCATACGCCGGTATGCAATTGCATACAAAAAACAGTTGCGTCGGCGGCCCCGGTGTTTACAATGTTTCCTGGTTCTATCCATTCGATTAGGGGTATTTGTTTTGCTTAAGAAGAACGTTTCGACCCGGGGCCGCCTGGAGAGCGGAGCCCCTAACCCCGTTGACGTTCACGTCGGCGCCCGGATGCGCCTGCGTCGCACGCTGCTGGGGATGAGCCAGGAAAAGCTGGGCGAGGCTATTGGTTTGACGTTCCAGCAGGTTCAGAAATACGAGCGTGGCGCCAACCGGATCGGAGCCTCGCGGCTGTTCGATCTGGCGCGGGTTCTCGACGTTCCGGTGTCCTATTTCTTCGACGATATGTCGGATGCGGTTCAGAATCTGAGCCCGGTCAACGTGATCAAAGGCTCGGTCGGCCTGTCGGAAGAACCGGCAACCTTCGAAGCCGATCCGATGACCAAGCGCGAGACTCTGGAACTGGTGCGGGCTTACTACAACATCACCGATCCGCAGGTCCGCAAGCGGGTGTACGAGTTGGCCAAGGCCCTCGCCGCCGCCAATATCGACGAAGAATAAAGACGTTTCCCCGACTGCTCTGCACGGATCGAAACCGATCCGTGCAGGTCCCAGGGCGGGGTTCTCTGGCACCTGATGTCACGAACCAACGCCGTCACAACAGATCGCCAGAACAGCTATCTGTTGTTCTCAAACAGAAGCTTGTAAACATCAATCAGGCTTTTTAAGCCAGCCTTTCGCATGATTGATGAGCGATGGTTTTCCACCGTTCTCTGACTGACGTTAAGTTGATAGGCAATCACCTTATTCGACAGTCCGGTAAACAGCAAATCAAGGACCTGGCGTTCCCGCGGTGTTAGTCCGGCGATGCTCTTCGTCGGCTCGCCCCGCTCCAAACGGGTTTTGCCCGCCTCTTGCGAGAGGGCCAGAGCCCGATCAATCGCCCGCCGAACCTCCGCCGACTCGACCGGCTTGACGATGAAATCAACCGCCCCGGCCTTCATCGCCTCGACAACCATCGCCATGTCGCCATGCCCCGTCATCACGATCGCCGGGCGCTCGTCGCCTCTGAAACGTAGATCCCGAAGCAATTCAAGCCCGCTCATTCCCGGCATCACGGCATCAATCAGCAGACACCCCCCGGCGTCCGAGGGCGAGCTTTCAAGAAATTCCTCCGCACTGGAAAATGTCTCCGTCGCCCATCCCTCGCCTTGCAGCCATGTCGATAGCGCCCCGAGCAAGGGGGCGTCGTCGTCTATCACCGAAATCGTCGGGGAATCGGTCGCGTCCGTGTTGGCCGGATGATGAACCCGCACCAACGTCAGCAACCGCTCGGCCGCCCGGATCAGATCGGCTCCCGTCGTCGGCTTGGTCAGCGGGAGGCATTTCGGCAAAGTAGCCAAATTGCGCTGGGTTTCGAGCGAAATGTCCCCGGTCAGGATGATCGCGGGCAGACTCTCCGCCGCCTTGACCCGCAAAGCGGCAACGATGTCTGGGCCGTTCATCGTCGCGTCGATCGAATGCTCGACCACCAGCAGGTCGATCCCCTGGGAAACCGCCTCCA
This sequence comes from Magnetospirillum fulvum, assembly GCF_900108475.1. Classification (GTDB taxonomy): domain Bacteria; phylum Pseudomonadota; class Alphaproteobacteria; order Rhodospirillales; family Magnetospirillaceae; genus Phaeospirillum; species Phaeospirillum fulvum_A. Next base: position 142,579 of record NZ_FNWO01000009.1, on the reverse strand, counting down.
ACGCCGCCGCTCCGTTTCCGACCGACGTCACCTCGGCGTCTGCCGCAGTGAAAAGACGCTCCAGCATGGCACTCAGCGTCGCATCGTCTTCGACGATCAAGACACGCTTGCCCCGCACCGATTCGCTCGGCCCTTCCGCGCCCACGGATAAAATCGCCAGTGTTTCGCCCGCGCTGGCAAGCGGAAGGTCGATCGAGAACACCGACCCCCGCCCCAGACTGGAGCGGACCCGGATGTGATGCCCCAGCAGCGCGGCCTGACGCCGAGCGATCGCCAGTCCCAGGCCAAGCCCGCGCGTCCGGTGTCGGGCGGAGGTATCGACCTGATAAAACTCTTCGAAGATCGCCTGTAACTGGCTCTGAGGGATACCGATTCCGTTATCCCACACCTCGATCCGCACCATCTCGCCATAACGGCGGCATCCCATCAGAACCTTGCCGTTACGGCTATATTTGAAGGCGTTCGACAACAGGTTGCGCAGAATCTGATCAAGCAACCTTGGATCGGTATCGACGCGAAGGGTACAAGGAACGACCCGCCAAATGTTGTTGCTGGCCGCCGCGTCGGCGGCAAATTCACGCTTCAAATGTTTCAGCAAAGCAAACAATGGGACGGCGCCCCGTTTGGCGACGACGATACCGGCATCGATCTGATTGATATCGAGCAGGGAATTCAGCATCGTCACCATCGTCGCCAGCGAGGAATCCACGTTGGCGACCATCTCCAAGGTCTTGGGATCCTGGTACATCTGCCGCAACACCCCGCTGATCAGGGCCAGCGTTTGCAGCGGTTGACGCAGATCGTGACTGGCGGCCGAAAGAAAGCGGGACTTAGCCTCGGTGGCGCGCACGGCCAGATCCTTGGCCCGGCTAAGGGCGTTCTGATCGCGTTTTCGTTCGGTGATGTCGATCAGGGCCAGATTGCAGCCGCCACTGCCGAGGTCGCCCCGTCCTTCCAGGATCGCGGTACAGCCGGGACGCCCGTTGACCGGCCGCAACCCAACCTCCAGAGAGTGGATTGCCTCGCCGGGATAATGGCGGACTCCGTCCATGAAGAGCATGAAATCCGGCAACGAATCATTGATGAGTAGGGCCGCGAACTGAAGCGTTCCGATCTGTTGGGGCGCGATGTCGAGAAGGGTATGGGCGGCATGGTTGGCGCGGACGATGATCCCTGCCGCATCAATGGTGACATAGCCGACCGGAGCATGATCGTAGAGCGCCGCATACCGGGCGGCACTCTCCTCGGCCTCGACCCGCGCCTGGGCGAGGGCTTCGTTTTGCATTTCCAGTTCGATTTGGTGGACGCGCAATTCATGGATCAGGCGGATCGACTCGTCGTGCCCGCCCACCTCGATCCGGCTCTCGCGCTCCCGTTGCTCGGCACGGGCACGGATTTCGTTAGGCCCCGGTGGTTTCGCGGAACTGGTCATGGTCTGCCCCCTTTCGGGTCAGAGAGTCTCTCCCTTGAGACGTTTCAATTCGTCCTGAAGCTCCTTGATCTCGGTAACGTCGATAAAGGTGATCGCAACTCCGTCGATCACATTGTCCTGGGTGCGATAGGGAATGGTGCGCACCTTGACCCAACGTCCATTTTGGGTCGGAACCTGTTTTTCGATAAAGATCAGAGTTCGCAGAACCTCCCGCGCATCGTCGGTCAAGGTCGGATAGCGAAGATCGGTCACGATATCCGACAATGGGCGGCCGGAATCGCTGTCAATCAGCTTAAACAATTGATTTGCATAGGGCGTGAAGCGGCGAATCCGCATCTCCCCATCAAGAAACACCATCGCAATTTCTGTACTATTTAACAGATTGCTCATGTCGTTATTTACACAAACAAGATTCTCGACCTTTGATTGCATCTCGGCGTTGACGCTATGCAGTTCTTCGTTCATCGACTGCATTTCCTCTTTCGAGGTAATCAACTCTTCGTTCGCCGACTGCAACTCCTCGTTGGTGGCCTGCTGTTCCTCATTGGCGGATTTCAATTCCTCCAGCGACGCCTGCATTTCGGCGCGAGTGACATCGAGTTCCGCCCGGGTGTGCGCCAACTCGTCGCTCATTGCGTCGTGCACGCGCGAACGCGCCGCCTTGCGCGAGATATTGTGGGGAACCGAGACGCACTCGACATCGCTAAAGACCACCAACGCCAGATCGAACGTGCTTTCCGGCCGGTTCATTTTCTGAACGGTGACGGTCACCGCCTTCATCCCGCCCTCGGTCATGAAGGTAAGACCGGGGAGAACGACCGCCTCGTCCTGACGCAGCGCCCGTTTGATGGCCGATATCAAGGGCAGACGAATTCCGTCGCGCGCCATGACATGCAGGTTGAGGTTGGCTTTGCCAGCCGCCGGTTCGAGATATCTCCCGGTACGCCCACTGAAATAGAGAATTTCGCCATCGCTATCGACCAGCACCGCCGCCGGACAAAACCGGCTCAGCAAGATCCGCTCCATCATACCCTGGAGCGTCTCGCCGCCCCGTTCGCCGATCGAGGCGTCGTGCTGACTGGACAGCATGGGAACAGCCTTGCCGGGAAAGCGGATCGCGCTTCGCAGCACCGGATGATTGATCCGACGAAACAATCTGGCCTTCTGGTTAATGGGGGAGAACAGACGGGTGAAATCGCCGATGGCCTCGGCACTGCCCAGAATGAGGGCTCCGTCCGGATTGAGGGCGAAATGAAAGAGCGGCAACAGACTCTTTTGCAGATCGGGGCCGAAATAGATCAGAAGATTGCGGCAACTGAGAATGTCGAGCTTGGTAAAAGGCGGGTCGGAGATGATGTTCTGCTCGGCAAAGGTCACCATGTCCCGGATATCCTTGGCGATCCGGTACCCACGCGCATCAATGGAAAAGAAGCGGTTCAGCCGTTCCGGCGAGACATCTTCGGCAATATTGGCGGGAAACACGCCCTGGCGAGCCTGGGTGATCGCTTCGGCATTGAGATCGGTGGCATAGATCTGCAAAACGCTTCGCGCCGGGGGGACAATCTCGTCGAGAATCTCGCGAAAGACGATGGCGAGAGAATAGGCCTCCTCTCCGGTCGAGCAGGCCGGTACCCAGGCTCGTATCGGCCGACCGAGCGGATGGGACGTCACCAGAGGCACCAGAATCTGGGCCTTGACCGCATCCCACACCGCCGGATCACGGAAGAAATTGGTGACCCCGATCAGGAGTTCCCTGAACAGAAGATCAATCTCGCGGGGGTTCTCGTGCAGATAACGGACATAGTCCGGCAGGGAATCGAGGCGGTGCAACGCGACCCTTCGCTCGATACGACGAAACAGGGTCGTGGTTTTGTACAAAGTAAAATCATGGCGGGAGCGCTCGTTGAGCAGAGCGATGATCGTGTTGAGCGCGCTTCGACTTTGTTCCTCGTCCAGACCCGAGACCGGTCGGCGTCGGCAGTCGAGAATCTCCGTTATCAACGCACTGGCCGGAGCCACGATATCGACGAAACCGGCCTCGATCGCCGATTTCGGCATACTGTCGAACCCCGCTTCCTCGGGCGACTGCGCCAGGGTCAGGCCACCACTCGCCTTGATCGCCCCCAATCCCAAGGTGCCGTCCGCCCCCATCCCCGACAAGACGACGCCGATGGCAAATTCCCGCTGGTCCTCGGCCAAGGCGCTAAAAAAATGATCGACCGGCCGACGCGGCGCGTGCGGCATTGCGGTGGGCAGCAACCACAATCGCCCCTCCCGGATCGACAGATCGCGATTGCGCGGAATCACATAGACCGCATTGGGGCGCACGGTTTTTCCGTCTTCTGCCTCGGCCACCTCCATTGAGGTGACCCGTTGCAACAGGGAGACGATCGCGCTGGATTGATCGGGGTCCAGATGCTGGATGACGACGAACGCCAGTCCGCACCCGGACGGAATCGGCAGCAGAAACCGCTCCAACGCCTCCAACCCACCGGCCGAGGCCCCGATGCCGACAATTGTGAAACGCCCCTGAGCAGAATCGGACACAGGGGTGCTTCCCATCGGTTCGGGCATATCGGACGCTTGCATCGGGGGTTCGCTCGTTTCGTCGGGCATCTTTGCCCCTCCCACCCGCAGACCAATTCAGCCGGGGGCACGCCTTAAAAGTACACCGCACAGCCCAACAAAAAAATAGAAATTCATAAAGGCGTCAACGCAGAGGAACATTTCCCCATGAACTTCATTTGCATGAGTATTTTCCGAATCTATTTGGTATAAAAAATAAAGAATAACATCATACTAAACAATACATACAAACAATTATATTTGTAATTATTGCAATTGTTGTTTCAATTTTATTTTTACATTACATTAAATAAATAAAAATTATTTACTGAAATGGCGAACACCTACACCAATCAATTCATGCTTTTTACGTTTAGATGGACATCAGACAGATAGAATCTCTGGTGGAACCGATACTTCATCCCCGAATTCTCTGAAAATAACGTGCGGATGGTGGGCCAGCAGCGCCAAATCCTCGAAATAAAGGTCTTTCGGCCATGACCTCAGACTCACTTCTGTCGGTAATCGCCAGGTCAATGGAAATGGCCGAGCAGAACGGGTACGACATGGCTGGAAAAACCGAGTTCACCGCTGAGGCCATCAGGAGAATAGAGCCGGACATCAGCATATCGACCGCGAAACATATTGTATCAAAACTTACCGACATGAGTATTCGATAAAAATCGTCGGCCCAGACCCACAATCGCAGCACTCCGGACGATGGCAGGGAGGGACGAGCCCCCCCCTGTTTTAATCCGTTCACCACCCATTGACAAACCAGGGGGGAAAGGACGATAGTCGCCCTTATTAAGAATGACTCGCATTTGCGAAAGGGAGTTCCCCATGTGTCAGGCCTGTCTTACCGATCCGGTCCCGTCTGAATCCCGCCCGCGTCTGCGCCGCAAATTGTGGGAGGTCTCGTCCCACTGCCACTGCACCATCATCGGCACCTGTCTCAGCCTGCCGGAATTGCGCGGGATCGCCAGCCGCAACGGCCTGGAACTGGCCAAGCCCAACCCGACCGAATATGAAATTCATTCGGCGATGGTCCACCTCGCCTCACGCGACCGCTCGCTCGGCAAGGCCCTGCACAAGACGCTCGACCGCAAATACGCCCTGTCGATCAAGCGGTTCTCACGCATTTCCGACCGGGACAGCGTCGAGGCGCTGTGGAAAGAATGCCTGGGCCGGGGCGAAGTCGCCGGGCCGCTCTGGGCGCTGATGACCCACCCCGCCACCGACGAATCGCTGCAATCCCTGGTGTTCGGCGAAATCCACATGCTGTCGCATCAGGTTGGCGCGATGGTGCGGACCGACATGCGGCAGATGGCGGCGCTGGAAAAGGACAAGACCGCGCTGGAAGCCAAGATCAAGCGCCAGCAGGACCGGCTGCACCAGGAAATTTCCAGCCGTGAGGCGATGCTGCGCGACCTGCGCGACCTGCTCGCGCTTGAACAGGCGGAAAACCGGCGGCTGCGCGAATGCGGCGATGCCAGCGAGCAGCTCCGGGCGATGAAGCTGATGTACCAGGATATGCAACAGGCCCTGGATCGGGCCGAAGCGCGGGCGGTCAAGGCCGAGGAGCGCGTCCGCCTCGCCGAGGAGGTTATCTGCGAACTCGACAGCAACCTGACCGACCAGACCGCCGAACTGAGCGCTTTGCGCGCCGAGACCACAATGCTCGAGGCGCGTCTGAACGAAGCCCTGCCCGGTCACGACCGCCCCGCCTGCCCCACGCCGTGCGACCGTCCCGACCTGTGCGGCCGCTGCATTCTGTATGTCGGCGGGCGCTCGATCCAGGTGAAGCATCTGCAACGGCTGGTGTCGGAACGCAATGGCGTGCTGATCCATCACGATGGCGGCGTCGAGGACAATATCGGACGCCTGCCGGGATTGCTCGGTACCGCCGACGCGGTGATGTTCCCGGTCGATTGCGTCAGCCATGCCGCCCACGACCGCTTGAAGAAGCTGTGCCGCCAGTGGAGCAAGCCGTTCGTTCCGGTGCGGCGCTCGGGCCTGGGTGCCTTCATCGCCGCGCTCGACAGCCTGTCCCAGGCGACTCCGCAATCATGAACGCGCCCACCGCACCGGAAGCGCTGTGCGATCCCACCTGCCGCGACCTGATGTGGAAGACGGTGCTGGAACTGGTTCTGTCCGGCCCGCTTCCGCTCGGGCGGCTGGTGCCCGAGGTCGAGGCGGCGATCTCGGATTGCGGGCGGCACAAATCGCTGTCCGCCTGCCTTCAGGAGATGGCGCGGGGCGAACACATCCGGATGAGCTGCGACGGAAAGAGGTGGACGGTGTCGCTCGGCCCGGCGGGACGGTCCACCCTGCTGCGTCTGCGCGAAACCAGCGCCCAAACCTCGGCCAGGACCGGATCGGGGCAGGCATAGCCCCGCGTCGCGATCAGGTCTCGGACCGCACCACGAACTCGATCCGGGCCGGACCGTGGCGGCGAGTGTCGGCCAGGATGAAGCCGGGCGGCGGGACAAAAGCCTCGTCTCCCGCCACTTCGACCACCGCCAACATGCCGGGCGCCAACCACCCCGCCACATCGAGCGCGGCCAGCGCCGGGGCGGCCAGGCCGCCATGATAAGGAGGATCGAGAAAGGCCAGGGTGCAGGCGGCCTCGGCCACCGGCGGACGCGTCGCGTCGGCGCGCAGCAGCCGGGTCCGGGCACTTTCGCGCAGGGTCTCGACATTGGCGCGGATTGCGTCGAGCGAGGCCGGATGGGTGTCGAGGAACCACGCCCGCTCTGCCCCGCGCGACAGCGCCTCCAGCCCCAGCGCTCCCGATCCGGCAAAGGCGTCGATCACCGTCGCCCCATCCAGATCGACCAGATCGGAATGGGCCAGGATGTCGAACAGCGCCTGACGCACCCGGTCGGCGGTCGGCCGCGCGGTGCGGCCGGGCGGCGCGACCAGGATACGGCCCTTATGGCTTCCGGCGACGATTCGCATCGGCATTCCCCTTGGCCGGGCCGTGACGGACCGGAGCCGCCTTCTTGCGCTGATCCTGCTCTTTCAGCCGCTCGTCTTTTTCCCGCTCTCCGGCCGGACGCGAATCGACCTTGGGGCGCAGCACCGGCTTGGCCCCACCGGTCTGCTCGCGCAGCACCTTGCCCGGCACCTCGTCCACCGCGCGTTCCTCCAGCGTGCCAAGCTGGAACGGGCCATAGGCGACCCGGATCAGCCGGGTCACCGGCCAGCCGAGATAATCCATCACCCGGCGGATCTCGCGATTCTTGCCCTCGTGCAGCGCCACGGTCAGCCAGGCATTGGCCCCCTGCTGACGGTCGAGCGTCGCCTTGATCGAGCCATAGGCCTGTCCCTCGACGGTGACGCCGCGATCGAGCCGTTGCAGTGCGACCGGATCGACCTCGCCATGGACCCGGACGCGATAGCGCCGCACCCAGCCGTTCGAGGGCAGCTCCATCTTGCGGGCCAGCGCGCCGTCATTGGTCAGCAGCAGCAGCCCTTCGGAATTGAGATCGAGCCGCCCGACCGACACGACGCGGGGCAGATCGGCGGGCAGCGTCTCGAACACCGTCTTGCGCCCCTCGGGGTCGCGGTGGGTGGTGACCAGACCGGCGGGCTTGTGATAGCGCCACAGCCGGGTGCGCTCGGGCTCGGACACCGGCTGACCATCGACCAGAATCAGGTCGTTCGCGGTCACGACGCAGGCCGGGCTGTCCAGCACCACACCGTTAACCGCGACCCGGCGGTCGGCGATCCAGCGTTCGGCGTCGCGGCGCGAGCACAGACCGGCGCGGGCCAGCCGCTTGGCGATCCGCTCTCCGGCCGAAGCCGGGCTGGTGGTTTCGTCCCGCTCGTCGGTCGTCATTGTCTTGCCGCCTCCACCAGGGCCGACAGCACTTTGGCGTCGGCGGGGCCAATCAGAAATTCGGGATGCCATTGCACCCCGATGCAAAAGCGCCGGTCGGGCGCCTCGATCCCCTCGATCACCCCGTCGGGGGCGAGAGCATCGACGATACAGCCGGGAGCGACCTGTTTCACCGCCTGATGATGGGCGGAATTGACCACGATCCGCCCCGTCCCCACGATCGCGGCCAGCCGGGTTCCGGCGACGATCTCGATCTCGTGCCCCGGTTCGGTGCGCGGATTGGGCTGTTCGTGGACCAGCGCGTCTTCGACCTCGTCGGGGATATGCTGGATCAGCGAACCACCCAAGGCGACGTTCAGCAATTGCTGGCCGCCGCAAATCCCCAAAATCGGCAGATCGCGGGCCAGCGCGCCGGTCAGAATCCTCAATTCGAACGCGGTCCGGGTCGCGTTCAAGGTGACGGCGGGATGGCGGCTGTCGGCCCCGAACAGCGCCGGATCGACATCGAACGCACCGCCCGAGACGATCAGCGCGTCCAGGCGGTCGAGATACTCCTCGGCCAGATCGGGATGGTGGGGCAACGACACAGGCAGACCGCCCGCAGCGGCGACCGACTCGCAATAATTGCAGCGCAGCGCGTACCAGGGCATCGTCGAATAGCCGCCGGATTCTTCGCTGTCGAGAGTAATGCCGATGATCGGTCGTCGACTCATGGTCAAAGCTGTTCCTTGGGCGCGTGGGAGCCCTCCTATACCTTTCCGTCTCCGCCGAAGCCATGGTAAAGCGACAGCATGACCGGCTTCATGCAGATCGCCCTGGCCGAGGCCATGGCCGCCGCCGCCCGCGCCGAAGTGCCGGTGGGCGCGGTATTGGTCCGAAACGGAGAGGTGCTGGCCGTCGCCGGAAACCGGGTCGAGGAATTGTTAGATCCCACCGCCCACGCCGAAATCCTGGCGATCCGCGCCGCCGCCGCCGGACGCGGCGGACGGTTGGAGGGTTGCGACCTCTACGTCACGCTTGAGCCTTGCCCGATGTGCGCGGCGGCAATCGCCCTGGCCCGAATCCGGCGGGTCTATTTCGGGGCCTACGACCCCAAGGGCGGCGGCATCGACCACGGCGCCCGCGTGTTCGACCATCCCACCTGTCACCATCGCCCGGAAATCTATGGCGGAATCGAAGAGCGACGAGCGGCGGCGCTGTTGCGCGATTTCTTCCGGGCCAGACGATAGAGGTTTATCTATATTTTTCTCCGACTCAATTTAGCCTGAATCGCGCCGAAGATAAGCCACCGTCGGCACCGAGACTCATGACCGTCAACGCTTTGTCCCCGAAGGGGATGCATCATGGTCAAATGTCTCGCCGCAATTCTGCTGTGCACCGCCCTGTCGGGGTGCATCATTCAGCCGCTGCCTCCGGGTCGGACCGTCTATTATGCCGAACCGGCCTATGCGCCGCCGCCGGTCTATTACGCTCCGCCGCCGCCGCCGCGCTATTTCGCCCCCGGCGGCGGCTATGGTTACGGCTATGGCCCGTCTTACCCGCGCCCTCACCATCATTTCCGGCCGTGGAGATAGCGGCGGCGGTACCGATATCGACCTCTGGCCCAGACGATTGCCCTTGCCGGGACGAAGCGCAGGCTCTATCACCGGCGCGTTCAACCCGACGTCCTTACGGCGGCGGCCACCGGCGCGGCAGCGCTGGCGTCAGGCCGAAAGACGATACGTCAAGCCAGAGGAGATGCGGCAATGGCCCGCAAGAAAGCGACCGACAACGCGTTTGTCTTCTTCGACATCCTTTATGAGGACGGCACCCGCAGTTCAAACCGGAAGATCGCCAGCGCCGAATTGCTCGGGCTGGAGGGAGACGCCCCCGCCAAGGCGCTGATCGAGGCTCAGGATCGCGACATCGCCGCGAAATCGGGCAATCCGCGCGGCCCGATCAAATCCATCACCCGCTCGCCCGGTCAGTAACGTATCCCGAGGGTTTTGGTATCCAGGAGCGCCCTGCTTCACGCAGGGCGCTGGCCAGGCGGCACGTCAATGAGCGACAGCAACAACGCGACCCTGCGCACCTATGGCGACCATGTGCAGGATTATATCGACGGCACGGCGCAGACCGTGTCCGGAGCGACGAAGGACTGGATCGACTCCACCCTGGCCGGGCTCCCCGGTTCGGCGCGGATTTTGGAACTGGGCAGCGCGTTTGGCCGCGACGCCGCCTATATCGCGTCGCGCGGCTTCACCCCCGAATGCACCGACGCGGTACCGGGCTTCGTCGCCTGCCTCCAGGCCGCAGGGCACAAGGCGCGGCTGTTCAACGCGCTGACCGACGACCTGGACCGCTCCTACGACCTGATCTTCGCCAATGCGGTGCTGCTGCATTTCACCCGGGACGAGTTCGCCCTTGTCCTGGGCAAGATGAGGCGGGCGCTGGCCCCGAGCGGGCGCTTCGCCTTCAGCTTAAAGCGCGGCCAGGGAGAATCCTGGTCCAGCGCCAAGGTCGGCGCCCCCCGCTATTTCTGCTATTGGGAGCCGGAACCGCTGGAAACGGTGCTAGGCGCGGCGGGATTCGCCTCCTGGACCATCGACGCAGCCCGGACCGGGCGCGCCCATCCCGACTGGCTGTACGTGATCGCCCACGCCCCGGCTTAAGGGCGCGCTACCCCCGATGCTCGCCCCGGATCAGGCCGCGATACCAGCCAGCGGATTGCTTTAACGTCCGCGTCCCGGTCTCGAAATCGACATGGACCAGCCCGAACCGGGTGCCATAGCCCGAGCCCCATTCGAAATTGTCGAGCAGCGACCAGACGAAATAGCCGCGCAGGTCGCAGCCCTCGGCCACCGCGTCGCGCATCGCCCGGGTGAAGTCGCGCAGATAGGCGATCCGGTGGGTATCGGCGACGATGCCGTCGGCATCGGGGATATCCGATCCGGCCCCGCCCCCGCAGCCATTTTCGGTAACGAAGATCGGCAGGCGATAGCGCCGGTGCAGCGTCAGCAATTCCTCCTTGAACACCTCGGGGAAGATCGGCCAGCCGACCTCGGGGTGGGTCGCGGATTCGGGCGCGTCGCCCCAGCCATAGCCCCAGGTGGTCGTGGGATCGACCCGAGCATAGATCGGGCCGTAATGATTGAGCCCGATCCAGTCGGTCGGACGACAGATCCGCGCCATGTCGCCGGGCAGAACATAGGGCTCGATGTCGGAACAGACGATCTCGGGGTAATGGCCCAGGATCTGCGGATCGCAGAACACCCCGTTCCAATGGGCGTCGAGCAAGCGGGCGGCGGCAACATTCTCTTCCCGCCCGCCTTCGGGGCGGACAATCTGACGGTTGTGGATCGCCCCGATCGAGGCGTTGGGGACCAGATCGCGCAGCACGTCCACCCCGGCCCCGTGGGCGAGATTGACGTGATGGATCGCCCGCAGATGGGCGGCGCGGTCGGTGATCCCCGGCGCGGCCCAGGGAATGGCATAGCCGAACAGAGTAAAGACCGAAAATTCGTTGAAGGTGGCAAAGCGCTTGACCCGGTCACCATAGCGTTTGGCGATCAGGGCGGCATAATCGGCGAACCACCCGGCGGAATCGCGCGAGGTCCAACCGCCAAGATCGTCCAACGCCTGGGGTAAATCCCAGTGATAGAGGCACAGCCAAGGCTCGATCCCGGCCTCCAGCAGCGCGTCGATCAGACGGTCGTAGAAATCGAGCCCGGCCGGATTGACCGCACCCTTCCCGCGCGGCAGCACGCGTGGCCACGCGACGGAAAAGCGATAGGCCCCAACCCCGATCTGCTTCATCAACGCGATATCGTCGCGCCAGCGGTGATAATGGTCGCAGGCGATGTCGGCGTTGCTGCCATCGGCAACGCCCCCCTTCAGCTTGCAGCGGGTGTCCCAGATGCTGGGGCCACGCCCGTCCTCGGCCACCGCGCCTTCGACCTGAAACGCCGAGGTCGAAACCCCCCAGACAAAATCGGGACGCAGACCCAGCGCCTGGGCAATGTCGGCGGGGGTAGAGGGAGTGGGCTCGGCCAAGGGATGTCTCCTCGCATCACGGGTTGGGAAAAGCATCCCACCGCCCCCGAAGCCGGTCAAGGCGGCGTGGACACCGATCGCGTCAGAGCGGCCCGAAGACGCAGAGGCTCGAGCCTAATCGCCGTCCAGGGCAGCGCCAGCATCTCGCGTCCCCAGCCCAGCCACCATCCCCACCCCGACCCTCCAGAGCGAGGAACCGACGCCCCGGAGACGCGAAGGCCAAAGCGGCGAAAGGCGTAAAGGGCGCGGGGCAGATGGTGCGGATCGGTCACGACCAGAATCCGCTGCCAGCCCCGGGCTTCGACGATCGGGCGGCAATGACGGGCATTGCCGATGGTGTTGCGCGAACTCGTCTCGACGAAAATCCGCTCGGACGAAACTCCTGCGGCCAAAGCCAGATCGCGCATCACCAGCGCCTCGGGAATCGGGTGGCGGACCGGACCGCCGCTCATCAGCAACGCGCCGACCTGTCCCGAAACAGCCAGATCAACGGCGCAGGCGACCCGACGCGCCAGGGCCGGACTGGGGCCGCCATCGGGCGCGATGCTGGCCCCCAACACGATCGCGACATCAAACGGCGAGGCGGGATCGGGCATATGGAGGGCAACTCCTGGGCGGGGAAGGAAGAAAATTACAATTTTGCGGCATTGAGTGGTGTAAAAATCTTGAAACGACGTTTCCTCCGCTCAGGTTCCGACGTATCCTGCGCCCGCGCGACGCCAGCCGGGGGGCCGGTGCCGCGCACTCCTCCCCTAAGTCATGGGAAAAGGCCAAGATGAGCGAGACCGTTAAATATCTGTTGTCCGAAGACCGTATCCCCAAGGCCTGGTACAACCTGGCCGCCGATCTGCCTGTGCCGTTGCCGCCGCCGCTTCATCCCGGCACCGGACAGCCGATCGGTCCGGACGATCTTGCTTCCATCTTTCCCAAGGCGGTGATCGAACAGGAGGTCAGCACCGAACGCTGGATCGACATTCCCGAGCCGGTACGTGAGGTCTATCGCCTGTGGCGTCCGGCGCCGCTGATCCGCGCCCGTGGGCTGGAAAAGGCGCTCGACACCCCGGCCAAGATTTATTTCAAGTACGAAGGCGTCAGCCCCGCCGGTAGCCACAAGCCCAATTCGGCAGTGCCGCAGGCGTTCTTCAACAAGCAGGAAGGCATCACCCGGCTGGCGACCGAGACCGGGGCGGGACAGTGGGGCAGTTCGCTCGCCTTCGCCGGATCGCTGTTCGGCATCGAAGTCGAAGTCTATATGGTCAAGGTGTCCTATCAGCAAAAGCCGTACCGGCGCGCGCTGATGGAAACCTATGGGGCCACCTGCATCGCCAGCCCGTCGAACCTGACCCAGGCTGGGCGCGACATCCTGGCCGTCGATCCCAATTCGAACGGCTCGCTCGGCATCGCCATTTCCGAGGCGGTCGAGGTCGCCGCCTCGCGGTCCGATACCAATTACGCGCTGGGCAGCGTGCTGAACCATGTCTGTCTGCATCAGACCATCATCGGCGAAGAGGCGATGTTGCAGATGGAGATGGCGGGCGACCAGCCTGACATCGTCATCGCCTGTACCGGCGGCGGCTCGAATTTCGCCGGTCTGGCCTTCCCCTATATCCGCGAGAAGATCAAGGGATCGAAGGTCCGTGTGATCGGTATCGAACCGGCTTCGTGCCCGACTCTGACCCGGGGCCGCTACGCCTACGATTACGGCGACACCGGCAAATTGACCCCGATGGTCAAGATGCACACCCTGGGTTCGACCTTCATGCCGCCGGGCTCGCATTCGGGTGGGCTGCGCTATCACGGCATGTCCCCGATGGTCAGCCATGTCAAGGAACTGGGCCTGATGGAGGCGCGCGCCTATCACCAGACCGAGTGCTTTGCCGCCGCCGTCCGCTTCGCCCGTGCCGAAGGCATCGTCCCCGCTCCGGAATCCTCGCATGCGATCAAGGGCGCGATCGACGAGGCCCTGCGTTGCAAGCTTGAAGGCCGCTCCGAGACGATCCTGTTCAACCTGTCGGGCCACGGCCATTTCGACATGCAGGCCTATACCGACCACTTCACCGGCAAGCTGGTCGATCCGGCCTTCAATCAGAGCGCGCTCGACACCGCCCTGGCCGAACTGCCCAAGGTCGGCTGAGACGTCCCGCCCCCTCTCCCGCGTCGTCGTGGGAGAGTCTTCCGTGAAAAAGTCCCTCGCTGTCGCTCGGTGTACTTTTTCCCGTTGGATTAAAAGGAGAAAAATGGGCTAGGGGCGGCCCAGCGCCCATTTTTCGTGTTGTCTGTTTCACCAGCTTTGCGCCGCTTAAGCGCGCAAAGCTGGTGAAATCCCGCCTCCGAAGCCGTGGGCGTCGCCCATCGGCCTCGGAGGGAACCAAATCCATCCCCGCGCGGAAAGCTTGATTGAGCACGGGGATTCTTTTTGAACCGGGGAAAAGTACACTGAGGCCAAAGGCCGAAGGACTTTTTCACGACCGACGGGAGAGGGGAATGGCCGACCGGGGTCTGGAAACGACAACGCCGCCGTTCCTTGCGGAGCGGCGGCGTTGCCAATTTCCGAGACGGCGTGAAACTTACTTCACGGTCTTCAGATAGGCGATGACGGCGGCGACATCGGCCGGGTTCTTCAGACCGCCGAAGGACGCGCCCATCTTGTTGCCGGGGATGGTTTCCTTCGGATTGGCGAGATACTTGGTCAGCATCGCTTCGTCGATGGTCATGCCCGAGGCCAAGTGAGCCGGCGAATATTTGTAGTTCGGGGCCAGACCGACCTTGCGGCCATACGCGCCCGACAGGCTGGGGCCAACGCCATTCTTGCCAGCTTCAATGCTATGACAGGCCTTGCACTGGTTGAAGGCGGTCGGGGCATCGGCGGCGGTGGCGGCGAAGGGGGCGGCGAACAGGGCGACGGCGGCGGCCAAGCCCAGCTTTCTGAAGGTAAACATGAGGTTATCTCCCGTTGCGCAGAATGTTGGTGGCGCGAGGCCCCGGTTATCCCTTATGACTGTGACAAATTCAAGGGTGGAGTCGAGGCAAGTGTGGGCGAGAACCAGAACCATCGAGTAGGATTTCCCCTGCCCGAGTGTTCTCTCGCCTACTTAAACCCGATCCAGACCAGAGCCAGATCGCCGATGGGTTGTCGCGACATCTCCAGCCACCGGGGGGAAGTGGCCGGACGTCCGTCTTGTCTGTCCCCGCGCTTACAGGCTTTTCAGATACGCAATCACGGCGGCGACGTCGGCAGGGTTCTTCAGGCCGGCGAACACCATCTTATTGCCGGGAATAACCCCCTTGGGATCGGCAAGATATTTGGTCAGGGTCGGCTCGTCCCAAGTCAGGCCGGATTTGGCGTGGGGATCGGAGAATTTGAACCCGGCGAGGGTTCCGGCCTTGCGGCCATACACACCGGCCAGACTGGGGCCAACCCCATTCTTGCCAGCTTCGACGCTATGACAGGCCTTGCACATGCCGAAAGCGGGCGGCGCATCGGCGGCGGAAGCCAAAGCGGGCACCGACATCAACGCAGCCCCAAACGCAAAACCAGAAATCCAGTTGACCTTCATAACGCCCCTCCTCAAACGACGCGACGAAGCCCTTACGGGCCATGTGGTAACTGTTTCCTAAGATTGTGCTGAATTCAAGCGTGACTCGGACAGAAACATTTATTTTTCGCCCGGTATAGGAAATGTCTGATATGCAGCCGTCCCCCTTGCCCATCGATAGCGTTTTGTGCGGTCTGCGCGCCACCCTGGCCTCGTCGTCCGGTCTGGTGCTGCTGGCCCCGCCCGGTGCAGGCAAGACCACCCGGGTTCCCCCCGCCCTGCTGGACGAGCCCTGGCTGGCCGGACAGAAGATCGTGATGCTGGAGCCGCGACGGCTGGCGGCCAGGGCCGCCGCCCGGCGGATGGCGGCCGAACGGGGCGAAGTGCCGGGCCAGACCGTCGGCTGGCGGGTCCGCTTCGACTCGAAGGTGGGGCCGGACACCCGGATCGAAGTGGTGACCGAAGGCATTCTGACCCGGATGCTCCAGGACGATCCGTCCCTGCCGGGAATCGGGCTGGTAATCTTCGACGAGTTCCACGAACGCTCGCTTCATGCCGATCTCGGCCTTGCCCTGGCGCTGGAGGCGCAGCAGGGCCTGCGCGACGATCTGAAGCTGTTGGTGATGTCGGCGACGCTGGAGGGCGGGCCGGTGGCGCGGCTGATGGGCGGCGTCCCGGTGATCGAGAGTCCCGGCCGGGCCTTTCCCGTCGAAACCCGCTTCCTGGCCCGCCCCGAGCCCCGACGCTTTATCGACGAGGCGGTCCGCGCCGTCGCGTGCGCCCTTGACGAGACCGAGGGCGACGTCCTGGTGTTCCTGCCCGGCTCGGGCGAAATCCGGCGGGTCGAAACGAGGCTGGCCGAGCATCCGGCGGCGGCGGGCGTGCTTCTCGCCCCGCTTTTCGGCGATCTGACCGCAGAGCGGCAGGATCTGGCGATCGCCCCCTCCCCCACCGGACAGCGCAAGGTGGTGCTGGCCACCTCGATCGCCGAAACCTCGCTGACGATCGAAGGGGTGCGGGTCGTCGTCGATTGCGGACAGGCCCGGGTTCCCCGCTTTGATCCCGGCAGCGGCATGACCCGGCTGGTGACGCAACCGGTGTCGCGCTCGGGCGCCGACCAACGGCGCGGCCGCGCCGGGCGACTGGGGCCGGGCGTGTGCTATCGACTGTGGTCCGAGGCCGAGGACCGTGCCCTCGCCCCCCAGCCGGTTCCGGAAATCCTTGCTGCCGATTTGGCTCCGTTGGCGCTTGATCTCGCCCGCTGGGGAATCGCCGATCTCTCAACCCTGGCCTGGATCGACCCCCCGCCCGAGGCGCATCTGGCGGCGGCCCGCGCGGTGCTGACCCGGCTGGGCGGGCTTGATGCCTCGGGCCGGATCACCCAGCATGGCAAGGCGATGGCCCGGTTGCCGCTGCATCCCCGCCTCGCCCACATGATGCTGAAAGCGCGCGAGATCGGTCTGGCCGGGCTGGCCTGCGATCTCGCCGCGCTGTTGGAGGAACACGACCTGCTGCGCGCCGGTCGAAGCGGGCGGGATGCCGATCTGCGGCTGCGTCTCCAGGTGCTGCGCGGGGGCGAGTCTCCCGATCCCCGCCACGGCCTGACCGTCGATCGGGGCGTGCTCGGCCGGGTCCGTCAGGCCGCCCGCGACGCCCGCCGACGCCTCGGTCTGCGCGGCGACGAGCAAGCGGGCAGCGACGGCGATGCCGGGCTGTTGCTGGCCTTCGCCTATCCCGACCGCATCGCCCGCCGTCGTCCCGGCGGCGAGCCGCGCTATACCCTCGCCAACGGTCAGGGCGCGGCGTTTGCCGATCCCGAGCCGCTGGCGGCCGAGCCCTGGCTGACCCTGGCCGAGCTGGATGGCGACCGGCGCGAGGCGCGGATCTATCTCGCCGCTCCGATTGCCCTGGCCGAGATCGAAACCCACTTCGCCGACGACATCGAAACCGTCGCCCTGTGCGCCTGGGACAGCCGCGAGCAGATGGTCCAGGCCCGTCGGCAACGGCGATTGGGGCGGCTGGTGCTCGACGACAAGCCGTGGAGCGGGGCCGATCCCGACGCTGTCGCCGCCGCGATGACCGAGGGCGTGCGCGAGATGGGGCTAGGCTGCCTGCCCTGGACGCCGGATTTAGAGGGACTGCGCCGCCGGGTTGCCTTTCTCGCCGCGCAAGACCCCGAGGCGGGCTGGCCCGATCTGTCCGACGCCGCCCTGCTCGACGGGCTGGAAAGCTGGCTGACCCCGTTTCTGCCCGGATTGGTGCGGCGAGCCCATCTGACCCGGCTTGATCTCGCTGCGGCGCTGGCCACCCTGATCCCGTATGAGCGCCGCCGCCAGCTCGACAGTCAGGCTCCGACCCATGTCACGGTGCCGTCGGGATCGCGTCTGCCGATTGATTACAGCGGCGAGACCCCAGTGCTGGCGGTGCGGTTGCAGGAGATGTTCGGCTGTGCCGACACCCCCCGGATCGCCGAGGGGCGGGTGGCGCTGCTGCTGCACTTGCTGTCACCGGCGCGGCGGCCGGTTCAGGTGACCCGCGATCTTGCCAGCTTCTGGGCCGGGGCCTACCGTCAGGTCCGCGCCGACCTAAAAGGGCAATATCCCAAGCATTGGTGGCCGGACGATCCGATGCAGGCCGAACCGACCGCGCGGGCCAAGCCGCGCCGGGCCTGACCGCGCGGACCAAGCCTGATTACTTCGCGGGATCGACGAACTCGACGCTGCCATGCACGGGCGGGGCTTTCTGATCGCCGAACCCGGTGCCCGGCTTGGCCGACGCCGCCGGAGTTGCGGCCGGAGCAGGCGCGACGGCGGGTGCCGACTGCCCCTGACGGGCGGCAATGATCGAAGCCTCGCGGCTCTGACGATAAAGGCTGCGGATCGCGGCATAGTCGTCGAGCGAACTGCGCCGCAAATCCTTCAGCGGGTCAAGCAGGTTAGTGCGGGTGTCGAGCACTTCTGCACCGGTCTGAATGTTGTTGACGATGTCCAGACCGTTGGCCGACAGCACCGCGCCGGTGGGGCTGGCCCAGAACTCGGCGACCTTGCCGGTGCCGTCGCGCAGGTTCGACGGGCCGAACAGCGGCAACATCAGATAGGGGCCTTCTTCGATGCCCCACACCGCCAGGGTAACGCCGATATCGGTCTTGTGCGACTTGGCCCCGCCGCTGTCGGCGACGGCATCCCGCGCGCCCAGCAGGCCGAAGGTCGAGTTGATGAAGAAGCGTCCGAGCGAATCCGCCGCGGCATGGGTGTTGCCCTGCAACAAATCGTTACCCGCGACATAGGGTTCCTGAAGATTGGTCAGGATGTTGTGAACGGCGTCGCGGAACCAGTCGGGCAGGTTGGAACGATAGGATTCGGCGACCGGAACCATGATCGCATCGTCGAGCGCCATATTGACATCGAAGATCGCCCGGTTGGTCGGCTCTAGCGGATCGTTGAGGGACTGGATTTCGGCCCGTTCATCGGGATCCTCGGGCAACGTGGTACAGCCGGACAGCAGGGCGAACGACACGGCGGCAACCACCGAACAGACACGAAACCCACGACGCATGAAGACCCCCCAGCCGCGACCACTGATGCAAGAACAGCTCTTTCAGAGGTTCCGTTCGCATGCCGGAGGGGGCGGAGTCAACCTTTTCGCGCCCCGTAAGAAAGGAAGCGCCCCTCCGCCACCGGAGGAGCGCCCCTGTCGAGGATCAATACATATGCTGGCCGCCATTGACGGAAATGGTCGAGCCGGTGATGAAATCGGCATCGTCGGAAACCAGGAACATCACCGCGCGGGCGATGTCCTCGGCCCGACCGAGCCGACCGGCCGGGATGCGGGCAACGATCTTTTCCAGCACCGGCGCCGGAACCGAGCGGACCATGTCGGTATCGACATACCCCGGCGCGATCGCGTTGACGGTGACGCCGCGGGCGGCCCCTTCCTGGGCCAAGGCCTTGGTGAACCCGTGAATACCGGACTTGGAGGCGGCGTAATTGGCCTGACCGTACTGCCCGGCCTGACCGTTGATCGAGCCGATATTGACGATGCGGCCAAAGCCGCGCTCGCGCATCGAATCGATCACCAGACGCGCGGTGTTGAAGCACGAGGTCAGATTGATGCGGATCACATCGTTCCACATCTCCGGGCTCATCTTGTGCAAGGGCGCGTCGCGGGTGATCCCGGCATTGTTGATGACGATATCGATCGGCCCGTGTTCGGCGCTGATCGCCTTGAGCGCCGCATCGGTGGCGGCGAAATCGCTGATATCCCATTTGACGGCGGGAATGCCGGTTTCGGCGGTAAACGTGCGCGCGGCATCGTCATTCCCGCCGTAATTGGCGACAACGCGATATCCGGCCGACTTGAGGGAGGTGGAGATGGCGCGCCCGATGCCGCGGGTGCCGCCGGTGACCAGTGCCAAACGACCCATGGTAGTATCCTCCTTGCGTTTCTCGATTCGACTGGCTCTTGATGGCCATGGTCCGCCCAAGATGGAGCGGACGCCGGGGGACGGACCCGGCGCCCGGTATTTCCGTCAACGCTCGACGCAGAGCGC
This sequence comes from Magnetospirillum fulvum, assembly GCF_900108475.1. Taxonomy (GTDB): domain Bacteria; phylum Pseudomonadota; class Alphaproteobacteria; order Rhodospirillales; family Magnetospirillaceae; genus Phaeospirillum; species Phaeospirillum fulvum_A. The sequence continues at coordinate 122,621 of NZ_FNWO01000009.1, read as the reverse complement.
GATCCCCATCCCTCCGCCGATGCACAGAGTGGCGAGCCCCTTATGACCGTCGCGGCGGCGCAGTTCGTGCAGCAGCGAGACCAGTACCCGGGCTCCCGACGCGCCGATCGGATGGCCAAGCGCGATCGCCCCGCCATTGACGTTGACCTTGGCGGTATCCCATCCGATCGCGCGGTTGACGGCGATCGCCTGGGCGGCGAAGGCTTCGTTGGCTTCGATCAGGTCGAGATCGTCATGGCGCCACCCGGCCTTTTCCAGCGCCTTCTGCGAGGCGGGAACCGGGCCGGTGCCCATCACCTTGGGATCGACCCCGGCGGTGGCCCAACTGGCAATCCGAGCCAGCGGGGTCAGACCACGCCGGGTGGCCTCGGCGGCACTCATCACCACCAGGGTGGCGGAACCGTCATTGATCCCCGAGGCGTTACCAGCGGTAACGGTGCCGTCCTTGGCAAACGCCGGACGCAGCCGCGACAGCACCTCAAGCGAGGCGCCGAACCGAGGGAACTCGTCGGTATCGAACTGCTTTTCTTCTTTCTTGACCATGATCGGGACCGGAACGATCTCGTCCTTGAAACGGCCCGCCTTGATCGCCGCCTCGGCCTTGGTCTGGCTGGCCAGGGCGAACGCGTCCTGGTCCTCACGGGTGATGCCGAACTCGCGGGCGACGTTCTCGGCGGTGACACCCATATGGTAGTTGTTGAAAATGTCGGTCAGCCCGTCATTGATCATCGTATCGACGAAACTGACATTGCCCATCTTGGTTCCGCCGCGCAGAAACGCGGAATGGTGGGCGTTGGACATGCTTTCCTGACCACCGGCAACGACGATCGAGGAATCGCCCGCCTTGATCGCCTGGGCGGCCAGAGCGACGGCGCGCAGGCCCGAGCCACAGACCTGATTGATGGTGATCGCGGTGCTTTCGACCGGCAAACCGGCGGCAAGAGCCGCCTGACGGGCACCGTTCATGCCCTGCCCCGCCGTCAGAATCTGACCCAGGATCGCTTCGGACACATCGGCCGCCGCAACACCGGCCTGGTCCAAGGCGGCGCGAATGGTGATTGCGCCCAATTGAGCTGCGGAATGGGAAGACAACGACCCGGAAAAGGCCCCGATCGCGGTACGAACGGCGGCGACGATAACAATATCAGTCATGAGCCTTGAGTCTCCCTTATCGAGCACGGTTCGTCCGTGCCACCACTGATAGACAGAACTGCTATTATCGTAATACTGCCTTGCTCATATGTCATGCAACACCGTATCGTTACGGGTATCGACGACGGATCCAGCGAACCAGGGGACCAAGGACATCGCTGCGGGCCCGCGGCCCGGTCAGCAACCCGACATGCCCGCCCGCCACCACCGACAGCCGGGCATGGGGAATTCGCTGCGCCAGCGGCAGCGCCGAATCCGGCGGCACGATGCGGTCGCGCCCCGGCACGATCGCCAGAGTCGGCACCCGTACCTCCTCCGGCAGCACCGGACGACCGTCGATCCGCCATTCCCCCCGCGCCGGTGCGTTGGCGCCGTACCACTCGAACAGGCACTCGCGCGCCACCGCCGCCACCAGCGGCACCCCGTCATTGGCCCAATCCTCCAGCGCGACGAACTCGCGGGCACGGGCGCTGCGGGGCTTTGTGTGGGCGAAGGCGGTGAATTTGCGCGCCGCCAGGCCGGGATCGAGCCCGGCGAACAGCGCCTGGAGCAGATCGACCGGCAGGCATCCCGCGCCGTCAATCATTGCCCCCAGCGCCGGTTCCAGCGCCCGCACCAGCGCGGCGGTTTCGCTCCGCCCGGCGACGAAATCGAATGGCGTCGCCAGCAAGACCAGCGCCGCGACGCTGCCGGGCCGGCGTTGCGCCAGCGGCAGCGCCAGCAATCCCCCCATGCAATAGCCGACGACAACCGGGGCACGGCCGCATAATTCGGCGACCCGGTCCAGCATCGGCTCCAGCCGGTCGAGCACGTAATCGGTCAGGGTAAAGCCCTGTTCGTCAGGTCCGGGCGCATCCCAATCGACCAGGAACGGGGCCAGCCCCCGCGCGGCGAAATAGCGCATCAGGCTGCGTCGTTCGGTCAGATCGAGGATATAGGCGCGGTTGACCAGCGAGGGAATCACCAGCACCGGAACCGCGGGAATCGCCTCGGCCTCGCTACGGAAATCGAGCAGACGGGTGCTGCCACGGCTCCAGACGATCGGAGGCGGCGGCAGATCGCGGCGATAGGGATGGCGGCGATAGGCCTCGATCCCGTTCAGAAAGGCAGCGTGACGGCGCACCGCCTCGGCGGCCAGCGCCGTCTCGAACCCGGCCGGAGCCTCAGGACCGGCGGCGGCGAGGCTTTCCTTCAGCAGGTCCGCCTGTTCGGCCAAGTGCGGCTTCCAGGACAGCGACCCGCTCCTCCAGAGCGGCCAGACGGCCAGCGAGCCAAACAGCGTCGCCAGATGGGTCAGCAGGAGGAGCGGCAACGGACGCGGCCCGATCCGGGGTGGTGGCGGCGGCGGGACCGGTGGCGGGCTGGGGCGTGGGCGACTCTGTCGGCTCATCCGCTCGCGCCTTGTTGTTCGGGCTGGTGGCGGCGACCGCGATCCCGGCAGCCTCGGCCATCGCCGCGGCGCAGCCGGTCATCATCGCCACGCCTTTCGCCACCGCCTCGGCCATCGCCGGGTCGGAGGAGAGGGCGGCCACCTGCTGCTGCCACAAATCGAGATAGCGACGCGCCAGGGCGGCGACTTCAGGCGACGGGTCCGTCATGGCCTGAGTATAGCAACGCCCCCCCGCTTTGACCACGCCCCTGATCGAAGATCAGCCTGGATGCCAATCGACGCGGGGCAACATGATCTGTTAAGGTGAGGCAATGACAGGGCAATGAGGCCCTGTCGTCGCAGTCGAGATGAAGAGCCAGATGTCGGAGACCCAGACCGCCGCCAAGGCGCCCATCACGATCAAGAAGTATGCGAATCGTCGGCTTTACAACACCGCGACCAGCAGCTACGTGACGCTCGATCACCTGTGTCAGATGGTCAAGGACAATCAGGATTTCGTCGTTTACGACGCCAAATCGGGCGAAGACATCACCCGGTCGGTCCTGACCCAGATCATCGTCGAGGAAGAAGGAAAAAGCGGCCAGAACCTGCTGCCGATCAGCTTCCTGCGCCAGTTGATCGGGTTCTATGGCGACTCGCTGGGCGGATTGGTGCCGCGCTATCTCGAATACAGCATGCAGGCGTTTTCCCGGAACGAGGAACAGATGCGCGATTACATGCGCACCACCCTGGGCGGTGGGCTGTTCCCCTTCAATCCGTTCGAGGAGGTCGCCAAGCAGAACAAGGCGTTCGTCGAGCAGGCGGTCAAGATGTTCTCGTCCTTTTATCCGGTCCCGACCGGGACGGCGGAACCCGAGGCCGACACTCCCCGGACCGACCCGCCCCGCCGCTAGCGCCCCGCGCCCGCCCCGCGCCGGACCTCTGCCCAAAGGCCCGCCATGCGTCGTTCGCTCGCGATCCTGTCCCTGATTCTGTCCCTGGCCGTGCCGATCGCCGCCCCGGCGCGCGAATCGCTGACGATCGGCCTGTCGCAATATCCGGTGACGCTCAATCCGCTGATCGAATCGATGTTGGCCAAGACCTATGTCCTGGCCTTCGTCCATCGCCCGATCACCGCCTACGATCCCTCGTGGACGCTGGTCTGCCTGTTGTGCGAGACGCTGCCGACGCTGGAAAACGGGCTGGCGCGGATCGAGACCCTGCCGGGCGGGAAAAAGGGAATCGCCGTCACCTACGCCTTGAAGGCCGACGCGCGATGGGGCGACGGCACCCCGGTCAGCAGCGCCGACGTCGCCTTTACCTGGACGGTCGGCCGCCACCCCCGCTCTGGCGTGTCGAACAGCGAATTGTTCAACCGCATCACCCGGGTCGAGATCCTCGATGCCCGCCGCTTCACCCTGCATTTCGACCGGGTGACGTTCGATTACAACGCGATCAACGATTTGCGGCTGTTGCCCGCCCATATCGAGCGGCCCCGTTTCGAGGCCGCGCCAGAGAGCTATCGCACCCAAACCGCCTACGAGCAGGACAGCACCAATCCCGGCCTCTATAACGGCCCCTATCGCATCGCCGGACTCGAACGCGGCTCGCACATCCTGCTGGTCCGCAATCCGCATTGGAGCGGGCCACGACCGGGGTTCGACCGCATCCAGATCCGCACGATCGAAAACAGCGCGGCGATGGAAGCTCACCTGCTGTCGGGCGGCGTCGATATGATCGCAGGCGAACTGGGCTTGCCGCTGGAACAGGCGCTGGCGCTGGAAAAGCGTCAGGGCAGCCGCTTTACCTTCATCACCCGCCCCGGTCTGGTCTACGAGCATCTCGACGTCAACCTATCCTCGCCGATCCTGGCCGACCGACGGGTGCGCCGCGCCCTGCTCGCCGCGCTCGACCGCGACGGGCTGACCCGGCAATTGTTCGACGGCCGCCAGCCGGTCGCGGCGACGATGGTTCCCCAACTCGATTGGGTGTTCGCCGAGGACGTGCCTGCGGCGAAATACGATCCCGCCGCCGCGAGCGCCCTGCTTGACGAAGCGGGCTGGCGGAGCGGCCCCGGCGGCATCCGGGTCAACGCCCAGGGCGACAAGCTGGCGCTGGAGCTGCTGACCACCGCGGGCAACCGCTCGCGCGAGTTGGTGGCCCAGGTGATCCAGGCGCAATGGCGCAAGGTGGGGATCGACCTCAAACTCCGCACCGAGCCGCCGCGGGTGATGTTCGGCGACACGGTGAGCCAGCGCAAATTCCCCCATCTGGCGATGTTCGCCTGGTATTCCGCCCCCGAAAGCGTGCCGCGCTCGACGCTGCATTCGACCCTGATCCCGACCGCCGCCAACAATTGGGCCGGGCAGAATTATCCGGGCTATGCCAGCCCGAAGATGGATGCGCTGCTCGACGCGATCGAGATCGAAACCGACCGTCCCCGCCGCAAGGCGCTGTGGCGCGACCTGCAACGGCTTTATGCCGAGGATCTTCCGGCCCTGCCGCTCTATTTCCGCGCCGATCCCTTCATCCTGCCCAAGGGGATGAGCGGGCTGTCTCCGACCGGCCACCAGGATCCCAGCCCCTATTGGGTCGAGCAATGGCGCTGGGACTGATCCGTCCGGTCGTTTCGCGGCTGGGCCAGTCCGCTCTCGTTCTGCTGGCGATGTCGTTCGTCGTCTATGGCCTGATGGGGCTGATGCCGGGCGATCCGATCGATTTGATGATCGCCGGAGACCCCCGCCTGACCGCCGCCGACGCGCTCCGCCTCAAGGCGCTGTACGGCCTCGACCGCCCTTGGATCGAGCGCTGGCTGGGCTGGCTGACCCAGGCCCTTCAGGGCGAGTTCGGCTATTCCCGCCTCTATGCCCTGCCGGTCGCGGCGGCGATGCTTCCCGCGATCGCCAACACCGCCCTCTTGATGGTCTCGGCGCTGACCCTGTCGCTGGCGATCGCGATCCCGCTCGGACTGTGGGCGGCAAGAAAGCCCGGTTCGGCCGCCGACATCCTGGTCAATCTGCTCGCCTTCGCCTCGGTGTCGGTGCCGGTGTTCTGGCTTGGCCTGATGCTGATCGTCCTGTTCTCCGTCAGCCTGGGCTGGCTGCCCGCCGGGGGACTAAACACGATCGGCGGCCCGGACAGCCTGGGCGACCGCCTTGCCCACCTCGCCTTGCCGGTCTCCACCCTGGCCCTGGCCGGTCTGGGGCAATTCGCCCGCCACATGCGGGCGGCGATGATCGTCGAATCCGGCCGCGATTACATCCGCACCGCCCGCGCCAAGGGCTGTTCCCCCGTCCGCGTCCTGCTGCGCCACCAACTCCGCAACGCCCTGCTGCCGGTCGTCACCATCGTCGCCCTCGAGATCGGTGGGCTGTTTTCCGGCGCGCTGGTGACCGAAACGGTGTTCGCCTGGCCGGGAATGGGACGGCTGATCTATGCCTCGGTGATGGGCAACGATTTCAATCTGGCTTTGTCGGGCTTGCTGCTGGCGACGGCGATGACCCTGGTCGGCTCGGTCCTGGCCGATCTCGCTTATTGGCAGCTCGACCCTCGGGTGCGGGGACGATGAAGGCCCCGCTGTCCCTGCTGGCGGGCGCGGCCCTGCTGCTACTGCTGACCGCCGCGACGCTGGCCGGGCCGCTGCTGCTGCCCGATCCCGAGGCGATGGACCTCGCCGTCCGGCTGGGGCCGCCCTCGGCCGACCATCTGCTCGGCACCGACGAATTGGGCCGCGACGTCCTGGCCCGGCTGGTTCAAGGCGGCCGGGTATCGTTGGCAGTGGCGGCGCTGACCGCGACCTTGGCGGCTTTGTTCGGCACCGCGATCGGGCTGCTGGCGGGCTATGTCGGCGGACGGATCGATTCCGCGCTGATGCGCCTGACCGACGGGGTGATGGCGCTGCCGCTCTTGCCGCTGCTGATCGTCCTGGCCGCCGCCGACCCGGTCCGGTTGGGAATCCCGCCCGACCTTGCCGCCTCGGAACCGGTCGCGGTGGCGCGGCTGGCCATAATCGTCGCCTGCGTCAGTTGGACCGGAGTGGCCCGGCTGGTGCGGGGATCGACCCTGTCGGTTCGCGCCCGCGACCATGTCCGCGCCGCCGAAGCGTTGGGAGCCGGGCCGATGCGGGTGATGGTCCGCCACATCCTGCCCGACGTCGCCTCGCCGGTGGTGGTCGCCGCGACGCTTTCGGTCGGCCATGTCATCTTGATCGAAAGCGCGCTGTCGTTCCTGGGCCTGGGGCTGCGTCCGCCGCTGGCCTCGTGGGGCAACATGCTGACCGGAGCGATGGACGTGGTCTGGACCGCCCCGGCGATGGCGATCTGGCCCGGTGCGGCGATCTTCATCACCGTTTTGGCCTTTAACCTGCTGGGCGAGGGCTTGCAACGGCGGCTCGCCCCGTCCCTCTGCCGCCGATGAAGGCAGAGGAGCAGAGGCCTGCTTAAAGAGAAGGCAAAAGGGTGAGCGATCCAGCGGAATCTACCCGCAGGGAAGTGGCGTGATCCTTGCGTCCGTCGATATCGCGACCGAGGTGGAGCCACCGACCCATGCTGTCCCGCATTAAGGTTTCCCACAAGCTTTTGCTGATCTACGCCCTTGATATGATCGCAGTGATATTCCTTGGCTTCAGTCTGGCCGAAGAGAAATTTCTGTCGATCAATTTCGCTCGCCGCGAACTGGTCGGGATCGATTATATCGCCAGCGCCCGCGAAACCCTGTTCGCCGCCCTCGCGTCCGAGCGACCGCCCGGGCTGATCGAGGAGCGGGTGCGCGACCTGCGCGAGGCCGAAACCCGGCTGGGGGCCGGAATGGAGACGGCGGGGCTGGTCGAAGCGGCGGTCGATCCGCTTCGCTCTCTTGACCATGGCGGCGGGGCCGCCCCTGCGATCGCCGCCCTGCACCGAGTGATCGCCCGGATCGGCGACATGTCGAATCTGATCCTCGATCCCGATCTCGACAGCTATTACACGATGTCGCTGGTGGTGCTCCGCTTCCCCGATCTGGTCGAGACCCTGTCGCGGCTGCGCCATGAATCCACCGTCTCGACCGGGTCCGAAATGGGCGGTCACGCGACGCTGGCGGTGCTTCAAGGACAATTGTCGGCAATATCGAAAGGGATCGAGGACGATCTCGCCGCTGGCATTCGCGGCAATCACGACGGGTCGCTAAAGCTGGCGCTGTCCGACCGCTTTGCCCCGCTGTCGGCGGCGCTGATCCGGCTCAACGCGGCGATGGCCCCGGAAGTGATCGTCGATGGATTGTCCGCCCAGGAGCGGAGCCAGTTGACCGGCGCGGTCAACGACACCCTGGCCGAAGCCAAAAGTTCGTGGACCGCCGCCTCGACCGAATTGAACCGGCTGATCGGGCTTCGGATCGACGGTTTCTTCCTGCGGATGTACGAGCATTTCGCCCTGGCCGGAATCTTGCTGTCGGTGATCCTGACTCTGGTTCTGATGGTGGCCCGGCGGATCGCCAAGCCGATCGCCGACCTGGCCCAGGTCGCCGATCAGGTCCGCATCAACAACGATTATTCGCTGCGCGCCCGCTGGGACAGCGGCGACGAGATCGGGCGGCTGGTGATCGCCTTCAACACGATGCTGGAGCGGTTGCAGACCGAAGGTGCCAGACGACAGGAAATGGCGGCCCAGGCCCGCGCCGCCGAGGCGCAACGCGAGTTGATCGCGGCGATTTCCACGCCTCTGCTGGTGGTGCGGCTGTCCGATCTTGCCGTGATCCACGCCAACGAACCGGCCGAAGCCCTGCTGGGCAGCGAGGGAACCGGGTCGTGGCTGCCCCGGGTCGAGTTGGAACGGCTGATTACCGCCTTGGGCGACCATGGCGAGGTCAACGAATTCGAGGCCGAGTGCCACGGATTGGACGGCACCCCGTTCTGGGCGCTGATGTCGGCCCGCCATCTGGTGTTCCAGAACCAGGATGCGGTGCTGGTGATCGTGACCCCGATCAACGAGCGCCGCCGGATGGAGGAGGAACTCCGCCACGCCAAGACCGGAGCGGAAAAGGCGCTCCAGGATCTGCGCGAGGCCCAGCACAATCTGATCCAGGCCGAGAAGATGGCGTCGCTGGGCGGGCTGGTCGCCGGTGTCGCCCACGAGATCAACACTCCGGTCGGGATCGGCCTGACCGGGGCCTCGACCCTGGCGGTCGAGACCGACCGCATCCGCAAGCTCTACCAAAGCGACGACATGAGCCAGAGCGATTTCGAAGAGTATCTCGATATCGCCAATCGCAGCACCCGATTGCTGATGTCGAACATGGAGCGGGCCGCCTCGCTGATCCAGAGCTTCAAGCAGGTCGCGGTCGATCAGGTCAGCGACGAGCGCCGCTGCTTCGATCTGGCCGACTATATCGACGAAGTGCTGACCAGCCTGCATCCGGCCCTGCGCAAAAGCGGCATCGAAATCGGGGTCGAGTGCCCTTCGGGCCTTGAGATCGACGGCTTCCCCGGCGGACTGTCCCAGGTGCTGACCAATCTGGTGTTGAACGCGATCAATCACGGCTTCGAGGGGGGACGGCACGGCAAGATTACCATCACCGCCGACCAACCGGACGCTGCCTCGGTCCGGGTCCGGGTCGGCGACGACGGCAAGGGGATTCCCTCGGCCAACCTTGGCCGGATCTTCGACCCGTTCTTCACCACCCGGCGCACCGCAGGCGGGTCTGGACTGGGGCTGCATATCGTTTACAACATCGTGACCGGAACACTGAAGGGTGGGATCGAGGTCGATAGCGCCGAGGGGGTCGGCACCACCTTTTCCATCGTGTTTCCCCGCATCGCCGAAAAGATCGGCGTCCGCGACGTGGCCTAAAGGGGGGCCCTTGCTACTATGGCCAAGCTGGTTTTCGCCGACAAGAAATCCCGACGCGACGACAGCGCCGCCAATCGCCAGGGCTGGAAAGTGCTGATCGTCGATGATGATGCCGAAGTGCATTCGATCACCGAACTGGCACTCCGCAGCCTGACCTTTCTGGGCCGCCCGATCGAGTTCATCCACGCTTATTCCGGCATCGAGGCCCAGGCGGTGCTGGCGCAAAATCCCGACGTGTCGCTGATCCTGCTCGACGTGGTGATGGAGACCGACGATGCCGGGCTGCGCTTTGTCGAGCATGTCCGGGGCGAGGTCGGCAACACCAAGGTCCGGATCGTGCTGCGGACCGGCCAGCCCGGCCAGGCCCCCGAGCAGGACGTGATCCTGCGTTACGACATCAACGATTACAAAGCCAAGACCGAGCTGACCCAGCAAAAGCTGTACACTACGGTGATCACCGCGCTGCGCGGCTATCAGGATTTGATCGCGCTGGAATCCGGGCGTCAGGGGCTGCGCAAGATCATCGACGCCTCGGCCTCGCTGATGCAAAGCCGCTCGATGCGGATGTTCGCCAGCGGGGTGCTGACCCAGTTGAGCGGCCTGCTCGGCACCACCGGCTGCGGCATCTTGTGCACCCAGGCCGAGCCGTGCGAGAGCACCGACCTCACCATCATCGCCGCCTCGGGCAAGTTCGAGCCGCTGCTGTCGGCCCCGCCCGACACGGTCGATCCCGAGGTGATCAACCGGATCCGTCTGGTTCTGGCCCGGCGCGAGACCCTGATCGCCGAGAATTACACCATCTTGTACCTGCGCACGCCGAACTTCCGCGACGTCGCGATCTATGTCGAGGCCGACCGTCCGCTCGAAGACCTCGACCGCTCGCTGCTCGAAGTGTTCGGCACCAACATTTCGGTCGGCTTCGACAATCTGGAAATGATCGACCGGATCGTCCAGAACAACGAAGTGCTGGAGCGGCGGGTGATCGAGCGCACCCGCGACCTTCACGACCGCGAGGCCCGGCTGCTCACCATCATGGAAGCCAGCCCGATCGCGGTGGCGATCCTGAAGCTGGAGGACGACCAGCCGATCTTCGCCAATTCGCGCTTTTTCGACCTGCTCGGCCTAACGGCGGGCCAGACCGGCGACATCACCCTGGGCGGATTGTTCGCCGATCCCGCCGACCGCAGCCGGGTCGGGGCCGCCCTGGCCGGAGAGGACGGGGTGATCGGCGACCTGGAGGTCAGCCTCAACCGGGCGCAAGGCGGCCATTTCTGGGGGCTGCTCTCGGCCCGGCGGCTGGAGGTCAGCGGTCACGATTGCGCCTTGATCTGGCTCTACGACATCAGCCAGCGCAAGGAAATGGAGCGCGAATTACGCCAGTTCGCCACCACCGACCACCTGACCTCGGTTGCCAACCGCCGCCATTTCCTGGAAACGGCGGCCCTGGAATTCGAACGCTCGCGCCGCTATGGCCACCCATTGACGGTGATCATGGCCGACATTGATTTCTTCAAGAAAATCAACGACACCTACGGCCATCAAGTCGGCGACCGGGTGATCCGCGACTTTGCCGACACGCTGCAATCCTGCCTGCGGGGCTGCGATCTGGTCGGACGGCTGGGCGGCGAGGAATTCGCGGTGATCCTGCCCGAAACCCCGGCCGCCGAATCCCTCTCCGTCGCCGAGCGAATCCGTGCCGCGATCGAGGCGCTGGAAGTGTCGCTTCCCTATGGCGGCAGCCTGCGCTTCACCGCCAGCTTCGGCTGTGCCGCCCGCGGCGAAGGCGATGGAAGCATCGACGCGACCCTGGCCCGGGCCGATGCCGCCCTCTACCGCTCGAAAGATTGCGGCCGCAACAGCGTTACCGCCGCCGATTAACGACGATGATGCGGGCCTCCCGCATCACGGTCTTTATACCGGCAAGACCGGCGAACCGGGAGACGACCCGGTCGCCGGTCTTGTCCCGTCCCTAACCCGCCAGAACCGTCGCGATCGCGTCGATTGCCGCCTTGGCCTTGTCGCCATCGGGTCCGCCCGCCTGGGCCATGTCGGCACGGCCACCGCCGCCCTTGCCGCCCAGCGCTTCCGAGCCGACGCGAACCAGATCGACGGCGCTGAAGCGGGCGGTCAGGTCATCGGTGACCGCGACCACCAGCGAGGCCTTGCCGTCGGCGGCCGAGGCCAGAGCCACCACGCCCGATCCGATCTGCTTCTTGATCTCGTCGGCCATCCCCTTCAGATCCTTGGCGGGAACGCCGTCCAAGACGCGACCGGCATAGGTGATGCCCCCGATCGAGCTGGTCGCCGCCCCCTGGCTGCCGCCGGTGGCAAGCTGCTTGCGGACATCGGCCAGATCGCGTTCGAGCTTGCGGCGCTCCTCAATCAGGCTGGCAATCCGGGTCGGCAAAGCGGCGGGGGCGACGCGCAGCACATCGGCGGCACGGTGGAGCAGTTCCTCCTGCGCCTGAGCCCAGGCGAGGAAGGCCGGGCCGGTCACCGCCTCGATCCGGCGCACCCCGGCGGCAACGGCGCTTTCGCCCACCAGCTTGAAGCCGCCGATATCGCCGGTACGGCGGACGTGGGTGCCGCCGCACAATTCGACCGAATAGGCCGGGCCGCTATCCGCCCCGCCCATCGCGACGACGCGGACTTCGTCGCCGTATTTCTCGCCGAACAGGGCCATCGCCCCGGCCTTGATCGCCTCGTCCTGGCCCATCAGGGTGGTGGTGACCGGCGCATTGCCGCGAATCTGGCGGTTGACCGTATCTTCGACGGCGCGGATTTCCTCGACCGACAGCGCCTTGTTGTGGGCGAAGTCAAAGCGAAGCCGGTCGGGTCCGACCTGACTGCCCTTCTGGGTAACGTGATCGCCCAAGGCATCGCGCAACGCGGCGTGGAGCAGGTGGGTGGCGGAATGGTGGCCCTTGGTCGCGGCACGACGGTCGCTGTCGATCGCGAAAGCCCCATCGGTCCCAACCGCGACCGGAGCGCCCGCGACAATGCCGAAATGAACGATCAGATCGCCCAGCTTCTTCTGGGTGTCGGTGACGGCAATCGTCGCCTTTGACCCGGCCAGGGTGATGGTGCCGCTATCCCCGGCCTGACCGCCGGATTCGCCATAGAACGGAGTCTGGTTGGCGATCACCGCGACGCTGGCCCCGACCGGCGCGGTCTCGACCGACTGGCCATCGACGACGAGGGCGACGATCTGGCCCTCGGCCTGTTCGGACTCGTAGCCAAGGAATTCGCTGGCGCCCACCTTTTCGCGCAGTTCGAACCACAAGGATTCGGTCGCCGCCTCGCCCGACCCGGCCCACGCCTTGCGGGCTTCGGCGCGCTGACGCTCCATCGCCACCGCGAAGCCGTCGGTATCGACGCCGATCCCCTTCGCCTTCAGCGCGTCCTGGGTCAGATCGAGCGGGAAACCATAGGTGTCATAGAGCTTGAAGGCGACTTCGCCCGCCAGTTCGGTGCTGGCGCCCAGCCGCTGGGTTTCTTCTTCCAGCAGCTTCAACCCCTTGTCGAGGGTGGTCTTGAAGCGGGTTTCCTCCAGCCGCAGCGTCTCGGTCACCAGGGCGTTGGCGCGCACCAGTTCGGGATAGGCCGCGCCCATCTGACGGGTCAGCGCGGGCACCAGCTTCCACAGCATCGGCTCGGTCGCGCCCATCAGGTGGGCATGGCGCATCGCCCGGCGCATGATCCGGCGCAGGACATAGCCGCGCCCTTCGTTCGAGGGCAGCACCCCGTCGGCGATCAGGAAGGCCGACGAGCGGAGATGGTCGGCAACGACCCGGTGCGACACCCGGAACGGACCGTCGGGATCGGTGTTCGACGCATCGGCCGAGGCCTCGATCAGCGAGCGGAGCAGATCGACGTCGTAATTGTCGTGCTTGCCCTGAAGCAAAGCGGCGAGACGTTCCAGCCCCATGCCGGTGTCGATGCTGGGCTTGGGCAGCGCGATGCGGGTCGCCTTATCGACCTGCTCGTACTGCATGAACACCAGATTCCAGATCTCGATAAAGCGGTCGCCGTCCTGGTCGGGGCTGCCGGGCGGGCCACCGGCGATGTGGTCGCCGTGATCGTAGAAGATTTCCGAACAGGGACCGCACGGGCCGGTATCGCCCATCGCCCAGAAATTGTCCGAGGTGGGAATGCGGATGATGCGGGAATCCGGCAGACCGGCGATCTTTTTCCAATGGCCGAACGCTTCGTCGTCATCGTGATAGACGGTGACCAGCAGCCGGTCGGCGGGGATGCCGAATTCCTTGGTGATCAGGGTCCAGGCCAGCTCGATCGCGTGGTCCTTGAAGTAATCGCCGAACGAGAAATTGCCCAGCATCTCGAAGAAAGTGTGGTGCCGGGCGGTATAGCCGACATTGTCGAGATCGTTGTGCTTGCCCCCGGCGCGAACGCATTTCTGCGCGGTGGTGGCGCGGACGTAATCGCGTTTCTCGGCCCCGGTGAAGACGTTCTTGAACTGCACCATCCCCGCATTGGTGAACATCAAGGTGGGGTCGTTGCGCGGGACCAGCGGGCTCGACGGCACGACCGCGTGGCCGTTCTTCTCAAAGAAACCGAGGAAAGTAGAGCGGATGTCGTTGGCGGTCTGCATGGCGGTCCTGAACAAAAGGGGCGGTGGCGAACGGCCGGGCCGGAATAAAGCCGGTCTTTTTACCCCGCGCCCCTCGGCCCTGTCCAGGATTTGGCGTCCCCCAACCGTCCGTGCTATGCTCGCGTCATGCGTGTCTCTCTTGCCCTCCTCCTCTCCGCCCTGCTGACCGCTCCGGTTTGGGCCGCGCCTCCGCCACCCGCCTCGGCTCAGACTCTAGGGGCGTCTGCGGCGCCATCGGCACCGCCACCTCCCCCTGCCGCCGCCCTGCCCGCCCCGGCTCCGCCGCCGCTTCCCCGCTGCGCCGAGGATGGCGAGGGCGCGGCCTGCGTCTGGGGCCGGGCTGAGGGATTCGACGCAGGCTCGGTCCAGCTCCACGGCCTGTCGATCGAACTGGTCGGAATCACCGTGCCGGGGCGCAAGGATCTGTGCGGCAGTCGGGCCAGCCGCGAAGAGTTCGATTGCGCCCGCCCCGCCCGCAAAAAAATGGCCGATCTGGTCCGGGGCGGACTCGCCTGCGATATCGTCGATGTCGCGGGCGGGCAATTATGGGGGCGCTGCCGCACCATCGACGGCGATCTGGGCCGTCTGCTGATCCTGGCCGGGGTTGCCCGCACCGCCAAGGACGGGCCGTATGAGGAACCGCAGCTTCAGGCGATCAATGCCAAACGGGGGCTGTGGGCCAGCGATGTGATCCTGCCCCGCGATTGGGAAGCCGCCCGACGCAAGGCCACCGACAATTGACGATGGCCCCGCGGCGGACGGCGTAAGGTCAGCCCCAGGGGCCGCGCGCCGGAGCGGCGGCGAGCCCCGCCAGCGCCTGCAAACGCTCGATCCGGCTGGCCATTGCCGGATGGGTCGAGAACATTTGGGCCAGCCCCGACCCGGTCAGCGGATTGACGATGAACAGATGGGCGGTGGCGGGATGACCTTCGGCGACCGCATTGGGGACCGCGCCCGCGCTTTGCTCCAGCCGGGCCAGCGCCGAGGCCAGCGCCAGCGGATTGCCGCACATCGCGGCCCCGGCGGCGTCGGCTTCATATTCACGGGTGCGCGAGATCGCCATCTGGACCAGCATCGCCACCAGCGGGGCCAGGATCGCCATCAGAATGGTGCCGACGGTGCCGAGCGCGCCGCCGCCCTCCTCGCTCTCTTCGCGATTACCGCCGAAGAACATCCCGAAATTGGCCAGCATCCCGATCGCCCCGGCCAGGGTGGCGGTAACGGTCATGATCAGGGTGTCGCGATTGCGGACATGGGCGAGTTCGTGGGCCATCACCCCTTCCAGTTCCTCGGGCGACAGCATCGCCAACAGGCCGGTGGTGGCGGCGACCGAGGCGTGTTCGGGGTCGCGTCCGGTGGCAAAGGCGTTGGGCTGGGGCTGGTCGATCACATAGACCGCCGGCATCGGCATCCCGGCGCGGGCGGTCAGACGTTCGACGATGCCGACCAGCAGCGGCGCGGTCGAGCGATCGACCGGCTGGGCCGAATACATCGACAGCACCATCTTGTCGGAATTCCAATAGGCGTACAGGTTCATTCCGGCGGCGGCGAGCAGGGCGATCACCAGACCGGTCTTGCCCCCCAGCATCCAGCCGAGGACAAGGACAAAGGCGGTCAAAGCGGCAAGTAGAAGGGCGGTGCGGGCATAATTCATGATGACGGACCATCGGCTCGTTGCAGGGGCTCGAACAATTTGGGGCAAAATTCGCCGGATGCAAGCCGTGGGTGGCCCAGCACCGTTGGTGCAGCGCAGTGTTGCGGGCGACGGGGCCAGACCTCTATGATTAACGGCTCGACCTTTGGTTTTAGGATGGCTCCGCGATGGTCACCGAGATCTATAGCTGCAAAGACGGTCAGGATCTGCGCGAGGGCCGACTGGATTATTCCACCGACATCGTCGATCGCGAGGGGGCCGATGCCGACGCCCGGCGGCGCTGTCAGGCCGATCCGACCCTGCGCAAGGTGGCCTATTACGCCGTGCGCGAGGATGGCGGCTTTCGGCTGATCCACGCTTATAGCAATCCGAACTGGAAACCGGCGGGAAAGCCACCCCGCCGCGCGTCCCCGCCGCCGCCTTACCCTCGCCCCAAGGCGGCGACGCAATCCCCACCTCCCGGCCTGTTCGCCCGGATCAGACGCGTGTTGGGCCTGTGAGCGCCCCCCGCCTTGAATTGCTGCACGCCCGGCCTGCGACGGCGGTTCCGGGACGGCTGCCGATCCTGTTCGTCCATGGCTCGTATTGCGGGGCCTGGGTGTGGGCGGAAACCTTCCTGCCCTATTTCGCCAGGGCCGGATTCGCCGCCTATGCGGTGTCGCTGCGCGGTCATGGCGACAGCGAGGGCGATCTCGCCTTTGCCTCGTTGTCCGATTATGTCGAGGACGTTCGCGCCGCGATCGCCCATCTGGGCGGCCACTGCATCCTGGTCGGCCATTCGATGGGCGGCATCGTCGCCCAACATTGCTTCGGCGACGGCGATACGGTCGCCGCCCTGGTGCTGATGGCCAGCGTCCCCCCCTCGGGTCTGGCCAATTCGGCGATGACCCTGATGATGACCGCGCCCGATCTGATGATCCAGTTCGGGCTGCTGCAAAGCCTGGGGCCGTCGGCGGTGACCGGCGATGCGATCCGCCGGGCGATCCTGTCCGACGCCACCCCCGAGGCCGAGGTCGCCCGTCTGCTCCCCCAATTCCAGACCGAGTCGCATACGATCAGCCTCGACCTGATGACCCCGCCGCCGCCGCCCCGCCCCGTCACCGCCCGCCCGGTGCTGGTGCTGGGGGGAAGCGCCGATCCGATGATCCCCACCGCCGATCTGCGCGAGGCCGCCGCGTTCTATAAAGCCGACCTCGAGATTCTCGACGGTGCCCCGCACGGGCTGATGCTGGATTCGGCCTGGTGGCAGCCGACCGCCGACCGCATCCTTGCCTGGCTGGCGGCCAAGGGCTTTGGCGGCACGGAAGACGGGATCGGATCGGCCGCCCCGCTTGGCGACTGAGGGCATCGAGCACCCGGCGACTGATGGGCAAGACAAATCTCTGTTCAGCCTTCCATTTTGCGAACGCGATGGCTAATGTGGGGCTGGGTTACTCTGTCTATAAGTTCGCCCAGGTGGCGCAATGGCACTCAGCACGAAACAGGTCAGCGCGGTTTCCGCGTCCGGCGTCGCAGCGGCAACAGCCCGCATCGGCTCCGGCGGTCGGAATGTCGCGTCCACCTCGCGCGAGGATGTCGAACGGCTTGATTACGCCCACCAAACCGGTCTGGGCGAGGAAACCCTGCTGCGCTATCAGCAGGAATCGAGCGTCAGCCCCGATGGCGGCCGTCAGCGCGACTCACGCGAACGCCAGGATACCCCGTTGTGGCGTAGCGAGTTTGGCAAGCTGCTGCTCTCCGAGAGCGCCTTGGACGACGATTCGTCGGAATCGTTCTCGACCCTGTTCCTCGATCAGGTGCTGCGCGGCATCGGCATCTATGAACAGAGCATCCGCATCACCTCGCCGACCACGGTCCGGCCGGGCAGCGTGATGAATTATTTGTTCTAGTCTCCCGCGAAAAAGTCCCTCGCTGTCGCTCGGTGTACTTTTTCCCGTTGGATTAAAAGGAGAAAAATGGGCTAGGGGCGGCCCAGCGCCCATTTTTCGTGTTGTCTGTTTCACCAGCCTTGCGCCGCTTAAGCGCGCAAAACTGGTGAAATCCCGCCTCCGAAGCCGTGGGCGTCGCCCATCGGCCTCGGAGGGAACCAAATCCATCCCCGCGCGGAAAGCTTGATTGAGCACGGGGATTCTTTTTGAACCGGGGAAAAGTACACTGAGGCCAAAGGCCGAAGGACTTTTTCACGACCGACGTTCTAAGCCCCCTCCCGTCAGGGTAACCGGGCCAGCCGACCGACATTGACGCTAAAGCGCGGATCGCCGTCACGCAGATCGGCCCGGTCGAACCAGCCGATCGCGGCGGCGGCGTCCCCGGACACCGCCTCGCCGCCCAGCCAGCGACAACGGACGACGTTGAGGACAAAGTGATAGCGGACCCGCCCGGCCTCGTCGCGGTCGATCACATCGAACACGTCGATCACCGGCCCGGCCTGGGCGTCCAGCCCGGTTTCCTCGCGCAATTCGCGCAGCGCGGCCTCGCCCACCGTCTCGCCCAATTCGATCAACCCGCCGGGAAAGCCCCATTTGCCTCGGTCGGGTTCGTGGGCGCGGAGCACCATCAACAAAGTGTCGCCGCGTTCGAGCAGGGCCAGCACTCCCGGCAAGGGATGGTCGGGATAGGACCGCGACATCAATAGACCTCGGCCCGATACAGGGCGGGATCGGCCAGCACCGGAGCCAGCATGTCGGCCAGCACTGCCGCCCAGGCGGCGGCAGCGCCCGGTTCGGCCAGCAAATCCTGACGGATTTCGAACGACAAATTGGGCAGCCCGGCAGCCCCGGCATGGGTGTCGAGGGTGTAATTGATCTCGCGGCCGGAATAAGGCTGGTTGTCGCCGACGATCAAATCGGGACGCGCCCGCAGCCCGGCCAGGACCGGACGTGCCAGCCGGGGATCGCGGTTCCACAGCACGCCGACATGCCAGGGGCGCGGTTCCTGCCCCAGCAGATGCGGGGTAAAGCTGTGCAGCCCGATCAGCACCGGCGGGGTGCCATGCCGCCACAGATGGCCGATCTGGGTGCCGATGCAGGTATGATAGGGCCAGAACCAGCGCTCGGCGCGGCGGTCGGCTTCGGCCTCATCGACCGCCCGGTTGCCCGGAACCTCGATGCCCCCGGACACAGAAGGAATCGAGGAGGGATCGCCCGGCTGGCGGTTGCAATCAATCACCAGCCGACTGACCCCGCCCAGCACCGCCGGACAGCCAAGACGAGCCGCCAGTTCACAGGCGACCTCGGCCGCGCCGCAATCCCAGGCGATATGGCTGAGCCGGTCGGCGGGACCAAGGCCCAGATCGCCATAGTCTGACGGAATCGCCGCCGAGGCATGGTCGCACACCACCAGAACCCGGGCGTCGGGATGGCCCTCGACCAGACTGAAGGGAGCGGGATCGGCGGAGCCGCGCGGATCGCTCTCGGGAAGAAAAGTCAGCATCCCAGAACTATAGCGCGGCGGCCCCCCCAATTTCGACCCCGTCGCTTCAGCCCGGCAGACGCATGTCGATCACCCGGCGGGCCTTGCCCATCGAGCGTTCGATCGAGTCGGGCAGCAGCACCCGAACCCGGGTGGTGATGCCGATCAGCGCCTTGATCCGGTGTTGCAGGTCGCGGGTGATCGAGTCGTTGAGGCTGGTGTCGGGAGTCTGATCGGCCCGCAACTCGACATTGACCGTCACCTGATCGAGGTGGTTCTCGCGCGAGACCTCGATCTGGTAATGCGGCGACAGGCGGGCATCGCGCAGCACCATTTCCTCGATCTGGGTCGGGAACAGATTGACGCCGCGGATAATCAGCATGTCGTCCGACCGGCCGGTGATCTTTCCCATACGACGGAAGCTGCGCGCGGTGCCGGGCAGCAGCATGGTCAGATCGCGGGTGCGATAGCGGATCACCGGCATCGCTTCCTTGGTCAGGCTGGTAAAGACCAGTTCGCCCATATGGCCGTCGGGCAGCACCTCGCCGGTGGTGGGGTCGATCACCTCGGGATAGAAATGGTCTTCCCACAGATGCGGGCCGTCCTTGGTCTCGATGCATTCGCTGGCGACGCCCGGCCCGATCACTTCGGACAGGCCATAGATGTCGATCGCGTCGATCCCCAGCCGGGCCTCGATCTCGCCGCGCATCGCCCCGGTCCAGGGTTCGGCCCCGAAAATGCCGATCTTCAGCGGGCTGTTCTTGGCCCCGATCCCCATCCGGTCCATCGCGTCGGCCATCGCCAGCATGTAGCTGGGGGTGACCATGATGATCTCGGGCTTGAAATCCATGATCAGCTGGATCTGCTTCTCGGTCTGGCCGCCCGACATCGGGATTACGGTGCAGCCCAGCTTCTCCGCGCCGTAATGCGCGCCCAGCCCACCGGTGAACAGGCCATAGCCATACGAGACATGGCACTTGTCACCGCGGCGACCGCCCGCGGCGCGGATCGAGCGGGCGACCACTTCGGCCCACATGTCGATGTCGTTGCGGGTATAGCCGACCACGGTCGGCTTGCCGGTGGTGCCCGAACTGGCATGGACCCGGACCACCTCGTCCATCGGCACCGCGAACATGCCGAAGGGATAGGTCTGGCGCAGATCGTCCTTCGAGGTGAAGGGGAAGAGGGCCAGATCCTTCAACTCGGTAAAGTCGTCGGGATGAACGCCCTTGACCTGACAGCGCAGCCGGAAATGCTCGACATTGGTGTAAGCGTGGTTCAGCGACCACTTCATCCGCCGGGTCTGGAGGGCGATAATCTCGTCGCGGCTGGCGGTCTCGATCGGGTCGAGAATCTCTGGAGACGGCGGGCTGCGGCGATCAGGACTGGTGGACAAGGACACTTCCTCCCTTGCGGGTATGAGGCCGCTCCCGGATGCGGAGAGCGGACGCGGGCGATGGCCGGGCGGCGGGCGCCGTCTTGGCGGGCATCAGGGATTTCCCTCGAGAATATGGCCGTCGAGGATGCGGCACTGGCCACGGAACAGGGCCACCACGTCGCCGGTCTGGGTGGTGACGGTGACGTCATAGGTTCCGCTCCGCCCCTTGCGAAAGACCTCGCGGCCTTCGGCGGTCAGGCGGTCGCCCAGATGGGCAGCGGCGGGATAGGAGATGGTGCAATGCTGGCCGACAGCGATACGGCCATGGGAATTGCAGGCATAGGCGAAGGCGTCGTCGGCCAGCTTGTAGGTGAAGCCGCCATGGCAGATTCCGACGCCGTTCAACATCGCTTCGGTGACGGTCATCGACAGGCGGGCGTAACCGGGGCCGATCGCATCGAGCGAGACACCCAGAAAGCGCGAGGAATTGTCGCGCTCACGGATCGCCGCGCCCACACGGTCGGCCAGGGCCTGAGCCTTGGCGTGGTCGGTCATCGTTCCCCCCTGGTCCCGCGTCCACCTTCCGAAGGGAATTGTGATACCGGCTTGACGGCCCGGACGCAAGCCGGTCTGGGGCTATTGTTGCTGGACGATGACGCCGTACCAGCCCAAACCGGCATAGGTCTCGTAACCGGGGGTTCGGGCATAGGCGACAAGGTTGCTGTCGAGGTCGCTGTAATAACCAATCGTCCCCGACGCGGTCCGCAGCGGAAAGATTTCGGTCAGCACGCCGCGCTGGTCCGAGGCGGCAATCACCCGGTGGCGGGAATCCAGCAGCAGGCAGCGGCTGCGCGCCTTGTCCTCGGGGGCGAGGCGGACACCATCGACGACGGCCTGGGCCTGGCTCTGCCAATCGAAGAAAATCCCCAACGCGCCGATCGGGCGGGCGTTGACCTCGCCGCCCTCGCGGATCGCGGTGGCATAGGTCGCCACCATCGAGTGGCTAAGACCGTTGGCCCGCTCGATATCGACGACGGCGAAATCCGACCCGCTGGCCGTCGCCATCGCCTCGCGGAACCAGGACTGGCCCGAAACGTCGGTGCCGACCGCGCCCGGATAGCGGCCGGGGCGACCGTTGGCGATCACCTTGCCATTGGCATCGGCCACCCACAAATCGAGATAGACCGTGTAGGAATCGAGGATCACCCCCAAGCGGCGGCTGGCTTCGGCGCACAGATCGTGGGAGCGGGGATCGGCGGCGCAATCGACCACAGCGGCATCGGTCGCCCACCAACGAACGTCGCACGAGCGCTCATAAAGGTTGCGGTCGATGATCTCGACGGTGTTGTGGGCGAGGTCGGACAGGCGTTCGCCCTGAACCTCACGGATGCGGGCGGCCATTTCGGCTCCGAACTGGGACAGGTGGTCGAGCCGACCGCGCAGATCGGTTTGCAACGATCCGGTCAGCAGGGAAATCTCGTTCGAAATCGACTTGACCTCGTCGGCGACGACGGCGAACCCGCGTCCCAGGGTGCCGACCCGGTTGGCTTCGATGGTGGCATTCAGCGCCAGCATTCGGGATCGCCGGGTGATGCCGTTGATCCGGCGGATTTTATCATCGGCCGCCTGAGCAACGCCCCCCGTGATTTCCAGCAATTGATCGATCATCCGGTTCCCCCATCTTGCAATGCCCGGCACACCATGAAACGTAATGTAGCCCGTCGTGATAACGTAAGTCGCTTCAGCAATATATATGCCGAAGGCTAGCCCCTGGTTTTCCGCCATTTTCCGATCGACAGCCCGATTGCTGTGCATCGGATTGCGGCGCACCGGCCTATTTCATAGGCAATTTTAAGCCGTTGCGAAAGGGCTGTGCGACAACGGGGACGAGGGTTGTTTCCCTTGCAACCCTTCCGGCCCAAAGGTAGGGTCGAAAGACGATCTTTCGGCACGGGGGATGGGTGACGATTTCGGTGGGCACAGGGTGGAGGGACAAAGTCCGCGTGGCGCTGACCGCAGCTCCGGTCAAGTCGGTGATTGCCCTGTTGACGCCGATCGGACTGAGCGAGGATTTACGCCGTCGCCGCGCCCGATTGATTCTGGGACGGGTCCGTCTCGTCGCCACCGTCTTCGCCGTGCTGACCCTGCTGTGGATTCCGCTCGATCTCGCGATCTTCAAGACGACGATGGCGCTTTATCTCGCCGCGTTGCGCGTGCTGGCCAGCGTCGCCTTCGTCATGCTCGCTTTGTCGTTCCGCCGCACCGACAGTTCCCATGCCGCCACCCTGTCCCTGGTGTGGCTGTTGGCGATCCCCACCCTGTTCTTTCTGATAAGCCACCCGCTGCTGGCCCAATTCCCCCTGCTCAGTCCCGAGCAGCAGGTGGTCGCCGCCGGTTATGCCTTCCTGCCGTTCGTGATGGTCGCCGGTCTGGCGATGTTCCCGATTTCGGCGTTGGAAGGGGCGCTGCTCGGCCTCGCCCCGCTGCTGGCCTACCTGCTGACCGGATTGATGAGTTCCCAATTGCTGCCGTTTGCCTCGCATCTGGGGGCGCAATGGCTGCTGCTGCTGTTGACGGTGGTGGCGACCCTGGCCGGGATGAGCCAATTGAGCTTTCTCGCCCGTCTGGTCGATGAAGGCGCGTTCGATCCCGTCACCGCAACCTACAGCCGCCGGATCGGCGAAATCCTGCTGGCGCAAAGCTTCATCACCGCCCAGCGGGTCGAAGCGCCGCTGGCCGTGGCCCTGGTCCGAATCGAGGATCTGGCCGCGCTGGCCGAACAATACGGCCCCGACGAAGGCGATGGCGCGGTCGGCACCGTCGCTTTGGCGCTCAGGCAGGTGCTGCGGCGCGGCGACCTGCTGATCCGCTGGGACGATTCGGTCTTTCTGGCGATGATGCCCAATTCCGGCGGCCCCGGCGCATCCGGCGCAATGGAGCGGATGTGCGCGGCCGGACTGGGTCCGCGCCCGGATGGACGGCCGCTGATGGTCACCGTCGGCACCGCCGAACGGCGGGCCGATCAGGCGGATAGCTGGGAGGATCTGGTGGCCCGCGCCAACGGGCGACGGGCCGGGGACGGACAGGCCGTCCCCGCCGCGTGCTGAGCCCTGGGGTCAGGCTTCGCCCAAAGCGGCGAGATAGAGGGCGAGAATCTGTTCCTCCTCCTCGCGCTCCTGACGGTCCTTCTTGCGCAGCGAAATGATCTTACGCAGAACCTTGACGTCGAAGCCCTGCGACTTGGCTTGGCCATAGACGTCCTTAATGTCGTCGGACAGCCCCTTCTTCTCATCCTCCAACCGTTCGATCCGGTCGACGAACTGGCGAAGGGCGTCGGCGGCAATACCGCCGATTTCGTTGTTGCTGGTGTCTTCGCTCATGAAGCGCGGTCCTAGAGATGAAAGCAAGTTGCCGACCATAGCCAAGGCTTGGCCCCGGTTCAAGCCGGTCGCGGAGCGCCTGGACTCCCGCTCCCGGCAAATCCTGCCGGGTCATTCCTGCCGCGCCCTCCCCTGCCCCAGCCGAACCTGGCGGAAAGTCTGGGGTTCGGAGCTGGCATGGCGTTTGCTGCACTCTCTTGGAGAAAAACCGCCGACCCGGCAAGGAGTTCCCCGGCATGACCTTCGACATCGCCCCCGACTGGCTGGAGCTTGCGATCGGCGGCTATTTCGCGTCCAGCCCGCAAAGCCAGCGGGACTCGGTTCGGTCAACCCCGGCTCCCTCCTGTCCGGATCGCGATTCCCTGGCCGCGCTGGTGCGCGAATTGTGCGCCGAGGGAACGCTTTCGCCCGACCAGATGACGATGATGTTCGATTCCGCCGAACTGGCCGATGTCGCCACGATGAGCGGTGAAACCAAAACGACCGCCCTGGCCTAACCCCGGGCTTTAAGAGGCTTTCGGAGCCAATCCGGTCTCGCGGCGATTAACCCGGATCATCGACAGAGCCAAGCCACCCACCGCCCACACCACCGAAATCGCCAGCGCCAGCAGGTAATGCGAGTCCGTCAGCAAGGCGGCCGGTTCGGCATAGAACGGCGCGCGAATGATTTCGAGCGCGTGGCTGACCGGATTGACCAGCATCACCGCCTTCATCGCCATCGGCACGTTATCGAGCGGGAACAGCGCGCCCGACAGCATCCACAGCGGCATCAGGAACACCATCATCACGGCATGGAAGGCGGCGGTCGAACGCATCCCCCACGCCAGCAAAAAGCCCAGCGTCGAGAAGCCGACCCCCGCCAGCACGAAGCCGCCCACCACCATCGCCAGACTGCCCAGTCCCAGCGTCAGCCCCAGCAGCGGGGCGGCGGCGAGAAAGATCATCGTCTGGATCAGCGCGATCGAGGTGGCTCCGATCACCTTGCCCAGCACGATCGCCAGCCGAGACACCGGCGCGACCAGAACGCCCTGAAGGAATCCGGCATCGCGGTCCTCGATGATCGTGATCGTCGAGAACACCGCCGAAAACAGCATCAGCATCAGCATGACGCCGGGATAGAAATATTCGAGATAGGTGACGTTCTCCATCCCCGGAATGCGAAACGATCCGGCGAAGCCAAAGCCGAGGAACAGCCAGAACAGCAGCGGTTGGGCGATGGTTCCGATCACCCGTTGCGGCTGACGGAAAAAGCGCACCATCTCGCGACGGGCCAGAGACAGGGAAACGCGGGCGAGCGAGCTCATGCTGGGATCCTCTTATTCCTGGCCGGAGGCGGCGCCGGTGACGCGGACGAACACGTCGTCGAGACCGGGCTGCTTGATCGAGATCGAGCGGATATCGGGGCGATAACGCTGGAGGATTTTCTCCAGCAAGGGCAGGCTGTCGCCATTCTCGGTCTCGGCCAGCCGGACCTCGTCGCCGACCACCGAGGCGGTCAACCCCAATTCGGCTTCCAGCCGCCCGGCCAGCACCTTGGCCTCGCGCGACTGGATCACCACCATCTCGGTACCGATCATCGCCCGCAGCGCCTGCGGCGTGTCGTAGGCCATCAGCTTGCCTTCGCGCATGATCGCGACGCGGTCGACATCCTCGGCCTCGGAAAAGACGTGGCTGGTCATCAGGACGGTCATGCCGCGCTCGCGCTGCAACCGCTGCAACGCTTCGAGGAAGTTGCGCCGCGACACCGGATCAAGGCCGGTGGTCGGCTCGTCGAGCAGCAGGATACGGGGATCGGTCATCAGCACCTTGGCCAACTCGACCTGACGGGCCAGACCGCCCGACAGAGTCTCGACCCGATTGTCGAGCCGCCCGCCCAGATCGGTCCAGGCCAGCGCCCGGTCGCGACGGGCACGGTAATCGGCGGCGGGAATGTCGTACAGATCGGCCTGGATCGCCAGATTCTCGGCCACGGTCAATTGCTTGTCGATCGCCGGGCTCTGGAACACCACCCCCATCACCTCGCGCACCCGCGCCGGTTCGGTCAACAGGTCGAAGCCGGCGATGCTGACCTGCCCGGCGCTGGGCCGGGCAAGTCCGCACAGAATCCGGAACAGGGTCGATTTTCCGCTTCCGTTCGGTCCCGACAGGATCGCGAACTCACCCTCGCCGACCTCCAGCGACAGATCCGAAACCGCGACGTGCGGAGCAACCTTGCGGCTGCCGGGATAGATATGCGTCAGGTTCCTGATACGGATCATCGGTCGATCGGCTCCCTTCCCGATGGAAAGGGCGCACTCTTCCACAGGGCAGGGAATCGGTAAAGCCCGCAATCGCCCGGGGTGCGACAGCGTGCTTACCAGGCCCCCTCCAGAATGGCCCGGCTGACCTCCAAGGTGATGGCGCGGCGTTCGCCCAGCTTGGTCATCCCGTGCGCCTTGAGCTGGGCCAGGATCGCCTCGATCTCGCCCCGTTCGATGCCGTAATCCGACAGCCGGGTCTTGATCCCCAATCCTTCGAAGAAGGCGCGGGTGGCGGCGATCGCCGCCTCGATCCGGTGATCCTCGTCGCCCTCGGTCAGGTGCCAGACCCGCTCGGCATAGCGCAGCAGCTTCTCACGCTTGGCCTCGCGCTGGACCGAGAGCAGCGACGGCAGCACGATCGACAAAGTGCGGGCATGGTCGATGCCGAACCGCGCCGTCAGTTCGTGGCCGATCATGTGGGTGGCCCAATCCTGCGGCACCCCGGCTCCGATCAGCCCGTTCAGCGCCAGCGTCGCCGTCCACATCAGGTTGGCGCGGGTGTCGAGATCGTCGGGCACGGCCAACGCCTGGGGCGCGATTTCGATCAGGGTCTGCAACAAACCCTCGGCGAAGCGGTCCTGGACCCGGCCATCGACCGGATAGGTCAGATATTGCTCGACGATATGAACGAAGGAATCGGCGATCCCGTTGGCGACCTGACGCGGCGGCAGCGTCACCGTCTTGGCCGGGTCGAGGATCGAGAAGCGGGGGAACACCAGCGGCGACGAGAACACCAGCTTGTCCCCGCTCTCGCGCCGCGAGATCACCGCGCCGTCGTTCATCTCGGAGCCGGTGGCGGGCAAGGTCAGCACGGTCCCGAACGGCAGCGCCGCCGACACCTTGGCCCCGCGCGACAGCATGATCTCCCACGGATCGCCGACATAAGGCACGGCGGCGGCGACGAACTTGGTCCCGTCGATCACCGACCCGCCACCGACCGCCAGCAGGAAATCGAGGCCGTCGCGGCGGATCAACTCGACCGCCCGGATCAGGGTCTCATAGCTCGGATTGGGCTCGATGCCACCGAATTCCTCGACATGACGCCCGGCCAGCGCGGCCCGCACCTCGGCCAACGTCCCGGTCTTCTCGGCACTGGCCCCGCCAAAGTGAACCAGGACGCGCGCCTCGGCCGGAACCAGCGTGGACAAGTGGGGAACCGTTCCCGGACCGAAGACGATGCGGGTCGGATTGTAGAACTGGAACGTCTGCATGGGGTCTCTCTTCTGTTTCGGACCGGCGCTCGAACGCCGTCGATCCGGTTTAGATCGGGTCGAGACCGCAGAGCCGCAACCCCAACTCCCGTCTTGGCCTCACGGCATCAGCCGCGACGGGATCACGCGGCGAAGCAGAGCCCCGCCGCGACGACGAAATCCCGGACTGTGCAGGCAGATCCCTCCGGCCAGTCCCACAGCGCTGCCCAGAATGGTGTCGAGCAGGCGCGCCTCGATCAGGGTGGAGGGCATCCCCGGCCCGAACCCTCCCGCTTCGACCAGGAAGATCGTCAGCGGCGTGATGAACACCACCGCCATCCCGTAATTGCGCACCACCAATGTTTCGATGACAAAGGCCAGCGCCGTCATCATCACGCAGATCGACCATTTGTCCAATGGCAGCGTCAGCAATCCCCACGCCACCAGAATCCCGAACCCGGTCCCGACGATGCGGTGAAGCTGGCGGTCCCACACGGCGCGAACCGAGATGCCCTGGATCACCGCAAGGCAACTGACCGGAACCCAATAGGGGCTGGGCATCGCCAGCGCCTGGCCCAGCGCCAGCGAAACGCCGACGAAGGCACCGATCACCACCGGATCGAACACGACGAAATCAAAGCTGGCGGGCTCGACCGGGGGAACCGGCCGCGGGGTCCGCAACAGCGACATGTGCAGGCTGTAGACCAGGGCGATCAGCCCGGCGAGCAGACAGCCCATGATCAGCAGGCCAACCCGCATCGGCACCTCGAGAATATCGACGGGGGAATAGGCTCCGATCGACGCCGCCATGATGAAGAACAGGCTGCCCGGCGGTCCCAGCCGATAATAGCGGCAGATCATCGTCACCGAGATCGCGATGAAGATCAGCACCGGGGTCATCAGCGGCGGAACGAACTGGCTGAGAATCCCAAGCGCGTAGCAGGCGGCCATCCCGAACGAGCAGGCCATCAGCGACACCATGCGGTGATGCAACGGGGTGTCGGGCAGATAGAGAAAGACCAGTCCGCCCAGCGAGGAAACCAGACCATAGTTCAAGTGATCGAACGAGGCTCCAACCGCGATGGGTAGCCCCGAGGCGAGCGCCGCCGCAAACGGCATCTGCCAGGGGCGATCGCTGGGGTGAATGTGGGCCAAACCGGCCAGTTCCCGCCGGGCGAACGTAAGCACGGCCGTCCATAGGGTGGAAAGACTCTTCAAGTGATCGCTCCAGACTCTTGTCGCCTCCGGCTCTCCCGTAGCGCGACGTCTCCTCCCGCCGCGACGATTAAGCACGAGAGATGCCTCAAGGTCACGCAGAGAGCAAAGCGACCCTGCCTGCGAAAGCGGCATTTCCCACCGCCACCAGCCGCCGCCACGAATCCCCCCTGTTCCCCCCGGATCGCCCACAGACCTATCCACAGAATCCGGGGATAAGTCGATTGGGGAGACACGTCACACCGGCCGGGTTATCGGGACAGTCCTTGTACCGCAGCAAAAAGCGACATTCCTGTCGCAGACGCTGATTGAGTTCGCCAGCGACGGGTTCCGTGGACCACCGCCTGATCCCGACAACGGGCGTCGCCCGGAAAGCCGCCGTCCAGCAGAGTCTGTGAATTGCTTACGGGGTTGGCCGGATACCTTTTAAACGCATGTCTTATGCCCCTCGTCGCAAATGTATAACAATTAACCTATTCACTCTCGGGGCGAGAAAATTATAAACGTAGAGAGCCGATTGATAGCTCTTGCGTGTGGTTGCGCACCCGAACCGTGCATGATGGATCCGGCAGCCGGGCTTTCGTGATTCTGGAGCACGGGGTTTCGAGACAACACACTGAAAATGTTTAGATATTTCTAATTTCAATATGAATAACCGGCAGCGGGACCGGGCACGAAAACGATCTCGACTGAGCGCCGCAATAGCGACGTCCCAAGGGGGGTATGGTGACCGAGATTTCAAATGATGATCGAAACCTGATTTTGGTCCGGTCCCGGTTATTTTGTCATGCGGCAATGGCGATGCAATTTAGAAGCTCGTCCATGCGCACACATAATGTCATTCATTCGTCTGCATTGAGTCGCGATCCGACTGCTTTACATAAAGAAAACCATATCGTGACGGCACTATTTATTCACGGCTTGATTGAATACATAGATATGCGTTGTTGTCGAATCGTAAAATTTCCATCCACTGATGTAGACATCATCGCCATTAATGGCA
Organism: Magnetospirillum fulvum; assembly: GCF_900108475.1. Taxonomy (GTDB): domain Bacteria; phylum Pseudomonadota; class Alphaproteobacteria; order Rhodospirillales; family Magnetospirillaceae; genus Phaeospirillum; species Phaeospirillum fulvum_A. The sequence continues at coordinate 93,133 of NZ_FNWO01000009.1, read as the reverse complement.
ACCGCGTAGGGGAGTCCAAGCCCGACGACGATCGTGCCCTTGTAGGTGAGGGTTGCGAGATCAAACACCTGAATGCGCAAATTCCCCAACTCGGTTACCAGCAGATTGCCGTTCGCCGCATCGACGGCGACATCCTCGACCTCCTCGCTAAAGTGGGTGTTGTCTCTCCCCGGCTGCCCGGTCGTGCCGATGGTAGCGAGATAGGCGAGAGTATCGCCATCGAAGACCTGCACCCTGGAATTGTAGAGATCGACGATGAAGTACCGTCCGGAGGCCTCGTCGATCGCCACCCCGTGGGGGTAGGCGAAATGGTGGTTGTCGCGGCCGGACTGATCCGCCACGCCGATGGTGCCAAGGTGAGCGAGCGTGCGGGTGTCGAAGATTTGAACGCGGTTGTTGCCGGTATCGGAGACAACCATCCTGCCACGACGGCAATCAATGGCCAGTTGCCCGACACCGCTGAAATGCGAGTCATCGGCACCGCGCTGATCGACGTTTCCCAGCGACGCGACCTGCCTCAACGTCTCGGCGTCGAGGATCGCGATTCGGCTGTGGCCGCTATCTGCAACCCATATGCGCCGATTCGCCGGGTCCAGGGCGATACCGGTGGGAAAATCGAACTTCACACCTCCGGCATCATCGAATGCCCTGAGACGCTGTCCACTATCGATGTCGAAGATCTCCAGACGCTCATGGTTGACAGTGATCAGACGCCGCCGCTCCGCATCCACGGCAATAGCCGCGACGGCTCTGTTGCCGGTCGAAATGCTGCGGACGTAGCGGTAAGGGGCGGTTGCATGCGTGCCGCGGACAAAGGCGATCGCATGCTGCTCAATCCCGTTCCAGTCGGCTTTCCACACCAGAATCGCGGTCGCCAGAAGCAAAAATCCAAGGAAGAGGATGAAGCCGAGTTTCCGTCTTGCGCTCATGAAGGCCTCTCGCCTCGATGTTCAAGCTCTTTAAATAATAAATAGCATGACACCAGATGTAAATGCAGATGATGTGACAATATCGATGCAAACACTAGGGTGAATAATCATGACAACGCCAACTTATGCCAACGGGAACCCGATCTACAACGCATCAGGAAATCTTTTGAAGCCGGATGGTAGCGTTGTCATTGACGTTAACACAAGGCAACCACTGAAGATGCCTCCTGGTTTCGACCTACAGGCCGAAATAGATTATGCAATTGTCCACAAATATATTGGGAAAGATGCGGAATTTGCCGCCCATTTCGTGTGGGGTGGGTCTGGTGATTTGCAGAGGCCCAACGGCGCACTTGGCGGATTCAACGGTGAATACACTGCCGCAGCAGCCTATCTGTACGGGCTGGTCGGCTCCCTCGCAGGGTATGCCGACAGAACCCTGTATCTTGCTGGCGGCGGGTTGAACGGGATTTTTGGGCCGGAAAGCAACCAGGGCAGTGCAAACACATTCTTCCTAAAAGTGGAGCGCTACAATTCAATCACGCAAGGGTACAGTGACGCCCAAGCCTACAAAAATAGCACTTCAAGCCTTGTCCCGATGCTAAAAAACTACGGTAATAAAGTCTCAAACGATCTATCGAATACGCCTGCGGTGATGGAATACCTCGGTGAAAAGGCGCTTCAGACGATTAAAGGCCTCACCGATACGTTGTCTGGTGCGATCTCGTCGATTGGCGAATGGTTCTCATCCGACAATACTCCGGTAGATAATAGTCTTCTTAACATCGCGACGAACACATATCTGGATACATTGCAGACGAGTAATTGGAACCAGGATGCCCTGGCTTCTGGCGTGTTGCAGGGGCTGATCAGTGGTGGGCCGGGGCTGACGACCGAGGTGCAAGTCGGTGGATGGCTTCTGGACGGCCTCAACATCGATACCGCCGATAATACCGGTGTTGCGGCGGCGACGCAGATCATCGCCGACGACTACCGGCCGGGAAACACGAATCTGACGACGGCGTGGGATGCGGGGTTGGAGACGGGATGGCGCTATTTTTCCTCGGCGGAGATCGAGGAGACGGCCTCTGCGCTGGCCTACGGATCGGTCCTTAATACCAGCAATTATTGGGGACAGACGGTCACCTACACCGATCCCCTGGTCCTGGACCTCGACGGCAACGGGGTGACGCTGACCGACTATTCCTCCGCGCCGGTGCTGTTCGACATCGACAATGACGGTGGCTCGAAAGAGATCTGTGGCTGGGTAAGCCCCACCGATGGCATCGTCGTCCACGACACCAACGGCAATGGCGTGATCGACACCATTGCGGAAACTCTTTCGGAATATTATGCCGGGACTGCGGGCACCGGCGGCAACAACGGCCAGCGCCGTTTCGCCGATGGCTTCGCCGCCCTGGCCAGCTTAGACACCAACGCTGACGGTGTGTTCAACGCCAGCGACACCGCGTGGTCGCAGCTTCGCGTCTGGGTGGATTCCAACCATGACGGCCTGTCCTTCACCGACGCCAACGGCAATGGTGCCCGCGACACCGGCGAGGCGAGCGAGCTCAAGACCTTCGCCGAACTGGGCATCACCGCCATCAACCTGTCGGCCGACCGCACCAGTGGGCGCGTCCGGGGCGGCAACGAGATCCTCGCCGCTGGCAGCTATACCCGCCTCGTCGGCGGGGTTGCCACTGCGGCGGAGGTGTTGGCGGCGCGTTTCCTCGCCAACCCCAACGGCAGCACAGCCGCGACGTCGGGGGCTGGCACGACCGTCACCACCGAGACGACGGACGGGGCGATCACGGCCTACGTCGCCAGCAACGGCGGCGAAGTGATCAATGTTGCCGCCAAGGGAGTGAAGAACGCCACGGGCGGTGACGGCGACGATACGCTGATCGGCGATGCGCGTAACAACTGGCTGGCTGGCGGCATTGGCCGCGACTCCTTTAATGCAGGGGGCGGCAACGACGTTCTGTTGGTGGATGCCGCCGACGACCTGGAACATTCCGACGCCGGTGACGGGCTCGATGTGGTGCAGGTGATCGGCGATGCTGGCGTCATCTTGAACCTGTCGCAGATGCATGCCGAGGTCGCCCAGGGCGGCGACGGTGACGATGCCATCATCGGCGGCGGTTCCAGCAACGTGTTCGTGGCAGGCGGTGCCGGTGATGATCTGATCATCGGCGGGGCTGCCGACGATGCCCTGTCGGGTGAGGATGGCGACGATACTGTCGATGGACTTGGGGGTGACGATCTGATCCGTGGCCATCGCGGCAACGACTTCCTTTTCGGCAGCGAGGGCGACGACATCATCGATGGTGGCGAGGGTGACGACCAGATCTCCGGCGACAGCGGCAACGACGTGCTGACCGGCGGGGCCGGCGACGATGTCATCGACGGTGGCGTCGGTATCGACCTTGCCAAGTTCTCCGGCAGCTATGCCGATTATCGTATCGTCCGCACCGACCAGGGTGTGCTGGTTTCCGACACGAGCGGGACCGACGGCAGCGACCTTCTGACCGGTGTCGAGAAGCTTGGGTTTAGCGACATCAGCTGCGTCGATCTCAACCTGGAAAACCCGATGGCGGCCAAGGACGTGGTCGATATCGCGTCGCGGACCGGTTCGGCGATGACGGTGGATGGCGTGTATTACGCCAACGCCGTCCTGATCACTGCCGCCGATCTGTTGAAGAACGACATCGACTGGCAGAACGATGCCCTGCATATCGGGGCCATTACCGGCGTCCGGGGCGGTACCGCCCGACTGACCCAATCCGGTGACGTGCTGTTCATCCCGGATACGGCCTTCAAAGGGATCATGAACTTCAAATACACGGTGGTGGATGCCAAGGGTAACGCCGGAGCGCTGGTCGGCGTCGCCGGAACCGGTCAGCAGGCGGTTTTGAGCGCCACCGTTAGCTTGAGGACGTCCGACATGCCCATGGACGACCTGCTGCCGGATGAATGGTACATCACCGATGCCAACGTGCTGCCGGTGTGGCAGGACTACACCGGCAAGGGCGTGCGCATCGCTCAGGTCGAACCGGGAATGCCTTATGCGGTCGGGGCCGAACTGTTCGACTATCGCCACGCCGACTTGCAGGCCAATGTCGATCGTGCCTGGTTAGCCGCCGGAGGCGGTGATGCCTCTGGCAGTTCCGTCAGCACCCACGCCACTCTGGTGGCCGGGGTGATGGTGGCCGCCGCCAACGGCGAGGGAGCCGTCGGCGTGGCCTATGACGCCACCCTGGCTGGCTACTGGCTCCCCAACACACCGGTGGTGGCGGCGGATTGGGCCGCGCTGGGCGTCTATAAGGAGTACGATGTCGTCAACAATTCCTGGGGGGCAAGCCTCGATTTCAGCCTGTCCTCCCAGCCGGTCGGCACGGTGCCGCAGCAGTTCCTCGATGCGGTGGGTTACGGGCGCGGCGGGCTGGGCACCATCTTGGTGTTTGCTGGCGGCAACCAGCGCCAGGAGGGCAGCAACGCCAATTATTCCGTTGCCTCCAACTCGCGCGTGTCGATCACGGTCGGTGCCATCAACGCGCCCGGAGACCTCGGCTCGCTGGTGATCGGGCAGGAGCCGTTCTCCAATCCCGGCGCCTCGATCCTGGTGTCGGCGGCCGGTTCCAACGTCGAATCGACCAGCCATCTGGTCAAGAACGACAACGGTTCGGTGTTCGGCTCCGACTACACCGCCGCCCAGGGCACCAGCTTCGCCACCCCGATCGTCTCGGGCATTGTCGCCCTGATGCTGGAGGCCAACCCCAATCTTGGCTGGCGCGATGTGCAGGAGATTCTGGCGCTGTGCGCCCGCAAGGTCAATGATCCCAACGGCACCGACTGGACGACCAACGGTGCCAGGTACTGGAACGGCGGCGGCATGCACGTGTCGCACGATTACGGCTTTGGCAATGTCGATGCCCTGGCGGCGGTTCGCTTGGCCGAGACCTGGAACGACGTGCGCACCTCCTACAACGAGACGGTGCTGACGGCGTCCTCCGCCACCGCGGCGGCCATTCCCGACGGCTCGGGCATGGTGGCTCGCAGCCTCCAGATCAGCGGTTCGGAGATTGTCGAAACCGCCGAGGTGATCGTCACCCTCGACCATGCTCGGTGGGGTGACCTGATCATCAAGCTGATCTCACCGTCCGGAACCGAATCGATCCTGATGGACCGGGCCGGTAAAAATCCCGGCAGCGGTGCCAGTGACCTCGGCAACCTCAGCAGCGGCACCCTGTCCTGGAGCTTCACCACCACCCATTGCCGCGGCGAAGCGGCCGCCGGAACGTGGACGGTGCAGGTGATTGATGCGGTTACCGGTGCGGTCGGCTCGGTACAAAGCGTCGAGGTTCGCCTGTGGGGTCGCGAGGGCAGCGGGAACGATACCTACGTCTACACCAACGAATTCGGAACCTTCGCATCCGGCGAGCGCACGCTTCTCGCGGATACCAACGGGGGCAAGGATATCCTTAACGCTGCGGCGGTGAGCGGCAACAGCGTGCTCGATCTCACGTCCGGCGCCACCTGCCTGATCGCTGGCAAGACCTTCACCACCGACGGCAACATCGAGTTCGCCTTCGGCGGCGACGGCAACGACACCCTGCGCGGCAATGTCGGCTCCAACCGCCTTCAGGGCGGGCGCGGCAGTGATAGCCTGAACGGCGGCGACGCGCTCGACCTGCTCGACGGTGGCCAGGGCAACGATACGCTGACCGGCGGTGCCGGGACGGACCTGTTCCTTATCCGCAAGGAAGCCGGTTCTGTGGACACCATCACCGATTTCAGCGCGGCGGAAGGCGGCGAGAAGATCGTGATCGTCGGCTTCGACAATCTTACCGACCTGACGCAAATCACCAGGACTCAGGAGGGGGCGAACACGCGCATCGGTCTGCCCGATGGGCAAAGCGTTCTTCTGCTTAACACCACGGCGACGGCGATCACCGAGCAGAGTTTCGTCTTTATCTCCGATGCCACGATGCTGGAGGATTACCTCGGCTACGCGAAGAACATGCACATCATCGGGACTTCCGGCGTCGAATCGATGTATCTGCCGACGGCGTATGGCGATCTCGCTGCCTTTGCCATGGGGGGGAACGACACCTTCCTGTCGCAGACGGTCAACGACATGCTCGACGGCGGCGATGGAAATGACGCGTTGGGCGGGGATTACGGTTCAGTGGCTGGCGACGATTGGCTGGAAGGCGGCGCAGGCAACGACACTCTCGACGGCAATGGCGGCAACGATGTTCTCCAGGGCGGCAGCGGCACCGACCAATTGTGGGGCAAGGACGGCAACGACATCGCCTATGGCGGGTCGGGCAACGACGTCCTGCTGGGCGAGAACGGCAGCGATGTCCTGGTGGGCGGCAGCGGCGCCGACTATCTCGACGGCGGTGCCGGCAGCGATCTGGTCACCGTGGATGGCGACATCGGCACGATCAGCGGCGGCGTCGCCAGCTATTACGGCACCCGGGTCGGCGGCGCCGATGCCGACGTCTTCCGGGTGCTACCCTCGGCGGTGGGCGCGACGGGCCTGTCGATCAGTTCGAACACCATTTCAGCCAGCAATCTGATCGCCGACTTCAATCCCAATGCTGGCGGCGACCGCATCGACTTGACGGCGCTGAATTGGATCAAGAGCTTCGCCGACATTTCGATTTCCACCCTGACCATCGGTACCGTCACCGTGGCTCGCGTACAGGCCTATGACGGGAGCCATTCCCTGGCCCTGCACCTCTACGGGGTCACCGCCAGCCAGCTGACTGCCGAGCACTTCCTTATTGCCACCATTCCCGGCGGCGTCTACGGCGGTTCCGCCAATGACACCCTGGCCGGAGACGCCGGGGGCAACTGGATCGACGGTGGCGCCGGTGCCGACATCATGGAAGGGCGTACCGGCGACGACACCTACATCATCGACAATGTGGGCGATGTCGTGAAGGAGCTGCCCGGCGGCGGCTTCGACACCGTCACGTCGTCGGTGAGCTTCACGCTCGCCGACAATGTCGAGCAGCTGAAACTGACCGGATCGGCATCGATCTCCGGCACCGGCAACGACGCCGACAATCGTTTGGTGGGCAATGCCGGAGCCAACCGGTTGAACGGCTTGGCGGGTGCCGACACGATGATCGGTGGAGCTGGCAACGACACGTATGGGGTCGATAATACCGGCGACGAGATTGTCGAGGTCGCCGGAGAGGGAACCGATACGGTCGAAGCCACCGTCTCCTATACGCTCTCGGACAATGTTGAAAATCTGACGCTGACCGGCACCGAAGCGATCAATGGCACTGGCAACACGGCGGGCAATGTCTTGACCGGCAATGCCGGAGATAATCGGCTTGATGGTGCGGCTGGCGCCGACACCCTGATCGGCGGTGCCGGGAGCGATACTTATATCATCGACAATGCTGGCGACGTGGTGCAGGAACTTACCAACGAGGGCTGGGACAGCATTATCTCCCAGATCAACTACACGCTACCCGGCAATGTCGAGGAACTGACCCTGGCCACCGGGGTGACCCTTGGAACCGGCAATGCGCTCGACAACATCCTCCATGGAAATGTTGCCGACAACATCCTGTCGGGCCTTGGCGGCAACGACATCCTGCAAGGCGGTACTGGCAACGACACGCTGATCGGCGGGTCGGGTTCGGATACCTACGTGTTCGACCGTGGTGACGGCCAGGACACGATCGTCAATGGCACCGGCACGGGTGGGGCATCGGGCCAGTTGGAGTTCGGGGCCGGTATCGCGGATGACCAGCTTTGGTTTGCCCAGTCCGGCAACGACCTCATCATCAAGGTCATGGGCACCACCAGCCAGACGACGGTGAGCAACTGGTTCGCGAGTGCGGATCATCAACTGGCCGAAATCACCACGGCGGACGGCTTTGAACTCGACAGCGGCCTGACGCAACTGATCCAGGCGATGGCGACCTACTCGGCCAACAATGCTGGTTTCGATCCGACGGCGGCGGCCAACACCTCCATCACCGACACCACCGTTCTCGCCGCGGTCAATTCCTCCTGGCACAGAGCGGCGGCCTGAGGAGGAAACCGATGGACGGTGATCTGAGGGGGGCGGACTCCGCCCCCCTTGAGTCCGGGCTGGTGCTGTTCACCCTGCTGGCTCGCTTCTTTGGCGTACCAGCGGACCTGTCAGACCTGAAGCACCGTCTCGGCAACGGACAGACCCCGGCCGAGGTGCCGAATTTGTTGCGCGCCGCGCGCTGGCTGAACCTGAAGGCCCGGCTGGTCGAACCCGTGTATTGCGGGCTTTCACGTCGGGAGACGATGGCGGGGACGTCGCCCGAACTGCTGCCGAAGGTCAATAACCCTATGTGTCATCGAAATATAATGGAAAATCAGCTTCGTCCTTTGCGTGTGAAAAACGACTACTAGAAGGAAGAAGGGTTTATCGCCCGGAGCAACAGACATGCCCTTCGAGGCTGGGACGTGATGACAGGACAGTCCGAGAGCGCCAGCCGTTGGAAACGGTTGGTGCCGGAAGATTATCCAAAAGTATCGATTAATGGCTGCGGACGCATCCATCAAAAAAAGAATATATGAGGGATTTTTACTATGTTTTCAGCTCTATCGTTCGCGTCATTGCAAAATAAATTAATCGCAATAGGGCGGCTTGTGCTGATATTGACTATTGCAATATTCGTCGTCTTGATACCATCAATTGGAGTTTCCGATGACGTTATTTTCAGCAGTACGTGCCAAGGCCATCCGAGCAAAGAGGTTTCTGATATTATAGACAGAACACTACTCGCAAGCAAAGAAATCAGTTTTGAGAAAAAGGACATGCCATTCGGCGCTATATTTACAATAATTCCTGAATCAGACAAATATATTAAAATAAATGGATCATGCTACGTTGAGGTATCTGTATATGTAAACGAAAAAGATCACTTTTCTATATGGAGGACGTTTTCCGTAAGCAATATCGGTCGCATTCTTTTGCAGAATGCAGACGGTGAATACGAATAGAAAAAATTTAATTGTTTAATAAATCAAGAAATGGAAAGATAAAACGGGAAATTGGGATACCCCTTATTTGACTTCAGCAGCTGTGAGGGATGATGGTGGATATAGAAAAATTAAAATAAAGCCAAATTTCCGTCAGAAATAAAATTTGGTGCCGAATTTATTTGGCTTATCTTTGATGAGACGATTTCATGTCGCCTCTGTTCGCAAGTCAAGACAATCAGCGGCAGGGTGTGTGAACCATGATAAAACGGTTATCCATAATATTACCCTCAACAGTTTGTGCTTTGATCGTTTTATTATTTGGAGCAGGTGTGTGGCTGTACTACAGGATGGAAGTAGAGCTAAGCCGCACATATACAGGGTTTGATGAGCATCAGGTGTCCGGCGTGATCGATGCCAAAGAATTTATCAGATTTTTTGGCAACAAGCATGGCACAGCAGCGCCCATCGCTAACTACGTTAATTCAAATACAGTATCTCAAGTTTGCCTTGACCAGCCGTATGGCCTTCCGCCGGAGAGCCTTGCTCTCAACGGGCTTCCAGAACCAGATGATGGCATATCGTACCTATCGCTATTCATTAAAGATGGAGAACACTACTACGCAATTCCTCTGGATCGCGAATTTTACGTTCCCTCAAAGGGATGCCGAAGTCCAGAATCAACCCTCGTGAGCTATTTGTGTAACGCTCACGGCGTCAACAAGATATGTCTGAGATGGAGCTAATCTCATGTCTGGTATTGACGATGATTATAGAATGGCGCTAGCCAAAATTCCGCAGTACGGAGCGGAGGCGGCTGCGCTCATGGTGGCCAAGGGTGGTGACGTCAGAGAGGTCCGTAGCGGTCTGTTAAATCTTGACCCGACAGTCAACACGATGGGTCAAGCGCGTATGGACATTAACAACAATGACGCTGGTGCGGATATGGCGGCCGCCCATACTGTCATATCAGTTTACGATTATTACGATTTAACAATAAACGCACTCTTAACACAGGGAAAGCTGGTAACGTCCGAAGCAAATGCTCCGGCTGGCGGATTCATCGTCGAAGGGGAGTCCCTTGCAGGAACGATCCGACGGCAGTCGAGCGCCGTCATTGATGATCTCAAGACGCTGTTCAATGCTGGTTTCGATCCGACGGTGGCGGCCAACACCTCCATCACCGACACCACCGTTCTCGCCGCGGTCAATTCCTCCTGGCACAGAGCGGCGGCCTGAGGAGGAAACCGATGGACGGTGATCTGAGGGGGGCGGACTCCGCCCCCCTTGAGTCCGGGCTGGTGCTGTTCACCCTGCTGGCTCGCTTCTTTGGCGTGCCAGCGGACCCGGCAGAGCTTCGGCATCGTCTGGGCAAGGGCGATGAGAGCGCGACACCCGAAGATCTCTTGCGCGCCGCGCGCTGGCTGAACCTGAAGGCCCGCCTCATTGAGGTAAAGGCGGAGCGTCTGGCCAAGACGCCCCTGCCCGGTCTGGCGGTGATGAAGGACGGCGGCTTCGTCATCCTGGGGCAAGTGGTGGAGACCAGGGACGGGCCGCCGCGTGTCCTGCTCCAGCGGGCCGGGGCCGTCCGTCCCGAACTCCTGGGCTGGGAGGAGTTTCTCGCCGCCTGGTCGGGCCGGCTGATCCTGCTGGCGCGGCGGGCCATCGACCAGCCGCTGGGCGGCAAGTTCGACCTGTCCTGGTTCATACCTGCGGTGTGGCGCTATCGGCGCATCCTCGGTGAGGTGCTGATCGCCTCGCTGTTCCTGCAAATCCTCGGGCTGGTCTCCCCGCTGTTCTTTCAGGTGGTAATCGACAAGGTTCTGGTGCACCGGGGGCTGTCCACTCTCGACGTCATCGTGCTGGGGATCGTCATCGTCTCGATCTTCGAGGTCGTGCTCGGAGGCATGCGCACCTACGTCTTTTCCCACACCACCAATCGCATCGACGTGGAACTCTCCGCCCGGGTGTTCAACCATCTGGTCGGCCTGCCCATCGCCTATTTCGAGGCAAGGCGGGTCGGCGATTCGGTGGCGCGGGTGCGGGAGTTGGAGACCGTCCGCTCCTTCCTTACCGGCTCGGCCCTGACGCTGGTGATCGACCTTCTCTTCACCTTCATTTTCCTCGGCGTGATGGCCTTCTACAGCGTGCCGTTGACCCTGATTGTCATCGCCTCCTTTCCCTTCTACGTCGCGCTGTCGGCGGGGGTGACGCCGATCTTCCGCCACCGCCTCGACGAGAAGTTCCGCCGGGGCGCCGAGAACCAAGCCTTCCTGGTGGAATCGGTGACGGGCGTGGAGACAATCAAGGCGATGGCGGTGGAACCGGCCCTGCAACGGCGCTGGGAAGAGCAGACGGCGGCCTACGTCAAGGCCAGCTTCTCCACCCAGAACCTTGGCAACGTCGCCTCGCAGTCGGTGCAGCTCATCAACAAGCTGACCCTGGGAGCGACACTCTATTTCGGCGCCAAGGCGGTGATCGACGGCGATCTCACCGTCGGCGGACTGGTCGCCTTCAACATGCTGTCGTCTCATGTCACCCAGCCGGTGTTGCGGCTGGCGCAGATGTGGCAGGACTTCCAGCAGGCGCGGATTTCGGTCGAACGCCTGGGCGACATCCTCAATTCCCCGGTCGAGCCGAGACCGCGCAACGTCGCCGCCAGCCTGCCGCCGATCAAGGGAACCGTTACCTTCGAGCATGTCTCCTTCCGCTATCGCCTCGACGGCCCGGAAATCCTCAAGGACATCTCCTTCTCCGTGCCAGCCGGGCAAATGATCGGGATCGTCGGTCCCTCGGGCTCGGGGAAAAGCACGCTGACCAAGTTGATCCAGCGCCTCTACGTGCCGGAATCCGGCAAGGTGCTGATCGACGGGGTCGATCTCGCCATGGCCGATCACGCCTGGCTGCGCCGCCAGGTCGGCGTCGTCTTGCAAGAGAACATGCTGTTTAACCGGACGGTGCGCGAGAACATCGCGCTCGCCGACCCCACCCTGCCGATGGAGCGGGTGATCGCGGCGGCACAACTGGCCGGAGCCCATGATTTCATCCTCGAACTCCCCCATGGCTATGACACCGAGATCGGCGAGCGCGGCACCACGCTGTCGGGCGGACAACGCCAGCGGATCGCCATCGCCCGCGCCCTGATCGGCGATCCGCGCATCCTGATCTTCGACGAAGCCACGTCTGCGCTGGACTACGAATCCGAGCGCATCATCCAAGACAACATGGTCGGCATCGCCAAGGGGCGAACGGTGTTCGTGATCGCCCACCGCCTCTCCACCGTGCGCCGCGCCGACCGCATCCTCACCATCGACAAGGGCCGACTGGTCGAGGACGGCAGCCACGATGACTTGATCAAGACCGGCGGCCGCTACGCCACGTTGTGCCGTTTGCAGGGAGGGCTTCATGTCGAGGCTTGAGGCGACCTGGGACCGACTTATTTCTCTATGGCCCGCCCGCCGTCCCGAGCACGAACGGGAGTTCCTTCCGGCGGCGCTGGAGATCATCGAGACGCCAGCCTCACCAGCGGGTCGTCTGGTGATGCTGACCATCGTCGTCCTGATCGTGGTCGCGCTGGCCTGGGCGACGTTCGGCCGCATCGACATCATCGCCACGGCGCAAGGACGCATCGTGCCTTCGGGGCGAGTCAAAACCATCCAGCCCTTCGAAATCGGCGTGGTGAACGCGATCGCCGTCCACGACGGACAGCAGGTGGCGGCGGGAGACCTTCTCATCGAACTGGACCTGACCGCCAACGCGGCCGACGAGGCGCGCATCGCCCGCGACCTTTCACGGGCCAGACTGGATGTCGCGCGTCTGAAGGGGCTGCTTGCGGGAGCCAGGGACGACGTCTTTGCCGATCTTGCCCGGGACGCGGACGCGGCCGATCTGGCAACCGCGCGGCGGCAGATGGAGGCGCAAGCCGCCGAACAAGCGGCCAAGCTCGCGATGATCGACCGGCAATTGGAGCAGAAGCGGGCGGAACTGGCGGGTGTCGGTGCCACCATCACCAAGCTGCAATCGTCGCTGCCGATGATCGAACAGCGAGCCAACCTGCGCGAGGAGGCGGCGCGGCTTGAATACGGCAACAAGATCGAGCTGTTGAACGCCAGACAGATGCTGGTCGAGCAACGTCAGGAACTGGTGGTGCAGGCCCACAAGAAAGACGAGACCCAGCATGCCATCGCGGCCCTTTCCGCCCAGCACGAACAGACCGAAGGCGAATACCGGAAGCAGCTCCTCGCCGATCTTGCCAAGGTCGAGGCGCAAATTTCGGAACAGGGCCAGGAACTGGTCAAAGCGCGACAGAAAACCCGGCTGCAAACTCTCCGGGCTCCCGTCGCGGGGACTGTCCAGCAACTCGCCGTGCATACCCTGGGCGGTGTGGTGACGCCAGCGCAGAGCCTGATGGTCATCGTGCCCGAAGACGCCAAGCTGGAAATCGAGGCCAACCTCCCCAACAAGGATGTCGGCTTTGTCCACGAAGGCCAGGAGGTGGAAATCAAGGTCGAGACGTTCAATTTCACGCGCTACGGCCTGTTGCACGGGCACGTCGCCAGTGTCTCGCGGGATTCGGTCGGGCAGGACGAACGGACCCAGCCCTCGAAAAATCCCGAGGAGAAAGCTTCGGCGCCGATCGATCCCGCCACGCGCGAACCGTCTTATGTCGCCCACATCGCGCTCATGGAGACCACCATCGACACCGAGTTGGGGCCAACCGCCCTCTCGTCCGGCATGGCGGTGACCGCCGAGATCAAGACCGGACGGCGGCGCGTCATCTCCTATCTGCTCTCCCCCCTCATCCGCTACCAGCACGAGGCATGGAGGGAAAGGTGACGCCTTCACCGGCCTGCAACATCATCGCCGCCGACCGACTGGCTCGCTTCGTCGTCAATCGGGGTTTGAGCCGGTTCGATTTGTGCGGATACATCCCCACCGAAGTCGGGCAACGCGGCCTTGCGGCCCGCTGGCACCTCACAATCCAATCTGAATGAGGGAAAGACTTTGGCGGCGAACTGATCCGTGGATTTCCTGGCTGGAGACGACGAAGATATCCGAGACAGAATGAAACGGATGCGGCGCCCCCCCGCCCCGGGTCATTCGCTGTCAGCACTGAACCAGGAAGGAACAAAGCGAATGGCGACCGGGGCTTCCCTCTATGAAGACTTGCGTCCGAAGTTGCGCGAAGCAACCAAAGCAGCTCACCACCGCATCGACCATCACCCTCTGATGGCGCCGCTGGTCCGGGGCGAATTGACCGCCCGCCTTTATGGCGATGCCCTGCTGGCGCTCTATAGTTTTCATGCTCCCAGCGAGCGGGCTTTCGCCGCGTTCCTGAACGATCCGGACACTTTGCCCCCGCCGCGCAGCGCATGGCTCGCCGCCGATCTCGACCGTCTCGGGCGCACGGAAATTGCCCAGTCCGATAGTGGCCCGGTCTGGTGCGGGCAGCCCCCCGCCTCCCCTTCCGAGTATATCGGGATGCGCTATGTGATTGAGGGTGGTTCGCTTGGCGCGCGGGCGATTCTGGCCCCCCTGATCGAGCGTCTGCCGCCCGAGTGCAAGCCCATCACCCGCTTTTTCGACGGTCAGCAAGATGAACGCGATTGGCTTTCCTTTTGGGCCTTGGCCGAACGTCTCGCCCCGCTTGATCCCGACGAAACCGTGCGTGCCGCTGTCCGCTTTTTCGGCGAGATCGAACATCTGGCCGAGCGCCGCTGGCAGGAAAGCCGCCCCGCCCCATCGTCATCTACCAATTAATAGGTATTGTTTTTAGCAATATCTGGGAATTGATGCCGTCGGAATGGAAGGCTAATTTCAGGAGAATGCCGAATTATTTGGTGACTGAATTGTGCCGAATAAGATTAACCCTCTTTACAATGAAAATGCGGGGATCACCCCCCTGCCCTGCGATAGCCGTGAAATAGACGCTGCGTTAAGGGCGGCGGCGCGGTGTTATGAGGCCAACCCGTATTTCATGGCCCGCTATGCCGAGCGCGGAGAGGCGTTTTCGCGCTCGGATGGCGGCTATTTGGTGACACTGACCTCTCACCCCCTGGCTTACGTGATCCAGCAGATCAAATGGCTTGGCGTTCTGCTGGCGTCACGGGGGATGCCCCGCTGGCTGTTGGAAAGCCATCTCGACCTGCTCTACGATGAATTGTCGGCAGCCATTCCCAAACGGCGGGTCAAATATCGCAAACTGCTCAAGGCGGCGGAGAGGCTGCGCGAAGCCCGGTACGACTGGATTCCCCAACCCGATTTTGAAACGCTGGCCGCCGCGTTCGCGGCCAATTCGGGCGGTGGACTCGCCAATGCCGGAGAAATGCTGGTCAGCGCTGTTTGCGACGAATTCTGCGGCATCGCCAAGGCGGTTCCCAGCCTGGTTGTCTGGCTGGGCGATCCCGCTCGCTTTTCGGCGCAATGGTGCGCAGCCCTGGACCAGACTCTGGACTGCGCCCGCACCGTCGCGACTCGAAACGGCCGCTATCCCGCAAACCTTGAGGTTTCGATGGGGGCTGCGTGATAGGGTTCTTCCCTCTCGGTTCAAGCGACCAGTGAGAAGGCGCGATGAGTCCCCTTGATACGTCCTCGTGCGAGACCGAGCCGATCCGCTATCCTGGGGCGGTTCAACCGCACGGGGCATTGCTGGTTCTGGACGCGGAGGCTCGGACTGTCGAGGCCGCCAGCGGATCGTGTCTGACCTTATTCGGGCTTCTGGCGGAAAGCCTGCTTGGGAGCCGTATCGGTCAGATCGTCGGATCGGAGGCCGAGGCGGCCCTGCTCGCCCCTCAGACCGAGGGATTGGAGCCATTGGTTCCCCTCGAGATTAACGGAACGGCGTTCTACGCCCGCTCTAGCATCAACGAAGCCGGTCTGATCGTCGTCGATATCGAA
Organism: Magnetospirillum fulvum; assembly: GCF_900108475.1. GTDB lineage: Bacteria > Pseudomonadota > Alphaproteobacteria > Rhodospirillales > Magnetospirillaceae > Phaeospirillum > Phaeospirillum fulvum_A. The sequence goes on along the minus strand of NZ_FNWO01000009.1, from coordinate 77,318 downwards.
GCCGCTCACCAGGACGCTGCGACAATCCGGCGTTTGATCTATAATTGCCGCCGCGACCTGGCCTGTCTGCGTCGACTGAACGACATTCCGGAAATCACCCGGAACGCGGTCGAGATGATCCGCGACATCACCGGTTTCGATCGGGTGATGCTGTATCGCTTTGACGAAGCATGGAACGGCGCGGTGATTGCCGAAGCGCGCGCCGACGACATCGAGCCCTATCTGGGGCTCAACTTCCCCGCGAGCGACATCCCCCGCCAAGCCCGCGAATTGTTCCAACTGAGCAAGGTGCGGCTGATCCCCGACGTTCATTACACCCCGTCGGAATTAATCGCTCGACGCGAGGCCCGGTCGATTGATCTGGGGCGGTCGTGTCTGCGGAGCGTATCGCCGATTCATATCGAATATCTCACCAACATGAATGTCCGTTCGACCATGGTCGGGGCCTTGGTGGTCGAGGGGGGGCTGTGGGGGCTGGTGTCGTGTCAGAACACGCGGGAGCCAAGATTTTTCGGTCCGGCCGAACGCGACACGCTGGGGTGGATGTTCGAAGACATCGCCGCCTTGATCGAGGCGACCCAGATACGGCTGCGCCGGGAACGGGACTATAGTTTGGCCTTGCGCCGCCGTCGGCTGGTCGATGCGATGGGCGTCCATGATTTCAAGTCGCTGATGCAGCACGAGAGCCGCGCCGACCTGCTTGAAGTGGTTGGAGCCGACGGGTTCGCGCTGCTGGTCGATGACTCGATCCAGACCATGGGGGTTACCCCCGACGCGGTTCGCATCCGGGAGTTACAGACCCGGCGCCGCGCGTTGGAAACCGATCCGACGTTCTTTGCCTCAAGCGCCTTGTGCCACGATCTGGGGGTAACCGAGTGCAATGACGGAGTGGCGGGGGCGATCTTCGTCTCGCTCCGCGACCGGCCCGATATCACGATGATCTGGTTTCGCAACGAACGCTATCGTTCGGTGCGCTGGGCGGGCGATCCTGAACACGCGCATTTTGTCGATGAAAGCGGGCGCATCTCGCCCCGGAAATCGTTTGCGCTCTTCCTCCAAAACATTCGGGGCCATTGTCTGGCCTGGAGTCCGGCCGAGCTGGATTCCGCGGGCGAACTCGGCTCCTTGATCGAAATCGAAGTCCAGCACCGCTACAAGGCGGAACTGAACATCCTTCAGACCGTCTTGTCCCGCGTCAACGAGGCGATCTTGGTGACCGAGCCGAATTTCGAGCCGGGGCAGAGCCAGAAAATCCTGTGGGTCAGTGAGACCTTCGAGCGATTGAGCGGCTATACGGCCGAAGAACTGACGGAAATGCGGACGGAAATCATGTTCGGCCCGAAGACCGGGGCCGCCGACCTTGCCCGCATGGGCGAGCAATTCGCAAGGCGGGAAGCGGTCCGGGTCGAGGTGTTGCGCCAAACCAAGGACGGCAAGCCCTTCTGGGTCGATATGGACATCCTTCCCGTCCTCGACCATACCGGCCAAGTCGCCCAATTGATTTCGATCGAACGCGACATCACCGTGCGCCGCCAGATGGAGGAAGCGCTGCGGAAACTCTCGACCGCGATCGAGCAAAGTCCGGCTTCGGTGGTGATCACCGATCTCGACGCCAAGATCGAGTATGTCAATCCGCGCTTCACCGAGGTCACCGGATACAGCGCGGCCGAAGTGATCGGAAAAAATCCCCGCATCATCCAGTCGCAGGAAACCTCGCGGGAAACATTCCAGGCCTTGTGGAACAATCTGACCGCAGGCGACATCTGGAGCGGCGAACTGCTGAACCGGCGCAAGAACGGCGAACTGTATTGGGAAGAAAGCCATATCGCTCCGGTCAAAAATCCGGACGGAATGGTGACACACTATGTCGCCGTCAATCTCGATATCACCGAGAGAAAAAACGCCGAAAAGGCATTGCGCGAAAGTGAGGCCTTCGCCAAAACCATCCTTGATTCTATTCCGGAACACATCTGTGTTCTCGATCCGCGCGGCCGCATCGTCTCCGTCAACAAAGCCTGGTGTCAGTTCGCCCAAAATAACGAAGCGGGTTGGCTGGCGGAAAACTCTACCTCGTTCAGTTACCGCGATATCTGCATCGCCTCGACGGATCAGGCGGATGGAAGGGTCGCGATCGACGCCTGGGCCGGGATCGAATCGATCCTGAAGAAGACGTCCGATCATTTCGTTCTCGACTACCTTTGCGATTCTCCCGATGCCCCCCGCTGGTTCCGGATGAGCGTTTATCCGATGATCGCGCCCTGTGAAGGGGCCGTGGTCGCGCACGAGAACATCACCGAACGCAAGCTGATGGAGATCAGCCTCGATAACGAGCGCACCCAATTGCAAACCGTGCTTGAAACGATTCCCGATCTGGTGTGGCTGAAAACTCCCGAGGGCGTCTATCTGACCTGCAACACTGCGTTCGAGCAGTTTCTTGGCGCGTCTTCCGCCGAGATCGTCGGCAAGACCGATCGCGACTTTCTCGATGAAGATCAGGCCGCGACTTTCGGTGAGAAAGACCGGGCGGCGATCGCCGCCGGCAGCCCCTGTATCAGCGACGAGATCATGACCTTTGCCCATGACGGACACCGGGCCTTCATGGCGACCATCCGGACCCCGATGCTCGATCATTCGGGCGCGCTGGTCGGCGTGCTCGGCATTGCCCGCGACATCACCGAGCGGATGGAGGCAGAGGCCAGGATCAAGGCCATCAATCTTCAATTGGCCGACCAGGGACGCAAACTGGAACAGCGTGTGACCGAGCGCACCGAGCAATTGCGCCAGTTGGCGGTCAAGGCGACATTGGCCGAGGAACGCGAGCGTCAAGCCATCGCCGCCGATCTCCACGACGATCTCGGCCAGATGCTGCATGTCGCCAAGATCAAATTGGGGACGTTATCGAAATCTCTGCGCGACGGGTGCTTTTCCGAGAGTCTGATCGCGGATCTGAACTCGATCCTGTCCGAGGCAAGCAGCATGGTTCGCTCGCTGACCTCCCAACTCAGTCCTCCGGTGCTGAGAGATCTTGGGCTGGTTCCCGCGCTGGGATGGCTGGCCGACGAGATGAGGCGGATCTACGGCCTGACCGTCACGGTCCAAGATGATGGGGAGCCGAAACCTCTCTCCAGCGCACAATCCGCGATTTTGTTTCGTGCGGTGCGCGAGCTCCTGATCAATGTCTCAAAACACGCCCAGACCGATGCGGCCGGGGTCCGTGTAAAGGCCAAAGACGACCGGATCGTCATCACGGTCGCAGACAATGGAATCGGAATGGTGGACCTTCACGGGACGACGCCGACCCCCAAAGGCTTCGGACTGAACAGCCTGCGGGAACGGATCGCCTTCCTGAAAGGTGCGGTAACGATCGAAAGCAATCCGGGGGGAGGAACCGTGGTGACCCTGCTGATGCAACTCGATTCGTCCCCCGCTGCGATCGCGGAGGAACCATGACACCGATTCGCGTGATGTTAGCCGACGATCACCGCATGTTCCGCGAAGCGTTGCGGGTGCCGTTGGAAGCCGAGGCGGATATTGAAATCATCGGCGAGTCCAGCACCGGAGGGGAGACCCTGTCGATCCTGACCCAGATCTGTCCCGATGTTCTTCTTCTCGACATCGGTCTCCACGACATCAATGGCATTGATGTCGCCCGCAAGGTCGCCAAGCTGCACCCCACCGTCCGCGTCATCGCCCTGTCCGGTTATGCCGACCGACTTTACATCGAAGAAATGTTGAAGGCCGGGGCACGGGGCTATGTCGTCAAGTCGGCCGGAGCCGACGAACTGATCTCCGCCATCCGCGCCGTCGCCACCGGCCATAATTTTTTATCGCAAGAAGCGACCCAGGTGATGGTCCAGCGCATCCAGAACGACGCCAAGGCGCTGACTCCGCCGCCGAGCGTGATCAGCCCGCGAGAACGCGAAGTTCTCTGCCGACTGGCCAATGGCTTCCGAGCCGCCGAAATCGCGGCCAGAATGGGAATCACCGTCTCGACGGTCGAGGTCCATCGCCGCAACATCAAACGAAAGCTCGGCCTTCATACCACGGCGGAACTAACCCGCTACGCAATGCGCGAGGGTCTTGTCTCGACGTATGAAACCGGAGCCTGAGATTTATGCGCGCGTCGCCAGACATCCAGGGCCGGGCCGACGTCGTCGAGATCGTTCAGGTAGCGGACCCCCGCCATCGGTTTCAGACGAGTCACGCCGAGACCGCCCACCCAGATTTCGGTCGAGGGCTCGATCCGGCTTCGCAACGTGTTCAGAAACTGGGTGGCGTTGCGCGCGGGATAGGCAATGCTGAACGACAAGCCGACGATATCGACTTGGCAGCCATTGATGGCGGCAACCAATTCCGCCATTGGGATCTGCGCTCCCAGACGGATGCAGGAGGCCCCTTCCATCGACAGCATCGCCTCGGCCATCAGCAGGCCGATCGTGTGAATTTCTCCCGGTGCCGTCGACATCAGAACGCGCGGCCAGCCAGACGAACCCGAGACGGTTCTGATCGCGTCGTGCAGAACGTCAAGGACCGCTTCGGTATAGATGTGCTCCTCGAACATTCGGATATCGCCTCGCAGCCAGGCTTCTCCAATGAAAAGAGTCATCTCCGAGAGGGTCTTTCCGATGAAGTCGGTCAGCCCGTCACGGCCCCATTGCTGCTTGAACAATTCTTTGAGGCGGGGAATATCATGTTGCAAGACCGTATCGAGGACTCGCTGTGAAAAATCAGTCGGTTGCGACGACATGGATGGCGAGCTTTCCCAAACCATCCGCTCCAGGCTTTCCATGTCCAGGGCGACGACCTTGCCGGGGCGCAGGCCTGCCCCGATCAATCGCCGGATCAGCCGCAGCCGATCGACTTGTTCCGCCGGGTAAAGCCTGTTGCCGCTCTCGTCTCGAACCGGGCATGGAAAGCCATAGCGGGTTTCCCACTTGCGAACGACCTCTTTGGTCAGTCCGGTTTCTTTCTCAATAGCGGCAATCGGGACCAGAGCCCCCGACGGTTCCATCCGCTGCGGAACCATCGGCAGGGGGGTGATCTTTGGGGTGGATTTGGGCAAAGGCGATAAAGCCTCTCGTCAAGGCACTGGGCCGATGGGGGGATCCGGCGCATTTGACTGCGACCATGCAGTCCCGACACTGTCCAAGTGGGTATTTGCCCCCGCCAGGGAAACGTCGACGGGGTTGAAATAGACTGGCCGCACACGAATATCAAGCCCCAGGGCGACGTGCCAGAGATTCTCCCCCTGGCAAACATGGAAAAAGAGAACCAATTGGCGCGATCGCCATCAATGGCCCTGGTGGCTTTGCATGGCTATTGGGGCCAGTTGACCCGGCGCAAAGCGGTGATCGGTAACGTCACTATGCTTTGCGTACAGCGTTTGGTCGAACCGCTGACGATCAAATACACTTAAAGTTAAAGAAGACGGCCAAACTCGATTGTCGCCAAGTCAACCGATAAATAAAAACACCGCCGCTGTCGGGCTTCACCCGAAGGAATTGCCTTCGGACGGACGTGAACCCCAACAGCGGCAGATCAGGACAAACTACGTATGCCAGCCACGGTGGCGGGTCCGAAATCTGCCCTACCAAGCTGGACCGAGTTTCGCTGTGAATAGCCCCCCATCCACAACGCTACGTGACGATCTCCAGCCTGATTGTCGATTTACTTCGTGGCATGCTTCGCGGCGGAGGTCGCCAGGAAGTTATAGCCCGGAACGCTGAGGACGAAGGTGTGGACGGCCAGCGCGGTAACCAGCGCAGCGATCCAGATCACGGGCAGCCAAGTCGACGGATTGATGACCAGCCAGATTTTGAAATCGTCTTTGGGATTGCTCATCTGAATTCCCCTAAAGTACTGAAGCGGGCTCAAAACCAGGGCTTCCAGGCCCACACCAGCACATGGGCGGCGAGAGCGAAAATGATGAAGGTCAGGAAAGTGGTCTGGAACTGGCCATGCACTTCCAGGGCTTCTTGTTCGGTGAGGCCCGACAAGCTTCTCTCAGCCATATCTCAATCTCCGAAATTTAGGATGAGCCCGAAAGCTCCCCTGAATTACTCAGAATTGAAAGGAAACTGGTGGCGCCGAGATCGAAAACCCAAACGCCACCAGCCCCCTTATCGGTAAATTCCTCTCAAAAGAGAGAAATTTACTTCGTGGCAACCTTCGCAGCCGCCGAGGCCAGGAAGTTGTAGCCCGGAACGCTCAGGACGAAGGCATGCACGGCCAGCGCGGTGGCGAGAGCGACGATCCAGATCACGGGCAGCCAGGTCGACGGATTGATGACCAGCCAGATCTTGTAGTCGTCTTTCGGATTGCTCATGGAAAAATTCCCCCAGAATAGAAAGTCAGAATTTAGAGGTCAGGATCCTGTCGGATCAGAACCAGGGCTTCCAAACCCAAACCAGCACGTGCGCGACGGCGGCGAGGATCAGGAAGGCGCTGAAGGTGGTCTTGAACTGATCGTGGACTTCGACAGCTTCTTCTTCGGTCAGGCCCGACAAGGTTCTCTCAGCCATGTTGTCTTCTCCAGTGTTGTGGCTGGGCTGCACTTTCATGCTGTACCCACCCCTCATTAACGTTGGGTAATGTTGCACCGGGCGTGGCGACTGTCAACCACTTTTGTCCAAGACAGAACTTATAATGTGGCCGAGCAAACCTGACAGCGCGAACACCGCATTCGCTTTCCCGAGCAGCCCTTCCCCGGCACCGGTCACGATCGCCCATTCCGACGAATTTTGGGCGCATCGGCACTGACTATATCATTGATATAAAAGATAAATGACCGCCCTGGCAAAGGAAGGTGGGGCAGAGGGGGGGGAGACTCGCATCGCGCCAATCCGTCCCCGGAGAGGTCAAGACCTCACTGAGCGACAGACCCCAGACCGATCTTGTTTTGTATATAACAAAAATGAGATTGGGATGGGGTGCGGGCGGCGATGGATGGGGAGGGTGGCTTGAGTGGGAAGGCCCCTCACAAGCTAAACGAACGGGACCGAGCAAGTCCCGTTCGCACTTAGGGGTCTTAGTACTACAAGCACACCAAAATACTGACGTACAAAACTTAACACGCCAGTCTTCGCAACCCTAAACTGTCGAGTTGCGGTAACCAAAATCAATTAATACTATACATTAATTAACAGTATTGACTGCATAGTTGCTCTTGACCATCACGTATCTTTCGTTGGGCGGATCATCGCACCGACATCGGCCCTCGTCAACGATTTTGTCTAGGACAGAAATTTTTTCCATCGCGCTTTCAGCGTGAGCACCCCCCCATGAGGATGGGTCGCATCCAATCACCCCCTTGAATGATCGGCCAAGCCTGCGAAGAAAATTCGTCGCTACACCATCATTATATGATTGGAAAAAAACGATTTTCCTGACGCTTCCCGACCCGCTTTGGGGCGCGCCCACCCACTCCCGCACAGCGACACCTCTGCCCCGATCCTTGCCCGCCCCACCATGGCCCTTGGTTTTTGTCCATGACACCTGCGGTTCGGCCTGGGGATGGTCGGGTCAAAGCATCGATGACTTGAGAGGGAACGTGGATCCGCGCCCTGACCTCCGGAACGCAATCGGCCTCGGTTCCCTTCTCCCCCGTCGCGCTGAAATCTGAGTTATGCCGCCGTCCGGGAAAGCCCGCTGCCGAGGGAAGTGGACTCTTTCCGTGCCGTCGGCGCATGCTGACTCTCCTCTGGGAATCCCCCCGCGAGGGACGCGGAAAGTTCCATGAACAAGGTAAAAAAGCCGGCACAGGCTCCAAAGAAGCAGAGCGCAACCGATAAAATGATCGAGGAATGTGTGAAACGAGCCCAGGCTCGCAAGCGTTCTGGTCAGACCGACAGCGAATGGCGCCAGCAATACGCCCAATCGCTCAAGGTCGAGGGGGAAACTCCTCAGCTCAGCCAGACCCCCTTCGATGGAGCCGCCACCAAGAAGAAGCTATAGGTGATCCCGAAGACGTGATCGAAGCGGCTCAGTCGGCCGGACGCACCCCGTCCGAGTTCACGTTCTGAGAGGCAATTCGAATCTCCTTCGGCGTGCCAGCGACACCGAAACAGGGAGTTGGGTCCGTCGTCCATCCTGCTTGCATTCCAGCAGAAAATCGCTGGTCGCCGTCAAGGCTTGCCGACACCGTCGGACGACGCACAGCCCTGTGAGCCGAGACCCGCGCGGCATCAACGTCACTCAATATCGCTCAAAAACATAGACTATCGCCCAGACTGAAATAAAAAATCAAATCAAGACGATATCAAAAACGACACTCTTCATTTGAAGACCAGATAATCCCTCCCGACATAGCTTGACGCAATTAATATATTGCTTTCAGTTCAACAGAACTAGAATTCTATATATTTGAACCACACCTTATAAAGACACCCCATCATACACCCTACCCGCCCGCATCCTTGTCGAATTCATTTTGGTTATGGTATAAATTCTGCCAGGATTTGGCGGATCAAATCCACGCGACGTCACTTCAAGGAGACATCGGATCATGTCTGGACGTGTCGAGTCCCGTTTGGCTGAATTGGGGCTGGTTCTCCCCACCCCCGCCCTCGCCGTCGCCAATTATCTTCCGTTCGTCGTCAGCGGATCGCTGGTGTTCGTGTCGGGACAATTGCCTCTGGTCGACGGCAAGATCACCGTCAGCGGTCGCCTTGGTGCCGAGGTCAGCCTTGAGGACGGGCAGAGCGCCGCTCGCCAGTGCGCGATCAATCTGCTGGCCCAGGCCCGCGCCGCCGCCGGGGGGGATCTCGACCGGGTGCGCCAAGTGGTGCGGCTGGGCGGTTTCGTCGCCAGCACCCCCGATTTCACCGATCAGCCCAAGGTCGTCAACAGCGCATCGGATCTGATGGTCGCAGTGCTGGGGGACGCCGGGCGTCATTCCCGCGCCGCCGTCGGGGTCGCCTCGCTGCCCCTCAACGCCGCCGTCGAGATTGAAGCGATCTTCGAACTGGTGTGATCTCGTCAGAAAAACCGGAACAGGGCCTGAGCCGGTTCCGGTTTCAAGGGGATGACGCGGGGAAAAAGGCTCAGGGAACGATGTCGAAATCGTTGCACGCCTCGGTCAGTTCAAGCATCCGCAGCACTCCGCCCTGGGGCGACAGCAGGCGAACGCGGCGACATTCGTCGCTGAGTTCCTCGCGCGCGATGTGCAACAGACCGAGCCCGACCGAATCGATCCGCGATACCCGCGCCAGATCGAAGCTCAGGGCCTTGTCGCGGGATGAGGACAGGCGTTGCACCAGCTTTTTGAATTCGGCACTGGCGGAAAAATCGAGAACCCCGTCCAGCAGGACATTCGTCCCACCCTTCTTTTCGTCAACGGTGATCTTCATTCCATCCTCCATCCCGTCATCCCGGCGAACCGTTGAGGTGGCCCGTTCGCCGGTATCAAAGTCGAGATCGCATACAACCTCTCTGTTTCCATTATCAAAGTAGCACAGCCACAAGAGGGGGAAACAGACACGTAAAGTGTCAATATTGGCGGCTACAAAATGTTCCGAGGCGACACGCGGCGCTTTCCTGCTTCCATCGAGCCGAAACATGCCGTACCTCTTTGTCACCATGATCCCGATCACTGACCGAATCGCCATCGCCGAAAGCGAAATCGAAGAAAGCTATCAACGCGCGTCCGGGCCGGGGGGACAGAACGTCAACACCCTGTCGTCGGCGGTGCGGCTGCGCTTTGACGTCCGCAATTCACCGTCGCTGCCCGACGCGGTCAAGGAACGGTTGGAACGGTTGGGAGGACGGCGGATCAACCGCGATGGCGTCCTGATGATCCTGGCCCAGTGTCACCGCACCCAGGAAGCCAATCGCCGCGACGCGCTGGAACGGTTGGTGGCGCTGATCCGCGATGCGGTACCGCCGCCAGTGCCGCGCCGCCCGACCCGCCCCACCCTGGGATCGCGCACAAGACGACTGGAGAGCAAGACCTTGCGCGCGTCGGTCAAGGCGATGCGGCGCTCGCCCCCGACCGATTAGGGTCTATGTGGAAAACCCGCATTAGCCGCGTCCGGTCGCTCGGATCTGCGCCGTCCCACGACTCATACAGCTATATTTATGACAGCTTGAGCGATGCGCACACTATATATACGCAATGCGCGATGATGCGGCGAGACCGAGACCGCGTCGTTCCGGGCCGCTGCCGCCCCTGCTTTAGTGATGGGTAGGAAACGGCGTCCGTCTGCCCTCTTGCGCAAACCTCGCGCTCTGCTTACTTTAGTCACTGTTATTTCTTCGCAGAATTTTGCGGAGACTTTTCTTTAATCACGAGAGATATATGATGCAATTTTATGCGGCCGAACGGATCGGTCTATTTGTCGATGGCTCGAATTTGTATTCAGCTGCCCGTTCACTTGGATTCGATATTGACTACAAAAAGCTTCTTGGGCTTTTTGCATCAGAAGGGCGTTTAATTCGCGCATTTTACTACACTGCGTTGATGGAAGATCAGGAATATTCGCCGATTCGTCCGCTCGTGGACTGGCTCGACTATAACGGGTTTACCATGGTCACCAAGCCGACCAAGGAGTTCACCGACGCGACTGGACGGCGCAAGATCAAAGGCAACATGGACATCGAACTGGCGATCGACGTCATGGAGATGGCCCCCCATCTCGACCATGTCGTGCTGTTCTCGGGCGATGGTGATTTCCGTCGGCTGGTCGAGGCCGTGCAGCGCAAGGGCGTCCGTGTCACCGTTGTCAGCACGATCCGGTCGCAGCCGCCGATGGTTGCCGACGAACTGCGCCGTCAGGCCGACATCTTCATCGAGTTGCAGGATCTGGAGCCCCAGATCGCCCGCGCCTCGAGCTATCGCGACGACCGCCCTGCCCCCGTCGGCAATGACTAACGGCGACGTCGCGCCGGGCCGGGATTGCCCGCTCTGCCCCCGGCTGTTGGCCTTCCTGGCCGACAGCCGCCGCACCCATCCCGACTGGCACAACGCCCCGGTGCCGTCGTTTGGCGACCTGTCGGCGCGGATTCTGGTGGTCGGGCTGGCCCCAGGTCTGAGGGGGGCAAACCGCACCGGCCGCCCCTTCACCGGCGATTATGCCGGAGACCTGCTCTATCCCACCCTGGCCGAGTTCGGCCTGGCGCGGGGGAGCTATGGGGCGCGGGTCGATGACGGCTTCGTCCTGACCGGCTGCCGGGTGACCAACGCCGCCCGCTGTGTGCCGCCCGCCAACAAGCCGCTTCCGGCTGAGCTCGCCGCCTGCCGCCCCTTCCTCGCCGCCGAAATCGCCGCGATGCCCGCGTTGGCCGGTCTGCTGGCGCTGGGGCGGCATGGACACGACCAGACTCTGTCCGCGCTGGGGCTGCGCCGCGCCGCCTATCCGTTCGGGCACGGTGCGCTCCACCGCCTGCCCAACGGGCTGATCCTCGTCGATTCCTATCATTGCTCGCGTTACAACACCAATACCGGGCGGCTGACGACCGAGATGTTCCGCGATGCGGTCGGGCGGCTGGTTGCGGCGGTCGGAGCTGGAGCGGTTTAATATCAGGGATTGATATTATGGGGCCGTCTTCAGGGCGATATGAAACGCGGCCCCGTTTCCGGATGCGGAATCGACCCAAATCCGCCCCCCATATTGCTCGGCGATCTTTTTGCAGATCGCCAGACCGATTCCGGTTCCCTCGTAGCCGGGATGACGGTGCAGACGCTGGAAAATGACGAAGATCCGCTCGAAATAATCCGGTTCGATGCCGATGCCGTTATCGGCGACGGTGATCACCGAAAAGGGCGTGTCGGTGCGGGCCGTGATCTGAATCAGCAGCGGACGCTCGGAAGCGCGGTATTTGATCGCGTTGTCGATCAGGTTCTGGAACAGTCGGATCAATTCCTCGCGATGGCCGCTGACGATGGGCAGGTTGGCCACGACGTTGATTTCGGCCCGGCTCTCGTCGATCCGGTCGGCCAGTTGGCGCAGCACGCACTCAATCACCTCGTCCAGCCGCACCGGCCCCGGTTCGTCACTGACGCGGCCGACGCGGGAATAGGCCAGCAGATCAAGCACCAGCTTATCCATCCGGAACGCCCCCTCGCGGGCGAAAGCGATGAATTCGTGCGCTTCCGCGTTGAGGCTGTCGCCATAACGCCGTTCGAGTAGCCGCATATAGGAGGCAACCATCCGCAGCGGCTCGCGCAGATCGTGCGAAGCAACATAGGCGAATTGTTCGAGATCGGCATTGGAACGGGCCAGTTCCTCGGCCTTTTTGCTCAATTCCTCCTGAGCATTAATCTTGTCGGTGACGTCGCGGATGGTGCCAATCATCCGGATGGCCCGGCCGGTTTCGTCGCGCTCGACCTTGCCCAGCCCCACCACCCAGCGCACCGCCCCGTCTGACTTGCGACAGATGCGGTATTCCTTGTCGAAATCGTGCTTCCCGGCGACGATCTCGTCGAGATAGATCGCCATCTCGGCTTTCTGCTCGGGCACGACGAGATCGAGCCAGCCCTGGGCATCGCGCCGATCCTCGGGACCGATCCCGAAAATCGAGTCGAGAATCTCGGAACTCTCCCAGCGATCCGCGACCATGTCGTAAACGTAATAGCCAAGCTGGGCAACGGCCTGAACCTCAAGCAACAGGCTGCGACTTTCGCTGATGATCGCGGCGGAGCGCTGGCGTTCGGAGCGCCGCCGCAGCAGCACGACCGACAAGACGGTGAGGATCAAGCTGCCCAGCCCGATCAGAACGGCCATCTTCAGGGTCCGGTGCCGCCACGGAGCCAGCGCCGCCTCGACCGGAATCGCCGCGATCAAGACCAGCCCAAAACGATCCAGCCGCTTGAAGCTGGTGATGCGCTCGACCCCATCGACCGGAGAGACGCGCAGCACGGTTCCTTCGTGACCCTCGCGATGGGGGGTGAGAAGAACAATCGGGAATCGTGTCCCGATCACCGCCGGGGCGTCGGGATGGCGCAGCAGCATCGTTCCATCCTCGCGCAGCAGAGCGAAGACAACGTCTTCCTGCTTGGCCAGCGCGACAAAATAGCCCAGAACGCTGCCGGGCGAGAGACTGGAGGCGATAACCCCCCCCAAGGAACCATCGGGCCGGTTCATCCGCATCGAAAGAGTCAGCACCGAGGTATGACTGAACGGGCTGACCACCGGATTTCCGGCATAAGGGCGGTCGGAAGGACCGTCCAGGTGGTGGCGGAAATAATCCTGATCGGCAACCGAAACCGGCTCGGCTTCGAACGCTTCGCCCCGAATCCGGACGATTCCAGCCGGGTCGATCGCGAGCAGACGCGGCTGCGACACCAGCGCCTTGCCGATATTGTGGATGATCCGCCATGTGTGGAGGTCGCGGACGTGATGCTCCCATTCGCCGCTTTCGCCCAGGACGATCGCGACATGATCGATCGCCATCTCGGCGCCTTCGAAAATCCGCGAGGTCTGAACCGCCGCCAATTCGACCAGAATTTGGGACCGGGCCTCGGCCTTGCGGCATTCCTCGTCATGGTCTCGGATCGCGCTGATGGCGAACCACCCGCCAACCAGAGCGGCGACCCAAAACCAGAGGAGCAGAGGCCAGACTTTGCCCATCCGCATGGCGATCTATTTCACGGCCGGAAAAAATATCATCGGATCATAATCCTGGCTGGGCGTTATCACGCTTCATTTTGGTGCTTCCGCTGACAGAGGTCCAGCCCAATTCGCGCTGAGGTTGAGACCACTCCGGTCGAACGCATTGGCCGAGATCGCCCCACGCAGACGGTCTTTCGGATGGAAAGAGGGGGCGCCGACCGCGGGCCTGCCGACCCGAGCGGGTCAGGTCACTTCGGCCGATGTTGCGGGGACGAGATCGCTGGCGAACAGAAAGCCGTTCTTGCCTCGTCGCTTGACCGCGTACATCGCCTGATCGGCCCGCGCGATCAGCCCGGCCTCGTCCTCGGCATCGTCAGGATAGAGGGCGATGCCGACCGAGCCTCGCACTTCGGCGACCGATCCGTCGAGATCGTAAGGCAGACTGAGCTGGTCGATCAGCTTGCGGGCGACCAGGGCCGGTTCCTCGCGGCCACGAATGCCGTGCAGGATCAAGACGAACTCATCTCCGGCCAACCGGGCCAGGGTATCGCTGCCGCGCATACAGTCGGACAGGCGTTCGGAAGCGCGCTGCAACAGCAAATCGCCAGCGGCATGCCCCAGCCGATCGTTGACCGCCTTGAACCCGTCGAGATCGAGGAACATCACCGCGAAGGACTTGCCGTCGCGCCGGGCCTGTTGCACCCCCTGGCTGAGACGGTCGAGAAACAACGAGCGGTTGGGCAATCCGGTCAAGGCGTCGTAATTGGCCTGACGCCAGACCCGGGCCTCGTCCTCCTTGCGGTGGGTGATGTCGGAGAACACCGCGACGTAATGGCTGACCAGCCCGTTGCTTTCGCGGATAACCACGATCGACAGCCCGACCGGGAACACTTCGCCCGATTTGCGCCGGTTCCAGATATCGCCCGACCACGATCCCTTCGACAGCAATTCGCTCCACATCGCTTCGTAGAACGCACCATCGTGACGGCCGGAACTCAGCAGAGCGGGGGTATTGCCCACCGCCTCGGTCCGGGAATATTCGGTAATCGCGCTGAAGGCGGGATTGACGAAGATGATCTTGTTGGCGGCATCGGTGATCATCACCGCCTCGTTCAGGGTGTCGAGCACCTTGGCGGCAAGAAAGATCTGCTGTTCGGCCGCCTTGCGCTCGGTGATGTCGTAAATCCAGGCCAGATTGACCGGCTCGCGTTCGAAATCGGTCGATCGGATCGTCAGCAGGCTCCAGAACGGCCGACCGTCCTTGCGGCGGAACTCGACCTCGGCTCCGTCGATCTGACCGTGACGGCGCAGTTCGGCCAGCACGGCGCGGCGCTGGGTCTCATCGACGTAATTCTCGCGGGCGGGGGCGCCGATGAATTGCTCGCGCGAGACCCCCAGGATTTCGGCAAAGCGGGTGTTGGCAAAGACGATGCGACCGTCGCGGCGACGCGACACCGAGACCCCGATCGGGCTTTCTTCCAGAATGCGGCGCAGTCGCTCCTCGCTGTCGCGAAGTTCGTTTTCGACATTCATCCGTTCGGTGAAGTCGGCACGCAATCGTTCGACCATCGGATGGAACACCCCAAAGGCCGACACCAGCAGCACCCCCATCGCCACCAGCAACGCCGCCCCTTGCAGCACCATCAGCTCGCGCATCCGGTCCTCGCTGGCCTCACGAAAGCGCAGATTGAGGTCGTCGAGCGCTTCGAGCAGCGGCCCCGCCGCCGCCGCCGACAGGGCGGCGAGATCGGGATCGTCATGATCGAGTCCCTGAGCGTGAGCGACGAGGCGGTGCCCCAAATCGAGAAAGCGCGCCAGATCGACCGAAATCTGACGGGCCGGACCGTCGGCGATATCGCGCCCCGGCAGCAAAGGCAAAGCCAGGGCGGCCTCGGTCAGCGCCGGAATCCGGCTTTCCAGCCGCTCAAGGCTGTCGGTCAGCATCTCCAGGCTGGCGGCGCGCTCCGGCCCGGACGCCACCGCCAGCCGATTGGCGGCAAAGGCGGTGCGTTCGATCAGCATCCGCTGATTGCCCGACAGGCTGACCTGGGCCAGCCCGTCTTCGGCACTGGCAATGCTGCGGGCCAGACCGACGAACGACAGCAACGACAAAACACCCAGTACCGCGAGGACCGCGACATACCGGATCGTCAGATCCCTGGTGAACCGTTCGCCCAGCTCCGCCATGGCTATCCCGCTTTACAGCTCCCCCACGGAACCGCTAACCAACCGGTGATAGCACAAAGTGCGGAGCCAGGGCGACTCGTTCCCCCAAGACGGGCGATCAAACCCCGCCGAGATAGTCCAACGCCTGACGCAACCGGTCGGCCGAGGCCGCCCATTCCTCACGGCGTTCACGCTGTTCCGCCACAACCTCCTCAGGGGCGCGAGCGATGAAGTCGGCATTGCCGAGCTTCTTATCAACCTTGGCGATCTCGCCGTCGAGCCGCCCCAGTTCCTTGGCCAGACGGGCGCGTTCCTTGGCGATGTCGATGATGTCGCCGAGCGGCATCACCAGGGTCGCTTCGTCAACCACCATCTGGGCCGCGCCGGTGCGGTGCTGGTCCAACGCCTCGGGAGCAACCGCCTCCAACGAGCGGCAACGGGCAAGGCGGCGGATCAGGTCGCCATGGGTGGACAGCCAACCGACGCGGGCCGGGGCCAGTCCGCCGACCAGCAGATCGACCTGGGCCGAGGGCGGCACGTTCATTTCGGAGCGCACGGTACGAACGGTCGAAACCACCCGAACCACCCAATCCATCTCGGCGGTGGCGGCAACGTCCTCCAGCCCGGCCAAAGCGGGCCATGCGCGCAGCATCAGTTCACCGTCGCGGGTGGCGATCTGCTGCCACAATTCCTCGGTGATGAACGGCATCAGCGGATGGAGGATGTGCAGAATCTGGTCGAGCACCCAGGCGGCGGTGGCGCGGGTTTCGGCGCGGGCGGCTTCGTCGGCACCGGACAGGATCGGCTTGGCGAATTCCAGATACCAGTCGCAGAAGGTGCCCCAAACGAAATGATAGGCCCCCAGCGCGGCGGCATCGAAGCGGTAGGTCTCGATCGCCGCACCGACCTTGTCAGCCGCCTCGGCGGTCTTCGACACGATCCAGCGATTGACGGTTTCCCCGACCGTTTTCGGGTCGAAACCCGCGACCGGGTGACATTCGTTCATCTGGCAGAAGCGGGCGGCGTTCCACAGCTTGGTCGCGAAGTTGCGATAGCCCTCGACCCGGCTTTCCGACAGCTTGACGTCGCGGCCCTGCGCCGCCAGCGCGGCCAGGGTGAAGCGCAGCGCGTCGCAGCCGAACTTTTCGATCAAGACCAGGGGGTCGATGATGTTGCCCTTGGACTTGCTCATCTTCTGGCCCTTTTCGTCGCGGACCAGGGCATGGATGTAGATATCGCGGAACGGCACGTCGCCCATGAAATGCAGGCCCATCATCATCATCCGGGCCACCCAGAAGAAGATGATGTCAAAGCCGGTCACCAGCACGTCGCCGGGATAATAGCGGGCCAGTTCCGGGGTCTGGTCGGGCCAGCCCAGGGTCGAGAACGGCCACAGCGCCGACGAGAACCAAGTGTCGAGCACATCGGTATCGCGGACCAGATCGACGGCATGGCCGTAATGCGCGGTCGCGGCGGCCAAAGCCTCGGCCTCGGTTTCCTCGACGAAGAAGGTTCCGTCCGGGCCGTACCACGCCGGAACCTGATGGCCCCACCAGATCTGGCGCGAAATGCACCAGGGCTGGATGTTGCGCATCCACTCGAAATAGGTGTTTTCCCAATGCTTGGGGACAAAGCGGGTCTTGCCGGTCTCGACCGCCTCGATCGCGGGCTTGGCCAGGGTGGCGGCATCGACGAACCACTGATCGGTCAGCCACGGCTCGATCACGACGCCGGAGCGGTCGCCATAGGGCACCATGTGGGTGTGCGGCTCGATCCGGTCGAGCAGGCCCAGCGCCTCCATCTCGGCGACCACCTGCTTGCGGGCGTCGTAACGGTCGAGCCCGCGATAGCTCTCCGGCACCGCGTCGTTGGTGCGGGCATCGCGGTCGAAGATGTTGATCTGGGGCAGATCGTGGCGGAGCCCGACCTGGAAATCGTTGAAATCATGGGCGGGCGTGATCTTGACCGCGCCGGTGCCCTTGGTCGGGTCGGAATATTCGTCGGCGACGATCGGAATCAGACGACCGACGATCGGCAGCCGCACCATCTTGCCGACCAGGGCGGTATAGCGCTCGTCCTCGGGATGGACCGCGACCGCCGAATCGCCCAGCATCGTTTCCGGCCGGGTGGTGGCGACGGTGATGAAGGTGTCCTCCATCCCCTCGACCGGGTATTTGAAGTGCCACATGTGGCTCTTGATCTCGCGCTGCTCGACCTCAAGGTCCGAGATCGCGGTGTGCAGCTTGGGATCCCAATTGACCAGCCGCTTGGCGCGGTAGATCAGCCCCTGGCGATGCAGGGTGACGAACACCTTGCGCACCGCCTTCGACAGACCCTCATCCATCGTGAAGCGTTCGCGCGCCCAATCGGGCGAGGCGCCCAGGCGGCGCAACTGGCTGGTGATGGTGCCGCCGGATTCCGCCTTCCACTCCCAGACGCGCCGGATGAATTCGTCGCGGCCCAGATCGTGGCGGGAGATATTCTCGGCTTCGAGCCGCCGCTCGACCACCATCTGGGTGGCGATACCGGCATGGTCGGTGCCGGGCTGCCACAGCGCGTCGCGGTTGGTCATGCGGCGATGGCGGATCAGGGCGTCCTGAAGCGTGAAGGTCAGCGCATGCCCCATATGCAGGCTGCCGGTCACGTTCGGCGGCGGCATCATGATGGTGTAGGGCGACCGGGTCGAATCGACATCGGCGGCGAAGGCTCCGGCCTCCTCCCAGCGCTGATAATGTTTCGGCTCGACTTCGGCGGGACGATAGGTCTTGTCCAGCATGGCAACAGACTCGGCTTCTAGTGGAGTGGAAAAGGAAAACGGGCGGCCCGGTTCAACGGACCGCCCGACAGGGTGCGCGACAGAACGCTAGAATTCTTCCGAACGATTAACCATCCGCTCGATCTCTTTCTTGACGATACGCTCGATCATGTAAGGCAGATTCTGGTCCAGCCATTCCTTGAGGATCGGGCGCAGCAATTCGCGCACCAAATCCTCGACGGTCAGGGTGCTGTTGCCGAGGCCGAACGCCTTTTGCCGCACGATCTCGCGGGCAAGGTCGGACAGCAGGGTCGCGCCGCGGTCGACGTTGGGCGGCGACATCAGCGATTCGTCGTATTCGGGCTCGCGGTAGGTCCGGATCGGCGGCGGCTCGACCGGAGCGACGTAGGCAACCGGTTCGGGCTCGGGTTCGGGTTCGGGTTCGGGCTCTACCGGGAAATCCTCGATCTCGAACGCCGGTTCGGGTTCGGGCTCGGGCTCCTCCTCCAGCACCATGTCCTCGGTCAGTTCGAGAACGTCGTCGTCATCCTCCTCGGGCTCGGGCTCGGGTTCGGGCTGAGGGGCCGGTGTATCGAACAACGAATCGATATCGTCCTGGGCAAAGCTCGGCTTCGGCTCGGGCTCCGGGGGCGGAGGGGGCGGCGGCGGTGGAGGGGGGGGCGGGGGCGGAGGCGGTGGGGGAGGAGGCGGCGGCGGAGCCTTCGGTTTTTCCTCGACCTCGTCTTCGGACAATATCCTGCGAATGGAGGCAAGGATATCCTCCATCGATGGTTCTTGCTGGGCCTTATCTTCGCTCATGTCACGGCTATTCTATCTGCCTGCGCCCGTAATAGGGCCCTGCCCCGATCATGCCGCACTGCCGGGAACAAATCACCAAAATCCTGCGTCCGATCAGGATGATGCGATCTGTCCCGCGGCGTCTCGCCAATCCTATTCGGTCCCTTTGTCGGAGCCGATGCCGGTTCCGATCCATTTTTCCCGCACGGTTTCATAATGTGCAACCGGATCGAAGCCCTGAACGGGCAAGCTCAACCCCTGCACCGTCATTTCGCCGACCGCCGATTTTACCTGATAGGCCGCCAGTAATTGGTCGTGAACGGCGCGAACCTGAGCGACGCGGGCATCGAACACTTCCTGTTCGGCATTCAGCACATCGAGCACGGTGCGCGAGCCGACCTTCGATTCCTCGCGCACCCCGGCCAGAGCCAGATCGGCCGCCCGGATCTGTGAGGTATAGGAGGTGACCTGAGCCTGAGCCGATTGCAGGCTCTCCCACGCCTTGGTCGCGGTCTCGACCGCGTCGCGGCGGGCCTGATCGGCCTCGATCCGGCGCTGCCCGGCGGTTTCCTTGGCGGCACGAAGGCGGGCATAGGTTCCCCCACCCTCGTACAGCGGCACCGACAGGTTCAGCAACACCTCCTTGTTGCTGATCGCGGAATCGAACCCGCCAATCCCGGTTCCCGCCGTGTCGAGATAGCGCGACACGTTGGCGTCGAGGGAGAGGCTGGGCAGCAATTCGCCGAACACCAGATCGATCCCGTATTTGGCCGAATCAAAGGTGCGGTCGGCGGCGACAACGGAGGGATTGTTGGCCTGGGCGGCGGCAATCGCCTCGGTCAGCCCGGTCGGCAGCGGTTCGGGCAGCGCGGGTTGGGACACCGAATCCGGCACGGTTCCGACGGTGTTGAGGTAATTGGCCCGCGAGCTTTTCAAGGTGCCCTCGGCCCCGATGCGATCGGCGACGGCCCTGGCCAGACGGGCCTCGGCCTGGCTGACGTCGGTGCGGGTGATCTCGCCAACGCGGAACCGCTCCTGGGTCGCCTCAAGCTGGCGCTTCAGCACCTGCTCGTTATTGATCGACAGGTTCAGCACCTGCTCGTCGCGGACGACGTTGAGATAGGCGTTGGTCGCGTTCAGCAGCACGGTCTGCTCGGTCGCGATCAGGCGGGCCCGCTCGGCCTGGACGTTCGCCTCGGCCTGATCGGTGGCGGCAACGGTGCGACCGCCGCTATAGATCGGCTGGCTGACGGTCAGCGAGGCGGATTTCGGCGTGCGGATGGTCTCGTACTTGTCCGGCCGGGTATTGGCGGTATAAAGCCCCTTGCCCGCCGACCCGGTCACCGTCACCGTCGGACGCCATCCCGCCAGCGCCTGCGGCACCCCTTCGTCGGTGGCGCGCAACTTGGCCCGATAGGCCGACAGATTCGGGTTGGTCTGGTAGGTCGTCGCCAGAACATCGTTCAGCGAGGCCGCCCTCACCGCTCCGCCCCCGGACATCGCCATCAACGCGACCCCAGCCACCCCGGCCAGCAGACCGAATGCCTTCTTCATCACGACACCTTCTCTTCGGGGGGACTGTCCGTCCGGTTCCACCGCGCCAAATCACAACCGTCGAAGATTAACGGGAGCGGGCATAAGTTCAAGGTTAAAACCTGAAGACGGGCTTCGGCTCCAAACCGGGCAGAAACGGCGTCGCGGCGTCGAACGGGGTGTCGCGTCCGAAAGCATCGCCCGTCCGCGTTACCCGCGTCGCAACGCCGCCCCCCTTTCCCGACGCGACCACCGCGACCAGACGGCCCGCATCGGCCAATTGGGCAACGATGCCTTCGGGAATCGCCGCCACGGCGCCCAGGAACAGAATGACGTCGTAGGGAGCCTGGGCCGGATAGCCGACCGCCAGATCGCCGGTGACCACCGCGACATTATCGACGTCGCGCTCGGCGAGGGTCGCGGCGGCGGCGGCGGCGAGGGTCACGTCGCATTCGAGCGACACCACCGTGCTGGCCAGTTTCGACAGCACCGCGCTGCCCCAGCCGGTGGCGTCGCCAATCGCCAGCACGACGTCGCCGCTTCCGATCGCGGCGGCCTGAAGCAGCCGGGCCATCACCAGCGGCTCAATCATCACCCGCCCGTGGCCCAGCGGCAAATCCTCGTCGGTATAGGCGTAGCCGCGCATCCGCCGGGGCAGAAACGGCTCGCGCGGGGTCGAGGCCAGCGCCTGGACGACGCGGCTGTCTCCGACATGATTGGTTCGAATCTGGTTCTCGACCATGTTGAAGCGGGCGGCGGCAAAATCCATCTCGGCTCGGCTCCTAAGGCTAGACTGCGCCGTGCAGGCGACGGTCCGTTATAGGACCGACTCAAAATGAAAACAATGCCGCCACAAAGCCGCTTGACCGAGGGTAAATCTCCGTTTATAAGCACCCACCTCACGTCGGCCCCCGGGCCGGTCGGACCGGTGGCCGGGTGGCAGAGTGGCTATGCAGCGGACTGCAAATCCGCGTACGTCGGTTCAATTCCGGCCTCGGCCTCCACCGTTCCTCGGGCGGGTACGACGCGAAGACAGTTTTTCGGTTTCCCACCACCGCAGGGAAATCGGTGATCCGGAGTAGCTCAGCGGTAGAGCAGCCGGCTGTTAACCGGCTGGTCGGGGGTTCGAATCCCTCCTCCGGAGCCAATGTAAAAGGCTGGCCTTTCCCAAGGCCAGCCTTTTTCTTTTCCGGTCGGCCGCGCCCCGCAACAGCCCTTTCGCGACCTGAGGCGCGACGCATCCCACCATGCAAGATTTTTGTTAGAAACAGAAGCGACTCCGGGCTATCAAAACGTGATAGTGGTGATAATAATATTCCATTAATTGATACTGACAGCTTTACAAATTTGCGAGGCCAACATGCGCAAGATCGCCTTGTTTGCAACACTTGCTATCGTTCTAAGCGCCTGTGGAACATCGCCGGTTAAGTTAAGCTCCGCCACAGCAACACCGCCTGAGCGAGTTCTCTCGCACGCCACTCCCGAGCAAGGTTTTTCTCCTGTTATAATTGTTCGCGATAGCGGTTTCTTTGGCAGCGGAGTTTATCAATCCATCCATGTCGATGGCGTTCTTTCTGTAAAACTTGCGACAGGCGAAATGGCTAAATTATATTTAGCGCCAGGAGATCATGTTTTAGGC
Source organism: Magnetospirillum fulvum (assembly GCF_900108475.1). GTDB lineage: Bacteria > Pseudomonadota > Alphaproteobacteria > Rhodospirillales > Magnetospirillaceae > Phaeospirillum > Phaeospirillum fulvum_A. The sequence continues at coordinate 54,880 of NZ_FNWO01000009.1, read as the reverse complement.
GTCATTCCATCACCTAATTTATTTGGATCACATACGATTTACGAAATAGGCATTCGCATTGAGCCCAACCGCACTCATTACCTCCGAGTCTCCATTGGCCCGGAAGGATCTTCGCGGTTGGCTCCGACTGCGGAAGTACAATAGCCGGTGATTGGCCTCGATAGCATCGGGGGAACCCCCGTCGCCTCGGCCGGAGGCGGAATCGAACCGCTCTAAAAAGCTGTTGCAATTTGCCTGGGCGCTGGCGCTAAATAAAACCTTAGGCATAGTCCGACACCCCCCCCTAAGGGAGATAGCCCCACCATGTCCGTCACCCCGATTTCCAGTGGGTCAGCACCGCCGTCGCTGGCACCGTCTCCGCTCGCCAAAACCGCCCGCGACAGCGACACCGAATCGAACGAAGCCGCGACGGCAAAATCAACCGAAACCCCTCCGCCGCCGCGCGAATCGGCTGGACGCGGTCGGAGCGTCGATATCACCGCCTGACCCGCCCCGGCGGGCTCGCCCCCGTCAGGGATGCGTCGAGGTGATCCGTTCGCGCCCAAGCGGAAGATGCTTGGCCAGATAGATCGTCGCCGCGCAAATCTCGGGCAGCGGGTCTTCCAGCGTCCCGGTCTGATAGGCCCGGCGGCCGATACAGCCGCCGGCGCAATACGGCCCGATCGGGCAGGTCTTGCACTTGGGCAGATTTTCCAGACGATGGTTCTGAAGCCTTGCGATCTTGTCCTGGTCGTAGCGGATCGTCTTGCTGTCTGGATCCCACTGCCCGTAGATGAAGTGGCGCAGTTCCTCCTTGGTGTCGGCGAACATCGCCATGTCGCAGCTTGACACCGACCCGTCCGGGTTCATCTGCGGCATCGGCAGGCAACTGCGGCAACTGACTGATGTCTTTTCGTCGAAATTGAAGGTCATCGAGTTCATGAACTCGACCCCCAGCCGCTCCGCCACCGCATAGGCGGCGACGAACCCCTTGGCGAAACGCATCTGGCTCGACAAATTGACGTCGGTGGCGCCGTGGTCGTTGCGGCGGATCGGGCGGATCAGCGGATTGACGCACAGATGACGGACGCCAAGCCCGTGATAATAGGCAACCAGGGAATCCTGGGAATCGAGCGTCTCCTCGACCAGGGTCGAACGGACCCCCACCCGCGTCTTCGCCATCACCGCCGCCAGATTGGCCTCGGCCTCGCGGGTGCGGCCCAAACCGTCCCAGCCGGGGCGGTAGGCATCGTTGACCGAAGCCGGTCCGTCCAGCGAGAACCAGACGACGTCAAAGGTATCGGCGATCCAGTCCCGCGCCTCGGGTGAGGGGAACACGCCGTTGGTCTGAAGTTCGAGCGTGATGTCGGGCAGCAGCGAGCGAGCATAGGCGACGCAGGCGATGATGGTGTCCATATCCTGGGTCGGCTCTCCCGGACTGAAGAACCGCAACCGGTCGGCCTTGAACCCGGTCGGGTGTCCGGCGATGGAATCGCGAATCCCGGCCAAAGCGAAGTCCCGATCGACGACCAGCGGGTTCGCCTGTTCGTCGGGACTGCTGGCCATGCAGTAGGTGCACCTTAAATTGCAGCGACTCGTCACGTTGACGGTAACCGCTCTCTTGTCGCAGTGCTTCATCGCTAAAACAACCATGTAAGGTTGACGGATAAGACAGATCATCTACCCTTAGAAAAGGGAAGCCAACCCATATCAGGCTCTTTCGACGCAGGTCACGCGGCCGGACTGTCGCTCAGACGGAAGGTGATCTTCGGCTTGCCCTTTTTCTGGCTGAACGACGCCTCGACCGCCCCGATCTCGGCGATGTCGCGCAGATGGGTTCCGCCGCAGGGAATCGAAAAGCCCAGGCAGTCCCACCAGCGGAACCCCGCATTGCTGTCGTCGTCGCGGGTGGTGACCGCCCCACCGGCGGCAATCGCGGCCCGCAGCGCCTCGGTCGCCCGCGCCACCAGCCCTTCGTCGAGAGCGACACCCTCGTAGCGGTTATAGGCCTCGCCGTCGCCGATATCCGAAGTCTTGGGATGAGGCAGCCGGACCCCGCCGACCTGCTCGATCAGGCAATGATGGAGGTGAACCGTGCTGTGCAGCCGCATCTGGCGATAGCGGAACGGCCAGTCCAGCTTCGCCGTCACCGCCGCGCCGGGTTCAAGACCGGGGCACGGCCCGGCCAGAACCAGCAGCGAGCGAGGCGAACTGGCGTATTGGTCCTTGACCGTGTCGATCACCGCGACCGGCCCCAGCGCGGTCTCAACGGTGCCGATATCGCCCTTCTGGCCGCCGCCCTGGGGGTAGAACAGATTGTCCTTGAGGGCGAGATACCAGCGATCGTCCTCGTCGAAGATCGACTCGACCACGGTCGCCACTTCGGCGCAGTAGGGATCGGTATGATAGAGCGAGCTTGGCATCACAATCCTCTTTGATTGACTATGTTACGGCACCTCGCCGCCCGGACCGGCGCGGAATCGTCCGTCCGCCATGTCGAGAACGCGGTCGCCCGCGTCGAAATAGCGGTCGTCATGGGTGACGCAGACGATGATGCGGTCGGGACGGCGCAGACCGGGAAGAATCTCGCGATAGAACTTGCGGCGAAAGCCGGGGTCTTGATCGGCAGCCCACTCGTCGAGCACCAGCACCGGCTTGTCCTCCAGTTCGGCGGCAAGCAGGGCCAGCCGCTTGCGCTGGCCGCCCGACAGATCGATTGTCGAGAAGCAGCCGTCGCGCAGCGAAACCTTGTCGCGAATCTCGTATTTCCGCAGCAGGGCATCGGCTCGGTCGGGATCGACCGGCCCCAGCCCGTGCAGACGGCGGAACAAATGGAAATCGGACAGAACCATCGCGATCCGGTCGCGATAGGCCTGCCGCTCGCCCACCGGGACCGGGCGGCCATTGACCGAAAGGGTGCCGCGATCGGGCGGCAGCAAACCGACGAGAAGGTGGATCAGGGTCGATTTGCCCGAGCCGTTGCCGCCGGTGATGAAGACGATTTCGCCCGCGCGCAAGGTGAGGTCGAGCGGGCCGACGGTGAAGCCCGGCCAGCCCGCCGCATCGCGATGGCTATAGACGATTCCGTTAAGAGAGAGCGTCTCAAGCGGCGCCACCGCCTCGGGTCTGTGGCTGTCTTCGGCCTCGTGGCGGGCGGCGGCGGCGCGCAACCTGTCTTCGAGCGCCAGCAGGCGGTTTAAGGCGGATTCGGTTTCGGCAACGGCGGGAATCGCCTGGGCAATCGCCGAGATCGGCCCGACCATGAACAAGACAATCGTCGTCGCTTCGAGGGCGATGCGGGCAAAGCCGGAATCGAACGGCGGCACCACGAACACCATCACCCCGATCAGGGCATAGAACATCACCTGGATCAGGACGAAATAGACCGCCCACCGCTGCTTCGCGCCGCTTTGGGTCAGCCGCGCCGCGTCCGAGGCGCGGGCAATCTCGGCCACCAATTGCGACGCGCGCAGGCGGTTGATCCGCACCTCCTTGATCCCGTCGAGCAGATGTTCGAGCCCTTCGAACACCCGGCGCTCGTCGAGCGCGGCCTGCTCCATCGTCTCGGCCGTCGCCTGCGACCGGCGCAGATCGACCGCCACCACCGCGGCCGAGAACAAGACGAAGATCAAAAAGGCGGGCAGCGACAGCCACGCCAGAAACAGCGAGACCAGAACGAGGGTGACGACCTGCTGCGCCGCGATCGCCAGCAAGGTGACGGTGCGCGACAGGGTCTGCGTTTCCTGCGCCAGCGCGGTATGGATCGCGGCCCGGCCCACCGTCGCGACAACACGGTAATCGGCCTCGCGCACCTGTTCGAACAAACGCTCGCGGATGCGGCGGATGATCTCTTCGGCCTCGCGGGCAACCGCCGCCATCACCCATTGCTGCGACAAAGCGAACAGGGCCAGCCCGACGGCGAACATCAAGACGGCGCGAAAGCTGATCGTGCCATTGCGGGCATCGACCGCGCCGAAACTGACCAGACCCAGCACCAGCAGGGTCGAGAGCGCCCCCAACAGCGTCATCGCGATCAGCGGACCGGGCGACAACGCGGATTCGCGGCGGAGATAGGTGAGCAGCCGCATCTAGGGTTCCTCCCCCGCGTCGCGGCCCCGTTCGACCAGCCGCCCCTCCTCGAGGTGGAAGCGGCGGTCGGCGACGTCGAAATAGGAATCGTCATGGGTGACGGCGACGATCGTCCTCCCCTCCGCTTTGAGGGTGGGGAGAATCTCGCGGTAGAATTTGCGGCGAAACGCCGGGTCCTGATCGGCCGCCCATTCGTCGAGCACCAGCAACGGCCGCCGCTCCAGCAACGCCGCCATCAGGGCCAGCCGCTTGCGCTGACCGGCGGAGAGGTCGAGCCGCGAGAACCGGTCGCCGGTCAAACCAGCGACCCGCTCCATCTCCAGCCAGGACAGCATCGTCTCGGCCTCGGCGGCGGTGAAGGGCGCCGCCCCGTACAGGCGGGGAAACAGGTGGTAGGTTGAAAAGACAGTGGCGATACGGTCGCGCAACGCATGGCGCAGCCGTGGCCCCACCGTCACCCCGTCGATCCGGATCGTCCCGCATTTGGGCCGATACAGCCCGGTCAGCAGCTTGATCAGGGTCGATTTGCCCGCCCCGTTGCCGCCGGTGATAAAAACGATCTCGCCCGCGCGCAAGGTCAGGTCGAGCGGCCCCAGCACGAACGCCGCCTCGCCTTCGGGGGCCGGATAGGCGTAGGTGACGCCGCAAAAGGCGATCTCGCCAAAGGCGGCGGGAACCGAGGCGGCAGCGGACGGGGCCGCGCCCTCGTCTTCGGCCATCGCCGCAAGCGTCGCCTCGAGCCGGGCAATCCGCGCCGCCGCCTGCTCGGATTCGGCCAGCAACGGCAGATACTGGATCAGCGCGCCGAGATCGCCCGACATAAACAGAACCGCCGCCGTGATCTGCACCACCTGATCGCGGAACCCCGGAACATATTGCGGGATTACGAACACCACCACCGCCAGCATCAGATAGACCGCGATCTGGCCCAGGATGAACTGGCGGACGACGTGGCCCTGGACATCGACGCGGACGTCGGTAGCGGCAAGCGAAAAGCGGGAGAAGGTCGCGGCGAGATCGCGGCTGCGGGCGCTGCTGATCCGCACCTCCTTGAAGCCGCCGAGCAGGTCGTCCAGGCTTTCGAACAGACGGCGTTCCTCGTCCATCATCCGGGCAAAGCCGTCGTCGCGCCGCCGCCCGGCGCGGTGATAGAGCAGACCGCCCAGCCCGATCGTCAAGCCAACCAGGGCGAAAGCGGTCAGCGAGACGAAGGCGATATAGGCCAGGATCACCACGACCAGCACCGCCGAGCGCAGGGCCAGGGCGATGAATTGCGAATTCTGCGAAATCTCGCGGGTCGCCTGGGTGATGCTTTCGTAAAAGACGGTGTGGCCGACCCGTTCGACCTGTTCGTAATCGGCGCGAACAAGACGGTCGAGCAGACCGGTCCGCACCTGATGGATCGCGTTTTCCAGCGCGGCGCACAATCGCGACACCGCAAAGACCTCGACCCCGGCATAGAGCGCGATCCCGGCAGCGAAGGCGGCGGCCAACGCCCAATCGACCTGGGCCAGTCCGGTCCCGGCGATTTCGGCGGCGGCCTTGTTGACGATGCCGAGCACCAGAACCCCGGACAGGCCCGACAACAGGGCCGCGACCACCACCCGGGTCCGGGGCAGCGTATCCTGCGACAGAAGCATACCAAGCAGGTGATTCATCGGGCCGCGGCGACAGGGGTTCCGGGTGGAGGGCGTGCGGCAACACTCTATCTAGAAGTGTTGCCTGCCGTCCATCCGCGTGTTGGGTAAACCGACGCGCCGATCAACTGAAACGGCATCGCCCTATGGACTTGGCTCCGCATTTCCGGAAGGATATCAATCGTCGCACTGTGAAGATGGTGCGGACGATATCGAACGGAACCGCCGATCAGGCGGATTACTTTTGCGCGAAGAAATGCAAGTCGCCCCGGCGACCTGCGCATGAAACAGCCGGAGAGCAGGAATATGACCGCGTCGGGTCTCCCCTCCACCGTCAGTCCGGGTCGCCCCCCTGCGGCGGAGACGCACGGGTTTCCCCCGCTGCCACCCGAAGCACCGGTTTCGCTCGACATGCTGCTGCGCCGGGCCGCCCACGACTGCCCCCACGCCGGTTTGTCGTGGATCGGATCGGGCGGCGCGTCCCACCGCATCCTCTATCCCGATCTGCTGGCCGAGGCGGAACGGATCGCCGTGTCGCTGCGGCGCGCGGTCGAGCCCGGCGGCGCGATGATCCTGCTGCAAGGCGATCCCCATCTGATCCTGGCCGGTCTGTCGGCTTGCCTGCTGGGCGGTCTCGTCGCGGTTCCGCTGCTGGCTCCCGATCAGGCCGCCGCCGCCCTGCCCCGGCTGCGTCAGGTGTGGGAGACGCTGGGCCAGCCGCCGATCCTGGCCAACGATAGCGATTGCGACCGACTGGCCGACCTGTGGCCCAACGATGCCGCGCCGCCCCGTCTGCTCCCGCTGTCGGCGGCGCTGGCCGGGAGAGAGGGCGAGACACCGCCGCCGCCCGCGCCCGCGCCCGGCGATATCGGGTTGATGCTGTTCACCTCGGGCAGCACCGGCCAGCCCAAGGGGGTTCCGCTCAGCCATCACGGGCTGCACCATGCCCTGCGCGGCTTCGATGCCCGCTTCGACCTTTGCGCCGCCGATTCGGTCTTCAACTGGATGCCGCTCGACCATGTCGCCGGGTTGGCCTTCCTCGCCCTCGGCGCCCTGCTGCATGGAGCGGAGCAGAGCCACATCCCGACCGAATCCGTTTTGAAAGACCCGCTCCGCCTGCTCGACGGACTGGATCGCAGCCGAGCCGCGCTGGCCTTCGTCCCCAATTTCATCTTCACTCTGGTCGCCGAGCGGCTGGAAACCCTGGACCGTGGCGACGTCATCCCCTCGGATCGCTGGAATCTCAGCCATCTGCGGATTCTGATCAGCGGCGGCGAGGCGGTCGATGCCGTCGCCGCCCGACGCTTCGAACAGGCGCTGGCTCGCTTCGGCCTGCGCCCCGGCGTGCTGCGCCCCGGCTTTGGGATGAGCGAGGCGGGCGGCGGCATCACCTTTGCCGAGGGACTCGAAACCTGCTTGGTGCCCGGCCTCACCGCCCAGCCGGTCACCGGCCTGGGCGTTCCGGTCCCCGGCCTGTCGCTGCGGATCGCCGACGACCAAGGCGAGGTCCGGCCCGAGCGCAGCATCGGCCGGGTCCAGATTCGCACCGAGGCGCTGATCGAGGGCTATGTCAACGATGCCGAGGCGACCGCCGAAGCGTTCTTGGACGGCTGGTTCGATACCGGCGATCTCGGCTTTCTCGATCAGGGGCGGCTGTTCCTGGTCGGACGCGGCAAGGACGTGCTGATCGTCAACGGGCTGAACGTCGCCAGTCCGGAAATCGAAATCGCCGCCGAAACCGTCCAGACCATCGTGCCGGGCCAGACCGCCGCACTGGGGGTCCGCCGCGACGGCAGCCAGACCGATCAGGTCGCCCTGCTGTTCGCCCCGCGCGATCTGACGATCCTGCCGCCGGACCATGCGGCGGCTTCCTTCTGGTCCGAGGACGAGGCCGAACGGCTCGCCGAGATGATCGCCCAAATTCGCGGCGCGGTGGCCGACCGCACCGGGCTTGCCCTCGCTCTGTGCCTGCCGCTGCCGCCCGACAGCCTGCCCCGCACCTCGATCGGCAAGATCAAGCGGGGCGACCTGCAAAGCGATGTGCAATCGGGCCGGTTCGACCGTCTGAGCGAGGCTATCGCTCGGCTGGAAGCGGCGGCGCGGCCGCGCCCGTCCACCCGGTCAGAACAGAGCGCCCCCTTCGACTCCGTCACCGACGCTCCGCTGTTCGCCCTGGTCGCCCAGGTCTGGCGCACCGTGTTGGGGCAAGAATGCGTCGCTCCCGACGATTCGTTCCTGACCTTGGGCGGAGACTCGATCGCGGCGGCCCGCATCCTCGAAGAACTGGGCCGCACGCTCGGTCTTGACCTGCCGCCCGCGCTGTTGTTCCAGGCCCCGACCCCGGCCGGATTGTGCCGCGCCCTGGCCGACGCCATCGCCCGGCGGCCCGGCACGGTCGCGGCGACCATCCCGTCGCCGCCGCCATCGCCCTCATCCCAGGCCGACGATCCCCCCGTCTCGTTCGGCCAGCGGGGGCTGTGGCTGCTCGACCGGCTCGACGGCCCGCAAAGCAGCTACAACAACCCGGTCGGACTGCGGCTGACAGGACGGCTCGACCTGCCCGCCCTCACCCGGGCGCTGGAACTGATCCTGGCCCGCCACGAACCGCTGCGGACCCGGATCGTCGCCGGACCGGACCAGGACGAGCCGGTCCAGCGGATCGACCCGGTCCCCCCCGTCCTCCTTGATCCGGTCGCGGTGACGGCAAAGGGGCTCGACGCCGCGATCCGGACATTGATCGACCTTCCCTTCGCGCTCGACCGCGATCACCCGATCCGGATCGCCCTGTTCGCGCTGGAGCCTGACGCGCATCTCCTGGTCCTGTGCCTGCATCATTGCGCCTCGGACGGCTGGTCGCTGGCGCTGCTGCTGCGCGAACTGGAACGCGCCTATGGGGCTTTCCACGCCGGATCGCAGCCCGATCTGCCGCCGCTTGGCACCCGCTATGCCGAGTTCGCCCGCTGGCAGCGCGACCCGGCCACCGCCAATGCCGCCGGTCTGGCCTATTGGTGCGAGCGGTTGAAGGACGCGCCGCCACGGCTCGACCTGCCGCTCGATCATCCCCGCCGACCGAACCGCCTCCGCTCCGCCACCCATCACAGGGTTACCCTGTCGGCGGCGGAGACGGCGCGTCTGCGTACCCTGGCGGCGGGGCGCAACACCACCCTGGCGATTGCGACCCTGACCGGGTTCGCCCTGCTGCTGACAAGGCTGTCGCGGCAGGACCGGGTCGTGATTGGCCTCCCAGTCGCCAACCGGCCACGCCCCGACCTCGCCAACCTGATCGGCTTTTTTGCCAACACCCTGGCGGTGCCGCTGCACCAAGCCGACGGGGACTCGTTCCTGGAGCGGATCGAACGGACCGCCCTGACCGTCCTGGATGGATTGCGCCACCAAGACACCCCGTTCGAGGCGGTGGTCGAGGCGGTGAACCCCGACCGCAGCCTGGGTCACGCCCCGCTGTTCCAGGTGATGTTCGCCTATCAATCGGTGGTCAGCCACGCCCCCGACTTGCCCGGCCTCGAGGTCCGGCTGGAGAAGCTGTCGCCGAATTCGTCGCCGTTCGACCTGTTCCTGTCGGTCGAGGAAAGCGAAGACGGCGGCCTTGATTGCTGCCTCAGCGCCGATCGCGGTCTGTTTGAGCCGGTCACGGCGGCCCGCTTCGCCCAATCCTACCGCCATATCCTCGTCGCCGCGACCGACGCGGCGGAGCGTCCGCTCGACGAGATCGACCTGCTGCCGCCCGAGCAGCGCACTCTGGTGATGAAGACGTGGCAGGGCGGTCCTCCGGTCGGACCGGACGACGGCGCGACCCTGGCCCGGCTGTGGGCCGACCGCGCGTGCGCCTCCCCCGCCGCGACGGCGGTCCGGACGATCGAAGGCGACGAAATCCGGTGCGGCACGCTGTTCGCCGAAAGCCGCGCCCTGGCCTGGGAGATGCTGCGCCAGGGAGCCCGCCCCGGCCAACCGGTCGGGCTGCTGCTGCCCCGCTCGGTCGCGCTGGTGCGGGCCAGCACCGCCGCCCTGCTGGCCGGATGCCCGTTCGTCGCGCTCGATCCCGCCGCACCCGACCACAAGATCGCCCAGACCGCCCAGGCGGCCGGGCTGCGGCTGGCGATCTGCGGCGAGGGCGAATCCGCCCGGCTGGCGGCGCTGGGGATCACAGCGCTGGCCCCGCTCGCCCCCGACCCCGCACCGGATTCGTTTGTTCCGCCCGGTCTGTCCGCCCACCCCGACGAATGCGCCTTCCTGCTGTTCACCTCGGGCTCGACCGGCCGCCCCAAGGGGGTGGTCTGCACCCATCGCGGCATCGTCAACCGGCTGCGCTGGCAATGGAGCCGTCACCCCTATCGGCCGGGCGAAATTTGCTGCCTGCGCGCCGCCGTCACCTTCGCCGACAGTCTGGCCGAATTGTTCGGCCCGCTGCTGGCCGGGGTGCCCGTCGTGCCGCTGTCCGACGCCGACATCCACGATCCCGACCGGCTGCTGGCGCGGCTGGACGAGATCGGAGCGACCCGTCTGTTGCTGGTGCCCTCACTGCTGGCGCTGTTGCTTGACGCCGCCCCCGATCTGGGACGGCGGCTGCCCCGGCTCGGCCTGATCTCGGTCAGCGGCGAAGCGATGCCGGCCGATCTGCTGGCAAGGCTGCGCCGGGCCGCGCCCAACGCCCGGCTGCTCAATATCTATGGCAGTTCCGAAGTCTCCGCCGACGTGTCGTGGTACGAAGTCGGCCCCGACGACCCGCTGCCGCCGGACGGAACGGTGCCGATCGGTCGCCCGCTGCCGGGCAACCGGATCTATGTCCTCGATTCCGCCCGGCGGCCGGTTCCGCCCGGCGTGCCCGGCATCCTTCATGTCGCGGGCGAGCAATTGGCGCGAGGCTATCTCGACGATCCCGACCAGACCGCCGCCGCCTTCCCCACCGCCCCCGACGGCGAGCGGCTGTTTCGCACCGGCGATTTGGGCCGCTTCCGCTTCGACGGCATGCTGGACTATCTCGGTCGCGACGATTTCATGATTTCGCTGCATGGGCTTCGGATCGAACCCGGCGAGGTCGAGGCCACCTTGCGCGCCCATCCGGCAGTACGCGACGCGGCGGTGACGCGGGCCAGCCTGCCCGGCGGCGAGCCGATCCTGGCCGCCTTCGTCGTGCTCGATCCCGTCGCCGGTGCCGGATTGACCGCCGATTCCCTGCACGCCTTCGCCGCCGGTCGGATCGCCCGGACGATGGTGCCGCACCGCTTCTCCCGGATCGAGCGACTGCCTTTGCTGTCCAATGGCAAGCTCGACCGCCGCGCCCTGTCCGCGCTGGAACCGGGCGAGACGTTGCCCTCGGCAGCCGCGAGCGCCGCCCCGTCCACCCCCGGCGAAACCCTGGTCGCCCAGGCGATGAGCGAGATTCTGGGGCAAGCCCCCGCCTCGATCCACGCTAATTTCTTCACCTGCGGCGGCCATTCGCTGCTGGCGGTACGGCTGGCGGCGCGGATCGCCGCCCTGTCCGGCCGCGATTTCCCGGTCGAGCGGGTGTTCGTTGCCCCGACCGTGGCCGGACTGGCGCGCTGGCTGGACGAGAACGGGGACGACGAAGCCACCCCCGACCTGCCGCTGGTCCCCCGCGCCGCTGGCTCGGTTCCCGACCTGTCGCCCGCGCAGCGCGGCTTCTGGAGCCGCCAATTGATCGAGGGGGCTGAGCGGGGCGACGGTCTGGCAGGCGGGTTCGACCTGTCCGGTCCGCTCAATCCCGACCATCTCGAAGCGGCGATCCGGGCGGTGGTAACGCGGCATCTGCCGTTACGGACGCTCCATGGCGAGGCACAGGGCCAGCCCCTTCTGACCCTGCTGCCGACCGAGACGGCAATGAACGATATCTTCGCCGCCCTGGATCTGTCGGGCTTGACCGACGATTCCCGGCAGGATGGACTGGCCGCGCTGGAGACAATGATCGCGGCGGCCCGGTTCGATCTGGCCGCCGAGCCGCCGCTGCGGCTGCGGCTGGCCCGGCTTGGGCCGGACCAGGCCCGGCTCTATTTCAGCGCCCATCATATCGCCTGGGACGGCTGGTCGACCCAGGTATTCCTCGACGAACTGAGCGCCACCATCGCCGCGCTGGCCGAGGGGCGCCAGCCCGCCTTGCCCCCTCTGCCGGTCAGCTATTACGATTATGCCGCCTGGGCGCTGGCGCGCGAGCGAAGCGGCCGCTTTGCCGCCGATCTGGCCTATTGGCGCCAAAGCCTGGAGGGAGCCCCGCCGCTGCTCGACCTCGCAAGCGATTGGCCCCGCCCAGCCCGGCGCGACGGACGGGCCAGTGTCGTCCGCGTCGGACTCGACCCCGCCACCCTGGCCGGGCTGGACGCCCTGGCGCGGCGGCGCGGCGAATCCCGGCCGGTGGTCCTGCTCGCCGCCTTCGCCGCCCTGCTCGCCGCCCATGGCGGCCGCGAGGATCTGGTGATCGGGATGGTCAGCGCCAACCGCAACCATCCGGCGACGCATGGATTGATCGGCTTTTTCGTCAACACCCTGCCGCTGCGGCTGCGGCTCGACCGCGCCCGCTCGGTCGCCGATCTGCTCGACATCGCCCGCGGGGCCAGCCACGCCGCCCAGGCCCACGCCGAGCCGCCGTTCGACCGGATCGTTCAGACCGCCAAGGTCGAGCGCAGCCTCGCCTATGCCCCGCTGGTCCAGTGCCTGTTCGTCCATCACAACGAACCGTTCGCCCCGCCCGTCCTGCCCGGCGCCACCGCGACGCCCTATCCGATCGACCCGATCCGCACCGGGCTCGATCTGGTGTGGGAAACCCAACCCGATGCGGCGGGAGGTCTGTCCCTGACCGTCACCGCCGCCGCCGACCTGTTCACCGCCGCGACAATCGAGCGTCTGGCCGCCCACTCCCTGACCCTGTGCCGCGCCCTGGCCGAGACGGGTGCCTCCGACCGCGACTGGCGGGCGCTGCCGCTGATCCCCCCCGAGGAGCAGGACCGCCTGGGACGTCTGTCGCAGGGTGCCCCGGTCGCGCTGCCCCGGCCCGCCTTGATCCACGACCTGATCCGGCGCCAAGCGCTGGCCGATCCCGAGGCCATCGCCCTCGACGGCCCGGCCGGACCAGTGACCCGGGGCGCGCTCGACTCCCGCGCCAGCGCAATCGCCGCCGCGATCGCCCCCCATCTGCCCGAAACCGGCGACGCCTTGGTCGCGCTCTGCCTCGAACCCGGTCCCGATTTCGTCGCCTGCTGGCTGGGACTGCTCCAGGCGGGCGCGGCGGTGCTGCCGCTCGATCCGATCTGGCCGCCCGAGCGGATCGCCCTGATCCTGCGCCAGACCGCCCCGGTGCTGCTGGTGACCGATCCGGCGCGGTCGCTCCCGCCGCTGCCGCCCGGCACGACGCGGATCTCCCCCGACCGGCTCGCCACGTCACCCTCCGCCCGCCCCCCGGCGACGCCCGGCCGGACCCTGCCCGCCGACGGGCGGAGTCTGGCCTATGTCATCGCCACCTCGGGCACGACCGGGGCGCCGAAGGCGGTCGCGGTCGAGCATCGCTCGCTGGTCAACCTTGCCTTGGCCCAGGCCGACCTGTACGGAATCGGCCCCGCGACGCGGGCGCTATTGCTGGTCTCGCCCGCCTTCGACGTCGCGATGGGCGAACTCGCCACCCTGCTCTGCGCCGGGGGAACCCTGGTGCTGGCCGACCGGCTGGCCATCGTGCCGGGGCGGGAGTTGGTCGAACTGCTGAAAGCCTATCGCGTCACCCATCTGTCGCTGCCGCCCTCGGCGCTGGCCGCGCTGCCGCCGGTCCAGGACGACCTACCCGACCTCGCCTGCCTCGTGCTGGGCGGCGAAGCCTGCCCGCAGGCGCTGGCCGAGCGCTGGTCGCCGGGCCGGACCCTGTTCAACGCCTATGGCCCGACCGAGGCGACGGTGTGCGCCACCGCGACCCGCTTGACCACCAGCAGCGACATCGGCCGCCCATTGCCCAACGTCCAGGCGTTCTGCCTCGATGCCGCCGGACGGCCGACCGCCCCCGGCGTCGCGGGCGAATTGTATCTGGGCGGGATCGGTCTGGCGCGCGGCTATCTCGGCCGCGACGATCTGACCCAAGCCGTGTTCATCGCCCACCCGCTGGGGGCCGAGGGGCGGCTTTACCGCACCGGTGACCGCGTCCGCCGTCGCGAGGATGGCGGGCTCGACTTCCTGGGCCGCCGCGACGATCAGGTCAAAATCCGAGGCGTCCGGATCGAACCAATCGAAGTCGCCGCCCTGCTCGATTCGTTCCCCGAGGTCGCGCAATCGGTGGTGGTGCCGCGCGCCGAGGGCGGAACCACGCTGCTGGTCGCCTGCTATGTTCCGGCCCGCGCCGAGGGTCCGTCGCCGACCGCCGAGGAATTGCGCCAGCGGCTGAAGGAGCGGCTGCCGCCCCAGGCGGTGCCGGACCGGATCGTCCGCCTCGACGCCCTGCCGCTGACCGCCAATGGCAAGATCGACACCGCCGCCTTGCCCCTGGCAGCACCCACCCCGCCGCCGCCCCGCCCCGCGCGCGGTCTGCCTGCCGCCCGGCTGCGCCCGCTGCTGGCCGAGATCTGGCGCGAGGTGCTGGGACGCGAGGTCGGCGAGCGCGAGAATTTCTTTGACGCTGGCGGCCACAGCCTGCTGGTGGCCCAGGTGCAGAGCCTGATCGAACAGCGTTGCCAGCACAAGATCGCCGCCGTCGATCTGTTCCGTCACCCCACCATCGCCAGTCTGGCCGAGGCGTTGGAGCCCTCGGACGGTGCGTCCGCGCCCGAGCCCGAGGCGGTGCCCTCCCCCCGCGACGCCGCCGAGCCGATCGCGGTGATCGGGATGGCCTGCCGTCTGCCCGGCGCGCCCGATCTGCCCGCCTTTGCCCAGGCGCTGCGCGACGGGCGCGAGCTGATCGGGCGCTTCAGCGACGAAGAATTGCTTGCCGCCGGACTGGACCCCGCCCAACTGGCCGATCCGGCCTATGTCCGCGCCGGTGGATTCGTCGCCGACATAGATTGCTTCGACGCCGGGTTCTTCGGCATCAGCCCGCACGAAGCGGCGGGACTCGACCCCCAACAGCGGGTGTTCTTCGAATGCGCCTGGCACGCGCTCGAACATGCCGGTCATGCCCCCGGCCCCGACGGCCTGTCCGCCGCCTTGTTCGCCGGAACCGGGGCCAACCACTATCTGGCGCTGGCCTATCCCGACGGCCCGCCTTTGTCCGAGGAAGGCTTCGCCGCCTACACCGGCAACGGGGCCGACTTCCTTGCCACCCGCACCGCCTATCTGCTCAATCTGACCGGCCCGGCGGTGACGGTGCAGACCGCCTGCTCGACCTCGCTGACTGCGGTGGCGATGGCGTGCCGGGCGTTGCGCCAGGGCGAGGCCGAGTTCGCCCTGGCCGGTGGCGTGTCGCTGCCGCTGGTCCCGCGCGGCTATCTCTATCGCCCCGGGATGATCTTTTCCCCCGACGGCCATTGCCGCCCGTTCGATGCCGAAGCGCGGGGAACCGTGCCCAGCGGCGGCTGCGGGCTGGTCGTGCTGCGCCCGCTCTCCGCCGCCCTGGCCGACGGCGACACCATCCATGCCGTGATCGTCGGCGCGGCGATCAACAATGACGGCGCGGCCAAGGCCGGATATCTCGCCCCCGGCATCGCCGGGCAGAGTGCGGCGATCCGCGCCGCCCTGGCCCAGGCCGGGTTGCGCCCCGACCAGATCGGCTATGTCGAGGCGCACGGCACCGGCACCGAACTGGGCGATCCGATTGAGGTGGCGGCGCTGCATCAGGCCTATGGCCCGCTTGCCCCCGGCTCGATCGGCTTGGGCGCGGTCAAGGCCAATCTGGGCCATGCCGACGCCGCCGCCGGGGTGATCGGACTGATCAAGACCGTGCTGACCGTCGCGGGCGGCGAGATTCCCCCCACGCCCCACTTCACCCGGCCCAATCCCCGGATCGACTTTGCCGCCGGGCCGTTTTTCGTGCCCACCCGACCGATGCCCTGGCCGAAGGCAGACGGGACGCGGCGGGCGGCGGTCAGTTCGTTCGGGATCGGCGGCACCAACGCCCATGTCGTCGTCGCCCAGGCCGAAGCAATCGCCCGCGCCCCCTTGCCGGAGACAGAGACGGAGCCCGGTTGGCGGGTGGTGAAGCTGTCGGCCAAGAGCCCGGCGGCGCTGGAGCAATTGTCGCACGCCCTGGCCCAGGATGCCGGGACGGTCGATTTCGACGATTTCTGCCTGACCCTGGCGCGGGGGCGGCGGTCCTTGCCGCTGCGCCGGGCGATCGTCTGCCGCGACAAGGCCGCCGCCGCCGACAGGCTGAGCGGACGCGGGCGGCCCGATCCGGCGCGGACCATCGAGTTCAGCGGACAATGCCGCGACGGGGCGCCGCCGCTCCTGTTCCTGCTGCCGGGACAGGGCAGCCAATATCCGGGAATGGGGCGCGGCCTCTATCGCGCCGAGCCGGTATTCGCCCGCCGCCTCGATACCTGCCGCGAGTTCTTGCGCCCGCTGCTCGGCCGCGACATCCTGCCGATGCTGCTCGATCCGTCCTGGCCCGAGTCCGATCTGGCCGACACCGCGGCTACCCAGCCGCTGCTGTTCGCGCTCGGCCTCGCTTTGGCCGACCTGCTGGCGCAGTACCGCCTTGCCCCCGCCGCGCTGCTGGGCCATTCGCTGGGCGAACTGACCGCCGCCTGCGTCGCCGGGGTGATCTCGGCCGAGGATGGCCTGCGGCTGGTCGCCGAGCGCGGCCGCCTGATGGCGGCGATGGAGCCCGGCGCGATGATCGCGACCGACCTGTCCGAGGACGAGGCCGGGACGCTGTGCCAAGCCCATCCCGGTCTGGCCGTCGCCGCGTTGAACGGCCCCACCGCCTGCACCCTGTCGGGACCGGTCGCGACGATCCAGGCCGCCGAGGAATCGTTGCGCCACCAGGGTCGCCCGGCTCACCGGCTGGCCACCTCGCACGCCTTCCATTCCGCCCTGATGGCCCCCGCCGCCGAGGCGCTGGCCGCGTTCGCCGCGACGATGACCCTGACTCCCCCCCGCCTGCCGGTCTATTCCAACCTGACCGGGCAGATCCTCACCGCCGATCAGGCGACCGACCCGGCCTATTGGGCACGCCAGATGCTGGCCCCGGTCCGTTTTGGCGCGGCGCTGGCCGCCGCCGCTGCCGACGGATTGGTCGGGATCGAGGTCGGGCCGGGCCGGGCCTTGAGCGGGTTCGCCGCCGTCGCCGGGATCAAGACGGTGAATTGCCTGCGCCACGCCCGCGAGGACCGCGACGAATCCCTGGTGTTTCAGGAAGCGCTGGCCCGGCTGTGGCTGGCCGGAGCCGAGCCCGATTTTGCCGCCGGGCTTTCCCCCACCGCCCGCCGGGTTCCGCTGGCCGCCTATCCGTTCGCCCGCGACCGTCACTGGAGTCAGCCCGGAGTTGCGCCGCGCCGGTCCCGAAGCGAGCGGGCCGCCGACAGCGATCCGGCCCAATGGCTGTATGTGCCGTCCTGGCGTCCCCAGCGGGCGAGCGGGATGGCGGCATCCCCGCTCCGCTTCCCGCGCCACTGGCTGTTGCTGGAGGGAGCCGATCCGCTGGGCGAGGCGCTGACCGAGCGGATCGTCGCCCGTGGCGGGATGGTCGAGCGGGTCCGCCCCGGCGACCCTGATTCCCCTGCCGCCCGGCTGACCCGGCTGACGACGGAGGGACGGCGGCCCGAGATCGTGCTGCATCTGTGGAGTCTGGAGGTGGGCTGCGGCGAGGCCGAGACCGGGCGCGCCCTGGACCTTTCCCTGTTCAGCCTGTTCGATCTGGCCAAGGCGCTGGCCGAGGGCGACGAGTCCGCGCCGTGCCGGATCGGGTTGGTCAGCCGGGGATTGCACCGGATCGACGGTGACGAGAGCGGCACGCCGTTCGCCGCCGCCGCGTTGGGCCTGTTGAAGGTGTTGCCGGTCGAGCAGGACAACCTGACCTGCCGCGCCGTCGATATCGGAATGGGCGCGGTCGATCCCGACCGGCTGCTCGACGCGCTGCTATCCGGTCCCGAGGATGGGATCGAGCTGGCGTTGCGCGGCCGTCGCCGCTGGCTGCCGGGCTGGAATCCACGTCCGCTCCCGCCCGCCGAACCGTCTCCGTTGCGCCGCCACGGCGTTTACTGGATCACCGGCGGTTTGGGCGGAGTCGGGCTGGGGCTGGCCCGCGAACTGGCGGCCCGGTTCCAGGCCCGGCTGGTGCTGACCTCGCGCACCGGCCTGCCCGACCCCGGCAATTGGGATGCCCTGGCCCAGGGCGAGGACGACATCGCAGGGCGCATCCGCGCCATCCGCGAGATCGAGCGGCTGGGCGGGTCGGTATTGGTCATCGCCGCCGATTGCGCCGACGCGGCGGCAATCGAGGCGGCCCATGCCCAGGCAACCGACCGCTTCGGTCCGCTGGACGGGATCATCCACGCCGCCGGTCTGGCCGACGAGGCGGGGATGGCGAGACGGCGGAAGCGGGCGGATTCACTGCCGGTGCTGGCCCCCAAGATCGCCGGAACCCTGGCCCTGACCCGGCTGCTCGGCCGCCACGACAGCCGGGCCTTCCTGGTGCTGTGCTCGAGCCTGGGCGTCGCCCTGCCCGGCCACAAATTCGCCCAGGCCGCCTATCAGGCCGCCAACCAGTTCATGGACGCCGTCGCCGATCAGGCCGAGGGCAGCCGCATCGTCGCGATTGACTGGGACGATTGGACCGAGGACGGCATGTCGGTCCGCGCCGCCCGGCGCTGGCGCGAGCGCCATGACGGGCTGCCGGACTCCCCGCCCGCCCCCGGCCTGACCGCCGCGCAAGGCTTCGAGGTGCTGAGCCGGGTGCTGGGCTCGGGCGAACCGCGCGTGCTGGTGTCGGTCCGCGACCTGTTCGAGATGCTGGCCGAGGATCGTGACGGCCCGGCCCGGATGGCGCAAAAACTGGCCCCGAACCCGGCCCAGGCCGGGCGTCATTCCCGGCCCGACCTCGCCACCCCCTATGCCCCGGCCGCGACCGGCACCGAGACGGCGCTGATCGGCCTGTGGCAGGAGATCCTGGGGATCGAGCCGGTCGGGGCCGACGACGATTTCTTTGAATTGGGCGGCCACAGCCTGATGGCGACCCGGCTGATCGGACTGATCCGCGAACGGATGGGGGTGTCGCTGCCGCTGGGCGCGCTGTTCCAGGCTCCGACCCCCCGCACCGCCGCCGCGCTGGTTTCCGCCGCCCACCCGCCCGCCGACACAACCGAAGAAAGCAAGATCGAAGAGCATGTCCTCTGACCACGACATCGACCTGTTGCTCGCCGAATGCGCCGAGCGCGATATCAGCCTGTGGAGCGAGGACGGTCAGATCCGTCTGCGCGGCCCCAAGGGCGGCGTCCCCACCGATCTGCTCGACCGGATTCGCCAGCACAAGCCCGCGCTGATCGAGCGTCTGCCCGGACGGCCGGGTTCGCCCGCCGCCGTCGCCCCGATCCCCGCCCTGAACCTCGACACGGCGCCGCTGTCGCCGACCCAGCGGCGGCTGTGGGTGCTGTCCCGGCTGGAAGACGGTGCCGGAGCTTACACGATGCCGCTGGCGCTGCGGCTGGACGGCCCGCTGGACGAGGCCGCGTTCGAGGCGGCGCTGGTCGAGTTGCTGACCCGCCAGACCGCGCTTCGGACCGTGATCGTCGAGCGCGACGGCAGTCCGTGGCAAGAGGTGCGCCCGGTCCCGGCCGAGCCGCTGGAGCGGCTGGACCTCGGCGGCGAGCCCGACCCCGAGGCGGCGTTCCTCCGCCGCGCCCGCGCCCGCGCCGCCCTTCCCTTCGTCCTCTCCGGGGCTTTGTTCCGCGCCCTGCTGTGCCGGATCGGACCCAATCGGCACGGCCTGCTGCTGGCGGTTCATCACCTTGTCTCGGATTACCGCTCGATGGGGCTGATGATGCGCGACCTGGGCCGCGCCTATGCCCGCCGCATCGCCCCGTCCACCGCGCCCGACCCCGACCGCGCCTCACCGCCGCCGCTGCGCTATACCGACGTCGCCCACTGGCAGAGCGCGAAGGGCGACGATCCCCGCGAAGCCGAATCGGTCGCCGCCGCCGCCGCGATCCTGGAGACCGCGCCGCCGCTGCTGACCCTGCCGTGGGACCGGCCCCGCCCGCCGGTTCCGACCAACCGGGGCCGCACCCTGCGCTTTGCCGTTCCGGCGACGCTGGCGCGCGACGTCGCCGCGCTGGGCCGCCGTGCCGGGGCGACGCCGTTCATGAGCTGGCTGGGCCTGTGGGGCTTGCTGCTCGGACGCTTGAGCGGGCAGAACGACGTCTCGGTCGGCTGCCCGGTGGCGCAGCGCCCGGCCGGAACCGAGGAGACGATCGGACTGTTCCTGACCACGGCGGTGATGCGGTTGCAGGGCGACGACAACCCGCCGCTGACGACCTATCTGGAGCGGACGCGGACGATGGCGCAGCAGGTGCTGGCCCACCAGGACGCGCCGTTCGAGCGGCTGGTCGAGCGGCTGGCGCCCGAGCGCAGCCTCGACCACACCCCGTTGTTCCAGACGATGTTCCTGATGCACGAGGCCCCGCGCGGCGATTTCGCCCTGCCCGGCCTCTCCGCCACCCCTTGCCTGCTTGACGGCGGCGGGGCCGAATTCGATCTGACCCTGTTCCTTGAGCCGACCGGCGACGGCGGGCTGGACGGCTATATCGAATATGCGATCGACCTGTTCGACGCGGCGACGATTCAGCGCTGGAGCGGCCATCTGCTGACCCTCGCCGCCGCCGCAGTGCGCCAGCCCGATGGCCCCGTGCTCGACCTGCCGCTGTTGACCGAGGCCGAGAGGACGCGGCTGACCCGGTCCTGGTCGGGAGCCGGGATCGCCCCCCGGCCGGTCGCCGCCCTGCTGCCCGAAGCGTTGCGCCACGCCTGCCGCGACTGGCCCGACCGCGTCGCAATCACCGACGCCGACGGAAGCCTCGATTACGCCGGGCTGGAGCGGCGCGCCCGCGCCGTCGCGGCGGCGCTGCGAGAGGCCGGAATCGCCCCCGGCAACCGGGTCGGCGTGCTGGTGCCGCGCGGACGCGAGTGGATCGCGACACTGTGGGGCGTGTGGCGGAGCGGATGCGCCTTCGTCGCGCTCGATCCCGCTTTGCCCGCGCCGCGTCTTAGCCAACTGGCGACCCGGGCCGGACTGCGCGCGATTCTCGTCGATGACGGAAACGCGGCGCGGCTGGAGCCCGGCCCGTGGCAGGAACTGCGGCTGAGCGCGATCGGGCCGGAGCCGGTCGCGCCGGTCCCCGACCTCGACCCAGCTCCCGATGACGAAGCCTATGTCGTGTTCACCTCGGGCTCGACCGGACAGCCGAAGGGAATCCGGATTTCCCACGCCGCGCTGGCCTTTCACGCCGAAAGCACCGCCGACCTGTTCGGGCTCGAAGCAGGCGAAGCGGTGCTTCAGTTCGCCTCGCCCGGCTTTGACGTCGCGATGGAGGAAGTGTGGCCGACCCTGGTCCGGGGCGGCCGGGTGGTGATCTGCCCCGATCCGGCGCGAGATTCGCTCGCGGCGTTCACCGACCTGCTGGAGACCGAAGCGGTCGCCCTCGCCAATCTGCCCGCCCGCTTCTGGGATGCCTGGACCACCCATCTCGACGAAAACCGGCTGGCGGTGCCGTCCGCGCTGCGCCTGCTCGTCACCGGCAGCGAGGCGGTCGATCCCGCCACCCTGCGGGCTTGGTCGCGGCTGCCGGGAGGGGCGCGTCGGGTGCTGAGCGGGTACGGCCCGTCCGAAGCGACCGTCACCGCGACCTTCTACGATCCCGACCGCGACGGCCCCGCCGCCGCCGGGCCGCTGCCGCTTGGCCGTCCGATCCCGGGCGTCGTCGTCTTCCTGCTCGACTCGCGCGGCCAGACGGTGCCGCCCGGCTCTGTCGGCGAACTGTATCTGGGCGGGCCGGGTCTGGCGCTCGGCTATCTCGACCCGGTCGATCCCGACCCGTTCGGCCCCGATCCGTTCGGCCCCGATCCGGCACGGCCCGGCCAGCGTCTCTACCGCACCGGCGACCGTGCCCGGCTGCGGCCCCAGAGCGAGGACGGCCCCGCCGTTCTGTTGTTCGAGGGGCGCGCCGACCGCCAGATCAAGCGGCGCGGTTTCCGGATCGAGCCGGGCGAGATCGAAGCCGCCTTGCTGGCCCTGGGCGGGATCGCGCTGACGGTGGTGGTGACCGGGGCCGGAGGCCGTCTCGTCGCCCTGGTCGAAGCCGCCGAGGGCGCCCATCCCGATCCCGAGGAGATGCGCCGGGCGCTGGCCGCGCGTCTGCCCGCCCACCTGCTGCCCGACGCGATCCGGATCGTCGAGCGCCTACCCCGCTTTGCCAACGGCAAGCCCGATCTGCCCGCCGCCGCCACGCTGGCCGAGGGGGCCGCCGAGGGCGAGGACGCGACCGAACATCCGGGCACAAGCGCACCGCCGCAACCCGGAACACAAAGCCTGCTCGCCGCAATCTGGGCCCGCGTCCTGGCTGTTCCCCACATCGGCCAGGACGACAATTTCTTCCGACTGGGTGGAGACTCGATCCTGGCGTTGCGGGTGGTGTCGCTGGCGGCGCGGGCGGGACTGGCCCTGTCGCCGCGCGATCTGTTCCAGGCCCGCACCCTGGCCGAACTGGCCGAACGGGCGCGGTCGGACGGCGGAATCGCCGCCGAGCAGAGCGAGATCACCGGCGAAATCGCGCCCTTACCGATCATGGCGTGGCTGCGCGATCAGCCCGCGCCGCTGCGCGACGGGCTGACGATGAGTCTGGCCCTGACCCTCCCCGCCCCGGTCGAAACCGCGACGCTGCGCCGCGTCGTCCTGGCCTTGCTTCGCCATCACGACATGCTGCGGCTGACCCTGGCGGCCGACGGCCGCTTCCGGCTGCGCCCGGTCGATCCGGCCGAAGCCCGGGCCGTCCTGATCGAACCCGACGCCGCCGGTCTGGCCGAAGCGCTGGCCGCGCCGTTCGACCTTGCCGCCGGACCGCTGCTCCGTCTGATCCGCACCGCCCCCGACCGGCTGGTGCTTCAGGCCCATCATCTCGCCATCGACGCGGTGTCGTGGGGCATCCTGGTCGAGGATCTGGCCCGGCTGATCGAGACGGAGGACGAGGCCGCCTCGCTGCCGCCCAAGACGGTCTCGGTCGCCGCGATTGCCGCCCGGCTGGCCGAGGCGGCGCGAACGCCCGCTGCGAAGACCGCCCTGGCCCTTGCCGAACGGCAGGCGGCGGGGCTGTCGCCGCTGGCGCGGTCAAGCGAAGACGGCAACGGAAAGACAGAGACGGTCGAGTTGAGCCTTGAGCTGGCCGCAGGAATGCGTCGTCCCGACGAATGGCTGCTGGCCGGGCTGGGGCTGGCCCTGGCCCAATCGCTCGACCGGCACTCCTGGCTGGTCGAGATCGAGGGACATGGCCGCGACCTCCCCCCCGATCTGCCCGCCGGGATCGACCTGTCGCGCACCATCGGCTGGTTCACCACGATGACCCCCGCGCGGTTCGACCTTGCCGCCGCCGTCGCTTCCGATCCGGCGGCCCGCGCGCTGGCCGCCGCCCGTCAGGCGCTACGGCGCGCCCGCCACCACGCCGACGATTTCGCGCTGGTCCGGCTGTGCGACGATCCCGCCCTGGTCCGCCGCCGCGACGCCCTGGCCCCGGCCGATCTGCTGTTCAACTATCTGGGCGCGCTCGACCGCGATCTGCCGCGCGGAATCGGCTTTGACGACCAAATCGCGCCGCTGCTGCCGCCCCAGCCGCTCAGCCACCCGCTTGAGGTCAACGCGATGATCGTCGCGGGCCGGGTCCGGCTGCGGCTTGACCTGTCGCCTGCGCGTTGGCCCGCCGGGTTCGGCCCCGATCTGGCGGCACGGCTGCCCGTCGCCCTGGTCCGCCTTGCCGCGCTCTCCGACGACGACAGCCCGGTTCCGGCCGATTTCCCGCTGGCCGACCAGACCGGACTGGACCCGGCCCAACTCGACCGCCTTGCTCGCGACGGCGGGCTGACCGACCTGTTCCCACTGACCCCGTTGCAGCGCGGCATGCTGTTCCACACCCTGCGCGACGAATCCTCGGGCACCTATTTCGACCAATTCACCTGCCGGATCGACAGCGACGGATCGGTGACGCCCGAACGCTTCCGCACCGCGTGGGAACGCGCCATCGCCCGCCACGACGCGCTGCGGTGCGCCTTTTTCTGGGACGGGCCGCCCGAGCCGCTTCAGGCGGTGCGGCGCCGGGTGGTGCCGCCCGTGACCCTGCTCGACTGGCGCGATTTAAGCGGACCCGAGCAGGACGCGGCGATGATCCGGTTACAGAAAGAGGACCGCGCCCGTCCGTTCGATCTGACCCAAGCCCCGCTGATGCGGCTGGCCCTGTGCCGGACCGGCGAGACGACGTGGCGGATGCTGTGGTCGAACCATCATCTGATTCTCGACGGCTGGTCGTTGCCGCTGCTGCTCGACGAGGTTCGCCGCCGTCTGATTGATCCCGAGGGGCGGGTGGCGGAGGACGAGTCTCCCGCCCCGTCGTTTGGCGCGATTGTCGGCTGGCTCGCCCGCCGCGACGAAACGGACTCGCTCGCCTTCTGGCAAGACGATCTGGCCGGGTTCGATACCCCCACCCCGCTGCCGCTGGCAGGAAGCGGAGGCGATCCCGATGGCTGGCCGCAGGACTCGCTGTTGCTGGGGCGGACGGCGAGCCGCACCGTGCAGGCGGCGCTGCGCCGTCGCGGCCTGACGCTCAGCAGCCTGATCCAGGGAGCCTGGGCGCTTTTGCTGTCGCGTCACGGCGGCGGCCGCGACGTGCTGTTCGGCGTCACCGTGTCGGGCCGCCCATCCGATCTGCCCGGCGCGGACAAGATCGTCGGGTCGAGCATCAACACCCTGCCCGCTCGCGTCCGCATCCCGCGCGACACCCCCGCCGCCGACTGGCTGGCCGAGTTGCGCGACAGGCAGGCGCAGCGCGAGGCCCACGGGCATCTCGATCTCGGCCTGCTGACCCGCCAAAGCGCGTTGCCGCCCGGCACCCAATTGTTCGACTCGCTGGTGCTGGTCCAGACCTATCCGCTGGGCGAGTTGGGGGCCGAGGACGGCGCGGGCGTCCGCCTGTCCGACTTCCAGGCGTTCGAGCGGACCGATTACGGCCTGACCCTGGTCACCGCCCCCGAAGCCGACGACATCCGGCTCGGTCTGGTCTATGACCCGGCCCGGTTCGAGCCCGCGTGCTGCCGTCGCCTGCTCTGCGATCTGCGGACGCTGATGCTGCGGCTGTGCGAGGAGGGCGATCGCCCGCTTGACGCGATCGAGATGCTGAGCGACGACGAGACGCGCACGATACTCGATCAGTGGAGCGGCACCGACCGCGCCATGCCCTGGCAGGGACCGTGGCATGGCCTGTTCGAGGCCCATGCCGCCCGCCGCCCTGATTCCGCCGCGATCCTGTTCGGCGACAGCGTGACGACCTATCGCGATCTCGACCAACGCGCCAACCGGCTGGCCCATCGTCTCCAGGCGCTGGGGGTGGGGCCGGAAAGCTTTGTCGGGGTGTGGCTCGACCGCTCGCCCGAGATGGTCGTCGCGGTGATGGGGGTGTTGAAGGCCGGGGGAGCCTATGTGCCGCTCGACCCGGATTACCCCGCCGACCGGCTGGCGCTGATGATCGAGGACACCAACCCGCCGGTGGTGGTGACCCAGTCCCACCTGCTGCCGCGGATGCCCGCACTCGGCGGCCGCGCCGCGATCCTGCTCGACCACGAATCCGACGACCTGGCCGCCCTGCCCGCGACGCCACCGCCCTGCGCCGCCGGTCCCGACAATGTCGCTTTCATCGTCTACACCTCGGGCTCGACCGGGCGGCCAAAGGGATCGCTGACGCTGCATCGCGGCCTGACCAATCTGGCCCAGATCCAGACCGAGCATTTCGGGGTCGGCCCCGACAGCCGGGTGCTGCAATTCTTCTCGCTCAGCTTCGACGCCTTCACCTGGGAAATGCTGATGGCGCTGGGATCGGGTGCCGCCCTGGCGATGGGCAGCCCGCGCGAGGTGCTGCCCGGGCCGCCGCTGGTCGCCTTCCTGGCCCGCCACCGCGTCACCCACATGACTCTCACCCCCTCGGCGCTGGCGGTGCTGCCGCCCCCGGCGGCGGGAGAGCTGCCCGACCTCGCCACAATCATCACCGGCGGCGAGGGCTGCGAGCACCGTCTGGCCGGACGGTGGGCGAGCGAGGGACGGCGTTTCTTCCACGGCTATGGCCCGAGCGAGACGACGATTTGTTGCAGCGCCCATCTCTGCCACGATTTTTCCGGTCCGCTGCCGCTGGGATTCGCCTTGCCCAACATGCGGATGTACGTGCTGGACGACCGGCTGCGCCCCTGCCCAATCGGCGCGGTGGGTGAAATCCATATCGGCGGGGTCGGAGTGACGCGGGGCTATCTCAACCGGCCCGACCTGACCGCCGAGAAATTCCTCCCCGACCCGTTTTCGGCGGTGCCGGGGGCGACCTTCTATAAAAGCGGCGACCTTGGCCGCCTGCGTCCCGACGGCAGCATCGAATTCGCCGGGCGGGTCGATCAGCAGGTCAAGATTCGCGGCTATCGGATCGAGCCCGGCGAGATCGAGACGGTGTTACGCCGCGATCCCGAGGTGGCCCAGGCGGCAATCGTCGTCGATACCGTCGCGGGCCAGTCGCCCCGCCTGCTGGCCTATGTCGTCGGACAGGAGGGCACAGCACCCGATCCGGCCCGGCTGATCGACCATATCCGGGCCTCGCTGCCGGTCTATATGGTTCCAGCCCATCTGATCGTGCTGCCTGCTTTTCCGCTGACGATCAACAACAAGATCGATGTCGCCGCCCTGCCGCGTCCAGCGGCAGCGCGTTCGGGCGGCACCGTCCGCGTTCCCCCCGCCACCCCGCTCGAACAGCGGATCGCGGCGGTGTGGGCCGAATTGCTTGAGCTGCCCGAGATCGGCGCCGACGAGAATTTCTTCGATCTGGGCGGCAATTCGCTGTTGGTGGTGCGCACCTGCTCGGCGCTGAACCGGACGCTGGGATCGGACCTGACCGTCGTTGAATTGTTCGACCTACCCACCGTGCGCCAATTGGCGGCGCGGCTGGAATCGGGCGGCGGCACGGCGGCGGCGCGGCCCGACCCGTCCGAGACCAGCCGCAGCCGCCAAGATGGACAAGACAGACTGAGCGCGCTGCGCCAGCGCCGCAGCAGGGAGCGGACATGAACGGATATAGCGGAAACGAAATCGCCGTTATCGGCATCGCCTGCCGTTTTCCCGGCGCCAACGATGCCGCCGCCCTGTGGCGGCTGCTGGCCGAGGGACAAGAAGGAATCGTCGATCTCGACGAATCCGCTCTGATCGCCGCCGGTGTGCCCGAAGCGGTGTGGCGCAACCCGGCCTATGTGCGGCGGGCGGCGGTTCTCGACGGCTATGACCGCTTTTCGCCGCTCCAGTTCGGCCTGACCGCCGCCGAAGCCGAGCGGATGGACCCGCAGCACCGATTGTTCCTCGAAACCGCGTGGGACGCGCTGGAACAGGCCGGTCTCGCCCCCCGTCACCGGGCGGGACGGGTCGGGCTGTATTGCGGGGCCGGGATCAACACCTATCTGCACCATTGCCTCGAACCGCACGCGGTGCTGGCGTCGGATCAGGCGTTTGCGACGATGATCCTCAACAGCGGCGACTTCCTGGCGACGCGGGCGGCCTATGCCCTCGATTGCACCGGCCCCGCGATCACGGTGCAAAGCGCCTGCTCGACCTCGCTGCTGGCGGTCCACCTCGCCAGTCAGAGCCTGCTGGCGGGCGAGGCCGACATCGCATTGGCGGGCGGTGTCACCGTCGGCGTCCCCCATGCCGTCGGCTATCTGTACCAGCCCGGCATGATCCTGTCGCCCGACGGGCGCTGCCGCCCGTTCGATGTTCGGGCCGGGGGCACGGTGCCGGGCAATGGCTGCGGATTGGTGGTGCTGCGCCGCTTCGAGGATGCGCTGGCGGCGGGCGATCCGATCCTGGCCGTCCTGCGCGGCAGCGCCAGCGGCAACGACGGCGCGGGCAAGGTCGGCTTCACCGCCCCGTCGGCGGACGGACAGGCGGCGACAATCGCCGAAGCCTGGGACATCGCCGGACTCGACCCCGCCGAAGCGGGCTATATCGAGACTCACGGCACCGCGACCGAACTGGGCGACGCGATCGAGATCCGCGCCCTGAAACGGGTGTTCGGGTCGGGCGGCGGCGGACGACGGATCGCGCTGGGCTCGATCAAATCGAATATCGGCCATACCGACGCCGCCGCCGGAATCGCCGGACTGATCAAGACGGTGCTGTGCCTGCGCCACCGCCATCTGGTCCCCAGCCTGCATTTCACCGCGCCCAACCCCACGCTGGGGCTGGACGACAGCCCGTTCTTCGTCGCGAATGCGACCGCGCCGTGGCTGGCCGCCGACGGTCCGCGCCGGGCCGGGATCAGTTCGTTCGGGATCGGCGGCAACAATGTCCATGTCGTGGTCGAGGAAGCCCCACCGGCCCCGCCACGCCGGGCCTCGAACCGGGTCCAGGTGGTCGCGCTGTCGGCTCCATCGGCCGAGGCTCTGGACGAGACCGCCCACCGGCTGGCGGCGTGGCGCGACGACGCAGCGAGCGAGCGGCCCGCCGCGCTGGACGAGATCGCCGCCACCCTTCAAAGCGGGCGCGAGGCGATGGCGTTTCGCCGTGCCGAACTGGTGGCCGACCGGGCCGGGCTGGCGCGGGCGCTGGAGCGCGACCGCCACGTCCGGGCCAGACCGGGCCGGTCGGTCGCCTTTCTGTTCGCCGGGCAGGGCAGCCAATATCCGGGACTGGCCGAGGGACTGTACCGCGCCCACCCGGTGTTTCGCGATGCCTTCGCCCGGATGGCCGCCGCTGTCGCCGCCGATGGCGGGCCGGACCTGACCGCCTTCGTCGCCCCCGGGGCGCGGGAGAATCCTGCTCTCGCCCACGCTCTGTCCGACACCGCGACGGTCCAGCCGCTGCTGTTCGCGTTGGAAACCGCCCTGGCCGCGCTGTGGCGGGAGCTTGGGATCGTACCCGCCGCGATGCTGGGGCACAGTATCGGCGAACTGGCGGCGGCCTGCGTCGCCGGGGTGATGACGCCCGAGGCGGGCGCGGTGCTGGCGTCCCGGCGCGGGCGGCTGATGGCGGCGACACCACCGGGCGGGATGCTGGCGGTGGGTCTGGACGAGGCCGGGGCGAGCGCGTTCCTTTCCCGCCATCCCGATCTCGATCTGGCCGCGATCAACGGGCCGGGCCAGTCGGTGCTGTCCGGACCAGTCGCGGCGATCGAGACCGCCGAGGCTACCTGCCGCGCCGAGTCCCTTCCCTGCGCCCGGCTGGCGGTGACCCGCGCCTTTCACTCCCGGTTGATGGACGGCGCGGCGGCTTCGTTCCGCGACGCCTTTTCCGGTCTGACCCTGGCGGTACCGAAGCTGCCCTGGCTGTCGAACGCCAGCGGGCGCTGGGTCGAAGAGGCCGAGGCGACCGATCCCGCTTATTGGTGCGATCTGATCCGCCGCCCGGTGCGCTTCGGCGACGGGCTGGCGATGCTGCTGGCCCAGCCCGACACCGCGTTGCTGGAGCTTGGCCCTGCCGATACCCTGGCCCGGATGGCGAAAAGCCACCCCGCCGCCCGCGCCGAACAGCCGGTCCTGTCGTCGCAACCGGCCGCCGGAGCCAGCGCCGAGGCCCAGGCCGAGGAGCCGCTGCGGGCACTGGCCCGGCTGTGGGAAAGCGGGGTAACGGTCGCCTGGCGCAGCCTGCATGATGACCCGCCGCCCCGGGTCGCCCTGCCCGCCACCGTTTTCCCGCGCCAGCGCTTCTGGATCGACCCGCCCGCGCCGGGTGCCGTCGCTGCCCCCTCTGCCGCCGACACGAGCGCGCTTCCGCCCAAGCGCTCCGATCTCGACCGCTGGCTTCACGCCCCGATCTGGGTCGAACATCTGCCCGCCGCCGCGATCGGGCGGGAGAACGGACCGACCGCAATCTGCCTGCTCGGTCTCGACCATCCGCTGGGACGGGCCTTGGCGGCCCGGCTGGGGGCGATGGGATGCGCGGTAACCGGGCTTTCCGTCGCCGACAGCGCCGCCACCGATCCCGACTTGTGGTCGCGCCATCTCGACCGACTGGCCGGGCCGCCGCCCGATCTGATCCTCGATTTGATGCCGCTCGCCCTGGCAGGAGAAAGCGACCCCAATCCCGACCGCGCCCTTGATATCTTGCTGTTCGCGCCGATGGCGCTGACCCGGTCCCTCGCCGCGTCGGCCCGACCGCCCGGCCGGATCGTTTCGGTCAGCCTGGGCGGCTGGTCGGCGCTGGGAAGCGAGGCGGTATCGCCCTGGCCCAGCCTTGCGCTGGCCGCCGCCAAGATTTTGCCGCTCGAATTTCCCGACCTCCCCCGCGAGTTGATTGATCTCGACCCCGCGTTGAAAGGGCGATGGGACCGGCTGGCCACCGCGCTGCTTGGCGCGCTGGAAGCCGCATCCAGCCATGCGCTGGGGCAAGAACCGCTGACCGCGTTACGTCATGGCCGGGTGTGGCGGCGCGACTTCGCCCCGCTTCCCGCGAGCCCCCTGCCGCCGCCCCTGCGCCAGGGCGGAGTTTATCTCGTCACCGGCGGCCTTGGCGGCGTCGGCCTCGCCCTCGCCCGCCATCTGGCCGAGCATTGGCAGGCCCGCCTGATCCTGCTGTCGCGCCGCGATCCGCCCCCGCCCGAATCCTGGGCCACCCTGGCCGGGTCGTCCGACCCGCGTCAGGCGCATCTTGGCCGCGAACTGATCGCGATCGCGGCCAAAGCCTCGGCGTTGCGGCTGGTCGCGGCCGACGTCGCCGATCCCGCCGCCCTTTCCGCCGCCATCGCGGCGGCGCGGAGCGCGTTCGGGACGATCCACGGCTGCCTGCATTGCGCCGGGCTGGCCGATTATGCCGGAATGGTGATGCGGCGCGAGCGCGACGCGACCCTGGCGGTGCTGCGGCCCAAGCTGCATGGCTCGCTGGCTCTGCTGAAGGCACTGGAACCGGACCGGCTTGATTTCGTGCTGTTGTGCTCGTCGTTGGGAACGGTGTTGTTTCCGACCAAATTCGGCCAGATCGGCTATGAAGCCGCCTGCGAGTTCCAGGACGGGCTGGCCGAATGCCGTCCCGATGGGCGGATCGTCAGCGTCAATTGGGACGATTGGACCGAGGCGGGAATGTCGGTCGAGGCCGGGGACTGGCTGCGCGAGCGGCTGGGCCACGATTCCGAGCCCTTGGTCGGGATTGATCGCGGCGAAGGTGGCGCGGCGCTGGAGCGGGTGCTGGCCGCCGGCCGGTCGCGGCTCGCCCTCTCGGTGCGCGACCTGTCACGGCTGCGGGTGCTCGCCCCCTCCCGCCACGCCGACACCGACGGCAACGCCCGTCCCTCCGGCACCCGGCTGCCGCGTCCCGATCTCGACCGACCGCCGACCCCGCCCGAGGGCGCAGTCGAGCAGACCCTGGCCGAATTGTGGGCCGAATTACTGGGACTGGACAGCGTCGGAGTCGAAGACGATTTCTTCGCCCTGGGCGGCCATTCCCTCCTCGCGGCGGCGCTGTGCGGCCGGATCGAATCCGCCTTCGCCACCGCCTTCCCCCCGGCGCGGCTGCTGGGCGAGCCGACGGTGCGGGGATGTGCCCGCCATCTCTCCCCCGACACCACCGCCTCTGGTTCGCCGCTGGTCACCCTGCGCCGGGGTGACCGCGCTTTGTCCCCGCTGTTCCTGATCCACGGGTCGGACGGCGGAGCGCTCAGCTTCATCCACCTCGCCAGCCTGCTGCCCGCCTCGCTGCCGGTCCTCGGTCTGGTCTCGCCCGGTCTTGAGGGCGGCCCCCCGCTAACAACGATTGAAGCGATCGCCGAAACCTATCTGGACGCGATCCTCTCCCGCCAGCCGCACGGCCCCTATCGCCTGGGCGGGCTGTCGATGGGGGGCGTGGTGGCGGTCGAGATGGCCCGGCTGTTGCAGCTTCGGGGCGAGACGGTCGAGCCGCTGCTGCTGATCGATTCCTATGCGCCGACCTGCCCCGGCATGGCCCAGGGCTTTTCCGCCGATGAAGTCGCCGAGGCACTGCGGATGACGGAAACGCTGCCGACCGCCCATCGGCGGGTGATCGAAGCCAATCTGCGCGCGCTCTATGCCTATCGCCCCGTCTTGCTCGATCAGTCCGCCACGCTTATCAAGGCGCGGACGCAGGCGCTGGAGATCACCACCGCCCCCGATCTCGGCTGGGACGGGATCTTCGCCCGCGGCCTGACGATCGAGACCGTGGCGGGACACCACTTCACCGTGATGAAGCCGCCCTTCGTCGCCGAGGTGGCCCGCACCGTCGCCGCCATCCTGGCCGCCTCGGGATAAAGCAGCCGCTTTGCCCGCGCCGGTCAGGGCCGACCAGGCGACCCGCGTGATACACAATCACTGACCTCGTTCGGCGCCAGAGCACCCCAAACTGTTTCAATTTTTCGATAAAAGATAAAGCCTAAATCGCCTATAGGATGTTATTCCCCCACCCTTTGTAACATAGGACTCTGTGACGATTACCTTTGCGTGTTACGACCCGGCAAGGTCGATGTTGATCCCTGCCAATCGGGCTATATCTCTAATGGATGCGGATATTGAATTATACACAAAAGGATATATCCTCTCTCCCAATAGGAGCGTGACCGAGGTGAGGGAGGGCGAGATGGCGAAATTAGGGATTTCCGGAAAAATGCTGAGCGTCGTCGTCGTCAGCGTCTTGGGATTCGGGATCATCACGTTTTTCGCCCTGTCGTTCCTCAGAACGGTGATGATCGAGGATCGGATTGCCAAGCTGCGCAATCTGGTCGAAATCGCCGAGGGCATCGCCCAAGACACTTATGACCGCGCCCAGAAAGGCGAATTCGACCAGACCCAGGCTCAGGCCCAGGTTCGCAGCCAATTGCGGACCCTGCGGTTCGATAAGTCCGAATATTTCTTCGTCTATCAAGATGACGGAACCTGCGTCCTGTTGCCGCCCAAGCCGGAACGCGAGGGACAGAACCTGATCGGCATGACCGATGCCAAGGGCACCAAGATCATCGAGGGAATGATCGCGACGGCAAAGGCTGGCGGTGGCCCCTTCTTCTACCAATTTCCCAAACCCGGCGGCACCGAGGCGCTCGACAAGGTTTCCTATGCCAAGCGCTTCGCCCCCTGGGGCTGGATGATCGGCACCGGTATCTACATCGACGATATCGACGCGATCTTCCTCAACAAGGCGCTGTATTTCGCCGGAATCGTTCTGGCGATCACCCTTGTTACTGTCGGACTGGCGCTCTCGATCGCCCGCCACATTGCCCTGCCGTTGAAGCGGCTGACCGAGATCACTGCCCGGCTGGCGGATCAGAAATACGATACCGAGGTCAGTGAAACCGGGCGTGGCGACGAGATCGGAGTGCTGGCCAGTTCGATCCGCGCCCTGCGCGACGTCGCCCGCGAGGCGGAAAGTCTGCGCAAGGAACAGGAGGCGGCAAAAGTCCGGGCCGAAAGCGAACGCCGCGCCACCGCGCTGTCGATGGCGGATTCGTTCGAAAGCAGCGTCAAACAGGTCTCGGACGTCATCACCGCCTCGGCGCGCCAGATGAAGGGAGCCGCCCAATCAATGTCCGGCGTGGCGCGTCAGACCGCATCACAGGCCACCAGCGTCGCCACCGCCGCCGAAGAGGCTTCGTCCAATGTCCAGACGGTGGCCTCGGCCGCCGAGGAATTGTCGGCCTCGATCAACGAAATCAGCCGTCAGGTCCAGCAATCCTCGGCGATGATCGCGACCGGCGTCTCCGAAGCGAAACGCACCGACCAGTTGGTCCAGGGCTTGGCCGAAGCGGCGGGACGGATCGGCGACGTCGTCAATCTGATCAACGACATCGCGGCCCAGACCAACCTTCTCGCGCTCAACGCCACCATCGAGGCAGCCCGCGCGGGCGAAGCGGGCAAGGGCTTTGCCGTCGTCGCAGGCGAGGTCAAACACCTCGCCAACCAGACCGCCAAGGCGACCGAGGAAATCGGTGCCCAGATCGGCGCGGTTCAGGCGGCGACTGCCGAAGCGGTGGACGCAATCCGCTCGATCGGCGGCACGATCGGACAGATCAACGAAATCAGCGCCGCGATTGCCGCCGCCGTCGAGGAGCAGCACGCCGCCACCGCCGAAATCTCGCGCAATATCCAACAGGCGTCGGAGGGCACCCGTCAGGTCACCGGCTATCTCGGCCAGTTGGCCTCGGCGGTGACCGAAGTCGGCGATACGTCGGCCAGCGTTTTGACCTCGTCGAACGATCTGGCCGAACAATCGCAGCGGCTTGACGGCGAAGTCAGTTCGTTCCTGGTCTCGGTCCGCGCCTGACCTCTCTCGGAGCGGTAAACCCGGCCGGTTCCCCCCATCGACGGGAACCGGCCCTACGACGCCACCAGCCGGACCCAGATTTCCGCCGCGGCAGTGCCGCCAATCGCCAGACGGCGTTCGTCGAAACCGATCAGGGTGGCCCCGCCCGGCAACTGGCCCAGAACGATGCACAGCCGTCCCGGTGCCAAACCGGCGACGGCCAGTTCATCCATTTCCCGCCCGCCCCCGCGTAAAGCGACGATCCGGACGGATTCGCCTGCGCGCGCCTGCGCCAGCGGCAAGGCTCGCACCGTGACGTTGGTGCTTCGGCGCGGTTCGATCCCGTTTCCGTTCAGATAGCTCATGACATGCCCCGAAGATCGGTTAAAGACGCGGATGGCGACGGGGTGTAGAGGCGATAGCCGCGCTTTCCCGCCCGCTTGACCTCGTACATCGCAAGATCGGCGTGTTTCAGGATATCCTCGCCGGTCATCCGCTCGTCCCCGAAGGCGATGCCGATGCTGGCCGACACCGCCAGCGTCACCGCGCGGAACCCGACCGGACGGGATAATTGCTCGACCAGATGCTCGGCGACCCGCCGCACCGCGCCGTCATGGTCGATCGGAGCGAGCAGGACGACGAATTCGTCGCCGCCCAGACGGGCCACCATATCGCCGACCCGCACCGCCGCCGCCATCCGCCGCGCCATCTCGCACAGCAAGGCGTCACCGGCATCGTGGCCCTGAGTGTCGTTGACCGCCTTGAACCCGTCGAGATCGATCAGCAGCACCGCGACGCGATGCCCGTCGCGACGGGCAGTTTCCAGCGCCGTTTCCAGGGTTTCCTCGAACATCCGCCGGTTGGGCAGGCCGGTCAGGGCGTCATGATTGGCGGCCTGAAGGATTTTCTCCTCGTGGCGCTTGCGCTCGGTGATGTCGAAATAGAAGCCGACGAGAAAACCGCCGCCGCCCGCTTCGGCGGCAACCCGGGTGATGCTGAGCCACACCGCATAGGGTGTCCCGTCCTTGTGCCGGTTCCACACTTCGCCGCACCAGATCCCCTCACGCTCCAGGGCCAGCCGGATCGCGGCATGAAACGCATCGTCGTGATGGTCGGATCGCAGCACCGAAACCGGCTGGCCGATGATATCGGCGGCCTCGAACCCCGACAGGCTGGAAAAAGCGGGATTGACGATGATGATCTGCCCCTTGAGATCGGTGACAATGATCGCCTGGGGCGACCATTCCACCACCGCCGCCGCCAGCTTGCGGCTTTCCTCGGCATGGCGGCGTTCGCGGATGTCGCGGAACACCACCACCGAGCCGGTCACCCGCCCGGCCTCGATGATCGGCGCGGCAACGATCTCGACCGGAATCACCTCGCCGTCGCGACCGCGCAGCACGGCCTCGGCCCGTTCGCGAGCGACGACGCGGCCTTGATTGGGCAGGTCGGCGACGAAGGGAAACACCCGCTCGCCAGCCAGCCCCAGCGCCTCGCGTTCGCTCCACCCGCTCAACCGTTCGCCAGCGCGGTTGACGAAGGTGATCTGCCCGGCCTGATCCAGGCTGAGAATGCCGTCGGCAACCGAATCGAACACCGCCTTGTTGAGGGCGGCGATCAAATGGCCGACATCGCCGGAGGCCGCTTTCGCGCCCCGGCCCCCAAATCTGGCCGCGACCCACTCCCGGACCCGGCTCATGATTGTGTCTTCTAGTTCGTCGCTGGCCCCCACCGTTCGCTCGCCCCCCGCCAATTGTTGCGAATGATTCGCACCTGCGTTCGGCGATGTCAATCGCTTTCCCCCGCGATGAGGCGTCCTATATCGGATGCCGGGAAATCGTCCGAGATAGGCCGCTGGCATGGTGAAACCGCTTCTCAATGCCGTGCCGACTGTGGTCAAATAGACCCTTGACACCGGAGATTCCCTTGCCGCACCAGCGTCCGCTCCCCCCGCAGACCGCGCCCACCGCCCGTCCGTTGATGGCGGGGCTGGCGGCTGTGATGCTGGTGCTGGCGATGGTCGTGGGAGTCTCGCTGTCGCTGGCACCCCCCACTGCCCGCGCCGCCCTGACCGCTTTCGCGTCGGTCGAGCGCGCCGCCGACATGAGCGTGGACGAGGACGAATCCGCGACTGTCTGGATTCGTCCGGCGCTTTCCAGCAAGCTGAGCCGCCAGTCCTCCGCCCTCCTCGACCCGCCGACGGGACAAAACCCGCCGATTCTGGCGCTGTTGCCGCGGGCAAGCGAGGCCGACCCCGCCATCGGGGCGGCGATCCGCGCCAACGGAAACCGCGTCACCCATCGTGCCGCCAGCGGCGGGCTGACCAGCCGCATCCCCACCGGGCCACCCGCGCCCGCGTCTCGCGCCGTTTAGGCGTTTTTCCTCTCTTCGACGGCGTCGTGTCGCTGGATTTGGGCTTCAGGCCCGAATTCGTCCGTGACGCTGTCCGATTCGCGAGACCGCGCCCGTCCGACCGACGAGCGCTGAGGATGGACCATGCTGTATTTTTCCAAAGTAAAGACGACGCTGATCTGGGTGATCTGCGCCCTGGGGGTCGTCCTCAGTCTTCCCAATTTCGTCAAGCCCGACGCCCTGCCCGACTGGCTGAACGCGCCTCGGGTTCATCTCGGCCTCGATCTTCAGGGCGGTGCCTATCTGCTGCTCGAGGTCGATGGCGAGTCCGTGACCAAGGAGCGGCTTGACGGTACCGTCGACGGGGTCCGCACCGCCCTGCGCGAGGCGGGGATCGGCTATCGCAACCTTGCCGCCGGTGCCACCGACGTCTCCTTCACCCTGATCGACCGGGGCCGCGAATCCGCGATGCGGGCGGCGCTGCGGCCGTTGCTGAACGGCGCGACGCCGGGACTGCGCGATTTCGATCTGGAGATCACCCCGACCGATCAGGTCAGGCTGATCCTGTCTGAAACCGCGATCCGCGCCGCCCAGACGCGCGCGGTCGAGCAATCGGTCGAGATCGTGCGACGCCGGATCGACGAGACCGGCATCAACGAGCCGGTGGTGGCCCGTCAGGGACAGAACCGCATCCTGGTCCAATTGCCCGGCATCGACGATCCGGGACGGATCAAGCGGCTGTTGGGTCAGACCGCGAAGATGAGCTTTCATCTGCTGGCCGAAGAACCGGGGCCAGGGGTGCGATTGCTGCCGATGGCGGACTCCGCCCAGGCCGGGCCGACGATGCCGGTCCGCACCAAGGTCGAAGTCGATGGGGCCCGCCTGCGCGACGCCGCCGCGACGATGGATTCGCGGGCGGGAGAATGGGTCGTCACCTTTGCCTTCGACAGCGTCGGAGCCAAGCGCTTCGCCGATATCTCGACCCGCAATGTCGGTCGCCCCTTCGCGATCGTGCTGGACGGCAAGATCATCAGCGCCCCGGTGATCCGCGAACCGATCACCGGCGGACAGGGCCAGATCAGCGGCCATTTTTCGGCCCAATCCGCCCACGATCTGGCGGTTCTGCTCCGCGCCGGGGCCTTGCCCACACCGCTGACCGTGGTCGAGGAACGCACCGTCGGACCTGACCTGGGGGCCGACGCGATCCGGGCCGGTCTGATCGCTTGCGCCGTTGGCTTCGTCCTAGTGGTCGGCTTCATGGCGGTCAGTTACGGCCTGTTCGGCCTGTTCGCCAACATCGCCCTGCTGTTCAATCTGGCGCTGACCCTGGCCGCGCTGTCGCTGCTTCAGGCGACGCTGACCCTGCCCGGCATCGCCGGAATCCTGCTGACGCTGGGGATGTCGGTCGATGCCAACATCCTGATCAACGAGCGAATTCGCGAGGAGGTGCGCCGGGGAGCCTCGCCCGCCGCGGCGATGGAGGCCGGATTCCGCCGCGCCTTCGCCACCATCACCGACAGCAATCTGACCACCCTGATCAAGATGCTGCTGCTCTATGCGGTCGGGACCGGAACGGTCAAAGGCTTCGCGGTCACGATCAGCCTGGGCATCATCACCTCGATGTTCACCGCGACAATCGTTGCCCGCTGGCTAATGGTGGCGTGGTTCCGCGCCAAGCGGCCCAAGGTGCTGGCCCTATCCCGGCTGCTGCGGCTGGTCCCCGACGTGACCCGCATTCCCTTCATGAAAGGCCGCAATGTCGGGCTGATCGTCTCGCTGCTGCTCAGTCTGGCCTCGGTCGGTCTGGTCTACACCCCCGGCCTCAATTACGGCGTCGATTTCGCTGGCGGCACCGTGGTCGAAATCCGCACCGAGGGTCCGGCCGATTTCCCGGCCTTGCGCGACTCGATGGCGCAATTGGGATTGGGACAGGTGACGCTGCAACAATTCGGCGCGCCCACCGATTTGTTGATCCGGTTCGAGCGCCAGCCCGGCGGCGATCCGGCCCAGCAGCAGGCGGTCAGTCTGATCGAACGGAAGCTGGCCGAGGATTTCCCCGCAGCCACGATCCGGCGGGTTGATTCGGTTGGAGCCTCGGTCAGCGCC
Source organism: Magnetospirillum fulvum (assembly GCF_900108475.1). GTDB lineage: Bacteria > Pseudomonadota > Alphaproteobacteria > Rhodospirillales > Magnetospirillaceae > Phaeospirillum > Phaeospirillum fulvum_A. The sequence goes on along the minus strand of NZ_FNWO01000009.1, from coordinate 16,327 downwards.
GAACTGTTCGAAAGCGGGATGCTGGCCCTGGGTTTGGCAGCAATCGCGATGCTGATCTACATCACCATCCGTTTCGAATGGCAGTTCGGAATCGGTGCCGTCGTCACGATGATCCTCGACGTGACCAAGACGGTGGGCTTCTTCGCCCTGACCGGGATGCAGTTCAACCTGACCGCGATCGCGGCGATTTTGACCGTCATGGGCTATTCGATCAACGACAAGGTCGTCGTCTATGACCGAGTGCGCGAGAACCTGCGCCGCTATCGCACGATGCCGCTGCGCGAGCTGATCGACCTCAGCATCAACGAGACGATGAGCCGCACCGTCGGCACCTCGGTCGCGCTGTTCCTCGCCACCTTGCCGCTGGCCCTGTTCGGCGGCGAGGCAATCCGCGACTTCGCCCTGGTGCTGCTGTTCGGCGTGGTGCTGGCGACCTCGTCATCAATCTTCATCGCCGCGCCGATCCTGTTGTTCCTCGGCGAACATCGGCTGAGGCGCTCCCCCGACTCTGACAGTAATGAGGAGAAACACTTAAGACGGGATGAGGCGTCATAAGCGCTCTTGCACGCAAAACTCTTAATCACAATATAGATTCAAACAGTTCGGTCATATTAAGGAACACAATGCATCACGAAGCATCTCTGATCGCGACAATCTCGATGAGCCTTCTTTTTGCCTTCGGCGGCGGATGGATTGCCTCAAAGCTCAAATTACCGCCCCTGGTCGGCTATTTGCTGGCCGGAATCGCCGTAGGCCCGTTCACCCCCGGCTTTGTCGCCGATTCCGGGCTGGCCCAGCAATTGGCCGAGATCGGAGTCATCTTGCTGATGTTCGGGGTCGGGCTGCATTTCTCGGTCCGTGAATTGTGGGCGGTGCGCTGGATCGCGCTGCCCGGCGCGGTGGCCCAGATCGCGGTGGCGACCACCATCGGCGCGGTGCTGGCTTCGGTCTGGGGCTGGAGTCTGCCGGCCGGGCTGGTGTTCGGACTGGCCCTATCGGTCGCCAGCACCGTGGTTCTGCTCCGCGCCCTGGAAGAGCGCAACGCGGTGCAGACCCTGAACGGCAGCATCGCGGTGGGCTGGCTGATCGTCGAGGATCTGGCGACGGTGATCGCCCTGGTCCTGCTGCCGCCGCTGGCGGCGGCGATCAACGCCCCGCAGGGTGCGGCGGATCTGGCCGACATCCTGCCCGCGCTGGGAATGACGCTGGCCAAGGTTGCCCTGTTTATCGCGATCGTTCTGATCGGCGGGCGGCGGGTGGTGCCGTGGATTCTGGACCAGATCGCGAAACAGGGATCGCGCGAATTGTTCACCCTGGCCGTTCTCGCCCTCGCGCTCGGCATCGCCTATCTGTCGTCGGCGCTGTTCGGGGTGTCGTTCGCGCTGGGCGCGTTCTTTGCCGGGGTGGTGATGAGCGAATCCGACCTCAGCCATCAGGCCACCGCCGATTCGATGCCGCTAAAGGAAGCCTTCGCCGTTCTGTTCTTCGTTTCGGTGGGGATGCTGTTCGATCCCAGCATCCTGCTTGAGGAACCGCTGGCGGTGCTGGCGGTGCTGGCCGTCATCATCGTCGGCAAGTCGCTCGCGGCCTTCGCCATCGTGCTGCTGTTCCGCTATCCGGTTTCGACCGCGCTGATCGTCTCGGCCAGTCTGGCCCAGATCGGCGAGTTCTCCTTCATCCTGGCCGCGCTGGGTTTGTCGCTGGGGCTGCTGCCGCCCGAGGGACAGGCCTATATTCTGGCCGGAGCGCTGCTGTCGATCGCTCTGAACCCGCTGCTATTCTGGGCGATTGGACCGCTGGAGCGCTGGCTGCGCGCCCACCCCCGCCTGCTGGCCCTGATCGAGCGGTCGGGCCAGGACCGGCTGGCCGACCTCCCCCCGGCGCCGAGCGACAACGGCCGCCGCGATCATGCCGTGATCGTAGGCTTCGGCCGGGTCGGGCGGACGGTGGCGCAAGCCTTCGATTCCGCCCGGATTCCCTATGTCGTGATCGAACAGAACCGTCAGTTGGTCACCGCCCTGCGTGGCGAGGGACTGCCGGTTCTCTATGGCGACGCCAGCGTGCCGGGCGTGCTGGACAAGGCCGATATCGGCCGGGCGCGGTTGCTGGTCGTCGCGATTCCCGATGGCTTTCAGGTCCGTCAGGTCGTCGCGATCGCCCGGACCACGACCCCGGAACTCGACATCGTCGCCCGGACCCACAGCGAGCACGAGCGGGATTATCTGCTGCGTCAGGGCGTCGGCCTCGCGGTAATGGGCGAGCATCAACTGGCGCTGGCAATGACCGATTATGCTCTGGACGGGTTCACCGCGTCGCAGCGCCACGCGGACGCGGATCGGGACGACGCGGCGCTGGCGAGCTGACGGCAAGGGACAAACGAACGGCCCCCGCCCGGTCGCAACCGGGGCGGGGGCCAAGAGACGAAACCCGGGACTTATACCGGCCAACCTTTGTTTTGACCTGTTGGCCGGTATCTGGCCGCCATTGAGGCGGCAGGCAAGGGCGCGGATGCGCCCGCCCGGCGAGGGGCAATATGGCGGGTCAATTCATTGAGCCGCCGGTATTAAGCCGGAACGGCGGCGGCGGGCAGGAACCCGCTTTTGACCAGCGTCTTGACCTTCTCGAACGCTTTGACCTCGATCTGTCGGATCCGCTCGCGCGAGACCCCATAGCGCAGCCCCAGTTCCTCGAGGGTGGCGGGGTCGTCACGCAGACGGCGCTCGATGAAGATTTCGCGTTCGCGCTCGGTCAACCCCTCCAGCGCCTGACGGATCAGGTCGCGGCCCTTGCTCAGTTCCTCGCGGCGGCCATAAGCGGTTTCCTGATTGTCTGCGTCGTCGGCCAGCAAATCCTGAATCTCGGTTCCGCTTTCGCCGACCTGAAGGTTCAGCGAGCCGTCGCGGGCCGCCATCCGGCGGTTCATCGAGATGACGTCGCTTTCATCGACCGACAATTCGCGGGCGATCGCGGTGACATGCTCGGGGGCGAGATCGCCGCTTTCGAGCAGGCGCAGCCGCGACTTGATCCGACGCAGGTTGAAGAACAGCTTCTTCTGAGCGGCCAGGGTGCCGATCTTGACCATCGACCACGAATTCAGCACGAACTCGTTCAGCGACGCCTTGATCCACCACATCGCATAGGTGGCAAGGCGGAAGCCGCGATCGGGATCGAATTTCTTGACCGCGCGCATCAGCCCGATATTGCCCTCGGAGATCAGATCGGCGACGGGCAGGCCGTAATGGCGATAGCCGATCGCGATCTTGGCCACCAGGCGCAGGTGCGAGGTGACCAGGCGGTGCGCCGCCTCGGTATCCTCGTAATCGACCCAGCGCCGGGCCAGCATGAATTCCTCCTCGGCCTCAAGGAGCGGAAAGGCGCGGATATCGCGGAGATATTTGGCCAGACCGTCGTCGCCATCGACAACGGGAAGAGCTGCTACCGACATGATCATCCTCCTGGATTTCTGTCATCGTCTGGTCCCGCGCCGGTCACAGGCGGCGGGCAATGGCGGAAAGGTGAAGAGGCAATCAGTCGCGGCTCGGGCACATCATGGTCATCATGTCATATCCTCCCACGAGCAACATGACCCGGGACCCGTCGCATGTGACAGCATCCCTGCTTCGACGGTTCCGCTCGGACCCCGTCAAAAGCGATCCCACATATTATGCTGAACGCACCGATTGAAATCAACAACGCCTCCCCAAGGGGGGTGGAAATACGGAGGCAGCGTCGCTGTCCTCGAGCGGTATCTCGCCTGAGGAAAATGGCAAGATCAGGGCAGAAATTAAGATTTATAACGGCAAATCACCGACAAAACGCAAAACACCCCCCAGAGACGAACTCTGGAGGGTGAAACGCATCGGGTCAGGACCGCACGCGCCGCCTTCATCTGAAGGCAGCGCTCTCCGGACTTAGCCGACCAGTTCGGTACCGGCGAAGAAGTAGGCGATCTCGATCGCGGCGTTCTCGGCGGAATCGGAACCGTGGACCGAGTTGGCTTCGACCGACTCGGCGAAATCAGCGCGGATCGTTCCCGGAGCGGCATTGGCCGGGTTGGTGGCGCCCATGATCTCGCGGTTGCGGGCGACGGCGTTGTCGCCTTCGAGAACCTGGACCACGACCGGGCCGGAAATCATGAAGGCAACCAGTTCGCCGAAGAACGAGCGCTCGGAATGCACCGAGTAGAACTGCTCGGCCTGCTCCTTGGTCAGACGGATGCGCTTCTGCGCCACGAAGCGCAGGCCGGCTTCCTCGAAGCGGGCGTTGATCTTGCCGGTCAGGTTGCGTCGGGTCGCGTCCGGCTTGATGATCGACAGGGTACGTTCGGTAGCCATGAATGAGATTCCTTGGTCGGCGGTTGCTTGCGCCGCGCCTTCGTCCCCCCACGGACGTGCAGCAGCGATCCCTCTCCCCACGGCCGGCGTGGGGGAGCGGGCGCGTTATAGCGCCAACGCGTCCCGGGAGCAACGGAAGCTTTGGCCCACCACCGTCTTCCGTGTTAAGCAACGCCTTATGCTGCGTATCACTGATCTGACCTTCCGCTACGGCGGCCGCGCTTTGTTCGAGCAGGCCGGCGTTCACATCGCCGCCGGCCAGCGCGTTGGCCTTGTCGGGCGCAATGGCACCGGCAAATCGACTCTGTTCAAGCTGATCCTGGGCGAACTGCACCCCGATGGCGGCGAAATCGTCTTGCGCCCCCGCGCCCGGATTGGCCGTCTGGCCCAGGAAGCGCCCGAGGGCGACACCAGCCTGATCGAGTGCGTCCTGGCCGCCGACACCGAGCGCGCCACCCTGCTGGCCGAGGCCGACTCGACCGAGGACGGCCATCGCATCGCCGAGATTCACGAACGGCTGAGCGCGATCGACGCCCATTCCGCCCCGGCGCGGGCGGCGGCGATCCTGTCCGGTCTGGGCTTTTCCGCCGAGGCGCAGACCCGCCCGGTATCGGACTTTTCCGGCGGCTGGCGGATGCGCGTCGCCCTGGCGGCGGCGCTGTTCGCCAATCCCGATCTGCTGCTGCTCGACGAGCCGACCAACCATCTCGATCTCGAAGCGACGCTGTGGCTGCAAAGCCATCTGTCCTCCTGGCCCGGCACCCTGGTGGTGATCAGCCACGACCGCGAATTGCTGAACGAGGTCGCCAACCGCATCGTCCATCTCGACGGCGGCAAGCTGGTTGCCTATGGCGGCAATTACGACCAGTTCGAGGCGACCCGCCGCGCCCGGATGGAATTGCAGGCCAAGGCCTTCACCAAGCAGGCCGAGCAGCGCCGCAAGATCCAGGCCTTCATCGACCGCTTCCGCGCCAAGGCGACCAAGGCCACCCAGGCGCAAAGCCGGGTCAAGATGCTGGAACGGATGGAGATGGTGGTCCCGGTGGTCGAGGACCGCGCCGTCAGCTTCGATTTCCCCGATCCCGAACCGATGAGCCCGCCGATCCTGGCGATCGACGACGGCATCGCCGGGTACGGCGACAAGGCGGTGTTAAAGGGGCTCGACCTGCGGATCGACATGGACGACCGCATCGCCCTGCTCGGCGCCAACGGCAACGGCAAATCGACCCTGGCCAAGGTGCTGTCGGGCCGGTTGAAGCTGTTGAGCGGCAGCCTGCGCAAGCCGCCCAAGCTGCGGATCGGCTATTTCGCCCAGCATCAGACCGAGGAATTGCGCGCCGAACGGACCGCGTTCGAGCATATGGCCGAGTTGATGAAGGGGCAGCTCGATTCGAAGGTCCGCGCCCAGTTGGGCCGGTTCGGCTTCGAGCAGGAACGCGCCGACGTCAAGGTCGCCAACCTGTCCGGCGGCGAGAAATCGCGACTGCTGTTCGCGTTGATGAGCCGCGACGCCCCTCATCTGATGATCCTCGACGAACCGACCAACCATCTCGACATCGACGCGCGCGAGGCGCTGGTGTCGGCGCTGAACGCCTATGACGGCGCGGTGGTGCTGATCAGCCACGATCCCCACTTGATCGAACTGGCCGCCGACCGGCTGTGGCTGGTCGGCGACGGCTGCGTCACCGCGTTCGACGGCGATCTGGCCGGGTACCGCCGCCTGCTGCTCGACCGCGCCCGCGACGCCCGCCGCGAGGCAAAGCCCGACCGTGCCGCCGACGCCACCGACCGCAAGGCCGACCGCCGCGCCGCCGCCGAGGCCCGCGCCCAGCTTGCACCGCTGCGTAAGGCGGCCCAGGTCGCGGAAAAGGCGTTGGAAACCCTGCACCGCCAGCAAAGCGAAATTGCCGCGCAATTGGCCGATCCCGCGCTTTATCAGGGGCCGCCCGCCCGCCTGACCGAATTGCGCCGACGCGAGGCCGATCTGGCCCGCAAGGTCGCCGACGCCGAATTGTCCTGGCTGGAAGCCCATGAGGCGCTGGAGCAAGCCACGACATAAGTCTTGGGCTTCCCCTCCCCCTGCCAGAGGTATAGCATCCTCCTTAAGACGCAACCAAGGGGACTACCGGTGGGCGAAATCAAGCCGAATGCCCCACGTTTTCCACCCGCAAAGCAAGCTCGCCCTCCGGATGAATTGAAGGGCATCCTCCGCCTTTTGGTCATTCTCGTCACGACCTTGATGCTATTCGGCTCGACCGGCTTCCTCGTTCACCTTCGGCAATCTACAATTGAAAATGCCGAGGAGAACACTGTTGGTGTGGCTCGGTTGCTGGACGAGACTCTTACCCGCACGCTCGGCACCACCGAAATGCTGTTGCGGCGGATGGCCGAGATCGCCCGGGCACATCATCACGGTAGAATCACCGATTCACAGGAACGGGAGCAACTGGCCGATCTCCAGGCCAGCCTGCCGGAACGCGGCAGCATCGTCGTCATCGACATTAACGGCGATACCGTCGCCTCGCTGATCCCCTCGGTGGTCGGATCGCCGGTCAACCTGTCCGACCGCCCCTGGTTCAAAGCCCATGCCGAGGGGGCCGAGATGATCGTCGCGCCGATGGTCTTCGCCCGCTACAGCAACAATCTGATCTTCACCGTCAGTCGCCGGGTGTCGGACGATCAGGGCAATTTCATCGGCGTCGTCGCCTGCGGCATTCACGCGATCTATTTCACCAATTTCTACAATTCCCTGGTCCTGGGCCAGGGCGGCGTGATCGCCGCCGCCGGTCCCGATGGATTGATCCTGCGCCAACCCAACCCGGAACTTTACGTCAATCGCTCGGTCCAGGGCGGGGCGATCTTCACCGCCGCCAGCCGGACCCCGACCGGAACCATCGTCGGCGCGTCGCCATTCGACGGAATCGAGCGGATCAACACCTTTCGTCGGCTGAAGGATTACGACATCGTCGTCGTCGCCGGAATGTCGCTGGACGAGGTGCTGGCCCCCTGGTGGTCGACGGTGGGCGCACTGTGTCTCGCCCTGCTGCTGGCCGGAACCGCCGTTGCCGGACTGGCGATGATGGCTTTTCGCGGCATCGGACGCGAGCAGGCGATCCTGGCCGGGCTGGAGCAGCGGGTGCGGGAGCGGACCGAAGAGGCCGAACACCGCGCCGAGGAAGCCCGCCTTGCCAACGAGAGCAAGACCCGCTTTCTCGCCGCCGCCAGCCACGATCTGCGTCAGCCGCTGCAAGCGGCGGGAATGTTCGCCGAGGTTCTGTCCGCCCGGATCACCGATCCGGCAACCGTCTCCGTCGTCGATAAATTGCGCCGCAGCATCGAGGCAACCAACTCGCTGCTCGGCTCGCTGCTCGACGTCTCGGCGCTGGAAGCGGGCAAGATCACCCCCAATCTCAGCACCTTCCGGCTGATGCCGCTGCTGGCCGCCCTGGTCGATCAGATCGAACCCGAAGCCACCGCGCGGGGATTGTCGATCGGCGCGGTGCCGACCCAGGCCCGGATCGTCAGCGACCCGGTTCTGCTCGAACGGCTGTTGCGCAACCTGCTGGTCAACGCCGTCCGCTACACCGAAACCGGCGGTGTGCTGATCGGATGCCGCCATCGCGGCGACCATGTCGCGATCCAGGTGTGGGATACCGGCATCGGCATTCCGCCCAGTCAGGTCGCCAAGGTATTCGACGATTTCACCCGGATCGACCGGCCGGGCGTGGCAGCCGATTCGCGCGGCCTTGGCCTCGGTCTTGGCGTGGTGCGGCGGATGGCCGGGCTGCTCGACCACCCGCTTGAGGTTCAGACCCTGTCCGGCCGGGGCTCGTGCTTCGGCGTTGTCGTGCCCAGGGCCGACCCGACCTGAAACGCCCGCCGCATTCGGCTAAGGCTCGGACGTGGACTTTGCCTCGGTGCTGGCTTTCTCGACCCAGCCGCCGCTTTCGCTTTGCTGGTAATAGGCCAGGACGTGACCGGAATCTTTCCACAATTTCCAGCGGGTCCGTGCCGCCGCCACCGCCTGCGGATCGGTCCCGTCGAACATATCGAGGCAGCGCTCGAATCCCTCGACCGCCTGGGGCACCACCCCGTCGCAGGCGACCAGCACCGTCGCGCCGTTGGGGTTTTCCTCCTCGTGGGTCAACCAGACCGGCTGCAACGCCGCCTCGCCGTCGCGGGCGCAGCCATGCGGCAACCACGAATCCGGCTGATAGGTCCACAACCGGTCGGACAGCGCCTGAACCCGTTCGGGCGACCCGGCCAGGACCACCGCCCGCAAGTCCGACGCCAGCACCTTTTCCAACAGGCGGGGCAGCGCCTGTTCGAGCGGCCAGCGCGTGAGATGATAAAAGCCGATCCGGGTCATAACCAAACACTTAGCACGACGGCTCCGGCGCGGCTATAATCCGCCGCCATGCGCGTTGCCGTCGTCATTCCCTGCTACAAGGTCGCCCCTCACCTCGCCGAGGTTCTGGCCGCCATTCCGCCCGAAGTCAGCCACATCCTGGTGATCGACGATTGCTGTCCACAAGGATCGGGCGACGTCGCCGCCGCCTACCCCGACCCCCGGATCGAGGTGCTGCGTCACCCGGTCAATTGCGGCGTCGGCGGCGCGGTGACCACCGGCTATCGCCGCGCGCTGGAGCTTGAGTGCGACATCGCGGTCAAGGTCGATGGCGACGGACAGATGGACCCGGCCCATTTGCCCCGCTTGATCTCGCCGCTGGCCGAGGGCCGCGCCGATTACGCCAAGGGCAACCGCTTCCTGCACTTCCATGCCCTGAAATCAATGCCGGTGGTCCGGCTGATCGGCAATTCGGCGCTGTCCTTCCTGGTCAAGGCCGCCTCGGGGCAATGGGGGGTGATGGACCCGACCAACGGCTTTACCGCGATCCATCGCCGCGCCTTGTCCGAACTGGAATTGGACCGGCTGTCGCAACGCTATTTCTTCGAGAGCGACGTGCTGATTCAACTCGGCATTTCCGGCATGGCGGTCGAAGACGTCGCGATTCCCGCCCGCTACGGCAACGAGGTGTCGTCGTTGTCGGTGTCGAAGGTGGCGTTCGAATTCCCGCCGTTGCTGTTGAAGGGATTTATGCGGCGATTGCTGATCCGCTATTTCGTCGCCGACTTCAACCTCGCCTCGTTCTATCTGCTGATCGCCCTGCCGCTGCTGCTGTTCGGCGGTGGAATCGGGGCGGTGGAATGGGTCCATTCGATCGAGACCGGGCTGCCACGCTCGCCCGGCACGGTGATGCTGGTGGCGATGCCGATCATCATCGGCTTCCAATTGCTGATCCAGGCGATCGCCTTTGACGTCCAGGCCGCGCCGCGGCCGAGGCGATAGCGCCTATCCCCCGGCCAAGGCGTCGAACAGCCGCACCCCGAACCCGGTCGCGGATTCGGGACAAAGCGGGTCGTCCTCGTCGGCGAATTCCTTCCCGGCCATGTCGATATGGGCCCAGGGCAGATCGGGCGGGACGAAATGCCACAAAAAGCGGGCGGCATCGTCATTGTCGGGCACTTCGCCCCACGAGCAATTGCGCAGATCGGCGATGGCGGACTTGATGTCCTCGTCGCAGGATTCGGTGATCGGCAGCCGCCATAACGGCTCGGCCTCGGCCTTACCCAGTTTCAGCAACCGCGCCGCCAATGTGTCGTCATTGGCGTACAGACCGGCATAGAAATCGCCCAGCACCTCTTCGACCGTGCCGGTCAGAGTGGCGATATCGACCATCGCCCGGGGCTTTAGCGTCCGGGCGGCATAGGCCAGCGCATCGGCCAGCACCAGCCGCCCCTCGGCATCGGTGTCGATCACCTCGACGGTCAGGCCCGCGGCGGAGGTCCACACGTCGCCGGGACGCTGCGCCCGGCCCGACGGCATGTTTTCCGCCAGCGCCAGCACGCCGACGACATGAGAGCGGGCCTTGCGCCCGGCAATGGCGCGAATCGCCCCGATCACCGCCGCCGCTCCGGCCATGTCGGCCTTCATCAACTCCATTTCGTCGTCGTCGGCCTTGATGGTGATGCCGCCGGAATCGAAGGTGATCCCCTTGCCGACCAGCACCAGCGGCGGCCGGGCATCGCCCCGCCAGCGCAGCAGCACCAGTCGGGGCGGCCGGGCACTGCCCTGTCCCACCGCCGCCAACAACCCCAGCCCGGCGGCGGCGATCTGGGCCTCGTCCAGCACCGTCACCTCGACCCCCAGCCGTTCCAGGGCGCGGGCCTGGGCGACGAACTCGTCCGGCCCCAGCACATTGGCCGGTTCGTCGGTCAGATCGCGGGCGAGGAACACGCCTTGGGCCACCGCGTCGCGCGCCGCGAACAACGCCTCGGCCCGCTCCGGATCGTCGGTGGTGATCGTCACCGTCACCAGCAGCGGGGGACGGTCGTCCTCGTCATCGGGATCGAGCCGGGTCCGGTATTTGCGCAAGGGGCGGTAGGATTTCAGCCGCAGCCCATAGGCCAGCTCCGCCGCAAACTCGGGCGGCAGATCGAGCGCGGCCAAGGCGTTGACCGCGCCGGATTCGTCGAACGCGTCGAGCAGAGCACCGCCAATCTTGCGCAACCGTCCCGGTTTGGGCGATTTGGCCCCGCCCAGTCCCAGCACGATCAGGCAATCGAGCGGCGGCGTGGGGGCGAGAAACAGCTCGGCCTCACCGACATCGCCGGTAAAGCCGACCTGCTTCAATGTCCCGCGCAGCCGACCGTCGGGATCGAGGGCGGCAAACGCCGCCCCCGCTTGCCGCCGCCGACCCAGGCCGACGGCGACGGTTCCGGCCAGGGGAGCCTCTGACGGCCGGGCGAAGGAAATACGCACGGGCAGACTACTTGCTCCCCTTATCCTCGTAATGATCGGCGACGAGACGGTCGAGCAGACGGACGCCGAACGCGGTCGCTCCCTTCGGGCAGGTCGCGGTGTCCTTCTTCGACCACGCCGTCCCGGCGATGTCGAGATGAGCCCACGGCACGTCGTTGGTGAAGCGCTTCAGGAACTGGGCGGCGGTGATCGAGCCGCCCTCGCGCCCGCCGACATTCTTCATATCGGCGATGTCGGACTTGATCTGCTTGTCATAGGCATCGCCCAGCGGCAGCCGCCACAACGGCTCGCCCACTGCCTTTCCGGCTGCGGCAAGACGATCGGCCAGACGGTCATCGCCCGAGAACAGACCGGCATATTCATGGCCGAGCGAAATGATGATCGCCCCGGTCAGGGTGGCGAGATCGACCATGAATTTCGGCTTGAAGCGATCCTGGGTGTACCACAGCGCGTCGGCGAGAACCAACCGGCCCTCGGCGTCGGTGTTGATCACCTCGATGGTCTGGCCCGACATCGAGGTGACGACGTCGCCGGGACGCTGCGCGGTGCCCGACGGCATGTTCTCGACCAGTCCGACCACGCCGACGGCGTTGACCTTGGCCTTGCGGGCGGCCAGGGCGCGGATCGTGCCGATCACGGTGGCCGATCCGGCCATGTCCCACTTCATGTCTTCCATGCCGCCGGCCGGCTTGATCGAGATCCCGCCGGAATCAAAGGTGACGCCCTTGCCGACGAAGGCGACCGGGGCGGCCTTGGCATCCTCGGCCCCCTGCCAGCGCATCACCACCAGCTTCGATTCGCGTTCCGAGCCCTGGCCGACGCCCAAGAGCGCCCCCATGCCCAGCTTGCGCATCTGCTTCTCGCCGAGAATCTCGACCTCGACTCCCAGCTCGGCCAGGGTTTCGGCCTGAGCGGCGAGGCTTTCCGGGTGGATGATATTGGCGGGTTCGCTGACCAGATCGCGGGTGAAGTCGATCGCCTCGGCCAGCTTGTCGAGACGGGCAAAGGAGGATTTCGCCTCGGCCAGGGGCTCGACCAGCAGGGTCAGCCGCTTCAGGGACGGCTTCTCGTCCTTCTTTTCCTTGGTGCGGTACTTGTCGAAGCGATAAGAGCGCAGCCGGGCGCCAAAGGCGGCCTGGGCAGCGACTTCGGCCGCAGACAGCGGCTGGGCCGGGAAGGCATCGACCACGATCGCCGCGTCGGTCTCGCCCGAGCACAGCAGAGCGGCGGCGGCATTGCCGCCGAACGCCTGGGCGGCCTGGGCATCGAAATCCTTGGGCTTGCCGATCCCGACCAGCAGCACGCGCGAGGCGGCAAGGCCCGCAGGCGCCAGCAAGGTCAGGCTCTGGCCCTTCTTGCCCTCGAAGCGGCTGGCGGCGATGGCCCGTCCCAGGCTGCCCTTGGTCTCGGCATCAAGGGATTGAGCGGTGGCGGACAAAAGTCCGCCTTCGGCGACGGCGACGACCACGGCGCCCTGAGCGGGCAGCGACGGCTTGGAAAACGCAATCTTCATGAAGCTCCTCGCGGGGGAAGAAAAGGAAGGGGAAGAAGCGATTGGGCCAAGCTTAGACCTCATTCATCCGCCTGTCACGATGAGCAGACGAAAGTCACCCCCCTCCCTAGGGTGTTGGCCTCACCCCGCAGCTTGGCGCATACTGATATTGACTCGGTCCGCACCGGCGGCGCGGGTCGCGATCGCGCCTATCCCGCACGGAGGATGCCCGACATGCCGACCAAGGTTGCCACTTTCCTCGCCCATGCCCTGGCGATGGAGAACGAAGCGGCCGATCGCTACGACGAATTGGCCGATACGATGGAGGTTCACAACAATCCCGAGGTCGCGGACCTGTTCCGGCAGATGTCGGAATTCTCGCGTCGTCACGCCGCCTCGGTCGCCGAGCGCACCGTTCCGCACGAATTGCCCGAGTTGAAATCGTGGCAATACCGCTGGAACAGCCTGGAACCGCCCGAAGTCGGCGCGGTTGAGGGCACCCATTACCGGATGACGCCCTATCACGCCCTCAGCTTCGCCCTCGACAACGAACGACGCGGCCGCGATTTCTACGCCGCCCGGGCCAAGGACGGCGAAACCGCCGAAATCCGGCGGTTGGCGGCGGAAATGGCCGCAGAGGAAGAAGAGCACGTCCTGGAACTGGAACGCTGGATCACCAGCGTGCCGCGCCCCGACGCCGATTGGGCCGACGATCCCGACGACGCCATCGTCGCCGATTGACCCCCGGGCGGAAGGCTTCCCTTAGCGCGCGAGGTTGTAGCGCAAGATGCAGTACAGGGCGCGGAACCCGTCGCGCCAGCCGATCTTCTTGCCTTCCTCGTAGGTGCGGCCGGAATAGCTGATCCCCACCTCGTAGACCCGCGGGCGGGGGGTAAGGCGGGCGATCTTCGCGGTGATCTCGGGTTCGATGCCGAACCGGTTCTCGACCAGCCTGATCCTCTGGATCACCTCGCGGCGGAACGCCTTGTAACAGGTCTCCATGTCGGTGAGGTTGAGGTCGGTGAACATGTTCGAGGCCAGGGTCAGTACCCGGTTGGCGACCGAATGCCAGAAATACAGCACCCGGGTTTCCTCGCCGCCCTTGAAGCGCGAGCCGAACACGACATCGGCGCGGCCGTCGAGAAACGGCTTTAGCAGCTTGGGATAGTCGATCGGGCTGTATTCAAGGTCGGCGTCCTGGACCAGCACGATATCGCCCCGCGCCCGGGCGAAGCCGCTCCGCAGCGCCGCCCCCTTGCCCTGGTTGATTCCGTGCTCGACGACGACGATCTCGGCATGGCGGGCGGCAAGGTCGCGCATCACCGCGACCGAGCGGTCCTTGGACCCGTCATCGACGATGACGATTTCCAGCCCCAGCCCGCAGCGATCCGCCGCCAACACTCGCTCGACGATAGAATCCAGGGTTTTCTCCTCGTTATAACAAGGAATAACCACGGAAAGTCGGGCCTGGCTCATCGATGAATTCCCAAATGAAATTTATGACGCGACAAAATTCGTGTTCCGGTTATTCGGAAAACCAGCCGTCTTGTCAACCGGCACCGCCACAAGACAGGACGATATCCTCGTCCCGATAGCCCTGCGCATAAAGCAAGGCGGTCAGGTCGCCATGATCAATCCGGGCGCGCGCCTCGGCCGCCACCACCGGCTTGGCGTGAAACGCCACCCCCAACCCGGCCTCGCGCAGCATGTCGAGATCGTTGGCACCGTCGCCGACCGCCACCGCCAGCGCGGTTGAAATCCCCAGTTCGGCGGCGGTGGCGATCAGGGTGGCCAGCTTGGTCTCGCGCCCGACGATCGGAGCGCCGACCTGCCCGGTCAGCCGCTGATCGGCGACGATCAGTTCGTTGGCGATGTCGCGGTCGAAGCCGCACGATTCCCGCACCCGCCCGGTGAAAAAGCGGAACCCGCCCGACACCAGCACCGCCATCGCCCCGTTCGCCTTCATCGTCGCGACCAGGGCATGGGCACCGGGGGTGAACTCGATCCGTTCCCAGGTCGCTTCCAGGCATTTTTCCGGCAGCCCGGCCAACAGCCCGACCCGTTCGCGCAGCGCGTCCTCGAACCCGATCTCGCCATTCATCGCCCGCGCGGTGATCCCGGCGATCCGGTCCTTCAGCCCGGCGAAATCGGCCAGTTCGTCCAACGTCTCGCCGGTGACCATCGTCGAGTCCATGTCGGCGACCAGCAGGCGCTTGCGCCGCCCGATGACGGGCTGGGCGACGACATCGACGCCCCACCCTTCGAGAATACGCAGCGAGATCGCGTCGGCGTCGGCGGTCGACAGGCCGGAAAAGACCAGATCGCAGGCCCGGTCGGGCGACAGCCAATCGGGCTGGCCGACCTCGGCCCCCAGCGCCCGCAGCGCCCCCCGGACTTCGGACACAAGCGAGCCGTCGAGACCGGCCAAGCCATGTCCGGCGATCAGGGTCAGCACGTTTTCCATCGGGGGGTCCTTGGAAGGAAGGCGGGTGGGGAGAAGCCCCACCCTTTACTGCGCCCCGAGCCGCCTTGGCAAGCGTGAAGCCGGTTTAGGGTCGTGACAATCGCTCCCACCCGCGAGAAACTGGCGGGAAAGGATGCGCGATGTCGGCCAAAGTCCGGTTCCTCTTGCCGATCCTGCTGGCTCCGGCCCTGGCGGTCGTCCCCCTCGCCACCGCCGGAGCGGACGGTTCCCCCTGCCCGTCCTGCCCGCCGCTGGCGATCGTTCCGGCCGCTCCGCCCGCGATCCCCCACCCGTTTGCCCTGACCCGGACCGAGATCAGCTTCGACCAGTGGCGGGCCTGCGTCGCCGAGCGCGCCTGCCCTGGAGGCCAGGACGATCATGGCTGGGGCCGGGGACACCGCCCGGTGATCAACGTCACCTGGGACGACGCCACCGCCTATGCGGGCTGGCTGGGGGCGAAGCTGGGCCGGGTCTGCCGCCTGCCCACCGAGGTCGAGTGGGAGCATGCCGCCCGTGCCGGAACCACGACCGGCTTCTGGTGGGGAGAGTCTCCCGACCGGGGCCGGGCCAATTGCCGCGATTGCCTGGGCGACACGCCGCCTTACGGCACCCGCCCGGTCGCCAGCTTCGCCGCCAATCCGTGGGGGCTGTACGACATGAACGGCAATGTGTGGGAATGGACCGCGAGTTGCGCTCGCCCCATTTCGGATCGGGGCAACGGGGCAGAGTGCCGCGACCGGGTGATCAAAGGCGGGTCGTGGTATTATTATTCGAAGATGTCGCGGGCCGAGTCCCGCGCCAGCAACGATTCCCGCCAGTGGAGCTATAATATCGGCATCCGGGTTCTGTGCGAAATCCCGTAGGGTGCGGTGACACTTATCGCACCCTAGGGTCAGGACCCATAAAAATGTTTTCTTGGGAGAAGCTTTGTGATTCAAGGAATCCTAAAGGAGCCCTTGAATGGACGATCATCTTTTCTGGCTGACGGACGAGCAGTTTGTGCGGCTTGCCTCGCATCTTCCGACCGATACGCGGGGCAAGGCACGGGTAGATGACCGGCGTGTCATCAGCGGGATCATCCATGTCCTGAAATCAGGATGTCGCTGGGTCGATGCCCCTTCAGCTTATGGACCGCGCAAGACGCTCTATAACCGTTTCGTCCGCTGGGGCGACAAGGGCATCTGGCAGAACATATTTCATGCGCTGGCTTCGGC
>NZ_FNWO01000003.1 GCF_900108475.1 Magnetospirillum fulvum | reverse complement strand
CGAATGGTCGATCATCCAGCCCCTGTTACCGAACAAGCCGCGGGGTGTGCCGCGTGTGGATGACCGGAAGGTTCTGAACGGTATCCTGTGGCGGTTCCGAACCGGATCGCCATGGGCGGAAATCCCCGAACGGTACGGACCAGCGACGACCTGCTACAACCGCTTCGTCCGCTGGCGGAAGGCGGGGGTGTGGGACCGGCTTTTGGAAGACGTTTCAAAAGCCTATGACGGCGACATCGTTATGATCGACTCGACTTGTGTCCGCGTTCACCAGCATGGAGCCACGGGAAAAAGGGGGATCTCGACGATGGTGGCATGGGACGTTCCCGTGGGGGCCTCACCAGCAAGATCCACGCGCTCGTCGATGCAGACGGCCGTCTGATCGATGTCCGGCTGACCGGCGGTCAGGTCCACGACAGCGTCGAAGCCGAAAGCCTGCTGGAGAGGCTGAGCGACGGCGCGATTCTCCTCGCCGATAAGGGCTACGACAGCAACGCCATTCGCGCCTTGGCCACCGACAGGACCGCCTGGGCCAACATCCCGCCCCGGTCCAACCGCAAGGGCTCCTTCGTCTTCTCGTCCTGGGTCTACCGACAACGCAACCTCGTCGAACGCTTCTTCAACAGTATCAAGCAGTTCAGGGGGACCGCCACTCGGTACGACAAGGACCAGCGCAACTTCATCGCCGCCGTCAAAATCATTGCCTGCCGACTCTGGTGTCGCCCTTAATGAGTCCACGCCCTAGTGCCGTGGGAGCAACTGCCCTGACTTAAATTTTTCCGGTTATGGTGCGGCTCCTTTCGGTGGCTTGGGGTCGTCGTCCGGTTCGGTCCTGGGGTCAAGGACATCGGCAACCTCGTCCTTCTTGCGCTGCGGCAGCACGCTCATGAGAAGGATGAAGGCCGACATCAGCAGGCAGAGCGCGTTGGGCACGATCAGCGGCAAATCGCCCCGCAGCACACCATAAGCGAGCCAGAGCCCGAAGCTCGAAACCGTCAGCACATACATCGCCGAGGAAATATCGCCCGTGTGACGTTCCTTGATGATTTTCCAGGCCTGCGGGGCAAAGCTGGCGCTCGAGGCCATGGCGGCGAGCGTCCCGATGACGGGGGTGATGTCCACGAACCATTTCTCCCGGCCCGTCAATCGGGGCGCGACGCCGCATGTCATCGACGGACACCCGGACTCACTGCCTGTCGATGTCCTTGTACTCACCCACGGCCGCCGCGATGACCTCGCGGGCGATCGATGTTTCTCGCTCCGTCCGCGATACCGCCACCAGCACAGTCTGACCGCTCGAGACCGCATCGTTGATCAAGTCCGCAATCAGCCCTTCCTTTTGGCCGTCAGTGGCCGCAACGCCGGTGGTTGCGCCGATCAAGCCGCCAAGGCTCGCGCCCCAGCCCAGCAACATCAGGGGAGCGATCAGCGGGCTCGCGACGAACAGGCTCACGTTCGCGGCCACCAGCGCCAACTCCGTCAGCGCGCCCAGTCCTGTGCCGACCGCGGTTCCGATGGCACCATTGACAAGGACATCCTTGAGCACGCTATCGCTATGGGCTTGCGGTGCGGGGGCTGGAGGCGCCGCGTCGGCGTGAAACAGGTAAATTCGTTCACGCGGCAGACCCTGCGCCACAAGGGCGATAATTGCGGCCTCGGCGTCCTCACGTCGGGCAAAAAAACCCGAAACATGATGGAGGTATTCGTCCACAACCCGGCTCCTTTGCTAGAGCGGTTACGCCCGAGCCGATCACGGGCCTCGCGATAACCGACACGCAGTCCTTCGACACTTAGGAATCATAGTCACGATCGACGGTGTGGATGAGCCCCGGAATCTACCCTGAATGATTATTGCGGGGTAAATTTCCAAAGGAGCGGACGGGCCTGCCGGTGGACGCGAGGATGCGCGCCAGCGCGGTCTTGTGATCATCGGGCGTCTTGATTGGTCGAATGTTCATGGCTTACACCGTTGTTGCGTCGATTTCATCGTATTCGGCATGTGTTCCAGCAAACCTGATGCGGGCAATCTGGGCGACATAGTTGAACTGAACGATCAACCGATACCGATTGCCGCAGATGTCAAAGACGCTCCTGTTGTTGCCCACCACATCGGCCGTTCCATAGACTGCCTTGATCTCGGCCGGCTTCGTCCACCACACCTGTTTCACTTCCTGCTTCCACGCGGCGATCCTGCGATCCAGGGCGCGTGATTGCTGAGGGCGTTCACGCTTCTCGCGGTCGATCAGAGTTGTACAGAGCGGCGTAGCGGATTCCTGACGACCGAGAACGTTCTGAATGCCGGCTTGGCCTTGAATGAGGTGACTTTCTGGGACTGCCCGACAACCCTGCATCACGCGGAAGCACACTTTCACTTCGAAAGTGGCAAACTAGGGCTGATGGTAAATTTTTTATTGATCTATTTCAATGCGTTAAGATCAACACTGCGGCAAATTTCCCCGCCCTTCATAGATAGGTTCGCCTCGCCGGTGCCGCCTCGGCGGAGAAGAAATGGAAGGCGGGCCGCTACCGGGATAAGCGGCCCGCCTCGCTCCCTCTTTCATCGCCCGAGGCCACTTGGATCGCATCGGCGGAGTACCATTGGAGCGAAGGGCCTTGCCCCGGCGCTCATGCCCTACCTGCTCGACCTCAAAAAGAACTTCACCACCGTCGCGCTCAAATACGCCATCGGCATGAAAAGCACCTATGCCATCCGCATTTATGAGCTGTTGAAGCAATATGCCGGGATCGGCTCGCGACTCGTCAGCTTGGCCGAGCTGCGGTGATTCTGCGGCATCGGGGCGGATGATTACCCATTTTACAAGGATTTACGGGTTCGGGTGGTTGATCGGGCACGGCGCGAGATCAACGCGAAAACCGATCTTGCCTTTGACTATGAGGAGATCAAGACCGGGCGCAAGGTCACCGCGCTTCGCTTCCTCATCACCAAGAACGCCCGCACCGATACCCGGCTTGCTCGTCTGGTCGCCCGCCTCAAATCCCACGGCATGGCCGAGGATGCCGCCCGCGCCCTCGTCCAGGATCACGAGCCGGAGCTGGTGGAGTGGGCAACCGCCGATCTTGCCCGCCGCCTCAAGGGCAAGGAGAAGATCGACAACCCCGCCGGATGGCTCAGGAAGGCCATCGCGGAGGATTGGCGACCACAGCCCACCCTCTTCGCCCAAGAGCAAGCCCACGCCCGCGAAACCGAGCGGGACGCCGACCGCGAGCGCGAAGAGCTTGAGGCCAAGACGGCGAACAGACGCAAGGCAGACAGTGTCCGCGAGAAAGCCGTCCTCATGGCATTTATCGAGGGGCACCCCGACGACGAGCGCCAAGCCCTCGAACAGAGCTTCCGGGATCACCTCGCCGGAGCTGTCCCCGCCATTGTCGCCGCGCGGTTCAAAGGCGGGAAGTCATGGTGCGCCGATCCGATGATACGGAGGGAAGCGCTCGCATACCTGAACGGTCAAGGTAAATTTAAAACGATGGGAGGACAACAAGCCCCCCATCATCCAAAATGGCTCTAACTACCGATAGAGCGGTAAAAATGCCACAATAAATTTATTATTGCAACGCTTCAATTAGAGCCTTTT
Organism: Magnetospirillum fulvum; assembly: GCF_900108475.1. GTDB lineage: Bacteria > Pseudomonadota > Alphaproteobacteria > Rhodospirillales > Magnetospirillaceae > Phaeospirillum > Phaeospirillum fulvum_A. The sequence continues at coordinate 333,341 of NZ_FNWO01000003.1, read as the reverse complement.
TCTGATCGTCAGACAAGCCCTCAACAACATTTTTATAGTCACCGTTATTTATTTTTTCGAGCTTATCCATTATGCAGCGAAACCAAAGAGCCGTCCCAACTTCGAACTGATCACACATTTTTCATCTCTCCATTCTGTAATTCAGCTTATTGGAAAAATTAGGGATGGCCGGTTGTGCACACCGGCCATCCCCGCCCCGTCAAAAGGAAGCCGGATCGTCAACGGACGCACCACGGAAAGCGATGCGCTCGCCCACCCACGCATCCACCTCCGACAGCAACCACGCGACCCGATTCGGCCCGAGCTGTACCCGCTTGGGGAATTTGCCCGCCGCTTCGAGACGCCCGATGTGTTGGGGTGTGTACGGGATGCCGCACAGTGTTTTCAGCTCCTTTTTCGACACGAGCCGCGTGTCGACTTAAGTCATCGGATATCTCCCTTTCGGGAGGCATCGCGATGCCTCGGTGGAAAAGCCGCACCGGTAGGCACGAAAAGGTTACAACCGCCTTTCGAGGGAGTCGAGGGCTTGCGTGCCATAGGAACATCACAAGGGGTGGGCGATGCCGGTCAGCCAGCACGGGGCAAGAGGTTACGATTTCCGCGAATGTTACCTATTTCGTTACCTCAACAGCCCCGGAAACGACCAAGGGCCTAGCGGTTTCCCGCTAAGCCCTTGAAAAATAGATGGTGCCGGCGAAAGGATTCGAACCCTCGGCCCGCGCATTACGAATGCGCAAAATTGGCAGAATATACGAGCGCATCGCGGAGCGCCGGTCTTCTGTAAACATCAGTATTTATTGACTTTTAGAGCCTCCACCCTAACATGGTCGAACATAGGGAAACGGGGCAAAGCCCGAACTTTTGTGCCCCCGTTTGTGCCCCCATATCGACCCGCGCACGAGACGGAGGAGTTAGGCCATGCCCCGCGAAGCCGCCCGCAAGGTGATTACCGATGCCATGGTGCAGAAGGTGAAGCCTGCCCCCGAGGGCAAGCGCACCGAGTATTGGGATGCCATCGTGCCGGGGTTCGGTCTTCGCGTTACCGATGCCAGGGGCAAATCGTTTTTCCTCCGCACTCGTTCCGGCTCGGGACAACTGCGCATGTCGTGGCCGTATCCCGCCACCTCTCTCGAAGCTGCCCGCGCTGCCGCGAAAGCCGCACTTGCCGATATCGAGCGCGGCATTGATCCGAAGGCCAAGAAGGCAACCGAAACGGAAGCCAAGGCCGAGAAAGCTGCCAACACCTTCAAGACGGTCGGCGAGCGGTTCATGCGCCAGCACGTCGAGCCGCGCCTTGCCCTTTCCACTCACCGGGAGTATCGCCGCGCCTTGTTCGGATCGGATACGGCCGCATGGGCGGACAAGCCGGTTGACTCGATCACCCGCGCCGACGTTCGCGCCGTGCTGGACACCATGGTTGAGCGCGGAAGCGCGGGCGGAGCGAACAACCTCCTTGCGCACTTGAGCAAGTTTTTTAATTGGTGCGCGGAACAGGACTTACTCGAAATCCCACCGACCGACCGATTGAAGCCGCCGGGGCAAAAGAACGTGGGAGAACGCACGTTGACCGAGGCCGAGATTGCCGAGGTGTGGCAGGCGTTCGGAACGGAAGGCGGGGCGTTCTGCGACCTCTTCAAGCTCCTTCTCTTGACCGGCCAGCGAAGGGGGGAAGTCGGCGGAATGCGATGGAGCGAGCTTGTCGGCTTGGATGGCGACCGGCCAGCGTGGGAAATCCCGAGCGACCGGACGAAAAACGGACGCCCGCACACCGTCCCGCTTGCCCCGCTCGCCGCCGCCATCGCGAAAGGTCGCCCGGAGATCGGCGACACCGGGTTTCTGTTCACCAACACAGGAAAGACCCCGGTTTCGGGGTTCAGCAAGACCAAGGAGCGCGTTGACGGTCGGATCGCCAGAAGGCGGGAAAAGGCCGGGCTTCCCCCGATGCCCGAATGGACGCTGCACGATCTGCGCCGCACCATGGTTACGATGATGAATGAACGCCTTGCCATCGCCCCGCATGTCGTCGAGGCGTGTGTAAACCACGTTTCCGGCAGCGCAAAAGCAGGCGTGGCCGGAGTCTACAATAAAGCGATGTATCTTGAAGATCGACGCCGCGCGTTCGAAGCGTGGGCGGGATATGTCGAAAAGATCGTAAAGGAAGGAGTGCCGGAGGGGGAAACAGGCTCAAGTGCAGCTCCGGCGACCGCTACAAATCCGCAAGCTGGACGACGCATAAATCCGCGCTCGACCTGATTCCCTTGTCGTTCGTAACGAACACGTCGCACGCGATTTCAAGGGCGGACGTGACGTGAATCGCATCGATCAGCTTCAAGCCGTTCGCCGCGCCGACTTTCGCGGCGCGTTCGCAGATTCCGAACTCGACCGGAACAAGTTCAAATGCCTCGATTTCGCTGAAAATTTCTCTGTAACGCTCGACAAGCTCCGAGCGCTCTGCCTTGTACGCCCCGTACAAGCACTCTGAGACGGTGATTTCGCTCGTAATAAGTCGCATGCCTTTCTCTTCGGCATGAGAAAAGAGGCGGGCAATATTTTCTTGCGCACCCGCCCAGCCTTCGACGAAATAGATTATGATATTTGCATCAACGTATATACGTTGAGCGTCCGCAACGTGTTTATTCATCGCCCCGGAACTCACGGATTCCAGCGTCAATATCCTCTTGCGTCCGTTCGCCATAAAGCCGCGCACCGACGCCTTTCAGCTCAAGCAATCGCGCCATGCGGCTCTTGACGCCCTCGCCCGGCTCGATCACAGCTCCGTCCGTCGCCAGCCCCTTCGAGGCCACGGGGACTCGTGCTTTCCCCGCGACATCGGACAGACGCGACCGAGGCCGTGTGACGCTATCGACAATGACAACGGAAAAGCTCTCGCCGGGCTTGATCCCCGCCCGGTTGGCAATGGCCTGGTTGACCGTTTCCAAGGTCACGTCGCGAATGACCGTTTCCATGTCAGCGCCTCAGTCTTCAACCACTTGTTTCATATGGGAAAATTAGAAGGTAGGGAGACATTATACGCCATGCTATCAATTTTCCAAATTTATCGGTGATAAGAGTGAATCGGCCCATATACCGCCCACCCCAAAAAGCCTCCCGAGCCTACTCCACAAAAATCAACGGTAAGCGGCAGGCGCTGTATACATCGCTGCGCAAGCATAAAATGCTCACACGCATAAACTAGATATACAATACGTCACAACTAACTAGCCGAAAAAATAATTATTTGCGACACCACCACCTACTCACCACCTTTAAAATAGCCAGCCACAGCGCTAAATAATGTCTTCACCACTTTAGACACAAAACCTTTATGATTATCGGTATCAGTAAGTTCAGGCTTTTTTGTGGCATTAATGTTGTTCTGAGTGGCATCACCTTGCACCGATATTTGCCCAGAGTTGTGAGCAACTAGAATTACATTATGGTTCTTCTCTGTTCCTTCCATGTTCTCGGCTCCTCTCATTTCATCAATCATCCCAAATATATTAATGTTATCTGGTGCAATTTCAAAATCAAACTTAGGGGTGCATACCCCGCTAGACTTCACCGCAAAATACATAAAATATTTTCTTGCCGATGGTTTTATTTTATCAATAATAATAGCCCCGTCTTCAAGGGCATGAAGGAATGCCTCATATTCCTTATGGCGCTTAATGCACGCCTTGCACAGCTCCTTATCAAAGGTGTGTATGCCAATAGTGCTGAAACGCCCCGCGAAATAATCCTTACAGCGCCGATGATGATTTATTATGCTATGAGGAGGAACTCCTTGCTTTTCGGCCAGGATTATGTGATCAGATAGAGAGTCTATTACCGTAACGCCATTATATCCGATAATATTCCGCAGCCCTCTATCGGCGTCAAAGAGCGCGTCAAGATCGAGTGGGCTATTTAGTAATTTTATATTTTTATGTATGCCAACAGCATCTTGGAGGGAATTCTCAGAATAGCCATGGTGAAGATAGTTGCAATCTATTATCCCAAAATTATTAGAATCAATAAACGGCCTGACGTCCTGCCCTCTCGCGCTGAAGTCAGAAATTATTTGATGAAAAGGCTTCGTGAACGAAATATATATGCCACTCTCACCCCGCACTAGAGCTGAGAATTGAATGTGCCGAGCTATCGCTTCTTTACCTGAATAAATGTCACCGCTAATCATATACCCCCTGCCTCGCGACATTCCTCCGCGAAGCGCTAAATCTAGATCAGCAATTCCAGTCGGCGCGAGATCGGTCGGTACAATTTGCCCCTCGTTCATGCCGCCCCTCCCCACAGAATTAAGCCCCCTTCGTGGCAATAAGAATGCCACTCGGCCCCGCAAAGTCCTCCCGACGAACATCAAGGAAGCCAACACTTCTCAACCAGGAAGCCACCTCTTTCCGTGAGTAACTTGTTCCGCGCTCGCTTTCCAGAAGCATGTTCACAGCGAAAAGCGCAGGGAAAGGCGGGCCACTTCCGTCATCATCCATAAAGAATTCATGGACAATAATTGTACCTCCTTGGGGAAGAATGTCATATATACGCGAAATCAACCCCTCGCACTCTAGCGAGCTATAACTGTGCAAAACCTGAGATAGTAATGCAACATCACATGAATCAGGCAGGACATCAACAAATATATCGGCAGGATAAGTCCTCACTCTTTCTCCAAGAGAAGACGCAGCAATATATTCATCTGCAATCAAACAAACATTGGGCAAGTCAACAACATATGCGGAAATATTTGGAAATGCTTTTGCCAGAGATAAGGAATAAGCACCAGATCCTCCACCTATATCCATGAGGACACGTGAAAACTGCAGATCCACCTTCGCCGCTAATTGTCTAGCCGGGCCTAAAGCATTATTGTGCATTGCTGCTGTAAAAATCTTTGCAGTAACTGGATCATTGCGGATAGTTCCAAATATATCAGCAGAAGGATGCCCCAGCCGCATAACAGATTCCAGTTCCCCCCAAGCGTCATACAGCCTAGTGCCTTGCATGACTATCATGTCGCCGAAATAGCTTGACTTCCCTCGCACCAAAAAGGTCTCTGCCAGATCGGAATTAGAATAAATATCTCCATCTTTTTTAAGAATATCGATTGCTGAACAAGCATTGAGTATTGATCTGAGCGATCTAACATCAATACCAGTCTCAGAAGATAATCTATGACACGTATTTACTCCACCACTTATGGAGGAAAATACGTCAAAATACGTCGCAAGAGCTAGAACCTTGCTAGCCTGAAAAGCCGTCGCAATCTTCATTAGTGGCTCTGGAGTTAATTTTTGATCACTCATTATTGACCTCAGATAATTGGTAAATTATTTGATCCACTACCCCTCATGTTCTGTATGGTTTTAATACCATAAACATGGGCATTCTAATAATATGCCATGCGTGCCATTTGTCCATACCTAAGAGAGAATGATTCCATGGGATGTGCGCGAAAAAGCAAAAACCATCCCAGACTTCACATAGTTTATCAAGAATGGTTGATATTCAAAATCAGTTTTCAGATTTCCCATCCTCCCGCTCTTTGCCGAATCCCCACCGCCTGTTACCATTCCTCCCGCAATGGTTTGGGCTTGTCCCGGAATCAGGGAGGCGCGATGTACCCGGAAACACGACACAAGGCGATCATCGCGCTTTCATTCTTGATCACCGTGGCATAGGCCAACATCCAGCCCCACGCAAAGCCGGTTGAGGCTGGCGTTGCCGCGTTCCTCGGCGCATTCCCGCTGCTCTACGCCCTCTATATTCGGCTTCCATGTCCTCAGCTGGGTGTTCCTTCAGCGGCGAACGTGGCAACGGTCTGCGGATCATCCCCCCGGATATGGGCGGGCATCCCCCGGGCCGCCCGTTCGATCATTCGTGCGCCATCGGCGACGTGATTCCATGGCTGCTACGGGGTGTGGTTGGTCTTCGTCAGCAAGGCGGGGAGCAATGCTCATGAGCGCCACCAGTGGGAAAAGACCCGTTCCAATTGAGGCGTCTTCATTTGCTATCCCGTCCGCCCGTTCCATACGATCAGATTCCGCACCGTGCTTGCGCCCCACGCCTTGCCGGTGCGGGTTTTTATGCCCCGCTCGTTCAGCTCCCGCGCCATCGCTCGAAGGGACATGCCCGCAAGGGCCATCTCCTCGATTGCCGGTCAGACCTTGAGCGCGAAGGCATCCGCCGCCCGGACGTTAGCCCGTGCCGCCTCCGCGCTGTCGAGTCGGGGATTGCCGAGCCTGACGCCTCGGAGCTTTGCTTGCGCCATCGCCGCGCGGGTGCGTTCGGAGATCATCGCCCGCTCGTGTTCGGCCACGGCGGCGAGGATGTGAATCGTGAGCCGGGACGCTTCCGGCATATCGACCGCCCGGAAGTCCACCCGGCTTTCCATCAGGTTCGAGATGAACGCCACCGAGCGGGAAAGCCGGTCGAGCTTGGCGATCAGCAGCGTTGCCTTTTTGCGGCGGCAGAGATCGAGCGCCCGGCCAAGCTCGGGACGATCCGCCCGCTTGCCGCTTTCGACCTCGGTGAAGTCGCCCGCGAGCGCCCCGCCGATCCGGGCAAGATACCGGAAAATTGCTTCGCGCTGGGCGTCGAGTCAGAGCCCGGAGCGCCCCTGTCGGTCGGTCGAAACGCGGTAATAGGCGACGAAAAGTAAAGCTGGAGATGGGCTCATGGGCGAAGTGTACAAGGTCTAAACGTCCCTTTGGACTTTGGACAGTGTATGGATGGATTCGAAAAAATCAAAAAATACTGGAGTAATTATTGCCAGCATGGAATCAAAATTTAGCCAGCGGACGGCATTCGATTTTCCACCTCTGATAGATAAAGAATATACAATGTTTACGCCCTCGATTGCGCGGCGTGGATCATCCGCAAGAATAACCATGAGAGACGCCCAACGCATTGCGCCGGATGCCACCCCATCATATCCTTGCTACCAATCGGAAAGGGTGGGCGTTTTTCCCTGTCCTTATTGGCGACGGATTTGTTGCGGGCGGTGAAAATGGACGATAAAAAGGTTTTTCGCGTCATTCTTTTAATTGCAATCGTTGCCGCTGCAAGCGCGGCAATGCTAATTGATAGCTTTGAGGGAAAACGAGTCGAGTATTTTGTTTTCATAACCATGTTTTTTGTTCTTATCGGATATGCCTGTCACTTCCTTCTTCTCTCCTTGAATTGGATCGCCTTCGGCGGAAGCGACGGGGATGGATTGAGGCTTGTCCCGTTCATCTTGAAAATACTCTTTTTCCCCTTCATCCCGTTCATTGCCCTTTTCCGCTATATCTTCCGCAAGAGACGGGACGCGGCGGCGCGACGGCGCGAGGAGAAGGAGCGCCCGGAACGCGAGCGGCAAGCCTTGGAACGGGCGAACGCGGAAAGAGAGGCGGCTTATTGGGCTTCGCCCGCCGCGCAGGAAGTCCGGGCGGCGCAAGCCCTTGCCGATATCGAACTGAAAAAGAGCCTCGCCTTGGCAAACCTTTCCATCCGGGAACAGGAAGCGGCCATGGAAACCGCCCGGCTTCTTCGGCAGGAAGAAGAGGAGCGCGAGCGGCGGCGCATCGAACTCATCAAGAGCATGTAGGGGGACGATATGGCGCGTTTTCCGATCACCCTTGCCGACCTCACCGACCCCGCAGGCGCTCGGGATCGGCAACTCAAGGCCGATAAACTCACCCTCTATGCGGAGATCGCCGGGGCGACCCTGCACCAGCAGGAACGCCATCATTCCGATAAAATGGGTCTCGAAGGGGCAAGGCTGGATCAGAACGAGCGCCACCATTCCGACGACATGACGCTTGCCTATTCCAAACTCGATTACGAGCGGGAAAAAGACGAGCGCGACCGGGACGCCGCGAAACAGAAAGCCATGATCGAGCAGCGCGGCAGCATGAGCCTTGAACGCCTCCGGCATTCGAACGCGGTCGGGTTGGTCAACGCCCAAGTGTCGGCGGATATCTCGAAGCGTGCCCGCAGTCTCCCCTATGACTATTCGCAATCCGTCCTCAAGCGGGGCGAGGACAGCGACCACGCCCTTTCCCAAGCACTCGGCAATATCCTGACGGCGAAGGTGCAAGGCAAAATCTCGGAACACCTTGCCGACCAGACCGAGCGCCACCGGGCGAACGAGCGATCCCATGAAATCGTCATGGCGTGCCTGCAAAGCCGACTCCGCAAGGACGAACTCACCCACGAGGAAGCCACCCGCTTCGCGGTGCGGATGATCGAGCGGGCGAACAGCGCCCCGACGCCCCCGACACCGGAAGAGGTGGACTCTTGGATTGAGGCGTTGAAAGGGCGCGGGGCGTTTTGAGCTGGCGCAACCGGCGATCCTGTCGGGGGGCAGTGTCCGGGTTTGGTTTCCCGACGCATTCGGCGTGGTTGAGCGCGGGCGGACGGCAATTCGGGGCGTGAGTGACGAACGAGCCAAAATACAGACCGCCGGGCCGATCCAACAGAAAGCAGAGAATGAGGAGGGACGCGAATTCGACGGAGATGGCTAATCCCTTTGAATTTATGAACCTTTTTGACTTTTCATATTTGGTGCATAAAATGGCTTATACGTTGGGCTTAACGGTGGGGGTGTCCCTTGGTCGAAATCGCGCCTGACGCCCTGACCGCCGCCCTTGCCCGTCACCTCGCCGAGACGGGCGACGACACCGGGGCGGGCTTGGAGCTTGGCGAGTTCCGCCTTGCCGACTCGCCCGCCTTTGGGCGGGAGGTGGCCGATACGGTCGCGCTCGCACATGGCCTGCCCGGATGGGACGAGTTTCGCCGCCGGTTCACGCTCCGCGACATCCCGAAGCCCGCCAAGCCTTCCCCCGAACTGATCGAAGCCGAAGCCCGCGCCATCGAGCGCGATCCGTCAAAGCGCCCCTATGTCGTCGCATTGCTGACGCACAAATTAGGCGAAGTTTATTACGCTAAACTTTCCGACTATGAAGCGAAGCGCAAAGAACGCGACCACCTCGAACAGAATCACGAAAACTCTGACGTGGGCTATATACGTTTCCTGTGTGCAGCACTTCCGCAGGCTCGGAGCTTTTTTTTTGATCGCTTTTGGACGCTTCCCATTTCCGAGGAAAGCCGCAAGCGGCATACCTACATAACCGGCGGGGCGGGGTCGGGGAAGTCGGAAGCCCTCAAGGCGATCATGTTCCATTACATCGCCCGCAACAGCGCCCCGGCCTTGGTGCTGATCGATCCGCATGGCGACGTTGCCGAACAGGTGGCGCGGTGGCCGGAGCTGGCGGACGGCAAGCGCCTCGTTTACATCGATCCCGCTTTGTCGCCGGGCAAGACTCCAGTCTTCAATCCGCTCGACATCCCCGACGCGGAGCGCAACCCCGATGACATCGCCATCGTGGTCAAGCAGCTGATCGAGGTGTTCCCGGAGCTGATCGACGGCCTCGAATTCACCGCGCAAATGCGCACGATGATCGGGGCTTGCCTCACGGTGCTTCTGCATGTGCCCGGCTCGACCTTGGCCGACCTCATGGAGTTCATGGACGACACCAAAAACGCCCGCTGGCTCGGGATCGCGGGCGAGGTGCTGGCCGGTTCGCTGTACCACGATTTTTTCCGCCGCGAATTCACCGACAAGACCATGGACATCAGCAAGCGGGGGGTTCGGATGCGCCTCTATGAAGCGCTCCAGGGCAACCCCGCGTTTTTCCGCATGATCGCGGGGAAAAGCTCGTTTTCCCTCGAAGAGCTGTTGAACCGCCGGGCGGTGGTGATTTTCCGGCTTGGCCGGGGCGACATCGGCGAAACCACGAGCAACCTGATCGGCAAATTCATCATGGCGCGGCTCAAGGCGTTCGCCTTCAAACAGGGACGCCTCCCCGAAGCCGACCGCATCCCCGTCCATGTTTTCGTGGACGAGTGCCAAAACTACCTGTCCGAGAGCGTCGAGATCATTTTGAAGGAAGCGCGGAAATACGGGGTGCATCTCACCCTTGCGCAACAGATTTTGGGCGACGGCATGAGCCCGGATTTGCTCAAGGCGATTCTCGGCAATACCGCCGTCAAGATCACCGGCAAAAACGCGCTCCACACCCTCAAGAAGATCGCGGACGAAACCGGCGCTGATCTTGACGAGTTGCAAGCCCTCTCGACCGGCTTTTTCCACATCAAGGCGGGAAGCCGAAAGGGAATCGTCGTCCGCATGCCGTCGCACCGGATCAAGGACAAGGGCGCGATCAAGCCCGAGGCGTGGGAGCGGCTTCGCGACAGCCAGGTTGTCCGATACTACCGCGCCCCCACCTCGCACCGTACCGCCGCCGCCGGGGCGTCCTATCAGCCCCTCCCTGTCGATTAACCGAATCCCATGAGCCAAAGCCCCCCAACCCATGCCGAGAAGCACCGCCAGCGCCGCAGTTTGGAGCGTCCGCTTGACGTGCTGACCGCCCCGCAGCAGCGGGCGCTTTTAGCCTTGGCGCGCTATCGATATCTCACCGTGCCGCAGATGATCGCCGCCGGGGTGGCCAAGAACGATAGCCATATCCGCGCCGACGTGCTGCCCCGCCTCTGCCGCCGGGCGGGGGACAACCTCGTTGACGTCCACGACTTCCCCCGATTCAGCGCCAAGGGACGCTTGCCGCGCGTCTACACCCTGACCAAGACCGGGGCGGAGGTGGTGGCCGATATGGAGCGGTGCGACCTGTCGGAGATCGTCTATCCGGTCGGGGGCGTGCAATACGCCAACGATTTCGACCACCGGGCGGCCTATGTGGATTGCTGCATTGCCTTCGATGCTTGGATTGCCGCCGACGAGCGGCGCGAATGCCTCGCCACCCGGCATTATTTCGACAAGACCGGAGCGAACCGCAGCGGCACGACGCGGATGCGCTCGGTGTGCCGGGTAGACCTCCCCGGCGGGCGCTTCATCATTCCGGACGGGCTGGCCTTTTTCGACACCGGAGCCAAGCGCCGCGCCGTGGCGCTCGAACTCCACAACTTCCCCGACGTGGGGCGGATCGCCAAACAGCTCGCCGAATACATCGAAGACATCGTGACGGATGCCGCGTCCCGCACCTTCGGCCATGACGCGGCGGGACGGGTGCTGTCGATATCGAGCAATCCGGGGCTTGCCGTCCGGGTGATGGATCGGATGCTTGCCGTGCCGGGCTTCCGGGGCAGCCGAGCCTTCAACCTGATCGCGTTCAACACAATCGACAGCGTCAAAGCCGATTTCGGCGGCGGGTGGGTGCTGGCGGATCGCTCCCCAGCGGGTTTTTTTGAATAGGCACAGGCGGCACAGTGCCAAACCCTGCCAATGTCACACCCTGTCGCACTTGATTTTCCTCATAAATCAATACAATGGCATCGGTGGCACAGTGCCACGCCGACTTTTATTTCTTCATTTGGCACAGCATGACACAGCAAATTGCACATTCCCTTTCCGCCCATGACGTGACACAGGTTTTCGGCATCAGTAAGCGGACGCTTGAGCGCAAGATTTCCTCCGGCGCTCTTGCCGAGTCTCAAATTTACCTCGAAGGCGGCAAGCGGTTTTTCTACATGTCCGAATTGATCCGGGTGTTCTGACCGCCAAAGCACCAGCCAACGGAGACACCCGCCACGCGGATCGACGCGACCCCCGCCGAAGCTGCGGCGGAGCCGATTCGGGCTGAACTGATCGAAGAGCTCCGGGAGCGGGCACGAAAGGCGGAGGAACGCGAACGTGCCGAGCGTGACCGCGCCGAACGCTATGAGCGCGAGCTTGCCGAGCTGCGCCGCGCCAATGCCGACCTCGTGACCCGGCTTTTGCCGCCCGCGCCGGACTCGCATCGCGGATTCTTCCGGCGGATGTTCGGGAAATAGGGCGTTTTTTGCCCCATAGCGAGGCGATTAAATCATAGGCAGTGACACGAAAACCTATCGGGACACAGGACAACATAACCTAAGAATTATATTGCCATTAATTACTAAAATTACTTGAAGGTATTTGCGTCAAATGGCAACCCCGTGTAGCCGGTATCGTTTGAGCCGACCGTCGCGCGACACCACATTAGAGACAATGACATTGAGAGGGTCGTATACCCCACGCGCCACTTTCGCCAAGTTATCAGCCAGAGCCACTTTTTGTCTTTCCGACAATTCTTCGTAAGGCCAAAATGGTATTGATATTGAATCAATCGCCTCAATAAAACGTCCAGTTCCAGTCCGAGCATTAAATCTGTTTACAGCAAGAGAAATAACGTATGTTTCATCCTCAATCACCTCTGTCTCAATAAATTCGAGCGTTTCATGGTTAAATGACATCAAGACTGTCCGACCAGACATGATGTGAACATTTAGCCCTTGGTGCTTTACGGGAGCATGAGCGCGCAAAACAGCATCATCAAGCTTTTCCAAAAGGTCTTCGTTCTTTTTACGCAACTCTTTGATAATATTTTTAGCTTTTCGATTCTTCAAGATGAAAGGAATACCAACAGCACCGCCCATAGCCCATTTAGTTAGGTCGTAAAGAGCTTGTTTTCCATACTCCTCTGCAAGAGATATTAGATGAGGATCAGTAATGACCATATGGAGTAATTGTTCCCAGCTTCCCTTCCTCGCAGGGCCAGCAACCAGCCAGAAACCTTTTGCCGCAGTTGCTTTTGTTACAATTTCTTTGTTAAGAAAAGCATTAAAACAGATAAGCATAATCTGAGTAATAGCAAATAATGACTGAGCGCCATAATAAGCATCTAAGCCATTAAACCGGCGCACCCCATCATCGTATTTGATATTAAACGAAATATCCATGCAACACCTCCCATGCCGATTATCATAATGACGCAGGCGCAACCTATGGTCAATCATTGCCGATGAGATGGGCGATCCCGCGTTCACGGGCTTCATGCCCGAACCTTGTCAACTCAATCTGGCACTCTCCAATGTTTGGAATTATTTTTCATTCAGCTAATGTGCTGTTTTTTGCCCCATAGTGAGGCGTTTGATCTTCGGGGGCCGCGATATAGCCGGGGCGGGCGACAAACGCCGCTACCGCCCGATTTTAGGCCATTGCGAGCGCGTCCTTTCCCCGGACAAAGGATCGAGACGGAGCGCCCCCCGTCAGGGGGCGGGAGAACCCAATTTTTCAAAAACAACAGCAAAGAGCGCGGCACGCCCGCGCGATGTTGTTCTTGTTTTACATTGTTTTAAATGTTTTCCGCCCCCGGATTTCCGCTTGTACAAGCCATCCCGTCACGCCAAATAGGACGAATTCCCCGTGAAGTAGGACATAAACCCCGTCGAACTGGGACGTTTTCCCCGTGAAGTGGGACAAATTCCCCGCCAAATAGGACAAATCCGCCGTCACGATGGAAAGCGCGGCGCAAAGCCAAAAAGCCGGATAATGGGACAAGAATTTGACTCACGTCCCATTATCCATATCATGGCCGTATTATTCTCTAAATACACCCCATGTCGGACATCATCGTGACCAAGCCAACCGAAAAGGCGCTTGTGACCCGGCACAATAATTTGATCGAGGCGCGGTATCGTCTCACCCTGCAAGAGCAACGGATTTTGTTGTGGTTGTTTTCCGAGATCGGCCCGGAGGACAAGGACTTTAAGCGCTACCGGGTGCGGATTGCCGACCTCGCAAAATTCATCGGCATCTCGGACGGCGGCGGGCGGCTCTATCGCGAGATTGCCGAGGTGACCGGGCGCTTGCGCAAACGCGAGATCGATCTTGAAGACATCGGGCGCAACGTCACCACACAGGCCACTTGGATCGCGTCGGCGGAATACCATTGGAACGAAGGGCTTGTGGAAATCTGCCTTGCCCCGGCGCTCATGCCCTACCTGCTCGACCTCAAAAAGAACTTCACCACCGTCGCGCTCAAATACGCCATCGGCATGAAAAGCACCTATGCCATTCGTATTTATGAGCTGTTGAAGCAATATGCCGGGATCGGCTCGCGCCTCGTTAGCTTGGCCGAACTGCGGTGATTCTGCGGCATCGGGGCGGACGATTACCCGTTTTACAAGGATTTACGGGTTCGGGTGGTTGATCGGGCGCGGCGCGAGATCAACGCGAAAACCGATCTTGCCTTTGACTATGAGGAGATCAAGACCGGGCGCAAGGTCACGGCGCTTCGCTTCCTCATCACCAAGAACGCCCGCACCGACACCCCGGACGCCCTGCGCGACGACCCCCGGCTTGCCCGTCTGGTCGCCCGCCTCAAATCCCACGGCATGGCCGAGGATGCCGCCCGCGCCCTCGTCCAGGATCACGAGCCGGAGTTGGTGGAGTGGGCAACCGCCGATCTTGCTCGCCGCCTCAAGGGCAAGGAGAAGATCGACAACCCCGCCGGATGGCTCCGGAAGGCCATTGAGGAGGATTGGCGACCACAGCCCACCCTCTTCGCCCAAGAGCAAGCCCACGCCCACGAAACCGAGCGGGACGCCGACCGTGAGCGCGAAGAACTTGAGGCCAAGACGGCGAACAGACGCAAGGCAGACAGTGCCCGCGAGAAAGCCGCCATCATGGCATTTATCGACGGACTGCCGGACGACGAGCGCCAAGCCCTCGAACAGGGCTTCCGGGATCACCTCGCCGGAACTGTCCCCGCCATGGTCGCCGCACGGTTCAAGGGCGGGAAGACGTGGTGCGCCGATCCGATCATACGGGCGGTAGCGCTGGCATACCTAAAGGTAACAAAGGTGGGCTTTTCACCTAAAGAACCAACTCATGCTTAGAGGCCTCTACGAGTTGAAATCGTTTTCAATATTCTTGCCACTCCAGTTGCCACCAAATGTTATCCGCGTTATAACTTTTCGGACATATAACTATGAGGTGCGTTGTGGACGGGCAAAAGGCGCAAGAGTCGCAAACTCGATACAGCCGCTACGCGGAAGAGATTGGCGACGATATCGCTGATACGGTTCAGCAATTTGGGTGTCAGCCAATTCTATTCGTTGGATCTGGACTGGCGAAGCGATATATGGGAACCCCTAACTGGGATGAACTTCTGTCTCATCTAGCAACCCACTGCACCGCGATTGACAAAGGGCTTGGTTTTTACAAGCAGTCTCTTATAACCCCAATGCGAATTGGCGAAGAATTCGCAAAAATTTATCAGGAATGGGCATGGACAGCAGGTCATAACGAATTTCCAGAAGAAATGTTTGGCGAATCAGTTGGGGCTCAATCATACATAAAATATAAAATTGCGTCGTATATTAATTCGTTGACACCAATTGACGCCTCTAAAATCGGAAAAGATGAGCACAAAAAAGAAATATCATCACTAACAAAAATAAAGCCTCACGCGATCATCACAACAAATTATGATCGCATGCTTGAAATGTTGTTTCCGGACCACGAGCCAATTATTGGTCAAAACATTCTAAAGGGTCAGCAAGTATATATTGGTGAAATATACAAAATACATGGCAGCGTAACCGATCCTGATAGCATCGTTTTTACAGAGTCAGACTACCGCGAATTTCAAAGAAAAAAGAAATTTCTCAGCGCAAAGCTTCTTACATTTTTCAATGAACATCCACTAATATTTATAGGATATAGCGCAACAGACCCAAACATTAGGTCTATTTTATCTGATATCGACGAGGCTCTTCCTGAGAAAGGCGGGGTCATCCCAAACGTGTATATCTTACAATGGAATCCACAAATAAACGAAGACAGCGTACCGCCAAGGGAAAAGGTGATTCCGACGGAAGATGACCGGACAATAAGGGTTAAGTTGATTGAAGCTGCCGATTTTGGGTGGGTATTTGATGCTTTTTCTACAAACCCGGCCTTGAACGACGTAAACCCTCGAATTTTAAGGGCTCTAATCGCCCGCTCATACGATTTAGTTCGCCACGACATTCCAAAATTGCCAGTTCATGTAGACTTTAAGATGCTGACTGAATCTGTTGAGAATTCAAATTCATTTGCTAAATTATTTGGAATTGCCAACATTGATGATTACAGCTTTGCGGCTGTACAGCATCCGTTGAGCGCAACTCAGCTTGGAAAGTTGCTTGGTGGTAATGGGTGGCATACAGCAAATGCGCTTCTTGACAAGCTAAAGCAAATAACTGGAACTGACATCAAGTCATCTGATAACAAATACCATAGATCGGAATTAGTAAATACGACAAAATTTCATAAATACTCTAACGATTGCTTGAATTTACTCGAAAGCGTCCGCGATGGCCTTCCATTTGAGCTAAATCTTGGCCTTCCATCTAAAAATGCGCAGCCCGCTCATAATTGAAGGGATGGCCGGTTGTGCACACCGGCCATCCCCGCCCCGTCAAAAGGAAGCCGGATCGTCAACGGACGCACCACGGAAAGCGATGCGCTCGCCCACCCACGCATCCACCTCCGACAACAGCCACGCGACCCGATTCGGCCCGAGTTGTACCCGCTTGGGGAATTTGCCCGCCGCTTCGAGACGCCCGATGTGTTGGGGTGTGTACGGGATGCCGCACAGTGTTTTCAGCTCCTTTTTCGACACGAGCCGCTTATCGTACTGAGTCATCGGATATCTCCCTTTCGGGAGGCATCGCGATGCCTCGGTGGAAAAGCCGCACCGGGTGGCACGAAAAGGTTACAACCGCCCTTCGAGGGAGTCGAGGGGCTTCCGGTTTGTGCCCCCGCCTTCGATCTTGTGCCCCCGTGGCAGTGTCGCGCCCGGACTTGCCGCGCCGGATTTCTCCGGCGAACGATCCCGGCGGTGTCGGCTGGCGGAGGGCAGGGATGGGGCGGGAAATCTCGAAGGCAGGGACGGCGACGGGCGGAAACACAGAGATTTCGCCATGTTCCGCACTGTGCCCCGGAGTCCGTTTGTGCCCCCGTTTGTGCCCCGGAGAGGCAGGGAAAAGCAAAAGGGCTTAGCGGTTTCCCGCTAAGCCCTTGAAAAGAATGGTGCCGGCGAAAGGATTCGAACCCTCGGCCCGCGCATTACGAATGCGCTGCTCTACCAACTGAGCTACGCCGGCACTGAATGTCGGCGGAACTTACAGGCGTCCCTGGAAAAATGCAAGGGCATCGCAGCGGCTTTTCCGCCGCGCGGAGCCGGAAAAGAACGGTAACGGCTCTTGACCCGTAGGCGGATGGCACCATATCAAGCTCAATAGGATTCGTCCAGGAGGCCACCGAATGAGACAGCGCAACACCCGGGTTCTGGTCGCGGTCAAGGACAGCGGCAGAGAGATCGCCCTAACGGCGACCATGTTGGTTTCTTTGGTGCTTCTGGCGGCCACCCTCGCGGGCTGAGATCCTTAACGACTGGACCGGCGACCGTCTGCGGGCGGCGTCGGGGTTCGAACGGTTCCGGTGCGGCTGTTGTGGCCCACCGGACTTTTTTTTGCGCGCGGGCCAAAGCGCCGTCGCCATTTCCTCTTGGCCGCTCCCGTTCTATTTTGGGCCGGTTCGGCTCAAAAGGAGAGAACGAGTTTGACCTCAGCACGATCGGACGGCGCCACCCCGCGCCGGTCCAGCGCGCCCCCCCGCGCATGGCAGCGGATGTTGTCGGGCCGCCGTCTCGACATTCTCGATCCATCCCCGCTCGACATCGAGATCGAAGACATCGCCTTGGGCCTGTCTCGGGTGGCGCGCTGGAACGGCCAGACCGTCGGCGAACACGGCTTTTCCGTCGCCCAGCATTGTCTGGTGGTGGTCGAATTGATGGTCGCGGCCGACCCTAAGCTGCCCCGAGCGGCGCGGCTGGCCGGGCTGCTGCACGATGCGGCGGAATACGTCACCTCGGACCTGATTACCCCGTTCAAGCGGGCGGTCGGCCGCCCCTATGACGAGATCGAGGCCAAGGTGGCAGAGGCGGTTCATCTCGCCTTTGGCCTGCCGCCTCGCGTCCCCGAAGCATGGGAGAGCGCGATCCGCGCCGCCGACCGCGCCGCCGCGTTTGCCGAAGCGGTTCAATTGGCCGGGTTCGCGTTGGCCGAGGCCCGCAAGGTGCTGGGCTATCGGGGGCGGATGCCGTCGCTTCGCCTGGAGCCCTGGCCCGCCGAGGAGGCCCGCCGCGCCTTTCTCGCCGCCTTTCGCGATCTGATGACAGACCGGGCGGCGACAGGGTACGATCCGACCGGGCCGGGGTAAGAGCGAACCACGGCAGACGGCGTTCACGTCGTCGGCCAGACCGGCCCGAAACCGCTTCTGTTCAGGCTTGCCGCTGTTGACCACCCTGCCCGCCCCGGATTTGCTGTCGCCTGCGCCGGACACGCCTCCGATCGAAGATCCCGACCAGTGGTACAGCACCTCGATGGTGGGGATTCCGCCGCGAATCCTGGCCTCGTCGGCCTTCAACCGCTCGCTGCGCCGCCTGACCATCCACGGCACGCGCGAGACCCACCCCGGCCTGTTCCATCTGCTGGACCGCAGCACCTCCCAGACCGAGGCGGCGGCGGCGTTCGCCCATTACATGGCCCAGCATTTCGGCCTGGGGCCGCCCGCGCCCGACGACGGCCCGGCCGAATCCCGCCGCACTGTTACCAGTTATCTCGAAGTGCTGCGCGGGTGGGGTGCCGATTCCAACAGCGCCAAGGCGGCGGTGCTGAAAGGCTGGGTCGAAAGTCGCTTCGGCATCGTTCCGGTGTTCCACAAGGAACCGCTCGGGCTGTTTCCCTCGCCCGCCTGGGGAGAGTATCTGCACGAGAAGACCGATATCCGCTTTCACAACAATTGCATCCATCAGCAGATCGACCTGCTGTACGAATATGGGCAATGGAGCATCCGCCACTTCAAGAAACCGGGACCGCGCTTTGTCCGGCTGTGGCGCGGCACCAACGATTTCGAGGGGCAGCGGGTCGGCGAGCGGATCGCCGGTCGTCTCGCCGAGGTGCGGCTCAACAATCTGGTGTCGTTCAGCGGCTCGCAGGAGCGGGCGGAGGAATTCGGCGACTGGGTGCTGGAGACCGAGATTCCCACGGTCAAGCTGCTGTTCTTCCCCGGTCTGCTCGACGCGAGCGTGCTGAACAGCGAAGGCGAATTCCTCGTGATCGGCGGCTGCTACAAGGTGCGGGCCTATCACGGATATATCTGAATACCGGCCAATCCTCGATTTGGCCGGTATCAGGCCGCCATTGCGGCGGCGGCCAAGCGAGCGGAGGCGAGCGCCCGGCGAGGGACAATACAACCGGCCAATCCTCGATTTGGCCGGTTGGTACGACGTCGGGTCCGGGGGGAGAGAGGGAAAGAGCCCCCCGGACCCCGTCGGTCAGGTCTTGGGAAAGCCGTGGCTTTTGCCCTTGATCTGATCGATGTCGATCCGGATCACCGTGGTGTGCGCCAGCTTCGGTGCCGGATAGGTGAAGTGGGTCTTGGTGAACAGGGCGACGATCTGGTCGAGCGCCCGAATCTTCTCCGCCTCGTCCTCGACAAACACCGCCCGCCCGGTACCGATCACGGTACGGTGACGCGCCTCGAAATCGCAGGCGCGCTCGTCCTCGATCACCCCGTGATCGACCGACACTTCGAAACAGACGCGGTCGTTTCGCTTCAAAATGTCGATTTTCGAACCAGCCGGAGCCGAGTGGAAATAAAGAACGGTGCCGTCATAGGCATAGAACACCGGGACCAGGAACGGGACGTTGTCGTCGCTCAGGGCAAGGTGCATTACCTTCTCGGAGGCCAGGATCGCGTCGATTTCCGCCCGCTCGGTGATCTCGCGCTCTTTGCGGCGCATCGGGCCGTGCGGATGTCCCGCACTCTGCTTGGTCATGTCGTCATCTCCGTCGTCAAGGGTCGCCCGGCCGGTCAGGCCGAAACGAGGGGATCAGCAAGCACAGCTCATGCCAGAGAGCAAGGCTGCTGCGGTGCGGTCCTCGCGCGGGACGGGGAAGTCGGCCGGACGCGAGGGGATTGCTGCCAATGCCGCGATATAAGCGGGCGAAAGGTCGCGCGCCGTCGCTCCCGCGACAAGGTGGCGCAGAAAATCATGGCTGGGCGGAGCGGGCGCGCCGTCCACCGCCTTGCGGTAGATCAGCGCGTCGATCAGCCGCCCCTGCTCGTCGATCACATCGACCGGCGAGTGAAAGTACGAGCCGCCACCGTCGATGCGGACGCCCTGCCAGATGTCGAGCCGGTCGAAATCCGACGCCGACAGGCGATACAGCACGCCGTGAATGACGCCTTTAGGGTCGGGCGTCACGGTCTCCTGGCCGCCGTCCCACACCCGCGAGCGGCCATGGAATGCCAGCCGATAGGACTGAAGGCGGGCGCGACAAACCAGTTCGGCCGCCTCGCAGCGCTCGCCGATCTGGTCGGGATGCATGTCGCCACCATAAGCGAAATAGAGCAGGCGGCGGCGGGTGGGCCGAATGGACATAGCGGTAATCCTATCGCGAAAGGAAGAGGGGGCTGAGGCTCATTCGAGACACTCCCTAACGATCATCGCGGCGGGTGATGGTGACCCGGACCCCGGCATCAAGGGAGTCGATGGTGGCGATCATCCCCAGCCCGGCCAGGGTCTCGGCCAGCCAGCGCGGCGGATGGTCGCACAGGATTTCGAGCGAGCGGAACGGCGGCCCGATCAGGATCGGGATCAGAATCTCACGGGAATTGAGCCCAGAGCCTGAAGCCAGACAGGCGGCGAGATCGAGGCGGAACCGGCTCTCGGCGGGATCGCCGACGATTTCGAGTGCGCTGTTGGCCTGGGCCAGGATGTCGGCCGCAGGCGCCGGGCCGCCCCGGCGCCGGGGGGAGCCCCCGCCGCAGCCCCCGCCCAACGACAGCGGCGCAATCGGCAGCGGGATCAGGGGCGACAGAGCCGCCTTGGCCGCTTTCTCCGCCGCTTCGGCTTCGCGGGCGGCGACGCTGTCGAGCTGGTCGGCCAGATCGCCTTCCGACCGCCACAGGCGAAAGCCCAGTTCCTCTTGCAAGATGGCGGGCAGGATGCCAGTGACCTGCCCCAGCAACAGCACCCGGCAGGTCCCCAGCCGGGCGGCAACATCGCGCAGTACCGCCTTGCGCGGGGCCAGGGTGGGCTGATCGACGAAATCAATCCCGATCCGGTCCTGTTCGACCCAGCCCGAGTCCTCGCGACCAAACAGGCAGACCGATCCCGCCCGGTCGAAAGACGAAACCGACCCGGTCTCATCAAGATAAGCGGCTATTTTCATCGGACCCCTCCCGACGGGTTACGGAAACAAGCGGGGCGGCAACCGTCTCTGGCCGCCGCCCCGAAGGCAGCGGGCCTTACCAGACGTTCAGGATCCACTCCTTGTTTTTCTTGTATTCCATGTCGGTGAACAGGGCGTTGGCCATCTGCTCGGCCAGCCAGGTGGCGCCCTTGTAGCCGACCACCGGATAGCGATAGAGACCGGCGCGGTCATAGGTGGGGAAGCCGACCCGGACCATCGGGATCATGTTGTCGATCGCGACGAAGCGTCCCTTGGAATGACCGAGGATCAGATCGAGTTCGAGACCCTTGTTCTTGATGCGGTCTTCCAGTTCCCACAGATCGGCGTTGGCGATGATTTCCATGTCGAAATCGACGCCCTCCTGCAACGCCTTGATCCGGGGATCGTTCTCGTACTCGGCATTCTCGTCGCCGAGCAGGAGCAGAACCGGCTTCATCTCGAGGTCGAGGCAGAATTCCGCCAGCCCGATCACCAGATCGGGATTGCCGAAGATCGCCACCTTCTTGTCGGCAAGGAACATGTGAGTCAGATCGGTGATCGCGTCGATGGCGATACCACGCTCACGCACCAGCGAGTCGGGGATCGGCTTACCGGTCATCGTCTTCAGGTTCTGGAGGAAAGTGTCGGTGTTGCGGATGCCGATCGGGGTCGGCCCGATGATCGCCGGAACGTCCCACCGCTTTTCCAGGAACTTGGCCGCCTTGCCGCCCTCATAGCGGTTCAGTGCGATCGTGCCCTGGGCGTCGGCGGTCGAGATCAGATCCTCGATCGTGGTCGAGCCGTGCGACACCGCGCTCTTGTCGGGCATCAGCGGCGAGTCGAAGCTTTCGATCTCGAACAGCACATTGGCTTCGATCTCCATCGCAGCCAGCAGGCTCTTCAGCTCGGTGACGTCGCCCGGATTGACCCAGCCGGTGATCAGATTGATCTTGAAGCTGGGCTTGTCCTTCTTGGCGAAGTACTTGACGAAATCGCGGACGGCGACGTCATAGCCGCTGACCATGCTGCCGACGAAGCTGGGGGTGTGGATCGGGATCAGGTGGACCTCGCGGTCGGGATACTTCACCTGAAGCAGCTCTTCCTCCAGCTTGGTGACGACGCCATCGACGTCGTCGCCGATCACCTCGGTCGAGCAGGTGGTGATGATCGGGATCACCTTGACGTGGGGATAGCGCATCAACAGCACGTCGACCGCTTCCTCGACGCGGTTCAGCGCGCCGAACACCGCCCCGTCCTCGTGGACCGAGGACGAGGCAATCTCGAAGCTTTCCTTCAGATGCTGCGAGATCAGCAGGCGGACGAACATCACGCAGCCCTGGCCGCCATGAACGATGCCGATGCAATCCTTGATGCCGATGCTGGCATATTGGGCCCCAGCCGGCTGGCAGGTGAAGATCGGGTTGATGGTGCCGATCCGCTCTTTCAGTTTCAGTTCGCAGGACATGGAGCAATCCTTCCTAATAATGCTGATCGGTCAGTTCTTCGTTGAGCGAGGCGGTGATGGTCTGGTAATCGAGCTGTTCGTGCAGCTTGGCCATCAACTCGCGGATCTGATCGACCCCCAACGTCGCCAGCCAGGGATGGCGGGCGCGATAGGCTTCGGCGAGGCAAACCGCATCGACCCAATAGCATTTGTCTTCGGGCGTCTCGGGCTTGACCGGTTCGCCGCACAACAGCCGGGTGGTCATGCCGATAATGTTCTCGTTCTGGCGCTTGCGGTCCCAGTTGCGGGAATGGAACTGCCACAGGCAATTCTTCATGATGTAGTCGATCAGTTGCTCGACCCGGGTCTTGGTCACGTCTTCCATGATCGTCCTCGTGCTATTCGGCCGCGGCGGAGCGGGAGTCGAACGTGGGATAGGTTTTGTCCCGCAGGGGGGAGATGGTGTCGTAGGCCCCGCTGTATTGACGCAGCGTGGTCGAGGTGCGGATGTCCTCGGGCAGGGACGCGTCGGACAACATCCGCTGGGTGGCGAAGCCCTTATCGGTCGGGATCGGGTCGCGGCTGATATCCAGCTCGGCCAATTGGTGGATCGGCGAGTAGATCGCGTTGTAGATGTCGCGGGCGAAACGGACCCAGCCCTCATAGCCCTTGTAGGGACCGTTATGGTAAGCGTGGGCGTTGAGGTAGGGGACGCCGACCTTCTTGGCGACTTCGCCCGGACGCTTGCCGGTGAAGATGATGTCGGGCTTCAGCATTTCGAGGGCTTCCAGACCCTCCAATTCATTGGGATCGTCGATGGCCAGGGTGTCCTCGCTGCACCGGGCGACGCCCTTCTCCATGTCGCCCTGGTGGCCGAACTTGGTGTAGACCGAGACGACCTTGACGCCCATTTCCGCTTCGATGACGTGGGCCCAGTGCCACAGCTTCGAACCGCCCGGCCACAGGCACACCTTCTTTCCCTTCAGGCGCTCCTTGTACCAATCGAGTTCGGGCTTCCAGCGAGCGGTCTCCTCGGCGATGATCGCCTCGGCGCGCTCTTCGATACCGAAGAACATCGCGACCTTGCGCAACGATTGCGACAGCGGCTCGAAGCCAAACCCGTCGATGTCGAGGCGGGGAATGCCGTAGCGGACTCGCAGTTCGTTGCAGATATATTCGGCCGAGCGGGCGCATTCGAGCACGTTCAGGTGCGCCTTGTGCATCCCCCGCAGATCGTCATAGCGGCCGTTGCCGGTAAAGGTCGAGAGGACCTGGATGCCCATCCGCTTGAAGAAGTCCTGCATGACTTCCTGGTCGCCCTGGATGTTGTATTCGCCGACGTAATTGATCACGTAATCGCTGGTGATCTCGGGCTCGACGGTGCCGACCTTCTGGTTGATCCAGGCGATGTTGATCTTGTGGTGGCCGCCCGACTGGCTGGGACCGGCAAAGCCCGGCGAGTTGCAGATGAAGATATCGACGTCGGGAAGCTCTTCCATCACCTCTTCGGCGATGGCGTTGATGTCGTCTCCGATCAGCGCGGTAGCGCAGGTCTGGTAGATCGTCATCCGCTTGATCTCGGGGAATTGCGCGAACGCTTCGAGGATGTTCTGCTTCAGCAGCTTTTCCGCCCCGAACACGATGTGCTTTTCACGGACGTCGGAGGCGAAGGTGTATTTCAGCTGGAAGTTACCGTTGTCGCTGATATAGCGCTTGGTCTGCCAGGTGTCGTAGGTGCAGCCGATCGGTCCGTGGCTGAGGTGGATGACGTCCTTCATCGGGGTGCCGATGACGTGCTTGGCCCCGCAATAGGCGCAGCCGCGTTCCGAGATCGAGCCCGGAATGGTGTTGAGATAGCCCTTGGGCAGGCACGAGGTCAGATCCTCGCCCGGGGCTTTGACGACGGCGTGCTGCTTGCGTTCGGGAATGCACTTGCTGCATTCAAACTCATGGTAAGGCATTGTTTTCGCTCCGTAGCTGGATGGCGACCAAGGTGTGCACCCGCGCGGGGAGCGCGTCCGTCCGGCTTCGTCAGATCAAGGGCCGGACGGTGAGACTGGAGACGGGTTTCGGAAGGCAGCACCGTTTCCCGGCCCCCGCGCGGATGCACGGCTCGATTAAGCTGGGGTCAGTCGCACATGCCGTATTTGACGACCATCGCTTCCAGCTCATCCATCGTCAGTGGTTTCGGAATGACAAAATTGTCGTTCTCGATGATCGACAGGCCAAGCTGGCGGTATTCCAGAGCCTGATCCGCGGCGGGATCGAACTCGGTCACCGTCTTCTTGTTGAACTCAGCCTTCTGCACGATGTTGTCGCGCGGGACGAAGTGGATCATCTTGGTGCCGATCGCGGCGCAGAACTCTTCGAGGAACTCACGCTCGCCATCGACCTTGCGGCTGTTGCAGATGATGCCACCCAGGCGCACGCCGCTCTGCTTGGCGTACTTGACCAAGCCCTTGCAGATGTTGTTGGCGGCGTAGATCGCCATCATTTCGCCCGAGGCGACGACATAGACTTCCTGCGCCTTGCCGTCGCGGATCGGCATCGCAAAGCCGCCACAGACGACGTCGCCCAGCACGTCAAAGAAGATGAAGTCGAGATCGGGGGTATAGGCCTCGTTGGCCTCCATCAGGTCGATCGCGGTGATGACGCCACGACCGGCGCAGCCGACCCCCGGCTCCGGCCCGCCCGATTCGACGCACCGGATATCGTGGAACCCGGTCTTGACCACCTTGTCGAGCGTCACCTTCTCGGCGCCCTGGGTCCGCAGGGTGTCCATCACCGTTTCCTGCGGCAGGCCGCCCAGGATCAGGCGGGTCGAATCCGCCTTGGGGTCGCAGCCGTGAATGAACACCCGCTTGTTGTGGAAGTGGGCCAGCGCCGCCGCCGTGTTCTGGGTGGTGGTCGATTTGCCGATCCCGCCCTTGCCGTAGATCGCAACCTTGCGCGTCATTGTGGGAAACTCCGTTTGGTGAACCCGTGGGGACGGAAGCGAAACCGTCCATGCCAAGGTCTATGGCAAGCCACGTGCCAACCAACCGATTGATTCCCAAGGATTTTTTAATTTACAGATCGGGAAATTCCCCTCCGACCCCGCGCCCGGCGGCCGCGAGGGGCTATCGTTGAAAATCAAGCCTTTGCGGATCGGCACGATGTGGCGCGAGCGACCGGATTATTCTGAAACTGAAAAACCGCTCAAAAAATTTACCGAAAGGGAAATTTCGCTCGGCGGCCATTGCGGGGGGATGTCGTCGGTTCGAATAGACCGAACCTGCAAATTCGAAGAGGCGAATTTACCGAAACGGTGAATTGATCCAGATCGTCTCTCGATCCGCGTTTAGGAGGCTGACGCCCCCCTTGCCCCTCCCCTTTCGGCACCGAATCCGGTTCGCCGACCCCACCCGATCAGCCCATCAGCAGATTGGCCGTTTCTGTCAAATCCACCGCCGGAATTTACCGATTATGTAAATCTTTTCGGCGTATTGAGTTTTATCAACTCAATTATTGACCGTAGGTGATTGAATTTAAATGCCGCCACCATTCATTCCGGTGGGCCTGCGATCGGTCCGACATGGCCCACCTATTGCGTATTCGTTCCCTGGGAATGGACAGGCTAATGGAGTGAATGCGGATCAATGACCATGGATGACACGGTTACTCTCAACCGCGCCCTCGACGGCTCCGTCGAGGAATTTACCCACTGCTTCACCGGCGAGTGCCGGGTCAGCGTCTTGCCGATCCTGTTCGAGATCAACAAGGTGCTGGCCGAAAACGCCGATCTTGCCACGCTGATGTCGATCACCCTGGACGGAATGCGCCAGCGTCTGCGGATGCATCGCGGCATCATGATGCTGTACGACCGTCATTCCGAGGCGATCTTCATCCATGACAGCTTCGGTCTGACCGAGGAGGAAAAGGGACGCGGTATCTATGCTCCTGGCGAGGGAATCACCGGCAAGGTGGTCCAGACCGGCAAGGCGGTGATCGTCCCGCGCCTGGACCAGAGCCCCGATTTCCTTGACCGCACCCGCGCCCATGGCGACCGCAAGCGGCGGGGCAAGACCGCCTTCGTCTGCGTGCCGATCGTGCTGGCGCGGAAAGTGCTGGGGACCATTTGTGCCGAGCGGATCTATCTCAATCACCGCCTGCTGAAACAAGATGTCGAATTGCTGGCGATGATCGGGACGTTGATCGCCCCGGCGGTCGAACTGTACCTGATGGAGAATATCGAGAAGGTTCGGCTGGAGACCGAGAACCGGCTGCTCAAAAGCGCGCTGAAGCAACGCTTCAAGCCCGACAATATCATCGGCAATTCCAAGCCGATGCAGGAGGTCTATGCCCTGATTCACAAGGTCGCGACGACGCGGGCCACCGTGCTGATCCTGGGCGAAAGCGGGGTGGGCAAGGAACTCGTCGCCAACGCGATCCACTATAACAGCCCCAATGCCGAAGGCCCCTTCGTCAAGGCCAATTGCGCGGCATTACCCGAAGGGCTGGCGGAAAGCGAATTGTTCGGCCACGAAAAAGGGTCGTTCACCGGCGCGATGATGATGCACAAGGGCTATTTCGAGCAGGCCGACGGCGGCACCATCTTCCTTGACGAGGTGGGCGAACTCAGCCTGACGATGCAGGCCAAGTTGCTTCGCGTGCTCCAGGCCCGCACCTTCGAACGGGTCGGCGGCTGCAAACCGGTGCGGGTCGATGTCCGGATCATCGCCGCGACCAACCGCGACCTTGCCGTAATGGTCGAGCAAGGTACCTTCCGCGAGGATTTGTACTATCGCCTCAACGTCTTTCCGATCACCATCCCTCCCCTGCGCGAGCGCGGCAGTGACGTGATCACGCTCGCCGATTATTTCGTCTCGACCTTTGCGGCCGAGAACGGCAAGGATATCAAGCGCATCTCGACCCCGGCGCTCAACATGCTGATGAGCTACCACTGGCCGGGCAATGTCCGCGAACTGGAAAACGTGATCGAGCGCTCGCTGATCCTGGCCGAAGATGGGGTGATCCACAGTTACGATCTGCCGCCGTCGCTGCAAACCCCGACCGAAACCGACACCGGGTTCCGGATGCCGCTCGAAGCCAAGATCCATGCCGTCGAATATGAAATGATCGTCGAGGCGCTGAAGACCAGCAACGGCAATATCGGCGCGGCGGCGGACGAACTCGGCCTGACCCGCCGGATGCTGGGCGTGCGCATGGAGCGCCATGGTATCAGCTATAAAGCGTTCCGCCCCAGCGATCCCCGCCGCCGGTAACCCTCCGGACGTTCCCCTTGCCCCGCCCCCGCTTGGACGCACAGACCTCCAAGCGGGCACGGGGCAACGGGGATTACTCGACCGTGACGCTTTTGGCGAGATTGCGCGGCTGATCGACGTCGGTGCCCTTGGCGATGGCGACGTGATAGGCCAGCAACTGCACCGGAATCGCATAAAGCAGCGGCGCGACAAAGGTCGCCACCGCAGGCAGTTCGATCGTGGCCGCGACCTTGGCCGACAGACGGTCGATGCCGGACCGGTCGGACAGGAAGATCACCCGGCCGCCGCGCGCCACCACTTCCTGCACGTTCGAGGCGGTCTTGTCGTACAGATCGTCGGACGGACAGATCACGATCACCGGCACCGAATCGTCGATCAGGGCGATCGGGCCGTGCTTCAACTCGCCCGCCGCATAGCCTTCGGCGTGGATGTAGCTGACTTCCTTCAGCTTCAACGCGCCTTCCAGCGCGATCGGATAGCCGGTGCCGCGGCCGAGATACAGCACGTCGCGGGCTTCGGCGACAGAGGGAGCGATGGCGCGGATCGCGCTGTCGTCACGCAGCACATCGGCGACGCGGGCGGGCACTTCGGCCAGGGCGCGGCAAACCTCGGCCTCGGCGGCACGATCCAGCGCCCCCTTGGCCCGACCCAGCGCCACCGCCAGACCGGCCAACACCGTCAATTGGGTGGTGAACGCCTTGGTCGAGGCGACGCCGATCTCCGGCCCGGCCAGGGTCTCCAACACACCGTCGGCCTCGCGGGCGATGGTGCTTTCCGGGACGTTGACCAGGGCCAGGCAATGCTGGCCGTTGGCGCGGCAATGGCGCAACGCGGCCAGGGTATCGGCGGTTTCGCCCGATTGGGAAATGAAGATCGCCAGACCGCCCGCTTCGAGCGGCGGCGAGCGATAGCGGAATTCCGAGGCGATATCAACCTCGACCGGAACCCGCGCCAATTGCTCGACCCAGTATTTGGCGACCATTCCAGCGTAATAGGAGGTGCCGCAGGCGATGATCCGCACCCGCGCGATCCCGGCCAGATCGAACGGCAGATGCGGCAAGGTGATCGTCCGCTCCGCCGGGTTCAGCATCGTCTTCAAGGTGCCGCCGATCACTTCCGGCTGCTCGTAGATTTCCTTCAACATGAAGTGACGGTGCTGTCCCTTGCCGATCAGCGCCCCGGACAGATTGGTCTGGCGCACCTCGCGCTCGACCGGGCGTCCCTCACGGTCGCAGATCGAGACGGTGGTGGCGGTGATCACGGCGCGGTCACCGTCATCGAGATAGCTGATCCGCCGGGTCAAGGGCGCCAGCGCCAGCGCGTCCGAGCCCAGATACATCTCGCCCTCGCCATAACCGATCGCCAGCGGCGATCCCTGACGGGCGGCGATCATCATCTCGGGACGACCGGCAAAGATGATCCCCAGCGCGAAGGCACCGTGGAGCCGGGCCAGGGCGCGGTCGGTCGCCTCGACCGGCTCGAACCCCTGGGCCAGCAAATGGTCGATCAGCTGCGCCACCGCCTCGGTGTCGGTATCGCTCTCGAACACCTGACCGGCTTTGGTCAGTTCCAACTTCAGTTCCTGGAAGTTCTCGATGATCCCGTTATGAACCACCGCAACGCGGGAGGTGGCGTGAGGATGGGCGTTGCGCTCGGTCGGAACGCCATGGGTGGCCCAGCGGGTATGGCCGATCCCGGTGCTGCCGCCCAAAGGCTGGGTCTTCAGCAGATTTTCGAGATTGACCAGCTTGCCCTCGGCGCGGCGGCGGTCGATCCGCCCCTCGACCAAGGTGGCGATCCCGGCAGAATCGTAGCCGCGATATTCCAGCCGCCGAAGCCCTTCGACCAGCAAGGGCGCGGCATCTTGCCGACCGACGATTCCGACGATACCGCACATGCCCGCTTACCCCTTCTTGCCGCGCTGCTGATCCCGGAACGTGTCGGCCCAGCCGGGAATATCGGCCTGAACTCCACGCGCCACCGCCAGCGCCCCGGGATCGACGTCCCGCGTAATGACCGAACCGGCTCCGACGATCGCGCCGTCGCCGATCTTGACCGGGGCGACCAAGGCGCTGTTCGAGCCGATGAAGGCCCCTGCGCCGATATCGGTGAAGGATTTCGCAAAGCCGTCGTAATTGCAGGTGATCGTCCCCGCCCCGACATTGGCCCCCGCGCCGATGCGGGCATCGCCGATATAGGTCAGGTGGTTGACCTTGGCCCCGGTCTCGACGGTGGCGGCCTTGATCTCGACGAAATTGCCGATATGAGCCGAGGCTCCGATGTTGGCGCCGGGACGCAGCCGGGCATACGGACCCAGCGTCGCGCCATCGGCGACGGAGCAGCCCTCGAAGTGACAGAAGCCGCGAATTTCGACCCGGTTGCCGATCGTGACGCCGGGGCCGAACACGACATGCGGCCAGATCACGACATCCTGGCCGATCTTGGTATCCCAACTGAACCACACCGAGGCCGGGTCGA
Source organism: Magnetospirillum fulvum (assembly GCF_900108475.1). Lineage (GTDB taxonomy): Bacteria > Pseudomonadota > Alphaproteobacteria > Rhodospirillales > Magnetospirillaceae > Phaeospirillum > Phaeospirillum fulvum_A. The sequence goes on along the minus strand of NZ_FNWO01000003.1, from coordinate 303,074 downwards.
TCAGGGTCGCGCCGCCCTCCATCGCCGCATCGCGCAATTTGGCCTGGATCACCGCTTCGGCGATCGCCTGCTCGGCCCGCGAATTGACGCCAAGCAGTTCGATCTGCTCGCCCTCGACAAAGCTGCAACAGCAGCCGTCGGCGCGCGCCAGCGCCACCGCGTCGGTCAGGTAATATTCGCCCTTGCTGTTGGTGGTGGGGTCGATCCGGTCGATCAGGCTCCACATCCGCCGCCCGTCCAGCGCCATCACCCCGGAATTGCACAGCGGGTTCTCGCGCTGCTCGCGGGTGGCGTCGCGGTACTCGACGATTGCCTTCAGCCCTTCGGCCCCGACCACCAACCGTCCGTATTCGCTGGCTTTGTCGGGCTTGAAGCCCAGCACCACCACCGCCGGATCGCGCGGACCGCGCCGTTCGGCCAACAGCCGGAGCAGCGTCTCGGCGGTAATCAACGGGGTGTCGCCGTAAAGGACGATCACGTCGCCGTCGAATTCGCCCAACGCGGCGCGGGCCTGGGCCACGGCATGGCCGGTGCCCAGACGCTGGACCTGGACCACGGTGGGAACCGGGGCGACAGCGGCGCCGACCGAGTCCATGTCAGGTCCAACGACGACGACGACGCGGTCGGGGGAAAGAGAATGCACCGTGTCCATCAGATGGCGGATCATCGGCCGACCGGCCAGAGGATGCATCACTTTGGGCAAAGTGGATTTCATACGGGTGCCCATGCCAGCGGCAAGGACGATGACGGCAAGCGCGCGGGAAGCCATAATAGCGGCGTGAACCCAATCTGTTGCGGCAGTCGCGGCAACGTGCCACAACGGTCGCCCCCGGCCAAGTCAATCTTTGTTACGGTAGGTTTCGATGTCGCTTCTCACCTCGCCGCCTCGGGCCGTCCTGTTCGATCTCGACGGCACCTTGATCGATTCGCTGCCGGATCTGGTGGCGGCGGTCAACCGGATGCTGGCCGCATGGGACCGGGCGCCGCTATCGGCCAATGCGGTCAAGGCGCTGGTCGGCGGCGGGGCCGCGATCCTGGTCGAGCAGGCTTTCCTGACCACCGGCGGACCGGTCGATCTGCCGGTCGAGGACTTGCTGCACCGCTTCATGGCCGATTACGAGCCGCGCTCGGCCGAATCGACCCGCCCCTGGCCCGCCGTGATCGAGACCCTGACCCGACTGAAAGAAGCCGGTTTGGCGCTGGCCGTCTGCACCAACAAGCCGAGCGGTGCAACCAAGGTGGTTCTGGCCAAGCTGGGGCTGGCCGATTTCTTCGATGTCGTCGTCGGGGCCAACGACACCCCGGCCTTAAAGCCCGACCCGATCCACATCCAGGTGATCCTCGATAGTTTGGGGGTCACGGCGGAGCAGGCGGTGATGGTGGGCGATTCCTATAACGACATCGCGGCGGCGCGGGCAGCGGGAGTCGCTACCGTTGCGGTCTCGTTCGGTTATGCCCACGGCCCGGTTGCCGAACTGGGCGCAAACCGGATCATCGACGATTACCGCGAGCTGCCCGCGCTGCTGGGACTCGACCGGCCGCCGCCCGGTCTGGCCGATCTGCAACCCGCCTTCGCGCGGGAAATGGCGCGCGATAGCGACATTCTGCGCGACTTACTGGCGGGCGACGACCGCGCCGCCCTTTCCGATCACGTCCACGCGATGCGCGGCAAGTGCGCGATGTTCGGTCAACCCGATCTGGCCGACCGTCTGGGCGGTCTGGAAGAGGAAACCCTGCGGGCCAGTCCGGCGGAACTGGAGCGGCTGGCCCAGCCGATCTTCACGCGACTCGAGCGGCTGGCGTCGGAAACCCCATAACGCTACAATTGATTTCGTCCAGATTATTTCTAATCCCTCCCGACCGGTCGGATGGAGGGATGCCGGGCGTCCTTGGGCGATGGCAACGCGGGTTCCAACCGACCCTGCCTTATATTATAGTCCAAATGGATATTTTCGCGCAGGACGGGGAGAGAGCATTTGAGTCAACGGAACGCACCCGAAACCTTTGACATTCTTCTGGTCGAGGACAATCCCGGCGACGCCCGTCTGGCTCAGGAGGCTCTGAAGGAAGGGCGGATGACCAGCCGTTTGAAGGTCGTGGTCGATGGCGTCGAGGCGATGGCCTATCTGCGGCACGAAGGCGTTTACGCCGATTCCCCCCGTCCCGATCTTGTCCTGCTCGACCTCAATTTGCCCCGCAAGGATGGGCGGCAGGTTCTGGCCGAGATGAAGGAAGACCCCGAACTCCGCCGCATTCCGGTGGTGGTCCTGACCACCTCGCAGGCCGGTCAGGACATTTTGCGCAGCTACGATCTCCATGCCAATTGCTACATCACCAAGCCGGTTGACCTCGATCGTTTTATCTCGGTGGTACGCTCGATCGAAGAATATTGGTGCTCGGTGGTGACGCTGCCGCCGCGCTGACCGGCTCCGCGCCATGGCCCCACCCGCCCTTCCGTCGCTGCTGTCAGTCCTGGTCATCGAGGACAATCCCGGCGATGCGCGTCTGGTCCAGGCCTATCTGGAAGAGGATCGGGTCCGCCCCTTCGCGGTCACCTGCGTCAGCTATCTGTCCGAAGCGCTCGATTTCCTGAAGACACATACGGTCGATGTCGTGCTGCTCGATCTGTCGCTGCCGGATTCGATCGGGCTGGGCGGTCTGGCGCAATTGCGGCTGGCCGCGCCGCTGTTGCCGGTGGTGGTGCTGACCGGCACCATCGACGAGGGACTGGCGCTCGAAGCGCTGCGGCAGGGAGCGCAGGATTATCTGGTCAAGGGCCAGGGCGAGGGCGAATTGGTGCGCCGCGCGATCCGCTATGCGATCGGCCGCTCGCGCGCCGACGCCGCCCTGCGCGAAAGCGAGGCGCGGTTCCGCGCCCTGTTCGAGAATGCCGGAGCGGGCGTGATCCTGACCGATGCCGGGGGGCATTACCTGCATTGCAATCCTGCCTTCTGCGCGATGGTCGGCTATAGCGAATCCGAGTTGCACCGGATGACCTTTCGCGACATCTCGCACCCCGACGACCGCGACGCCGTCACCCAACTCTACCGCCAAGTGATCGGCGGCGAGATCGACAGTTGCGACATCACCAAGCGCTATCTCAACCGCGACGGTTCGGTGCGCTGGGGTCGCCTGACCGTGACCCCGATCCGCGAAGCCGAAGCCGGTCGGCTGCATCGCGCTGTCGCGGTGGTCGAGGATGTGACCGAAACCAAGCGTCTTGAAGATCACATGCGCCTCGCCGCGACGGTGTTCGAGAATACCGGCGAGGGATTGTTCGTCACCGACAACCGGCGGCGGATCATCCACGTCAACCCCGCTTTTACCGTGCTGACCGGCTATACTCCCGAGGACGTGCTGGGCAAGACTCCGCGCATCTTGTCCTCGGGCCGTCACCCGCCCGATTTCTACGAGCGGATGAACGAGAGTCTGACCCGGACCGGGCGCTGGCAGGGCGAGATGTGGAACCGGCGCAAGACCGGCGAAATGTTCGCCGAGTGGCTGAATATCGCCGAAGTCCGCGACGAGCGCGAGCAGCTCACCCATTACGTCGCGGTGTTCTCCGACATCACCTCGCGCAAGGAAGACGAGGAGCGGCTCAGCTATCAGGCCAACCACGACCCGCTGACCCGGCTGCCCAACCGCACCTTGTTCCAGGAGCGGCTGTCGCGGGCGCTGACCCGCGCTCACCGCAACCACTCGATCGTGACCCTGCTGTTCATCGACCTAGACCATTTCAAGCAGGTCAACGACACGCTGGGCCACCTTGCCGGGGACTGCCTGTTGCAGCAGGTGGCCGACCGCCTGTCGTCGTGCGTCCGCCAGGGCGACACCATCGCCCGGCTGGCCGGGGACGAATTCACCGTGATCCTCGAAGACATCACCGAGGCCAGGGACAGCGCCGTCGTCGCCCAGAAAATCCTGTCGCTGATGGCCGAACCGTTCGATCTTCAGGGGCACGAGGCGCGGATCAGTTCGTCGATCGGCGTCGCCCTCTATCCCACCGATGCCGAAGATCCTCAGACCCTGATCAAACTGGCCGACGCCGCGATGTATCAGGCGAAGAATCAGGGCCGCAACGCCTGCCGCTTCCATTCCGAATCGGTCTATGCCCAGGCGTTCGAGCGGCTGGGACTGGAAAACTCGCTCCGCCTTGCCGTCGAGCGCAACGAGTTCGAGCTTTATTACCAGCCGGTCTTCGCCGCCGCCACCGGCCGGGTCGTCGCCCTCGAAGCCCTGCTGCGCTGGCATCACCCCGAAATCGGCCTGATGGCGCCCGACCATTTCCTGCCGCTGGCCGAGGAAACCGGGCTGATCCTGCCGATTGGCCGTCTGGCGCTGGACTCCGCCTGCCGACAGGCCCGGGTCTGGCTGGACCGGGGCATCGCCCCGCCCCGGGTCAGCCTCAATCTGTCGCCACGCCAGTTCCACGCCCCCGACCTAGCCAGCGATATCCAGGCGGCACTGGCCGCGAGCGACCTGCCCGCAGCGATGTTCGAAATCGATCTGCCCGAATCCTGCCTGACCGAGCGGGAAGCCGATACCGACGCCCAGTTCGCCCGTCTGAAGACCTTGGGCATCAGCATCGCGATCGACGATTTCGGCTCGGGCCATTCCTCGTTCAGCCTGTTGCGGCAGGTGCAGACCGACACCCTGAAGATCAGCCAGGATCTGGTCCGCAATCCCGCCGACAGTTCGGGCAACGCCGAAGTGATCCAGGCCATCGTCGCGGTCGCCCACGGCCTGCACATCCGGGTGGTCGCGCCGGGGATCGAGACGGTCGAGCAACTGACGACGATGACCGGCTTCGAGTGTGACATGCTCCAGGGCTTTTTGTTCGCCCACCCGGCGACGGCGACCGAAATCACCGCCTTTCTGCTGAGCGGGGAGCCGCCGCCGGTGCTGGCGAAACGAAAGTGATCGCCCTCCTCCGATTTAGCCGTTGCATCGCCTCACGGAATTGGGTAGAAGGTCGGCCTCCGCACCGGAGCCGCTGGGGCAGCCCCCCAGACAGACACCGGAGCGGCCCGCAGGAAATGGTTTTTAAGGGCGCGTAGCTCAGCGGGAGAGCATTCGCTTCACACGCGAAGGGTCACAGGTTCAATCCCTGTCGCGCCCACCATTCCTCCCCTTCCGATCCGGAAGGACCGCATTCCCCGATCCGGTAAAGCGATTTTTGTCGCCCCCCTTCGCGGCGACGAATCGGCTATAAGGGACGACAGGCTTCCCCCCTGCCCCGGACGTCCCCGTCATGATCATCAGAGACCGCCCCGCCGCCTGGCGTCTGTTCTTCGCCGTGCGCGGCTCGATCCTTCATCGCATCAAATGGGAAGTGACGACCACCGTCTGCATCGCAATCGGCGTCACGATCCTGCATGGACGGGTGTTCGACACCAAGATCACCCTGACCCCGATTCCGTTCAGCCTGATCGGTCTCGCCCTGGCGATCTTCCTCGGCTTTCGCAACAGCGCGACCTATGACCGCTGGTGGGAAGGCCGCAAGCAATGGGGCGATCTGGTCATCCACGCCCGCACGCTGGCCCGACTGTGCTTGACCCATATCCGCCCGCGCGACGGCGACGACCTCGCCGCAATCCAGGTGCGGCGGATCGTCGCCTTCACCCATTCCCTGCGCCACGCCCTGCGCGGCAGCGAGGATCGCGACAGCGCCGCCTTTCTACCGGAACAGGAACGCGCGGCCGTGCTGGGCTCGGTCAATCCGTCCAACCGCATCCTGGCCGCCGTCAGCGCCGATCTGGCCAAGGCCGCCGCGGCGGGGCGGGTCGATCCGATGATCGCCGCCACCATCGAACAGAACGTCACCGCGTTGGCCGGAGTCCAGGCCGGGTGCGAGCGGATCAGCGGCACCCCGCTGCCGTTCTCCTATACCCTGCTGTTGCATCGGACGGCGCATATGTACTGCCTGATGCTGCCGTTCGGTCTGGTCGATACGATCGGCTTTGCCACCCCGGTGGTGGTCGGGCTGATCTCCTACACCTTCTTCGGCCTGGACACGATCGCCGACGAAATCGAAGACCCGTTCGGGATGCTGCCCAACAATCTGCCGCTGGACGCGATCTCGCGCCGGATCGAGATCGACCTGCGCGACGCCCTGGGCGATACCGACCTGCCGGAGATGCTCCAGCCGGTCGAATCCTGCCTGATGTAGGGGAAGGCCTGATACCAAATCCCAATTGAGTGGACCTCATGGGGATTTGGGTCTAGGCCCAAGGGGCCGCGCGGCTTATGGCCTGGGAAGGCAAGGGTTTCTTCGATCCCCGCCCGCCGTTTGAGGGCCTCGGTGATCGGTTCCGATCACCGAGACAAGGTATTACAGCCGCTCCATCCCCAAACCGGCGGGGTCGATGTCGGGACGGCGTCCGGCGATCAAATCGGCCAGCAGACGGCCCGAGCCGCAGGCCATCGTCCAGCCCAGCGTGCCGTGACCGGTGTTGAGCCACAGATTACGGAACGGAGTCGCCCCGATCAACGGCACCCCGTCGGGAGTGGTCGGACGCAAGCCGGTCCACGGTTCGGCGCGGCTGTAATCGCCGCCCTCGGGGAACATCTCGCGCGCCCGCGCCGTGATCGCCGCCACACGGGACGGCGTCAAGGTCAGGTCGAAACCGGTCATTTCCGCAGTTCCGGCAACGCGCAGCCGCTCGCCCAGGCGGGAATAGACGATCTTGTGCTCGTCATCGGTGATCGAGACAGAGGGCGCGCCCAGATGGGTATCGACCGGAACCGTGATCGAATAGCCCTTGGCCGGAACGATTGGCAGACGCAGCCCGAGCGGCCGGACCAGGGCCGGGCTGACACAGCCGGTCGCCAGCACATAGGCATCGGCCTCGATCGTCCCGCTATCGGTGACAAGTCCGCCGATGCGGTCGCCGTCGCGCCGCAAGCCCCGCACCGCGACGTTCCAGCGAAAGCGCGCTCCCCGCGCCGCCGCCAGGGCAGCCAGCGCCTGGGTGAAGCGGTGGGCATCGCCGCTTTCGTCGCCGGGGGTAAAGATACCACCAGCCAATTCGGGGACGACATTGGCCAAAGCCGGTTCGATCCGGGCGCATTCGGCGGGAGTCTTCACCAGCCGCTCCAGCCCGTGGTCGAGCATCATCCCGGCGGTGGCGCTGGCATGGGCGAATTCACGGGCATCGCGATAGATATGCAGGATGCCTTCGGTCCGCTGATCATAGGCGATCTTGGTCTGGTCGCGCAGATCGCGCAAGGATTGGCGCGAATAAAGCGCCAGCCGCAAGGCGCGCTCGGTATTGAGCTTGGCCCGACCGGGGGTGCAATTGGCCAGGAAGCTCAAGCCCCACGCCCATAATTCGGGATCCCAGCGCCGCCAGCGCATCAGCAGCGGGGCGTCCTCGCGCCCCAGCCAGTGCAGGATCTTCGGCAGCACGGTCGGATTAGCCCACGGTTCGGCATGACAGGGCGAGATCTGCCCGCCATTGGCAAAGCTGGTTTCCAGCCCGGCCGCTTCGCGCCGTTCCAGAACCTCGACCTCGTGCCCCTCCCCGGTCAGATACCAGGCGGCAGCGGTCCCAACCACGCCGGCTCCGATGACGATGATCTTCACCAGCAATCCTCCCTACCGAAAACACGCTCACACTACAGCATGTAGTTCAGCAACCCGCCCTTGGCAAATGCGGCATGGCCGCGATAGGCTTCCCGCATGGCTCACGAAGTGCTCACCGTCGCCGAAATGGCCCGTGCCGACGCCCTCTCCATCGCTGCCGGGATCGCGGGCGAGCGGCTGATGGAGGCCGCCGGTTGGGCGGTGGCACGCCAGGCCGCCCGCCGCTTGCCGCGCGGACGGATCGCCATTCTGTGCGGCCCCGGCAACAATGGCGGCGACGGTTTTGTCGCCGCCCGCCTGCTCGCCCGCCGGGGCTGGGCGGTGCGGGTGGCACTGCTGGGCGAGTCCTCTGCGCTCAAGGGCGATGCCGCCCGGATGGCGGCACGCTGGACCGGCCCGGTCGAAGCGCTGTCGCCGCACAGCCTCGACGGATGCGCGGGCGTGATCGACGCCCTGTTCGGAGCCGGGCTGTCCCGCCCGCTCGAGGGCGTCGCCCGTGCCGTGATCGAAGAGATCATCCGCCGCCGCCTGCCGACAATCGCAGTCGATGTTCCCTCGGGCATCGATGGCGACAGCGGCGAGATCAGGGGCGCGGCGGTGGACTGTCTCGCCACCGTCACCTTTTTTCGCAAGAAGCCGGGCCATTGTCTGCTGCCCGGCCGTCTCAAATGCGGCGAGATCGTCGTGGCCGACATCGGTATTCCGGAAGCGGTGCTGGACGAGATCGCGCCGCCCGCCGCCGAGGCCATCGCCCACCCTCCCCCCGCGCCCAAGGTTGACGGCCACAAATACCGGCGCGGCCATGTCCTGGTCATCGCCGGAAGCACGATGACCGGCGCGGCCCGTCTGGCGGCGCTGGCGGCACGACGGATCGGAGCCGGGCTGGCGACGATCGCCGCCCCCGCCGAAGCCCTGGCCTCGCTGCGGGCGACGGAACCGGGCACCTTGATCGCCGCGCTGGAACCGTTCGAGGCGCTGCTGGCCGATCCCCGCCGCAACGCGATCGTGATCGGCCCCGGGGCCGGACGCGGCGCGGCGACGGCGGCACGCACCCTGGCCGTTCTCGCCACCGCTCGCCCAGCGGTGCTCGACGCCGATGCCCTGACCAGCTTTACCGACGCCCCCGACCGTCTGTTCAAGGCGTTGTCGCCCTTGGCGGTGCTGACCCCCCATGACGGCGAGTACGAATGCCTGTTCGGCCGCGGCGAGGGAAGCCGGTTGGCCCGCGCCCGCCGGGCGGCGACACAAGCGGGCGCGGTGGTGCTGCTGAAAGGCCCCGACACGGTGATCGCCCACCCGGATGGACGGGCCAGACTCCTCACCAACGCCCCACCCGATCTGGCCACCGCCGGGTCGGGAGACGTGCTGGCCGGGATCATCGGCGGGCTGCTGGCCCAGGGATTGCCACCATTCGATGCCGCCGCGACCGGTGCTGCACTGCACGCTCGGGCCGGGCGGCTGGCCGGACGGGGGATGATTGCGGAAGATATGATGGAATCATTACGAATACCCTCATTTTTCGCCTGATACGCTCCGTTCCTCCGCGTATAGTGCCCGCCGTTGTCTGACATCAGGTTGAGACCATGAGTGACCCTTCCTTGAAGCTTGCGTCCGAATTTCCCGTTCCCGATCGCGCGCAGTGGCTGGCGCTCGTCGATAAGGCGCTGAAGGGCGCCCCCTTTGATAAGAAGTTACTGACACGGCTCTATGAAGGGATCGTGGTTCAACCGCTCTATACCCGCGCCGATGTCGATGGCGCGACCGACCCGTCCGGTTTCCCGGGGGCCAGCCCGTTCGCGCGCGGCGGCCGTGCCTCGGGCGCGGGAACCGAGGGGTGGGAAATTCGCAGCGAGCACAGCGCTGCGCTGCCCGCCGACGCCAATTCCGCGATCCTCGACGATCTGATGCGCGGCGCGACCGCGATCCATCTCCGCCTCGACAGCGCCGCCCGCAGCGGCCGCGCCACCGAGGCCGCTTTGTGGGGCGAAGGCGGCATCGCGATCCATAGTGCCGACGATCTCGACCGCACCTTGAAGGGCGTCCTGCTCGAATTCGTCCCGCTGTCGCTCGAGGCCGGGGCCAGCGCCGACCGCGCCGCCGAATTGCTGACCGCTCTGTGGCGCAGCCGGGGCACCCGCCCCGATCAGGCCCGAGGCTCGTTCGGGATCGACCCGCTCGGCACGCTGGCCGCCGAAGGCCGCCTGACCGCGACGATCGAAGACAGCCTGTCCCGGATGGCCCAGATTGCCGCCAGCACCGCGCGGGACTGGCCGAACGCCACCGCGATCGGCATCGATACCGGCGCCTATCACGATGCGGGCGCGACCACGACCCAGGAACTGGCCGCCGCAATGGCGACCGGCACCGCCTATCTGAAGGCGATGACCGCCGCCGGTCTCGACATCTCGACCGCTCTTGGCCAGATCGGCTTTACCCTGTCGGTCGATTGCGATCAGTTCCTCTCGATCGCCAAGCTGCGCGCGGCGCGGATGATGTGGGCCAGAATCGCCGAAGCTTGCGGTGCGCCTGAACCCGCGCGGCGGATGCGTCTGCTGGCTCGGACCAGCCGCCGGATGATGTCGAAGCGCGATCCGTGGGTGAATCTGCTGCGGACCACCGTCGCCGGGTTCGCCGCCGGTGTCGGCGGGGCCGACAGCGTCGCGGTGTTGCCGTTCGATGCCGAATTGGGGCCGTCGGACCCCTTCTCCCGCCGCATCGCCCGCAACATCCAGATTCTGCTGAAGGAAGAATCCTCGCTGTCGCAGGTGATCGATCCGGCGGGCGGCTCGTGGTATGTCGAGACTCTGACCCGTCAGGTCGCCGAGGCCGCCTGGGCCGAGTTCCAGATGATCGAAAGCGCGGGCGGGATGGCCGCCGCGCTGATCAACGGCTCGCTGGCCGAGCGGATCGCCTTGTCCTGGGCCGAGCGCGAAAAGAACATCGCCCGGCGCAAGGACTCGCTGACCGGGATCAGCGAGTTCCCCAACCTGCACGAGCGTCCCGTCGAGCGTCCGCTGCCCGACTTGAAGCCGCTGCGGGCCGAAGCCGCCGGAGCTCTGGCCGGAGCGGGCGGCGCGGCGGAACCGGGGGTCAGCATCGCCCCCCTGCCCCGTCACCGTCTGGGCGAAGCGTTCGAGGCGTTGCGCGACGACGCCGAATCCTTCCGCAACCGCACCGGCAACTGGCCGCGTCTGTTCCTGGCCAATCTCGGCCCGGTCGCCAGCCACACCGCCCGCGCCACCTACGCCAAGAATTATTTCGAAGCGGGCGGGATCGAGACGTTGAGCAATGACGGCTTCACCGATGCCGCCGCCTGCGTCGCCGCGTTCAAGGCCAGCGGGGCCCGCATCGTCGCCCTGTGCGGCAGCGACGGCCTCTATGACAGCCACGCCGTCGCCTTTGCCCAGGCGTTGAAGCAGGCCGGAGCCGAGTGTCTGTACCTCGCCGGTAATCCCGGCGAGCGCAAGGCGGATTATGCCGCCGCCGGTGTCGATGAATTCATCTTTATGGGCTGTGACGTGCTGGCCACCCTGCGCGCCGCCCACGCCCGTCTCGGAGTCTGTGCGTGATGTCGAGCTTTCCCGATTTCTCCACCCTGCCCCTGAGCGGTAACGATGCCCAGGGCGATCTTGCCTCGTGGCAGGCGCGCTTTGCCGCCGAGACCGGGCATGGCGCGGACTCCGCGCTGTGGCGGACTCCGGAACTGATCGACGTCAAGCCGCTGTTCTCCGGGGCCGACCTCGCCGGGCTCGACCATCTCGACACCCTGCCCGGCCTGCCGCCGTTCCTGCGCGGGCCGTATCCGACGATGTACGTCAACCAGCCCTGGACGGTGCGGCAATATGCCGGGTTCTCCACCGCCCAGGAATCCAACGCCTTCTATCGCCGCAATCTGGCGGCGGGTCAGAAGGGCCTGTCGGTCGCGTTCGATCTCGCCACCCATCGCGGCTATGATTCCGACCATCCCCGCGTGCCGGGCGATGTCGGCATGGCCGGGGTGGCGATCGATTCGATCCTCGACATGAAGACCTTGTTCGACGGCATCCCGCTCGACCAGATGAGCGTGTCGATGACGATGAACGGCGCGGTGCTGCCAGTGCTGGCCGGGTATATCGTCGCCGCCGAGGAACAGGGCGTCAGCGCGGATAAGCTGTCCGGAACCATTCAGAACGACATTCTGAAAGAGTTCATGGTCCGCAACACCTACATCTATCCGCCCAAGCCCTCGATGCGGATCATTTCGGACATCTTCGCCTATACCGCGCAGAACATGCCGAAGTTCAATTCGATCAGCATCTCGGGCTATCACCTCCAGGAAGCCGGGGCGACCGCCGATCTCGAACTGGCCTATACCCTGGCCGATGGCGTCGAATATGCCCGCGCCGGTATCGCCACCGGGATGACGATCGACCAGTTCGCGCCGCGCCTGTCGTTCTTCTGGGCGATCGGGATGAACTTCTTCATGGAAGTGGCCAAGATGCGCGCCGGGCGCATGCTGTGGGCCAAGCTGATCAAGCAGTTCGACCCGAAAAGCGACAAGTCGCTCAGCCTGCGCACCCACTCGCAGACTTCGGGCTGGAGCCTCACCGCGCAGGACGTCTTCAACAACGTGCCGCGCACCTGCATCGAGGCGATGGCCGCGACCCAGGGCCACACCCAGTCGCTCCACACCAACGCGCTCGACGAGGCGCTGGCCCTGCCGACCGACTTCTCGGCCCGGATCGCCCGCAATACCCAGTTGTTCCTCCAGCAGGAAAGCGGCACCTGCCGCGTCATCGACCCCTGGGGCGGCAGCTATTACGTCGAGCGGCTGACCCGCGAACTGGCCGAAAGCGCCTGGGCCCACATCCAGGAAGTCGAAGCCACCGGCGGCATGGCCAAGGCGATCGAAACCGGCATCCCCAAGATGCGGATCGAGGAAGCCTCCGCCCGCACCCAGGCTCGGATCGATTCCGGCCGCCAGACCGTTCTCGGCGTCAACAAATATCAGGTCGAGGACGACCAGCCGATCGACGTGTTGAAGGTCGATAACACCGCCGTCCGCGCCAGCCAGATCGCCCAGCTTCAGAAGCTGCGCGCCGAGCGTGATTCGGTCCGCTGCCAGCAGACCCTCGACGCCCTGACCAAGGCGGCCGAAACCGGCGAAGGCAATCTGCTCGCCCTTTCGGTCGATGCGATCCGGGCGCGCGCCACCGTCGGCGAAATCTCCTCGGCGCTGGAAACGGTCTATGGCCGCCACAAAGCCGAAATCCGCACCATCTCCGGCGTCTATGCCGGGGAGATCAACAGCCGGGGAGCCGAACGCGTGTCGAAGGTCCAGGAACTGGTGCGCCGCTTCCAGGAATTGGACGGCCGCCGCCCCCGCATCATGGTCGCCAAGATGGGCCAGGACGGCCACGATCGCGGCCAGAAGGTGATCGCCACCGCCTTCGCCGATCTCGGCTTCGACGTCGATGTCGGGCCGCTGTTCCAGACCCCGGAAGAAGCGGCGCGTCAGGCGGTCGAAAACGATTGCCACATCATCGGCGCTTCGTCGCTCGCCGCCGGTCACCTCACCCTGGTGCCCAAGCTGCGCGAAGAACTCGCCAAGCTGGGCGCCGAGGACATGATGATCGTCGTCGGCGGCGTCATCCCGCCCCAGGATTGGGACGAGCTGTATCAGGCCGGTGCCGCCGCGATCTTCCCGCCCGGAACGATCATCAGCGACGCCGCCGAGGATCTGCTGAAGAAACTCGCCGCCCGCCTGGGCTATCCGTCGCTGGCGGCCTAAAACCGCCCAATGTCAAAACCCCCACCGCCTGGATTCGGACGGTGGGGGTTTTTCTTTGGGTGGGAAGGGATTGGGAGGGAAGGAAGCTTTGGGGGCTATGCGCCCCCAATCCCCGCATCGGAAGGCTCCGCCTCCCGAACCCTCCGGTTTGTTTATCGAAGGAGGGAGCGGTCGCACCGTCCCGCGTGACGGCCTTGGATTATAGAACCGAGTTCTCCATACTGATGCAGTGCGGTAGGCAAGGCCGGAAATTTCCTGGAGGTTCAAGACAATGGGAAGACCTCGGGGATACAAGAGCAACGTGAAGGCCGCCCTCCACGAGACGGCGCTGGACCTGCATGAGGCCGGGTTGATCGACAAGGAGACGATGCGCCGGTTTGACGAATCCTGCCTGACGCCGGTCCGGAAATTCACCGCCGAAGAAATCCGTGCTCTTCGCGAGCGCGAACAGGTCGGCTAATGGGAGCGGGGGTGACAAACGCCCCGCCGGTCCGGCGTGCAAACTTCTGTCCCTCGTCGCCGAGAAGGGCCTATCGGCCATAGCCTGAGCTATCCAGGCCTCGGCTCCCGGTTAACAATGAGGCAGCAATGCGCCTCATGGCGGTCATTCCAAAAATCTGTGCCCATTCTCGATAACGGGCATTCCCTGGGTTCTCCGGCCTATCCTGGATAGGCCACAAAGAGGCGTTGGCATCCTAGGTCTTCCCCCATGTATTATATTTTTTTCTTGCGACACGGAATTTTTTGCTTACTGCTTGATCAATGCGCATTGCAATTACATACATGTTATTGGCAAACTCAGACAGTTCATCTAAATTTGTGCAGTACACATGGCCATGCTTAAAATTGTATTTGTGCTGAATGCCTTTGGTTCTTTTTAGAAATATGTCGTTAACAACCCCTCTGTTGTGCGTATATATATTCCTCAGCTCTATTGATATAATTACTAATGATCGCTCAGCGTCAGAAGTTGTTAGAGAAAGCCCACTCCTATCCATTAGAAATGTTTCTATTTCTTTGAATCCGCCATATATTAGCTCGTTTATTTTCTTATCTACTAAAAATGACACAAGTTCTCGATAATTTGTTAATCTAAGAACATCTTCTAGTCTTATCATTTCAGACGATTTTAGTAACTCAGGTCTTTTGCGCATGCATGCTTGAACGGTGCCAGATAGAAAGCAAATAAAATTATCAACAAGGTTGATGCACATATTCTCCGTCTGAAGCTGCGCATATTTTCGATATTTATTTATTTGCTTTTGTTTATCTTTTTCAACATCCCTTAGCATCTGAACATATTTTTCTTCCCCTGTAGCTGCCAGAGCACGCGCAGCAACAAGCCTAGTTTCATCCACTTTCGCAGCAAGCTGCGTACTAAAAAATAAAAATCCAAAAATATCCGCATGCCGCTTTATAAAGCGAAAGCATTGTTCAGAGCAAAGTTGCCCATTGGACGGTTGAATTGGAAATATTTTTTTGTCTTCTATCTCTGTTATTTCATTCATGCATGTCGTCCGCAACAGAGGAAAATCAGAAAAATGCGACGCACCAAAATCGCGATAAGAGTAGAATAACACCGCGCTCGTCCACCGAATAGTTTAAACGATGGCCGCCCGAACCCACGAATATATCAATAAAATGGGAGGTTTGGAGGCTTTCGCCTCCAAATGGGTCTGGGCGATAGCCCGGCCGCGTTAGCGGAATCCTGCCCGCACGGCGGCCGCCCGCCTCCACCGACCCTAGACGTCGAGGTTGGTAGCGAAGCGGGCGTGTTCCTGGATGAAGCGGAAGCGGAGTTCGGGTTTGCGGCCCATCAGGCTTTCGACCAACCGGGCGACTTCCTTGGCCTCTTCCTTTTCCTCTTCGGTGCGGGAGGCGGGGATGGTGACCTGGAGCAGGATGCGCCGGGCCGGGTCCATCGTGGTTTCCTTGAGCTGGGCGGGCGGCATTTCGCCCAAGCCCTTGAACCGGCTGATCTCGATGTTTTTCTTGCCCGCGAAGAGGGTGCGCAGCAGCTCTTCCTTATGGGCGTCGTCGCGGGCATAGATTACGGTCTGGCCGTGGGCGAGGCGGAACAGCGGCGGCATCGCGAGGTAAAGGTGTCCCTCGCGGATCAGGTTGGGCAGTTCCTGATAGAAGAAGGTCATCAGCAGCGACGCGATGTGGGCGCCATCGACGTCGGCGTCGGTCATGATGATGATTTTTTCGTAGCGCAGCTTGTCGCCGTCGTAATGCTCGCGGCTGCCGCAGCCGAGGGCTTCCATCAGGTCTTTCAGTTCCTGATTCTGGCGCATCTTGTCGGACGAGGCCGAGGCGACGTTGAGGATTTTGCCGCGCAAGGGGAGGATCGCCTGGGTCTCGCGGTTGCGGCCCTGCTTGGCCGAGCCACCGGCGGAATCGCCCTCGACCAGGAACAGTTCGGTGCCGACATTGACCGAGCGCGAGCAATCGGCCAGCTTGCCGGGCAGCCGCAGCCGCTTGGTCGCGGTCTTGCGGCTCATCTCCTTGGCCTGACGGCGGCGGAGTCGGTCCTCGGCGCGGTCGATCAGGCGGGTGAGCAGCGCGGCGGCCGAGGCTTTGTCGGCCGACAACCAATGGTCCAGCCGGTCCTTGACCGCGTTCTCGACCAGACGGGAGGCTTCGGGGCTGACCAGCTTTTCCTTGGTCTGGCCCTGGAATTGGGGATCGCGCAGGAACAGGCTGACCATCACGCAGGCCCCGGCCATCACGTCTTCGGCGGTGATCTGGGCGGCTTTCTTATTGCCGGCCAGATCGCCATGGGCGCGCAAGGCGCGGGTCAGCGCGGTGCGGAACCCGGCTTCGTGGGTGCCGCCGTCGGGGGTGGGAACGGTGTTACAATAGGTGTTGACGAAGCCGTCCTCGTCATCCTCGGGCCAGGCCACCGCCCATTCGACCTGCCCCATATCGTCGGCCAGCGGCGCGATCCCGTCGAACAGGTCGCGGGTGACCAGCGGGCGCTCCTTCAGCACGGCGCGGAGGAAGTCGGACAGGCCGCCGGGGAAGTGCAGCACGTCCTTGGCCGGGATCTCGTCGCCCTCGGCGATCAACAGCGGATCGCACTTCCAGTGAATCTCGACGCCACGGAACAGATAGGCTTTCGACCGGGCCAGCCGGTACATCGGACCGGCGCGCAGATGGGCGCGTTCGCCGAAAATCTGCGGATCGGGGCGGAACATCACGGTGGTGCCGCGTCGGTTCTGCACCGGGCCGACCGTTTGCAGCGGCCCCATCGCCACCCCGCGCGAGAAGGTCTGGCTGTAGAGGGTGCGGTCGCGGGCCACCTCGACCACCAGCTTGTCGGACAAGGCATTGACGACCGAGACGCCGACGCCGTGCAGACCGCCCGACACCTTATAGGCGTCACCGCCGAACTTGCCGCCGGAATGCAGCGTGGTCAGGATCACTTCCAGCGCGCTTTTGTCGGGGAATTTGGGGTGGGGGTCGATCGGGATGCCGCGCCCGTTGTCGCGGACCGTCGCGGTACCATCGACCGACAATTCCAGCTCGATCCAACTGGCGTGACCGGCCACCGCCTCGTCCATCGCGTTGTCGAGCACCTCGGCGACGAGATGGTGAAGCGCCCGGTCGTCGGTGCCGCCGATATACATGCCGGGGCGGCGGCGAACGGGCTCAAGTCCTTCAAGAACTTCGATGTCCTTGGCGGAATAGTCGGTGCTTTTGGGAGCAAGCTGCTGGAACAGGTCTGACATGGCGGGCATTATAGGGGGGCGAACGCCGGGTGCAAGCCCATGCTGTGCCGCACTATGCCCTTAATACAAGATGTTGACGAAAAGAGGTAGCCCCAATGAGCGAGAGCGCTGACGCGTCGGACGGCCCGAACGGACGGTTGTCGATCAGGACGATTGCGATGCCCGCCGACACCAACATGTTCGGCCATATCTTCGGCGGCTGGCTGCTCAGCCAGATGGATCTGGCCGGGGGCACCCATGCCTATCGCCGCACCGGGGGACGCTGCGCCACCGTCGCGATCGAGGGGATGGAGTTTCACCAGCCGGTCTTCGTCGGCGACGAACTGAGCTGTTACACCGACATCAAGCGGATCGGCCATACTTCGATTGCGATCCGGGTCGAAAGCTGGGTCCGTCGCCATGGCGGCAACGACACCCAGGTCAAGGTCACCAGCGCGATGTTCACCTATGTCGCCGTCGATGATCTGGGACAAAAACGCCTGATTCCGCAGGAAGATTAGGACCGCCCCCGGCCGCTCTGCTCGCGGCCGGGGACCATCTCATCATCGCGGGCCTGATTTCGGAAATACAAAATCACCGCTTGATTTGGGTATTTTCCGATTCTAAACAATCACATCAATATTTGATAGTTTTCATCGTCAATCATGACGCCGCGATTATGTCGCAGCCTCATTAGTCTTATATTCATTTCACGATGGCAGGGGCGATACGGATTTCCGACGGATTTCCGATCGCGGCAAGTTCCCGCCATTCGTCCCTCAAGGAGGGCGCACTGATGTCCACAATTCTGCTGATTATCCTGGTGCTGTTCCTGGTCGGCGCTTTGCCGAGATGGCCGCATAGCGCGAACTGGGGCTATTACCCCAGCAGCGGGGTCGGAATAATTCTGATCATCGTCGTCATCCTGCTGCTTACGGGACGGCTATAGCCTTCCTGCCCTAACCGGATCAACGATCAGGACAGGATCAAAACACATGATGCGCCCTCTCCATCTCATCGCCCCTCTTCTGCTCTGCGGAGTGGCCGCCTGTACCGGCACGCCGCAGAACGGGATGATCCCGCGCAGCACCTACCAGTTGGAACTGCTCAATCGCACCACGCCCACCGGCTCCCCCTTCACGCAGGCACTGACGAACGATTACCGGACCCTGGCCCTCTATGAATGGGGCGAGTACGACTGGTACGCTCAACAGGTTTTTGCCAAAAAGGGGCTTGCCGCCGCCGCCGGAACTGCGGTGCCGCCCGAGCGGTTGGAGGATTGGGCCGTTTCCGATCCCGACGCCGCCGCCGACCTTCGGGTGGCACGCGGGCATCTGATCACGCTGTTGTCCAGCGACGCACCGCGCCAGTTTCCGCAATGGATGTCGACCGCCCAGACCCGTTTCGATTGCTGGCTGCACGAGCAATATGAAGGCTGGGAAACCGAGCGAATTCGGGAATGCCGCGATGGATTCAGACAGGCGATCAAATTGATCGCCGCCAAACATAGCGTCGGCTCCGCTCCGGCGGCCCAAGAGAGCCCTGACGCAGCGCGGACTCAGCCCTCCTCCTTCATCGTGTTCTTCGATTTCGACAAATCCGATCTGATGGAGGAATCGCGTCAGGTCATCGCCGCCGCCGTCAAGGCGATCACGGCGACCAAGGGAAGCACGGTCAAAATCGTCGGCTACACCGACACCTCGGGTACGGCCGCCTATAACCTTTCCCTGTCGTTGCGGCGCAGCACATCGGTCGAACAGGAATTGATCGACAACGGCATTCCGCGCGGCTCGATCAGCATCGACGGCAAAGGGGAAAGCGACCTGCAACTGGCAACCTCCGATGGCGTCCGGGAGCCGCAAAACCGGCGGGCGACGATCCAGGTGATCAAGCCGTGACGATCCCGCCGCCTCGCCCCCATGGCGGCATGAAAGGAACATCTGAGATGAGCCGTATCTTCTTTACCCTTGCGGTCGTTGTCACCGTTTCGACCCTGTCTGCCTGCGGATCAAGCACCGGAGACCGCGCCTTGAGCGGCGGCGGGATCGGTGCCGGGGTCGGGGCGCTGGGTGGGTTTCTGGTCGGCGCCCCTCTGGAAGGCGCGCTGATCGGCGGGGCCGTCGGGGCGGGTACCGGTGCTCTGACCAACAAGAATCAAGTCAATCTCGGTCGCCCGGTCTGGCGTTAACACTCCGTCCCATCACCGAAGCAGAGGAAATCGCCATGTATCCGTTCAAGAGATCGGGCTCGATCGCGACGGCGTTGCTCGCCCTTGCGACCCTTTCCGCCGCCGCGGGCTGCACCGAATCGGGGGACAAGCCGCCGCTGCGGCACACCCGGTCATCGACCGCCACCCCCGAACTGGCTGGGGCTTGGTATCAGATCTTTTTCGACAGCAACAAGACCGAGATCGATGAACGGGGGCGGATGATCGTCCAGAACGTCGCCTATGTTGTTGCTCATGACGACACGACGCGGGTGACTGTGATCGGCAAGACCGACCGGGTCGGCAACGCCTCGACCAATTTGAGCCTGTCGGAGAAACGCGCTGGCGAGGTTCGCGACGCATTGATCGCCGCCGGGATTCCGACCGGTCGGATCGATGTCAGTTGGTCGGGGGAAAAAGGTCAGGCGGTCGAAGCCGCCAACAGCGCGGCCGAGCATCATGACCGGGTCGTCGATATCACGGTGGTGAAGAGTGCGAAACGACAATAATCCGTCGGGATGTAAGACGGTTGCCTCACTCTCAGGGAGAGCTTCTCCCCCTGAGAGTGAGGCGCCACACCGGCTCTTACCAAGCCCCATCGGCTAATTGGTCTTACTGGCGGCGGATGTTCTTTTTCGCCACCCACCCGACCGAATCTCCCGACTTGACCTCGATCCACCCCTCTTTTTCGCGTCCGGTCGGATTGACCTCGGTTCCAGGGGCCAGACGCCCCAGCGCCTCACTCCCTTTGCCGGGCGATTCGCGGAGGACGAGATTGCCGTTGGCCAGCCACCGGGGGGCCTGGGCCTGGAGCGCCACCGACGGCAATGGCGGCATTTCGCGAACCGAGCGGACCACTTTATTGAAGGCGTCCATCAGCGCGGCGGCGATGACCTTGCCTTCCGGCGTGTTGCCATAGGCCCCGACCGAGCCGCCAGCCATCCCGCCGAACAGACCGCCGCCGATGCCGATATCGCGGGCGGTCGCGGTGCCTTCGGCCGACGAAATCTGGATGCCGGAGCGAATGTCGGTCACCGCCAGCATCGTCTGGGCTGAGGTGAATTTGAGCGAACTCGCCACCGCGCTGGCGAGAATCCCACCGACGCCGGGAATCAGCCCGCCCAGCGCGGCAACGCCGCCGCCGGTATTGCCCTGGAACAGCACCGTGGGGGTCAGGGCTAGGTCGGCCGCGACCAATTGCCCGCCGCCCATATTGCCCCCGGCGCGCATTTCACCGGCCTGAGACAAGGCGCGTTCCTGCTGGATCGCCTGCATCGCCTGACCGCGATCGGCGATGATGAAGCATTTCGATTGCTGGGCGATCAGCCGTAGCACCGGAACCGGCGAACCCAGACCCAACGCCGACAGCGATTGCGACATGCCGACATCCTGACTCTCGATCAGGGTCAGCACCCCCAACGGCCGCTCGCACCGTTCCAGTTGAGACGAGGCGTTTTCCGACGCTCCGCCCGGACCGGCCGAGCCGGTCACCGGCCCCTGATCGGTCCCCATCGTCGTTTGCGACAGGCAGCCCGACAACGCGACGACCGCAAGGGCCGACACCGCCTTGGCAACATTCTTGAACGACATACCCCCTCCTCCCCTCTTCAATGCACAGTCCGCCACGATCCGTCCGGCTGCTGGCACTCGGTGCCGAACTTCGTGATTTTGTAGCCATAGAGCACCTCCTCGACCGGGACGGTGCGGCACTCCAGTTCGTTCAGCCCCGTGCGCCGCACGGGGGCAACCTTCGGGAGGTCAAGCGGTCGCGGCGGCTCGACCGGCCGCGCCGCAGCGACCGGCTGCACCGCGACTGGAGGCGGAACCGGCGCGGGCACGGCGGCGGGCGCGATCACGATCGAGGCCCGGTCCTGGCCATCATGCGGCGGGGACGGGACGGCAACCGGCTCGACACGCGGCGCGGTCGGGATGGAAACGGCTCCTTCGGGCGGCCCGGCGAAATAGAAATCCCCGGTCAGCGACGAGGATTCCCACGGCACCTGCTCGCCGTTGGATTGACGCGACACCGCGACCCGCACCCGCTTGAACATTTCCTCGACCGAGCGGCCGGGTTCCTGCATGAAGCGGATCAGTTCGGCGGTGTAGAGTCCGTTCTGCCCCTCGCCGTCGCTGGCGACCTGACCGGGCGCGGTGGCATAGGCGATCAGGGTTCCCTCGGGCGCGTTGATCTGAGCCAGTCCGCCGCCGGACGAGCGGAACTTGCGCTCGAACGGATTGTTGCGGCAGGCATCGAGGATCACGATGCTGACGCGAGCCTTGGCGTGGGCCATCTGGTCGAGAACGACGTCGATATCGACGGTTTCCAGCCGGACCCGCTGTTCGGCGCTGATCGCGGCATCGACCGGGATCAGGTAATTGTGGCCCTGCACCTGCATCGCGTGACCGGCGTAGTAGAAAATGCCGGTCGAGCCGCTTTTCAGTCTGTCGCCGAAGGCACCGATCGCCTTTTCCATCCCGACCTTGTCGAGATTGCTGTGAAAGATCACCTCGGCCCCCAGCTTGGCCAAGACGGCGGCGACGTCGCGAGCATCGTTCTGCGGATTGGTCAGGCCGGGTACTTTTTGATAGGCGGCGTTGCCGATCACCAGCGCCACCCGCCGCTCGTCCGGGGCGGCGGCGGCGGGGACGGCAATCGTCGCAGCCAGGATCAGGACGAACAGCGCGGCCAGACGCATCAACGGCCCTCGATGCGGCGGAACTGCACCCGGCGATTTTCCGGGGCCGCAGGGTCGGCGGTATTGAGCGGGTCCGATTTTCCCTTGCCGACATGCTGCAACCGCGACGGCGCGATAGCGTAGGTGGCGATCAGATAGCGTCGCACCCCCTCGGCGCGGCGTTCGGACAATGAAAAATTGTACTCATCCGATCCCACCGCGTCGGTGTGCCCCTCGACCAGCAGGGCCAGCGACGGATCGGAGCGGAGCAGCTTGCCGACCTGATCGAGATAGGGACGGGATTCGGGCAGGACGCTGGCCGAATCGTAGCCGAACGCGATCGGCAACCCGACCGAGGCCGACAGCGACGCCGAACTGTCGCCCGCCACCGGACTAGGCGAATCGCCCAGGACGATGCCCCGGCTGCGCGGCTTGGCCGGAGCCAGGGCCGAGCGCAATTCCTCGATTGTGGGAACATGCTGGAACATCTGGACCTCCTCGGCCCGGACGGAGCCCACTCCCACCAGCACCAAAGCGGCGGCCAAGCCCCTCCATGCGAGTCTGTTCATCTCCCCCCCTTTCTTTCAGTCGTCGTCACTCGCTGACGGCATGGGTGTAGTCCGACAGCATCCGGCACCAGCCCAACGAGTAGATGAAGCCGGGCGCGCAGCCCGAATTCGGCGGCTTGGGGTGACGGGCGATCACGCAGCGGCGGAGGTAGAATTCGAGGCAGCATTTCCCGTCACGAAAGCCCTCGCACGGGCCATTGCCGCCCACGGTCAGATTGCCGCCCATGTTCATCACGCTGCCGCTGACATGGACGTTGGTGCTGGCCGCCCGCCCCACCTCCGAGGTGGTCGAGCCGATATAGGTTCCGGCATCGCGGGTGCGTCCGTCGGTGACGACGCTGCCGCTGACATCGACCGATGTCCTTGTGTTGCCCTTGGAACTGCCGATATCGGTGCGGGCGGTATTGCCCATCGCGGCCTTGGTGGTGACCGAGCCATCGACATGAGCGTCGATCCGGACGTTGCCGCCGGTGGTGGTGCCGACGCGGGTGACCGCCGTACCCCCACCGGTCGCGGTGTTGACGATGTTCTTGGCATCGGCGTTGATCTGGACCCCGCCGGATTCCTGGGCCCGCGCCGCCGCCATTCCCACGGCGATCAGCATCGCGACGGCACAAGCAAGGAAGCGCGACATCGTCCTCTCCCTTCTGTTAACGGAGGGAACGGCAGGATTCGTCGCCGACCCCCACCGTTCCGATCGTGACGCAGGCTTTCCCCGACCGGGTCTTCTGGACATTGACGATGGTCGGCCCCACTCCCGGCCGGGTGCCGAGGACAATGACTTCGGCGGTGTCATCCTCATAGGCGGTGACCTGCCCCTCGTTGAGGGCACGCACAGCCCTGGCCCGCGCCTCTCCAGCGGGAGTGCGCTCCCGCAGCCGGATTTCGATCGAACTGTCGCCACCTGCCGGACCGGGGTCGATCCGGCGCACCTCGACGACGTCCGAGGTCGAGGGCAAGTCCGTCGGCTTGCCCCGCTCGATCGCCGCCACCGCCTGATCGCGGATTTGGGCCGCCGATTGACGGCGATCCTGTTCCATCAGCAGGATTGGTCCGCCCCGTCCCTCGCCGGGATCGACATAGACCTTCCCGCCCCGCAGCACGATTGCCCCGGTCGCGCCGTCGATCTGGACCGAGGTCGGGCCGTCGAGCCGGGCGGGCGGGGCCTCCTGCGCCGGGGCGACAGCGGCGGCTCCGATCAGGAGAAGTGCTAGGAACAGCCCCCGACCCTGCCGCATCTCGTCGCCTCCTACTGGACAGCGATGGTCAGGGTGCGGACGCTGCTCCGATGCCGGTCCGCTCCCTGATGCTGGTAGATCACCGACGACAGATTGTTGACCTGGGTCAGGGGGACCAGATCGCCCTGGCTCAAGACCGCAGGCTTCTTCTCGGGCGGATAGGGGACCTTGGTGGCGATACAGGCGATCCGTTCCTGAACCCCGCTTTTGTCGAGTTTGATCGAAAAGCCGGATTCCGGCGGAATCTGAACCTGGGTACCGGGCAACAGCTTCGCATTGGGCTGGAAGCGGTTCGGAAAGATCCGCACCACCGAAGAGGCGCCGGATTCGTAATAGCAATAGAGATCGGCGGGTTGCTGGACCGACACCGAGAGCCGGACCCGGTCCCCGGCGTGATAGCCGCCCTTGGGCGTCGCGGCGGGAGCGATGGTCAGACCGATCGGGTCGAATCCGGCGGTTTCGTTGTCCAGCGCCGTGGGAGTCGGCAGCGGCGGCGCGCCGCCCGGACCGGACTTGGCCAGCTTGCTGTCGGGCGAAGCCAGATCGTCGGCAACGAAGCGGAAATAGAGATCGAAATCGACCCGGCCGTTGGCGATCAGGTCTTTTTCCGATTTGTAGCGATTGATCGCATCCTTCAGGGCGCGGTTGTCGGTTCCGTCCTCGGGACCGTCGTAATAACCGATCCGGCGCAACGCCCCCTGGGCCATCCGGATGCGGCCTCGCTCGTCGAGATCGTCGAACCAATCGTGCGCCACCTGCATCATCTCGGGATTGGTCGATTCGATTTCGAGGCAGCGCCAATAGGGCACCCGGGTGAACTTGCCCAGAAGCTCGATCATCCCCAGTTCGACCAGATTACGGACGGCGGCATGGGTGCCCTGCGAGCGGTCGGCCGACACGTTCAGCATCACGCTGGCCTTCTGGATCAGACCCTCGGACTCGACGCTGCTGCCGCTTTTGACGATCGCGATGGTGTTGGTCGAGGAAATCCCCGGCATGATCTGAAGGGTCTCGGTCTGGCCCATGTTGAGGTCCATCGACACCAGCGACACCAATTGGTCGCGCGAATAGCCCAAGGACAGAAACGGCAGCGCGACGCTGGCCGAATGGCTGTCGTTCAGCACCGATTGATCGACCTGGGTGATCGCGCCGCGAATGTAGAAATTGGGAACGGTCAGGCTGTTGCGGGTGTAATTCTGGTTGAACCAGAACACCGCATCGCCCGAGCGCTCGACATCGACATAGCGGAACGCCCCGCTTTTGGTCGACATCTTCGAGATGGCGCTGATCATCATCTCTTTCGTTCCCGAGGTAATCACCCCGGTATGGTCGGGCAGTCCGTCACTGGTGATGACGATGTCGCGCTTGCCAAACGAGACGAACAGCGAATCCATGCAGCGCAAGGCGTTGGAGAAGTTGGTCAGATTCTTGACCACCGGGGTGGTCGGCTGCGACACCACCGGGGCCGAGCCCGGATCGGCGACCATCCGGCAGCCGGGCAGCCCCAGCGCAAGACCAACCATCAGACCGAGGAGAGGGACGAGTCGCAGGCTCACCATCGACCTCACCGGCACAGATTGACGACATTGCCAAGGACGACGGTGGCATTGTCCTTTTGCAGGCTTTTCTTGCCCTGCCCCGGCTGGGGCGCGCCGATCGAAAGGTCGGAACAATCGGTATTGACGATGTCTTGACGGCTGAGATCCTTGCCCTGCCCGGCAACGGTGCTGCGGGTCTTGGCGACCAGCCGATCCTGCACCGCCTTGGCCGAGGGCGGCGCGTCGGTCCGCTTGTTCAGTTCCTGGGCAGAAGCCAGAGACGGCATCGCCATCAGCAGCACCGCCAGCATCCCCCGCATTGTCCGCGTCATCGCTCCTCCGATCACTGACAGGCATTTCGGCCGACGGTTCCGACCTCGACACAGGCCTTCGATCGGCTGGTTGCGCGATTGGTGATGTTCTGACCGGTCGCGTTAATCCTGACGTCGCCGCCAACCTTGCTTCCGGCCCCGACCCGGCCGATGCCCAGATCGGCGACCGAGCCGTCGGTCGCGGTATTGGTCAGATCCTTGCCGGTGGCATTGATCGTGACGCTGCCATTGACTTGAACCCCGTTGGCGGTTTGGCCAAAGGCGGCGGGCGAAAGCGACGCCAGAACGACGACAGCGCAAAAAATGACCGGAATGCAGCGGCGCATCACATCCCCCCAACCGAAAGGGAGAGGGTTTCCCCTCCCCCGGACCGACTATTGGCAATCGGCGTTGCTGCTGATCCCGCCGATGTTCTGGCAAGCGCGCGACTTGTTGCCGATCGCGGCGTTGACGACGTTCTTGGCCTCGGTTTCCTGGGTCACGTTGCCTTTGATATCGACATTGCCCTGGATGCCGCCGACCTGCTGCTTGGCCAACGTGTCGTTGCCGACCGCCGCGTTGACGGCGTTATCGACCTTGGTCTTCATCGTCACGTTGCCGCCGATCTTGACTCCACCCGCCTCTTGCGCCGGGGCGATCCCCGCCGACGCGACAAACACGACGGCGGCAGCACCCAAAAACAAAGCCTTCTTCATGATGTCCCGTCCCCTCTTCCGGTTCCAATCAAACCGGGAGCATCCATCATCGCTCCCACCATAGGAATAAGGTTATCTCAAATTTAAACCAAAAGAAAGCTGTACACAGAGCTTGCAACCATAGGATTCTGGCGACAAGGAGCCAGCCCGCCGACACCCCGAAGACGATTACCTAAGGTTGTGACGTCCCGCCAGAGCGCCGGACAGACGGCGCGACACGGCAAGCCCCCTGAGCCGACGCTTGATCGCGACGACACCCACCCATACTGTTAAGGGAAGGACATCCGCTTTGACGAAGCCGGACAGAACGCGGGGCAATGCGGGGGCCTGGATTTAAATAACTCAATAAAAACAATCATCAGGGAAGGATTCGATATGACGGGAGTGAGCATCCGGCACGACGGGGCGACGCTGATCCTCGGCTTCGACCGGCCGGATAAGCGCAATGCGATCACCGTGGCGATGTATGGCGAACTGGCGGCGGCGCTGGAGGCGGCCGAGGCCGATCCGGCCGTGCGGGTCGTTCTCTTTCAAGGCCATGGCGGCTTTTTCACCGCGGGCAACGATCTGCGCGATTTCCTGGACAACCCGCCCGAAGGCCCCGACCACCCGGCATTTCGCTTCATCCGCGCCCTGGCCTCGGCCAGCAAGGTGCTGGTCGCAGCAATCGAGGGACCGGCGATCGGGGTCGGTGCCACGATGCTGCTGCATTGCGACGTCGTGATCGCCGCGCGGGGAGCGCAAATCGCGTTCCCCTTCATCAATCTCGGTCTGGTCCCCGAAGCGGGCAGTTCGCTGCTGCTGCCCCGCCTCGTCGGCTATCACCGCGCCGCCGCGATGCTGATGCTGGGCGACCCCATCGACGCCGAAACCGCGCGCGAGATCGGTCTGGTCGCCCGCGTCGTCGATAGCGAAGACCTGCTCCCCGAGGCGCTAGCCCTAGCCGCCCGCCTCGCCGCCAAGGCCCCCGAAGCGTTGCGTCAGGTCAAGGCCCTGCTCAAATCGCCTCGGGAAACGGTCGATGACCGCATCGTCGCGGAAGCGGACGTGTTCATCGGTCGGCTGCGCTCGCCGGAATTGCGCGAAGCGGTCGATGCGTTCTTCGCCAAGCGTCCGCCCGACTTCTCGCGCTTCGCCTGATCCGTCAGAGCTTTGCAGATCGAGAACGATGTTGAATGCCGTCTCATGGGAGCGGCTCGGCCCTTGCCTCCCGGCGAGGGCCGGGGGGGATGGCCTTGTCGGCCAAGCGAAAAGCATGGCTGATAATTTTAGGTATATCCCTTTGACATATCCCAGGGCGGGATATACGGTTTATCCACTCACACACTGAGGTGCCGGATGACCCGTACAACCTTGTTCCAAAGCAATCGGTCCCAAGCTGTCCGCCTGCCGAAGGATGTTGCGTTTCCCGAAGGGGTGCGGGATGTCGCGATTCTGCGCGATGGTGCGCGTCGAATCATCGTTCCGGCCACAGCTATATGGGATGATTTTTTTGACGCTTCCGGGATTGATGTGCCGGAACGCGAACAGCCCGCGATGCAGGATCGGGAGAGCTTCTGACGTGCTCCGCTTCATGCTCGACACCAATCTCTGTATCCGGCTTTTACGTGATCGCCCCACCGGCCTCCGAGAGCGCTTTAACGTGGAGGCGGCGGCGCTCTGCATCTCGACGGTAACGCTTGCCGAACTCCTGAACGGCGCGGAGAAATCGGCAAAACCAGTCGAAAACCGAAATCAGGTTGAGGCATTCGCGGCGCGGCTTGATGTATTGCCATTCGACAATGCGGCGGCGGCGCATTTTGCCGATATTCGAGCCGATCTCGAACGAAAAGGGCACGTCATCGGCCCCTATGATTTGATGATCGCCGGGCATGCTCGAAGCCGGGGGTTGGTGGTCGTCACCGGCAACTTAGCTGAGTTCAAGCGCGTCGATGGCTTGCGGTCAGAAGACTGGCTCGCAAATCCTGCCGGAGATTAAACGGCGACAGCGCTGTTACACAAATCCAGGGGACACGATCCGAAGTGGCGTGCGCCTATCAGATCCCCATCAACCGGCTAACGACCTCACCACGTCATTGAAATGGGCTTCAGCCAGCTGGTGGCTGTCGAAATTTTTTATCTCTGGAGTGTCCGGTCGTCTCACCACATAGGCTTTCGCCAAGGGCAATCCTCCGGGACCATCCAAAGTCACCTCCACCAAAGTAACCCCGAGCTTCGAGGCCAACACCTTCTTCGTCTGAGACATCATTTAACTCCTAGTTGATATAAATTACGATACATCACCTATAGAGTAAACGCAAAGCCCCGCTCGCCCCCCCCTATGCCGCGCCCCTGCCTGGACTTTCGGGCGTGGCGCTGCGGATCGGCGGTGGAGTTGGATGGCCATCGGGATGTATGGCCTCGGTGGAAAATGAACCCCAAGGCCGGGAAGTATATCAGCGGCTTTGGTGAAGATCATAAAGAGAAAACCCCTGCCGCCATAAGACGACAGGGGCTTCCTTTAACTTAGTCCACCGGGCTGGTCCACCATCCCATTGTCTGGGTCGGTGAAAGCCACGGAACCCCTTACAGCGATTAAACGCTGTAATACATCTGGAACTCGACCGGATGCGGGGTGTGCTCGAAGCGATAGACTTCTTCGAACTTCAGGTCGATGTAGCTCTCGATGAAGTCCTTCGAGAAGACGTCGCCCTTGACGAGGAAGTCGTGGTCGGCCTTCAGGCTGTCCAGAGCTTCGCGCAGCGAACCGCACACGGTCGGGACCTGGGCCAGCTCGGCCGGCGGCAGGTCGTACAGGTTCTTGTCCATCGGATCGCCGGGGTGGATCTTGTTGGCGATACCGTCGAGGCCAGCCATCAGCATCGCCGAGAAGGCGAGGTACGGGTTGGCACCCGGATCGGGGAAGCGGATTTCGACGCGCTTGCCCTTCGGCGAGGCCGAGTAGGGAATGCGGCACGAGGCCGAACGGTTACGCGACGAGTAGGCCAGCAGCACCGGAGCCTCGAAGCCGGGGATCAGGCGCTTGTAGCTGTTGGTCAGCGGGTTGGTGAAGGCGTTGATCGCCTTGGCATGCTTGATGATACCGCCGATGTAGTACAGCGCGGTTTCCGACAGGTCGGCATAGCCGGTGCCGGCGAACAGCGGCTTACCCGCCTTCCAGATCGACTGGTGGACGTGCATGCCCGAGCCGTTATCGCCATAGATCGGCTTCGGCATGAAGGTCGCGGACTTGCCATAGGAGGCGGCGACGTTGTGGACGACGTACTTGTAGATCTGGATCCAGTCGGCGGCCTGGACCAGGCTGCCGAACTTGATGCCCAGTTCGTGCTGCGACGAGGCCACTTCGTGGTGATGCTTCTCGATCGGCAGGCCCATTTCGCCCATCACGGTCAGCATCTCGGCACGAATATCGACATGGCCGTCCACCGGCGGAACCGGGAAGTAGCCGCCCTTGACGCCCGGGCGGTGGCCCAAATTGCCTTCGGGGAAGTCCTTGCCCTGCGCTTCGACGCCGTCTTCCGACGACACTTCGTAATAGCCCTTGTTCATCCCGACCGAGTACTTGACGTCGTCGAAGATGAAGAATTCGGCCTCGGGGCCGAAATAGGTCGCATCGCCCACGCCCGACGACTTGACATAAGCCTCGGCACGCTTCGCGATCGAGCGCGGATCGCGGTCGTACAGCTGGCCGGTCGCCGGCTCGACAATGTCACAGTTGATGATCAACTGCGCCTGGGCGGCAAACGGGTCCATCACGGCCGACGAGGGGTCCGGCATCAGAATCATGTCGGATTCGTTGATGCTCTTCCACCCGGCGATCGACGAGCCGTCGAACATGATGCCTTCGTTCAGCATGTCGGCATCGACGGTGGAAACGTGCTGGGCGGTGTGCTGCCACTTGCCGCGGGGATCGGTAAAACGGAAATCGACGTACTTGACGTCATTTTCTTTGATCAGTTCGAGGACCTTCTGGACGTCGTCGGACATGGCCACTTTCCTGACAGTTGGATTCAAAAGACGGATGTGCTCAGAAAACGTGTTCGGCGGCCCTTGCCGTTCATCACGAGATGGAGCCGCCACCCCCCTTAGATTGCGTCGCTGCCGCGCTCGCCGGTGCGGATGCGGATCGCTTCCTCGACCGTGGAGATGAAGATCTTGCCATCGCCGATCCGGCCGGTGTGAGCGGCCTGCTGGATTGCCTCGACGGCGCGTTCGACCAGAGACTCGTCGATCACCAGCTCGATCTTGACCTTGGGCAGGAAGTCCACCACGTACTCGGCGCCGCGATACAGCTCGGTATGCCCTTTCTGCCGGCCGAAACCTTTGGCCTCGGTCACGGTAAGGCCCTGAAGCCCGACTTCGTGAAGGGCTTCCTTCACTTCATCAAGCTTGAAGGGCTTTATGATCGCTTCGATCTTCTTCATGTACCCGCCGTCTATGGAAGAAATGGCGTAGGGCCCGCGTTGAACGAGCGTCGAGCCCACGTTGAATGAGCCAATCATTTAGCACGGCTCGTGCCACTTCGGCCACCCGGAAAAGCGCATGAATCCGCCGCTCTGCGTCGTGAACTCTGCCCGATACTTGTGCAGGAGCGCCTGTTTTTCAGGCAGAGCGGCCATGTTTGGCAATCGAGCGCCCCGTCGTGTTTCCGGTTGCCTGCGGCGTCATCTGCTGAAATGGTTATGGTCAGAGCGGCGGGGGGCGCCGCCACGCGACGAGGGGGATGAAATTCGCCGCGATGAACCTTTGAGTTCCCCAGGAGGGACTATGACGTCAAGAACCCCTTCCCTGCCGCGGGCAGCCGCTTTGGTCGGCCCTTACGCCAGCGGCAAAACCAGCCTTCTCGAAGCTTTGCTGTCCGCGTGTGGGACGATTGCCCGCAAGGGCCGCACCCGCGACGGATCGACCGTCGGCGATTCCAGTCCCGAGGCGCGCGCCCGGCAGATGAGTGTCGAGCCCAACATCGCCGCTGCCCAGTATCTGGGCGAGACCTGGACCTTTATCGACTGCCCCGGCTCTGTTGAATTCAAACAGGAGTCCCTGAACGCCCTGGCCGTCGTCGATGCCGCCATCGTGGTGTGCGAGCCCGATCCCGCCCGCGCGGTGATGGTCGCGCCGATGCTGAAATTCCTCGACGAGCGCAAGATTCCGCACCTTCTGTTCATCAACAAGGTCGATACCGCCGGCACCCGGCTGACCGAGACCCTGGACGGTCTTCAGGCGGTGTCGGACCGTCCGCTGGTGCTGCGCGAAGTGCCGATCCGCGAAGGCGAGGCCGTCACCGGCTATATTGATCTGGTGTCCGAGCGCGCCTACCGCTACCGCCCCGGCCAGCCCTCGGACCTGATCCGCATCCCCGACGAACTCCAGAGCGAGGAATCACGCGCCCGTCAGCAATTGCTGGAGCATCTGGCCGATTACGACGACCACCTGATGGAAGAATTGCTGGAGGACATCCAGCCGCCGCCCGACGAATTGTATCAGGATCTGTCGCGCGATGTGGCCGAAAATCTGATTGTTCCGGTGTTCTTCGGCTCGGCCGAGAACGACAGCGGCATCCGCCGCCTGCTGAAGGCCCTGCGCCACGACGTCCCCGGCCCGCAGACCACCGCCCGCCGCCTGGGCGTCGCCGCCGACGGCCCCCCGCTGGCCCAGATTTTCAAGTCGATCCACGCCCAGCATACCGGCAAGCTGAGCTATGGCCGGGTCTGGCGCGGCGAGTTCGCCGATAACCAGACCATCGGCGGCGACCGCATTTCCGGCCTCTACCTCCCCACCGCCACCGGCCCGGCCAAGGCTCCCCGCGTCTCCGTCGGCGATGTCGCCGCGTTCGGCCGCCTCGATTCGATCCTGACCGGCGGGGTTCTGTGCGCGGACAGCGCCGCCGCTTTGCCCTGGTCCAAGCCGCTGTCGCCGCTGTTCGCTCTGGCCGTCGCCGCCGAGAAAAAGGGCGACGACGTCAAGCTGACCGGGGTTCTGGCCAAATTGTGCGAGGAAGACCCCTCGCTGGTGCTCGATCACAGTGAGTTCGGCGAACTGGTCCTGCGCGGCCAGGGCGAAATCCACCTGCTGGTGGCGATCGACCGGCTGAAAAGCCGCTTCAACATGCAGGTGGTGACCCGCAAGCCAACCGTTCCCTACAAGGAAACGATCCGCAAGGCCACCACGGTGCATGGACGGCACAAGAAGCAGTCGGGCGGCCACGGCCAGTTCGGCGACGTCTATCTCGACATCGCCCCCCTGCCCCGCGGCTCGGGCTTTCAGTTCCGCGAGACGGTGGTCGGCGGCGTGGTGCCGCGTCA
This sequence comes from Magnetospirillum fulvum, assembly GCF_900108475.1. Lineage (GTDB taxonomy): Bacteria > Pseudomonadota > Alphaproteobacteria > Rhodospirillales > Magnetospirillaceae > Phaeospirillum > Phaeospirillum fulvum_A. The sequence goes on along the minus strand of NZ_FNWO01000003.1, from coordinate 270,451 downwards.
CTTCATCCCGGCGGTCGAGCAGGGTGTCACCGAATCCCTGTCGCAGGGGGCGCTGGGCTTCCCGGTGGTCGATCTGTCGGTCACCCTGACCCAGGGCAGCTATCACGCCGTCGATAGTTCCGACATGGCGTTCAAGACCGCCGCCCGGATCGGGATGGCCGAAGGGATGCCGCAATGCGAGCCGATCCTGCTCGAACCGGTGCTGCTGGTCGAACTGTCGGTCCCCAGCGACTATACCGCCAAGGCGCAACGGATCGTGTCGGGACGGCGCGGCCAGATCCTCGGCTTCGACGCCCGCGAGGGCTGGCCCGGCTGGGACACCGTCAACGCCTATCTGCCCCAGGCGGAAATGGACGATCTGATCGTCGAACTGCGCTCGCTGACGATGGGTGTCGGCACCTTCGCCTGGACGTTCGATCACCTTCAGGAACTGAGCGGACGGGTTGCCGAAAAGGTCATCGAGGCGCGGCGTGAGGCCCTGGCCGCCGATTAGACTGTGATAGGATTATGCTTTTTCAATGACCGGGGACCGGGGGGAGTTCAGGCTGTGGACAAGGCCGCTCCCGCCCGGACCCCCAATCCGGCTGGAGAGGCGCGAAAAGCGGCGCGACGTGGAAGCCGCAGGTCTTTTCGCGTCTCTTCGTCTTCACCAGACCTGACCGGGAGCGGTCGCACCCCCTGCCGTCTGTCGCCTCAATAAAGCTGGGCGACGAAATCGGCCAGATAGGGCACGACGCGCCTGCGCTCGGAATCGGTGCGGCCAAAGCTGCCCAACAGCTTGCGTAACCACGCCGCGTCGATCTTCTCGAACTCGAACATCGCCTTGATCGCCATATGCTCGCCGACATGGTCGGGCATCTTGGCGACCCATTTGATGATGCCGTCGCGCAGGGCCCCTTCGCGTCCCTGGTCGGGACGACCGGAGGGGACGAATTCCTGCGCATAGAGTTGCCCCAGTTCGCGCCAGCATTTGGCCATCACGTCGGCCTCGAAGCGGATCACGTCCTTCAGCAAGACGATGTCGTCCTCGCCGGGCGGCTGGAAATTGCACCGGGTCGCCTCTTCGCGCAGCAGCGGCCACGGATTGTCCTCGGGCTTTAACGTCGGCTTGCGCCCCTTGACCGGCTTACTCGTCCGGAACGAAGCCCAGCGCGAATCCCAATTGTGCAGAACCGGGTTATTGACCTCGCTGCCCTGAATGATCTCGATCAGGCGGTCGGCCCCGGCCTCGGCCCAATTGGTGCTTTGGGCCAGGGTCTGGATGTGGCGGGTGGCGCGCATCTGCGGCAGGACGAAGCGTTGCAGCACCTCGCGATAGGCCTGACCGAATTCGGGGGCGAGCAGAAAAGGCAACCGAACCCCGTGCGATGACCCGGTGATGCGGAACATGCTGAGCGTCTTCTGAGCATAGGCGCACAGGGTTTCGTCGAAAAAAGTGGCGAAATCGACCACAGCGACGGGACCGGTCTCGGACTCGGTGGCGGGAAGGGCCGCCAACATCCGACCGGTTCGGCGCTCGGCGGCGGGGCCTAATTGGGCGGCGAACAACGGCGGCGGCTCGCGCAGCGGAGTCTGGGTCCGCGCCGCCCGTGCCGGAGTGGGCGGAAAATCACGCTCGATCAGCGCCCGAAACGCCGAGCGGGTGGCCTCCGCCTCGCTCATCTCGGGCGGCCCCAGCAATTGGGTAACGACGTCGGACAGCACCCGGAAATCCTCGCCCTGCCCGGTCTTGTCCTTGGGCAGCAGCGGGATCAGCCCCTGCTCGCGCATCCGGCGCAGCGCAGCCAGACCCAGCCGCTCCGCCGCCTTGGCCAGCACCACCGAAAAAACGACATTAAGCTGTTTTTCGCTGGCCCATTTGCGCGCTTCCGGGTCGGCCAGGGTCAGGCGACGCACCAGCAGGATATGAGGAATGTCCAGGGAGCGGGTCGCGGCGATCAGGTTGGCCGCCTTCGCTTCGAAGGCTTTCATGGCGTCGTGCGAACCGGAAGGACTCATCTTGCTGCTGCCGACCCTCTCGAGGCCGCCCCTGTTTTCAAGACGTTGCGCCGACCGGCAAACCCCATCCATGGGGATAACTCATCCTCCGCCGGGGGCGCAAGCCCGAAGAGGCGGGAGCGAGCGGCCCGCAAGGGTGGCCCCATCCGAAACCCTCGGCAAGGCCGTCCCTTGCGGCGAAGCCTCTGGATCAGGCCGTCAGGTCGGCGGCGAGGACACGGTCGCCATGCCGCTCGCACGAGGGCAGGCACAGCGCCAGGAACGCCCCGGCCACCGCGTCGGGCTGGGTCAACCGGGTCTGGTCTTCGCCGGGATAGGCGATGGTCCGCAACCGGGTGGCGACCGGGCCGGGATCAAGCAGGTTGATCCGCAAGGACGTGACGTTGGCGACCTCGGCCGCCCAGCAACGCACCATCGCCTCCAGACCGGCCTTCGACGCGGCATAGCCGCCCCAGAAGGCAGGAGCCTCGTGCGCCTCGGCAGCGGCGGTGAACACGGCGCGGCCCGCCTCGGACATCCGCAGCAGCGGGTCCATCGCCCGGATCAGACGCCAATTGGCGCTGAGGTTGACGGCGATCATCTCGTCCCAAACGCGGGGTTCGAGATGGGCGACCGGCCGCAGCCCGCCGCCGACCACCCCGGCATTGCCGACCAGGGCGTCAAGACGGCCCCAGCGGTCGAAGATCGCGGCGGCAACGCGGTCGATCACATCCGGAGTCCGCACATCCTCGGGCACCAGCACCAGCGGCTTGCCGCCCTTGGCGCGAATCTCGTCGTCGAGTTCCTCCAGCGAGGGCTGATTGCGGGCGATCGCGATGATCTCCGCCCCTTCGGCAGCGAAACGCCGCACCACGGCGGCACCGATTCCCCGCGACGCGCCGGTGACCAGCGCGACCTTACCCGCGAGCAGCCCCGACATCAGGCATTGTCCTCCGTCAACAGGGACAATTGCTCGATCTCGCCGCCATTGTCGATGAAATCGGTCGGCCGCACCGGATAGTCGCCGGTGAAACAGGCGTCGCAATAATGCGGCAGGGCGGCATCGCGGCCGGGTTCGCCGACGGCGCGGTAAAGGCCGTCGAGCGAGATGAAGGCCAGCGAATCGACCCCGATCAGGCGGGCCATTCCCTCGACATCGTGACGGGCGGCCAGCAGCTTGCTCCGCTCCGGCGTGTCGATGCCGAAATAGCAGGAATAGGTCGTGGGCGGGCTGGAAATCCGCATGTGGACCTCGGTCGCCCCGGCCTGACGCACCATCTCGACGATCTTGCGGGACGTGGTGCCGCGCACGATCGAATCATCGACCAGCACCACCCGCTTTCCGGCCAGCGAGGCGCGGTTGGCGTTGTGCTTCATCTTGACGCCGGTATGGCGGATGCTGTCGGTCGGCTGGATGAAGGTGCGGCCGACATAATGGTTGCGGATGATGCCCAGTTCGAACGGCACTCCCGCCTCGGCGGCATAGCCGATCGCGGCCGGCACGCCGGAATCGGGCACCGGCACCACCAGATCGGCCTCGACCCCGCTTTCACGGGCCAGTTCGGCGCCGATGCGCTTGCGCACCTCATAGACGCTGATGCCTTCGATCATCGAGTCCGGACGGGCGAAATAGATGTACTCGAAGATGCAGAAGCGGCTGGGATGCTTGGCGAACGGCTTCAGCGAGCGGACGCCCTCGGCCGACAGGATCACGATCTCGCCCGGTTCGACGTCGCGGACGAATTCCGCCCCGATGATGTCGAGCGCGCAGGATTCCGAGGCCAGCACCCAGCTCTTTTCCATCCGACCCAGACAGAGCGGACGGATGCCGAGCGGATCGCGGACACCGATCACCGAATCCGGCGTCAGCGCGACCAGGGAATAGGCCCCTTCGACCTGACGCAACGCGTCGATCAGCCGGTCCTCGACCGTCGAATAGAGGCTGATCGCGATCAGATGGATGATCACTTCGGTGTCGGTGGTCGATTGGAACAGACAGCCGCGCCGGACCAGTTGGCGACGTAGCGCCATTGCGTTGGTCAAATTGCCGTTATGGCCGAGCGCAAGTCCGCCAAACTCCATCTCGGCGAACAGCGGCTGGACGTTGCGCAGCAGGGTCTCGCCGGTGGTCGAATAGCGGACATGGCCGACGGCCATCGTCCCCTTCAGCTTGCGGATCACCGATTCGTTGCCGAAATTATCTTCGACATGGCCGAGGCCGCGGTGATTGTGGAACTGGTGACCGTCGTAAGTGACGAGTCCGGCCGCTTCCTGGCCGCGATGTTGCAGCGCGTGCAACCCGAGCGCGGTGTGAGCCGCCGCCTCCGGGTGGCCGAAGATGCCGAACACCCCGCACTCTTCATGCAGGTGGTCGTCGTCGAAAGGATGGGTGGTCAGCATCGGGGGATCCTACTGATTGCCGCGGATCAGCCGCTCCATCTGGGCGCGGCTTTCGCTGTCGTAGACTGGGGCCGGACGGGCTGGAGCGGGTGTGGCGCCCGGAGCCACGGTAGAGGGTACGGCCGGTTGGGGGGAAACGAATTTCTGGAAGGTCTGCTCCGCCTCGATCATCTGGCGGGTTTCGGACGAGACGCTGCGGGCCTTCAACTCGGCTTGGCCGAATCCTTCGGGCGCCAGCGCCTTCAACATATTGCCGCCGCGCTCGAGCCAGGGGCGGCTGCGCGCCTCGGCCAGCCACGCCGGATAATGGTCGGGACGGTCGAACAGCCACGCGGCGGCGAGAAAGGCCAGCGACAGCAGCACCGCGCCGCGCGCCAGACCGAACACGAAGCCGAGCGAGGAATCGACACTGTTCATCGCACTTTGGCGGACGCGGTCGGACACCCGTTTGGTCACCAGCGACAGAACCAGCAGGGTGACCAGGAACAGGCTGGCCCCGGTCGCGGCGTCGGCGGCCCATGGCACGCCGATCTGGGAGCGGAAAAACGGCTGGAGCGTCGAGAACCCGTACAGGGTGGCGAATATCGCGCCGACCCACGAGGTGATCGAGAGGACTTCCTGGACAAAGCCGCGCAGGAAGGCAAACCCGGCCGAGCCGAGCAGAACCCCGATCACGACAACATCGACCACGGTGATATTGAGGTTTCCCATGCGCCCTGTTTCCAATCGACGGCTATGCCGGGCGGAACAGCCCCAACACGTCCTGAAGATGCCCGACGGTGCGGATCGTCAACGGCCCGGACGACGCTCCCACCGATTTGTCCCGGCGCGGCCTGGACGGCACCATCGCCTGGGCGAAACCCAGCTTGGCGGCCTCCTTCAACCGAAGGTCAGCCTGGGCCACGGCACGAATTTCGCCCGACAGCCCGACCTCGCCGAACACGACCATATCGGCCGGAACCGGTACGTCTGACGACGAGGACACCAAAGCCGCCGCCACCGCGAGATCGGCCGCCGGTTCGGTGATGCGCAATCCGCCTGCGACGTTCAAATAAACGTCATTCCCCGACAAAGCAAGCCCGCAACGGGCGTCGAGCACCGCCATCACCATCGCCAGACGGCCGGTATCCCACCCGACCACGGCACGGCGCGGCGAAGACAGCGAAGAGGGCGCCACCAGCGCCTGAATTTCGACCAGCATCGGTCGGCTGCCCTCGATCCCGGCATAGACGCACGAGCCCGACACATTGCCCCGCCGCTCGGCCAGAAACAGCGCCGAGGGATTGGCGACCTCGGACAGGCCGCGCTCGGTCATCTCGAACACCCCGATCTCGTCGGTCGCGCCAAAGCGGTTCTTGGTCGCGCGCAGGATACGGAACTGGTGGCCGCGATCCCCTTCGAAGTAAAGCACGGTATCGACCATGTGTTCCAGCACGCGAGGACCGGCGATGGTACCTTCCTTGGTGACGTGGCCGACCAGGAACAGGACGAAGCCGCGCCGCTTGGCCAGACGGATCAATTCGGCGGCGGCGGCGCGAACCTGACTAACCGTCCCGGGCGCGGCCTCGATGCTGTCGGCGTAAACCGTCTGGATCGAATCGATCACCACCACGTTGGGAGCATCGGGACCGTCGAGGGTGGCAACGATATCGCGCAGACTGGTCGCCGAGGCCAGCGCCACCCCGGCCTGGGCATGGCCCAGCCGGTGGGCGCGCATCCGCACCTGATCGACCGCTTCTTCACCCGATATATAGGCAACCTTGGCCCCGGCGGAAAGGGCCGCGCTGGCCTGAAGCAGCAAGGTCGATTTGCCGATGCCGGGATCGCCGCCGACCAGCAGGCACGAGCCGGGCACCAGCCCACCGCCGCAGACCCGGTCCAGTTCGCCGATACCGGTGATCAGGCGCGGCAGCGGGGCGGAATTGCCCTCCAGCGCGACGAAATCGATTCGCCGCCCCTTGCCGCCCGACAGCCCCTTGGGGATCTCGTCGCGGGTGGCTTCCTCCAGGATCGAGTTCCACGCCCCGCAGGCTTCGCACTTGCCCGCCCACTTGGTGGTGACGGACCCGCATTCCTGACAGACGAAACGAGGAGAGGCTTTGGCCAAGACGATCCGGCTTTGCGGTCATGGAGAAGCGGGCAACCTTATCATCGGAACATTGGAGCAACAATGTGAAAAGCGCTCGCGTGATCGGCCTTGGCTCCCGTCGCCTTGTGGGGTATCCCTGACACCGATTATTCACCGGGGGGTGGGGGAATCCATGCTGGAGCGTCTGTTCGCGATCAAGGCTCAGGGAAGCTCGGTATCGACCGAGATTCTGGCCGGGCTGACCACCTTTCTGACGATGGCCTATATCATCATCGTCAACCCGGCGATCCTGGCCGAGGCCGGGATGGATCACGGCGCGGTGTTTGCCGCGACCTGTCTGGCGGCGGCGGCGGGCAGCCTGCTGATGGGGCTGTTGGCCAATTATCCGATCGCGCTGGCGCCGGGAATGGGGCTGAACGCCTATTTCACCTATACCGTGGTGTTGGGGCTGGGCCATTCCTGGCAGGTCGCCCTGGGCGCGGTGTTCGTCTCGGGGCTGCTGTTTCTCGCCTTGGCGCTGTCTCCGGCGCGCGAGACGATCATCGACGCGATTCCCCATTCGCTGAAACTGGCGATCTCGGCCGGGATCGGGCTGTTTCTCGGCACCATCGCGCTCAAGAACGCCGGATTGATCGTCGCCCATCCCAGCACCCTGGTTACCCTGGGCGATCTGCACCAGCCGCCGGTCCTGCTTGCCATCGTCGGCTTTCTGATCATGGTCGCCCTTGACGCCCGCAAAGTCCCCGGCGCGATCCTGATCGGCATCCTCGGCACGGCGGCGGCGGGGATGGCGCTGGGGGTCAGCCCGTTCGGCGGCATCGTCTCCCCTCCCCCCCCGATTGCCCCGACCTTCCTCGCGATGGATGTCCGGGGCGCGCTCGATCTCGGGCTGGTCGCGATCATCTTCGCCTTCCTGTTCGTCGTCGTGTTCGACAATGCCGGAACCCTGGTCGGGCTGGCCCACCGCTCCGGGCTGCTGGATACAGGCGGCAAGCTGCCCCGCACCGGACGGGTGCTGATCGCCGACGCCCTGGCCGCGACCGGCGGAGCGGCGCTCGGCACCTCCCCCACCACCAGCTATATCGAGAGCGCCGCCGGGATCAAGGCGGGTGGACGCACCGGGCTCACCGCAATCACCGTCGCCGCTTTGTTCCTGCTGGCGCTGTTCTTCAGCCCGCTGGCGGCGTCGGTGCCGCCCTATGCCACCGCCCCGGCGCTGCTGTTCGTCGCCTGCGTGATGACCGGCAGCCTCTCCGGAATCGAATGGGACGACGTCACCGAGGCGGTTCCGGCGACGATCACCGCGCTGGCGATGCCGCTGACCTTCTCGATCGCCGACGGGATCACCTTCGGGCTGATTTCCTTTGCCGCGATCAAGCTGTTGTCTGGACGCGGGCGCGAGGTCGGTGTGACGGTGTGGCTGCTGGCGGCGGCGGCGCTGGCGAAACACGCTTTCGTTGGCTAAAGCCGTTATTTATCCCCCTCGCCGGGCGTGCCCTCCGGGCACTTGGCCGCGGCCTCAATGGCCGCCATCATATGGAGCATTATGTGTGACCAACGATGCTCTGTGGAACCGGATCGCGCAGGCGGTCGAGCCGCTCGGCGACGCGGGGCAGCCACAATTCGCCCAGCAAGGCGCACACCTCGTCGCGGGCGGCGCGGTGCGACTTCGTCATCTCCAGTCCGATTCCGGCCTGATCGAGATCAAGCACGGTCAGCCCCCACAGGAACAGATAGCGATAGATCATCCGCTCGCCGAACCCGTCGGCGAGACGAAAGCCCAGCACCTTCTGCATCGCGGGCAGCAGGTCGGCCATCATCAGCTTGTTGCGGTCGGACAGAGTCGATAGGCGCGAGCGGGTTACCACCCAATCAATGCCAGAGCGATGGCGTCGCCGCCGCTCGCGGCGCAAATCCCACACCAGATCGGCATAGGGACCGGCCTGAACCAGCGTGCGGTTAACCGGATCGAGCCGCCCCAGCAGATCGAGATCGAGCAGGCTGTCGTTGATCGGGGTAATCAGGGTATCGGCGTGGATGTGGGCGTGACGGGCCAGCGGGACATCGGAGCCGGGGCAATCGACGACGACGAACTCGCAATCGGTGGCGAGATCGTCGAGAGCCCGGTCAAAGCCCGCGCTTTCCTCGGCCACCGCCCCCGCTTTCGAATCGATGTCGGAGGCGGCGACACCCGCCATTCGGGGCATCGGCAGCGCGACCCCGGTCCGGCCGACCCAGCCGACCCGGTTGGCGACATAGCGACCGAGCGATTGCTGACGGTGATCGAGATCGATGCAGCCGACGCGAAACCCCAGCCGCATCAGTCCCACCGTCACATGCATCGCGACCGTGGTCTTACCCGACCCGCCTTTTTCATTGCCGATCACCACCACATGCGCGCGCGGCCCCACCACCCATGTCCTCCCGTTCCGGGGGCGGACCTCGCCCCGCGCGAAGGGTCATGCTACACTAAATCATGGGGAGCAGGATGCCCCATCCCTGGTTTAAGGCGATGTCATGACCCGTTCCGGCCCGTTCGGCTCCTCAGCCCGCTCTCTCGATGGCGAGGAGGTGTCCGCATTGTTCTGCGGATCACGGGCCGAGATTCTGGCCGAACTCGATTGCCTGACCTGGCAGCGTGAAATGCTGCCTGACGGCACCATCCGCTATCCGTGGATTTCCGACAAGACTGCCCGCACCCTTGGCTTCGCCCGTGAAATTCTCACCGTCACCGCCGACGGCGCGTTGGGAGGAATCCACTGGGCCGACCGCGACACCTATCTGGCGGCGATCCGGGAATCCGCCCGCACCCTGACCCCCTGCCGCCTTGATTTCCGCGTCATCACCGCCAGCGACGAAACCCGCTGGCTGCGCGAATCCTCGCGCCCGCGCCGGGCGGCGGACGGACGGATCGTCTGGGATGGGGGCTGGCTCGACAACACTCGCCAGGTCCGCGCCGAATTCCATCACCAGACCCTGATGGATCACGCCCAGGATTGCATCTTCATTCTGTCCAACGACGACCGGGTGACATGGTGCAATTCCGCCGCGCGCAGGAGTTTCGGGCTTGGCCCCGACGAAGGCCCCGGCCTGCCCTTCGCCGATCTGATCGAACCGGGCGCACCGTCACCGGTGGCGCTGGCGGCGGCCGATCCCGACGCGCCCGACCGCCCGATCGAGAACGAGATGATGGGGCGGCGGCGCGACGGATCGCGCTTCCCGTTCGATATGACCGTCAGTGAATTGCGCAGCGACGGACGGCTGTCGCTGATCGTGATCGGCCGCGACATCACTAGGCGGCGCGACGCCGAACGCAAGCTGGCGGAAAGTGAACGCCGCCTGCGTCTGACCTTCGTTACCGCCGCGCTGGGGATTGTCGTCGTGACGATGGACGGCACCATCCGCTTTTGCAACCCGGCGTTCGAGAGCATGGCCAACGACGGCGAGTCCAGCCTGCTCGGTACCAACCTGCGCAGCTTCATTCCCGACGAATTGCTGCCGCCGCCATCGCGGATTCCCCCGGCAGGGATGTCGTTCGCCCTGCTCTGCTCGCCCCGGCTTGCCGACGGAGTCGAACGTCACTGGCGGATGACCGGCACCCGCTATCCCGCCGCACCCGACGAGCCCGAACCGTCGCTGCTGTTCTTCATCGAGGACGTCACCGAGCCGACCCGGATCGTCCACGAGCGCCGTCAGCTCGAACTCCTGCTGAACGAAGGGCAGAAACTCGAAGCATTGGGACGTCTGGCCGGCGGCATCGCTCACGAACTGAACAACATGCTGGGGCCGATCCTGATGGGGGCCGAGATGATTGCCCGCACCGCCACGCTGGACGAGCGCAACGCCGAGCGCTGCGGGCGGATCATCGACGCCGCGAAGAACAGCCGCGACATCGTCCGCAACGTGCTGGCCTATTGCCGCAAGGAGAGCAAGATCCTCCAACCGGTCGATCTGGTCCGGGTGTTCGACGATTTCACCGCGATGGCGGCCTCGACCCTGCCGCCGTCGATCAAGGTGGAGCGGCGGCGCGAGATCGACAGCGCCACAATCATCGGCGATGCCGGGCAATTGCAGCAAGTGCTGCTCAATCTCGTCAACAACGCCCGCGATGCGATGGAGGGCCACGGCACCCTGACCCTGTCGCTGATCGCGCTCGACCCGGCCGCGTTGGCGGCGCTGATCGCCGCCGGACGCGACCGCCGCAGCGAGACGAACAGCGCCGACCCGCCGCTCAATCCGCTCTCGACCCTTTCGCCCACCGCCCATTACGTCAAGATCAGCATCGCCGATACCGGCAGCGGAATGGATGCGGCGACGGTCGCCCGTATCTTCGATCCGTTTTTCACCACCAAGCCGGTCGGCCAGGGCACCGGGCTGGGGCTGTCGGTGGTGCAGAACCTGATCAAGGGGATGGGCGGCGTCGTTAGCGTCGAAAGCGATCCCGGAGCGGGATCGATCTTCCGGGTCGTGCTGCCGATCGCCGAGACGGAGATGGCGGTTGCGACCATTTGATACAGTTTGTCAATATTTGTGATACAGTTTCAGCTTGTTTGTGTTCGGCCCTTGACCAGAAAGGTTAAGGAATGGCCAACGAGTTCCGCACCGACCCGCTGATCCCCATCGCCCCGGCCAAAGGGAGCGGGCACGAACGCGACTCGCCAGGGTTCGGCCATGCCCCTTCTTCTCAGCATTCGCCCTACCCCCCATCGGAGCCGCCGCGCACCGAGCATTCGACCAACGACGTCGCCTCGATCCTCGGCCTGCCCGAATCGGTAGTAACTCCGGCGGTAATGAAGTCGATTACCGGATTGTTGGGCGAGCTTGACCGGCTGCGCTGGGTCGATTCTCACTATCGTCGCCGTCTGTCCTATCTGGAAACCCTGGCCGATCAGGACGCCCTGCTTCCGATCTCGAACCGGCGCGGCTTTATCCGGACGCTGGACGCGTTGCTGGGATCGGGACACGCCGACGGAACCCTGGTGGTGCTGCACGTCGCCGGAATAGAACTGATCCGCCAGCAGGATGGGATCGCGGCGGGTGATGCCGCGCTCCGCCACATCTGCGCCACTCTGATCGGAGGCTTGCGGACCACCGATCCGCGGGGATTGCTGGGCGGCAGCGATTTCGCTCTGGTGTTGGTAGCCACCAATCTGGCGATGGCGCGGACCAAGGTGCGCGAGATCATGGAGCAGATCAACCTGCTGCCCTTTGTCTGGCAGGGCCAGTCGCACAGTTTCGCCATGTTCTCGGGCTATCACGTCTTAGCGACAGGCGAGAGCGCCGAAACGGCTCTGGTGGCGGCGGATGCGGCCAGACGCGGCGTGGCAAGTTGAAACGCTGCGGGCGTGAACAGTCGCGTTCCCTCTCTGTTCATCGGGTCAATGTGGTATAAATCACAGAGGCCAGATCGGCTTGCATGTTTTGCCCGAAACCTCGTGAAGTTTGACGAAATCTACTTATTCTCCGAGCGGCTATTGACGGGGTAATTCGGGCTGTGATTTCATCCCGCCATGATTCAGGATATTCGCCGCTATCTTCGTCACATTGCCGGACCCCTGGTCGGTGTCAGCGCGGTCGTCTATTTCGCTTATCACACGGTTGAGGGTGATCGTGGGATTCGCGCGTGGCTGCGCCTGCAAGACGAGATTCTCGCGGCGGAGATGCACCTGGCCAAGGTTTCGTCGGAACGGCGCGATATGGAGCACCGGGTTCTGCTGTTGCGGCCCGATCATCTCGACCAGGATATGCTGGAAGAACGCGCCCGCATCATGCTCAACATGAGCAAAGACGGCGATATCGTCGTGTTCGACCGCCGCCGATAACCGCGCCGCTGCGTCGAATTCCCTTTGCTCCCCTTGCGGAGCGGCCTGCAATGCTCCACCTTTGGATATAAGCTCTTCGCTCAAATCCGCAGGGGAGTTTTTATGGCTTCCAAGACCCGCTCGCCGTCTCCCATCCCGCCCCCGACCCCCGCCACCCCCCCGCCCGAAGAATTGTTGCGGCTGTACCGCTCGATGCTGCTGATCCGCCGCTTCGAGGAAAAGGCCGGACAATTGTACGGGATGGGACTGATCAACGGGTTCTGTCACCTCTATATCGGTCAGGAAGCGGTGGTCGCCGGGATGCAGGCGATGGCCGGACCGGCGGATTCCTGCATCACCAGCTATCGCGATCACGCCCACATGCTGGCCTGCGGGCTGGACCCCAAGGGGGTGATGGCCGAACTGACCGGACGCTCGGGCGGCTATTCGCGCGGCAAAGGCGGCTCGATGCATATGTTCAGCCGCGAGCATCGGTTCTATGGCGGCCATGGCATCGTCGGAGCCCAGGTGCCGCTGGGGATTGGTCTGGGCTTTGCCCACCAATACAGAAACGATGGCGGCGTCGCCCATGTCTATCTCGGCGACGGCGCGGTCAACCAGGGCCAGGTCTACGAATCCTTCAACATGGCCGCGCTGTGGAAGCTGCCGGTGGTGTTCGTGATCGAGAACAATCTGTACGCAATGGGCACCGCCTCGGCCCGCCATGCCGCTGGCGACGAATTGTGCGCCCGCGGGGCCGCCTATGGCATTCCCGGCGAACGGATCGACGGAATGAACGTGCTGTCGGTGCGCTCGGCAGCGGCCCGCGCCCTGGCCTATGCCCGCGCCGGAGCCGGTCCGTTCATCCTCGAAATGATGACCTATCGCTATCGCGGCCATTCGATGTCCGATCCAGCCAAATATCGCAGCAAGGAAGAGGTGTCCAACATGCGGGAACACCACGATCCGATCGACCGGCTGCGCCAGATCCTGCAAGACCAGGGCGTGATCGACGAGGCCGGGCTGAAGGAAATCGACCGGACGATCAAGGCCAGCGTCGCCGCCGCCGCCGATTTCGCCCAGGCCAGCCCCGAACCTGCCGCGTCGGAATTGTGGACCGACGTTCTGTCCGAAGCCTGAGCGGAGACCGCCACCCATGCCGATCGAGATTCTGATGCCGGCGCTGTCGCCGACGATGCGCGAAGGACGGCTGGCCCGCTGGCTGAAGGCCGAAGGCGATGCGGTCAAATCCGGCGATGCCTTGGCCGAGATCGAAACCGACAAAGCGACGATGGAGCTGGAATCGATCGAGGACGGTATTCTCGGCCGCATCCTGGTTCCCGCCGAAACCGACGGAGTCGCGGTCAACACGCCGTTGGCCCTGCTGCTGGTGGACGGTGAAACGCTGCCCGACGCCAATGCGGCTCCCCCCTCTCCCCAGCCTGCCCCGCCCCCGGCGGCCGCTCCCGCGGCTCCGGTTGCCGTGTCCGCCGCCCTCCCCGCTGCGCCGCTGGCGACCCATCGCCAGACCGTGCGCGAGGCCCTGCGCGACGCGATGGCCGAGGAGATGCGCCGCGACCCCGACGTCTTTCTGTTGGGCGAGGAGGTCGGCCAGTATCAGGGGGCCTACAAGATCAGCCAGGGCTTGCTCGACGAATTCGGGCCGAAGCGGGTGGTCGATACCCCGATCACCGAAATGGGCTTCACCGGGCTAGCCTGCGGGGCCGCCTTCACCGGTTTGAAGCCGATCGTCGAGTTCATGACGTTCAACTTCTCGCTTCAGGCGATCGACCATATCCTCAATTCGGCGGCCAAGACCCGCTATATGTCGGGGGGGCAATTGTCCTGTCCGATTGTCTTTCGCGGTCCCAACGGTGCCGCTGCCCGGGTCGGGGCCCAGCATAGCCAGGATTTCTCGTCCTGGTACGCCCATTGCCCCGGCCTGAAAGTGGTCGCGCCGTGGAGCGCCGCCGACGCCAAGGGCCTGCTGAAAACGGCGATCCGCGACCCCAACCCGGTGGTGGTGCTGGAAAACGAGTTGTTGTACGGCCAGACCTTCGACGTCCCCGACGATCCCGATTTCGTGATCCCGTTCGGCCAGGCCGAGATTGTCCAGAGCGGCCGCGACATCACCCTGGTGGCGTGGTCGCGGATGGTTCAGGTCGCGCTCGACGCCGCCCAGACCTTGAAGGCCGAGGGGATCGAGGCCGAAGTCATCAACCTGCGCTCGTTGCGTCCGCTCGACATCGACACCCTGGTCGCCTCGGTACAAAAGACCAACCGGATTTTGACTGTCGAGGAAGGCTGGCCGGTCGCCGGACTCGCCGCTGAAATCGCCGCCCAGATCGTCGAACGCGCCTTCGACTGGCTCGACGCGCCGCCGAGCCGGGTGTGCGGTGCCGACGTGCCGCTGCCCTATGCCGCCAATCTGGAACATCTGGCCCTGCCCCAGCCCGATACGGTCGCCGCCGCCGCCCGCACCTTGTGCAACCGGACAAGCGAAGGAGGCGCGTGATGAGCCAGCCTCCCCGCCTGTTCGCCAGCCCGCTGGCCCGCCGTCTTGCCGCCGCCGCCGGGATCGACCTTGCCACCCTGACCGGCAGCGGCCCGCACGGGCGGATCGTCAAAGCCGATGTCGAGGCGGCCAAGGCCGCTCCCCGTCCGGCTCCGCCCGTCCCTGCCGCTGCGCCCGCGCCCGCGCCTGTGCCTCAGGCTCCAGGGGTGACGGCCCCGGCGACCGGCTATACCGATCTCCCGCTCTCGCCGATGCGCCGCACGATTGCCCGCCGCCTGACCGAGGCGAAGGCGACGATTCCCCACTTCTACCTCACCGTCGATATCGAGATGGATGCGGTGCTGGCGTTGCGCGAGCAGCTCAACACCCGGCTCGCCCCCGACAAGCTGTCGGTCAACGATTTCATTTTGCGCGCGGTCGCGCTGGGCCTGCGCGCGGTGCCCGAGGCCAATGCCGCCTGGGCCGAAACCGCGATCCGCCGCTTCACCGAGATCGACATCGCCATTGCGGTCGCGACGCCCGAAGGACTGATTACCCCGATTGTCCGGCAGGCCGACCGCAAGGGACTGGGCGAACTCTCCGCCGAGGTCAAGGCGCTGGCCGCCCGCGCCCGCGACGGCGGGTTGAAGCCCGAAGAGTATCAGGGTGGTGGCTTCACCATCTCGAATCTCGGCATGTATGGCGTGCGCGAGTTCGCCGCGATCATCAACCCGCCCCAGGCCTGCATCCTGGCCGTTGGTGCCGCCGATCCCCGCCCCGTCGTCAAAGCAGGCGCGCTGGCGGTGGCGACAATGATGAGCGTGACCTTGTCGGTCGATCATCGGACGGTGGACGGCGCGACCGGTGCCCGCTTCCTCGCCGCACTGAAGGGTCTGCTCGAAGACCCGCTGCGGATGATGCTGTAGAAAAGAGAGAGTGCCATGGCCGAAAGCACAAGCGACCTGATCGTGATCGGGGGAGGACCGGGTGGCTATGTCGCCGCGATCCGCGCCGCCCAGCTTGGCCTCTCCGTTACCCTGATCGAGCGGGCGCATCTGGGCGGTATCTGCCTCAATTGGGGCTGCATCCCGACCAAGGCCCTGCTGCGCTCGGCCGAGATTTACCGCCTGATGGGCGAGGCGGACTCGTTTGGCTTGTCAACCGGTCCGCTGGGCTTCGACCTCGACCGCATCGTCGCCCGCTCGCGCGATGTCGCCGGGCGGCTTCAGGCCGGGGTGCGCCATCTGCTGAAAAAAAACAAGGTGACGGTGATCGAAGGCAGCGCCCGCCTGAGCGGGCCGGGCCAAGTCGCGGTCGAGGGCAAAGGCGCGTTCACTGCGCCCCACATCATCCTGGCGACCGGCGCGCGCGCCCGTCTGCTGCCCGGCTTTGAACCCGATGGCCGCTTCCTGTGGAGCTACCGCGAGGCGCTGACCCCCGACATCTTGCCCAAGCGTCTGGTGGTAATCGGGTCCGGCGCGATCGGGATCGAATTCGCCAGCTTCTTCGCCGCCTTCGGCTCCGAGGTGACGGTGGTCGAAGCGCTCGACCGCATCCTGCCGGTCGAGGATCAGGAAATCTCGGCGCTGGCCCGGACCGCATTCGAGCGCCAGGGGATACGCATTCACACCGGGGCCAAGGTCGTCGGCCTGACGCGGCACGAGTCCCACGTCGAAATCGCGGCCGAGGCCGGGGGGCAATCGCTGCGCCTGCCCGCCGATCGGGTCATCGTCGCGATCGGCATCACCGGCAATGTCGAGGAGATCGGGCTCGACACCACCCGCGCTCGGGTTGAAAAAGGCCATATCGTCACGGATTCGCTGTGCCGGACCGATCAGCCCGGCCTCTATGCGATTGGCGATGTTGCCGGTCCGCCCTGGCTTGCCCACAAGGCCAGCCACGAAGGCGTGCTGTGCGTCGAAGCGATCGCCGGACTGACCGGCCTGCATCCGATCGACCCTCGGCACATTCCCGGCTGCACCTACGGCCATCCCCAGATCGCCTCGGTCGGACTGACCGAAGCCGCCGCGCTGGCCCAGGGCCACACGCTGCGCATCGGTCGCTTTCCCTTTGCCGCCAACGGCAAGGCCATCGCGCTGGGCGAAGCCGACGGGCTGGTCAAGACCGTGTTCGACGCCACCAGCGGCGAGTTGCTGGGGGCTCACATCATCGGCCCCGAAGCGACCGAAATGATCCAGGGCTACGCCGTCGCCGGAACCCTGGAAGCGACCGAGGCCGAGTTGATCGCCACCATCTTCCCCCACCCCACCTTGTCCGAAGCGATGCACGAAGCCGTTCTGGCCGCCTTTGGCCGGGCGTTGCATATTTAAAGCTCCGCTGCGCGGCCGGGCTATCGCCCGGACCGATTTGGAGGCGAACGCCTCCAAACCTCCATTTCCTTTATATATCAATGAATTGAAGATAGAGTGGGGTCGGGGGAAAACGCCCCCGAAAGACGTCCACCCAGCGCGTATTAAAAGAAAAGGGCCGCGCGGCCCAAAGGCGGCGCGGCCCCAATCGTAACCCGACCGAACGATTTAGCGGGTGGTCCCGATCCGGGCCGGTTCCGCCGAGGTGAGATCGGCCAACACCGTCTCGCCCGCAATCGCGGTCTGGCCGACCACGACCAAGGGCTTGGCCCCCTCGGGGAGATAGATGTCGAGACGGCTGCCGAAACGGATCAGGCCGAAACGCTCACCCACCTTGACCTTCTGACCGTCCTTCAGATCGTTGCTGATCCGACGCGCCACCAGACCGGCGATCTGGACGAAAGCGATGTCGCGGCCGTCTTCCAGGGTCAGCCGCACCGCGACGCGTTCGTTATGCTCGCTGGCCTTGTCGAGCGAGGCATCGAAGAACTTGCCGGGACGATAGGCGGTCCGGGCGACGGTGCCGTTGGCGGGAACGCGGTTCACATGGACGTTGAACACATTCATGAACACGCGGACGACCGGACGCGGCGCGGGGCCAAAGCCCAGTTCCGCCGGCGGAACCGCCTGTTCGACGGTCTGAACCACACCATCGGCAGGCGAAATCACCAGACCGGGGCGAACCGGAACCACCCGCTTCGGATCGCGGAAGAACCAGGCGCACCACACGGCGAACAGCAGGGACAGCGTTCCGAGGAAGCCCCAGATGGCGCCCAGCACCAGCCAGCCGATCAGACCGGCACCGACGAACAGCCAGCCTTCGCGGTTAATCCCGAGAAAAGCGGGCTTGGCCGCCAGCTTGCCGCCGGGGGTCTGGGGCCGCACCACGATGGCGGGCTCCGCCTTGGCGACGGGAGCGGAAGCGACAGGCGCGGGCTTGACTTCGACCGGCGCAGGCTTCGGCGCGGCAGCGGCCGGAGCAGGCTTGACTTCGACCGGCGCGGGCGCGGACGGCGCGGCCTCAGCGGCCGGAGCAGGCTTGACTTCGACCGGCGCGGGCGCGGACGGCGCGGCCTCAGCGACCGGAGCGGGTTTGACTTCGACCGGCGCGGGCGCGGGCGGCGCGGCCTCAGCGACCGGAGCGGGCTTTGCCTCGACCGGAGCGGGCGCGGGCTTCGGCGCGGCAACCGGAGCGGACTTGGCCGGAGCCGCAGAAGCGGCAGCGGCGGGCTTGGGCGTGGCCGCAGCCTTCGGCGCGGCAGACTCTGCGCCAGCCGGTTTGGCGGCGGCAGGTTTGGTCTTGGACAGAGCGGACGTATCGCCGCCCTGGTGGTTTTTTCCACTTTTGCGGGACATAACTCCCCCCTTACGTGATCGGCCCCGCCGGGCAGGAAACCCTCCCCCGTTCGCGAGGAACGAAGGAGGGTCATTCAGGCTTAATCGTAAGGCCGGTTGCCCGATGAAGAGTGCCCCCCTAGGGCAGTCGTTTCGAGCCCCCTGCGCCGGTCGGGTGGAGACGCGACCCCCACACGACCGACATCCGGTCCGGCCCCACCCGCCGGGCCGGGTTCGATTTAAGCGAGTTCGGCCAGAACCGTCTCGCCGGCGATGATCGACTGGCCGGGAGCCACGGTCGCCGCCACGCCTTCGGGCAGATAGACGTCAACGCGGGTAACCAGCTGGCCGAGCGAGAAGCTGGAAGACGCCTTGGCGGCATCCTTCGCTTCGGCGGAAGCTTCGCCCTTGAAACGCTTCACCAGATCCTTGATCGGATCGAGGCTGAAGCGGGAGATACCGGCGCGCTGACCGGCCTTGACCGGCTGGCCTTCGACCAGATCGTTGCTGATGTGACGAACGACCAGACCGGCAACCTGAACGACGGCGACCGGGCGGTTGTTGGCAGCAGCGACGACAACACCGAGACGATCGTTCTCGGAATCGGCAGCGTCACGCGAGGCGTCTTCGAAAACACCGGCGACCTCGACGGTCTTGGTGACCTTGCCCTCGACCGGGACGCGATTGACATGTACATTGAGCAGATTACGCAGCAGGGTCACCCGCACCCGCGGCTTGTCGCCCAGGCCCAGTTCGGCCGGCGGCGCGACGGTCGCGACGGTCTTGACCACACCATCAGCCGGGCTCACGACGACACCGTCACGAGACGGGGTCACGCGTTCCGGATCACGGAAAAACCAGACGCTCCAAACGGTAGCGAAGAATCCCAGCCACCCCAGCAACCCCCAAATCTGACCCAGCACCCACGCCACCACGGCGAAGAGCGCAATGAAAAGCCACCCTTCACGGTTCACGGGGAACGACAGGTACTTGGTCAGTGAATTTTCCTCGGCCATTTCCACCCCTCCGGATCATGTATCCCGCCGGATGCGTCGGGACATGGCACCTTATACACCCGGTCTTTTGGATTTTCATCCCGAAAAACAGCATGCATAGTAAGGGCTTTGGGGCTCGTAACGTAGGTGGGCATGACGAAAATAATGAGTTTAGGGTCTGGAGGATGGGCTTTGCCGATCGACCCGGGTTCGGTGTTGCGCGACGGAAGCGGCAACGCCCTCCCGCTCGCCGACGGGACCACCCAATTTGACTTCCATTACCGTGACATTCGCTTCGCCGGGCGGGTCGAGGTCGATCATGGGTGCGTGACCCTCCGCGTCGTCGGCGATGTCGGCCCGATGCCCTATTCCGCCGAATCGACCCAGGCCCGCGCCGGTCTGGCCCGCATCTGCGCCGTCGCCAACGAGTCGCTGGCGGGGGCTCGGCTGCGGGTGGCCCAGGGTCGGATTTTGCTCGGCACCGACCTCAGGCTGGAAACACCGCCGACCGCGACCGCCCTGGTTTCGGCAATCGTCGAATTCCTGTTGCCGGCGCGGCCTTACTTGGAATTGATTGCGGTTTACTTGCGGCCGCCTCTGGCTCCGGCGCGAAGTGGCGAAACCGCGCTACAGCCTGAATGGCGCAAACGGCCGCGCTGACGCCCGCACCGGACGCACGGTCGGACAACAGCGCGAGAGCCCCGCGCCATTGCCCGACCGGCTCAAATCAGGCCGACAGAACCTTGAGGCTGTCGCGAGTCGCCCGCGCCGACCGTTCGATCCAGCGATCCTGTAGAACGGTGACGTCGAGAGTCCGCTGGGTCGAGTGAACCAGCGGCGACAGGCATTGCTCGGCGGCGGAGAAGAATTCCTCGACCACCCCGTCGAGAATGCGGTCATGGGTGGTAACGGTGTCGGCCATCAGCCCATCCAGCCGGGTCAGGATGCGGGCACGGCGGCGACGCGCCGCGCGAATCCGGCGTTTTTCCGGGCTGGCCAACCATTTGTAAATCCCCGCCAGCAACATCGGCGCCCCCAAGGCGGCGGCCAAAGTCAGCGCCTCTGGTGCCAGATCCTGGAGCGTCAGCGCCTCCAGCAGCACTTCGTAGGCCCCGACGCAGATCACCAGGGCGCCGACGACCAGCACGATGTTGGCCAGCAGATCGCCGAACTCGAACAGCCGGGGCAGATTCTGGCCCAGCCAGGATTCGCGGCGGATCGACGGACTGGTGTTGCGACCGAACGGACGGGTGTGAATCGGATCGGCTTCGACGACGCTACCTGCCGTCGAGGGCAGAGCCAGACTGGCGCTGCGCTTGGGATCAATCGTCTTCATGAAGGTGGTGCGATTGGCGATCAGTTCCTCGCGGAACTGCATCAACTCTTCCTTCAGCAGGGTGATCTGGGATTCATAGCGGCGCTGCAACTCGCCATAGCGAAGCTGAACCGCGCGGCCATGGCCGCTATTGGCGAAGCTGTCCCAGATATCACGGTCGAGCGGATCGTCCTGGAACATCAGTTCGCGCACCACCAGATCGACCCCGTTGGCGGGATCGTCGAGGAAGGTGCGGACGTCCTCGCGAAAGGTTTCCTTCTGGAAGTCGATCCGCCGGATCATCGCCGCCAGCCGCTGTTCGATCTGGCGGACGTTGGCTGCAATCGACTGGCACAGGATTTCGGCCAGCTGGCGCTGCGGCCCCAGCGCCTCGCGCTGGGCCGACAACCGCTCGACCTGGGCCTCGATCCGGGGCGAAAGCTCGACGATCGAGGCGCGCAAAGCGGCCAGATTGGTGTTGCCCTCGGCCAGTTGCTCGCCGACCGAACGGGCCAGAGCGGTGTGGCCATGAGCCTGGGCAACGGCGAGGATCGCCAGCAGGCGTTCGTCCTCGCGCCGGTTGACCAGTCGGCTGAACGGGCTTGGCCGGGACGAGCGGCGACGGAGGCGGACCGGAGCGGCAATACCGAGCGACTCGATATCGACCTCAAGGCCCAGCGCGGCGGCGAACCGGGCAGCGGTGTCTTGGGCATCGTCGCCGCTGACCCGCAGCAGCGGCAGAGCGACCTCGAACCCGGCGCGGCGGACTTCTTCTTCCTGACCGCGCGCAGCCTCTCTCAACCGGCGCAGGGCGATTTCGAGCCCTTCCGGCGCGGCCAGCGCCCGAAGCGCGATCGCGGCGGGCATCGCCGGGTCTTCGGACTGGTCGGCCAGCGCAGTGGCGGCTTCGACCAAACACAGATATTCCGACGTCGTCACGGTGCCGTCCAGAACCGTGACGGCGGCCAAAGCCCGGGACAGAGCCGGGACAAGGCCACCTGCCTCGGTTTCGGCCTCCTCAACGCTCCTGATTTCCAGCTTGCGCATCTGACCCCCCAAAAAAAGCCCGTCCGGAGGCCCCCGGCCTCCCGTCCAAATGGAAATGCCGGCCACCGTCTCCCCGGACGATAACCTTCCACTGATCCCAGCGCCTGCCACTGTGTCGCCGACGTCCCCCGGCGTCAAGCGCCATGGTCGGGATTTCCGCCGTCAGAACATCAGAATAGGTCGGCATTGAGCCAGAGGTGAACCAGGATTCCGGCGGCATACCCGGCCACCACCGCCCAACTCCAGCGCAGATGCGCGGAAAAGGTATAGATCCCCCGCGCCTGACCCATCAAAGCGACACCGGCGGCCGACCCGATCGACAACAGACTGCCGCCAATCCCGGTGGTCAGGGTGATCAGCAGCCACTGCCCCAGCCCCATGTCGGGGTTCATCGTCAGCACCGCGAACATCAGCGGGATATTGTCGAAGATCGCCGACAGCACGCCGATCGCGATATTGGCGCTGGTCGGCCCCAACTGGTCATACAGCAGGTGCGAGGTCAGCGACAGATAGCCGAGCAGGCCGAGCGCGCCGACGCACATCATCACCCCGTAGAAGAACAGCAGCGTGTCCCATTCCAGCCGCGAGATGCGCTCGAACACGTCGAAATTCCACTCGGTCCGGGTGGGATCGCGGCGATAATGGCTGCGCAGCGTATAGGAATACAGTTGCAGCAAACCAAGCCCGCTCATCATTCCGATCACCGGCGGCAGATGCAGCGCCGAGTGGAAGGTAACGGTGATCGCGATGGTCACCCCGAACAAAGCGGCGATCCCCAGCGCCCCCGGCAGCATCACCACCGCCGCCCCGCGCGCATTGGGCGCGCCCGACGGCAAGGCGGGATGCATCAGCAGCGCCGGAATCACGAAGGTCGCGACGGCGGGCAGAAACAAGTGGAAGAAGTCGGCGAACGGCACCACGCCCTTCTGCCACACCATCAGGGTGGTGATGTCGCCGAACGGGCTGAACGCGCCCCCGGCATTGGCGGCGACGACAATATTGATGCAAGAGAGGGTGGTGAACCGCGGTTGATCCCGCCCGACCGCCAGCACCACCGCGCACATCACCAGCGCCGTCGTCATGTTGTCGGCCACCGGGGAGAGAAAGAAGGCGAGGATACCGGTCAGCCAGAACAGCGCCCGATAGCCAAAGCCCGACCGCACCAGCTTCGAGCGCAGGGCATCGAACACCCGGCGTTCCTCGAGCGCGTTGACATAGGTCATCGCCACCAGCAGGAACAGCAAAAGTTCGGCATATTCGAGGAAGACATGGCGCACCGCCGCGGTCAGCGCGTCGGACTGGCCGCGCCGGGCCAGTTCGACCGCGAGCAGGGTCCACATCAGCCCGGCGGCGACCACCACCGGCTTCGATTTGCGCAGGTGGGTGGATTCCTCGGCGATCACCAGGGCATAGGCCAGTACGAACAGCCCCAATCCAACCAGTCCGACCCAATGCCCGGTCAGATCGGGCAAAGCGGCGGGATCGGCCGCGAAAACAACCCCAGGCAGAACGGTCAGGGCCAGCCCCCAAACCGCTGCAACACACCGCATCGCCACCCTCATCCCGGGTCTCCCTCTTCGGCACCAACCCGGGCGAGCAAAACCTTGTCGATCCGGCGTCCATCCATGTCGATTACTTCGAACCGCCAGCCATTATCGATAAAATGATCCCCGGCCTCGGGGATCGCCCGTAGCCGCCACAGCACAAAGCCCGCGACGGTGGTGAAATCGCTCTCACCACCGCTCATGACCCGACACCCGGTCCGCTCGGCCGCCATATCGACGGCAACATCCCCGTCGAGCAGCCACGAACCGTCCTCGCGCCGGGTGATGCGGCCTTCGTAATCCTCGCCATGTTCGGCCAGGGTCCCCAGCACCGACAGCAGGATATCGGTCGCGGTGACGATCCCCTCGGCCTCGCCATATTCATCGACGACCAGCGCCATATGAATGCGCGAGCGTTTCAGCACGTCGAGCACCTGAAGCGCCGGGGCGGTGTCGGGCACCACCTCGATTGGCCGCACCGCCGCCACCGGGTCAAAGCCGCTGCCCGACATGAAGCCGTCCAGCAAATCCTTGGCCTGGATCACGCCGACGACGTCGTCGAGAGTACCGCGATAGGCCGGGAAGCGCGAATGCGGGCTTTCGCGGACGATCGCCTCGATCCGCTTCGGCTCCCATTCCAGGTCGATCCACACCACTTCACCGCGCGGAGTCATGATCGCCCGCGCCCGCCGGTCGCCAAAGCGCAGCACGCCCGAGATCATCTCCTGCTCGCGCGGGTCGATGACCCCGGCCTCGGTGCCCTCGGCGACCATCTCGCGCACCTCTTCCTGGGTCACCGTCGCGGCGTTGGCCCCACTCACCCCCAGCAGCCGCAGCGCCAGCCGGGTCGATCCCTCCAGCAGCCAGACAACCGGCGAGGCAATCGTCGCCATCAGCATCATCGTCGGCGCGACCAGGGCGGCGATCCGCTCCGGGTTCGACAAGGCGATCCGCTTGGGCACCAATTCGCCGACGATCAGCGAGGCATAGGTGATCAGGCTGACCACCACGGTGATCGACAGCGCGTCAGCCACCGGGGCCAACATTGGAAACTCGGCCAGCCACAGCGCCAGATGCCCGGCCAGGGTCGCGCCGGAATAAGTTCCGGCGAGAATACCGACCAGAGTGATGCCGATCTGGACGCAAGAGAGGAACCGGCCGGGATCGTCGGCCAGCCGCAGCGCCAGCGCGGCCCCCCGGCTGCCTTCGGCGGCCCGCGACGCCAGACGCTGGCGGCGCGACGACACGATCGCCATTTCCGACATGGCGAAAGCGCCGTTCAACAGGACAAGAAAGACGATGACGGCGATTTCGAAGGCCAGTGACATCGAGGGAAATACTATCCTTGCGGAAAGCGCATCAGGCGAAAGGTTGCGCCGGAACGGCACACCCCGTCTCGCCGAGCTGTGGGGGAATAAGGCATTATAGCCGCCCCGGACCCCGGCGCAATCCGCGTCACCACCAACATGCCCCCAGCCCCCCAGGAGTCCCTTGATGCACGCCGCGCCCGCAATTGTCGATTGGCACGCCCACTGGCTCCCGCCCGAGGCGATCGCGGTGCTCGCGGCCCGGACCGAACCGCCCCGGATCGTCGCCGACCCGGCAGGACAACGGTGGTTCGACATCGGCGACGGACGGAGGCTGTCGCTCAAAGAGGCCCAACTCGACCTCGACCGCCGCCGAAACGAGATGGACCGGACCGGAGTGGATCGGCAAATCCTGTCGCTGGCGGTGGTGGCCGGGATCTTTCCCGCCTGCCTGCCCCCCGAGATCGAGCAGGCGGTCGCCTCCGCCACCAATCGCGGCCTGGCCCGGGTGAGCGCGCAATCGGGCGGACGCTTCGGCGGTCTGGCCTGCCTGCCCAGCGGAGACCCAGCCCTCGCCGCGCGAATGCTGGAGCAGGCTGTCGATGAATACGGACTGGAGGGCGGCGTGCTGCCCGCCGATGCTTTCGCCGACGAGACACTCGCCCGTTCCCTCACCCCGGTTCTGGCCGTCGCTCACCAGCTACGAACCCAGATTTTCGTCCATCCCGGCCCGCGCTCGGGCCACCCGCTGCCCACCGGAGGCGACGATCCGCTGGCGATGATCCGTCGCCGCGCCGTGGGCTTCCAGGATGCGCTGACCCAGGCGGCGATCACCCTCGAATACAGCGATCTGCTCGATCCCTATCCCGACGCCAAGGTTCGGGTCGCCAATCTGGGTGGCACCCTGGCCCTGTTGGCGGAACGGATCGCGCTCACCGCCGACCGGATGGAGCTACCCCCGGCCTGGGCCGACGGGCGGCCCCGCCGCATCCTGGTCGATACCGCCTCGTTCGGGGCAGACGGACTGACCCTGGCCGCCAAGACGCTGGGCGCCGACCGGCTGGTCTATGGCAGCGACAGCCCGGCCCTCGCCCTCTCCCCCGGCCTCGACGGGCTGCGCGCCGCCGCCCTGTCCGAGGCAGACCGCGCCGCGATCCTCCGCGGGCAAGCGTTGGCCTGACGCGAAGTCTAGCCGCCGACCGTCGCCCAGACCTTTTCGGCAATGGCGCGATAGGCGCGGGCGTGGGGGCCGTCGGGACTGGCCAGCACGATCGGCTGGCCCGCATCGCCGCCCTGGCGGATCGCAATGTCGAGCGGCAATTCGCCCAGGAAATCGACGCCGAACCGCTCGGCTTCGGCCTTGGCTCCGCCATGGCCGAACAGATGGGCCTCGTCGCCGCAGTTCGGGCAGACGTAATAGCTCATATTCTCGACGATCCCCAGCACCGGCACGCCCACCTTGCGGAACATCGCCAGCCCCTTGGCCGCGTCGATCAAGGCGATATCCTGCGGGGTCGAGACGATCACCGCCCCGGCCAGCGCCACCCGCTGGGTGATCGTCAATTGGGTATCACCGGTCCCGGGCGGCATGTCGATCACCATCACGTCAAGCGGCCCCCAGGCGACGTCGCGCATCAATTGCTCCAACGCACCCGCGACCATCGGCCCGCGCCACACTACCGGCGAATCCTCAGGCACCAGAAAGCCGATCGACATGCATTCCAGCCCGAAGCGGCGGATCGGCTGCATCATCTTGCCGTCGGAACTGTCCGGCTTGCCGTCGATCCCCAGCATCCGCGGCAGCGAGGGGCCGAACACGTCGGCATCGAACAGACCAACCGACAGGCCCATCGCGGCGAAACTGAGCGCCAAATTGACCGCAGTGGTCGATTTGCCGACGCCGCCCTTGCCCGATGCCACCGCGATCACCGCCCGGATACCCGACAGCAGCTTGGCCGGGGCGGCGGGCGGAGCCGACGCGACGGGCTGACGTTCGGCGGTCAGCACCGCCGCGACCGAAACAACGCCGGGCAATGCCCGCACGGCAGCCTCGGCGGCGGCGCGGAGCGGCTCGAACGCTTCGGCACGCTCGGGAGTGACGGACAAGGCAAACGCAACCCGGCCGCCCTGCACCGACAGACCGGCAACCCGGCCACGGGCAACGATGTCACCGCCGCCATCAGGATCGGCAAGACCCGACAAAACCTTGGTAATCTGGTGTTCGGAAACTTCGGCCATAAATCCCCCGGCGGACGTTGATGCCCGACTGCCGGGCGGAAATAACGGCGGCAACCACCTCCGTCGCTCAGATATGGCACCCGCCAGACCCTTTGCAAAGTCCCCGGTGCCGGGGATAAGGGGGAACCGCAAGGGGAAAAAAGCACACGACCTCGCGTTGCGCCAAAGCCAAAGCTCCCCTATCTTCCGAAGGCGGAACCGGTTTTCCGCAATGCAGGGACAGCGACAAGGGGACAATTGATGGCATGGAATCCGCGCGGCGGCGATGGCGGCCCTTGGGGCGGCGGCGGCGGAAATGGCGGCGGCGGCCCGTGGGGGCGGCCCGGCGGCCCATCTGGCGGCGGCCCCGGTCCCGATATCGAGGACTTTATCCGCCGTGGCCAGGAGATGCTGCGTCGGGCAATGCCGGGCAATAATTTCGGCGGACGCGGAATCGTCGCGGTGGCCCTGGTCGCGGCGCTGACCGCCTGGGGTGCCACCGGCATCTACAAGGTCAGCCCGGACGAACAGGGCGTGGTGCTGCGCTTTGGCAAGTGGGTCGATACCACCGAGCCGGGGCTGCATTACCGCCTGCCCTATCCGATCGAGGCGGTTCTGCTGCCCAAGGTGACCAAGGTCAACCAATTGCAGTTGGGCTATCGCTCCGGCGGCGAAACCCGGATCGAGCGGAACGCGATCGCCCGCAACGTCCCCGAAGAAAGCCGGATGCTGACCGGCGACGAGAATATCGTCGAGGCCGACGCGGCGGTGTTCTGGCGGATCAAGGACGCGGGCAAGTTCCTCTTCAACGTCCGCGACCCGGAAAACACCGTCAAGGTAGCGGCGGAAAGCAGCCTGCGCGAAGTGATCGGCCGCAATCCGATCCAGGCCGCCCTGTCGGACAAGCGCGAACTGATCGCGATCCAGGCCCAGGAAGAATTGCAGCGTCTGCTCGACGCCTATGGTGCCGGCATCCACATCCAGCAGGTCCAGTTGCAGAAGGTCGATCCGCCCGGCGCGGTCATCGACGCCTTCAACGACGTCCAGCGCGCCCGCGCCGACCAGGAACGCGCCCGCAACGAGGCCGAAGCCTATCGCAACGACATCATTCCCCGCGCCCGCGGCGAGGCGGAACGGCTGGTTCAGGAATCCCAGGCTTACCGTGAGCAGGTGGTCAATCTGGCCCAGGGTGACGCGAAACGCTTCCTGTCCGTGCTCGGGGCCTACAAGCAGGCCGAGGACGTCACCGCCCGCCGCCTGTACATCGAAACGATGGAAGAAGTGGTGAAGAAATCGAACCGGATCATCATCGACCCGTCGTCGAAAGGATCGCAGGGGGTTCTGCCCTACCTGCCGCTGCCTGAACTCAAGAAGACCGCCGGAGGCGCGAAATGAACCGGGCTCTGCCGATCGCCCTCGTCGCCGGGATCTTTATCCTGATCCTGGTCGGGTCCTCTCTGTTCGTCGTCAATCAGGCCGAACAGGCCCTAGTGCTGCGTCTGGGTGCCCATCGGGACACCATCAAAGACCCCGGCCTGCACGTCAAAATTCCGTTCATCGAGGACGTTGTCCGCTATGACAACCGCCTGCTGGCGCTCGATCCGCCCGACGAGCAGATCATCCTGGGCGACCAGAAGCGAATCGTCGTCGATACCTTCACCCGCTTCCGGATTGCCGATCCGCTGAAATTCTATCAGTCGGTCCGCACCGAGACCCAGGCCCGCGCCCAGTTGGCCCAGATCGTCTCGTCGGCGATGCGCCGGGTGATGGGTCAGGTGATGCTGCAATCGCTGTTGTCGGACGAACGCGCCAACATCATGAGCCAGATCCAGCACGAAGTGGCCGAGCGGGCTGACCAGGAACTGGGGCTTCAGATCGTCGATGTCCGCCTGCGCCGCGCCGATCTGCCGGAAGAGACCAGCCAGTCGATCTACGACCGCATGAAGTCGGAACGCGAACGTCAGGCCAAGGAAGCCCGTGCTCAGGGCTACGAATGGGGCCAGCAGATTCGTGCCCGCGCCGACCGCGAACGGACCGTTCTTCTCGCCGAAGCGCAGCGTCAGGCCCAGATCGAACGCGGCCAGGGCGACGCGGAAGCGAACCGCATCTTCGCCGAAGCGTTCAGCAAGGACCCGCAATTCTTCGCCCTTTACCGCTCGCTTCAGGCTTACCGCGAGGCTCTTGCCGACGGCAACACCACCCTGGTTCTGTCGCCCGACAACGAGTTCCTGCGGGTGATGAGCAACGGTCCGGGCGGGCGGCGCTAACCCTTTGATCCGCCGATCCAGTCTCAACAGGAGGGTTTCGATCCGTGTTCGTCCATAAGAAACACGACTTGGCGCGAGTCGGGCTCTCCGTCAGACCCGCCGCCCCGCTGTCGCTGGTCGCGGCGGTGCTCGGGCTGTTTGTCCTGCTGATCCCCGCCGCCACTCCGGCGGCGGGGGCTCCGGACAGCTTCGCCAACCTGGCAGAAAAGCTGTTGCCCAGCGTGGTCAACATCTCGACCACCCAGACCGTCCGCAACCCCCATGGCGGTATGGAAATGCCGCAATTCCCGCCCGGCTCCCCGCTCGAGGAATTCTTCCGCGACTTCATGGAGCGGCAGCAGGGCGGCGGCCAGGGCGGTCAGGCCGACGCGCCGCCGCGTCGGGCCAATTCGCTCGGCTCGGGCTTCATCATTGATCCGGCCGGGTACATCGTCACCAACAACCACGTCATCGCCGACGCCGACGAAATCAGCGTCAAGCTGAATGACGACAGCGTGTTTCAAGCCACCGTCGTCGGCCGCGACCCCAAGGTCGATCTCGCCCTGCTGAAGATCGATCCGGGCAAAAAGGTGTTGAGCGCCGTCGCTTTCGGCAATTCCGACGACGCCCGCGTCGGCGATTGGGTGCTGGCGATCGGCAATCCGTTCGGCTTTGGCGGCACCGTCACCGCCGGGATCGTCTCGGCCCGCGCCCGCGACATCAATGCCGGTCCCTACGACGATTTCATCCAGACCGACGCGCCGATCAACCGGGGCAATTCCGGCGGCCCGATGTTCAACATGAAGGGCGAGGTGATCGGGATCAATTCGGCGATCATTTCACCGTCGGGCGGGTCGATCGGGATCGGCTTTGCCATTCCGGCGGCGCTGGCGATGCCGGTGATCGACGATCTCCGCAAATCCGGCAAGGTCCGCCGCGGCTGGCTGGGCGTGCGGATTCAGTCGCTCGATTCCGACATGGCTGAAACGATGGGCCTGCCCGACTCGCACGGGGCCTTGATCGCCTCGATCGACGCCAACGGACCGGGCCAGAAGGCCGGACTGAAGAACGGCGACGTCGTGCTGCGCTTCGACGGCAAGGACATCACCGAGATGCGCCGCCTGCCCCGCCATGTCGCCAGCACTCCGATCGGCAAGAAGGTCGAGATCGTGGTCTGGCGCGACGGCAAGAAGCTGACCCTGAACGGCACCGTCGGCGAAATGCCCGAAGACCCGGCCGAAAAGCTGGCCCGGACCAAGGGCGACAACCAGAAGCCGGCCCAGCCCAAGGAAGGCAGTCAGGTGATCACCGGTACCGGATTGACGGTGTCGCCGGTGACCCCGGCCTTGCGCGAACGGTTCGGGCTGGACGAAGAATCCACCGGTATCGTCGTCACCGACGTTAAGGGCGACAGCCTCGCCTCGGAAAAGGGACTGCGTCCCGGCGACATGATCATCGAGGCCGATCACAAGCCGATCCGTCTGCCGCAGGATCTGGCCAAGGCGGTCGAGGATGGACGCAAGGCGGGCAGCCGCTCGCTGTTGCTCCGGGTCGAGAACCCGCAGCAATTGCGCTATGTCGCCCTGCCGCTGGCCGATGCCAAGGGTGGACGGAAATAGACGGTTCGACCGGCAAAGTCGGACCAGGATTGGGAAGGGGGCGGATTCATCTCCGCCCCCTTTTCCGTTTCCACCATCTGTCTTATCTCCGTTGGCGCATACCCCTATTCCGTCGTCGCCCTTGACGTCACGGCCCCTTTTACGGCCAATCTTATCGGAACGAAAAACCGTAAAGCAGGAAGACCTTCATGCCCACTTTCACTCCTCCGGTTCGCGATATGGCCTTCGCCATCGACGAGATCGGCGCGCTGGACCGCATCTCCGCCCTGCCCGGCTATGAAGAGGCAACGTCCGATCTGGTCGGCGCGGTGCTGGAAGAAGCCGGCCGGTTCGGTGCTGGCGTGCTGGCCCCCTTAAATCCGGTCGGCGACCGCGAGGGATGCGTGCTGGAGGGAGAAAAGGTCCGTCTGCCCACCGGCTTCGCCGACGCCTATCGCCGCTTTGTCGATGGCGGCTGGAACGCGGTGCCGTTCGACCCCGAATTCGGCGGCCAGGGCTTGCCCTGGCTGGTGGCGACGGCGGTGCAGGAAATCTGGCATGCCACCAACATGTCGTTCGGACTGATCCCGATGCTGACCCAGGGCGCGGTCGAACTGCTGTCGATTCATGGCACGGCGGATCAAAAGGCCCTGTATCTGCCGCAACTGGTCAGCGGCGTCTGGACCGGGACGATGAACCTGACCGAACCCGGCGCGGGTTCGGACGTCGGCGCGCTGCGCACCCGCGCCGTGCGCGACGGCGACCGCTACCGCATCACCGGCCAGAAAATCTTCATCACCGCGGGCGAACACGACGCCGCCGAAAACATCATCCATCTGGTGCTGGCCCGTCTGCCCGATGCCCCTGCCGGGGCCAAGGGAATCTCGCTGTTCGTGGTGCCGAAATTCCTGGTCAATCCCGATGGCAGCCTGGGCAAGCGCAACGACGTTTCCTGCATCAAGCTCGAACACAAGCTGGGCATCCACGGCAGCCCGACGTGCGTGATGGCGTTCGGCGAGGATGACGGCGCGATCGGCACCCTGGTCGGGCGGGAAAACCAGGGTCTGGCCCTGATGTTCACGATGATGAACAACGCCCGCCTCTCCGTCGGCCTGCAAGGCGTCGCGATCGGCGAACGCGCCGCCCAGAAGGCGGTCGCCTATGCCCGCGAACGGATACAGGGGACCGGCCCCGGCCGCGACGCCCCCGGCCCGATCATCCACCATCCCGACATCCGGCGGTCGCTGATGACCCAGCGCGCCCTGGTCGAGGCGAGCCGCGCCCTGACCTATTTCACTGCGGCCCGAATCGACATCGCCCGCCACGCGCCCGACAAGGCCGAACGCGCCGCCGCCCATGCTCTGGTCGATCTGTTGATCCCGGTGGTCAAATCGTGGGGCACCGCCAACGGGGTTCTGGTCGCCGATTTGGCGGTCCAGGTGTTCGGCGGGATGGGCTTTGTCGAGGAGACCGGGGTGGCCCAACATCTGCGCGATGCCCGGATCGCGCCGATCTATGAAGGCACCAACGGCATCCAGGCGCTCGACCTGATCGGCCGCAAGCTGATCCGCGACAAGGGAGAGGCGATGGAGGTGCTGCTGGCCGAATTCCGTCGCGCCGAGGCCGATCTGGCCGAACAGGGCGGCGAGGATCTGGCCCGGCTGCGGATCGAACTGGCGGCGGCGACCGGGCGCTGCGCCGATACCGTCGCCTGGGTTCTGGCCCATCAGGGCGACGATCCCTGCCTGGCCGGAGCGGCGGCAACGCCGTTCCTGGACTTGATCGCGCTGACAGCGGGCGGGTGGATGACGGCGCGGATGGCGCTGGCGGCGCAACGGCGGCTGGCCCAAGGAGACACCGACACGCCGTTCCTGACCGCCAAGATCGCCACGGCGCGGTTCTACGCCGAGCAGATTCTGCCTCGGACCGCCGGTCTGGACGTCCTGGTCACCGCCGGAGCCGACAGCGTGATGGCCCTTCCGGTTGACGGATTCTAAAGCGGCGCGGCTTTACTGAGGCGCGACGCTCCAGCGCCCATTGCGGGCGCGGCCAAGCATGCGGAGGCATGCGCCCGGCGAGGGAAAATGATGAAGGTTAGACCGTGATGCACATTTAGGGCATCACGGTCTAAAGCGAACAGTTTCGCTGTTCGACATCGCGGGGGATGTCTATAATCCCCCGCGATGTCGGGAATTACACGCTACGTGCTGCGCCAAATGGTGGTGGGGATGCTATTCGTCTCCATCGCGCTGGCGTGCATCCTCTGGCTGACCCAGTCGTTGCGCTTCATCGAGATGATCGTCAACAAGGGTCTGTCCATCCTCACCTTCCTCAAACTGACCCTGATGCTGATGCCGGGCTTCCTGGTCGTGATCGTTCCGGTCTCGCTGTTCGCGGTGGTGCTGTTCACCTATAACCGCCTGATCGCCGACCGCGAACTGGTGGTGCTGCGCGCCGCCGGTCTTAGCCACGTCGCCTTGGCCCGCCCGGCTCTGCTGCTGGCCGGGTTCGTCACCGCGCTCGGTTATCTGCTGACCTGCTGGCTGATCCCGCTGACGGTGCGCGACTTCCACGAGATGCAATGGACGATCCGCAACGATATCGGCACCGTGCTGTTGCAGGAAGGCGCCTTCAACAAATTCGGCGACGGACTGACGATCTATGTCCGCTCCCGCGCCCCCTCCGGCGAATTGTCGGGCATCCTGGTCCACGACACCCGCAACCCGCAGCGCCCGGTGACGATGATGGCCGAGCGCGGCGCGCTGGTGATGACGGAAAACGGCCCGCGGGTGCTGATGATCAACGGCAACCGCCAGGAAGTGCCGCCCGGCACCGGGCGGCTGTCGCTGCTCCATTTCGACAGCTACACCGTCGATTTCGCCGCCGCCTCGGGAGCCAAGGGCGAGCGTTACCGTGATGCCCGCGAACGCGACATGGTCGAATTGTTCACGATCGACGAATCCGAGATCGGCCCCAACGAGTTCCGCCGCTTCCGGGTCGAGCTCCATTCGCGGCTGACGTCACCCTTGTACCCGCTGGGCTTCGCCCTGATCGCCGCCGCCGTGCTGCTGACCTCGGGCTTCGACCGTCGGGGGCAAATCAAGCCGATTATGACCGCGATCGGGCTGATGATCGCGGTCCAGGCGGCGGCGCTGGGGGCAACCAACCTCGCCACCGGCAATCTGGTCTTCACCCCGGCGATCTATATTGTGGTATTGCTGCCGATCGCCCTGGGGTCGTGGGTTCTGGTCCGGCCTCCCTGGCCGCGCTATCGCCGCTCTACCCTTGCCGCCAATTCCGCCTGACCTCCGGCAGAGACATTCGTGACCGTTCCGCGCCCCCAATTGCTGCTCGCCCTCCTTGCCTCCTCGACGGCATTGACCGGCGTCGCCTATGCCGATCCGTCGTCCGCTCAGGCCTATACCGAGGTCGGATCGTGGGGGCAGGCGTGGGGCGACGACGATCCGATGCCGATGGGGGCACCCCCGCCCCGCCGCGACGACGCGGCGACGTCGGCTCCCATGCCCGCCCCCGTCGCCGCCTCGGTCGAGCCCGCCCAGCCGGTCAGTCGGGTTGCTCCGGCTGAGGCTCCGGCCAGTTATCGGCAGGCGCAAAGTTCCTATCCCGAGGTCGGGTCGTGGGGACAGGCATGGGACGAGGGCGAACCCGCGCCCACGCCAGTTCCCGCGCCCGCGCGGCGCCGCACCGCCGCCGAACCGGCAACGACCCTAAATCCGGACGAAGGAACCGGCGCCGAACCCGCACGAGAGACGGCTGCCGCGCCGTCGGCTCCAACCGTCGCGACGATGCGGCGGCCGCCGCGTATCCTCCCCACCGCGATGATCAAGGCCCAGGAGCGCGAGGCCGGGTCTAATCCACCGGTCAATCTCGAAGCCGACCAGATCACCTACGACCGCGAATACGACATCGTCACCGCCCGCGGCCGGGTCGTGATGATCCAGACCAACCGCACCATCACCGCCGACAGCCTGACCTACAACCTGAAGCAGGATCTGATGGGGGCGTCGGGCAACGTGGTGTTGACCGAACCGACCGGCGAAGTGACCCACGCCGATTATTTCGAACTGACCGGCGATCTGAAGAACGGCGTCGCTCGCAAGATCCGGATGATCCTGTCGGATAATTCGCGGATGACGGCCGCGACGGCACAGCGGGTCGGCGGCGACCGGCTCGACCTCGACAACGCCACCTATACCGCCTGCGAGCCGTGCCGGAACAATCCCGACCGTACCCCGCTGTGGGCGGCCAAGGCAGAACGGATCACCCACAATCAGGCCGAAGCGCAGATCGAATATCGCAACGCCTGGATCGAACTGGCCGGACTGCCGGTGGTCTATACCCCCTATCTATCGCATCCCGACCCGACGGTGCGGCGGAAATCGGGCTTCCTCGCCCCTGGGCTCACCTCGAACACGACGCTGGGGACATCGGTCACGACGCCTTATTTCTTCGTGATGTCGGACCATGAAGACTTGACCCTGACGCCCCGCTTCATGCTGGAGAAGGCCAAGGGAGTGGTCAAAGGCAACGGCGCCGATGACATCGTGACCAGCACGATGCAGCAGCTCCAACTGACCGCCGAGCATCGCTGGCGCGGCTTCAGCAGCGAAGCGCGGACCCGGGCCAGCATCACCGCCGACCGCAACAGCGGCGACACCCGCGGCCATATCGATTCGAAGGGCGTGGTCGATCTTAACGAAACGTGGCGGGCGGGCTGGCAAGTCCAGTATCAATCGGACCAGAGCTACCGGACCTTGTACAAGGTCCGGATGGACAGCGACCGCCCCTGGCTGCTGACCAGCCCCTATGTCGAGGGCTTTGGCCGACGCAGCTATGCCTTGGCCGAAACGATGTCGTTCCAGGGGCCGCAGGTGATCGACGACGGCAACAAATCGACCGTCGTGTTGCCGCATATGGTTCACCATCTGGTCAGCCAGCCCGGCTGGGGCGGCAGCTATTGGACCGCCGACAGCGACTTGCTGGTCTATACCCGCACCCGCGGCACCGAGGCGCAGCGTCTGTCGCAGCGGACTGCCTGGACCTTGCCGGTGATCACTCCGGACGGACAGATCTTCACCCTCTCGACCGGTCTGCGCGGCGACGGCTATAACGCCAACCGTCTGTCCACTGGCGGCAGCGGTACTACCGGGCGCGCCATCCCGGACGCCTCGGTGCAATGGAGCTATCCGTTCAGCCGCACCAGTTCGTCGATGAGCCAGGTGATCGAACCGGTGGGTATGCTGGCGGCCAGCCCGGTCGGCGGCAACAGCAGCCGCATCCCCAACGAGGATTCGATCGATTTCGAGTTGGACGAGACCAACGTGCTGCGGCCCAACCGGCTGGTCGGCCTCGACCGGGTCGAAGGCGGGCTGCGCGGCGGCTATGGCCTGCGCTGGACGGCCTATCCCCGCGTCGGCGGCAAGGTCGGCGCCCAGGTGGCGCAGGGCTGGCGCCAACATGCCGACAGCACTTTCAAGGAAGGCAGCGGCTTTACCGATTCGTTCTCAGACTATCTCGGCCGACTGGAAATTGTGCCGACCGGCTTGCTCACGCTCAGCGACCGCATCCGGCTCGACAAGGACACGCTCCAGATCAAACGCAACGAAGCGACGCTGGCCGTCGGGCCGCGCGCGCTTCAGGGGTCGGTCAGCTACGGCTATCTGTCGTCCAACGGCACGGATAGCGGTGTCGTCTATACCCGCCGCCAATACGTAACCTATGGATTGACGACCCAGGCCAGCCAATACTGGCACTCCTACTTCGCGCTTAACGAAGACCTTGAGAAAAATGGCGGCATTCTGAGCGTAACGTCGAAGACAGGATACAATGACGAGTGCTTCGCCATTATCTTCGGATTCAACCGTTATTTCAGCACGCAAGAAGATGTGAATTCGGGATACGATGCGATGTTGACCATCGTGTTGAAGACCCTGGGTGAAACCTCGACCAGTCTGTTCTGATGAACCGGCCGTCGCGGCAATCGATGTCAAAGGGGATCGCAGGAATGGTGCTTGCTCGTTTCGTCGCCCTGGTCATCGCCGGGCTGATGCTGTCGGCGGTCACACCGATCCGGGCCGAAGAGATCGACCGCATCGCCGCTGTCGTCAATGACGACATCATTTCGGTCCGCGATCTCGATGCACGGGTCAAGCTGGCGCTGGTGGTGTCCAATCTCCAGGATTCGCTGGAAAATCGCCGCCGCCTGCTACCCCAGGTGATGCGCAAAATGATCGACGAGCATTTGCAGATGCAGGAGGCCGGGCGGGTCAAGATCCAGATCGGGTCCGAGGATCTCAACCGCGCCATCGCCGCAATCGAGCGTCAGAACCGGATGAAGCCGGGCGGTCTACTCGGTCAGTTGAGCAATGCCGGAGTCGATACC
Organism: Magnetospirillum fulvum; assembly: GCF_900108475.1. GTDB lineage: Bacteria > Pseudomonadota > Alphaproteobacteria > Rhodospirillales > Magnetospirillaceae > Phaeospirillum > Phaeospirillum fulvum_A. The sequence goes on along the minus strand of NZ_FNWO01000003.1, from coordinate 233,314 downwards.
GACGCCGTCCGCGAGCAGATTCGCGCCGATATCGCCTGGATGCGGGTGGTGGGGCGTCTGCTCCAGCCCACCGTCCGGGTCGGCGAGGAGGAAATCACCGAACGTCTCGACACCATCCGTCAGCAATTCGGCCGCCCCGAATTCATGCTGGCCGAGATCGTCCTGCCGGTCGATTCCCCGGCCCAGGAGGAAGAGGCGCGCCGTCTGGGCGAACGCCTGCTCGACCAGATCAAGGCGGGGGCGCCGTTCCAGGCCCTGGCCCGTCAGTTCTCGCAAAGCAGCAGCGCCAGCAATGGCGGCATGCTGGGCTGGGTCGGCGAGGCCTCGCTCGACGACGATTTGCGCGATCCGGTCGGCCGCCTGGACAAGGGACAGGTCAGCGGCCTGATCCGGGGCACCGGCGGCTATAACATCGTTCTCGTCGTCGATCGCCGGATCACCGGAGGCAACACCGAACCCGACATGATGACGCTGTTCCGTCTTGTCTTCCCCACCCCCAGCGGCAAGGCCCCGCCGCGCGATCAGATGGTCGCCAAAGCCACCTCGATGACCGCGACGGCGAAGGATTGCGACACGATCGAGGATTTGTCGAACGAGATGAATTCGGTCAAATCCGGCCGGATGGAAAATGTCCGTCCCGCGACCCTGCCACCCGAGATCGCCAAGGCGATCGGCGGCTTGCCGGTCGGCCGGGCCAGCGCCCCGATCGATTCCCCCGACGGTCTGGCCGTCTTCATGATCTGCTCGGGTGGCGGTACCGCCGGTCTGCCCAGTCGCAGTCAGGTCCGCCGCCAGATCGAGGACGAACGGGTCGAATTGCTGGCCCGCCGCCATATCCGCGACCTGCGTCGCGCCGCTTTTGTCGATTTCAGGCTGTAAACCGATGACTCATCCCCTTCCTCCCCTCGCTTTGACGATGGGCGAACCGGCCGGTATCGGCGGTGATATCGCCCTGGCCGCCTGGACCCGCCGCGGCGAAGGTCTTCCTCCGTTCGTAATGCTCGACTCGCCGGACCGACTGGCCAAGCTGGCGACGCGATTGGGGCTTGCCGTACCGATTCGCATCGTCTCCTCGCCCGCCGAAGCCGTCGAGCTGTTCTCCCAGGTGCTGCCGGTGCTGCCGGTCGCGCTGCCCCATCCGGTCGAGCCGGGCTTTCCCAATTCCGCCAACGCCGTTGCCGTCGCGGGCGCAATCGAGCGGGCGGTAAAACTGGCCCTGGCCGGTGAGGTCTCGGGCATCGTCACCAACCCGATTCACAAAAAGGTGATGTATCAGGGCGGCTTCCGCTTCCCCGGTCACACCGAGTTCCTCGCCGCGCTGGCCGTCCCCCAAAGCGGGCGTGAGGTGATGATGCTGACCTGCCCCGGTCTGCGGGTGGTTCCGGTCTCGATCCATATCTCGCTGGCCCAGGCGGTCGCGACGCTGAGCACCGAGGCGATTGTCGCCGTGGCCACGGTGACGGCCCGGGCGCTGACGCGCGATTTCGGCATCGCCGCGCCGCGTCTGGCGGTGGCCGGGTTGAACCCCCATGCGGGCGAAGGCGGCACAATGGGGCGCGAGGATATCGACATCGTCGCTCCGGCGGTCGAACGGCTGCGTCAGGCCGGAATCGACGCGATCGGCCCGCTGCCCGCCGACACCTTGTTCCACGAACGGGCCAGACGGGGCTATGACGCCGCGTTATGCATGTATCACGATCAGGCGCTGATTCCGCTGAAGACGATCGGCTTCGACCGTGGCGTCAACGTCACCCTGGGCCTGCCGGTGGTGCGGACCTCGCCCGATCACGGCACCGCCTTCGATCTGGCCGGAAGCGGCCGGGCCGGAGCCGACAGCCTGATCGCCGCCCTGAAAAGCGCCGCCGAGATTGCCGCCAACCGCGCCCGTCTGAATGTCTGATCTCCTCCCCCCTCTGCGCGAAGTGATCGCCCGCCACGGCCTGGACGCGCGCAAGTCGCTCGGTCAGCATTTCCTGTTCGACCTCAACCTGACCGGTCGGATCGCGCGGGCGGCGGGCGATTTGACCGTCGGCACGGTGATCGAGATCGGCCCCGGGCCGGGTGGGCTGACCCGCGCCCTGCTCGATGCCGGGGCGCGTCAGGTGATCGCGATCGAGCGCGACGACCGCGCCATCGCGATCCAGGACGAGATCGCCGCCGCCTATCCCGGACGGCTGGAGATCATCGCCGCCGACGCGCTGGCGATCGACACGGCCAGCTTGGGCGAAACCCCGCGCCGGATCGTCGCCAACCTGCCCTACAACATCTCGACCGTGCTGTTGCTGGCGTGGCTGCGCCGGGCCGAGGCGTTCGAGCGGATGATCCTGATGTTCCAGAAAGAGGTGGTCGACCGCCTCGCCGCCGCGCCGGGATCGTCGCATTACGGCCGCCTCTCCGTCATAACTCAATGGCTGTGCGAAGTCCGGCCGCTGTTCAACGTCGATCGTCGCGCCTTTACCCCGCCGCCTGCGGTGACCTCGACAATTGTCGAGATCGTGCCCCGCCCCGCTCCGCTGGCTCCGGCCCGGTTCGAAACGATGGAGCGGGTCACCGCCGCCGCCTTCGGCCAGCGGCGCAAGATGCTGCGCTCCAGTCTGAAGGCGCTGGGCGATGCCGAGGCACTGATCGCCGCCGCCGGTCTTGATCCCACGCAGCGGGCGGAGACGGTTCCGGTCGAAGGGTTCTGCGCCCTGGCTCGCGCCGTCGAAGCCGCGTCCGGCTCTGATCGGTTGTAGCGTCAGGCGTCGCCTTGGCTTAGGCTGGAGGGATGCAGGAAGACAAAGAGTCGCCGCGAAACGGTCCCGCGCCCGCCGAGGAGGAAACGATCCGGCCGCCCGAGGCGTTCGCCGCCCTGCTCGACCGGGTTCTCGCCGGACTGCCCGATGCGGAAGCCGAGCCGGAGCTTCCCCCCGGTCCGCCCCCGCCGATTCCGGCGGTTCTTACCTCCGACGATCTTCCCCTCCACGACCGCCGCCATCCCAGCATGCTGGAACGGCTGTTCGGGCGGCGTCGTACCGGACATGGCGGGCCGTCGCAGACCGGGGCATTGCATTTCCACCCCGAGGAAGAGGATGGAGGCGGTCACCTCCCCCGCGACGAGCAAAGCGCCGCTTTGTTGCGCCAGGTCCAGACGATCTGGCGCACTCAGGATTCCCGGCCCGCCGAGCCCGAGGTGACCGCGCCGTCGGCCGAATCCGCAACGCCACCCGATGCCGTCCCCGCCCCCGTTCTCCAGGATACCGACGGGTTGCTCCGCCGGATCGCCGCCGTGACTCCGGACGGCGTGGGAACAGCGGATCTGCCCCATCGTCAGGACGCGCTGGACGCGCTACTGGCGATTCCGTCCGACGATTTCCTCGCCCAGGATCTGTTGCGGGCCTGCTGGCCCCAACGCGGTCCCGTCACCAGCCGGGCTGCGCTGGCGGTGGCGGTGACCCTGACGCAGGGCTTCGGCCGAAGCGGACGATTGCCGCTGGCCTCGGCCCAGGCATGGCGTCTGCTCGACCCGAGCTTGTTCCGCGAGGCGCTGTCGCGGCAATTGGCGACGATTTCCGACTTCGTCTTGATCGGGCAAAAGCCAAACGCGCCCGCTTTATCGCTCGAACATGGCGAGATCGACCTGATCGAATATCTGTTCGAGACGCTGGAGCCGGGAGAGAATCCCGACCTGCTGGCCTCGGTGATGGCCTTCAAGGGACTGTCGGGCCGCCGTTTCGGGCTGGTGCGGCGGATTCCAACCCGCGCCCGTCATCGGATCGAGGCGCTTGATCCGGCGATGCGCTCTGCGGCACTGCCCGGCCTGTTCCAATCGCGGGCCTTGCTGTTACGCCTGTCCGATCATGGCAGCTTTCCCCCGCTGGCCGAGGCCGCCTTGCGTGCCCTGACCGAAATCGAGGCCCTGATCGAACAGGTTGCAGAGGACGCGCAACAATGAGCGGATGGGGCTGTGTCCACGAAATCCAGGAGCAATGCTCGCGGCTGGGATATCGCCCCTGCGACCCCGGCATGAAAGGCTGCATCCTGGCCGGGCGGTTCCGCTTTTCCAATCCGGACAAGAATCGCCGCCGCGATCCCGACCCGGACGACTTGTCCCCGCGTGACCCGGCTCACTCTCCACCGCCCTCGCCTGAGGATTGACGGTTGGCAGGGCAATAGCGTTAAGTCAAAGACCCTAGGCCAAAACGCCCGCTAGAGGCGTCGTGCCACAGAAACAACAACCAAATCAGGGAGTGACACCAATGGAGGCTGGGACGGAGGACGAGGCCCCTAATCCGGCGAAGGACATCTTCGCCGCCGAAGTCTTGCGCAAAATTGACACCCTCAGCCTCGAAGTCGCCGACATCGCCGGAACGATGGACGGCCTGACCCGCTTCGTGAGCCATCAGAAGGAATTGTTCGACCACCTGAAAGGCATCGCCCACACCATGGTCGAAACCATCGGCCAGATCGACGCCGCCGGACGCGAGGCGCGCGAGGTCACCGAGCGGGCCGGACGGGAATCCGGCGACTCCCTCCACACCATTGATCAGGCCCTGACCGGCGTCAAAAGTCTGGTTGCCTCGGTCCAGGGGATCGAGGAACGGCTGGAAGGGCTGGAAGGCGCTCTTGGCAATGTCAGTTCGATGTCGCGCAACATCCAGAAAATCACCCGCCAGACCAACCTGTTGGCGTTGAACGCGACGATCGAGGCGGCGCGGGCGGGCGAAGCGGGCAAGGGCTTCGCCGTCGTCGCCAACGAGGTCAAAAGTCTGGCCCGTCAGACCGCCGACGTGACCGGCGGCATCGACGACACGGTGCAAAAGCTGTCGGGATCGGTCACCGATCTGATCCAAAGCTCGACCAGCACGCTACGGATGGCGGATTCGGTCGGGGCCGGAGTCGGCGTCATCAACCACGCCGTCGCCATCTTCGGCGAGGCAATCGGCACCGTCGATAGCAAGGTCGGCGACATCTCGCGCTCGGCGACGGATTCGCTGACGCAATGCAACGTGGTGATCGAGGAGATCGACCGCTTCTTCGAAGGCATCGCCCTGACCAGCGACAGCCTGCGCCGCGCCGACGAACGGATCGCCTCGCTGCTGGGCAATTCCGAAGAACTGATGGGCTTCATTGCCGCCTCGGGCTTTCGCACCGACGACACCCCGTTTATCGAACTGTCCCAGGCCACCGCCCGCGCCGTCGCCCACAGTTTCGAAACGGCGATCGAGTCGGGCCGGATCAATCTGGCCGATCTGTTCGACGAGGATTACCGCCCGATCGACGGCACCAATCCGCAACAGGTGCTGACCCGCGTCACCAGCCTCACCGATGAAATTCTTCCCGCCTTGCAGGAACCGGTGCTGGGGTTCGACCCGCGCGTCGCTTTTTGCGTCGCGATCGACCGCAACGGCTATATCCCGACCCACAATCTCAAGGTCTCGAAGCCGCAAGGGGCCGACCCGGTATGGAACAACGCCAATTGCCGCAACCGGCGGATGTTCACCGACCGCACCGGGCTGCATGCCGGACAGAACACCGCGCCATTCCTGCTCCAGACCTATCGCCGCGACATGGGCGGCGGCACCTTTGTGATGATGAAGGACATTTCCGCCCCGATCGTCGTCAAGGGCCGCCATTGGGGCGGATTGCGGATCGGCTTCCGGATCGAATAAACGAGTCCGATACCGGGCGCGCGGCGGACAGGACTATTTTTTCCGCCGCAGCCGGGGCAGGTCGCCATAGCTCGGCACCCGCCAGCCAAAGCCCAGGGCGCAGCCACGCACCGCGAAGGTGAACAGAAAGGCGAACCAGGCCGAAGCGACCGAACTGGCTCCGAACGAAAACAGGGCGACCTGGGCCGACGCCCCGGCGAGGGCGGCGGTGGCGTAGACCTCGTTATGGAACATCATCGGCTTTTCACCAGCCAGAACATCGCGGAGAATGCCGCCGAACGCGGCGGTCATCACCCCCATTGCGACGGCGACCACGGCGGGCGCCCCGACGGCCAGGGCCTTTTGCGTTCCCGTCGCGGTGAACAACGCCATCCCCAGCGCGTCGGACCACAGCAAAGCACGGTGAAGCGGTCCGACCAGCCGGGCCAGCCAGAACATCCCCACCGAGACCAGGACGCTGACGATCAGGTAATCGGGCTGACCGACCCAAAAGACCGGCTGAACCCCGATCACCAGATCGCGCAACGTCCCGCCGCCGATGGCGGTGACGGTGCCGAGAACGGCGAACCCGAACGGGTCCATCCGCTTCTCGGCCGCCATCAGCGCCCCGGACACCGCGAACACCGCCACCCCCAGCAACTCGACCAGATGCAGCGCTGCCCGAACGGTTTCGGCTTCGGTCATGCGGTCAAGGTCCGGTTGATCGCGCTGATCACCGCCCGCAGCGATGCCATGGTGATGCCTCCGTCAAGAGCGGCCCCGTGGATGCCGATCCCATCCGGAGTGGCCAGTTCGACATAGCAGGCGGCCTGGGCGTCGGCCCCGCTGCCAACAGCGTGTTCATGATAATCGCTCAAAGAGAGTTTCAGCCCCAACCCCTTTTCGAGCGCCTGGACAAAGGCCGCGACCGGACCGGCGCCGACTCCCTGGATCACCATTTCCTCACCGTCTTTGAGCAAGGTCGCGGTAATCGCGCGGGAATGGCCCTTGCCCGCCGCGACGGTCGAATAATCGACCAACTCCAGCCGACCGGGACGGAGATAGGTTGCGGTGAAAGTCTCCATGATCTCGGCCGGAGTCAGTTCGCGTCCCTCGCGGTCGGCGACGGCCTGGACCACCCGGGCGAACTCGACCTGAAGCGAACGCGGCAATTCGAGCCCGTAATCGCGCTCCAGCACCGCGGCGATGCCGCCCTTGCCCGACTGGCTGTTGATGCGGATCACCGCTTCGTAGCTGCGCCCGACATCGGCGGGGTCGATCGGGAGGTAGGGGACTTCCCATACCGGGTCGTTGCCATGACGGCGCGCCGCGAATCCCTTCTTGATCGCGTCCTGGTGCGACCCGGAAAAGGCGGTGTAGACCAGATCGCCGGCATAGGGATGACGGGGGTGGACCGGCAACCCGGTGCAATGTTCGGCGACGCGGCGGACCGCGTCGATATCGGACAGATCGAGCCGGGGATCGACGCCCTGGGTGAACATGTTGAGCGCCAAGGTCACGATATCGACGTTGCCGGTCCGCTCGCCATTGCCGAACAGAGTGCCTTCAACCCGGTCGGCTCCGGCCATCATCGCGAACTCGGCCGCCGCGACTCCGGTGCCGCGATCGTTGTGGGGATGAACCGACAAGATCAGCGAATCGCGACACGACACGGTGTCGCAGAACCATTCGATCACATCGGCATATTGATTGGGGGTCGACATCTCGACCGTCGCGGGAAGGTTACAGATCATCCGGCGGGCGGGCGTCGCTCCCCATTCCTTCGCGACCGCCTCGACGATCTCGATCGCGAAATCGGGCTCGGTGCCGGTGAAGCTCTCGGGCGAGTATTGGAAGGTGACCTCGCCCTCGGGCCGCGCCGCCGACAGGTCGCGGATCATCCGGGTTCCCGACAAGGCAAGGTCGATGCAACCCTGGCGGTCGAGGCCGAACACCACCCGGCGCTGTACTTCCGAGGTCGAGTTATAGAGATGGACGACGCATTTCGGCGCGCCGCGCAACGCTTCGAAGGTGCGGGTGATCAATTCGGGCCGGGACTGGACCAACACCTGGATGGTGACGTCGTCGGGGATATGGCCGCCTTCGACCAGCACCCGGATGAAATCGTAATCGGTCTGCGACGCGGCGGGGAAACCGACCTCGATCTCCTTGAAGCCCATCGCGACCAGGGCCTTCCACATCTGCATCTTGCGGTCGGACCCCATCGGGTCGATCAGCGCCTGATTGCCGTCGCGCAAATCGACGCTGCACCAGATCGGCGGTTCGGTGATGGAGGCGTCGGGCCAGCGGCGGGCGGCGGGACGGAGAGCGGGATACGGGCGGTATTTGTCCTTGGCGACGGGCATCATGGCCTCGTCCTCCTGTCGTTAGTCATCGTTTCATCGGGTGAAAAGCGCAGCGGCGTTCAACGGCCGCCGGGCGGCCACGCAAGGTCAGGCCCGGCGACCGCTGGCTAGTCGCAGCAGCAGGGGCTTCGTCGTTACGACGGCGAGGAAACGAGCGGACCCGAAATTACGAGAGGGAGACATGAAAGGCACCGTTCCGAAAGAAACCCTGAAACGCAGATCATCCCGGCGTCGGAAATTACGACACCGGGCGACTAAGCAGCAGCAGGACGGAAGCGTTGCGAATAATCATGTCGTCATGCTGACCGATACGCCCTCCGGCGTCAAGGGATCTGTTCCGGCTGATCGCCTAAGGCACCCAAGGAATGGCGCACGACCACCGAAAGACGCAGCACCCAACCATAGGTTTTGAAAAATTTTATAAAAATTACCCTTGGATAATCTTTCGATTGATTTTACCCAACAGCAAATGAATCGAAGATATCGAATGTTGCTATATTTACGTACATTCGGAGATCTCGCCCAAAATTCACACTTTACTAAATAATTAAAAGTAATAACCTTCATTCTGAGGTTGACGAAAATCAGGCCTTGAATCCAAAGTTATAGGGATTATGTCATAGTGCTCCAGGCCGTTTAATCGGCAAATCGCACCAACAGCCTATTGGACAGAGTCCGTATGAGGTCGCAAGGGGGGAGCCGATGAGTCTAATCGAAGACGCGGTGACCGTGGCGTGCTCGGGCGAGCTCTGTCTCCCCCGAGCCGAGGAAATTCGCGACACCCTGCTCGCCGCACTCGATCAGGCGCAGCCGGTGGTGATCGACCTCTCCCAGGCGACCGAGATCGACCTCAGCACCGTTCAACTGATCCTGGCCGCCCGCTTGAGCGCGGAGCGTCGGGGGCTCTCGCTGTGGCTAACCAGCCCGGCGGACGGTCCATTGGCCGCGACCCTGCTCGCGGCCGGACTGACCGGAAGCCCGCTCTCCACGGACAGCCAGTTCCGGACAGAAGGCAAATAGCGATGGCGAAGACAATCCTGTGCGTCGACGATTCCACCAGCATGCGTCTGATGGTCAAGATGGCACTGACCGGGGCGGGCTATGAGGTCATCGAGGCCTGCGACGGCAAGGACGCACTGACCAAGGCGCAAAGCGGCGGAGTCAACATGGTGCTGACCGACCTCAACATGCCCAACATGGACGGGCTGAGCCTGATCCGCGCGCTCCGCACCCTACCCACCTACAAGGGGGTGCCGATCATCTTCCTGACCACGGAATCCGACGAATCCAAGAAGGCCGAGGCCAAATCGGCCGGGGCCACCGCCTGGATCGTCAAACCGTTCCAGGAAAGCCAGTTGTTGGGCGTGGTCAAGAAGGTCCTCGGCTGATGGCCGCCGGCGCCGATCCCACCCAAGCGTTCCGCGAGGAGGCCTCCGATCTGCTGGCCGAGCTGGAAACGGCGCTGCTCAGCCTTGAAGAAGCCCCCGACGACCGCGACCTGCTCGACACCGCCTTTCGCGCCCTCCACACGATCAAGGGGTCGGGCGCAATGTTCGGGTTCGAGGCCGCGGCCGGTTTCACCCATCATCTGGAAAATGCCTTCGACATGGTCCGGCGGGGGGTGATCGCCCCCAATTCGGCACTGATCGGCGTCGCCTTGGCCGCCCGCGACCATATCCGCACCCTGATCGAGGCCCCCGACCAGGCCGACCAGGCCCTGGGAGAGCGTCTGCTGGCCCAGGTCGCGGCACTGACCGGCGAAGATGGCGGCGGCCCCGCCTTGTCCTCGGCCAACCGGGAGCGGGCGGCCCCGTCCGCCGCCATGACGACGTGGCGTTTCCGCTTCCGCCTCGCCCTGGACGCGATGGCGATGGGGACCAACCCGTTGCGGCTGCTCGACGAAATCCGCGAGTTGGGCGAGTGCACCATCAGTTGCCTGACCGAGGGGGTGCCGCCGCTGGAGGAGATTGATCCCTGCGGCTGCTATCTTGCCTGGGATGTTGTGTTGACCACCGACCAGCCCGAAACTGCGATCGAGGACGTCTTTATCTTCGTTCGCGACAGTATGGAGCTGACGATTGATCGGGTGACCGATCTCGACCCCCGCCTGGGCGAGATTCTCTCCCAACGCGGCGACGTCGATCCCGCGACGATCGAGGATATTGCCGCCCGCCAGCCCAAATTGGGCGAATTGCTGGTCCAGGACGGAGCCCTTAGCGAAGAGCGGCTGCACTCGGCCCTGGCGGAGCAGAAGCACCTCCGCGCCGAGGGAGCAGCGGCCAAGGCGGCCAGCCCGGCCGCAACCTCGTCGATCCGGGTGGCGGCGGAACGGCTCGACGATCTGATGGATCAGGTCGGCGAACTGGTGATTGCCCAGGCCCGGCTGAAGCAATTGATCGCCACCAGCGACGACCTTCAGATCAAGGCGATCGCCGAGGAAATCGAGCGGCTGGCCAACGGGCTGCGCGAGACGACGATGGGGATCCGGATGCTGCCGATCGGATCGCTGTTCGGGCGGTTCCGTCGGCTGGTGCGCGATCTGTCCCGCGACCTTGAAAAGGAAGTGCACCTCACCACCGACGGCGAGGAAACCGAACTCGACAAGACGGTGATTGAGCGGCTCAACGATCCGCTGGTCCATATCGTCCGCAACAGCCTCGATCACGGGCTGGAACCGGTCGAGGAACGGATGCGGGCCGGCAAGCCGCCCCAGGGACGAATTCACCTGTCGGCCCGCCATGCCGGAACCCAGGTGCAGATCTCGATCCGCGACGACGGTCGTGGCCTCGACCGCTCCCGCATCCGCGCCAAGGCGGAAGAGCAGGATCTGATCCCGCCCGGAGCCAAGCTGTCCGACGCCGAATTGTTCCAACTGATCTTCCACCCCGGCTTCTCGACCGCGAAGTCGGTGACCAGCCTGTCCGGACGCGGCGTCGGGATGGATGTCGTCAAACGCACCATCGATTCCCTGCGCGGCACCATTGAGGTGTCGAGCATTCCCGGCCAGGGCACCGACATCGTTCTCAGCCTGCCGCTGACGCTGGCGATCATCGACGGATTGCTGGTCCGGGTCGGCCGGGGCCGTTTTGTGATGCCGCTGTCGGCGGTCGAGGAATGTGTCGAACTGCCGAATGGGGACGAACGCCACAACGGGCGCAACTTCCTCAACATCCGCGACGAATTGGTGCCGTTCATTCGCCTGCGCGAGATGTTCGGGACAACCAGCCCGCCCGATCCCTATCAGAAGGTGGTGATCATCTCGGCGGGCGAGCGTCGGATCGGCTTGGTGGTCGATCAGGTTCTGGGCGATCACCAGACCGTGATCAAATCGCTGTCGAAGCTGCATACCGACGTCGCCAGCTTCTCGGGCGCGACGATCCTGGGCGACGGCACCGTCGCCCTGATCCTCGACACCGCGCATCTGGTCGCCAGCGGTCAGGGCCTGGATCAGCAGAGGAGCGCGTCATGACGGCACCCGCCATTGCCGATTCGAGCGATTTCGAGGCGCTGACCCTAGGTCTGGGCGGCGAAATCTTCGCGATTGATGCCAGCATCGTTCACGAAATCCTCGATCTGGTCTCGGTCACCGAAGTGCCGGGCGCGCGCGAATTCGTCGGCGGCCTGATCAACGTGCGGGGCAAGGTGGTGCCGGTGGCCGATCTGCGGCTGAAATTCGGCATGGAGCGCACGCCGCCCACCCTCGACACCAGGGTGGTGGTGGTCGAAATCGACCTGGAAGGCGAGACCACCGTGGTCGGCCTTCTTGCCGACAAAGTGTTCGAAGTTACCGAAATCGGTCGGGCCTCGATCGAAAACACCCCCGATATCGGGATGAAATGGCGCGCCGAGTTCATCAAGGGCATCGGCAAGCGTGGCACCGACTTCATCGTTATTCCCGACATCGTCCGCCTGTTCACCATTGACTGACCGCGTCCTCCGCGAAAGATCATCCAAAAGGGGTTTGGGTCATGCGAATCTCCGTCAAAGTCAAACTGGCCGCAGCATTCGGCGTGGTCATCCTGCTGTTGGTGGTCGCCGCGAGTTCGGCCCTCAACGGCCTGTCCGACATTAATACCAACCTCAGCAATCTGGTGAACGGTCCGGTCAAACGGCAATATCTGATCCAACAGATCGAGATTAGCGCCACCGAATTGATCCGCCAGGAAAAGAACCTCCTCCTCGCCCAAGATGCTGATGATTGGCAAAGAGTATCAAACAACATCGACAATTCCCGAGAAAAAATTAAAAAATTTGGCGAAGAGTATTTCGCAATAGCCTCCGAAGAAGGTCGGCGACGCTTTACGGAAACTCGCGAGATACTCGATAAATACTATACCGTTCAAAACAACATCCGAGAACTTGCCAAAATACGCTCGAACGACAAGGCCGCAGAATTGGCTGGCGGCGACGGGCGCAAAGCGATGATTAGCATCATCGATTCCTTCGGACCGCTGCTGGCACGGGTCGAGGGGGGGGGGCAGCCGACCGCCGACCAGTTTCGCATCGCCCATCAGGTGCGGCGGATCACCACCGAATTGCGCGCGGCCCAAGGCAATTTGCGCCAGTCGATGCTGACCTCGGACGACAAGGAAACCGAGGTCCTGGTCAACCGCGCCCGCGAACAGAACATCCTGGCCCGTCAATTGTTCGATATTCTGCGCCGCAGCGTCAACGACGAGGACCGCCGCGTTCTCGACGTCGTCAATGAAAAGCTGACCATGTGGGAATCCGTTTCGGCCAAGATGAATGAACTCAGCATGATCAATTCTGAGTCCAAGGCCCAGGCCCTGACCACCGGCGAGAGCCGCAGACTGTTCATCCAACTGGAACGCAGCCTGAACGAGCTGGCGGAACTGCAAGTCAAGTTCATGGATCAGGCCAAGAATTCCTCGATCGAAACCTATGAATCGCTGCGCACCCAATTGCTGATCCTGGTGGTCGCCTCGATCCTGATCGCGGTGGGAGCCGCGCTCTACATCGCCATCTCGATCTCGCGCGGATTGGGTAAGGCGGTTGGTCTGGCCAATGCCGTCGCCGTTGGCGATCTCGGCCAGAATATCGAGGTCAGCAGCAATGACGAGATCAAGGATCTGGTCACCGCCCTGAACGCGATGACCGCCAACCTGCGCTCGACCGCCCATGTCGCCGGAGAAATCGCCAAGGGCAACTTGGCGATCGAAGCCAAGCGCCTGTCCGATAAGGATAGGTTGGGGGTCGCGCTGGAAACGATGCTGGAAAAGCTGCGCGCCGTTGTATCCGATGCGATGACCGCCGCCGACAATGTCGCCGCGGGCAGCCAGGAACTGTCCTCGGCCTCTGAGCAATTGTCGCAGGGCTCGACCGAGCAGGCCTCCGCCGCCGAGGAAGCCTCGGCCTCGATGGAAGAGATGGCCGCCAACATCAAGCAGAACGCCGAAAACGCCACCCAGACCGAGAAAATCGCCCGTCAGTCAGCCAAGGATGCCCAGGTGTCCGGCGACGCGGTGACCAAGACGGTGTCGGCGATGCAAACGATTGCCGAGAAGATTTCGATCGTCCAGGAAATCGCCCGCCAAACCGACCTGCTGGCGCTGAATGCGGCGGTCGAAGCGGCACGCGCCGGGGAACACGGCAAGGGCTTTGCCGTCGTCGCCTCGGAAGTCCGCAAGCTGGCCGAACGCAGCCAGGGTGCCGCAGCCGAAATCAGTTCGCTGTCGTCCGACTCGGTCAAGGTCGCCCGCGAGGCTGGCGACATGCTGTCGAAGCTGGTTCCCGACATCAAGAAAACCGCCGAACTGGTCGAAGAGATCAGCGCGGCCTGCCGCGAACAAGATATCGGTGCCGAGCAGATCAACCAGGCGATCCAGCAACTCGACAAGGTGACCCAGCAGAACTCGGCCGCATCCGAGGAAATGGCCGCCACGTCCGAGGAACTGGCCTCGCAGGCCGAGCAGTTGCAGGACACCATCTCCTACTTCAGCATCGACGGGCAGGATTCGTCGCGGGGACGGCGGACTCCGACGACTCGTCAACAGGCGCATCACGCCCCGGCCCGCCCGGCGGCCAAAACCACGCCGCCCCGCGCCAAGTTCACCGCTCCCGGCGGTGCCAAGCCACGGGGGGTGAAGCTCGACCTGGAAAGCGGAAAGGGCGCCGACGACCTGGATTCCGGATACGTCCAGTTCTGACGATAGCCGGGACGGAGAGCGGCAGGTGCCGCTCTCCGGGCACATTCTCGGGGATGCGACATGACACAGACCGCCCTCACCCGTAGCGGGGTGCAATACGTCACCATCGGGATCGATCGCGAAATCTTCGCGGTCGAGGTCGAGCAGGTGCGCGAGATTCTTGACCTGCGTCCGGTCTCGCGGGTTCCCAACGCCCCGCCCTTTCTCGCCGGAATGATCGATGTACGGGGCCAGGGCGTTCCGGTGATCGACCTGCGGACCAAGCTTGGCCTGCTTCCCGTCGAGCCGACCGAACATACCCGCATCGTCGTTCTTGAAGTCCCGGTGGGGAACCGCCAGATCACAATGGGGATGATCGCGGACCGGGTAATCGAGGTGACCTCGCTGGCCGAGCACGACTTGGAGCCGCCCCCCGACGTCGGCGTGCGCTGGCGCTCGGACTATATCCGCGCCATTGGCCGGTCCGGCGGCGCTTTCGTCATCGTCTTTGACCTGTCGCGGCTGTTCTCCAGCGAAGACGCCGCTCTGATGCCGTCCGATTTCGACCCAACCATGAGCGAGTGATCAGGAATTTGCCGATGGAATCGTATCAGCCCCCGACCGACCATCTGTCCGACCGTGATTTCCGCCGCTTGGGCGAATTGATCCAGGATTATTGCGGCATCCGGATGCCCCCGGTCAAAAAGACGATGGTCGAGGGGCGGCTGCGCCGTCGGGTGCGGGCGCTGGACCTGTCCAGCCTGGACGATTATTGCCGCCGCCTGTTCGACGAAGGGCAGTTAGGGGCGGAAATGGTCGAACTGATCGACGCCGTCACCACCAACAAGACCGAGTTCTTCCGCGAGATCGAACATTTCCGCTTTCTGACCGCCAAGGCGCTTCCCCATCTGCAATCCCTGCCCCACCGTCCCGGACGCGACCGCCCCTTGAAGATCTGGAGCGCGGCCTGCTCGATCGGGGCCGAGCCCTATACCCTGGCGATGGTGCTGGGCGAACATGCCCGCACCGTTCGCGACTTCCGTTTCGACATCTTCGCCACCGACATCTGCACCGACGTGCTGGAAAAGGCCAAGATGGGCATCTTCCCCGAAGAAATGGCCCGCGACGTTCCGCCCGATCTGGCCAAACGCTATCTGCGCCGCTCGCGCGATCGCACCCGGCCGACGATCCGTTTGGTCCCCGATCTGCGCCAGCGGGTCCATTTCGGTCATCTCAATCTGATGGATGCCGACTTTCCGATGGATTGCGATATGGACATCATCTTCTGCCGCAACGCCCTGATCTACTTCGACAAGGCGACCCAACACACCGTATTGTCGAAACTGTGCCGCCATTTGCGCCCCGGCGGCTATCTGATGGTGGGGCACAGCGAATCCGTGCTGGGCGGAAGTTTGCCGCTGACCCACGTCACCTCGGCCGTCTTCATGCGGAGCTAGCCTTCATGGCCAAACCGATCCGGGTTTTGATCGTCGATGATTCGGCCACCGTGCGCCAAACCCTGAAAGGGATTTTGGAATCCGACCCGGATATCGAGGTGATGGGAGCCGCCGCCGATCCATTCGCCGCCGCTCGCCTGATTTCCCAGGAGACTCCCGACGTCATCACCCTTGACGTCGAGATGCCGCGGATGGATGGGATCAGCTTCCTGCGCAAGATCATGAGCCAGCATCCGATTCCGGTGGTGATGTGCTCGTCCCTGGCCGAGGAGGGCTCGGAAACACTGATGCAGGCGCTGGAAGCCGGCGCGGTCGATGTGATCCTGAAGCCCCGGATCGACACCAAGCAATTCCTGATGGAGGCCCATGTCCGCATATGCGACACCGTCAAGGCGGCGGCGCAATGCCGTCTGGTGGGTCGAGCCCGCCCGTCCGCGCCGTCCCATACCCGCACGCACGCCCCCAAGCTGACCGCCGACGCGATGATGCCCGCGCCCCATGCTCCGACCGGCGGAGCGATGGCGCGGACGACGGAAAAGGTAATCTGCATCGGGGCCTCGACCGGCGGCACCGAGGCCCTGCGCGAGGTCTTAGAGGAGCTTCCCGCCGACAGTCCGGCGATCGTGATCGTCCAGCATATGCCCGAAAGCTTCACCGCCGCCTTTGCCCGCCGCCTCGATAGCCTGTGCGAGGTCACGGTCAAAGAAGCGCAGGACGGCGATGCGATGCTGCGCGGGCGGGTGCTGATCGCGCCGGGCAACCGCCACGCCTTGCTGCAACGCAGCGGTGCTCGCTATCACGTCGCGATCAAGGACGGACCGCTGGTGTCGCGCCACCGTCCCTCGGTTGACGTCCTGTTCCGGTCTGCCGCCCATTGCGCCGGAGGCAATGCGGTTGGTATCATCATGACGGGCATGGGAGACGATGGAGCCAATGGATTGCTGGAAATGCGCAATGCCGGTGCCTATACCGTCGCCCAGAACGAGGAAAGCTGCATCGTTTTCGGGATGCCTAAGGAAGCGATCGCCCGTGGCGCGGCGGCGAAGATTCTCCCGTTGAACCAGATCGCCCGAGAAATCGGCCGCGCTGGCAACGATCCGGTCGGCCTCGCCCGGTCTCAGGAACACGACATTGGATAGCGTCGTTGCGCCGACAGAGCCCGTCGCCCTGGCCGACATCCTGCGCGGGATCGACGGTCTGAATGCGGACCTGGGACAACTGGCCGCGCCGAACGAAGCGGCATTCGTGACCCTGGGCGACGCCTTGGCCTCGGCCCGCACCACCCTCTCGAATGGAAGCGGCCAGTTCCACGCTTTGTCCGAAATGCTCGACAGCGGCGACGGCAATCATGCCGAGGAGATGATCGCTTCGGCCCGCGGCGACATCTTGTCGATTTCGGCCGAAACGCGTGCAATCGCCGCCAGCCTCTGCCATCTCGACCAGCGGACCAGCGCGGTGGCCAAGCCGCTCGCCACCCTGGCCAAGATCATCTCGGAGATTTCGGCGCTCGGCATCAACGCCAAGATTCACGCCGCCCAGGTCAACGCCCAAGGAATCGATTTCACCGTCTTCACCAAGGATATCGACCGGCTGCAACAACTGGCCGACGACACCATCAAACGCGCGTCGGGCCAGCTTGGCTCGTTGTCGATGGCGATGGCCTCGGCCCGCCAGGCTTCGGACACGTTCCAGCGCGGCGATGCGATCGAACTGGAATCGATCGGCACCCGGCTGGGCGGTCAATTGACCGAACTGGCCGCCCGGCGCGAGACGGTCCGGCGCGCTTTGCCCGGGATCGAACAGCGCACCGGCACCATCGCCGAACGGGTGTCGCGGTCGATTTCCGCGCTCCAGATCAACGACCTGACCAGCCAGAGGCTTGAACATGTCCGCTCGGCCCTGGCGCTGATGCACGGACTGACCACCCCGCCATCGGGCAAGGAAAGCGACTGGCTCTATACCCTTGACGACGAGCGCAAACGGCGGATTTTCGCCGCAGTCTGCACCTTGCAGGCCCAACAGATGGAGCGGGCGGTCGCCGATTTCTCCCAGGCGATCCGTGACCTGAAAAGCAATCTGACCGCGCTCGGTGCCGAGGCATCGACGATCCTGGCCGAAGCGCAAACGCTGTTCGGCGGCGACGATGGCGATAACAGCTTCATCGAGGCGGTCGCCACCGACATCGAACGCGCCGCCGTGCTGCTCGACAATTACTGCCAGGCCGACGAACGGGTGCGGATGCTGATCCATCAGGTGTCCGAGGTGTTCGGCCTGATCGCCAAGGATCTGTCGGCCTTGCGCTCGATCGACGCCGATTTGCGGATCATGGGGCTGAATGCCACCCTGAAATGCACCCGACTAGGCAGCTCGGGCCACGCTCTGGGGGTAGTTGCGCAGGAATTGCGCGCCTGCTCGCGCCGGACCGAGGAAATCTCGCGGCTGATCGCGACCGCGATCGACGCCGCCACCGACGAGGCGCAGGCGCTGGCGGAGCGCTCCGAGCGCGAGCATGCGACGGCGGCGGCGCTGGCGGCCAATATCGCCGAATCGACCCGGGCAATGCGGACGATCAGCAGTCTGCTCGACCGGACGCTGAACGATTTGATGACCGCCTGCGACCGGGTGTCGCGGCTGTTGACCGAAGCGACCGGCAGCTTCGACCTCGAACAAAGTCTGGAAAAGGGAATCGGCGCCCTGGTCCTGCGCCTCACCGATCTGGGCCGTCAGGCCGCCCCCGACGGAGTCGATCCGGCGCTGGTGCGCGAAGACATTCAGCGGATGCTGGGACAGCATTACACGATGTCGAGCGAGCGGATTATCCACGACATTTTCGCCGATGGCGACGCGCTGTCGGCCCCGCCGCCCGCGACTGCGGCTTCGGGGGATTCCGACATCGACGACTTCTTCTTCTGATCACCGCCGCCGATGCGAAGGCGGGGTTGCCATCCTCTCCCGACTTGCCTAAAAAGGGCGGCTCAATTCCGTCGAGAGGATCAGCCATGCGGGCAGAAATCGAATCGCTCGCCCAGGATATCCGGCGCTCCGTCGCGCTGCTGAAGCGCCACCTCAATTGGGACGAGGCGTTGATGCGGCTGGACGAGCTGAACGCCGCCTCGGAAAACCCCGAATTGTGGAACGACGCCGCGCGGGCACAGCAGATCATGCGCGAACGCACCGATCTCGACACGGCGATCCAGGGGTGTCGCGCCAGCGAACGCGAACTGGCCGATCTGATCGAGCTGATCGAACTCGGCGAGATCGAGGGCGATCAGACCGTAATCGACGACGCCGAATCTCAGGTCCGCGCGCTGAAGGACCGCGCCCGCAAGATGGAGCTGGAGACGCTGCTGTCTGGCGAGGCCGACCGCAACGATTGCTACATCGAAATCAACGCTGGCGCTGGCGGCACCGAATCCCAGGATTGGGCCGAGATGCTGCTGCGGATGTACACCCGCTGGGCCGAGCAGCACGGTTATAAGGTCGATTGGCTGGAAGAAAGCCCGGGCGAACAGGCCGGGATCAAATCCGCCACCGTCCGCGTCGCCGGGCACAACGCCTATGGCTGGCTGAAGACCGAAAGCGGCGTGCACCGTCTGGTGCGGATTTCGCCCTATGACAGCGCCGCCCGCCGCCACACCAGCTTTTCTTCGGTGTGGGTCTATCCGGTGATCGACGAAACCATTGATATCCAGGTCAACGAAAGCGACTGCCGCATCGACACCTATCGCGCCTCGGGCGCGGGCGGTCAGCACGTCAACAAGACCGATTCGGCGGTCCGCATCACTCACGTCCCCACCGGCATCGTCGCCGCCTGTCAGATGGAGCGGTCGCAGCACCAGAACCGCGCCCGCGCCTGGGAAATGCTGCGCGCCCGCCTCTACGAAGCCGAATTGCAGAAGCGCGAAGCCGCCGCCCAGGCGTTGGAGGACCAGAAGACCGAGATCGGCTGGGGCCATCAGATCCGCTCTTACGTTCTTCAGCCCTATCAGATGGTCAAGGATCTGCGCACCAACGTCGAGACCTCGGACACCCAGGGCGTCCTCGACGGCGACCTCGACCTGTTCATGGCCGCGTCGCTGGCCAGCCGGGTTCAGGGCGGACCCGACGGCGGCTGATCGCCGCATTCGGGATTTGCAATCCGCAGATTCGCGCTTACCTAATGCGTCAGCGCGTTTAACATCCGCGAAGGATCGTCATGAGGAAGTATCTCTTTCCCGTTCTGGTCGCCCTTACCCTGGTGCTGACCGGAACCGCCGATGCGCTCGCCAAGGCGGGCAGCACCTCGAAATCCAGCAGCGGCAGCAGCTTCGGGTCGCGCGGGTCGCGCACCTCCGACGCGCCGATGGAACGGACCCTGTCCCTCCCCTCCTCGCCTTCGCCCCGCGTCACCACCCCGCCGCCGCCGCCCTCGGTCGCGCCGCGCCCCGGTAATGTCGATGCCCAGCCGCTTCAGCCCGGATTGCAGCAACCGGGCATGCGCACCCCGGCGATGGCCGGTGCGGTCGGCATGGCGACGCCCGCCGCCGCCCAGCCCGGTTTCTTCCAACGCAATCCCTTCATGGCCGGAATGGCCGGCGGTTTGGTCGGTGCCGGTATCGGCAGCATGCTGTTCGGCCATTCCCCGGCGCTGGCCGCCGCCTCCGACGCCGCTCCTGGGGCCAGCATCCTGGGCCTGCTGGTCCAGATCGCCCTGATCGGCGGTTTGGTCTGGCTCGCGTTCAAGCTGTTCCGCGGCCGCGCCCCGGCCGGACCCAACCCCTATGCCGCCGCGCCGCGCGCCACGCTCAACCCCTATGGGAACGATCCGCGCGTATCGGATAATCCCTATGCCGCGCCGCGCACGGCGGTCGAGCCGCATTTCGAGCCGCAGGGTCTGTCTTCGGTTCCGCCGCAGGCCGCGCCGCAGCGGGTCCAGCGCGAATTCGAGCCGACCGAGGCCGACCAGAACGATTTCACCAACATCTTGCAAGGTGTCCAGCAATCGTGGAGCGCCGCCGACCCCGCCGCGCTGCGCGCCTGGGCGACCCCGGAAATGGTAACCTTCCTGGCCCAGGATCTTGGCCAGAATGCCGCCGAGGGTCTGGTCAACCGGGTTGAGCAGGTCACGCTGCGTGAAGGCGACGTCGTCGAAAGCTGGCGCGAGGACAAGTCCCAGTACGTCACCGCTCGCCTGGTGTTCGATTGCCTCGATTACATGGTTCGCACCGACACCGGAGCCTTGGTCTCGGGCAGCCGCACCAGTCCGGTCACCCATGCCGAGTTGTGGACCTTTGCCCGTCCCACCTCCGGCGGCAGCTGGCTGCTGTCGGCGATCCAGCAAGTCTGATCGCGGGTGGCGGGCCGGATGGATCTGGCAACGATCCGGGCGGGCGGCAAAGCGGCGCTCGCCCGGGCGCTTTCGACGATTGAAAGCGCCCCCGACGATCCTGCCGTTCTGTCCCTGCTCGAATCCGCCCATGCCGCCGCCCAGGCCCATGTCGTCGGCATGACCGGCCCGCCCGGCGTCGGCAAATCCACTTTGATGAACGCGTTGATTGCCGAGTGGCGTGCTTCGGGCCGCCGCGTCGGCTGCATTGCCGTCGATCCGTCGTCGCGCCGCTCGGGCGGCGCGCTGCTGGGCGACCGCACCCGGCTTGCCACCGACCCCGAGGACCAGGACGTGTTCGTCCGCTCGATGGCCGCCCGCGACCGTCTGGGCGGACTGGCCGAGCTGACCGTCGCGGCGATGGTGCTGATGCGGGCGCTGTTCGACATCGTTTTGATCGAAACCGTCGGCGTCGGCCAATCGGAAACCGACGTCGCCGCGATTGCCGATTCCGTACTGTTTTGCGTCCAGCCCGGCTCGGGAGACGCCCTCCAGTTCATGAAAGCGGGGATCGCCGAAATCCCCGATCTGGTGGTGGTGACCAAAGCCGATATGGAAGAGGAAGCCGGGCGCGCCCGAGCCGATGTCGAAGCCGCCCTGGCCCTGGCCAGCGACCGCATCGCGGGCTGGACCATCCCGGTCCTGATGGTTTCCGCCCCGTCCCGCGACGGGATCGCCGCTTTGGCCGCCGCGATCGACCGCCATGCCGCCTTTCTCGACCAAGGTGCCGGACGGGCTGAACGCCGCCATGCCCAGGCCGAAGTATGGCTGGTCCAGGCGATCCGCGACCGCTTTGGCCGCGAGGGGCTGCGCCGGGCCGGACGGATCGACCTTCCGTTCGGTGGCTCGCCGTTCGGACGGCTGGCCGCCCTTGCCCACGCGCTGTCGCCTCCCGACACCGCCCCTCTGTCTATGACCTAAATCATATTCATGGCCAAATTACCCTATACTTTAATCATGGCCGATGGTATCGTCGCCCTATGGTTTGGACCGGCACCGCGTCCGAACCGATCAGGAGGGCGCGATGCAGTTTCCCGCAAACGATCTGTTGGACAAAGCCACCGCTTGGACGGTTCCCGGAACCGGCGGAGCCCTGTTGGTCGGCGCCGCCACCGAAGACGCCGTCACCCTGGGGCTGTCTGCCCCTTATCGCGGTTTCTTCGAAGCCGGACCGATGCAGTGGGACGATATCGATTCCGGTCTGCGCGCCGCGATCCGCGCCGGAGGATTGGTTCTGTCGCTGACCACCGCCAGCGCCTGGAAACTTGACCTCACTCAATTGGTCACCGCAGCGGTGATCGAGCGGTTCGGCCCGCTAAACGAAGCGAGGCGGCACGAAATCGAGCTATGCCTGTCGGAATCGCTGACCAATGCGCTGTTGCACGGCAATCTGGAAATGGACAGCGCGCCCCGCAATTCACTGTCGGGGTTAGTTCGCTATCTCGACCAGATCGAGGAGCGGCTGCGCGACAATCGTCTGGCCGCCAAGCGGGTCGATCTGCTGATCACTCCCAGCCGTTCGGGTCGGCTGCGCGTCGCGGTGCGCGATCGCGGGCCTGGCTTTGATGCCGAATATTATCTCGACCGCCCGCTGGTAACCGAGGCCAAGCACGGACGCGGCCTGCCCCTGATCCGCCAATTGGCCGGGTCGGTCGCCGCCCGCGACGAAGGCCGGACCCTGGTGATGCGTTTTTCCCGCGCCGGGTGATCTATCCCAAGTCTTTTCCATATGTCTTATCGAGCCGATAGAAAAGGCTCTAGGCCATACCCGTCATCGCCTTGCGGAAGTACCATACGGTCACGCCGAAAAATGCACTGCCGATTGCGAACAAAGCCAGCAATTCAGGCCACACCACGGCGAACCCGGCCCCGCGATACAGGATCGATTGGGCCAGAATGACAAAGTGGGTGGTCGGCGCGAGCATCATCATATCCTGGACAAGGTCGGGCATGCTGTCGCGGGCGGTCAGGCCGCCGGACAGGACTTGAAGCGGGATCAGGATCAAGATCATGACGATCCCGAATTGCTGCATCGAGCGGGCGATGGTCCCGATCAGAATGCCGAGCGCGGTGGTGGCGAAGATATTGAGGGCGGCTCCGAACAGAAACAGCGGCAGCGACCCGGCCAGCGGTATTCCCAACACACCTCGCGCCATCAGCAGCAACGAGCACCCCGCCGCCACCAGCACCACCAATCCCATCGACCAGATCTTGGCCGCCATGATTTCGAACGGCGAAACCGGCATCGCCAGCAGATGCTCGATTGTGCCCCGCTCGCGCTCGCGGATCAGCGCGGCCCCGGTCAGAATGATCGACAGCATCGTCACATTGTTGATGATCTCCATCACCGCACCGAACCAGGATTCAGTCAGCGTCTGGTTATAGCGGGCCCGCAACACGAGATCGACCGGGGACGGAGCGGCGGGACGGTCGTGGCGCAGGAACGTCGTCACCTCCTGAACCACCATAGCCTGGATATAGGCGCTGCCGGTAAAGGCTTGACTGACCCGGTTGGCATCGACGTTGAGCTGGACGCTGGGCCGCCGCCCGGCCAGCAGATCGCGCTGGAAATCGGGTGGGATGTCGAGAACGAAGGTATAGGTTCCCTCGTCCAGGCCGGGATCGAGCCGGGCCAGCGAAATCATCTCGGGCGGCTGAAAATGCGGCGGGTAAAACGCATCGGCGATCCGCGCCGACAGCGGCGAGGCATCCTCGTCGATAACCGCAATCGGCGCATTGTGCAGCGTTTCCGGCATCACCGTCGCCGCGACATAAATTCCCAGGCTGAAGACATAGAGAATCAGGATCAGCATGATCCGGTCGCTGGCCAGACTGCGGAGTTCCTTGACTCCCAGGCGGGCAATCGCGGCGAGCGAGGGCATCGGCCTTACCCTTCCTGCTTTTTGAGGAGAAGGATGCACAGAATCATCAACACGACGATGCTGGCCGCGATGGGAAGAAGCGACGGCCACAATTCGACAAAGCCCAACGCCTTGGAAAAAGTCCCGCGCGAGATGATCAGGAAATAGGTCGCCGGGAAAATCCGCCCGATCAAGGCTCCGCCTCCTTCCAGCGAGGAGACCGGATTGATCAGCCCGGCATATTGGATTGCCGGAACGATGGTGCCGATGGTGGTGCCGAAGATGGCGGCGATCTGGCTCCGCATGAAGGTCGACATCACCAACCC
Organism: Magnetospirillum fulvum; assembly: GCF_900108475.1. Taxonomy (GTDB): domain Bacteria; phylum Pseudomonadota; class Alphaproteobacteria; order Rhodospirillales; family Magnetospirillaceae; genus Phaeospirillum; species Phaeospirillum fulvum_A. Next base: position 209,163 of record NZ_FNWO01000003.1, on the reverse strand, counting down.
GATCGCGGTGGCCGACAAGATGAAGAGGAAGGCGGCGACGGTCAGCAGGGCAAGGCTGCCGGTCAGTTGCACCCCGAACACAAACGTCACCAGCAAGGTCAGCAGCACGAAATTGACCATCCCCAGCACGACATAGGGAATCTGCTTGCCGATCAGAAACTCGGCCCGCGTTACCGGAGTGACGTAGAGATTGACGATCGAGCCCAATTCCTTCTCGCGCACGACGCTGAGCGAGGTCAGCATCGCCGGAATCATCAGCAGCAGAATCGGAATCATCGCCGGGACGATGGCAACGAGGCTGACGATTTCTGGGTTGTAGCGAAAGCGGATTTCGACCTCGACCGGGCTGAAAGAGGGTCGCGTCCCCGTCCGACGCTGCGCGGTTTCCGACAGCCAGGAAATATGCATGGCCCGCACATAGGACTGAATCGTCTCGCCCCGTTGCGGCATCGCGCCGTCGAACCACGCCCCGACCTCGACGGGTGTTCCCCGGTCGATATTGCGGCCGAAGCCGGGGGGAATCTCGATGGCAAGACCCAGCTCGCCACTCTGCATCCGGCGATCGAGATCGGCATAATCGGCAAGCGGGGGCTGTTCGGAGAAATAGCGCGAGCCGGACAGGGTCAGCGCGTAATCGCGGCTGAGAGCGGTGCCGTCATGATCGAGCACGGCGAAACGGATGTTCTCGACGTCAAGGCTGATCCCATAGCCCATGATCAACATCAGAATGACGGTGCCGAACAGGGCCAGGGTGCCGCGAATGGGATCGCGGCGCAGTTCGAGTCCTTCGCGCCTTGTATAGCTCCACATCCGCCGCAGGCTAAAGCCCTGCCATTCCGGCACGGGCGTGGTTGGAGGATGATGAATTTTGACCGGAGGAGCCTTCGTCGCGGCGGATTCCCCCCCGCCGGCCTCGGTCAGATAGCCGATGAAGGCGTCTTCCAGGCTGGCCGCACCGCGTCCGGCGATCACTCCCGCCGGGCTGTCGCAGACCAGAACGCGACCCGCATGCATCAGCGAGATGCGGTCGCAGCGCTCGGCCTCGTTCATGAAGTGGGTCGAGATGAAGATCGTCACCCGGTCCTGGCGCGACAGATCCGCCATCATCTGCCAAAACATGTCGCGGGCGATCGGATCGACTCCGGAGGTCGGTTCGTCGAGGATCAGCAGCTCGGGCTTGTGCACCATCGCGACGGCCAGCGATAAACGCTGGCGCACCCCCAGCGGCAACGTCTCCGGCAATCTGCCGAGTTCAGAACCAAGCGCGAAGCGCTCGGCCATTTCGGCGACCCGGCCGGGCACCTCTGCTGCGGGAACCCCGAACAACTGGGCGTGCAGCGTCAGGTTTTGCGCCACCGTCAGTTCGGAATAGAGCGAAAAGCCCTGCGTCATGTAGCCGACGCGGCGCCGCATCGCCATATCGACGATGGCGACCCGCCGACCGAACAGCTTGGCCTCGCCCGCGCTGGCTGACAATAGGCCGGTCAACAGCTTCATCGTCGTGGTCTTGCCGCAGCCGTTCGAGCCGAGAAAGCCGAAAATCTCGCCGCGTTCGATCCGAAAGCCGACATGATCGACGGCGGTGAAATCGCCAAAGCGGGCGGTCAGCCCCGTTGCTTCGATCACCACCTCGGCGGACGTGTCCGTCGTCCGGGGCGGGATCGTCACAACATGGTGGCGCTGCCGCTGCTCTTCCGGCATCAAGGCGATGAAGGACTCTTCCAGACTGGCCGCTCCGGTGCGGTCGAGCAGGTCCTTGGGCGTGCCGGTGGCGATAATCCGCCCGGCATTGATCGCGACCAGAGAATCGAAGCGGGCGGCCTCTTCCATGTAGGCGGTGGCGACGACGACGCTCATTTCCGGCCGCACGGCGCGAATCCGCTCGATCAGATCCCAAAACTGAACCCGTGACAGCGGATCGACCCCGGTGGTCGGCTCGTCGAGGATCAGCAGATCGGGATCGTGAATGAGGGCACAGCACAGCCCCAGCTTCTGCTTCATCCCGCCGGACAGGTTTCCCGCCGGGCGGTCGCGAAACGGCGCCAGCCCGGTGCTGGCCAGCAGATCGTCGATCCGGCTGTCCCGCTCGGGTTTGTCCTGGCCGAACAGCCGGGCGAAGAAATCCATGTTCTCGACCACCGACAAGGTGGCGTAGAGATTGCGCCCCAGCCCCTGCGGCATGAAGGCGATGCGGGGGCAGATCGCGGCGCGGTGACGGGGATCGGCCATGTCGCCGCCCAGAACCTCGACCCGTCCGTCCTGGATCGCCCGCGCCCCCACGACAAGGTTGAACAACGAGGATTTGCCGACCCCGTCGGGGCCGATCAGGCCAATGATTCGACCGGTCGGCACGGCCAGGCTGACCCGATCCAGCGCAACCGTATTTCCGTAATGCTGGCTGACGCCGTCAAGCCTGATCGCCATCGTGGTGGCAGCTGGGGTGGGCGGACTCATTGCGGGACATGAAGTGCAAGGTGATCCGGCCAGGCTTGGGCGGGATCGAGCCGGATATAGGCCATGCCGGGCAGGCCGGTCTTGACGTCGCGGCTGAATTTTTTCAGCAATTCGGGATCGAGTCTGGCCCGGACCCGAAACATCAGCTTTTGCCGCTCGCTGGCCGTCTCGACCGATTTGGGAGTGAATTGGGCGACATCGGCGACGAACGAGACTTTGGCCGGGATCACCCATTGCGGCGCGGCGTCGAGGACCAGCCGCACCTCGCTCTCCAGTGCGACCTTGCCCACGGCGACGTCGGGGAGAAAGAAGGTCATGTAGACGTCGGCCAGATCGACCAGATTGAGCACCTTGCCGCCCGCCGCGATCACTTCCGCCGCCTGGGCCACCCGGTACTGCACCCGGCCGTCGCGCGGCGATTTCAAGGCGCTATCCTCGATATCGCTCTCGATTCGCGCCATCGTGGCGCGAGCCGCATCGGCGCTGGCCCGTGCCCCGACCACCTGAGCCCGCGCGGTGAGGATCGCGGCATCGGCGGCGGCAACCTGGGCCTGAGCGGCGGCGACGGCGGCGGCGCTGCCCTGCTGTCCGGCCAGATCGTCGTCGTATTCCTGTACCGCCGCCGCCCCTTCGTTGGACAGCGTCCGCGAGCGCGCCAGCCGCTTGCCCGCCACATTCAACTCGGCCTTGCGCTGGGCGACGACGGCCAGCGTCGCCGCTCGTTCGCTCTGGCGCAGCGTCACCTGACTTTCGGCGGTGACAATCGTGCTGAACGCGCGGGCCAGATCGGCGGTGGCCTCGGCGAGTTGAGCGTCGAGCCCCTGGGTATCCATCCTGGCAAGGATCTGACCGCGCGTGACGACCTCGCCTTCCTTGACCAGGATTTCAGCCAGCCGCCCCGGCAATTTCGCCGCGACATCGATTTCGACCGCCTCGATCCGCCCGTTGCCGCTGGCGAACCCCGGCCCCAATTGTTTCGGTTTCAACAGATCCCAGGCCAGGAACCCAAGACCCGCCGCCACCAGCAGGGTCGCCCCGATGGCGATCCATTTGGTCCGGGCCGGCTTTGGGGCTGGTGCGGGAGGTGGCTTCGGCGCGGTCTCGGGCGGGGGCTTCTTCGGCTCGGGCGGGGCCGACGGCGCGGGGGGCTGCGCGGCAGGCTGCGGGGCCGGTTTGGCTTCGGCCTTGGGTTCTATCCTGGCATCGCTCGTTGTTTCGGTCCGGGTCTCCGTCCGGGTCTCGATCACCGTTTCATTTTTCGTATCCGGGTCGGTTTCGGTCTTCGTTTCCGTCCGGATTTCCGACTTAGCCACAAGCTTTCCATCCGGACCGGTTTCGGTGCGGGTTTCGATTCGAATCTCCGTCTTGGCATCGGGAATCGCGTCAGTCCTGGTCATGGGGAGGCCGCCTGTCGGTTTCGTCGTCGCCCCCGCCCAGGGCGGCATACAGATTGACCTCGCTCGACAGGCGGGCGCGTCTGGTTTCAACCAGCGCCTGCTCGGTCGCGAACAGATCGCGCTCGGCGTCCAGCACATCGAGGTAGGTCGATGCGCCATGGAGATAGCGCAGCCGAGACAAACGGGCACGCTCGGTCAGGGCATCCAGGGTTCGCTGCTGCGCCGCCACCTGTTGCCCGAGCCAGCGCCGCGCCGCCAGGGCGTCGGCGACATCGCGAAAGGCCGTCTGCACCGTTCGCTCGTACTCGGCCACGGCCATTGAGCGCTGTGCCTTGGCCGCGTCCAAAGCGCCCAGCAGGCGTCCACCATCGAACAGGGGCACCGACAGATTGGCGGCAAGCGTCCAGATCCGGCTTCCCCCCAAGAACAGACCGTCCAGCGCCGCACTGGCGGTGCCATACTCCCCGGTCAGGGCGATGCGGGGGAAAAATGCCGCTCGCGCCGCGCCGATATCGGCCTCCGCCGCCCGCAGCAGGTTCTCGGCACCGCGGATGTCCGGGCGGTCCTCCAGCAAAGTTGACGGCAGTCCGGGCGGCAGATCGCGCACCACGGCGGCTTCGACCGAAGACAGGGCCACGATCTCGGCCCCGACCGGAGCCCCGACCAGCACGCTCAGAGCGTTTTGTGTCCGCTCGCGCTGTTGCTCCAGCACGGTCAAGGCGCTGTCGGCCTGACCGAGCAGGGTTTCGGCCAGGGTCAGATCGAGCCGGGGCGAAGCCCCCACCTCATAGCGCCGCCGGACAATCCGGGCGGAGTCGCGACGGCTGTCGATCGTGCGGGCCGCCAGGGCAATCCGCTCGTCCAACTCACGTCCGACCAGCCAGGTATTGGCAATCTCGGCAATCAGGTTGAGGGCAACCGCCCGGCGCGCCTCGTCTGTCGCCAGCCAACTTTCCAGCGCAGCGGTGTCGAGATTGCGAACGCGGCCCCACAGGTCAAGCTCCCATCCCGCGCTGAGCGACGCGCTGAAGCTATTGGCGATGATGGTTTTGCCGGTATAGGACAGATCGGCCGGCGTTTTGGTCCGTGACGAATGCGCCCCGCCGTCGAGATGGGGAAACAATTCGGCGCGTTGGATTCGGTACTGGCTGCGCACCACCTCGACCCGCTGCACCGCGACGCGCAGGTCGCGGTTGTTTTCCAGCGCCAAGGCGATCAAATCCGCCAAAGCGGGCGCGACAAAAAAGGACTGCCAGCGCCCTGGCCGCGCCGCAGCGCCGTTTCCCCGATCGGGCAAAGCCCAAACGTCCGGCACCGGCGACGCCGGGCGGATATGTTCGGGCGACAAGGAACATCCCGCTACCAGCAGGAGTGCAAGCAAAAAACCGAAGTGGAGACGATTCATCGCCTCCACCCCCGCCGGAGGCATCTCGATGTCCCTACTTGTCCGACTTGATCATCAACTCGCTCTTGACCGAAGTGACGCCCGCAACGGCGCGCGCGATCGCAACGGCCTTGTCGATTTCGGCCTGACTGGCAACGGTGCCGCTTAACTCCACCTCGCCCTTGCTGTCGGTCTCGACCTTGACGTCGAGCAGCGTTCTAACCTTTTCTTCGGCCAGCTTCGCCTTGACCTTGGTCGTGATCGCGGAATCCTTCACGTAGGTCTCGGCGTGCGCCCGGTCGCTCTCCGCGTTGGCGATCCCGATGAAAACAGGGGACAGCATAACGGCAAGAGCGAGGCAAATGGATGCGATCCGGTAAGTCATGATTATGATCCTTTAATCGGATTAAACAATTCCAGAAGATTGGACATCGTCTGGAATTGTAATTCCGCCAAAACCGATATTTAATTCTTCTCGCTAGGCCTGGGCTTGGCTTTGCCCGCCTTCATCGGCTTGTTGTCGGGTTCCTGGTCAAAAATTTCTTTCTGAGCGGGCGTCAGGGTCGCATAAAACGCCTCGAGCGCCGGCCGGGTTTCCTGAAGGGTTTGAAGCTCGAGCTTCAGGTGAGCTTCCTTGCTGATGTCGCGCTCCAGCACCGTCGGCTTGCTCCCAAGCTTGGGGCCGTTCGCATGACATGCGGTCCGGATGCTTTCCGCCGCCGCCAACGAATCCTGGCGATATTTGGCGAAGGCCGATTTCTGCGCCTCGGTCAGCTTGAAGCGGGCTTCCTGATAGCCAAGCTCGCCGCCGCGACGGGCGTAATGGTCGTCGCAGGCCTTGACATGCCGGGCGGTCAGATCCTGTTGGGTCAGTGCCGGTTCTTTTTGACCCGGATGGGTCGATTCGGCCAGCGCCAGCGAACTCCACATCAGGGGAAGGACAAACAGTAAGGCGCGATATGGTTTGACCATGTGAAAATCCTTTGGCTAGGGCATGACTGGATATATTTATTATTCCGATACAATATCGGAGGATATCAGTTCCAGTAATTCGGCGATTTGTAATAGCTATCGACGGTGCGGCCGTATTCCGGCGTCCACGAGAATTCCTTATTCCGATCATAGCTCGGCGCATCTTCAAGATGCTTCTTGTCGAGATTGACCCGGTAGACGTTTTTGACGACGTCGTAGGCCAACGTCGACCAAGGCAACGGATGATGCCGTTCGCCCATCCCCAAAAATCCGCCGAACGACAACACGGCGTAGATCGTCCGACCGCTGACCTTATCGACCAGAATATCTTCGATCGTTCCGAGTTTCTCGTCGGTCGGGCTAAACACGTCTGATCCGACAATCGTCTTCGAACTGATCAGAGTCGCGGATGAGATCGAAATCGTCTCGCTCATTGGCTGCATCCTTGTTGGATTACGTATGAAGTCCATTCCGGCTCATGCAAGAATGGGGCTCATCCATGGAATGTAAAATATCAAACTCACCCAGGGCCGACAAAGTATCGGAATATACTCACGAACAGGAACCATTACAAAAATGACAACATTTTCTAATGTCGCACTTCATGCGTAGATTCCGAACCTTACAATTAATCAAAATTATGGATAGTTTAAGATGTTACATTAAAGTGTACGCCAATACTGGATCTGCGTCGTGACGCAAGCCAACGCGCGCATAGGGTGGGCTCGCCTGGAGATAAGGCCCCAAACCGCCCCAGTCGAACCTGTGCCGCGATGGATATTTGTCGGGGGGGGGGGAGTGAGAGATGAAATACGGAATTCTATGGTTGCTTGGGGTTCCCATTCCGGTTCTGATCGTCATATACATCCTCATGCACTAAACTATTCGAGTTTTTAAATATAAACACATTCAGGCGAAACAACCTGAATGTGTTTAACTTCTATTTTTCTACAAATCGCGCAGCATCTTCCTGCGCTACAATAGTCTCACCGGTCTTTCCGGTGTCGCGAAGCGGACTTGCCCTCCCATATCTCGGCAATCCATTAACGTGGGATGAAAGCGGGTTTGTGACGGCTCAGATCACACCAGGCGAGCAGACCAGACCGGAAACGCCCTCTTCCGAAGGTCTCGGCTGGTCGGCAGCCCTTGAGGGCACCAATGCCGTGGTGACCCTGAGCGGCGACTGGATCGCCTGCGCCCGTGGCGTGGAAGGCGATGTGGCTGCGAAAATCCTTAAAAGCGGTGCCCAGGCAATCGTCTTTCAGTCTGACCGTCTGGGACAATGGGATAGCGCGCTGATTGCCACTCTTTCCGCCGTGCGCGACGCGGCGCGGGACCGTGGCGTCGAGTTCGACCAATCCGGCCTTCCCGCTCCCGCGCGCAAATTGCTGGGGCTGATCGAGGATAGCAAACCGATCCCGCCCCCATCGCCCCAGCCGCCGCTGCTCGAGCGGGTTGGCCTGTGGGGATTGCGGGTGTTCGACGAAGCGACCGAAGCGGTTGCCCTGATCGGCTCCACCTGCCTGCGTGGCGCGGCGGCGATCCGGGGCCGCTCGACCATGCGGGGCGTTGATTTACTTGATTGCATGAAAGATGCCGGGGCGGCGGCTCTGCCGATCGTCACGGTGATCAATTTCCTGGTTGGCGGCATCCTGGCTTTTGTCGGCGCGGTCCAGTTGCGGCGATTCGGAGCCGACATTTATGTCGCAAGCATGGTCGGGATCGCCGTGGTTCGGGAAATGGCCGCCCTGATGACCGCAATCATCATGGCCGGTCGCACCGGCGGAGCCTATGCCGCCAGCCTTGCGACGATGCAGGGCAACGAGGAAATCGACTCTCTGCGCACCGTCGGTATTCCGGTGTTCGATTATCTTGTCCTGCCCCGGGTGCTGGCGCTGACCGCAATGATGCCGATCCTGTATCTGTATGGCTGCGCGGTCGGTATTTTCGGCGGTTTCGTCGTGTCGGTGCTGACGCTGAACCTGTCGCCGATCGTCTATGTCGAAACAACCCGCATCGCCGTTTCGGGCAACCAGTTCATGCTGGGTTTCGCCAAGAGCATCGCCTTTGGAACACTGATCGCAATCGCCGGGTGCCGTGTCGGGTTGCGCGCCGGTCGCAGTTCGGCCGACATCGGACGGGCCGCAACCAGTGCCGTCGTGGTCAGCATCATTGGCATCATCGTGTTGGATGCGGTTTTCGCCCTTTGCGCCAATGCGCTGGGGATCTGAGCGATGACAGCCCCCACCACCGGAACAACGATCGAGGTCTCCGGCCTGTCTGTCGGGTTCGGCGACAAGATCGTCCAGCACGACCTCTCGTTTACCGTCACTCCCGGATCGATATTCGCGATCATGGGGGGAAGCGGTTGCGGCAAAAGCACGGTGATGAAGGCGATGATCGGCCTGCTTCGCCCCAAGGCCGGTACGATCCATGTCGGCGACGAGGATTACTGGGCCGCCAGTGCCGCCCGCCGCGCCGAGATCGGCCGACGGTTCGGGGTGCTGTTTCAGAGCAGTGCGCTGTGGAGTTCGATGAGCACAGCCGAAAACGTCGCCCTGCCGCTTCGGATGCTGACCCGCCTCGACGAGGCTTCGATCGACGCGTTGGTTCGAGTGAAATTGTCGCTGGTGGGGCTGGCCTCGTCCGGAGCGGTGATGCCGAGCGATCTCAGCGGTGGGATGCGCAAACGGGCCGGTCTGGCGCGGGCTCTGGCGCTTGATCCGGACATCTTGTTCTTCGACGAGCCTGCGGCCGGGCTCGATCCGATCACCGCCCGCCGTCTCGACGACCTGATCTTGGAGGTGCGCGATGGGTTCGGCACCACGGTGGTGATGGTCAGCCACGAATTACCCAGCCTGTTCGGGATTTGCGATGACGGGATATTTCTCGATGCCGACAGCAAAACCGCGATTGCCCACGGGGCACCGCAGACGTTACGGGATCAATGCGACCATCCGATCGTCCATGCCTTTATGACCCGGTCCCGGCTTGGCGACGATCAAGACAGCCCCGGAGAGGGACATGACAAGCGCTGTTAAACCCGCGATCGTCGGCGCCTTCATCCTTAGCGGCCTTGCGCTGGGGATTGGGGCCATCCTGCTGTTCGGCAGCACCCATCTGTTCAATCCGGTCGTCCCCGCCGTGGTCTATTTTCAGGGCTCGGTTGCCAACCTTGACGTTGGCGCGCCGGTCACCTTTCGCGGCGTCAAGGTGGGGACGGTCACCGGGGTTTCGATCAGCCTCGACATGAGCGACCTGACCGCCCGCATCCCGGTATATCTGGAACTGGACCCATCGCTGATCTTCCTGGTCAAGGGGGCGAGCGAAGAGACCGAGACCGGTTTCGAGCGATTGTTGAAGGCGGGCTTGCGGGCTCAGTTGAGCATGCAGAGCCTGATCACCGGCAAATTGCGGGTTGATCTCGACATCCAGCCCGGACTCCAGGCGGCCGCGGGCGGCGACCGAAACCGCCCCGAGATTCCATCGATTCCGTCGCAGATTCAGACGATTGAGAGCGAAATCGCCAGCCTTCCGTTAAAGGAAATGGTTGAGAACGCCCGTCTGGCCCTGGCCTCGATCCAGCGCGTCGCCGACGAACTGCCACGCCAGATCGCCCCTCTCACCGACAGCCTCAAACAAACCTCGGATGCCGCGCAAACCACCCTGTGGTCGATCGACCAGCTGGCCGCCACGTCTCGGCAGCAGGTGAGCTTGAGCGGCGCGCAAATGGCCCAGCTCCTGGACTCGTCGGACCGGATGGTGCGCGACGCCGACGCGCTGATGCTGTCGCTCCAGGAGATGAGCGGGCGCGAATCGCCGATGCGAAGCGAGCTTGACGCCGCGATCCGGGATCTGGCCGCCAGCGCCAGTTCGCTGCGTGGCTTTACTCGCGAGATTGAACGCGACCCCAGCGCTCTCCTATATGGCAGGACAAGCCGCTGAACTTTTCCGCAGCGAAAGTATATCCGCGCGGATCACGCCGATGTTAGAATTATAATCGTCTCGGTTTATTATAGAACAAAGCATCAATCGCTTTTATTGGCGTCGATAACGGTCCGCAACAGATCGAGCAGGGCTTTCGACTTGGTCTTACGCATCACCGAGGCGCGGTGATTCTCGACCGTGCGCTGGCTGATCCCCAGGTAATGGGCAATGGTTTTGTTGCGGTGACCGGCCAGCAATTGTTCGAGGACGTCGCTTTCGCGCGGGGTCAAACTGGACATCCGTCCGATCGCTTCGCTGCGGCGCACGGCTTCGACTGCCTGATCGCGTCCCTGTTCCATGGCTCGATCAATTGCGGCCAGCAAACCGGTGGGATTAAACGGCTTGGCGACGAAATCGCAGGCGCCCGCTTTCATCGCGGCAACCGCCATCGTGATGTCGCCATGCGCGGTCATCACGATCGCCGGGAGGCGGCGGTTCTGGCCGCGCAACTGCCGCAACAAGTCCAGCCCGCCCATCCCCGGCATCAACGCATCGACCACCAGGCACCCCTCGCGGGACGGGGCAACCACGCTCAGAAAAGCTTCGGCATTTGGAAAGATCTCGACCCGCCGACTGTCTTCGGTCAGCAGGATCGACATGGTCTGGAGCAGGGTCTCGTCATCGTCGACCACGAAGATCGTCGGCTCCAAAGCGCGGGGGTCGGTTCCCGGCGCAGGCATCTGCGACAGCAACGTCCCCGCCGCCCGCATCAATTCGCTCATCGTCACCGGTTTGGTCAGGTGAACGCAATCGGCAAAAGTCCCGATCTTGCTCAACGTCCCGGTGGAAATGTCGCCGGACAACAGAATCGCGGGAAGATTGGGCACGCCAGCGGCGCGCAATCGGGTGATAACGTCCAGCCCGGTCGCCCCGTCGCGCAAAGTATAGTCGGAGATCACCAGATCGAACGGTCGGGACGATTGGGTGGAGCGGACTGCCGCCATCGCGGCGTTCGAGGCGACCGTTACCGTCGCGCCCTCGGCGGTGAACAGGCTGCTCAGCATCGAACTGATCGCCGGGTCATCCTCGACCACGAGAATCCGGCGTTGCCGGATCGTGGCATTCAAACTTTCCAGCGGCGGCAGGGTCGGGACGGCGACGGCGGCGGTCTCCACCACGCCCAGGGGCACATCAATCGAAAAGACCGATCCCCGCCTCGGCACGGAGCGGACCCACAGCGGATGGCCGAGCAGATCAGCCTCGCGCTTGACGATCGCCAGACCGAGTCCCAATCCCCAATTGCGCCGATCAATCGGGGTCTCGATTTGGACGAATTCGTCGAAAATCGACTCGATCTTGTCGGGAGCAATGCCGATGCCGCTGTCACACACCTCGATCCGCAGGCGGTCGCCCAGACGGCGGCATCCCAGCAGCACCTTGCCGTGGTGGGTGTATTTGAAGGCATTCGACAACAGGTTGCGTAAAATCCGCTCCAGAATCATCGGGTCGCTGTGAACGAACTGCTTTGAGGTCACGACCCGCCAGATGTTGCCGCCGGTTCCGGCGTGGAACGCGAAATCCCGTTCCAGCCGATCAAACAGAACGGAAATGCGAAAGCCGATCGGCTTGGGTTTGGTTAGCCCGGCATCGATCTGGTTGATTTCAAGCAGGGTGTTCAGCATCCCCGACATCACTTCCAGCGCCTGATCCTGGCTGGTGACCAACTCGCGCAGCCGGGGATCGTCGAACCGGCGCGCCATCACGGAGCTGATCAGATAGAGGGTTTGCAACGGCTGGCGCAGATCGTGGCTGGCGGCGGCGAGAAAGCGCGACTTGGCCGTGGTGGCCTGTTCGGCCTCTTCCTTGGCGCGGAGCATCGCATCCTGGGCCAATTTGCGCTCGGTGATGTTGATCATCGCCACGATGCAATCCTGACCGGTGACGTCGGCGAGACCTTCCAAGATGGCGACACGGGTCTGCTGTCCATCCGCCGCCTTCAAAAGCACTTCGCACCGCTCGGTGTCCTTGCCGTCGAGAATCCGATCGAGGAAGGCGCAAAAATCACGCTGAGCCCCGTCGGCGATGAACGCCCCCAGCCGTTGCGAAGCGCTCAGTTCCTGTGTCGTCCCCAGCAGGGCGATGGCGGCGCGGTTGGCTCGTTTGATCACACCGTCACGGCCCAGCGTGACATAGCCGACCGGGGCGAAATCATACAATTCGGTATAGCGGGCCAGCGCTTCCTCGGATACCTGCCGAGCCTCCTGGAGCGCTTGGTTCTGGGTCTCCAGCTCAATTTGATGAACCCGCAATTCGTGAACCAAGCGATGAGCATCCTCAACCGTCAGAGCGGGGACGGGCGCGGACGCATCATAGATGGTCTTCGCGGGAGGACGGGTGTTTCCTCCGGAGTTCGACACGTCTCTGTGATCAAAGGTCATGGCGGTGAACTCTGTCTGGTGGCCGAGCCCTGTCTTTGCCCCAGGACGAGCCGTTGCCGTATCGAGGGTGGACCCGGAGCGCGGCAAGGCGCTTCCTGCACTCATCGGGCGGACGACGGACATCGGGGCGGTCTTCTGCTGAAATGAGCGGTCCGCAGTCACATGAGCGATGAGGCATTGGGATCGACACCAATGACCTTTAGTTCAAATTCACCCGAATAATATTAAGCCATAGGTGGAATAGGACAGGGTCGGAATATACGCAGGTGGTATAACCAAATAAATTTAGAAATAAATGCGGATTGATTTCAAAAAAATCTTTTCTGTGTAAATAGAATTTTTAGTTTCAACAAATCAATGACAACGATATTTTAAATATGACCGCAAATTTGAATTTTAACAATAAGTTGTTACTAATAAGTAATTCACGTATAATTAAATAATACTCAATACCGCAAAATATGCGGATGAATAAACTGTTAATGAAATTTTATTATTCTGGAATCTGAACAGCATCTCCATCGTTCGGGGGCGCGTTGAAGATGCGTCTTCCCGGACAAGGTGGCTCACATCATCGGCAGAAAACGAAGCCGCAGGATGATTCCGATACGGCCGATCTCCCAGGCACTGCCTCGACATTCCGCGTGCGATACGGGGGTTTCTACCTGCCTTTTCTATCCTTTAAGTGGTTTCCGATGCTTTCTTATGAAACCCAGAGTGAAACAATCTCGGGATCAGCCGACAAGGGGGCGTGATGTGGGGGCATCATGGAAGAGTTGCTAAAGCTGTTATCTCGATCCGGTGATGCAGAGCTCTCAGATTCCCGCACCCTGGTTTCCGTTCGGAACCATGTCCTTGCGATGTGGCGCTGAATTCGGCTTTCGACTGGACGATCCCGCCACCTCGGGCTTGCCCATAGATTCTTAATATAATTACACGGCTCAACATGAGTACGGGAGAATACATCATGAGACAAACTGCAATTGCCGCAGCATTTTTTGCGGTTTTCGCGATCGCTGTTCCGACATTTGCCGATGCCTCTATCATCACGGTCAGCAGCCACGCCGACCTCGGCACGCTGAGCCTTGCTGGCAACTACACTTTCGGCGCCAACGTCAACAACACGGCGACCCAGGCCGGGAACTTCAGCCCGTACACCTCCACGATCTGGAACGGCATCGTCTCGCCGATCAATACGTTCAACCCGACCAACAGTGCGGTGAATTTCGTCAATACGTATTCGTTTGTTTTGTCCGCAAGCAGCGTGCCCAGCAGCGCGCATGTCGGACAAACCTTTGCCGTTGTGACCCCGATCTCCGGGTTGAACTTCTCCCTGGAATATCTCGATTCCAATAACATCTTCAACACCATCACCCCGACGAGCGTCAGCAATCCGCTCACCGTCGATCCCATCACCCACGCCGCGACTTTAACTTTGATCCAGACGTTCGCGAATCTGGCGTCGGGCACCTATGCCCTGATCGTCAACGGCGTTGTGGACCAAGGTAATGTTGGCAGCTATGCCGGCACCGTGGCGGTGAGCCCGGTTCCGCTGCCGGCCGCCCTGCCGCTGTTCGGTTCGGCCCTCCTCGGTCTGGGCGCGCTTGCCCGCCGCCGTCAGAAGGAAAATGCGGTCTGATCTGGCCGCTTATGCGCGGTCTGATCACGGATGCCCTGCCGATTAATCTCGGCAGGGCATTTTCCGACGCGCGGAGGGGGTGGCCGCTCTGGCCAGAACCGATCAGGCTTCTTGCGGCGGGGGGAAATCGAGCCGCACCACCAGACCGGGGGAATTATCGCCCAGGCTGAGTTGAGCGCCATGCAGACGCGCCACCGCCTGAACCAGCGACAGGCCAAGTCCGTTGCCCGGAGTCGAGCGAGTGGAATCCAGCCGGACAAAGCGTTCGAGCACATTATGTCGGGCTTCTTCCGGCACGCCGGGGCCGCTGTCGCTGACGGTGATCGCAATACCGCCATTGCCGCCCGCAGCGGCGACCCGCACCCCCACCTCGCCCCCGGCGGGGGTGTATTTAACGGCGTTATCGACCAGATTGGCCAGGGCCTGGAACAAAAGATGCCGGTCGCCGCGCAGCGACAAACCGGATTCGCCGCCAAAGGTAATCTTCAGATCCTTTTCTTCGGCCAGCGGCTCGTACAATTCGAACACGTCTCCGGCCAGTTGGGCCGGATCGATCAGTTCGAACTGCTCCAGCCGCCCCGAGGATTCCGCCTGGGAAATCGTCAGGATCGCGTTGAAGGTGGCCAGCAGATTGTCGGCGTCGGCCAGCGTCTCCTCTAGGGTGCGGCGATAGGCCTCGCACTCCGACGGCCCCAGCAGCACCAGATCAATTCGCGAGCGCAACCGATTGAGCGGCGTGCGCAGATCGTGGGCGATGTTGTCGGAAACGGTGCGGATGCCTTCCAGCAGCCGTTCCAGTTCGTCCATCATCTCGTTGAAGCTCTCGGCCAGTTGGTCGAATTCGTCGTCCGAGCCAGACAAGGTCATCCGCTGGCTGGTATCGCCGCCAAAGATGTTGCGGGCGGTGCGGCTCATCTCCTCCACCCGCTGGAGCAGATGACGGCTGGTGAAATAGCCCCCGACCACCCCCAGTTGGATCGTCAGCGCCAATCCCCAGCCCAGCGCGCGATTGATCGCCGATTTGACCCGGTTGGCATCGGCCAGCGAACGGCCAACCAGCAGACGGTGACCGTCGGCCAGTTCGTAGGCATGGGCCATCACCTCGATTCCGGTGCCGCCTTCGACCACCGGCAACAGGTTGAAGCGGACCCAGCCCAGCATCGTCCCGACTTCGGTCGGCCAGGCGCGTAGATTGCCCGCGACGATCCGGCCATCGCCCGCGCGCAGGGCGTAGGTGGCGCGGCCGTCGATATCCTGGCGGGTGCGTTGGGCAATGATCTCGGACAGGCCGGGAATGGCGCGGTCGCGATAGACTTCGTAGAGACCGGTGGCTTCGGCCTCGACCGTCTCCTGCACCTGCCACTCGATGAACATCGTGGTGCTCCACGACACCAACGCCAGCAACGCCACCGCCGAAACGGTAAAGATGCCGAGATAGCTCAGCGCCAGCCGGAAGGTGGTGGTGCGGAGAAGGCTAGCGGGCCGCACGAAGCGTGTACCCCGCGCCACGAACCGTATGAATCAGGGGCGGGTCGAAATCCTTATCGACTTTCTGGCGCAAACGGCTGATGTGAACGTCGATCAGGTTGGTCTGGGGATCGAAATGATATTCCCAGACGTTTTCCAGCAGCATCGTCCGGGTCACCACCTGACCGGCATGGCGCAGCAAATATTCGAGCAGACGGAATTCGCGCGGTTGCAGGTCGATCGGCTGACCGCCGCGGGTGACGCTGCGGCCGAGCAAATCCATCTCCAGATCCTCGACCTTCAGCCGGGTTTCCGGCTGCGCCGCCGAGACCCGGCGCGACAGCGCCTCGATCCGGGCCAGCAATTCGGCGAAGGCATAGGGCTTGACCAGATAATCGTCGCCCCCGGCCTTCAGCCCCTTGACCCGGTCGTCAACCTTGCCCAGGGCGGACAGGACCAGCACCGGGGTGACGTTGCCCGAGGCGCGGATCGCCTGAATGATCGCCAGCCCATCCAATCCGGGCAGCATGCGATCGACAATCATCGCGTCCCAGCGTTCGCTGGTCGCCATGAACAATCCGTCGGTGCCTGTCGCGGCAAGGTCGACGACATGACCGGCTTCCCTCAGCCCCTTGGCCATATAGGCGGCGGCCTCGGTATCGTCCTCGATCACCAGAATGCGCATGTCGCCCTTTCGGTCACAGTTGGGAGGCCGAACCTTACATCCTTCCCCCCTCATGGAAAAGCCCCCGCGCCATCGGAAAACAGCGTGGGGGCTTTTGCCGGAAGGGCCGGACGCCGGGGGGCACGCCCGACCCTATAAGTCGGTGCGCCGTCCCTGGGGGGGGCAGAGGCGCACCGCGGCGGTGAGGTCAAACCGCCAAACCCTTTGGATCAATCGAGAAAGTCATGGGCCGAAACCGTGGCCGGTCGGCAAAGCTTATGATGTGATCATGGGCGTGCCGGGGTTACCGCGCCCTTTCGCCGCGATGAACCTTTGGTAACCATTCGGGCAAATAATCGTTACCGGCAAAGAAAAACCCCCGCGCCAGGGGGGACCGGCACGGGGGGCTTCTTTGGGCGGCCAGACCATGGGGGGACACGGTTCTGGCCTTTACGTGTGCGCCTTCCTGGGGGGACAGGGGGGGGTAAGGCGCACAAGGTGGCGGGAGTTCAAAACCGCCGAAACAGAGAGGAAGAACGGGCTATCAGGTAAACGTCTTGGCTGATGTTTGAAGCTGATGTAAGCATCATGCCTGCGATCGGATTACCGCGCCCTTTCGGTCCGATTAACCTTTCGTAATGATCGGGTTTTCCTGGGGCTCATCGGATTGGTCGCGCCGCCCAACGATCAGAAACTCGCGATTGCCTTCCGGTCCCTGGATCGGGCTTTCCGAAATCCCTTCGACCCGCCAGCCCGGCCGCGACGACAGCCAGTCCCTGATCCGCTCGCACACTTCCTGATGCAATTCCGGCTCGCGGACAACACCGCCCTTGCCCACCCGTCCCTTTCCGACCTCGAATTGCGGCTTGATCAGCGCCGCCAGAATCGCGCCGGGCCGGGTCAACGCCATCGCGGCGGGCAACACCGTCTCCAACCCGATGAAGCTGGCATCGCACACCACCAGATCGACCGGCTCGGGTATTTCGGCCGAGGTCAGATGGCGGGCGTTGGTCCGCTCCATCACCACAACGCGGGGATCGGTCCGCAGTTTCCAGGCCAATTGACCGTGACCGACATCGACGGCGTAGACCTTTGCCGCTCCATGGGTCAGCAAGACGTCGGTAAAGCCGCCGGTCGAGACCCCGACATCAATCGCGGTCTTGCCCGACGGGTCGATCGCAAAGGTCTCGATCGCATGGGCCAGTTTGAGGCCACCGCGCGAGACCCAGGGATGGTCCTGGCCTTTCAGCGTCAGCGGATAATCCTCGGCAACCGCCGTACCGGGCTTATCGACGCGGCGATCGCCGGAAAAAACCAGCCCCGCCAGCACCAGCGCCTGGGCGCGGGCCCGACTTTCGACCAGCCCGCGATCGACCAGAAGCTGGTCCACCCGTTTGCGTTCCGCCATTCCCTCTGCACTCCATCAAAATCAGAGATGGAAATTGCGCCGTCCATCCCGGAGAATAAACCCATATTCTCCGAACACGGGGTGATTCGGCCGCATGACCACGCTCCTGTACACGCATCCGCTCTGCCTGGAACACGACACCGGGGATTATCACCCCGAATGTGCCGACCGCATCAAGGCGGTGATCGCCGCCTTGGAGAGCGAGGAATTTTCCATGCTGCTGCGCGATACCGCCCCCCGCGCCACCATGGAACAGGTGATGCGCGCCCATCCGCTCGAATATATTGATCTGGTGCTGGATTCGGTGCCGACCGGACCGGGGCAGCACGCGCTCGACAACGACACGGTGCTGTCGGAACAATCGGGCGAGGCCGCCTTGCGCGCCGCCGGTGCCGGAATCGCCGCTGTCGATGCGGTGGCTGCCGGGCAGGTCCATAATTGTTTCTGCGCCGTCCGCCCGCCCGGCCACCATGCCGAGATCAGCACGGCGATGGGCTTCTGTTTCTTCAACAACGCTGCCATCGCCGCCTTGCATGCCCGC
Organism: Magnetospirillum fulvum; assembly: GCF_900108475.1. GTDB lineage: Bacteria > Pseudomonadota > Alphaproteobacteria > Rhodospirillales > Magnetospirillaceae > Phaeospirillum > Phaeospirillum fulvum_A. The sequence continues at coordinate 190,872 of NZ_FNWO01000003.1, read as the reverse complement.
GACGCCCATGGCTTCAAGCGGGTCGCAGTGGTCGATTTCGACGTCCATCACGGCAACGGTACCCAACAGATTCTGTGGGACCAGCCCGGCACCTTCTATGCCTCGACCCACCAGGAACACGCCTACCCCAACACCGGTTCGGCCGACGAGACCGGAGGCGAGGGGGTGATCGTCAACATCCCCCTGCCCGCCGGAACCGGCTCGGCCGATTTCCGGATGGCGTTCGCCGACATGTTGATTCCGCGCCTGCGTGAGTTCGCCCCCGATTTCCTGATCATTTCCGCCGGGTTCGACGCTCACGCCTCGGACCCGCTGGCCCACCTGCGGCTGACCACCGCCGATTTCGGTTGGGCGACCCGGCAGCTTCTTCAGGTCGCCGAGGAGTTCGCCGGACGCCGGGTCGTCTCGCTGCTGGAGGGCGGCTACGACCTGCGCGCCCTGGCCGACAGCACCCGCGAACATGTCCGCGCCCTGATGGGATTTTAGTCAGCGGCTTGAATTGCCAATTCTTTGTGCGCCGCCCCAGCCGGACCGGTCCTTTTCCGGAAAATCCGACGGCGTTCTTCGTCGCGCCGCGCTTGCCTTCGGCGAAGAGCGCCCGTAAACTTCCGCGCTTCCGCGCCCCTGGGTACCAACACTCAGACGCAATGACCACGATCTTCAAGGACCCATGGCCGACCTGCCGCCAGACATTACCGCCCTCAGCTTCGAAGACGCCTTGGCCGAACTGGAGCGCATCGTGCGCCAGCTTGAGGAAGGGCGTGGACGCCTGGACGATTCGATTGCCGCCTACGCCCGGGGCGCCGCGCTGAAAAAGCATTGCGAAGCCCGGCTGGAAGAGGCACGAACCAAGGTCGACCGTATCGTTTCCGGCCCAGATGGGGCTGTTTCCACTGAACCCGCCGACCTTGCGTGATCCACAATCGGGTGATCCTTTGAGCCAGTCTTCGATTTCTCCCCGCCTCGCCGAGGCCCTCACGGTCACCAGTCAGGCCGTCAATGTCGAACTCGATCGTCTGCTGCCGCTGGCCGACGGTCCGGAAAACCGCGTGATCGAGGCGATGCGCTATTCCAGCCTCGACGGCGGCAAGCGTCTGCGGCCGTTCCTGGTCATGCAATCGGCCTCGCTGTTCCACGTTGCCGAAAGCGCGGCGATCCGGGTCGCCTGCGCGATCGAGATGATCCACTGTTACTCGCTGATCCACGACGATCTGCCGTGCATGGACAATGACGATCTGCGCCGCGGTCGGCCGACCTGCCACCGCCATTTCGACGAATCCACCGCGCTGCTGGCGGGCGATTCGCTCCAGACCCGGGCGTTCGAGATCCTGGCCAACCCGGCCACCCATCCCGATCCCCAGGTCCGTTGCGATCTCGTCAGCGAACTGGCCCACGCCTCGGGCGCGCTCGGCATGGTCGGCGGCCAGATGATCGACCTTCAGGCCCATACCCTTGATCTCGACGTCGCCGGGATCACCCGGTTGCAGCAGATGAAGACCGGGCGGCTGTTCTCGTTCTCGTGCGAGGCCGGTGCGATCCTGGGCAAGGCGCATGGCGAGTTGCGGCTCGCCCTGCGGAATTATTCCCACGATCTCGGTCTGGCCTTCCAGATCGCGGATGACATCCTCGACGTCGAAGGCGACGCCGCGGAAGTCGGCAAGCAGGTCCAGAAGGACGCCGATGCCGGCAAGGCCACGTTTGTTTCCCTTCTTGGTCTCGACCGTGCCCGGTCGCAGGCCGCCATGCTGGCAGAACAGGCCTGCCGTCACCTCGATCCCTTCGGCGAAGCGGCCGATCTGATGCGGGATGTCGCCCGCTTCGTCGTCCAGCGCCGTTCCTGAGGCAATTCCGAACATGAGTGCAACTCCTCCCCGTCTCCCGAAAGCGCCCCTGCTCGACCGGATCTCCGGTCCGGAGGATTTTCGCGATTTCACCGTTGAGGAACTGATCCGGCTGACCGAAGAGGTCCGCCAGACCATGATCCATTCCGTGTCCTACACCGGCGGCCATCTTGCCGCCGGGCTGGGCGTCGCCGAATTGACGGTCGCCCTGCATTATGTGTTCGACACGCCCAACGACAAGCTGATCTGGGACGTCGGTCACCAGGCCTATCCCCACAAGATCGTGACCGGGCGGCGCGACAAGATGCTGGGGCTGCGCCACAGCGGCGGTCTGTCGGGCTTCACCCGTCGGGCCGAAAGCGAATACGACCCGTTTGGGGCTGGCCATTCCTCGACCTCGATCTCGGCGGCGCTGGGCATGGCAGTCGGTCGCGATCTGCAAGGGACCAGCAAGAACGTCATCGCCATCATCGGCGACGGCGCGATGAGCGCCGGTCAGGCCTATGAGGCGATGAACAATGCCGGAGCCCAGGGCTCGCGGTTGATCGTCGTCCTCAACGACAACGACATGTCGATCGCCCACCCGGTCGGCGCGATGAGCGCCTATCTGTCGCGGTTGATGTCGTCGCCGAAATATCACTCGATCCGCCACATCGCCAAGGATCTGGTCCATCTGCTGCCGCCTCCGCTCGAACGCGCCGCCAAGCGCGCCGAGGAATATGCCCGCGGCATGGTCACCGGCGGCGGCACCCTGTTCGAGGAGATGGGCTTCTTCTATATCGGCCCGGTCGATGGTCACAATTTCGAGCATCTGCTCCCGGTGCTGAAGAACGTCCGCGATTCGGACTCCAATACCCCGGTCCTGCTCCACGTCGTGACCAAGAAGGGCAAGGGCTACGCCCCCGCCGAAGCCGCCGCCGACAAATATCACGGCGTCGGACGCTTCGACGTCGTCACCGGTCAGTTCGAGAAACCGGCGGCCAACGCGCCGTCCTACACCTCGGTGTTCGCCAAGGCCCTGCTGGCCGAAGCCGAAGCCGACGACCGCGTCGTCGCCATCACCGCAGCGATGCCGGCCGGAACCGGTCTCGACCGCTTCGGTTCGCGCTTTCCCGGCCGCTGTTTCGACGTCGGCATCGCCGAACAGCATGCGGTGACCTTCGCCGCCGGTCTCGCCTGCGAAGGGTTGAAGCCGTTCTGCGCGATCTACTCCACCTTCCTGCAACGCGCCTACGATCAGTTGCAGCATGACGTGGTGTTGCAGAAGCTGCCGGTGCGCTTTGCGATCGACCGCGCCGGTCTGGTCGGTGCCGACGGGGCGACCCACGCCGGAGCCTACGATCTGGCCTTGCTCGGCTGTCAGCCCGACATCGTCATCATGTGTCCGTCGGACGAGGCGGAATTGATGCACGCCGTCGCCACCGCCGCTGCGATCGACGACCGTCCCTCCGCCTTCCGCTATCCCCGCGGCGAGGGAATGGGGATCGAACTGCCCGACCGTGGCTCGGTTCTGCCGATCGGCAAGGGCCGCATCCTGCGCGAAGGCAACCGGGTGGCGATTCTGTCGCTGGGAACCCGGCTGGTCGAGGTGCTGAAGGCAGCCGACGAACTGACCGCTCTCGGCCTGAAGCCGACGATCGCCGACGCCCGCTTCATGAAGCCGCTCGACGAAGAGCTGGTTCTGCTGCTGGCCCGCGAGCATGAAGTGCTGGTCACGATCGAAGAAGGCTCGATCGGCGGTTTCGGCAGTCACGTCCTGCAATTGCTGGCCAGCAAGGGCGCGCTTGATCGCGGCCTGAAGGTCCGTCCCATGATCCTGCCCGATGTCTTCATCGAGCATGACACCCAGTGGGAGCAGTACGAGAAGGCCGGTCTCAATGCCGGTGGCATCGTCCACACCGTTCTGTCCGCGTTGAACGATCCCAAGCTGACCGCCCGCGCCTGAAGGGTGACCTAAAACCGACCGGGCAGCCTTTTCCCAAGGCTGCCCGGTTTTTTGTGCACATATAACAATTTTGTGGCGTTGTTCCCCGGCAATCACCGTGTCAGTATGCGTTTTTCCGGGTATCATTGAATTTCTTCAATTCAGTGATATCTTATATATCTCGTCCGACAGCGAGGATTCTGCATCGATGGATGTCGACAAGCTTCACGATAGCGCCCGCAAAGCCAGCGTTTTGCTCAAAGCAATGAGCAACGAACACCGCCTGATGATCTTGTGCCAATTGTTGCCGGGTGAAAAATCGGTCGGCGAGTTGGAGCGGGTGATCGGCCTCAGCCAGTCCGCTTTGTCGCAGCATCTCGCCCGTTTGCGCCGCGACAGTCTGGTTTCGACCCGCCGCCAGGCCCAGACCATTTTCTATTCCCTCGCCGGGCGCGAGGCCGGAGCGGTGATCGACACCCTATATCGCCTCTATTGCGCGCCGCAGGAATCCTGCGCCGCCGAATAGCTCGCGGCGCCCCGGAACGGGGCCGCTACGGCCCCGCCCCTTGTCCGAATCCGTCGCCTATCCGGCCAAATCGAGGGCGAGAACCCCCGACAGCAATTCCTCGACCATCTCGCGCGGGAGATCGCGGGTGATGAAGACGATCCGGGTGCGGTGATCGTCGTCGGGCCAGCCCGGCAACGGCGCGGGCGGGTGAAAGACGTGCTGGACGCCATGGATCGCCAGCGGTTCCGGTACATCGCGGGCATTGACGATGCCTTTGACCCGCAACAGATTTTCGCCCTTCGACGAAATCATAAGCTCCAGCGCCAAGGCCAGCGAGGGCCACGACACCGGCTCATCGGTGGTAAAGACGAACGAGTGGATGCGGTCGTCGTGGCGATTGGGATCGTGGCTGTGGTGGCCGTGATGCCCGTGCCCATGATGCTCGTGTTTATGTCCATGGTCGTGGTGCCCGTGCTTATGGCCGTGATCGTGATCGTGATCGTCGTGGCCGTGATCGCGATAGGCTTCCTCGTTCAGCCAGCGGGCGACGTCGGGAATCTTCGAATCCCGGCTGAACAGACCGGCATCGAGAATCGAAGCGGGATCGACCCGGCCATGATCGGCGACGATAATCGGCGCGCCAGGATTGAGGTGGGCCAACCGGGCCCGCAACGCCGCCAGCGCCTTGGGTGTGACCAGATCGGTCTTGGTCAGGATCAGCCGGTCGGCCACCGCCGCCTGCTTGACCGCCTCGGGCTGGGCGTCGAGGGTATGGTCGCCGCAAGCGGCATCGACGGTGGCGACGATGCCATCCAGCTTGTAGCGCGAGGCGATCATCGGATCGGTCATCAACGTGTGGATGATCGGGGCCGGATCGGCCAGACCGGTGGTTTCGATCACCACCCGCGAAAAGTCCGGCACCTCGCCCCGGGTCCGCTTGATGAACAGGTCGCGCATTCCCTCGACCAGATCGCCGCGCACCGTGCAGCACAGGCAACCCGATTGCAGCAGCACCACCGTCTCGGCGAGCGGGCGGACCAGCAGATGGTCAAGCCCGACCGAGCCGAACTCGTTGATCAGCACGGCGGTGTCCGACAATTCCGGCCGGGCCAGCAGATGGTTGAGCAGAGTGGTCTTGCCGCTGCCGAGAAAGCCGGTCAGCACGGTGACGGGAATCAGACTCATCGGGGGGGTATCCTTGGTTCAGGCTCCGTAAAGCTGGTCGGGGGAGACCAGCACCGGCGCGATCTCGACCAATCCTTCGGGACGGACGGCCGTATAGAAACAGTGGCGTCGCCCGGTGTGACAGGCAACCCCCTCCTGATCGACACACAGAAGAATGGTATCGCCATCGCAATCGATGCGGAAATCGACCAGACGCTGGCGCTGGCCCGAGCTTTCGCCCTTGCGCCACAACCGCGAGCGCGAGCGCGACCAATAGCAGACCTGACCGGTCGCCAGCGTCTCGATCACCGCGTCGCGGTTCATCCAGGCCATCATCAGCACTTCGCCGCTGTCATGCTGCTGGGCGATCGCCGCCACCAATCCATCGGAATCGAATTTCAGCAGGCCAAGCGCGGCAGTCGGGTCGATGGCGGCGGACATGAGGCTCTCCCAGGGCAATATGGACCCTTGATATAGACCAGCCGCGCTCCGACGCAAAGCCCTGGCACTCCGTTGCGTCCGGATCGGGGAATTGCCCTTCGCAACCCGTCTCTCCCATGCGATCATCAAAGGGAAGGTATGTTATAACATAACAAAACAGACGGACCAAGCATGGCCTTTCCCGCCGCTCTTCACGATCACTCCGCCTGCATCCACGCCGCGCTGGACGCCGCCGAAGCGGAATGCCGCCGCCGTGGCGCCCGGCTGACCGACATCCGCCGGATCGTGCTTGAACTGGTGTGGGAAAGTCACCGCCCGGTCGGAGCCTATGCCCTGCTGGAAAGCCTGGGTCGGCTCGGCCGCTCCGCCGCGCCGCCGACGGTCTATCGCGCCCTCGACTTCCTGCTCGCCCACGGGCTGATCCATCGGGTCGCCTCGCGCAACGGCTTCATCGGCTGTCCCCATCCCGGCCACGCCCATGGCGGCCAGATCCTGCTCTGCGCCCAATGCGGCATGGCCGCCGAACTGGACGATCCCGCGCTGGACCGGGAAATCGCCCTCTCCGCCGCCCGCCTCGGCTTTTCCGTCAGCCACCAGACCATCGAGGTCGAAGGCCTCTGCCCCACCTGCCGAGCCCAGGCGGGCGACACCGCGTAATCGAAGCCGTCAAAGGGGGCTTCGCCCCTCACCCCGACCGGGAGGAAATCCTCCCGGACCCTCCTTTTAAATTCAAGGGGTGTTTGCGGGCCAAGGCCCGCAAGCGGGTTTGGGCGGCAGCCCGGTCGCGCAAGCGACAAACTCATATAAAAAAGGCCGACCCCGCGAGGGATCGGCCTTTCGATTGGGACCGGAGCCGGGCGTCAGGACGCCGTCGGTTCGGCGTCTTTTTTCGGCTTGGGCAGATCGAGCTTCAGGTGCAGTTCGCGCAGCCGCTCGGGCAGCACCGCCGCCGGGGCCTGCATCAGCAGATCCTGGGCCTGCTGGTTCATCGGGAACAAGATCACCTCGCGGATATTGGGCTCGTCGGCGAGCAGCATCACGATGCGATCGACGCCGGGAGCGGCACCGCCATGCGGGGGCGCGCCGAACTTGAACGCGTTCAGCATGCCGCCGAAATGCTCTTCGACGTGGGCGGCGGTATAGCCCGCGATCTCGAACGCCTTATACATGATGTCGGGGCGATGGTTGCGGATCGCGCCCGACGACAGTTCGATACCGTTGCAGATGATGTCGTACTGATAGGCGTTGATCGTCAGCGGATCCTGGGTCTGGAGCGCCTCCATCCCCCCCTGCGGCATCGAGAACGGGTTGTGCGAGAATTCGACCAGCCCGGTATCCTCGTTCAACTCGTACATCGGGAAATCGACGGTCCAGCACAGCTTGAACACGTCCTTTTCCAGCAGGTCGAGTTCGGTGCCGAGCTTGGTACGAACTTGACCGGCGAACTTGGCGGCGGCCAGCGGCTTGTCGCAGGCGAAGAACACGGCGTCGCCCTCGGACAGACCGGCGGCGACACGGATCGCCTCGACCCGCTCGGGATCGAGATTCTTGGCGATCGGCCCCTTCGGGCCTTCGGCGGCGAACTGGATATAGCCCAGACCGCCCGCGCCGTTCTCGCGCGCCCATTCGTTCAGCTTGTCGAACCACGAGCGCGGCTGACCGGCGGCACCGGGGGCCGGAATGGCGCGGACCACCGAGCCCTTTTCGACCAGCTTGGCGAACAGGCCAAAGCCCGAACCGCGGAACGGCTCGGTGACATCGGCGATCAGGATCGGGTTGCGCAGATCGGGCTTGTCCGAGCCGTATTTCAACATCGCGTCGGCATAGGCGATGCGAGGGAACGGCGCGGGAGTGACGGCGCGGCCCTGGCCGAACTCGCGGAACACCCCTTCCAGCACCGGCTCGATCGCGGCGAACACGTCGTCCTGGGTGACGTAGCTCATCTCGAAATCGAGCTGATAGAACTCGCCCGGGCTGCGGTCGGCGCGGCCGGCTTCGTCACGGAAACAAGGCGCGATCTGGAAGTAGCGGTCAAAGCCCGCGACCATCAGCATCTGCTTGAATTGCTGCGGGGCCTGCGGCAGGGCATAGAACTTGCCGGGATGGAGCCGCGACGGCACCAGATAATCGCGCGCGCCCTCGGGGCTGCTGGCGGTCAGGATCGGGGTCTGGAACTCGGTGAAGCCCTGGTCCTGCATCGCCCGGCGCAGGAAGGCGATCACCTTGGCCCGCAACATCATGTTGGCGTGGACGTCCTCGCGGCGCAGATCGAGGAAGCGGTATTTCAGCCGCATATCCTCGGGGTAGTCCTGGTCGCCTGCCACCTGCATCGGCAGCACGTCGGCAATCGACTGAATCTCGACCTCGGCGACCTGCAATTCGATCGCGCCGGTGGGCAGGCGCGGATTGACGGTCTCGGCCGAGCGCAGCACCACTTTGCCGGTGACGGTGACGACGCTTTCCGGGCGGGCGCGTTCCAGCACCGAGAACACCGGGCTGGAAATATCGGCGACACACTGGGTGATGCCGTAATGGTCGCGCAGATCGACGAAAAGCAGATTGCCGTGATCGCGCTTGCGATGGACCCATCCCGACAGCCGGACCTGCGAGTCGGCGTCCGTGGCCTTCAACTGGCCGCAGGTGTGGGTTCTATAGACATGCATGGTGACCGTGACTCCGTACTTTCGACAGCCTGCTGGCCCGGAACCGCGAAGAAAGGCACCCCCGCCCCGCCTTTGTCAAGGCGGTTTGGCCCCCCACAGCCTCGCCGAACCCGACGCGGCGGCGAGCGGGGCGGCGCGAAAGGGATCGGGGGCGATCCGACGCGCCCGGACAGTATAGGCCGGAGCGGCCGCAATTGGCGACAACCGCTTGAAATGGGCAGCGGTTGTCCTTGCCGCCCCCTCCCGGCGGGTGTATCACTTTCCATCATGCCGATGATCTCCGATACCGAGTCGCTGGCGGCTTTCTGTCAGCGAATGAAATCCGCATCCTTCGTCACCGTCGATACCGAGTTCATGCGGGAGAAGACGTATTGGCCCATCCTGTGCCTGGTGCAGGTGGGCGGGCCGGAGGAAGCCCACGTCATTGATCCCCTGGCTCCGGGCATCGACCTCGCGCCGCTGTTCGACCTGATGGCCGACACCTCGGTGCTGAAGGTTTTCCACGCCGCCCGCCAGGACGTCGAGATTTTCCTCCACATCGCGGGCGCGCTGCCGACTCCGCTGTTCGACACCCAGGTCGCGGCGATGGTGTGCGGCTTTGGCGACGCGGTGGGCTACGAGACCCTGGCGGCACAGCTGGCCAAGGCCCGCATCGACAAGTCGCTGCGCTTCACCGACTGGTCGATCCGCCCCCTGTCGGACAAACAGGTTCAGTACGCACTGGCCGACGTCACCCATCTGCGCGTCGCCTATGAAAAGCTGGTCCGCAAGCTGGAACGCAACGGGCGGCTGGAATGGCTGACCGAGGAAATGGCGATCCTGGCCGATCCCGCGACCTATCGGGTCGATCCGGCCCAGGCGTGGCGGCGGCTGAAGCCGCGCTCGAACTCGCCCCGCTTCCTGTCGGTCCTGAAGGAACTGGCGGCATGGCGCGAACACGAGGCGCAGGATCGCGACCTGCCGCGCCAGCGGGTTCTGCGCGACGAGACCCTGACCGAAATCGCCGCCCACCATCCGCGCGACACCGCCGAATTGGGGCGGATGCGCGGCATCGGCAAGGGGCTGGTCGAAGGACGGATGGGACAGGCGATCCTGGAAGCGGTTCGCCGCGGCCTTGAGATGCCGGAAAGCGAATGCCCGGTCCCACCCGATCGGATCGAGGTGCCCAAGGGATTGGGGGCCGTCGTCGATCTGTTGAAGGTGCTGCTGAAGATGAAGTGCGATGAGCACGGCGTCGCCAGCCGCCTCGTCGCCAATTCCGCCGATATTGATGCGATCGCCGCGACCGACGCCGCCGACGTCCCCGCCTTGCGTGGCTGGCGGCGCGAACTGTTCGGCGAGGATGCGCTGCGGCTGAAGAACGGGCGGCTGGGGCTGGGCTTTTGCAAGGACGGACGCCACCTGCGTCTGATCCCGACCGATCCGGATGACGCGACCGACGCCCCCCAACTCGAAACGGCCGACTGATACCAACCGGCATCGCCCGACAACGAGAAGCCCCCGGAGCCGTTCAGTCTCCGGGGGCTTTTTCTATTGCGTCGCCGAGAGGTCAGGCGGCAAAGCGCTTGACGTAGCGACCAGCGATATCGGCGGCGTTGACGACGACCAGAACGTCGGTGGTGTTGAACTGGTGGTCGATCACCGCCCCGTCGCCGATCATCCCGCCCAGGCGGAGATAGCCCTTCAGCAGCGGCGGCAGCGAGGCCAGCACACGACGAGCGTCCCATGTCGCGTCGATCGCGGCGAAATCGATTCTGTCGCGGCTGGACAAAGCGCGCCCGCGCAACGTCGGCGGGGCCAGATGATTGTCGCGCAGATAGGCAATCTGCGGAGCCAACACCGCCGGATCGGTGCCGGGTAGGCTGCCACAGCCGAACAGCAGGCGGATATCGTTCTCGACCATATAGGCGGCCAGCCCCTGCCACAGCATTTGCAGGGTTCCGCGATGACGCCAGCGGGCATCGACGCAGGAGCGCCCCAACTCGAGGATCGGACCCGGCGTCGCCAGCAGCGACGACAGGTCGAACTCGCCCTCGGAATAGAAATGGCCGATCCGGGCGGCGGCGGCGCGATGGATCAAACGATAGGTTCCGACCACTTCGCCCTCGGCCAGAACCAGCAGATGATCGCACACATCGTCATATTCGTCGAAGTCGCGATCCTGGGTGCGCATCGCGGCGGTAGGCTTTGCCCCCATTTCCTCGTAAAACACCCGGTAGCGGATGCGTTGAGCCGCTTCGATTTCGGCCCGGCTTTCGGCCAGACGGACTTCGACGGCGCCGGGGACGGCCGGCATGAGGGCTTGGACAACCAGGTCCTGGTGGGTCAAGACGCACCTCGGTTGATGAATTGTTGATGAACAATTGAAACGAAGTCTGGAACCGGAGACGACATTCCTGCACGAGACCAGTTTCCCAAGCACTCCTGGTGCAAATTACCGGCGTCGCGACAGTTCAGCTATCGCCGATGTCCACGGGATGACATATATCTTGAAGACTTGTTCAATCGTGGTGAATTAATTATTACACATGGCATCCAGGGAATGGGTCTTGACCCACCCGGTGCCGAACCACAGGGGGAGAGAAGATGGCGGAGACACGGATAGCCTTCGTCGAGGGGTTCCAGTTCTCGTTCCACCAAGAAGAGTCGGCCAAACCGACGCGGCGGGTCAATTCGCGCTGGGAAGTGCGGGACTGGGCCTGTCAGGTCGAGCACGAGGGGGAGTGGTGCCGCTTCACCCTGCACGAATTCAACGACGGTGTATTCGAACCCTCGGCGATCCAGGGGGTGTTCAGCGACTTTGCCGGAGCCGCCGCCGCCGAGGTCACCATCCGTTGGCTGCAACGCCGCATCGCCGAAAAAGACGCCCGCAACAGCCAGCAGCGCTATATTTTTCTGGGTGGACTCGCGGTCATCGCCGCTTTGGTTCTGGCGGCGGTCTCGCTACGCTGAGACGGCGTCCCCATATCTGTGTGTCGGTGCGAATGATTGGAGGGACCGGCGACCATGTTCGGCAGACGCGACAAGACGGAAATGGTGAGTGCGACCGAGGCCCTGCCCGGCCGGACCAAGGCGATGCTGGTGCCCGAACGGCATCTGGTGCTGGGCACGCCCCTGCTGCCGCCGTTTCCCAATGGGATCGAGTCGGCTTTGTTCGCTCTCGGCTGCTTCTGGGGAGCGGAGCGACTGTTCTGGACCCAGACGGGGGTGTACTCGACCTCGGTCGGCTATGCCGGGGGCTTTACTGCCAACCCGACCTATGAAGAGGTCTGTTCCGGCCGCACCGGCCACGCCGAAACGGTGCTGGTCGCCTTCGATCCCGCCATCATCTCCTATGGCACCCTGCTGCGGCTGTTCTGGGAAGCGCACGACCCGACGGCGGGCATGCGCCAGGGCAACGATGTCGGCACCCAGTACCGCTCGATGGTGCTGACCGCCTCGCCCGAGCAGGAGCGTCTGGCCCAGGCCTCGCAGGCGACCTATCAGGCGGCGTTGCGCCAGGCCGGTCGCGGCGTCATTTCGACCGAGATCGTCGTCGCCGGTCCGTTCTTTTGGGCCGAGCCCGAACACCAGCAATATCTGGCCCGTAATCCCAACGGTTATTGCGGATTGCGGGGAACCGGGGTCCGGCTTTGCTGAGGCGGGAGCAGGGTTATCGACCTCTTCGGTTGCAAGCTGCCTTTATCTATGCTTAGGTCATAAGTGGTGCGTTGCCGGTTTCAAAGAGCGTCTTTGGGGGATTTACAGGAAATGCTCAGGTCTCGTTTCGCGATCCACCCCCGCCACCTGTTCGACGACAGGCGAACATGAGACCGTATATCGTCGCCTTATTCAACCAAAAGGGCGGTATTTCCAAGACCACCACCAGCACTAACCTTGCCGTCTGCTTGGCCGCGTTTGGGAAATCGGTCATCGTCATCGACCTGGATTCCCAGGGCGATTCGACCAAAAGCCTGGGGATCGACCCCAAGACCCGCGAAGGGGTCTACGACCTGTTCATCAACCACGCTCCGGTCGAAAGCGTGATCCGCGACACCCCCTTCGACGGGGTCCGGGTGTTGCCTTCGACCTACAGCCTCGCCGGAATCGAGATCAAGCTGTCCGAGCTTCAGAACTCGCAACGGACGCTGAGCGCCATTCTTGCCAATGCCAAGCTCGATTGCGATTACGTCGTGATTGATTGCCCGCCCGCCCTCGGTATTCTGCCGATCAACGCGCTGGCCGCCGCCCATGCCGTCGTTATCCCGGTCACGGCGACGCCCTACGCCAATGATGGGCTGTTGCGGACCCTGCCCTCGATCAAATACGTCCAGGAAGGGTTGAACAAGTCGCTGCTGCTCCAGGGCGTTCTGTTCACCATTCACGACCGCAACAAGACCGCCCGCCGGATCGGCGACCTGATCCGCTCGCGCCTGGGCGGCACCGTCTATCGCAGCCAGATTCCCCGCGACAATATGGTGATCGAGGCCGCCACCGCCGGTTTGCCGGTCTGCGTCTATGCGCCCCGCTCCGCCGCCGCGCAATCCCACCTCGATTTCACCGAGGAGTTTCTCGACCGCCACACCGCGATCGCCGCCAAGGCGGGCGAAACCGTTGCGCCCCGCCCCGCCCGCGACGTCGCCCTCGACCGCCTGCTGCATTGGCGGGGCGACCTTGCCGCAGCCACCGGCCCCACCACTGCCGCCGGTCTGCGCCAGCGCAAAAGCCAGTTGGACCGGTTGCTGTACGGCGACCGCACCCTGGCCGAACGCTGGCATCTGGGGGTGATCCACTTCTTCATCGACAACCGGCTGTCGCTGGCGGTATTCCTGCTGCTGATGCTGGCCGGAGTGATCGCCTTGCTGGGAGCCAGCCTGGAGGGCCTGCGCCGTCTCTCCGACATCGTCGGATTGTAAGCGCCCGCTCCTCCGCCGTCCCTGCTCCTGTCGAGTCATCGCCATGATGGAAACGGATAATCGCGCCATTCCGGCGATCGTGATCGGCGGCGGCCCGGCCGGATTGATGGCGGCCGAGACCCTGGTTGCCCAGGGGCAGACGGTCGCGCTGTTCGACGCGATGCCCTCGCCCGGCCGCAAATTTCTGCTGGCGGGCAAGGGCGGACTGAACCTCACCCACACCGAACCGGCCGAGCGCTTTTTGGGGCGTTACGGCGCGCGGGCCGACCGCTTCGCCCCGCTGCTGGAGGGATTTGGACCGGCCGCGTTGCGCGCCTGGGCCGAAGGATTGGGGATCGAAACCATCGTCGGCAGTTCCGGCCGGGTGTTTCCCGCCGAAATGAAGGCGGCACCGCTGTTGCGGGCGTGGCTGCGCCGGTTAAAGGCGGCAGGCGTCACCTTTCACGCCCGCCACCGCTGGCAGGGCTGGGACGACAGCGGCGCGCTTCGCTTCGCCACGCCCGATGGACTCGTCTCCGTCCCGGCGTCGGTTGTGGTGCTGGCGCTGGGGGGAGCATCCTGGCCGCACTTGGGCTCGGACGGGGCCTGGGTCGAACCGCTGGCGGCGCGCGGCCTTGCCATTGCGCCACTCCGCCCGGCCAATTGCGGTTTCGATCTCGATTGGAGTCCGCTCTTTGCCGAGCGCTGCGCCGGAACCAGACTTGCCACCGTCGAGCTTCGCTTCGGCGCGTTGGTCCGGCGCGGCGAGTTGACCCTGACCGCGACCGGGATCGAAGGCGGATTGGTCTATGCCCTCGCCGCCCCGCTCCGCGACAGGATCGCCCAAGACGGGATCGCCCGCCCCACCCTCGATTTGATGCCGGATTGGAGCCGCGAGCGGATCGAGGCGGCATTGCGGCGTCCACGCGGGTCGCGCTCGCTCTCGACCTTCCTGCGCAAGGCCCTGCCGCTTGAGTCCAACGCGCTGATGCTGCTGCGCGAAATCGTCCCGCCCGCCGATCTCGACGATCCCGCCGCCCTGGCTGCCGCGATCAAGGCTGTCCCCTTGGCGCTGGTGCGGCCGCGCCCGCTGGCCGAAGCGATCTCGACCGCCGGAGGACTCTGTTTCGAGGAATTGGACGAGCATTTAATGCTGCGCCGCTTGCCCGGCGTGTTCGTGGCCGGAGAAATGCTCGATTGGGAAGCGCCGACCGGGGGCTATCTGCTCACCGGCTGTTTCGCCAGCGGCCGCGCTGCCGGTCTGGGTGCCGCCGCCTGGCTGCGGTCGGAACGAAGAAATCAGGGGGGAAACTGACCCACCCCCGAACGGCAGAAGCCGTCCGGGGATGGGGGCCGGGGCGCGTGCACGGCGAGGTCCCCCCGAACCCGCCGAAAGCTACGCCCCTTCCTTACGCAGATCCCGTACCCGCACCGCCTTGCCTTCCGAGCGGGGCAATTGCCCAGGCAAGCGGACCAGAGCTTCGCACGACACGCCGATGGTCGATTTGACGTGGTGGCGAACCTGATTGGCGAGCCGGACCCGATCTTCTTCGCTTGACGGAGAAACGGTCTCCACCTCGACGGTCAGATGGTCAAGCCAGCCCTGGCGGGACAGAATCAATTGGTAATGCGGCGCAACCCCAGGCAGACCGAGCAACACCGCTTCGATCTGGCTAGGATAGACGTTGACGCCGCGGATAATCAACATGTCGTCGTTGCGCCCGGTCACCCGCAGGATCCGCAGATGGGTGCGGCCGCAGGGACAGGGCTCGTCGGTGATCATCGAGATGTCGCGGGTGCGATAGCGCACCATCGGCAAAGCCTGCTTGGTCAGGGTGGTGATGACCAATTCGCCCGGTTGCCCCATCGGCACCGGCTCCAGCGTTTCCGGATCGATCACTTCGAACAGGAAATGATCTTCCCAGGCATGCATGCCGTTGCGCTGGCCGCATTCCATCGCCACGCCCGGCCCCATCACCTCGGACAGGCCATAGGAATCAATCGAGCGGATGCCAAGGCGACGGTCAAGCTCGCCGCGCATCGTCTCGGACCACGGCTCGGCCCCGAACACACCGACCCGCAGGCTACCCGCGGCAAGATCGACCCCCATCCGCTCGGCCGACTCGGCCAGATTGAGGGCATAGGACGGAGTCGCATTCAGGATCGTCGCGCCGAAATCGCAGATCAGCCGAATCTGCTTCTCGGTCTGACCGCCCGACATCGGCACCACGGTGCAGCCCAGCCGCTCGGCCCCGTAATGGAAGCCCAGCCCACCGGTGAACAGGCCATAACCGAGCGCGTTGTGCATCACGTCACCGGGCCGTCCCCCGGCACAGGCCAGCGAGCGGGCGATCAGATCGGCCCACGAATCGAGATCGTCGGCGGTATAGCCGACGACGGTGGGCCGTCCGGTGGTGCCGGAACTGGCATGCAGCCGGGCCACCTGCTCGCGCGGGACGGCGAACAGACCAAAAGGATAGGTGTCGCGCAGGTCCGTCTTCACCGTGAAGGGGAAGCGGGTGATGTCCTCCAGCCGGGACAAATCCTCGGGCCGCACCCCGGCCCGGTCAAACGCCTGACGATGATGAGGAACGCAGGCATAGGCGCGGCCCAGCGTTTCTTTCAGCCGTTCAAACTGCAAGCGGCGCAGGGCCGAGCGGTCGAGACGCTCGATCTCCGGCGCAAAATAGAACGGCGCGGCACCGACTGCCGACATTCCCGACTCTCCCTCGCGACCAACCCCGGATGCGCCTGGGCCACCCGGTTTCAAGGGGGAAGACATCCCCCGATTCGGCTGCAAAGACAAGCTGGAATCTTACACCACAGTATAATTTCGGTCACCATTGCTCGCCCTATCGCCGGTCTCAACCAGCAATAGGGCGAAGGCGGCACTTAGTGCGTTTAGGTTGCCCGCGTTAGGATCACCAGCCGGAGCGCCCATCCCCCCGCCACGACCGCCAGACCGGCCGCCGCCAGCGCCGACGGAGCCAGGTCCGGCATCATCCCCGCCACGATCGACAAAGCGAGCGGAATGACATTGCCCCCCAGGGTAAAGGGGGTGGAAAAGGCCAACAACACGACGGCGGTTGCCGCCGGAACGGTCTCGCCGGTCAGACGGCGACGATAGGCCATCCACACCAGCAACCGCGCTGCCACCAGGGCGATCATCAGCCCGGCGGTCCAGTCCGGCGCCCCCCCGGCCATCGTCAGCGGGGCCAGCAGAAGCAGCAGGCCGCTTCCCTCGGCGAACGCGCTGGTCAACAGCAGCGGCAGATGCAGCGGCGCCGACCAGGCCGGGATCGCGCGGACCGCCTCGATCCGGCGGGCCTGGGCATAAAGAACCACCAGGGCGGGCAGCCACACCAGCCGGATCAGGTCGGGCCAGCCTAACGCCGCCCCGCACAGCGGAAACAGCACCAGCGCCGCAATCGCGGCGACCCGCCGCCACGTCTCTCCCTCGGCCGACAAAGCGGGCCGCAGCCACATCGCCAAGAGGCCCAGTCCGACCAGAGCCAGACCGGGCAGCACCAGCCCCGCCCCGGCGTCGAGACCACCATAGCCGCCTAGCGACAGAATGGCGAGCAGCCCGGCCCCCGATCCCGACACCACCAGCCCGGTGGCGGCGATGCCATCGGGCCGGGCCGGGTCCGGCCGCGTCTCTTCCCTCGTCTCCGTCATGTCCCGCGTCCTTCCCGTCTTCGTCACGCCATAAAAAACCGGGGGCGCGAACGCCCCCGGTTCCCAGTCCACCAAGCCGGTTTTACTGGCCGGGTTCCTTGCGCGCCTTGGCATAGCCGACGCTTTCGAGGGATTCCTCGATTTCCTCGAGGATCGCCGGATCGTCGATCGTCGCCGGCATCTTGAAATCCTCGTTGTCGGCGATCTTCTGCATCGTGCCGCGCAGAATCTTGCCCGAGCGGGTCTTGGGCAGACGGGCGACGACGGTGCAGGTCTTGAAGGCGGCGACCGGTCCGATGCGCTCGCGCACCAACTGGACCACTTCCTTGATCACCTGCTCGTGGCTCTTGGTGACGCCCGCCTTCAGGCAGACGAAGCCCAGCGGCAACTGCCCCTTCAACTGATCGGCGACGCCGATCACGGCGCATTCGGCGACGTCGGGATGACTGGCCAGCACTTCTTCCATCGCGCCGGTCGACAGGCGGTGACCGGCGACATTGATGATGTCGTCGGTGCGCGACATCACGTAGGCATAGCCGTCCTCGTCGATATACCCGGCGTCGGCGGTCTTATAATAACCGGGGAATTCGGAGTAATAGCTGTCGTGGCACCGCTGATCGGCGTTCCACAGGGTGACCAGCGCGCCCGGAGGCAGCGGCAGCCGCACCACCAGCGAGCCAACCTTGCCCGGCGGGCACGGCTGATGGCTTTCGTCCAGCACTTCGAGACCCCAGCCGGGAACCGGCTTGGTCGGCGAGCCCGGCTTGACCGGGAATTGATGCAGGCCCATGCAATTGGCCGCGATCGCCCAGCCGGTTTCGGTCTGCCACCAATGGTCGATCACCGGCACCTTCAGATTGGACGAAGCCCAATTGATCGTGTCGGGGTCGGACCGCTCGCCCGCCAGGAACAGCGTCCGCAGCGAGGACAGGTCATAGTTCTTCAGCAGAGTGGCGTCGGGGTCTTCGCGCTTGATGGCGCGGAAGGCGGTCGGCGCGGTGAACAGGGCCGACACCTTGTGCTCGGCGATCACCCGCCAGAACGCCCCGGCGTCGGGAGTGCCGACCGGCTTGCCTTCATAGACGATGGTGGTGGCACCGTGCAGCAGCGGAGCATAGCAGATATAGGAATGGCCGACGACCCAACCGACATCCGACGCGGCCCAGAACACTTCGCCCGGCTTGATGTCGTAGATCGCGCTCATCGACCATTTCAGCGCCACCATGTGGCCGCCATTGTCGCGGACGACGCCCTTGGGCTGGCCGGTGGTGCCCGAGGTGTAGAGAATATAGAGCGGATCGGTCGCCTGCACCGTGACGCAGCCATGCGGGGCCGAGGCGGCGGACAGTTCGACCCAATCGAGGTCGATGCCGGGCTTCAGTTCGGCCGCGATCTGCGGGCGCTGGAACACCACGGTATGACCCGGCTTGTGCGAGGACAGGTCGATCGCCTGATCCAGCATCGGCTTGTAGGGCAGAACCCGGCTGCCCTCGATCCCGCACGAGGCGGTCAGGATCACCTTGGGCTCGGCATCGTTGATGCGGGTGGCCAATTCGCTGGGAGCGAAGCCGCCGAACACGACGGTATGGATCGCGCCCAGACGCGCCACCGCCAGCATTCCGACCACAGCTTCGGGGATCATCGGCATGTAGAGCAGGACACGGTCGCCCTTGCCGACGCCCAGGCTGGCCAGACCACCGGCCAGACGCGACACCTGATCTTGCAGTTCGGCATAGGTGATGGTGCGCTTGGTCCCGGTGACCGGGCTGTCATAGATGATCGCGGCCTGGTCGGCGCGTCCATCGGTGACATGACGATCGACGGCATTGTAACAGGTGTTGGTCTCCGCCCCGACGAACCAGCGATAGAACGGTGCCTTGCTGTCGTCGAGAACCTTGTCCCAGGGCTTGTCCCAGTGAATGCCCTGCGCCGCCTCTCCCCAGAACCCCACCGGGTCCTTCAGCGACGTTTCGAAGGCCTGTTGATACGGATTGGTCATGTCGAACGTGTTCCTCTCTGTTTTTTACCAGTCGGCGTCTTTTTTCCTCGGTCGTGGAGACGCCTTTCCCCCTCCGGGCGAGTGGGTAAGATGCCGCAAACCGGGCGGTTTTGCAAAAGGCGGGTTCAGAGGGCGAAAATCCGCGATGGGATGCCGTTCCGTCCCCAAAAGCCAGCGGGTCGCCCCACCGGCCACACCCACCCGTCAGGGTGGGAGAAAAAAGCGGACCGCCTGCCCGTTTCGATCAGACGCAATGGCCCCCCGACCCTGCCGGGCCGGGTGCCGCGGACGGTCCGCCCGTCGAATTAATGGAGCGGAGAATCGATCCGGCTCATCTCATCCTTGATGAGAAGTTTTCGGCGTTTCAGGTCGTGAAGATGAGCATTGTCGGGAATGGGGCGCCTGACTTCCATTTCGATCGCGGATTCAAGCGCGGCATGCTTGGCTTTCAGGGACTCGATACGGTTTTGAACGCTCATCAAAGCCCTCCCTTCACGATGGGTGACCGGGAAAGCTTATGCTCCGCGCGAGGGGGTTGTCAGCAGGGAAATTGCCCTAAACCTTCAGCCGGGCTAATCTTATTCACCAAGCTACAGGAAAGATCCCACCCCATGCAGGATTGTCGGCCTTGACCGTTCCCCCACCCCGCCTCATCGTGGGGTTAAGCGGCGCTTCTGGTACCATATATGGTATACGCATCCTGGAGATGCTGCGGCGGATAGGGGTAGAATCCCATCTGGTGATGAGCCGTGCCGCCGAGATCACTCTTGGCTACGAAAGCGAGATGACCGCCGATCAGGTGCGGGCGCTGGCCGACCACGCCCATAGCGTCGATAACATCGCCGCGCCCCCGGCGTCGGGATCGTTCCGCACCCTGGGGATGATCGTCGCGCCCTGTTCGATCCGGACGATGAGCGAGATCGCCAGCGGCGTTACCACCTCGCTGCTGACGCGGGCCGCCGACGTCACCTTGAAGGAACGCCGCCGTCTGGTCCTGATGGTGCGCGAAACCCCGCTCCATGCCGGTCATCTGCGGACGATGCTGAATTTAACCGAAATGGGGGCGGTGATCGCCCCGCCGGTGCCGGGGTTTTACGCCCGCCCGCAAAGCCTTGACGATCTGGTCGAACACACCGCCGGACGGGCGCTCGACCTGTTCGGGCTGGATTGCGGCACACTTCGCCGCTGGGGCGAATCAGGCGGCGCATAAACGTCCGCGATGACTTTTCGCCCGGTCATTCCCATATCGAAGCGTATGATCGCCCCTCCGAAAGCGGGCGGTCGCGCTCTACGCCGGTCGCCGTCCGGTCGTCTTGCCTAAATCCGGCACCGCAGAGGGGGATGTCATGACCAAGAGTACCCCGTTCCAACTCAGTCGCATCTATGCCAGCGGGTGGCGGGCGGGTGGCGATTGCACCGCCGACGACCCGGCCGAGATCGCGGCGGCGGGCGACCGGCAAAACCCCCATCTGAGCGGGGACGAACGCGACCGCTGGGGCGAGGGCTTCCGGGCCGCCGCGATGAGCCATATCGGCCCATCGGCCAAAGCAAAGAAATAATCGAATGCGGGCCGGTCGCTTTGCCGTGTGGGTGTAAGCTGCCCGTCGGTGTTGGGCACGTCCGTCCCGACCGGGAATGCGCGGGGTCTGGTCCATGCTGTCAGTGCAGATTCACCACCACACCACCTATCGCTATACACATCCGGTTGTTCTCGGGCCGCACCGGCTGATGCTGCGCCCGCGCGAGAGTTGCGACCTGCGCCTGCTCTCGATCGACCTGACCGCCACCCCGGCCGCCACCGTGACCTGGGCCGAGGACGTGTTCGGCAACGCGGTTGCGATGGCCGTTTTCGCCGCGCCCGCCGAGACTTTGTCGATCGAATGCCGGTTGCGGATCGAGTTGCATGCGGTTCCCTTCCCGATTTTCACCATCGCGGCCGAGGCGATTTCCTATCCCTTCCTCTACACCGATTCGGACTGGATCGACCTGGGAGCGCTGGCGACGGCGCGGACGTTTGATCCGACCGGACGGGTTGAGACGTGGGCGCGCGGGTTCATCCTGGGCAATCCGACCGATACCTTGTCCTTGCTAAAAGACCTCTGCTCGGGCGTTTCCGCCTGGGTCGCCTATCAAAGCCGCGACGACGAAGGAACCCAGACGCCACTGCAAACGCTGGAATGCGGCAGCGGGGCCTGCCGCGACTTTGCCGTCTTGTTCGTCGAGGCGGCACGCTGCTTAGGCTTTGGGGCGCGGGTCGTCTCGGGCTACCTGTTCGACCCGGACGGCTGCCTGATCGGATCGTCGGGAAACGGATCGACTCACGCCTGGGCCGAAGTCTTCGTTCCCGGGGCGGGCTGGATCACCTTCGACCCGACCAATCGGGGCGTCGGCGGCCACAATCTGATCCCGGTCGCGGTCGCGCGCGAGATCGCCCAGGTCACCCCGGTCTCGGGCAGCTATCAGGGCTCGCCCGATGCCTTCGTCGGGATGAGCGTCGATGTCCGCGTCACCGCCTGATCCCGCCGACGGGTCTGGCTCTCGACAGCCGCCCCCTCCCGAGCGATGATAAGACGGGAACGGACAATCAAGGGGGTGTTATGCGCGCGATTCGAATCGGCTTTGTCGCCCTGGCCATGGCGACGATCCCGCTGGCGGGTCAGGCCGCCGACCCGCGTGAACTCGTGCCGATGCCGCCCGGGATTCAGGAAAGCCTGCTGATGAACATGCAGGACCATCTCGTCGCGCTCGACACCATCGTGTCGCACGTCGCCTCGGAACGCTTCACCGAAGCGGCCCGCATCGCCGATCAGCGGCTGCGCTTTAGCAACACCGAGGGCGAGGCCGCGATCACCGACTGGTTCCCGCCGGCAATGATGGGGGCCAAGGATGCCCTTCGCGCCGCCGCCACCCGCTTCGCCGTCGCAGCGCAAAAAGCCGACAAGGCCCGCGATTATGCCAGCATGCGCGACGTTGCCTGGGCGATCGGCGACATCACCGCCGCCTGCACCGGCTGTCACGGCCATTATCGGGTGCGCTGAGGATTAACGATCAAGTCGGCTGATCGCTGAAAATAGCGCTCAGTCGCCCGCGCAACCATTGCGAGGCGGGATCGTCATCCATGTTGGCGTGCCAGTACATCACCGCGTCGAGGTCGGGGATCTTCAACGGCAGCGGCAGCAGCAGATTGTCAAAGGCGAGATTGGCGACCTGGGCATAGCGGCCGGGCATCGTCAAGAGCAGGTCGGTCTGGCTGACGACGCGACAGGCGGCGAAATAATGCTGGCAGCGCAACTTGATCTCGCGGCGCAAGCCCAGCCGGTTCAGTTCGAAATCCTCGATCCCCGGCCCCTTGCGCCGCGATGAAACCATCACGTGACCCTGGGCGAGAAAGCTGTCGAGGCTGAGGTTGCCTTCGGCGATCTGCGGGTGGCCCCGCCGCGCCACCACCGTCAGCGGATCGCGGACCACCCGCAACTGGTTGATCTCGTCGCCGACCGGAAAGGGAATATCCATCGCCAGATCGATCGAGCCGCGCCGCAACTCGGTTTCGATCTCGGTGCGGTCGGTGCGGACGCTGTGAATCGCGATCAGCGAGCCGGTTTTCTCCAACTGCTCCATCAAAGGCGGCAGCACGCTCGATTCGAACACGTCGCGCAGCGCCAGCCGGAACACCCGGCGGTCGGCGGCGGGATCGAAGGTCCGTTCCTCGGTCAGCGAGCCCAGCGACTGCAACGCGGTCCGAACCGGGGCGATGATCTGGCGGGCCAGCGGGGTCGGCACCATCGCCGCCCCCTGGCGGACGAACAATTGATCCTGAAAGACGTCGCGAAGCCGGGCCAGAGCGTGGCTAACCGCCGGTTGGGTCAGGTTCAGCTTTTGGCTGGCCCGCGTGATATTCCCTTCCTCGAAGATTGCGCTGAGAACCACCAGCAGATTCAAATCGTAACGACGATAATGCGGGATGCTCATACTGCACCATGAAGTACATTCAATTGATTCATTTCCAACAAAACGTAACCTGTAGCAGTTCCGTCAGCAAGGGATGTCAAAAATTCCCGGCGGGTCAGGCACCGTCAATCGCCCCGATCGGGGAAGGGGCCGAACAAGAGAAGAATGAAGCCGGAAAACTGGCTCTCAAAAATAAAAGCTTCTGGGAGGGAGCACGTAATGTTAATTGCCGATCGGCCGGGTGCTGTTCGACCACGTGAAGAATTTGACCTGGGTCGTCTTGATTGTTATATCAAGGCTATTGATCCAACTCTTGAAGGCGAGCCGAAATCTTATCAGTTTTCCGGTGGCGCTTCGAATCTGACCTATCTGGTCTCCTATCCAAACCGCGATTTGATTTTACGACGCCCGCCTTTCGGTCGCAAAGCGAAGTCGGCCCACGACATTTTGCGTGAGGCAGCGCTGTTGCAGGCGATCCGCCCGGTTTTCCCCTATGTCCCCGCCATCATCGCCACCTGCGACGACGAAACGGTGATCGGGGCGCCGTTCGCGGTGATGGAGCGGTTGATCGGCTTCATTCCCCGCCACGATCTGCCCGAGGGAATGAGTCTGTCGCCCGAGCAGGCGCACCGCCTGTGCCTCAACATGACCGACCGTCTGATCGAACTGCACGCGATCGACCCTCACTCGGTCGGGCTGGGGGGCTTGGGCAAGGGCCAGGGTTATGTCCGCCGCCAGATCGAAGGCTGGAGCGCCCGGCTGCGCGACGCCCGCACTCCCGACACCGCCGATTTCGAGTCGGTAATGGCGTGGCTGGCGGCGGCGGAACCGGCCGAGCGGGCGACCCGGCTGATCCACAATGATTACAAGATGGACAATATCGTCTTCTCTCCCGCCGATCCGGCCGCGATCGTCGGCGTGCTGGATTGGGAAATGGCCACCCTGGGAGATCCGCTGATGGATCTGGGCTCGGCGCTGGCCTATTGGGTCCAGGCCGACGACGACGACGAGATTCAGGCGATCCGCCGCCAGCCCTCGCATCTGCCGGGGATGATGAGCCGTGACGAGATCGTCGAGTATTACTGCAAAAAGACCGGAATCTGCCTCGATCGGTTCGATTTCTATTTGATCTTCGGGACGTTCCGCCTCGCGGTGATCGCCCAGCAGATCTACGCCCGTTATTGCGCTGGACATGCCGCCAATCCCGATTTCGCGGGCTTTGGCCATGCGGTCAATGTCCTGGAACGCCGGTGCCTTTCCCTGATTGCGCAGGCCGGGCGCTGAGGGACCGACTCATTTTGGTGACCTTCGTATGGGAACGCGACGCCGCGCCACGCGGTTTCGTCGTCATGCGATGAGTGGGAGAGAGTAAATCTACGAATAATTCTTGGCGGGGAACGGATATGAAAATCAAATCGAAACAAATCGGGCAATCCTATGTAACACCAATAATGCGGACGGCGGTCACCGTGTGCTGCCTGGCCGGAGCAGGTACGACGGCCCACGCCGACGATTTCTCGCTCGGCAACGGATATGAAGGGCGATGGAGCCTTGACCTGTCGGTCGGGGCGTCGATGCGTACCCGCAATCCCGATCCCAACCTGATTTCGCGCGGCAACGGCGGCAGGGCCGACGGCGGTCAGCATGACGACGGCAACCAGAACTTCCGCGCCGGTGACTTCTACTCCGCCTTGGGCAAGGCGATTGGCGAAGTCGAGTTGCGCAAGGACCAGTTCGGTGTCTTTGGCCGGGTCAAGGGCTGGTACGATTATATCGGCCGCAACCAGAACACCACGTTCGGCGACGCCGCCAACGGCTATAGCCGCAGCCCGGTCAATGACGGGCACTTCTATCCGGCGTCGAAATTCTCGGGCGTCGAATTGCTCGATGCCTATGGCTACGGCACCTTTGATCTGGCCGAAGACACTCCGCTGAAGGTGAAGATCGGCAAGCATGTGGTGAATTGGGGCGAAAGCACCTTCATCCCCGGCGGTATCAACCAGTACGGCATCGTCGATGTCGGTGCGGCCCGGCGGCCCGGCGCGCAGGTCAAGGAAGTCTTGCTTCCCATTCCGCAGATTTCGGCCAATCTCGGCCTCGATAACGGGATCAGCTTCGAGACGTTCTACCAGTTTACTTGGGAACGCTCGGTGCTCGATGGCTGCGGCACCTTCTGGAGCGCCTCGGACTATCTCAATTGTTCGAACACGATCACGATGACGCCATCGGGTAAGAGCGATCTCGCCGGGTTTAATAGTATCCCTGGGGCACCATATGGCGGTCTCAATTCCAAAATGGCTAATGGCGGGAATCGCTACCCCGGCGATGTCGGGCAGTGGGGCGCCAATATGCACTATTACAACACCGATATCGGTACTGATTTTGGGCTTTATTACGCCCAGTATCATTCCCGGACGCCGATCTTCAGCTTCATTAAAAGCCGAAGCCCGATCGCAAATTCGATCTATAATTTAGCAACTCCTGGTCAATATTACTGGAATTACGACGTCGAAGACATTCAGGTGGTGGGTGCCAGCGTCGCGGGCGACATCGCGGGATGGTCGGTGTTCGGCGAAGCCAGCGAATCTTTTGGCGTGCCGGTGCAGATCAATACCAACGATCTGGGCAACGGGATGCTCCGCGGTGTCGGTCCGATGGCTTTCCTGAATGGACTGGGTGCCGGTTCGGTTGTCGATGGCTATGACCGCAAGAACAAGTTCCAGATCCAGGTCTCGACCATCAAAACCTTCTCGAACGTCGCCTCGGCCGACGAGTTCAAGGTGATCGGCGAAATCGGCTATCAGCATTGGTCGGGGATCGGCGATCCCAACACCTCGCGCCGGTATGGCCGTGATCCGATGTTCGGTCAGGCCGGGACCGCGACAATGGCTTGCACCAACCTGAATTCCTCTTATTGCGAGAACAAGGGCTATGCCACCAGCGACGCGCTGGGATACCGCGTCCAATTGTCGCTGACCTACAACAATTTGCTGTTCGGCGGCAACGTGACGCCCCGGCTGTTCTGGGCTCACGACGTTTCGGGCTATTCCGCCGACGGCACCTTCGTCGAGGACCGGATGAATCTGGGTCTGGGGGTCCGGGCCGAGTGGAACAAGATGTACTACACCGACCTTAGCTTCAGTACCTACAACCGAGACGCCAAATACGATCCCTACCGCGACCGCGATTTCGTATCGCTGGTCACGGGCGTGACGTTCTGAGCGCGGGAGACATTCGATGAAGACTTTGTTTGAGTTGAAGTCGCTGATCGGCTGCGGCGCGGTTGCCCTGCTGCTCGGAACTGCCTGCCCGGTCTGGGCGGCGGCGAGCCCCGAGGAATTGGCCCGGTTGGGCAAGGATCTGACCCCGGTTGGGGCCGAGATCGCGGGCAATGCCGACGGTTCGATCCCGGCCTGGACCGGCGGCCTGAAGCTGCCGTTCGATCCCGAGAAGGGCTATGTCGATCCCTTCGCCAACGAGAAGCCGCTTTACACCATCACCGCCGCCAATGCCGACAGCTACAAGGACAAGCTGGCGCCCGGCAGCTACGAGATGCTGAAGCGTTATCCCACCACCTTCAAGATGCATGTCTATCCCAGCCATCGCACCACCGTTCTGCCGCAACTCGAATATGACCGGGTCAAGCAGGAAGCCGGGGCGGCCCAGCTCACCCCGTCGGGCACCGGGATCGACAATGTGGTCAATTCGACCGTGCCGTTCCCATTGCCGAAGAGCGGGCTCGAAGTGATGTGGAACCACATCCTGCGTTATCGCGGCGGCACGGTGCACCGCTATTCCAGCATGTTCCCGGTCCAGACCGGCGGCTCGTTCACCGCGGTCAAGCGCGAGGAATGGCTGGCCTGGGCGGCGGCGTTGGGCAATCCCGATCCCAACCGCCACAGCTATTACCTCAATCTGGTGCGTGGCCCCTCCAGCATGGCGGGCGAGGCGCTGCTGGTCCACGATTCGCGCGACCACGCCAAGGATGAGCGCCGGGCCTGGAGCTACAATCCCGGCCTGCGCCGGGTGCTGCGCGCGCCCGAAGTCGCCCACGACGCTCCGGCGCAGAATTCGGACGGGCTGGCGACCTCGGACGATTACGACGGCTTCAACGGCTCGCCGGAACGGTTTGACTGGAAATTGCTGGGCAAGAAGGAAATCCTGATCGCCTACAACAATTACAAGCTGAACGATCGCAGCCTGAAATATGCCGAGATCATCCTGCCCAACCACCTCAACCAGGATCTGGTCCGCTACGAGCCGCATCGGGTCTGGGTGGTCGAAGGCACGCTGAAGCCGGGCGCCCGCCACATCTATGGCAAGCGGGTGTTCTATATCGACGAGGATAGCTGGCAGGTCGCCGAGGCCGACGAATATGACGGACGCGGCGAGTTGTGGCGGGTGCACATCATGCACGCAATCCAGTTCTACGGCGCCGACGTGCCGTGGATTGCCAATGATGCCGTCTATGACCTTCAGGCGCGGCGCTATATCGTCAACGCGATGACCAACGAGGAAAAGCCGACGACCTTCGGCGAGAAGCAGAGCTTCTCGATGTACTCGCCGGACAATCTGCGTCGTGTCGGCAATTAAGCCGCGGGCCGAGACGGCGGCGGGGGAACGCTCCCCCGCTGCCGGTTCGCGGTCGATGGCGGGGAGGCGGTGGATCGCTCCCGCCCTGATATGCGGCCTGGCCGTCGCCCTGATCACGATCGCGCCCCCCTCTCTCGCCCGCGCCGAGCAAATCGACCTTGCCACCCTGCCCGCCTTCAAGACGCCCAAGGCGGCACAGTCGCTGATCCTGGCGCTGGCCGCCGTGGGAGACCGGCTGGTCGCGGTGGGCGAACGCGGCATCATCGTTCATTCCGACGATAACGGCTCGACCTGGATTCAGGCCGACGTGCCGGTCTCGGTGACGCTGACCGCCGTGACCTTTCCTACTCCGACCGAGGGCTGGGCGGTCGGCCATGACGGCATGATCCTGCACAGCACCGACCGTGGCGAGACTTGGCAGGTTCAGTTCGACGGCACCCGCGCCGCCGCCGCCGTGCGCCAGGATGCCGAACGCCGCGTCGCTCTGGCCCGCGCCCGCGCCGACGCCGCATCCCCCCAAGACGAAGCGGCGTTGGCCGCCCTCGATCTGGCCGAAACCGCGCTGGACGACGCAATGGCCGGAGTTCGCTTCGCTCCGTCGCGTCCGTTCCTCGCGGTTGCCTTCCAGGATGCGCGATTCGGTCTCGCGGTCGGATCGTTCGGCCAGATCTTCCGCACCACCAACGGCGGCGCAAGCTGGGTCTATCTGGGCGACCGCATCGACAATCAGGAACGGCTGCATTACGGCGCGGTGATGATCGATCCGTCCGGCCGGATCGTGGTGGCGGGCGAAGGCGGGCGGATCACCCGCTCGGCCGATCGCGGCGAGCATTGGACCGTCACCGCCCTGCCCGAGCGCGGAGCTATCGCCGGCCTGCGCCGGGTCGGCCCCGCTCTGCTCGCTTATGGCGGCGGCGGCCGGGTCTATCGTTCGGTCGATGACGGAACGAGTTGGACGCGGATCGTCACCTGTACCGGCAAGACCCTGATCGCCGGTCTGGTCCAGGCCGACAGCGTGCGGCTGTACGATTCCGGCGGAGCCGCGCTGGTGAGCGACGATGGCGGGCTGCGTTGGACCTGCCCCGCCGCCCCGGATTCGTCGCCCCGGCCGGTCGCGGCGGTTGCCGCCACTGCCGATGGCAAACTGGTTCTGGCCGGACCGGGCGGATTGCGGATCAGCGACATCGTCACCGCGCGATGACCAAGCCGAAGAGGAATGTTCGATGACTGCCGCCGAGCCCCGCATCCGCACCGACACCGACGCCGATCTGCTTCATCACAAGACCGCCCACGCCATCGAGGTGCGGGTCGAAGCCCTGCTGTTCCGCTTCCGGCCGCTGATCCTGGTGGTGATGGGGATCGCCTCGCTGATCTTCGCCTATCTCGCCACCGGCCTGACCGCCGATGCCAGCTTCCAGAAGATGGTTCCGGCCGGGCATCCCTATATCGCCAACACCTTGAAATACCAAAGCGAACTGCGTCCGCTCGGTAATGTCGTCCGCGTCGCGGTCGAGGCGGTCGATGGCGATATCTATTCGCAGCATTTCCTGGAGACGCTGCGCAAGGTCACCGACGAGATTTTCTATATTCCCGGCGTCGATCGCGGCAATCTGAAGTCGCTGTGGACCCCCAACGTGATGTGGTACGAGGTCACCGAAGAGGGGATGCGCAACGGTGTCATCGTGCCCCAGGGCTTCGACGGCTCCGAGCGGATGCTGGCCGAGGTTCGCACCAACGTCCTGCGCTCGGGCCGGGTCGGCAGTCTGGTCGCCTCGGATCACCGCTCGGCGGTGGTGCTGGCCCCGCTGCTGGAGGTCGATCCTCAGACCGGGGCCAAGCTCGATTACGGCCGCTTTTCCGAACAATTGGAACAAAAGATCCGCGACCGCTTCCAGGACGGTACCGTCCGGATCCACATCACCGGCTTTGCCAAGATCGTCGGCGATCTGATCGCCGGGGCCAAGGTGATCCTGATCTTCTTCGGCGTCACCTTCGTCCTGACCACCCTCTTGTTGCTGTGGTACTCGCGTTGTCTGCGCAGCACCCTGGTCACCGTGTTCTGCTGCGGGCTGGCGGTGCTGTGGCAATTGGGGATCGTCAAGCTGCTGGGCTTCGGCCTTGATCCCTATTCGATCCTGGTGCCGTTCCTGACCTTTGCGATCGGGGTCAGCCACGCGGTGCAGAACATCAACACGATGGCCAGCATGCGCGCCGCCGGGCATTCGACCCTGGAGGCGGCCAAGGTCACCTTCCGCCTGTTGTTCGTGCCGGGTTCGATCGCGCTGGTCTGCGATGCGGTCGGCTTCTCCACCCTGCTGGTGATCGAGATCGGAGTGATCCAGGAACTGGCGATCAGCGCCAGCATCGGCGTCGCGGTGGTGATCCTGACCAAGATGCTGCTGTTGCCGGTGCTGATGTCCTATGTCGGCGTCGGCGAGCGGGCGATTGCCGACCAGCGCGCCAAGACGAGGCGCCAGCCGCGCAAGATCGCCTTTTGGATCGCGCGGGCGGCCGAGCCGCGTTGGGCCGCTGTCGCGGTCGGGGTGGCGCTGGTGCTGCTGGCCGGAGCTTTTGTCGCCGGACGCGACCTCAAGATCGGCGATCTCGATCCCGGCGCGCCGGAATTGCGGGCTGAATCCCGCTATAACCGCGACGTCGCGTTCTTTGCCGCCCATTACGCCACCAGCCCCGACGTCTTTGTCGCGATGGTGCGGACTCCACCCGGCGAATGCGGCTCCTATCCGGTTGCCGCGTTGATCGACCGCTATCAGACCGAGATGGAAAGCGTCGCGGGGGTGGAATCCTCGGCCTCGATGGTCGATGCGATGAAGAAGTCGATTGCGGGCACCAATGGCGGCGATCCGCGCTGGCACGCGATCAGCCGCGACCGTTATGTCTCGAACGCGGTCTACAAGATGATCCCGCCCGAGCTGCATAACAGCGATTGCTCGATGGTCCCGGTGATGCTCTATCTGACCGACCACAAGGCCGAGACCTTGACCCGGGTGATCGACGCGTCCGAGCGCTTTGCCGCCCGCGTCAACGATCAGGAGATTCAGATCCTGCTCGCCGCCGGAACCGCCGGGATCGAAGGCGCCACCAACATCGTCATCAAAAGCGCCGAGCGGACGATGCTGTTCCTGGTCTATGGCATCGTCGCCATTCTGCTGCTGTGGGAATTCCGCTCGTGGCGGGTGGTGGTGGCGATCATGTTCCCGCTCTACATCACCTCGGTGCTGTGCGAGGCGATCATGGCCCAATTGGGGCTGGGGGTGAAGGTCGCGACCCTGCCGGTGATCGCGCTTGGCGTCGGGATCGGCGTCGATTACGGCATCTATATCTATAACCGGCTGGAATTGTATCTGGAGAGCGGTCTGTCGTTGCGCGATGCCTATGTCGAGACCCTGAAGACGACGGGAACGGCGGTGGCGATGACCGGGGTGACGCTGGCGATCGGGGTGATGAGCTGGGTCTTCTCCGATATCAAGTTCCAGGCCGATATGGGCCTGTTGCTGACCTTCATGTTCCTGTGGAACATGGCGGGCGCTATCGTGTTGATCCCGGCGGTGATGGCGCTGTTGCAGCGCCGCTCGCCCCAAGCTGCGTGAAGGAGACGTCCACGATGACGACCGAGACCTCTTCGACCGGGGCGCTGTTCCAGCCCTTCGCCTGCAAGTCGCTGCATCTGCCCAACCGGATCGTGATGGCGCCGATGACCCGCTTGTTCAGCCCCGACGGCATCCCGACCCAGGCGGTCGCGGATTACTACCGTCGCCGTGCCGAGGGCGATGTCGGGCTGATCGTCACCGAGGGCACGGTGATCGACCGCGCCCCTGCCCGCAACGATCCCAACATCCCGCTGTTCCACGGCGCGGCGCTGGAGGTGTGGCAGACCGTCGTCGATCAGGTTCATGCCGCCGGGGGACGGATTGCGCCGCAAATCTGGCATGTCGGCGGGGCCGCCAATCCGTCGAAGCCGTGGCAGCCGCCGGGCGGTCTGGAAAGCCCGTCGGGCTTTATCGGTGCCGACACGCCGACCGGACGGGTGATGAGCGAAGAGGATATCGCCGACGCGATCGCGGGCTTTGGCCGGGCGGCGGCGGCGGCGCGGCGGATCGGCTTTGACGCGGTCGAGATTCACGCCGCCCACGGCTATCTGATCGATCAGTTCTTCTGGGACCGCACCAACCGCCGCACCGATCGCTGGGGCGGAGCCAGTCTGGCCGAGCGCAGCCGTTTCGCGATCGAGGTGGTCAAGGCGATGCGGGCGGAATTGGGGCCGGATTTGCCGCTGATCCTGCGGATTTCGCAATGGAAGCAGCAGAATTATCGGGCCAAGCTGGCGGAGACTCCGGACGAGTTGCGCCAGTGGCTGGAGCCGCTGGCCGAGGCCGGAACCGACATCTTCCATTGCTCGCAGCGCCGCTATTGGGAGCCGGAATTCGCGGGATCGGACCTTAATTTCGCCGGGTGGGCCAAGAAGGTCACCGGCAAGCCGACGATCACCGTCGGGTCGGTCGGGCTGTCGGGCGAGTTCCTCGGCGCGTTCCGGGGCGAGGGCGCGCAACCGGCGGGGTTCGACGAGGTGATCCGGCGGCTGGAACGCGAGGAGTTCGATCTGGTCGCGGTCGGTCGGGCGTTGCTGACCGATTGGGAATGGCCGATCAAGGTGCGCGACGGCCGTTTCGACGAATTGAGACCGTTCGCCCGTGAGGATTTAGCCGTCCTGAGCTAAATAAAAAAATAAATTATTCGGCCAATAAATCGGGGCGGATTCTTTTTTAGCGGCGATCTGCATCTCAGCGTTT
Organism: Magnetospirillum fulvum; assembly: GCF_900108475.1. Lineage (GTDB taxonomy): Bacteria > Pseudomonadota > Alphaproteobacteria > Rhodospirillales > Magnetospirillaceae > Phaeospirillum > Phaeospirillum fulvum_A. The sequence continues at coordinate 158,431 of NZ_FNWO01000003.1, read as the reverse complement.
TGTCGGGTATCGACATAAAAGTCTGGAAGCAGTCAATTTTTGTCTTGAACCGGACAGAAAATTTAAGCGCTCAGCCGATAAAAAACCCCCTTCCACCGCGTGGAAGGGGGGGGCTTTGCCGGATAGGAATCAGACTTTGGCGGCGTCGCTGGCCTGGATCTCGGCCAGTTGCTCCTCGTCCGACTTCATGATGCCGAATTCGACCAGCATGTCTTCCAGCTCTTCCATCGTGATCGGGGTCGGGATGGTGCCCTTGCCGCCGTTGGCGTGAATCTTGGTCGCAAGCTGGCGGTATTCGGCCGCCTGGGTCGAGTTAGGGGCGTACTGGATCACGGTCTGGCGGCGCAGTTCGGCGTGCTGAACGATGTTGTGACGCGGAACGAAATGGATCATCTGGGTGTTGAGCCGCTTGGCCATCGTCTCGGCCAAATCAAGCTCGCGGTCGGTCTGGCGCTCGTTGCAGATCAGACCGCCGATGCGGACACCACCGACACCGGCATACTTCAGAATGCCCTTGGCGATGTTGTTGGCGGCAAACAGCGCCATCATTTCGCCGGACATCACGATATAGATTTCCTGGGCCTTGTTCTCACGGATCGGCATCGCGAAGCCGCCGCACACCACGTCGCCCAGCACGTCATAAGAGACGTAATCGACATCGTCGTAAGCGCCGTTTTCCTCAAGGAAATTGATGGCGGTGATGACGCCGCGACCGGCGCAACCAACGCCCGGCTCGGGGCCGCCAGCCTCGGTGCACTTGATACCCTTGTAGCCGATCTTCATCACGTCGGCGAGTTCGAGGTCTTCGACCGATCCGGCCTGGGCCGCGAGGTGCAGCACAGTGTCCTGCAACTTGCAATTCAGGATCAGACGGGTCGAATCCGCCTTGGGATCGCAGCCGACGATCAGGATTTTCTGATCCATCTCGACCAGCGCGGCGAGCGTGTTCTGCGAGGTGGTGGACTTGCCGATGCCGCCTTTGCCGTAAAACGCGATCTGACGAGGCATGGAGGGTGTCCTTTGTAACGGAGAAACGTGAAGGCACGTCCCTCTACCCAAGCAAGCGCCATGCCATTTATTTCGGGGCACGCCCCTCTCCCCACCGATAGCGCCGAGAGAAAATAGGTCGACCGCCGCGAAATTCCGGCCAGAACGCCCAACCGCTGGGGAATATCGCCCATGTTGCGGTTCGCGTTTGAATCCGGCGAGGGAAATAGCGTAATCGGGTTATTAGACAGAACCCGATTTATTCGAAACGTCGGGCGGCTTTGATTACCTATCCACCAGTAGTCATTTTCGCCCACCAGCGCGACACCAATCGTTTAAACCAAAGGTGGTAATTATTTTCTAATCAAAGAGCAGTTCCGCACTATCACAATCTTAAGCTTTAACCTGACTTGACGAAGACTCACTTTGTGTGTAAATAGAATGTCGTAGATCGGCTCGCAATGGTATCCATGTCATTGGAGTAAGCATGCGATTTCTCGACATCTCCACATTCAGCCAATGCTTGAATCAGGTATTTCACGTTGATATCGGTTCATGCGAAGTGCGCATGACGCTTGTCGATATGAAACGGCACCCCGTTGTTCAATTCCCTGGAATAGCGCGCGAACCGTTCTCCTTGATATTCAAGTCGGACAATCAAGTTATCCTGCCACAAAAAATTTACACCATGAGCCACGATTCTATTGGTAAGGCCGGAATATTCATCGTTCCCGTCGGACGAGATGCCGGCGGAATCATTTACGAGGCTGTTTTTAATTAGCCGAACGCAAAGATGTTGTTCGCCAACGAGTCTTTATCATCAACGGAATTTATCTGTCGGATAGACTGGAGGCAGCATGTCAGATCCATATCTCGGTCAAATTACCATGGGGGCGATCACGTTCGTTCCCAGGGGGTATTCGGCATGTAACGGTGCGAGCATCCCCATCGCTCAGAATCAGGCGCTTTATTCCCTTATCGGAACTTTCTACGGCGGATCCGGCGCATCGTTCAATTTGCCAAACCTGTACGGGCGCACCCCGATCGGGTTCGGCCAGACCGCCGGACCGGCAACCGGCCTCAGCGTCTATTCGCTTGGCGCATCGGGAGGGGCCGAAACTGTCACCTTGGGCCAAACCCACCTTCCCGCGCACGATCACTCCGTCATCGCGGGAACGGGAACCTCGACCGCCGTTTTGCCCTCGCTGATCCCCGGTTCGGTCATCACCAAAAGTACGAAATTGCCGCTGAATTCCTATGCTTCTCCCAGCAATCCGCTGGTTGAGATGGCTTCGAAAGTATCTTCCGAGGGTGGCGGGCAGGCGCACAGCAATCTTCAGCCTTTCCTTGCCATCAATTACTATATCGCGATCCAAGGATACTATCCGCCGCGGGATTAGAGAACTCTCGCTACCAAGCGATGGAGGATTTTCATGTCTGACGAGTTTGTTGGAGAAATCCGCTTATTTCCATATTTCCGCGGCGCCCCTCTCAATTGGGCGGTTTGCAACGGACAAACTCTGAATATCAGCGATAATACTCAGCTATTCTCTCTGATCGGAACGACGTATGGCGGTAACGGAACCACGAATTTCGCCCTGCCGAATTTGAATGGCCGCCTTCCGGTTGGAAAGGGCCAGTTGACGGGGGGATCGAACTACACCCTCGGCCAAAGCGGCGGGATCGATGCGATCAGCCTGACTCCGGCGCAGGGAGTCGCTCACGATCACGCTTTCAGGGTTTCCTCGACGGTGGCCACCCAACCCGGTCCCGCCTCGACTGTCCTGTTCAGTGCTTTGGCCGACCCGACCAAGCGTTTCGCCGTTCCCACGACAACCAATCCGACCTACTCGGCCCTGGCAGAGTCGGCTCTCACCGATGAGGGCGGCAGCGCCGCTCACAACAACGTCATGCCGTCCATTTGCATTTTATACTGCATATGCTTGAATGGCGTGTATCCGCAACAGAACTAAGCCGAGGGAGGCGTTCCATGAGCGATCCATATATTGGTGAAATCAAATACTGCGCCTTCAACTTCGCACAATATTCTTATGCTTTCTGCAACGGTGTGCTGCTGGATATCAACCAATTTTCGGCTCTTTACTCCCTCATCGGCACCCAATTCGGCAATACGACAACAACGAATTTCCGCTTGCCGAATTTGTGCGGTCGGGCCGTGGTTGGGCCAGGCATCGCCCCCAACGGCAGCGGAATGAACGATTGGGATCAGGCCGATGTCGCCGGAACGGAAACTGTGACGGTGTCGCTCAGCCAATACCCCAACCATACCCATGTCCTCAGCCAGTTGACCCAGACGCCGACGACGGGAACGCCCCTCAACACGATGAACTTTACCCAGTTCTCCCCCCCGGCTCTGTGCGGACTCAACCCGGCATCGGCCAATACAACTCTTCATCCCGCTGCGATTGGCGTAGCGGGGGTAGCAAGCCCGGCGCCCCATGAAAACCGCCAACCGTTTCTGGCCTTAAATCCCTGTATCGCCCTCTATGGCACATATCCCGAGTTCCCCTAGCGGTGCGAGAGACGCTTCCGGACTTCCCCGCCAGAATAGGGGATGATCCGTCGGCCCCGATTCTGTCGGACCTGCCGGATCAGGTGTCGTGTCGGGCCGCCACGCGGTCGGATTTCATTTTTCTCCGGCGTCTTTACGCCGCCGGACGGAAGTCCGAACTGGTGGCGGCCGGAATGCCCACCAAGAATCACCAGGACTTTTGCGACAGCCAATTCGCCTGCCAGCATCGCGATTGGATCGAACGCTTCCCGATGGCGCAGTTCCTGATCCTCACCCGCGGCACCCGGCCGATTGGGCGGCTTTACCTCAATCCGTCGGATGAGGGCGTTCATATCGTCGATATCGCCTTTTTACCCGATTGGCAGGGACGAGGCCTTGGCCGGGCCGTGATCGCCGAACTCCAGCGCCAGGCGACCACCTTTGGGCAATCGGTGACGCTGAATGTCGCGGTGGAGAATTCCCCGGCGGCTTCCCTGTACCACCGTCTGGGATTCGTTGCGGAGCGCCGGAGCGAGCGTCACGTCTTGATGCGGTGGAGTCCACAGGCGAGATGAAGCAAGGCTGCGTTGAGTGACGCGCATTCCTTTGGCTTTGGCCTTGCCCTTGCCCCCGTCCTGGGCGCGATCCCCGTCTTCCCCATATATCCGCACAAAAAACCGCCCGGTAGAAGCCGGGCGGTGCAGTTTGTCTCAGAGAGGGAGGCTGGCCAAAGAGAATCAAAGGCTCAACATCTGAAATGAATATAAGAAGCGATTTCTAATAAGTCAAGGTCTTCCCTCCTCCGCATCGACACGGACCCCGCGCGGAGATTGCGTCGGCATCGGGCTGTCCCTATACTGACAGCCTGCTTTTTCCCGCCTTCGACGCCATGCGCGAAGTGCCCCTGTGCCGGGGCCGTTCGCTGGTTGTCGGCTTTACCGGACCATCATGACCCAGGTTACCTCCCTCGCGCCTGCCTGCCTGCCCGGCCAACGCGATCCGTCCCTGCTGCGCGACGAGCGGCTTGACGAGATTTTCGCCGCCACCGTGGCCCGGACCCCCGCCGCCCCTGCCGCCACCTTTGGCAATCTCACCCTGGATTATTCCGGACTAGCGGCGCGGGCGGAGCGGATCGCCGCAGCGCTCGCCGCGCGCGGCATTGGCCCCGGCGCGTTCGTCGGACTGTGGATGAGCCGCTCGCTCGACCTCCACGCCGCCCTGCTCGGCATCCTGCGGAGCGGAGCCGCCTACATCCCCTTTGACGCCGACGCGCCGTCGGACCGCATCGCCGAATGCCTGGCCGATTGCCATGCCGCCGCGATCCTGGTCGATGCCGACACCGCCGGGCGGATCGCCCAGCCCCTGCCCGCCCCGGCTCTTGACGCGGCAATGCTGCTGGAGATGGTCCCGGCGACTGAGCCCGCCCCGGCCCCGCGCGAGCGGGGGGCGACGCCCGACGATCCGGCCTATCTGATCTACACCTCCGGCTCGACCGGACGGCCCAAGGCGGTGGTGGTGCCCCACCGCGCGATCTGCCATTACCTGCGCGCCGCCAACAGCCTGTATGGGATCACTTCCACTGACGTGGTGTTCCAGGGTGCCTCGGTCGCCTTCGACCTGTCGCTGGAAGAGATCTTCATTCCCTATCTGGTCGGAGCCCGATTGTGGATCGCCGGTCCGCGCACCCTGGCCGAGACCGAGCAACTGCCCGATCTGTTGGGAGAGGCGGGAATCACCGTTCTCGACACCGTGCCGACGCTGTTGTCGCTGCTGTCGCGCGACGTCCCCTCGCTCCGGCTGATCATCCTGGGCGGCGAAGCCTGCCCGCAGGCGTTGGCCGAACGCTGGTGCCGCCCCGGCCGCCGCCTGTTCAATTCCTATGGCCCGACCGAAACCACCGTCGTTGCCACCCTGGCCGAACTGGTTCCCGGCCGCCCGGTCACCATCGGCGGCCCGATCCCCAATCACGCCTGCTGGATCGTCGATGACAGCCTGACCCCGGTTCCCCCTGGCGCGACCGGCGAATTGCTGATCGGCGGTCCGGGCGTCACCGACGGTTATCTCGGCCGCCCCGACCTCACCGCCGAGAAATTCATCGCCAATCCGTTCGAGCATGACGGGCTGGCCCCGGTGCTCTATCGCTCGGGCGACGCCGTCAGCCGCGATGACAGCGGAGCGCTGCTGTTCCACGGTCGTATCGACGATCAGGTCAAGATTCGCGGCTTCCGCGTCGAACTGGGCGAGATCGAGGCCCGGCTAGCCGCCCTGCCCGGCATCCTGCGCGCGGCGGTCGCCCTGCGCCGCGACGATGGGACCGAACGTCTGGTCGCCTTCGTCGTGCCTACGCCGGGGACGAGTCCCGATGCACAGGCGCTGCGCGCCGCGCTGCGCGAGACGTTGCCCGCTTATATGGTGCCGTCGCTGATCCAGCCGGTGGCCGAGCTGCCCCGCCTGATCTCGGGCAAGCTTGACCGCAAGAGCCTTGCCGCCCTGACGCTGAGTGAGAGCGCGGCCGAAGAACAGGAACAGCCCGCGACACCGACCGAGGCCAAGCTGCTCGACGCCGCCCGCCACGTCTTCCCCGGTCAGTCGATCCCGTTCGAGGCCGACTTCTTCCTCGATCTCGGCGGCCATTCCCTGCTGGCCGCCCGCTTCGTCTCGGCAGTCCGTCAGAACCCGACGCTGGCCAGCCTGACCCTGACCGAAATCTATGCCGCCCGCACCCTGCGGGCAATGGCCGCCCTGCTCGACGCCCGGGCTCCGGCCCCTGGCACCGTCGCCGCCGATTTGTCGTTCGATCCGCCACCGTTCTCGCGGCGGCTGCTGTGCGGGTTGGCTCAGGCGGTCGCGATGCCGCTGATCTTGACCCTGACCACCCTGCCCTGGCTGGGGGTGTTCGTCAGCTACATGCTGCTATCGGGCGACGAAGCCGGGCTGGGCCGCGAAATCGTCACCCTGATGCTGACCTACGCGGTCATCAATATCGGCACCATTCTGGGGTCGATCGGGCTGAAATGGCTGGCGATCGGCCGCACCCGCCCCGGCCGCTATCCGTTGTGGGGGGTCTATTACTACCGCTGGTGGCTGGCGCAGCGGATGGTCAATGTCGCCCACATCAAATGGTTCCAGGGCACCCCGATCATGGGGCTGTATCTGCGGGCGCTAGGCGCCAAGGTCGGCAGCGATTGCATCATCGGCGAGGTCGAGGCCGGTGCCTTTGATCTGATCACGATCGGCCGGGGCGTGGTGATCGGCGGCAAGGTCAAGCTGTCGAATGCCGAAATCGTCGGCAACGAACTGATTATCGGCACCACCATGATCGGTGACGACGCCCATATCGGCACCTCGTGCGTGATCGGGCCGGACACCGTGCTGGCCGATGAAACCGAACTGGCCGACCTCTGCTCGGTTTCGCCCGGCACCCGCACCGGACGGGCCGAATTCTGGGAAGGCTCACCGGCACGGCGGACCGGCACCGTCGATATCGCCGCCCTGCCCGAACCGGCGCGGGCAACCCGGACCCGCAAAGCGGCCTTGAGCGCCTTTTACCTGCTGATGCTGGTGATTCTGCCGCCAATCAGCCTGATCCCGATCTTCCCCGCCTTCTATCTGTTCGAAAGCCTGAGCGAAGTCGTCGCCGGAAGCGGACCGCACGATTACCTCTACGTCCTGCCGCTGCTGGCCTGGCCGACGGCGATGGCGCTGATCGTCATCACCGTCCTGTTGATCGCGGTGGTGCGCTGGACCGTGCTGCCGGTGGTCACGGCGGGCACGTATTCGGTCTATGGCGGCTTTTATGTCCGCAAATGGATCGTCGCCCTGGCGACCGAACTAATGCTGGAGACGCTGTCGTCGCTGTATGCCACCGTCTATATGCGGCTGTGGTATCGGCTGATGGGAGCCAAGATCGGGCGGGACGCCGAAATCTCGTGCAATCTGTCCGGACGCTACGACCTCACCGAGATCGGCGAGAAATGCTTCATCGCCGACGAGGTGATCCTGGGCGACGAAAGCGTCCGGCGCGGTTGGATGGAGCTTGAGCCGGTGCGGATCGGCCCCCGCGTCTTCGTCGGCAACGACGCGGTAGTGCCCCCCGGAGCCCACATCCCCGAGGGAACCCTGATCGGCATCAAATCGCTGCCGCCCGCCAACGACGCGATCAGCCCCGGCGACACATGGTTTGGCAGCCCGCCGATCAAATTGCCGGTGCGCCAGCGCTTCGACGGCGGCGGCGCGGCCTGGACCTTCGAGCCGCCGCTGTGGCGACGGGCGTGGCGGGCCTTTTTCGAGGCCTTCGCGGTATCGCTGCCCAGCATGCTGTTCATCACCTTTGGTATTCTGTCGGTCGAAGTGCTCGACCAATGGATCGCCCGTCACGATTACGGCATCGTCGTCATCTTGTTCTGCGCCGCCAGCGTCGCGATCTCCACCGCGCTGACGCTGTGCGCGATCGCGGTGAAGTGGCTGATGATGGGACGCTATCGCCCCACCGCGAAACCGATGTGGTCGTGGTGGGCGCTCCGCACCGAGGCGGTCGCTGTGATGTATTGGGGAATGGCGGGTAAGGTGATGCTGGATCACCTGCGCGGCACCCCGTTCCTGCCCTGGTTCCTGCGCCTGTTCGGCAGCAAGATCGGTCGCGGCGTCTTTATGGACACCACCGACATCACCGAGTTCGATTGCATTGATGTCGGCGATTTCTGCGCGATCAACGCCGCCTCCGCCCTGCAAACCCACCTGTACGAGGACCGGGTGATGAAGGTCGGCATCGTCACGCTGGGACGGGGCGTCACCATCGGGTCCGGGTCGACCGTTCTTTACGACACCGATGTCGGCGATTTCGCCCGCATCGGCCAGTTGACCATCGTGATGAAAGGCGAGGCGATCCCGCCGCACGGCATCTGGGAAGGCGCGCCGGCCCAGACCGAAGCCTCGGCGACGCGGCGATGACCGGGCAACCCGTCCAGAAGCGGTCGGTGATGATTGCGGGCCACGCCAGCAGCGTGACGCTGGAAGAAGCGTTCTGGGACGAACTGAAGACGATCGCCGCCCAACGCGGACAATCGGTCAACCAGTTGGTCACCGAGATCGATTCGGGCCGGTTCGGCCCCCAGAGCCCCGGTTCGCTATCGTCGGCGATCCGGGTCTTCGTGCTGGCCTGGGTCAAGGCGGGCGGGCCGCCGCAATAAGCGGCGGCTCCCTTCATTCCCCCCGGAACACCGGCTTGCGGCAGGCGCGGAAGGCGGCCAGTCCCTCGGCGTAATCGGCCGTCGCGAGAAAGCGGTAGCATTCCGCCATCTCGGTCTCGGACACCGGCGCGGGATCGTCGAGACGGCGCAGGAACGCTTTGTGCCAGCGATTGACCAGCGGTGCCCCGGCGGCGATGCGCCGGGCGGTGACGGCGATTTCCGCCTCCAGGACGTCATCCTCGACGACACGGGTCAGCAACCCCTTTGCCAACGCCTCGTCGGCATCGATCACGCGGCCTTCCAGCAGCAATTCCAACGCGACGGCGACCCCGGCGACCCGGCGGATTTCGGCCAGTTCGGGATAGGCCATCACCACCGAGATACGGTTGATCGGCACCCCGAAGCGGCCGGACCGGGCCGACAGACGCAGATCGCAACAACAGGCCAACTCCAGCGCGCCGCCGACACAGGCCCCCCAGATCGCCGCGATCACCGGATGAGGGCAAAGCCGCACCGCATCAAGCGCCTTTCGCAGCACCAGATCGTAGTCTTTGGCCTGAGCGGCATCGGCCCGCAGGGTGTCGAACTCGTCGATATCGGCACCGGGGGCAAACACGCTGGTCCCGGCCCCGCGCAATACCACCACCCGGACCTGGGGATCGGCGGAAAGACGGGTGAACGCGTCGGCGAGCCCCTGCCACATCGGCAAATTCAAGGCGTTCATTTTTTCAAGACGATTGAGCGTAACGGTAGCAACACCATCGACGCAGACGACATCAATCACATTGGTCATTGCCTCTCCCCGTTTCTGTCTTCTTGCAGGACAGCAGCGATTGTGCCTATAGAGCGCCCACGCGACAAGGCGATCAGAAAGAGGGCGTCCCCATGGCAAATACCGTTTCCCGCACCCACGAACAGAAGCAGGCGGCCCTGACCACGGCCCGCATCCTGTTGGAGATCGGAGCGGTCAACTTCCGACCCGAGGAACCCTATATCCTGACCTCGGGCTGGGCCAGCCCGGTCTATGTCGATTGCCGCAAGGTAATCTCGTTTCCGCGCGCCCGGGCTCGCATCTCCGAACTGATGAGCACCGCGATCCTGCGCAATTCCGGCTATGAATCGGTCGATGCGATCGTCGGCGGCGAAACCGCCGGTATCCCCTATGCGGCCTGGATCGCCGACCGGCTTGGCCTGCCGATGCTGTACGTCCGCAAAAAGCCGAAGGGTTTTGGCCGCAATGCCCAGATCGAGGGCGATTTCCGCGACGGTGCCCGCGTCGTGCTGGTCGAGGATCTGGCCTCGGACGGCGCGTCCAAGGTCAATTTCGTCAACGCCCTGCGCGAAGCGGGCTGCACGATCGACTTCTCCTTCGTCGTGTTCTTCTATGGGGTGTTCCCCGGCGCGCTGAAGAGCCTGGAAGAAATCGGGGTCAAGCTCGGCTATCTCGCCAATTGGTGGGACGTGCTGGAAGTGGCCGAGCAGGACGGTCCGTTCGACCGCCGCGCCATCGAAGCGGTGCGCTCGTTCCTGCACGATCCGGTGCAATGGTCGGCGTTGCACGGCGGCCGCGGGGCCTGATTGACCAGATGGCGGGGCCAGGAGGCCCCGCCTCGACTTATTCCCGCTTGAGATTGGCGATCTTTACCGCCAGAATCACTCCCGCCAAAATCAAGGTCGGGATGTTGGCGGCGACCACCGGCCAGGCCGGGACCAGCAGCCCATAGACAATCCACACCCCCACCCCGCAACAGAACAGCAGCCACATCGAAAGAGAGATGTCGCGGGTCTGCCGGGTGCGCAGGGTCTTGACCGCTTGCGGTACGAAGGACACGGTAGTCATCGCTCCGGCGACCAACCCCAACAGGTCGATCGAGGTGAGGGGTGGCATTCGAGGTCTCTCCGGCTCGGGAAAGGAAACGACTTTGCTCGGTTCTATCACGGTTCTGGTGATCTGCCAGCTTGCCGGAGAGGCGATTGTCCGGCTGTTCGGCCTGCCGCTGCCCGGTCCGGTCGCGGGAATGGTGATCTTGTTCCTGGGGTTGGTGATCCGGGGTCGGGTGCCTAAATCGCTCGACCGTGTCACTCGCGGCATTCTCGGTAATCTCGGTCTGTTGTTCGTTCCGGCCAGCGTCGGCGTGATGGTCCAGACCGACATCCTGGCCGCCGAGGCGGTGCCGATCACCGTCGCGGTATTGGTTAGCACCCTGCTGACGATGGTGGTCAGCGGCCTGACGATGCAGCTGCTTGACCGCAAGGCCCGAAAGGACCAGCCATGAGCTTCGATCCGCGCGCCGCCTGGGAGGCGATCGCGGGATCGCCGATGTTCGGGCTCGCCCTCACCTTGCTGGTCTATCAGGGCGCGGTATGGCTGTTCGAACGCTGTGGCCGCCGCCCCGCGATCAATCCGGTGCTGGTGACGATGCTGGTCATCATCGCGATCCTGAGCTTGAGCGGCATCGCCTATCAGACCTATTTCGACAGCGCCAAGATGGTCCACCTGCTGCTGGGTCCGGCGACGGTGGCGCTGGCGGTGCCGCTGTACCGTCAATTGCCCTCGCTGATCCGGTCGTGGCCCGCCGTGCTGGCGACGGCGGTGGCGGGCTCGGCGGTGGCGCTGATCAGTGTCGTCGTCTCGGCCCGGCTGCTGGGCGCGTCGTCTTTGGTCCAGCTCAGCCTCGCCCCCAAATCGGTGACCACCCCGATCGCGATGGGCGTTTCCGAGCGGATCGGCGGCCTTCCCTCGCTGACCGCCGTTCTGGTGGTGCTGACCGGGGTGGCTGGAGCGATCTTCGGCTCGTGGATTCTGACCCTGGTCCGGGTCCGCTCGCCCGCCGCGCGCGGGCTGGCCTTCGGCATCTCGGCCCACGCCATCGGCACCACCCGCGCCTTCCAGGAAGGCGAGACCCAGGGCGCCTATGCCGGTCTGGCCATCGGTCTGGCCGGTATCGTCACCGCGATCCTGACCCCGCTTCTGATCGGCTGGCTGACCCAAATCTAAGCCGACCGACGCTCTTTCGTTTTCGCGTCCCCCTAGGGAGAGATCATGACCTCCACCCCGACCAATCGCACCACCGCCGAGCGAGACATCGAATCGCTTTTGCATCCCTATACCAACCCGATCCGCCATCAGGAGATCGGTCCGCTGGTGATCGCCCGCGGCCAAGGCGTCCGCGTCTTCGACGATACCGGCAAGGATTACATCGAGGGTCTGGCCGGGCTGTGGTGTACCGCGCTCGGCTGGGGCGAAGAGCGGCTGGTCGCCGCCGCCGCCGAACAGATGCGGACCCTGCCGTTCTATCACCTGTTCGGCCATAAGAGCCACGACCCGGCGATCGCCCTGGGCGAGCGGCTGCTGGCGCTGGCTCCGGTGCCGATGGCGCGCGCGTTCCTGACCGGTTCGGGCTCGGAAGCCAACGACACCGCGCTCAAGATGATCCGCTATCGCGCCAACGCGCTCGGTCAGCCGAACAAGAAGAAGGTGATCGCCCGCGACCGCGCCTATCATGGCGTCACCATCGCGACCTCGTCCTTGACCGGGCTGGCGGTCAACCACCGCTCGTTCGACCTGCCCGACCCGGCGGTGCTGCGCGCCGCCTGCCCGCATTACTATCGCGGCGGCCGTCCCGGCGAGAGCGAAGAGGCGTTCTCGACCCGTCTGGCCGAGGAGCTCGAAGCGATGATCCTGGCCGAGGGGCCGGAGACGGTCGCCGCCTTCTTCGCCGAGCCGGTGATGGGCGCGGGCGGGGTGGTGGTGCCCCCGGCCGATTACTTCCCCAAAATCCAGGCGGTGCTCGACAAATACGACATCTTGTTGGTCGCCGACGAAGTGATCTGCGGCTTTGGCCGTACCGGTAAGATGTTCGGCTCCGAGACCTTCGGAATGCGCCCCGACATCATGACGATGGCCAAGGGGCTGTCGTCGGGCTATCTGCCGATCTCGGCGCTGCTGATCAACGAGCGCGTCCTGGCCCCGATCGTCGCCGAGGCGGGGCGGATCGGCACCTTCGGCCATGGCTACACCTATGGCGGCCATCCGGTTTCGGCCGCCGTCGCGGTCGAGACCCTGAAGATCTATGCCGAGCGCGACATCCTCAGCCATGTCGCCCAGGTGGCCCCGGTGCTCCAGGACGGCCTGCGCGGCTTTGCCAACCATCCGATGGTCGGCGAGGTGCGCGGCATCGGCCTGATTGCCGCCGTCGAACTGGTCGCCGACAAGGAGACCAAGACCCCGTTCGATCCGTCCTGGGGCGTCGGCGCGACCCTGGTCGCCCGCGCCCAGGATCACGGGTTGATCCTGCGGGCGATGGGCGATTCAATCGCCTTCTCCCCCCCGCTGATCATCACCGCCGACGAAATCTCGGAAATGCTCTACCGCTTCGCCCTGGCCCTGGCCGACACCGCCGCCTGGGTCGCCGAGCGGCGCTGATCGCCCCTCACCGAACGGGGGGGAGCGGCCTACCCGGCTCACCGCTCCCCCCTCCCAAGCGAAAAATCGGCAATACCCCGGCAGGAAGTAAGGAAAATTACGTCAAGTACACTTGCAAGGCACCTTTTCGATCCTCTAGGATCGCCGCTTGTTCCGGTTCGCCCAGACGCGGGTGGGCCGGGAAGGCTTTCTTTGCTCACCGCCCGCTCGCGCGAACGATCGCAGACGTCCCCTGCGGGCAAAAAAGTTGGCTCGAACCGCCGGGAGATGGGGGGGTATCCTCGCCCGGCAGGTCGGAGGGAGGACTGGGATGGATTACGAGCAGTATTTTTCCAAGCGGATTTCTGAACTGAAGGCCGAGGGCCGCTATCGCGTCTTCGCCGATCTCGAGCGGATCTGCGGCCGCTTCCCGGTGGCCCTGAACCATCGTGACGGCAAGACCGAAGAAGTCGTGGTGTGGTGCTCCAACGACTATCTTGGCATGGGTCAGCGCCCGGAAGTGATTGCCGCCACCCACGAGGCGCTCGATCGCTGCGGCGCCGGTGCCGGTGGCACCCGCAACATTTCCGGCACCAACCATTATCACGTCCTGCTTGAGCAGGAGATGGCCGACTTCAACGCCAAGGAAGCGGCGCTGCTGTTCACCTCGGGCTATGTCGCCAACCAGACCGTCTTGTCGACGCTGGGCGCGACCATTCCCGGCTGCATCATCTTCTCGGACGAACTGAACCACAATTCGATGATCGAGGGCATCCGCCACGGTCGCTCGGCCAAGCAGATCTTCCGCCACAACGACGCCCAGGATCTCGACCGTCTGCTCGCCGCCGCCCCCAAGGACGCGCCGAAGCTGGTCGCGTTCGAGTCGGTCTATTCGATGGACGGCGACATTGCGCCGATCGCCGAAATCTGCGACGTCGCCGAGAAGTACGGCGCGATGACCTATCTCGACGAAGTCCACGCCGTCGGCATGTATGGCGAGCAGGGCTCGGGCGTCGCCGAACGTGACGGACTGCGCGACCGCATCACCATCATCCAGGGCACGATGGCCAAGGCGATTGGTGTCGTCGGTGGCTACATCGCCGCCAGCAGCGCCTGCGTCGATTACGCCCGCAGCTTCGGACCGGGCTTCATCTTCTCGTCCTCGATGCCGCCCGCGACCGCCGCCGCCTGTCTTGCCAGCGTCCAGTACCTGCGCAAGCATCCGGAACTGCGGGTCAAGCATCAGGAACGCGCCGCCACCTGCAAGCGTCGCCTGACCGAGCGTGGCATTCCGGTGCTGCCGTCGGTCAGCCACATCATCCCGGTGATGGTCGGCAATGCCGCGCTGTGCAAGCAGGCCAGCGATCTGCTGCTGTCGGACTACAACATCTACGTTCAGCCGATCAACTACCCCACCGTTCCGGTCGGAACCGAGCGTCTGCGTATCACCCCCACCCCGCTGCACGACGATTCGATGATGGATCATCTGGTCGATTCGTTCTGCGCCGTGTGGGACCGCCTCGGCATTGCCAAGGCGCAGGAGCAGAAGGCGGCCGAATAGGCCGTCTGGCCCTTTCAGGCTTTGAACGCAGAAACGGCGGGGGATTTCCCCCGCCGTTTTTGTTTGTGCGCCGACAAAAGAAAGAAACGCCGCCCGGATCGACCCGGCGGCGCCTTATATCAAGCCGCGCGGATCGAACCCGAGGCGCGCGGCCCTTCGGGCCTAACCAAACAGCATGAGTTTCACTCAAAGAGCCGTTTGGTATTATCTCTCTTAAAGACCGTGATATTGCTTGAACCAGTCGATGAAGCGCGGCACGCCGACGCTGATCGGGGTGGTGGGGGCAAAACCGACGTCACGCGCAATCGCCGAAATATCGGCGGCGGTTTCCTTGACGTCGCCCGGCTGCATCGGCTCAAGCACATAGGTCGCCTTGCGGCCCAGCGATTGCTCGACCAGACCGATGAAGTCCATCAGCCGTTCCGAACGGTTGTTGCCGATATTATAGAGCCGGTAGGGCGGCTCGGTTCCGGTATCGGGCGGCGGATTGTCGAGCACGCCGACGATGCCGGACACGATGTCGTCGATGAAGGTGAAGTCGCGCCGCATGTCGCCATTGTTGAACACCCGGATCGGCTCGCCGGCGATGATCGCCTTGGCGAACAGATAGGCGGCCATGTCGGGGCGTCCCCACGGGCCATAGACGGTAAAGAAGCGCAGGCCAGTGGTGGGGATGCGAAACAGGTGGCTGTAGGAATGGCTGATCAGCTCGCCCGCGCGCTTGGTCGCGGCATAGAGCGAGATCGGGGTATCGACCCGATCCTCGACCGAGAAAGGCAGCTTGGTGTTCGAGCCATAGACCGACGACGAACTGGCATAGACGAAGTGGCGACAGACGGGCAACCGCCGCGCCAGTTCCAGCATCACCAGATGCCCTTCGACATTGGAATGGGTGTAATCGTGCGGCGCGGTCAGGGAGTGGCGCACCCCGGCCTGGGCCGCCAGATTGATGATGGCATCAATGCCGGGATTGGCGCGCTCGATCTCGGCCAATGCGGCGCGGTCGGCGATATCGGCTCGGGCGAAGGAAAAGCCGGGGAACTCCCGCAACCGGGTCAGCCGCATTTCCTTCAACGCGACATCGTAATACGGGTTGAGGTTATCGAGGCCGAGAACCGACTCGCCCCGCTCCAGCAGACGCAGAGAGGTATGGTAGCCGATAAAACCGGCGGCTCCGGTAACGAGAACGGTCATGCTTCGAAAGCCCCTTGTATCTTAAGCGGTCTGATATAGCCTGATCGAAGATGGAAATCACCCCCCTTTCCCGAGGAAGGGGGGCAGCTTTCGCTTTGTGCGGCGATGTTTTGGCCCGCCCCTGCTTGTTTCGTTTGACATCCCGGCCGCGCTCCGTATAGTTCCGCCCTCTCTCCCGAGAAAATGGGCGGGCGCCCTCTTGGTGTGCTCACCCTCCCCCGGCAGTGCCGGATCAGGGCTATCGGGACAATCGTGAACCGATGAATTCGGACCGAAGGACGAGCATGAGCAAGCGCATCGAAGCAAAGTTTAAGATCAATCGCCGCCTGGGCGCCAATTTGTGGGGCCGCGGCAAGAGCCCGCTGGCGCGCGGTAAGGAAAACCCCCCGGGCCAGCACGGTCAGCGCCGCAAGAAGCCTTCGGACTTCGGCACCCAGCTGATGGCGAAGCAGAAGCTGAAGGGTTACTACGGCAACATCGGCGAGAAGCAGTTCCGCCGCCTGTATGACGAGGCCGTGCGCCGTCGTGGCGACACCTCCGAGAATTTGATCGGCCTGCTGGAAAGTCGGCTTGACGCCGTGGTCTACCGCCTCAAGTTCGCCCCCACCCCGTTCGCCTCGCGTCAGTTGGTCAACCATGGCCACGTCCGCGTCAACGGCAAGCGCGTCAACATTCCGAGCTATCAGGTTCGTGAAGGCGACGAAATCTCGGTCAAGACCAAGTCCAAGGATCTGGCTCTGATCGTCGAAGCCTCGCAGTCGCCCGAGCGTGACGTGCCCGATTACCTCGAAGTCGATCACAAGGACATGAAGGGCAAGTTCGTCCGTATCCCGAAGCTGGCGGACGTTCCCTACCCGGTCCAGATGGAACCGAACCTCGTCGTCGAATTCTATTCGCGCTAACGGGGTCTGTTTTGCGGCCCCTCCCCTTCGGGTGGAGGGGCCGTTTTTCTCTTTCGCACCGATGCGTTTCGAACCGACCCAAGCTCGGCATTGCCAGTCTTTCCGGTTCGGACTAAGGTGCCTTCCCACCCTGGTGGGGCGTCGCCAAGCGGTAAGGCAGCGGTTTTTGGTACCGCCATTCGGAGGTTCGAGTCCTCCCGCCCCAGCCACCCCTCCCGTCACCATGCTTCATCGATTAGCCACCCCCGACGGGGCAGCCAATCGCTGACTGACGGGGCGTCCCAATCCCCCGATTGATCGTTACCCCCGGATCGTCCGCGTGGTTTGGCCCGCCCTTGACCACGGTCATATTGCGAACGCGTCTCAATATTATTATCATCAGACTCAGCAGGCCGAACCCACGCACGGCCGTTCGCAGTGGAGAGAGGGAACGATGAACGTCACCGTGATTTATGGCTCGGATTCCGGCACCACCAAGGCGGTCGCCAAGAAGATCGCCGCTGGGCTCCAGGCCAGATTGCTCGACATCACCGCCGCCAAGACGGCTGATTTCGAAGGATGCGACCTTCTGGTTCTCGGCTCGCCCACCTATGGGATCGGCGACCTTCAGATCGATTGGGAGGACAAGCTGGGCCTATTGCGCGAGGCGACCCTGACCGGCAAGCCGGTCGCGCTGTTCGGCACCGGCGATCAGGCGACCTATGCCGACAGCTTTGTCGATGCGATCGGGATTCTCCACGACATCGCCGTCGAACGGGGCGCGGTGATCGTCGGCCACACCGCGACCGACGGCTATAGCTACACGGCGTCGTTGGCCGAACGCGACGGCCGCTTCGTCGGGTTGGCGCTTGACGAGGACGGGCAATCCTCGAAGACCGAGGCGCGGATCGCGGCCTGGATCGCCCAACTGACCCAGACGCCTGCCTTGTCCCAGGCGGCGGTTTCCGCCTAAAACAACGGCTGGATCGGTCTCCAGGTCGGTGGCCGCCGACTTGGAGACTCTCGATGTCCTGGATCGCCCTGGTCTTTGCGGGCCTGTTTGAAATCGGCTGGGCCGTCGGCCTCAAATATACCGTGGGCTTCACCCGTCTGGTTCCGTCGCTGGCGACTCTGGCGGCGATGGGGGTCAGCCTCGGCCTGCTGGCCCTGGCGCTGAAGACGCTGCCGCTCGGCACCGCTTATGCGATCTGGACCGGGATCGGCACCGTCGGCACCGCTCTGGTCGGGATGATCTTGTTCGGCGAGCCGTCCGACGCGCTGCGACTGGCCTGTATCGGCCTGATCGTCGCCGGCATCGTCGGACTAAAGCTGCTGTCGCCGCACTGAGGAAAGCGTCGCGCCGAAGCCGGGCCAGGACCGATTGGTCATACCAAGCTGCTCTTTGAGTGGACTCATGCAGCTTGGTATAGGCCCAAGGGGCCGCGCGCCTCGTGGCGCGGAGCCAAGCGGCCCGGATGGGCCGCGCCCGGCGAGGGCTTGCGCGGATCGGTTCCGATCAGCGCAGATTGGTATCACTCCGGGCTTTGGCCGTACCAGCGCGGGGTATAGACCCACGCACCGCCGCCCGCGCGGGGGAACGACCGGGTGGTCGAGGAGCCGACGATCACCACCGTCCGCATATCGACCATATCCGGACTGAGGCTCCCCAGGGTGACGACGGTAATCCGTTCGCCGGGACGGCCGACATCGCGCCCCAGCACCACCGGGGTCGCGGCGGCGCGGTAACGGCGCAGCAGGTCCAGCGCCTCGCCCAACTGCCACGGCCGGGCGACCGAGATCGGGTTATAGAGCGCCAGCACCAGATCGGCGGTCGCGGCATGGTCGAGCCGGTCGAGAATCACCGGCCACGGCTTCAGATTGTCCGACAGCGAGATCGTGCAGAAATCGTGACCGAGCGGTGCTCCGGCCTTGGCCGCCGCCGCCTGGGCGGCGGAAATACCGGGCAGGATCACCAGATCGACATCGCTGTGCCAGGATGGCTCGTCCGACAGATGGAGCGCTTCCAGCACCGCACTCGCCATCGCGAAGATGCCGGGATCGCCCGACGACACCACCACGACATCCTCGCCACCGGCGGCCAAGACAAACGCATGGCGGGCGCGGTCCATCTCGACCCGATTGTCCGAGGCATGGATGATCTGATCCGGGCGGAACGGCCCGGCCATCCGAACATAGGTTTCATAGCCGATGATGTGGCGGGCGCGGCGCAGTTCCTCGCGCACGTCGGGAGCCATCAACCCACTCGCTCCCGGTCCCAGGCCGATCACCGCCAGCCGCCCCCGCCGACGCGGCTCGGCCGGGCGGCATTTCACCTCTTCTTCGTCGGGCGAGGTGAAGGCAGGCACCGTCCCCAACGCCGCGCCGACGATCCGCGACAGGGCGACCGCACCGCGACGCAAGCCCAGCAGCGGCACCACCGCGCTGCCATCCTCGGCCACCGCCAGCACCGGCGGTTCCTCCAACCCGTCGCCCAGCAGCGGCCCGAGCGCGCGAATCACCGTAGCGGCGGCGCAGAGGGCGATGATGGGAACGTCGCGGCGATAGAGATCGCGCAAGGCGGACTCGATCGAATCGTGGCGGATTTCCGCGTCCTCGACCGGCCCGGCCAGGCCGCGAATCGCCGCATCGGGACAACCGGCACGGATGCGCCGGGCGGTTTCCAGCCCGTCCGGGCCGAGGCACAGAATGGCCGGGGCCAGCACCGACTCCATCATGCCTCCCATCGCGGACCGGGGACGAGGATCATCGCGAAATAAGGTACCGTATCGGGATCGACAGCCGCCAGAGGTTCAATCCGCTGCGTCGCCATCGTCGCCCGCTCGACATAGAGGGCGCGATCAAGCAAGCCGAGATCGGCCACCACCTTGCGCGCCTTGGTGAAGTTGGTGCCGAGCTTCATGATCGCGGCGGCCTCGGTATCACCCAGGCGGCGCTTCAGTTCCTCTTCGGGCAGCACGCCGGACAGCACGGTCAGGGTCTGGTTGCGATAAACCAGCGGCGCACCCAGCACCGAGGCGCAGGCCAGCATCGAACAGACCCCCGGCACCACTTCGGTCTCGTAGCGGTGGGCCAGACGGTCGTGCAGATACATGAACGAGCCGTAGAAGAACGGGTCGCCCTCGCAGATCGCGGCGACGTCGCGCCCGGCATCGAGATGGGCCGCGACCTCTTCGGCGGATTCGTCATAGAACGCCCGCATCGCCGTTTCGTAATTGAACGGCGGCGGCATTTTCTCGGTGGTCACCGGATAGATCATCGGCAGCAGAATCTGCGACGGGTCGAGATGGGCCTCGACGATCGCCAACGCATTGCCCTTGCGACCCTTCGCCGCCGGATAGGCCACCACCTGAGATTCGCGCAGACGCCGGAGCGCCTTCAACGTGATCAGTTCAGGATCGCCGGGACCAACTCCCAGACCGAACAGACGTCCCTTTGCCTCCGACATTATTCTTGCTCCGAGGCCAGCGCGTTGATCGCCGCCGCCACCATCGCGCTGCCGCCGCGACGGCCGCGCACCACCACGAACGGAACGCCCCGGCTGTTTTCGGCCAACGCATCCTTGGATTCGGCCGCACCGACATAGCCGACGGGAATGCCCAGGATCAACGCCGGTTTCGGCGCCCCCTCGTCGATCATTTCCAACAGATGGAACAGCGCCGTCGGCGCGTTGCCGACCGCGACGATCGCGCCAGCCAGACGGGGCCGCCACAATTCCAGCGCCGCCGCCGAGCGGGTGGTGCCCATCGCCTTGGCCAGTTCGGCAACCTTGGGATCGTTCAAGGTGCAGATCACGTCGTTGTTGGCGGGCAGACGGGCGCGGGTGATCCCCTCGGCCACCATCTTGCAATCGCACAGGATCGGCGCGCCCGCCAGCAGAGCGGCGCGGCCAGAGGCACCGGCCCCTTCGGAAAAGCGCAGATCATCGACGATGTCCGGCATCCCGCAGGAATGGGCGACACGAACCGCCAGCTTTTCCAGGTCGGCGGGAATACGAGACAGATCGGCTTCGGCCCGGATAATGGCGAAGGACTGACGATAGATGTCTTGGGCGTCGCGGATATAGTCGACCATCATGCTCCTGGACTTTAAACAAAAGCCGCCGCTTGTTCCCGTTTTGGCCCCAAGGAGCCATGGCGGTGGCGCACTCATACACCAAACGAGGGGGCCGATGAAAGATACAGTCTGCGCCGCTTGCCGCCGCCGGGGGGCATAGCGTATCACCGCCCAGGTCAACGCGGATCCAAGGAAAGGCCGACACGATGCCCGCATGGCTGACGATAGTGGGATTGGGAGAAGACGGTCCGGCCGGGCTGGGAGAGGCTGCGCGCGGCGCGATCGCCTCGGCCACCCTGCTGATCGGCGGGCAGCGTCACCTCGATCTTGTCCCCCAACAGCCGGGGCAGAAGCGGGTGGATTGGCCCAGTCCGTTCGACACCGCGATTGATCTGGTGCTGTCGCATCGTGGCCAAAATGTCTGCGTGTTGGCCAGCGGCGATCCGATGCTGTACGGAATCGGGGCCTCGCTGGCACGCCGGATTGATCCCACCGAAATGCGGGTGCTGTCCGCCCCCTCCTCGCCGTCGCTGGCGGCGGCCCGGCTCGGCTGGCCGCTCCAGGACGTCACCCTGGTCAGCGTCACCGGCCGCCCGGTCGAGTTGCTGCATCCCCACCTCGTCCCCGGCGCCAAAATCCTGGTGCTGTCGGCCGACGGCACCAGCCCCGCTACCCTGGCGGCGCTACTGACCCGGCGAGGCTTTGGCGACAGCCGCTTCGTCGTGTTCGAGCATCTGGGCGGCCCGCGTGAGCGCCGGATCGAAACCAGCGCCGCCGCCTGGGGCGACCAGCCCGCCGCCGACCTGAACCTGATCGCGATCGAGTGCCGCGCCGCCCCCGACGCAACAGTGTGGTCACGGCTGGCCGGTCTGCCCGACGAGGCCTATGCCACCGACGGCCAGTTGACCAAGCGCGACATCCGCGCCGTCACCCTGGCCCGGCTTGCCCCGCTGCCCGGCGAGTTGCTGTGGGATGTCGGCGGCGGCAGCGGCTCGATCGGGATCGAATGGATGCGCACCCACCCCTCCTGCCGCGCCATCGCGATTGAATCCGACCCCGAGCGGCAGCAGACGATTGCCGCCAACGCCGCCGCCCTTGGCGTGCCGGGCCTGTCCGTCGTCGCCGGGCGCGCCCCCGCCGCGCTCACCGGCCTTGAGTCGCCCGACGCGGTGTTCATCGGCGGCGGCCTCACCGTCGAAGGGGTCGTCGAAACCTGCTGGAACGCGCTGAAACCGGGCGGACGCCTTGTTGCCAACGCGGTCACGGTCCAGACCGAAACCGCCCTGATCTCCTGGCGCGACCGCTTCGGCGGCAGCCTGACCCGCCTCTCCGTCGCCCAGGCCGAGCCGCTCGGCCGCTTCGATACCTGGAGAACCGCCTTGCCGGTAACAATCTGGGTCGCGGTGAAGGGATAGGGTTCCGCTCCGCGGCCGGGCTATCGCCCGGACCGATTTGGAGGCAAAAGCCTCCAAACCTCCTAATTTTTTTGAATATCAAGAAAATAGAGGGTTCGGTAATGTCTCAGTCTGAAATTCAGGTATGGGCCCATATCAGTCGATCCACAGGTCAGCGCTGGTTTTCAACTGCGGTCATTCGAATGCGTGGTGCCGGTTCAAATTGCGGGCATGCCTTGCGCTTTGCAGAACTCCGCCGCTGTGCCCAGCCAGTTCAGGAAGTCACCGGGACGTAGTCGACCACGATACCAAGCGGCAATGTACCTTGGTCTGCGGCACAGAGCAGCACCTCTTGATCTAAGGGCTTTGTTAGGTTCGACGCATGATCGGTAACGATATGCTCTACAACCTCGTGAGCTTCAAGAAAAAATCTGTCAATTACATAAACAATGCCACATCTCCGTCTCCCTCCATTCAATGCATATTGCTTCGCCACGTCAAACGAAAATGAAAACGAAATAAATGCATCGGGATATTTAATTGAGTCCTTTTGATGAGTAATCACGGCGTTCCGAAGCGAATTTCCACAGGTGGCATTGTCGCCATAGGTGATCGTGCCGTCATGGAGCATAACGCGTGTAGCAATGCTCCCTTTCGGCACAAGCGCCTTCCCTGCTGAATGCATTTCCACGGAAACGCCTCTATAGAGATACCTGGAAGGCAACATACTAAGGATGCTGTTGGCGACAACAGCAATGCGCTTGGCAGTGTTGCCTCCTTGCCCTTTGATGATTGGGGCGCGGTACAGGTCTTCGTGTATAGCAGTATTCAGCCGCCTCATCGACAGGTGCCAGCCACAGTGGATGATGCTCCCAGTGAATTTAGCTTGCCGTACAGCCAGTGCCGCCCGGTCGCCCAGTACCAAGACGACGGTGCAATGGGCAAGCTCGCTCTGCAGGCGCATCAGATTCTTGGCGACGACAATCTCCTCCTCAGACGGCTCGGTGTCCCCCGTTGCTACCGGATAGTGAACCTTGTCCGACGAATTGGTGACAAGATAATCATACCTGTTGCCGGAAGCAAAAATATCTGGGTGGTGACTTCTCAGGATGGCCAGAAGCTTATCTAGGTTGCTGCCCGTTACCCCTGCAACAGGCCGTTTCTTGCGCTCCTCCAGCCGCCCAGGGCAAGAGAGTACGATAGCGGTGCGGTTTATCGGGACAATACCGGGCCAGAAGTGGGGCTTGTTGCCATTCATGGCTCAAATATACCACTACGCTCAGCGGCCTTCACTTACATTCCGATGCGCAGGGCCTTCCTGTATCTGGTAACGGTGATAGACTGAGCGTCCCGGCAGGTTCTAGCCTAGCGATGGATCGCTTCATACTTACCCTACCATCCTCCCTTTGGTGTTAAACGATCCACGGTTCCCCACTGATTCGTTCACATCAGCCGCCCGTAGCGTCGGCTTCCCTACGACTTGAGACGCGAAGCCGCTGGTCTGGAATCGGCCCAACTGAGACACGACCGGGGGTTCGGGAGGCAAGCCTCCCGATCGGGGGATTGGGGGCGGACAGCCCCCAAACGTGTTCCGCGGCTTGAACTGCGGAGCCTTACGCCCCTCCGCGCTCTCCCTCGGCGGGAGTCAGGCCATAGGGTTCGACCAGGGTCCAGACATGGGCGGGAATCATCGCCGCCATGCGCTTAGGCTGCTGAAGGCGAAGATGGATCACCGATTCCGCCGCCTTCATCTCCAGCCGGGCGCGGGCGAGTTCCAGCCCACGCGGACCGACTTTCGGCATCAGCCAGGCGACGATCGGGCGCGCCCAATCCGGCATCCCCCGCATTGGCAGACCGCCCGCCGCGCGTTCGGTGTTCTTGATAAAGCCGGACACCGCGCCCTGGCGCTTTCCGGCGCTGGTGGGCTCGGTCAGGCGCACTTCGTCACCCAGCAGCGACAAAATCTCCTCGCCGGTCTGATTGCGGACCAGCAGCCATTGCTCGCCCCGCCCGGCCATGTAGCCCACGGTTAGGTCGGCCAGCGAATTGACGTAATCGACACAGGTGCGACAGGTCAGCGGGAAGAAATCGGACGGCAGCTTCGAGATCGGCAGCTTCAGGAACGGGATTTCCTTGTTCGGGCCGTCGCTGAAACGCATCTCGACATGATAATCGGCGCGGAATTCGAGATAGGTGACGCGGTCGGGGCGGTCGGTCAGCAGCGCCAGGAAGTCGTGGAACCTCTCGGTGGTGGTGTTGTCGGAACAGGGAATGCCGATCACATACAGCCGCTCGAAGCCCAATTCCGGCTCCAGCACCCGCAGCGGATGGATCTGACAGGGCACCCCGATCACGGCAAGGCGGCGATAGCCCTGTTGCCGCGCCGGTTCCAGACCGGCCAGCAGCGGGGCATAACCCATCCGCATTCCCCGGCACGAGGCCATCCCTTCGGGCTTCGTCACCAGCACCGGCATCGGCCGCCACGAATCCTTGGGGTCGGCCGCCATCGTCAGCACCGCATCGACCTTGCCGGTTTCGAGCAGCCGCTCGGCCAGCCGGGTGGTGATCCCGGTCCATTGCGCCCCCGGCTTCGGCTCCTTCAACGCCGCCTGCCACATCTTGCGGAACGGGCCGAAATGCAGCTCGTCAGGACGGGACGGATCGCGGGTGCGGCCGTGGATGCGGGCTTCGAGCCCGGCATGGTCGGGATGGATGAACTGACAGGCGCGGGAACAGGCGCGGGGATCGGCCCGACGCGATACGCCGCAATCGGTACAGAGCGGACGGGCGGCTGCCTCGGCGTAGGGCGGCGCCCAGACCGGCGCGCTGGCTTGGTCGATCGTGGTCATATCCCCCCTGCTCTTTGGCCGTTCCAGGAAGCGGCGGAGTGTAGCCGAGCCTCTGGCCCGACGCCAGAGCAGCGGAGCAAAACTCATCATAGGGTGGCACCGCCCGGCGAAACCTTGTAGAAATCGAGCCCCGCCAGGATCGAATTTTCGGAAGACGTATCGTGCTCCAGCAAGACAAATTGGTGATCGCTCTGCCCAAGGGCAGGATTCTCGACGAGGCGATGCCTCTGGTCCGCGCCGCCGGGATCGAACCCGAAGCCGCGTTCGACGATCCCCATTCCCGGCTGTTGCGCTTTACCACCAACCATCCCCACATCGATATCATCAGGGTGCGTTCGTTCGACGTCGCGACCTTTGTCGCGTTCGGCGCGGCGCACCTGGGAATTGCCGGGAACGATGTGCTAATGGAATTTTCCTATCCCGAGATTTACGCCCCGCTCGATCTGGGCATCGGCGGCTGCCGCCTGTCGGTGGCCGAGCCGGACGATATCGCCGCGACCGACGATCCCGGCCGGTGGAGCCATGTCCGCATCGCCACCAAATATCCCGAGATCACCCGCCGCCACTTCGCCCGGCGCGGCGTCCAGGCCGAATGCGTCAAGCTGAACGGGGCGATGGAACTGGCCCCCACCCTGGGCCTGTGTTCGCGGATCGTCGATCTGGTGTCGTCTGGAGCCACGCTGAAGGCCAACGGGCTAAAGGAAGTCGAAGTGATCGCCCAGGTCACCAGCCGTCTGATCGTCAACCGCGCCGCGCTGAAGACCCGACCGGATGAAATGTCCGGCTGGATCGAGGCCTTCCGCCGCGCCCGGGGAGCCCAAGCCTGATGAGGACTCTCGCCTCTACCGATCCGGATTTCGAAGCCGCGTTCGCCGCCTTGCTCGACATGAAGCGCGAGACGGACGAGGACGTCGATGCCCAGGTCGCCGCGATCCTGGCCGACGTGCGCCGTCGTGGCGATGCCGCTTTGATCGAATACACCGCCCGGTTCGACCGGCTGGAACTGAATGCCGCCGGTCTGGCGATCGGCTCCGACGAGGTCGATGCCGCCTGCGCCAGTTGCGACCCCGATCTGCTGGCGGCGCTGGAACTGGCCGCCGCCCGCATCCGCGCCTTCCACCACCGTCAGGTGCCGAGCGACGATCACTTCATCGACGAGGCCGGGGTGCGGCTCGGTCTGCGCTGGACCGCGGTCCAGGCCGCCGGTCTGTACGTGCCGGGCGGCACCGCCGCCTATCCCTCCTCGGTGCTGATGAACGCGATTCCGGCCAAGGCGGCCGGGGTCGAACGGCTGGTGATGGTGGTGCCCTCGCCGGGGGGACGGCTGAACCCGCTGGTGCTGGCCGCCGCCCGCATCGCCGGAATCGACGAAATCTACCGCGTCGGCGGAGCCCAGGCGGTCGGCGCGCTGGCCTATGGCACCGCCACCATCCGCCCGGTCGATAAGATCGTGGGACCGGGCAACGCCTATGTCGCCGCCGCCAAGCGGCGGGTGTTCGGCACCGTCGGCATCGACATGATCGCCGGACCGTCGGAGATTCTGGTCGTCGCCGATAACGGCAATGATCCCGGCTGGATCGCCGCCGATCTGCTCAGCCAGGCCGAGCACGACACCGCCGCCCAGAGCATTCTGATTACCGACGATGCCGAATTCGGCCGCCGGGTCGCCCAGGCGGTCGAGTCGCATCTGAAGACTCTGTCGCGCGCTGCGATCGCACGGGATAGCTGGGACCGTCACGGCGCGGTGATCGTGGTGCCGACCCTGGCCGACTCGCTGCCGCTGGTCGATCGCATCGCGCCCGAGCATCTTGAACTGGCGGTGGCCGAACCGGAAGCTCTGGCGGCGCGGGTGCGCAATGCCGGGGCGATCTTCCTCGGCCGTTTCACCCCGGAAGCGGTGGGCGATTATGTCGGCGGGCCGAACCATGTGTTGCCGACGGCGCGCTCGGCGCGGTTCTCGTCGGGTCTCGGCGTGCTCGACTTCATGAAGCGGACCACCCTCTTGGGCTGCGACGCCCTCTCGCTGCGGGCTATAGGCCCGGCGGCGGTACGGCTGGCCGAGGCCGAAGGGCTGGGAGCGCACGGATTGTCGGTGGGAATCAGGCTCAATATCGGAACGGAGTAATGCCAGACCGCCAGCGGTTGATCGACATCCGCCTGGACGACAAAACCCTGGTCCGCCGTTCGGCCGAGGTCGAGCATGAACGCGCCGTAGCGATCTATGACCTGATCGAGGAAAACAGCTTCGCGCCAGAGGGGGACTTTGTTGGTCCCTATCTGCTGCGGCTGCGGCTGGAGGACAACCGGCTGATCTTCGACATCCGCAGCGGGGCCGACATCCCGCTGACCGAGGTCGGCTTGCCGCTGACGGCGTTCCAGTCGCTAGTCAAAGACTATTTCCTGGTGTGCGAAAGCTATTACGCCGCGATCCGCACCGCGCCGCCCTCGAAGATCGAGGCGATCGACCAGGGCCGCCGCGCCCTCCATGACGAGGGGGCGGCCTTGCTGCTCCAACGAATGAAGGGGCGGATCGCGCTCGATTTCGTCACGGCGCGGCGGCTGTTCACCCTGATCTGCATCCTTCATGTGCGGGGATAAGGGGTGGAGCCCGCGCCGCTGCCCTCCGCCGTGCTGTTCTGCTGTACCTTAAACGCGCTGCGCTCGCCGATGGCCGAAGGAATCATGAAGCGGCTGCACGGCACCCGGCTTTATGTCCAATCGGTCGGTGTCCGTGCGGGCGAGACCGATCCGTTGATGGTCCAGGTGATGGACGAAATCGGGATCGACTTGTCGCGCCATTGCCCGCGCGATTTCAGGGCGCTGGAAGATGAGAGCTTCGACGTGGTGATCTCGCTGTCGCCCGAAGCCCAGCACAAGGCGGTGGACCTGACGCGGGGCAATGCCTGCGAGGTCGAATATTGGCCGACCTTCGACCCCTCTTTGGTCGAGGCCAGCCGCGAGGTTCGCCTCGATTCCTACCGCGCCGTTCGTGACGAATTACAGCGGCGCATTCTCAAACGCTTCCCCCCGCCGGGGCTGGCGCGCGAGTAAACACCCTCACATAACGTGAAAACGCTTGACCAAACAGCACCGAGCGCTCACTTATCTTCCCGCGCAGCAGGGAACCCGGATGGAGGCCAGATGGCGAAAGAGGATGTAATCGAGTTTTCAGGCACGGTGTCGGAGCTTTTGCCCAACGCCATGTTCAGGGTCAAGCTCGACAACGAACATGAAATCCTTGCTCACACGTCCGGAAAGATGCGCAAGAACCGGATCCGTGTCCTTGCCGGCGACCGGGTCAACGTGGAAATGACGCCCTACGACTTGACCAAGGGCCGCATCACCTTCCGCTACAAGTAGCATTGATATGATCGAGACGGCCGGACGCCCGGCGCTGGTCCTGGCCTCGGCATCGCCCAGACGGGTCGATTTGCTGCACCAGATCGGCATCGCCCCCGGCCGGATCGACCCCGCCGACATCGACGAAACCCCCTTGCGCGACGAGCTGCCCCAGGTCTTGGCCGGGCGGCTTGCCGAGCAGAAAGCCCGCGCGGTGGCCGAACGCCACCCCGGCTGTTTCGTCCTTGCCGCCGACACGGTGGTCGCCTGCGGCCGCCGCACCCTTCCCAAAGCCGAAGACGAGTCCACCGCCCGCAAGTGCCTCGCGCTGCTGTCGGGACGGCGGCATCGGGTGCTGGGCGGGCTGTGCCTGATCGGCCCCGACGGGCGGACCGGGCGGCGGCTGGTCACCACCTCCGTCACCTTCAAGCGCCTGCTCCCGGCCGAGATCGAGTCCTATCTCGCCAGCGGGGAATGGCACGGCAAGGCAGGCGGCTATGCGATCCAGGGCCGCGCCGCGCGCTTCGTCCGCGCGCTTTCCGGCTCTTATTCCAACGTCGTCGGCCTGCCCCTGTTCGAAACCGGCTCGCTGCTCGACGGCCTGGGGTGGCGTGACTGACCCGGGCGCGACGCCGCTTGGCATCGACGAAATTCTCTGGTCGTGGGGACCGGGCGAAAGCCGCTTTGCCCTGCTGACCCGGGGCCGCCTCACCGAACTGGTGATCGACCGCCCCACCCTTCACCTTGGATCACGCTTTCTCGGCCGCGTCGTCGCGCTTGACCGCGGCTTGAACGCCGCCTTTGTCGAGATCGGCACCGGCGACCGCCCCGGCTTCCTGCCCGGTGCGGCGGCGCTGGGCCTGTCCGAGGGGGCGGCGGTCGCGGTTGCGGTCCGGGCCGAGGCCCGCGCGGGCAAAGGACCGCTGCTGTCACCGCTGGCGGGCGATCTCGCCGTTCCGGGCGCAACCAAGGCCCCGGCGCTGATATCGCGCCCAGCGACGCTCAAACGGCTGTTGGCGGCCCATCCCGCAATCCGCCGGGTGCGGGTTGACGATCCCGCCGCCCTGGCCGAGGCAAAGGCGCTGGCGCCCGCTCTGGCCGAGCACCATCGCGACGGGCCGCTGTTCGGGCTTTACCGCGTCGAGGAAGAGATTGAATCCGCCCTGGCCGCCGAGGTGCCGCTGGCGGGCGGCGGGCGGATGACAATCGAGAGCACGGCGGCGCTGACCGCGATCGACATCGATTCGGGCGGTGGCCGCGCCGACGAGGCCAACCGCAAGGCGGTTGCCGCGATCGCCCGCCATCTCCGCCTGCGTGGGATCGGCGGGCAGGTGGTGATTGATTTCGTCTCGGTCCGGCGTGACGCGCCCCACCGTCTCGCCGACGCGCTGAAAGAAGCGGTTGCGGCCGACCCGGTGCCGACCCAGATCTTTGGGGTGTCGCGGCTGGGGCTGGTCGAACTGACCCGCGAACGGCGCGGCCTGGCCTTGGCTGAACTGCTGTGCGACCGCCCGACCCTGCCGACGCCCGAGACGGCGGCGCTGGCCGCCCTGCGTCTGGCCCTGGCCGAGGCCGCCTGCCGCCCTGGACGGCCGCTCAGGCTGGTTGTCGCCCCCGAGGTGGCAACGGCCCTGGCCCGGCGTTCCGACGCCCTGGCCGAGGCCGAGGCGCGCCTGTGCCGTCCCCTGCCCGTCCGCGCCGATCCCGGTCGGGCCCGTGAGGATAGTTCGATCGAGGAGATACCCGGATGACCGAAGCCCCGTCCGCCCCCGCCTGCCCGATTTGCGGCGCGTCCGCCGCGCCCGCCCTGCGCCCGTTCTGCTCGAAGCGTTGCGCCGATGTCGACCTGCATCGCTGGCTGGGCGGGGTCTATCGGGTCGAAACCGACGAGACCTCCGAAGAAAATGCACAAGATGACGTTTTTTCGTCGAGAGGGGCTTGACCGACCCCCAAATCATCATCTATAAGCGCCTCCTCTTCACGGAGAGCGACCTGCCCAGGTAGCTCAGTTGGTAGAGCATGCGACTGAAAATCGCAGTGTCGGTGGTTCGATTCCGCCCCTGGGCACCATTTAACCCCCTGGAACCTAACGGTTCTAGGGGGTTTCCATTTGTGTCGATTGAAATCAGGCGTCTAAGCGACTTTGCCCCGCCTCTTTACGCTTGAGGCAGGCTGAGGGTGGCGCGCAAACCGCCTTCGGGACGGTTGGCCAGGGTGATGTCGCCGCCATGGGCGCGGATCGCGGCCCGCGCCACCGCCAGCCCTAATCCGGTGCCGCCGGTATCGCGCGAGCGCGAGGTTTCCAGTCGGAAGAACGGCGCGAACACCCGCTCCATCGAGTCCTCGGGAATACCGGGGCCGTCATCGTCGATGGTAAGGAGAATCTCGCCACCGCCGGTGGTCAGCCCGACTCCGGCCCGGCCGCCATACTTGACCGCATTGTCGAGCAGATTGGCGATGGCGCGCTTCAGTGCCACCGGCCGCGCCGCGATCACCAGACTGTCCGGCCCGGTATAGGAGCAGGCGACGCCCATATCCTCGAGGTCTTCCAGCATTCCCTGAACCATCGTGGCGAGGTCGAGACGCTGACGCGGCTCGCTGGCAGCATCGTCGCGGGCAAAGGCCAGGGTCGAGGCGATCATCTGTTCCATCTCGGCGAGATCGGCCAGCATCTTTGCCCGCTGCTCGTCATCCTCGATGAACTCGGCGCGCAGGCGAAGCCGGGTGATCGGCGTCTTCAGATCGTGACTGATCGCCGCCAGCATCTGGGTGCGGTCCTGCACGAAACGGACGATCCGGTCCTGCATCACGTTAAAGGCATGGGCGGCGCGGCGGACCTCACGCGGGCCGGTCACCGCCAGCGGCGGTGCGCCGACATCGACCCCCAGCCGCTCGGCGGCGGCAGCGAAGACGGCAAACGGCAAGGTCGCCTTGCGCACCGCGACCAGCGCCGCCAGCGTCACCAGCACCAGCCCCAGCAACAGCGGCGCGACAAAGCGCGGCCGCCACAGCGAGACACCCGGATCGAGCGGGGCCAGCACGTTCAGCCACGAACCGTCATCCAGCCGGACCGAAATCCGCAGCGCCGGGCCGATCATGTGATGAGGACGGTTGAGCGAGGGGGGGCGCAGCGATTCCGCCCCAGGCGGAGCGAAAGACGGCCCCTCGCCCGGCGGCGGAAACGGCTCGGCCTCCTGCGGCGGGCGATCATCGTCGCGAGCACGGCCGCCACGCCCAAACATCCCGGTATCGGGACCGCCGACCGGGCCGGGACGGGACGAGACCCGAATCTCGCGCCCTTCCAGCCCGGTTTGCAGGGTGTCGCGGACAAAGGCGGCCAGACCGAAGGATTCGTCGTTCTCGACCACCGGACGGGTGCCCCAGCCGACCCGGAAGCGGGGGGTATCGAGTCGGCGCAGCGTGCCGTGACGGCGGTCGGGATCGGTCTGTTCGGCAATTGCGACCAGACCGCCGACCCGCTCGGCGGCATTGCGTCCGCCGATCGCCTCCAACGCCTCTTGGCGCTGGCTTTCGAACAGCATCACCGCCGTCGCCACCGACAGCAGCAGCGCCAGCACCAACACCAGAGCGGTACGCCCCAGAACCGTGTCCGGCCAGCGAAGCCAACGCCGGACCCGGCGGGGGGTCATACCCGATCGACCTGAGCGGTGAACAGATAGCCGCCGCCGCGCACGGTCTTGATCAGTTGCGGATCCTTGGCATCGTCGCCGAGACGGCGGCGCAGACGACTGACCTGGATGTCGATGCTGCGGTCGAACGGCGCGGCGGTACGGCCACGGGCGAAATCAAGCAATTGATCGCGCGACAGCACCCGGCGCGGATGCTCGACGAACACCTGCAACAATCCGAACTCGCCCGCCGACAAACCGATCATCACGCCCTCGGGCGACAGCAGATCGCGGGTGGCGAGATCGAGTATCCAACCTTCGAAGCGCAGCTTGTTGGCACCGGCCGAGGCCGCCTCGCCCTCGCCCTCGCCGCCGCCGCCCTGGACCCGGCGCAGCACCGCCTTGATCCGGGCCAGTAACTCGCGCGGATTGAACGGCTTGGCGACGTAATCGTCGGCCCCCATCTCCAGCCCGACGATGCGGTCGGTGTCCTCGCCCATCGCCGTCAGCATTACGATCGGGATCGAGGAGCGCGCCTCGCGCAGCCGCCGGGTCAGGGCCAGACCGTCCTCGCCCGGCAGCATCAGGTCGAGCACCACCAGATCAATCTTCCGCTCGTCGAGCAGGCGCAGCATTTCGGCGCCGTCGCGGGCAGTGGTGACTCGCAAACCATGCCGGGCAAGAAAGCGCGCCAGCAGATCGCGGATTTCGCGGTCGTCATCGACCACCAGAATGTGAGGTCCGGGTTCCATGGCGTTTTATACCGTTCCGCACCGAGCCAAGTCGGTTGGTTTTGGGTAACCGATGGTAACAGCTACTCCGTCTCGGGGAATTTGGCCCAGTCGGGGCGGCTGGCGGTCAGGGTTGCCTCGCCGCAATGCAGCCCCTGCCCGCCCGAGGCCCGAAACGCCTCCAGCCGGATCAGGGCCAGACCGAGATCGCCCGCGCTGGAGCGCATTTCGCCCGCCTCGGCCTCGCCATGGCGGACGATCGCTCCCGGAGCCGGAGTTGGGCCGGAAATGACCACCGGCATCAACCGTTTACGGATCAGACCGCGATAGCGGGTCCGCGCCGTCAGTTCCTGGCCCATGTAACAGCCCTTGTCGAAATCGACCCCGGCCAGTTCCTCATAGCCATTTTCGAGCAGCAACGCCTTTTCCGGCTCCATGTCGCGGGCACCGTCGGGCAGGCCGAGAGCGATCCGGGCGCGGTCCCAATCCTCGACACTGCCGGGAGCAAACCCGGCGGCGATCAGGGCCGCCTCGCCCCCCTCGGGCAACAGCAGCCGCGCCCCGGCAGCAGCCAGACGGGGATCAACCAGGGCGATCCCGCCCGCGACCGGCGCGGCCGACCCGGCGGCTTCGGGCAGACCCAGCCGGGCGGCGGCGCCCTCGCCCCAGGCGGCATAGACCGACAGGGTGGCGACCGGTTCGATTGTCACCTTGGCGCGCAACCGGTGCAGGGTCAGCTTGCGGACCAGGGCCTCGGCCCGATCCGCCTCGGTATCAACAAGGAAGGATCCGTCCGCCGCCTCGGCCAGGAACAGATCGAACAGAAATTTGCCCTGGGGCGTCAGCATCGCCGCGAACAGGGCGCGCTCGGGCGATAGTCGGGTGACGTCGTTCGAGATCAGCCCTTGAAGGAAGGTCCGGCGATCGTCGCCGCCGATCGCGATGATGGCGCGCCGTTCCAGACGCACGAAACGCTGTTCCGTCATGATAAACCCTTTCCCGACAATCCCCTCGAAGGGTGGGACAAAGCGCCTGGGATGACAAGCCCGATCGGCGGCCTTATAAGGAACGGACGATGCATATCACCCTGGTGGACCAGTCCATCCCCTTCGACGGCCTCAGCGCCGCAACCCGGCCGCTGGGCGGGGCGGAAAAGGCGTTCGCCGCCCTGGCCGCCGCGCTGGCCCGACGCGGCCACAGCGTGCGGGCCTTCACCGCCACCCCCTATGGCGCCGATATCGAAGGGGTGCGGTGGGATCCGCTCTCGGCGCGCAAGCCGCCGCGCACCGACGTCCTGATCGCTTTTCGCCAACCGGCGCTGCTCGACTTCGTCCGGCTGGCCGACCGCCGCGTGCTGTGGATCACCGGTCCGGGGCGGCTGTTGGAACGCGCCCCTGCCCGCGCCGCCCTCGACACTTTCGCGCCCCTGCTGCTGCTGAGTGCCGAAGCCCAGGCGGCCCAGTTCGAACGGCGCGGCCTTGCCGCCGGGCTGTTACCCCCGGCGGTGGCCGAGTCCTACCTTGCCGCCACGCCCAACCCGGCCGACCCGCCTTATGCGATCGTCACCACCCATCCCGCCCATGGGCTCGAAACCATCCTCGATCTGTGGCAAAACCGGATTCACCCCGCTGCGCCCCAGGCCGAACTGGTGCTCTGTTCGACGATCCTGGCCCGGGCCGAGGCGGGCGACGAGGCCGAAGGCGCGTTGCGCCCGGTGATCGACCGCGCCCTGGCCGCCCGCGCCCAAGGGGTACGGATCGTCCGGCCCCAGCCCGATCCCGGCATGGCGGCACTGTTCGCCGGGGCCTGCGTCCATCTTCATCCCGGCCATGCCGACGACATGGGCTGCTTCACCCTGATGGAAAGTCAGGCCTGCGGCTGCCCGGCGGTGGTGCGGCCGCTGGGGGCGGCACTCGAACGGGTCGCCAACGGACTCTCGGCCTATGTCGTCCCCGACGATGAATCCTTTGCCAATCTGGCCCTGCTGCTGCTGACCGACCGCGCGCTTCAGGGGGTATTGAGCCGCGAGGCCAAGGGCCTTTACCGCAACCGCACGTGGGACAACGCCGCCAGCGTGCTGGAAGGGTGGATTTCGTGACCCGGTTGTTGCAGATGATGGCCGGAGCCCGCCACGGCGGGGCCGAAGCGTTTTTCGAACGGCTGGCCCCGGCACTGGCCCGGGCCGGGATCGTCCAGCGTCTGCTGATCCGCAAGGATGCCGAACGGGCCGCCCGGCTGCGCGCCGCCGGGCTGGAGGTCACCGAACTGGGCTTTGGCGGAGCGCTCGACCTGTTGACCCGCCGCCGCGCGAGCGCCGCCGCGCGCGACTTTGGCCCCGACATCGCCCTGGCCTGGATGAACCGCGCCGCCCGCTTCCTGCCCGCAGGCAACGTCGTCCGGGTCGGACGGCTGGGCGGCTATTACGATCTCAAATATTACCGCACCTGCGACCATCTCGCCGCCAACACCCCCGATCTGTGTTCCTGGATCGCCGAGCAGGGCTGGCCTGCCGAGCGGGTCCATTACCTGCCCAATTTCGCCGCCGATCCCGGCCCCGCAGTCCCCCTGCCGCGAGAGGCGTTCGACACCCCCGCCGACGCAACGCTGATCGTCGCGCTGGGACGGCTGCACCCCAACAAGGGGTTCGACGTGCTGCTCCGCGCCCTGGCCCAAATCGAGGGCACCTTTCTGTGGCTGGCGGGAGAAGGACCGTTGCGGGCCGAACTGGAAGCGCTGGCCGCAACGCTGGGGATCGCCGATCGGGTCCGCTTCCTTGGCTGGCGCGACGACGGGGCAAGGCTGCTGGCCTCGGCCGATCTGTTCGTCTGCCCGTCGCGGCATGAGCCGCTCGGCAATGTCGTGCTCGAAGCCTGGGCCGCCGCCCGCCCGGTGATCGCCGCCGCCTCGCAGGGGCCAAGCCAGTTGATCCACAGCGGCGAGGACGGTCTGCTGGTCCCGGTCGATGACGATGCGGCGCTGGCCGCCGCGATCGCCCATCTGCGCGCCGACCCGGCCCAGGCCGCCGCCCTGGCCCAGGCCGGACGCGCCGCCTTCGATGCCGACTTCACCGAGAAAGCGGTGGTGGCGCGCTATGTCGAGTTCTTCGCGCGGGTGAAACGCTGATGTGCGGGATCGCCGGACTGATGACGGTGGATGGAACCGCCCCGGCGGCGGAAATCCTCGACCGGCTGGCCAACGCCCTGGCCCATCGCGGCCCCGACGGACGCGGACGCCATGTCCAGGGCTCGGTCGGACTGATCCAGAACCGGCTGTCGATCATTGATCTGGCCGGGGGCCGCCAGCCGATCTATGACGAGGCGGGTAATGCGATTGTCGCCAATGGCGAGATCTATAATTACCTCGAACTGAAAGCGGCAATGCCGGGGCAGCGCTTCGCCACCGGCTCGGACAGCGAGCCGCCGCTGCACCTCTATCGCCAGCAGGGGCTGGAGTTCGTCGCCGCGTTGCGGGGGATGTACGCGCTGGCGATCCACGATGTCGCCGCCGACCGGCTGGTGTTGGCGCGCGATCCGTTCGGGATCAAGCCGCTCTATCTGGCCGAAGGGACGTGGGGGCTGGCTTTCGCCTCCGAACCGGCCGCCCTGATCGCCGCCGGTCTGGTCGAAGCCCAGGTCGAGCCGGTGGCGCGGGCCGAACTGCTCCAGATGCAGTTCACCAGCGGAACCGACACGATCTTTGGGGGCATTCGCCGCGTCGCCCCCGGCGAGACTATCGTGGTCGAGCGCGGCCGGATCGTCGCCACCCGCCACCGCCCCGCCCTCCCCCCCGGTCCGCCGGTTCCGGGCAAGCCCGAAGCGCTGCTGGAGACGCTTGATGCCCTGCTGACCGAGACGGTCGAGCTGCACCAACGCTCCGACGTCCCCTATGGCATGTTCCTGTCGGGGGGAATCGATTCCTCGGCGGTGCTGGCGCTGATGGCCCGCCTCAATCCGCGCGGCATCCTGGCCTTTACCGCCGGATTCCCCGGCACCGGCGCTCATGACGAGCGCGCCCACGCCCGCGCCCTGGCCCAAAGCGTCGGGGCCAGACATATCGAAATCGAGTTCACCGAGGCCGATTTCTGGACCCTGCTGCCCCAGATCGCCGCCTGCATGGACGATCCCGCCGCCGATTACGCCTGTCTGCCGACTTTCAAGCTGGCCCGCGAGGCCGCCAAGGAGGTCAAGGTGATCCTGTCGGGCGAGGGCGGCGACGAATTGTTCGCGGGCTATGGCCGCCACCGCCACGCCGCCCGGCCGTGGCCGCTGGCCCGCGCGATGCGCCGCTCCGGCAGCTTTGACGGGCTGGACGTCTTGCGGGACGGCGTCGCCGAGGGCTGGCGCGACCGCTTTGCCGCGATCGTCCGGGCTGAATCCGGCCAGAACCGCAGCCGCCTCCAGGCCGCGCAGGCGGCCGATTGCGCCGACTGGCTGCCCCACGATCTGCTGTCCAAGGCCGACCGCTGCCTGATGGCCCACGGCATCGAGGGACGGGTGCCGTTCCTCGACCCGGTGCTGGCCGAGTTCGCCTTCCGCCTGCCCGACCGGATGAAGGTGAGAGGCGGACTGGGCAAGTGGCTGCTGCGGCACTGGCTCGACCGCGCCCTGCCCCAGGCCCGGCCGTTCGACAAGAAACGCGGCTTTACCGTTCCGGTGGCCGAATGGATCGCCAAGCGTCCCGAGATCGGGCCGCTGCTGGCACGCCAGCCCGGCATCGCCGAAATCTGCCGCCCCGGCGCGGTCGAGGCGCTGTTCGCCCGCTGCGACAAGAGCACCGGATTTGCCTGCTGGACCCTGCTGTTCTACGCTTTGTGGCATCGCCGTCACATCCTGGGCCGTCCCGCCGATGGCGACGTGGCCGCGCTGCTGGGCGATGGGGTATGATGCCGCTTCGTTTCTCCCCCTGCCCCCGAGGCCGCCGATGACCGTTCTCTTCGATCTGATCCTGCGCCACGGCACTGTCGTCACTCCGGGCGGGATCGTCCGCACCGACATCGGCATCCGCGACGGCCGCATCGCCGCGATCGGCGACCTGTTCGCCGCCAGCGCAATCGAGGATGTCGAGTTGACCGGGCTGACCGTGCTGCCCGGCGTGATCGACAGTCAGGTCCATTTCCGCGAGCCGGGGGCCGAGCATAAGGAAGATCTGGAGAGCGGCACCGCCGCCGCCGCGCTGGGCGGTGTCGTCGGCGTGTTCGAGATGCCCAACACCCGCCCCTCGACCACCACGGCCGAGGCGATTGCCGACAAGTTGACCCGCGCCAAGGGGCGGGCCTGGGTCGATCACGCTTTCTATCTGGGGGCGGCGGCGGACAATGTCGTCCATCTGGCCGAATGGGAGCGCCTGCCCGGCTGCGCTGGCATCAAGGTGTTCATGGGATCGAGCACCGGTAGCCTGCTGGTCGAGGACGACGCCACCCTGCAAGCCGTGCTGGAAGCGGGAACCCGCCGCGTCGCGGTTCATTGCGAGGACGAAGCCCGGCTGCGTCAGCGCCGTTCGCTCGCCGAGGCCGAGGGCCATCCCCGCGCCCATCCGCATTGGCGCGATGCCGAAACCGCACTGATCGCGACCAAGCGGCTGGTCGGTCTGGCCGAGCGGGCCGGGCGACGGGTCC
This sequence comes from Magnetospirillum fulvum, assembly GCF_900108475.1. Lineage (GTDB taxonomy): Bacteria > Pseudomonadota > Alphaproteobacteria > Rhodospirillales > Magnetospirillaceae > Phaeospirillum > Phaeospirillum fulvum_A. Next base: position 120,072 of record NZ_FNWO01000003.1, on the reverse strand, counting down.
ATGTCCTGCACGTCACCTCGGCCGAGGAAATGGACTTTCTCGGCCACCATAAGGATTGGGCGACGGTCGAGACGACGCCACAGCACCTGACCCTGGCCGCACCGGACTGCTATGAACGGCTGGGCACCCTGGCCCAGATGAACCCGCCGATCCGCGACGCCCGCCATCGCGACGCGCTGTGGGCGGCGATCGCGGGCGGGATCGTCGATGTGCTGGGCTCGGACCACGCGCCGCACACCCTGGCGGAAAAGGACCAGCCCTATCCCGCCAGCCCGTCGGGAATGACCGGGGTCCAGACCCTGGTGCCGATCATGCTGAACCATGTCGCCGAAGGTCGGCTGGGGCTGGAACGGCTGGTCGATCTGACCAGCGCCGGACCGGCCCGGATTTTCGGTATCGCCGGTAAGGGGCGGATCGCAATCGGCTATGACGCCGACTTCACCGTGGTCGATCTGAAGGCGGAGCGGACCATCACCAACGACTGGATCGCCAGCCGCTGCGGCTGGACCCCGTTCGATGGCAAACGGGTCACCGGCTGGCCGATCGCCACCATCCTGCGCGGCCGCACCGTGATGCGCGACGGCCAGTTGCTGGGCCAGCCCGTTGGCGAGCCGATCCGCTTTCACGAAGCCCCGCCGCCCCGCACCTGACGCGGACGTCGCCCCGGTTATTCCAGGGCCGCGCTCCACAGACCGGCCTGGCGATCCAGTTCACCGTCGCTGTAAGGCACGACCGGCTGCGCCCCCCACACCGGGCGCGGCCAGGCCGGATCGGTCTTGAACCGGGCGATGACATGGACGTGGAGCTGCGACACGACGTTGCCGAGCGCGGCGACGTTGATCCGGTCGGGCGACAGACGGGCGCGGACGATGCCGGACAAGCGGGCAATCTCTTCGATCAGCAAAGCGCGGTCGGCGGCCTCAAGCTCGCCGATTTCGGAGATATCGGCCCGGCGCGGCACCAGAATCAACCAGGGATAAGTCCGTTCGTTCATCATAAGAACGCGGCACAATGGCCACTCGGCGAGCGGAATGGTGTCGGCAAACAATTTCGGATGGAGTTCAAACATTTCGTACCGTCTCCTCATTGCGCAACAAGGCGCATTCGCGGTATCAGGGTGAGCAATCATTTCGAGGCCCGGCCTGATGCGTCCTACCCGCTCCAATCTGTTCGGTCGAGTGTTTTCCACCGTGGCGGTGACGCTTCTTTCGGCGGTGATCTTTATCGCCGCCGCCGAATATGGTGCGGGCCTCATTTTGAAACAATTGCGCGACAAGCGGCCCCTTTTTACCGTACCCGACACCGACGACAATATCCGCAAGCTGTTCGACACCGACTCTCCCGCCCGCTATCGCGAGATCGTCTCCGAAGCATGGCGTCAGGCCGATACCGTCTACAGCCCGTTCGTCGAATTCCGGATGCCCCCGTATCAGAGCCGCCATTTCAATATCGTCGAGGACGGCTATCGCCTGAACGGAGCATCCCCGGGCGATCTCAGGGCGGCGGGGCCCAAGGTGTTCGTCTTTGGCGGCTCGACCACATTGGGCTTTGGTGTCGGCGACGACGAAACCATCCCCGCTTATGTCGAGCAGGCGCTGAAAGCCGCCGGGCGTAGCGACGTTCAGGTGTTCAATTTCGGCGTCTTCTCGTATTATTCGACCCAGGAACGGATCGCGCTGGACCGGCTTTTGACCGCCGGGATCAAGCCCGACGTCGCCGTCTTCGTCGATGGAATCAACGATTTCTATTACTGCACAATTCCCGACGTCAGCGCCTGGACCGAGCGGCTGGCCCAACTGGCGCAAGTCCGCGCGCGGGTGCCGATCCTGATCGAATTGTCGCGGCGGTCGAATTTGGTCCATCTGGCCCGTCACTTGGGCGGCGACAAAGCGGTGATCGTGCGCGAATGGGGCAGTTTTTGCACCGGCGAGGGCGATGTCGCCAAGGTCGCCCACCGTCTCGACACCAACCGCCGCATCATCGACGCCACCGCCGAGCGGATCGGGTTCAAGGCGCTGTTCGTCCAGCAGCCGGTGCCGACCTATGCCTATGACAACCGCAAGCGCCCCTTCCCGGTCCAGGAAGAGATGTTGGGCTATCACATGAACTCGGCCCGAGGCTATCCGCTGATGGCGCAGCAGCGGTCGCAGGGGCAATTGTGGGAGCGGGGATTGCTGTGGCTGGCCGAACTCGAACCGGCCGAGGGCAACGCCTATATCGACCCGATTCATTATTCCCCCCGGTTGAACAAGGCGATCGGCGACAAAATCGCTCAGGCGATCCTGGCGGAGGGACATCTTCCTCCTCCGCCGCCGCCGCCAACCGCGCCCCCTACCCCGTCTCCCTGACCGGACATGAGTCTCCGACACCCGGTTCCGGCGCATCGGTGCCCTGCGTTTCCATACGTTGCGTGCTGTTGCCGCCACGACCAGAATGGTTCTTACAGGGAATACACGTCCGCCCCGGGCCTGACGTTTGTCCGCCCTCCGTCATCGTCAAAAGCGGGATAAAGCCATGGCTTCGTCGAAGTCCAGTGACACCGTGAACGAAGGCGCCTCCGCCGGTCCCACCTCGCGATGGGACGAGTTGCGGGAAGAGCTTTGTACCCATCCCGACGGCGGCTTCAATATCGGAGCCGCCTGTAGCGATCGTCATCTCGCCGCCGGTCAAGGCGAGCGGATCGCGGTGCGCTGCCTGGGTCCGCGGATGCAACAGCGCGACATCAGCTATGCCGAACTGGCCGACCGCTCCAGCCGTCTTGCCGCGGTGCTGATCGGCCTCGGACTCCAGCCGGGCGATACCGTCGCGGTGTTGTTGCGCCGGGTGCCGGAATTGTTCGTCTCCGCCCTGGGCGTGCTGAAGGCGGGCGGGGTCTATTGCCCGCTGTTCGCGACCTTCGGACCGGGGCCGATCCGCTCGCGCCTTGGGCTGGCCCAGGCCAAGGTGCTGATCGTCGCCGACGATCTTTATGCCCGCAAGGTGGCGGCCAGCCGGGCCGCCCTGCCCGATCTCCACCATGTTCTGCTGGTCGGCGAGGATGGTGTCCGCACCGTTCCGCCCGAGGATTGTCTCGATTTCACCACTTTGGTCGAGGCCGCCAGCCCCGCCGCCGCCATCGCGACCCGGCCGACCGATCCCGCTTTGCTCCATTTCACCAGCGGCACCACCGGCACGCCGAAGGGCGTGGTCCAGTCCCATCGCGCCATGCTGGCCCATCTGATCACCGGACGCGAATTGTTCGGCCTTGAGCCCGACGACATTTTCTGGTGCACCGCCGATCCCGGCTGGATCACCAATACCGCCTATGGCGTGATCGCGCCGCTGGCCTGTGGCGCAACGGTGCTGGCCGACGAGGCCGACATCAATCCGCGGCGCTGGTACGGCATCCTGGCCGACGAGAAGGTCACCGCCTGGTACACCACACCCACCGCAATCCGGGCGATGATGCGCTATGGCGCGGCGCTGGCCCGGTCCTATCGCAGCAATTCGTTGCGTGTCGCCGCCAGCGTCGGCGAACCGCTCAACACCGAGGCGGTGTTGTGGGGGCAAAAGGCGCTGGGCGTCCCCTTTCTCGATACGTGGTGGCAGACCGAAATCGGCTCGGTCGCGATCGCCAATTGCCCGAGCGAGACCCAGCGTCCCGGCAGCATGGGCCGGGTTCTTCCCGGCATCCACGCGGCGGTGGTCAAGCGCGAAGGCTCGCATCTCGAGGTGATCGAGACTCCCGACATCGTCGGCGAACTGGCGATTCGGCCGGGTTGGCCCTCGATGCTGTCCGGCTATGTCGGCAACGGCGTCCTGCTCGGTGCGGGGTTGCACGACGGCTGGTATCTGACCGGCGATCTGGTCCGGCGCGATGCCGATGGCTATTACTGGTTCGTTGGACGCGCCGACGACATGATCAAATGTGGCGGGCTGCAAATCGGCCCCTTCGAGGTCGAGGGGCTGCTGATGAATCACCCGGCCCTGGCCGAAGTCGGCGTGGTGGGAAAGCCCGACCTGCTGCTGCGCGAAGTCCCGGTGGCGTTCGCCTCGCTCAACCCGGGATTCCAGGCTGGAGACGCGCTGCGAGCCGAGGTTCTGGCCTTTGCTCGCCAGGAATTGGGGTCGGCGATGGCTCCGCGCGAATTGCATTTCATTCCGGAATTGCCCAAGACCATTGCCGGAAAGATCATGCGCCGGGTTCTGAAGGCCAAGGCGGTCGAGGAACCGGAGGACATCGACCCGTTGCCCTTGTCCAGCCCGTGCGCCGAGGTCTGAAGGGCAAAAACCCGTTTCGAAACCCGAGCGGCCTCGGGCAGACATCCTTGAGCCGGTTCCCTTTCCGTGGAAACGGCTTTAGCATCGGATAGAGATGACGCCGCCACGATGGACGGTGTTTTCATTTGGAGTCCGTCGTGCCGCTCTCCAGCCCTCCGCTTCCCCCCGGCCTGCGCCGGGTTCTCTCGTCCCGGCAAGGGTGGCTGGTGGGAATCTGGCTGGTTTGTGTCACCCTGATCGGGCTGTGGTTCTTCCAATCGACCACCACCGACCGCCGCAATACCGTGAACATGGCAGAAAGCCACCTGCGCTCCCAGGTTGAACTGGCCAGCATCGAGATCAATGGAAAGATCGAAAGCGGCGATCTGGCCCTGCGGACCATCGTCGCCCTGCTGGGGGCCAATCCGAACTGGCGCACCATCCCGCGCGACCCGCTGTTATGGCGGATTCTGAACGATGTATCCGACTCGATGGCTGCCAAGCCACGATTGGTCCTGATTGATAACAAGGGGGGGCTGCGCCTGCACAGTCACGCCGCCGACCCCGGTCAGGTCTCCCTGACCGAACGCGATTATTTCCAGCATCACCGCGACAATTCGTCGGAAGAGCCTTTTCTGGGCGCGCCGGTCTTCGGCAAGATCGCCAACGCGACGGTGATCCCGTTCTCCCGCCGGGTATCCCAGCCGGATGGCAGCTTTGGCGGGGTCGCGCTGATCAGCCTTGACCCGGCGATCTATTCCGCCTTTTTCCGCTCGCTCGATCACGACAACAAGATCGTCTTTACCCTGCTGCGGGGCGACGGCACCGTCCTGGTCCGCCACCCCGCAATTGAGGGCGCGGTCGGCAACAAGGTCGATATCGCCTCCCTTTCCCCTCTGCTGTCGGACGGCAAGACGTTCGGCTCCACGATCTCGATCTCGCCGCAAGATGGACTCGAGCGTCTGTCGAGCTTTCGCCGACTGGAACGCTTTGACCTGACCATCGTCGCCACCCTGCCGGTCGAGACCGCTTTAAAGCCATGGCGGGAACAGACCCGGCGGATGGAAGGGGTAATCGCCGCCTGCCTTTTCCTGATCACCGCTGCCGCTCTGGTGCTGCTGCGCCACATGCGGGCCGAGGCGGCGGCATGGATCCGGATCGCCGCCAGCGAGGCCGGGCTCAACCGCGCCCAGGCGGTGGCGCGGGTGGGAAGCTGGCAGGCTCGCCTGCCCGAACTGTCCCTGACCTGCTCGGACGAAGCCCGCCGCCTGTTCGCCCTGCCGATTGGCGGACCGATCCGGCGCGAGGATGTGCTGGAACGGATTCATCCCGAGGACCGCGACCGCGTGCTTGACGCGGTGCGACAGACCCGGCAGGGACGGCCGCTCGACATCGAACACCGCCTGCTGATCAACGGAACGGTGACCTGGATCAGGCTGCGGGCAGAAATTTCGTCGCAGCCAACCGGCGGCGGCGAGATACTCGGTACCGTCCAAGACATCACCGAACGCCGTCAGGCCGACGAATCGCTCCGCCATCAGGCCGAGGAACTGGCCCGCTCGAACACCGAACTCGAACAATTCGCCTATGTCGCCAGCCACGATCTGCGCGAACCGCTCAGGATGATCGCCAGTTTCGTCGATCTGCTCGGGCGGCGCTATGGCGACCGGCTGGACCAAGACGGGCTGGATTTCATCGCCTTTGCCCGCGAAGGCGCGGCGCGGATGGACCGGCTGGTGCTCGACCTGCTCGATTATTCGCGGATCGGCCGGATCTGCAAGCCGATGCAGACGGTCGATCTCGGCGTTCTGACCGATCGGGTCTTCCGCGCCTTGGCGCTGAAGATCGCGGAAAGCGGGGTCGACATCGTCCTGCCCACCCCGCCTTTGCCCAAAGTTACCGGCGATCCCGACGAACTGGTCCGGCTGCTCCAGAACCTGATCGACAATGCGATCAAGTACCGCGAACCGTCGCGGTCGGTCCGGGTGACGGTGTCGGCCGAACGCCATGGCGGCGAGGTGACGATCGCCGTCGCCGACAACGGAATCGGCATCGACCCGCAATATTTCGACCGCATCTTCGGCATCTTCCAGCGGCTGCACACCCGCGAGAGCTTTGAAGGCACCGGGATCGGCCTGGCCATCTGCAAAAAGATCGTCGAGCGCCACGGCGGGCGGATCTGGGTCAATTCGGTTCCCGGCGCGGGCAGCACTTTCTTCTTCACCCTGCCGACGGCAGACCCAGCCTGACCCCGCCCGCGATGACCCCGCCGGTGCCGCCGTCCCCTGACCTGCCGGTTGGTGCCGTCGTCGTTATCGGCGGCGGCACCGCCGCTTTGTGCGCCGCGATCGCCGCCCGCCGCGCCGGAGCGTCGGTGATTCTGCTCGACCGGGCTCCGCCCGAGAATCGCGGCGGCAACACCCGCCATTCGCGCAATCTGCGGATCATGCATTGCGCCCCCTCGCCGCTGTTTCCCGGCAGTTACGACGAAGCCGATTTCCATGCCGACCTGACCAAGGCCGCCGAGGGAGCGGGCGACGAGGCGCTGGGGCGGCTGTTGATCCGTCGCTCGGCCGCTGTTCCCGACTGGCTGGCGGCGCAAGGGGTGGCGTTCCAGACCATCGCTTGCGGCGGTCTGCCCTGGTCGCGCAAGACCGCCTTTTTCCTGGGTGGCGGGACCGCGATGATCAACACCCTGTATGCCACCGCGACCCGGCTGGGAATCGACATCCGCCATCGCAGCCATGTGATCGGCCTGAGCCGCGACGGAGCCGTGACGCTGGCCGACGGAGCGGGCGGCACCCGGACGGTCCGGGCCAGGGCGGTGGTGGTCGCCAGCGGCGGCTATCAGGCCAACCCGGTCTGGCTGGCCGAACAATGGGGAGACGACGCGGCCGAACTGATCGTCCGCGGCACCCCGTTCGCGGCGGGCGAGCCGTTGCGTGCCCTGTTCGATCTGGGGGCGGCCAGCGTCGGCACCCCCGGTGCCTGTCATCTGGTTGCCGTCGATGGTCGGCTGACCGAGGCCGATGGCGGCATCGTCACCCGCGTCGATGGGCTGGATCTGGGCATCGCGATCGACCGCGACGGTAAGCGCTTCGAGGACGAGACCACGATCACCGGCCCGACCCGCTATGCGCAATGGGGACGACGGGTCGCGGCCTTGCCCGGCCGGATCGCCCATGCGGTCTGGGATGCAGACGCGGTCGATCGCGTCCCCCCCGCGATCGTCGAACCGATCCGGGTTGAAAGCCTGGAGGCGCTTGCCGCCTTTCTGGCCGTCCCCATCGCCGATCTGGCGGCATCGGCAGCGGATTCGGGGCGGGTGACCCGAGCGCCGTTTTTCACCGTCCCAATCCGCCCCGGCCTCACCTTTACCTGTTACGGCGTCAGAATCGACGACCATTCCCGCGTTCTGACCCCCGACGGCGAACCGCTCGGCTGTCTGTTCGCGGCGGGCATGATTATGGCTCCCAACGTGATCGGGACCGGCTATCTTGCCGGGGCGGCCCTGACGATCGGGGCCGTGTTCGGACGAATCGCCGGAGAGGAGGCGGCGGAGCATGCGCTTGGATGATCCGCGCGAGGAAGCGCGGCGGGTACTGCGGCTGTGCAATGTCTGCAATTACTGTAACGGCTATTGCGAGCTGTTCCGTGCCGCCGAGCGTCACCGCATCTTCAGCGACGGAGACCTCGCCACCCTCGCCCATCTGTGCCACAACTGCCGCAATTGCTGGCAAGCCTGCCAGTACGCGCCGCCGCATCCCTTTGCCGTAAATGTCCCGCTGGTGTTGGCCGAACTGCGCCTGCTGTCGCAGACCGAACTGGCCTGGCCGCGTCCGATCGCTCATCTTGGCCTGCTGACGTTGGCGGTAAGCCTGCTGCCGGTGCTGCTGGTGCTGCTGCTGGTGCCGGGCGAAAGTCTGTTTGCCGCCCATACCGGGCCGGGAGCGTTCTATCGGGTGATCCCGTGGGCAACGATGAGCTTGGCCGCCGCCTTGCCGCTGGGCTGGTCGCTGCTGGCGCTGGGGGTGGGATTGGTGCGGTTCTGGCGCGCCGGAGGCGGAGCACGCGGCGCCGAGATGCGCGCCGCTTGCCCCGAGGCGCTCCGCGACGCGATTCTGCTCCGGAACCTTGACGGCGGCGGGGTCGGTTGCGACGACGGCAACGGCCTCCCCTCGTTTTGGCGCAAGCGCTTCCACCATCTGGTTCTCGGCGGCTTTCTGCTCTGTCTGGCCTCGACAATGGTCGCAACGCTGTATCACCATTGGCTCGGGCTGGAAGCGCCCTATCCCGTCCTCAGCCTGCCCGTCATTCTGGGCAGCCTGGGCGGGCTGGGTCTGATCGCCGGATCGCTGGGTCTGCTGGCGCTGAAGCAGGGAGCCGACCCCGCCCCCATCGCCCCGGCGGCGGTGCAATCCGGCCGTCTGCTGCTGGGTCAACTGGTCGCGATGGCGGCAAGCGGTCTGGTCTTGCTGGCCTTGCGGGACAGCCCGGCGATGGGCATTCTCCTCGCCCTGCATCTGGGAACGGTGATCGGCTTTTTCGTCGCCCTGCCCCACGGCAAGTTCGCCCATGCCCCCTACCGCGCCGCCGCCTTGCTGCGGGCCGCTCTGGAGCGACGCAACGATGAGCGTTGAGGTTCTGATTCTCGGCGGCACCACCGAAGGCTATGCCCTCGCCGCCGCCCTCGCCGACCGGTCCGGTTTCACTCCGGTCTCTTCGCTGGCCGGGCGCACCGCCAGCCCGCGCCGCCCCGCCGGCGAGGTCCGTATCGGTGGCTTTGGCGGCCCCGAGGGATTGGAGGCATGGCTCCGTGCCCGCCCCACCGTCGCGGCGGTGATTGATGCCACCCATCCCTTCGCCTCACGGATGGGGTGGAACGCCGCCGCCGCCTGCGCCGCCTGTGGCCTGCCGCTGCTACGGCTGGAGCGTCCGGCGTGGCAGACCGTCCCCGGCGATCATTGGGACGAGGTCGAGGATTGGGAGCAGGCCGCCGCCCTGGTCGCCGCCCGCTCGCGGCGGGTGCTGCTGGCGCTGGGCCGTCAGGAGTTGGAGCCGTTCGCCCGACTGGACGATGTCTGGTTCCTGATCCGCTCGGTCGATCGGCCCGAGCCGATGCCGCCCTTTGCCCAGGCCGAAATCCTGTTGGCGCGTGGGCCGTTCGGGCTGGAGGACGAGCGGACGCTGCTGTCCTCGCACCGGATCGACACCATCGTCTGCAAGAACAGTGGCGGCACCGCCACCGAGTCCAAGCTGGCCGCCGCCCGCGCTTTGGGGGTTCGGGTGGTGATGCGCCGCCGCCCCCGCCGCCCCGATCTGCCCACCGTCGGAACGGTGGCCGAGGCGATGGCATGGCTGGAAGCGACGATCCCGGCAGAAGGATGAGGGGGCGACCGTCGGCTCATCCCGGCGATCCGAACCCGCATCCGTGTCAGGATTCCTTACACTTTTTGCTCGCCATTTCCAGCAACGCCTTGAAATATAGGCCTTTTGCTCGATGGCTCGGCTCTTGCTTCTGTCGATCCTGTGTATTTTCCGTGGCTTGATCTGGGATGGACGGGATGAGCGCGTTGAGCCGTAGCCGCTTGGTGATAACCCTCCTGGTCGGGATGGTCGGGATAACGACGGGGGCGCGCGCGACACCCCTCGACGCCACCAACCTGATCAACACCTACAACCTGATTGTTTTCAACAATCTCACCAACAATTCGCATGTCGATGGCAGCGCCCTCGTCGGCGGCAACACGATGGGTGGCACCTACGCCCAGCACGTCAACCTCGCCGGAACCGCCCTGACCGTCGGCAAGACACTAAGCGGCGGCGTCACTCTCAATGGATCGGGGTTGATCGTCGGCGGTACCATCGCCACCAGCTATTTGAACGGCAACGGGGGCGGCGATTTCTATATCGGCGGCAACGTCAGCAGCGGCTGGGTCAATGCCAACAGCAGCAAGGTTTACCTCGGCGGCTCGATCGCCCCTGGGGCCGGGATCAACAATGCCACCTCCCTATCGCTCAACTCGTCGGTCGCGACGAACAAAATTGCCGCCGTCACCTCCGATATTGCCGCAGCGCAATCGTCGCTGACCGCTTATTCGCGGCAACTCTCCACACTGGCCGCCGACAGCACGATCAGCAGCAACAATTATGGGCTGCTGACCTTCAACGCGACGCCCGGGGCCGATGGGGTTGCGGTTTTCTCCATCACCAGCGCCGCCCTGCTCAACAGCGCGCGGGAAATCGTTTTCTCGCTCAACGGCGCGAAAGAAGTCGTCATCAATGTCAGCGGGATCGGAGCGAGCCAGCTGACCCTGAACGCCAACTTCTTGGCGGGGTCGGCCCAGCAGCTCGGGACCAATACCGTGTGGAATTTCACCGACGCGGCGAAGATCGACGTCACCAGCCAGTTCGGGGGGACGATTCTCGCCGTTCTGGCCGATCTGTCGAACAGCCAGAACATCGAAGGCACGGTGATCGCCAAAAATCTGATCCAGAACGGCGAAATCCACTATGACGGCGTCAACGCCAATCTGGTTTCGCCGGTGCCGTTGCCCGGAGCGTTGACGCTGTTCGGGTCCGCTCTCTTTGGCCTCGGCGCGTTTGCCCGGCGCGGACGCAAACGGCGCGGCGACGCCCCTTCCGACGCGGATGCGAGTAGGTAACGGGTAGGTCCTCATGGGTAGTAAGACGAGAAAGCATGAACAGTTCACCCCTATCCGCGCTACTTATACCGCAGCGCAACATTGGTGGGCTGGGAAATGCTCAGAGAATGGGTTCACAATATTTCAACATTCATGCTGAATCAGATAGTTTCCGATCGTAGCATCATCGGATCGTATATCTGGGATTTGGCACAGGATGAACTGGCACGACGCTATCAGGTCGCCGCTTTGGCGCTTTGCGACTAGATTTCAGCGCGTTGCCACCCGATTGCGGCGGTGCCCCGGTCAACCGGGACCGTACCCAGGCGGGCTGAAAGAGCCGCTTCCATTCAGATGGACACGGCTCTCGTGCGGATCGCGTTTGTCCGCAGATCGCCTCACACCTTAAAATCAGCGCACCCCCGAAGGCAAATCGTCTATTCGGGTTAATATCCATTGTCCGTAGCGAACGGCTCGTGATACCAAAACCGCTGGCATCCGCTCCGTTGATCGTGGTGGCATTGGAGATGCGCCGGTGACCGAGTTTGACCGCAAACAAGGCCAGAGGGTGCTGGATGCCATTGCCGATTTCCAGCAATCGCGCGATCAATCCGACCTGTGGTCGCATGTCCATCGTCACCTCTCCCATTTCGGGGTGGGCGGCATCTGGTACGGATTCGAGATTCAGCCCGAGCGGGGGAAAAAGCTGTCGGAGATGAAGCAGGCTTTCATGCTGGCAAGTCTCGATCCCGCCTACGTTGACGCCAAGATGAACGACCTGCTGATTGATGACGATTATTGCGCCCAGATGGCCCGGATGGGGACGAAACCCATCCTCTGGAACGACATCCCCCCGTCCGACCGCCTTACCGCCGCCGAGCGGCGGTCTTTCGAGATTGATGCCGATTACAAGATGATCAGCGGCGTCACCATGCCGTCCCGTTTCGCCTGCGGCCTGGGCACCAGTTCCTTCGCTTGCCATGCCGACGGCATGTCGGGAGGCGAATTCGAGCGGATGTGGGGCGAGAACGGCGACGCCATCCAGTCTATCGCCAGTGCCTTCGATATCTGCCTGAGAGAGGGGCATATGGGCGAGGTTTACAGCCTGTCGTCCCGTGAACGCGAGGTGCTGCTTTGGCTGACCCGGGGGCTTCGCCCGCAACGCATCGCCTCCAGACTGTCCCTGCATGAAGGAACGGTGGAAAAACACATCGAATCGGCACGGCGTAAGCTCAAGGCCGCAACGGTCACCCAGGCGGTTGCCACCGCCGTGATCTTCCGATTGATCGCCCCCTGACTCAGTTGAGATTGGGCAAATCGAACTGATCGAGCAGGATGTTGAAGGTCAGCACGACCATCAACAGATCGTCCTCGAAGGTCTGGTTCAAGTCGAAGTCGGGGCGACGATAAAGACTCTTCAGCCGCTCCACCGCGTCGGGATTGAAATAGCCGCCGCGCTCGATCCGTTCGCGCGACAACATGTCGTCGATCAGCGGAAGCGCGCTTTTGAGCAGGGCCGGAGCCGAGGGCGCGACGAAGCTGAATTTCGGCCGATCGACGATTTCGTCAGGCAGATAGCGCCGGGCCAGCCGCTTCAGCGGATATTTCTCGATGCCGTCTTGCACCATCACTTCGGGCGGAATGCGCCGGGCGACGTTGATGACGTCGATGTCGAGGAAGGGATAGCGCGCCTCGACCGAATTGGCGAACGCGACGCGGTCGCCATGATCGGCCAGCAGATGGTCGGCCATCCGGAGCTTGAAATCGAGATAGGAGCGTTTGTGGAAGGCGTGGCGTCCGGCCAGCGCCCCCGTTCCCACCGGCGGCATCCGAAGGCAATCGAATTCGTCGAACCGCGCCGCCATCGCGGTCGAATACAGCGCCCGCCGGGTTTCCTCCGCGACCAGATAATTCTTTTCGTAAAAGAAATCGGGATCGCCCCACAGGCGGGAGCGCATTTCCGCTTCCAGCATCGCCTCGACATCGTCGTCGTCCCGGCAAGCCCCGGCCCGTTCGACATCAAGGCGATAGCCGACATAGCCGCCGAACAATTCGTCGGCTCCCTCCCCCGTCATCACCACCTTGATCCCGTTGGCACGGACCATCCCCGACAGAATCAGCGAACAGGCGTCGTAGGATTCCCGCAGCGGCGCCTCGGCATGGCGGACGATGTCGGTCAGCCGGGCATTGATCGCGCCCGGCCCCACCCTGGTTTCGTGGTGAATCGACCCCAACTGCGCCGCCATCAAACGCTGCGGCCCGCTTTCGTCGATCTCGCGGTCCTCGAAGGCGATGGAAAAGGTGTGGCGCTCCGCCCCCGGAGTCAGATCGGCCAGGATCGCCGCGATCAACGAACTGTCCAGCCCGCCGGACAGATAGGCCGCAACCGGCACGTCGGATTGAAGCCTGCGCCGGACCGCCGTCCGCAGCGCCGCGTCCAGCTCATCGACCAAATCATCGACCGACCGGCTCCGGTCGATGTCGGCGTCGCACGGATAGTCGAGATCCCAGTACCGCCGCAGCGTCCGCCGTCCGTCTGCTTCGGCGATCAGGATATGACCGGGCGGCAAGCTGTCGATCCCGGCGAAAATCGTGTGGGGACTGACCGGACCGGGGAAGGTCAGGATCTGGTCCAGCGCGGTCGGGTTGACCCGGCGCGGCGCATCTGGCCGGGCCAGGATCGCCTTGATCTCTGACGCGAAAACCAGCGCGCCGTCGATCTCGGCATGAAACAGCGGCGCGATGCCGACAGGATCGCGCCCCAGCACCAGCCGACGCTCGCGGGCGTCCCACACCGCGAAGGCGAACTGGCCGGACAGACGCGACACGAAGCCCGGCCCCCACTCGCGATACATCGCGGGCAGCACCTCGGTATCGACGCGGGTGCGGAACCGATGCCCGCGCGCCTCCAACTCGGCGCGGAGTTCGGGGAAATTGTAGATCTCGCCATTGCAGACCGAGACGATCTCGCCGTCCTCGCTCAGGATCGGCTGATTGCCAGTCGCAAGATCGAGAATCGACAATCGGCGAAACCCGAGTCCGATCCCGGGGGCGAGGTGAAACCCTTCGTCATCCGGCCCACGATGGGACAACGCACCGGTCATCGCGGCAAGAAGAGCCGGGTCCGGACGCTCGGGACGGGCGGGATGAAAGACGCCAGCGATACCGCACATGATCTCACCACACATCCACGGCTTCGCCGCGCCGAGCACGCTCAACCGGCTTGCTGCACGCCTGTCTTACAGGGGAACAGCAAACAGGGAAAGAGGTTATCAATCACTGGAGACGAACATCTTCGCCATCACTACCCTTATTTGCAGTGCCGGGAGGGAAATCTTGCCCTTCCCTCTTGCGGGTCCGCCGTCTCGCCTTGCCCCGCCTCCGGCGCAAGGACCACGCCGCATCGGCTCGGATTGGTATCCGCGTTCGCAATCGGCTAGAATTGGATCGAATTGACGGAGGACGGGAAGGCGATGTCACCCATCAACGAGCCACGGACCGCCAGTGTGCCACCCAGTTCCGCCCCGGCGGGGCGCGCCGGACCACCCGCCCCCGATCAGGTGCGCGCCCAGGCCGACGCCCTGATCGCCCGCATGACCACCGAGGAAAAAGCGGGCCAGATCACCCAATATTTCGATTTCCTCACCGCGACCGAGGAAGCGAAGCGGATCGAGGCCGAGGTCGCGGCGGGACGGGCAGGATCGCTTCTGTTCGTCAAGGACCCGGTCGAGATCAACCGGTTGCAGCAGATCGCGGTGGAGCGGACCCGGCTTGGGATTCCGCTGCTGTTCGGCTACGACGTCATTCATGGGCTGCGGACGGTGATGCCGGTTCCGCTCGCGCTGGCGGCCAGTTGGGACCCAGACATCGCCTTGCGCGCCCAGGCCGTCGCGGCCAGCGAGGCCCGCGCGATCGGCCTGCACTGGACCTTCGCCCCGATGGTCGATATCGCCCGCGACCCGCGCTGGGGCCGGATGATCGAAGGGGCCGGAGAAGACCCCTATCTCGGGGCGGCGATGGCAGCGGCGCAGGTTCGCGGCTTCCAAGGCCCCTATCTCGGCAGCCCGGGCGGCATCATCGCCGGACCGAAACATTTCGTTGGCTACGGTGCCGCGCTGGGCGGGCGGGATTATGACGAGGTCAACCTGTCCGACAACGAATTGTGGAACGTCTATCTGCCCCCGTTCAAGGCGGCGATCGACGCCGGGGCCGGCAACGTGATGAGCGCCTATATGGGCTTCAACGGCGTTCCCGCGACCGGCAATCGCTGGCTGCTCACCGACATCCTGCGCGACGCGCTGGGCTTTACCGGCTTCGTCGTGACCGATGCCGGGGCGGCGGCCGATCTGCGGACCCACGGCTTTGCCGTCGATCTGGCCGATGCCGGACTCCGGGCGTTCCAGGCGGGGGTGGACATGGAGATGGCGCCGCCGTTCGGCCAGTCCGCCTTCCAGACCCTTCCCGCCGCCCTGGCCGCCGGGGCGATCACGGTCGAGGATTTGGACACCGCCGTCCGCCGCGTGCTGGAGGCCAAGATTCGGATGGGCCTGTTCGACCAGCCCTACGTCGATCTGGATCAGGCCCGCCTTGTGCTGAACGATCCGGACCATCGGACGATCGCCCGCATCGCGGCGGAACGCGGGGCGGTGCTGCTGCGCAACGAAGGCGGGCTGCTTCCGCTCGATCCGCAGACCCTCCGCTCGATTGCCGTCATCGGCCCGTTCGCCGACGCCGCGCGCGACAGTGCCGGTCCCTGGGTGTTCGATCAGGACGACGGCGAGACCGTGACGATTCTGGCCGGACTCCGGGCCAAGCTCGATCCCGCCGTCCGGATCAATCACTCGGTCGGCGTCAGCGTGCCCAAGCGATGCTTCGCCTCGATCTTCGAAAGCCCCGAGCACACTCAGGCTCCCCGGATCGAAGTGGAGGATTCAAGCGAAATCCTGCGCGCGGTCGATCTGGCCCGGCAGTCCGACGTGACGATCCTCGTTCTTGGTGAAGCCCAGATCATGATCGGCGAGAACGCGTCGCGCTCTTCGCTCGATCTGCCCGGCCGCCAGCAAGAGCTGCTCGAGGCCGTTCTCGCGACGGGCAAGCCGGTCGTCCTCCTCTTGATGAGCGCGCGGCCGCTCGACCTGAAAGGCGCCGAGCCCCAGGCCCTGATGACGATCTGGTATCCGGGCAGCCAGGGCGGCGCGGCGGTGGCCAATCTGCTGTTCGGCGAGGTCGCGCCGGGGGGAAAGCTGCCCTTCACCTGGCCCCGCAACATCGGCCAGATTCCCCTGCCCTATGCCCATCTGACCTCGCACCAGCCCCACAAGGCGGAGCAGCGCTACTGGAACGAAGCCAACACGCCGCTTTATCCGTTCGGGTTCGGCCTCAGCACATCGTCCTTCGCCTATTCCTCCTTGCAGATCGAGACGGAGCGGGTCGCGCCGGGCCAACCGGTTTCGCTTCGGGTCGATCTGACCAACACCGGGTCGCGCCCCGCCGACGAGGTGGCGCAGCTCTACCTGCACCAGCGCTACGGATCGTCGGCACGCCCGGTCCGCGAATTGAAGGGATTTCAGCGGGTGACGCTTGCGCCGGGAGAAAGCCGGACGCTGCGCTTCACCCTTCGCCCCGAGGATCTCAGCTATTGGAGCGCGGCGCGGCGGGGATGGGTCCAGGACCCGACCATCTTCGACGTTTATGTCGGGGGCGATTCGACCGCCTCTCTCGCCGGAACCTTCGAGGTCGCCTCGGCGTGACCCCATCCCGTGACCCAAGCCGCCCCAAGAGACTCGCGGGGCGGCCCAGGGTTAGCGGATGGCGACTTCTTCTTTTTAATTATTAAAAAAATATCATCCGGCCGCCACGATGCGGTAATCCGGGCGATGGCATTCTCTCCTCATAAGCTTCTGAGCCTCAGCCACTCAAAAGTCCTCCCCTCTAAAGACCCTCGCACCGCTCCCCCCTGGTGCGAGGGTTTTTGTTGTGCCACCCCCGATCCGAACCCGGCCCGCCTTTAAGGCGTCGTCGGCCGGGGCGGAGCCGTCGGTTCGGTCCGGGTCCGATCCGCGTCGGCCGGACGGGACCGATCGTCGGGTTTGCGTTGCGGCCGCTCGGTCTGCGCCGGGCGGGTCTCGGGCCGTTGCGGACGAGGAGCTTCGGCCTGAGGACGTCTGGTCTCGGGCGGTCTGGCATGCGCGCCGGACGGCTGCGGACGCTGGTCCAGTCTTTGGCGCCGGGCCTCGGCCTCGGCCGCCCGCTGTCGGGCCATCTGGCCGTCGCGTTCGACATCGCGCCGCGATGGCTCAATACCCCGCTGGTACGGATTGACCCGCTGGCGGTTCTCTTCGAACTGGCGACGTTGCTGGTCGAGTTCGGCTTGACGACGACGCCCATCCATCTCCGCCCGTTCCATTTCCGCCTGACGGTGACGGGCCTCCATTTCCGCCTGACGGTGACGAGCCTCCATTTCCGCGCGCCGCATCTCCTCCTGACGATGGCGCTCGCGGTCCTCATACGAATTGATGGGGCGCGGCGGGGCATAATCGTACCCGCCCGGACCATAGTCCGGAAGGACGCACCCGGACAGCGATGCCATCGCCGCACTTCCCAGACACAGCCCCAGCAGCCCCCGTAACCGCAATACCCCCATGCTCGGCACCCCTTCCCACTGATGTAAACTGAAAGCCGGAATAGTCCATCCACACGACACGGATTCCTGATGAGAAAAACCTCTCCTCATCCAGATAGGCGCGAGCCGTTGGGCCGCTTCGATAGGTGTCCGCCCCCGCAGCCACGCACAGTTCAATCAAGCGGTCTGTAGGATCGGCGACATCCATAGCTGCCACAGGCAACAGATCGGCAGCCCACATTAACTGGGTGTTCAGCTCATTTAAATCTCAAATTTTAGAGATAAAATATATTTTTTATCACTCAATCGATCTAAACCACGACGGTGACCGCAAATCCCACACAAGCGATTGGCAAAATAATTATATCCAGCATCTTCTCTATAGACCCGATCAATACTCATACAGTGCTTTTCGGGAAACGAACGGTTCGCGACCACAAACACAGAAATGCGCTGCCACCCCCTGTGCTCTACTGGAATGTTAAGCCAATGCTCGCCATTGGCGGTCTCGATCGTGTTGCTGTTGCGCCAATCGTTCCTCGTGTATTGCACGTTATCGAACAGGATGAACGTGTCCAACCGAGCGATGATGTCGAAATATCCCTTCCACGGGATGTCATTCGACTGAAGAATGGCGACAATGCAGGACTTAGCGTGACGGGAGGGAGTGCCTTTCATCCGATACGGCACGACCTTGCCGGTGATGCCGGGTGGGGTGAAAACGGGCTATGCCGCATTTACCATTTCCCAGAGCCTCCGCTCAATCATGGCGCGAGAGGAAATCACAAGGCTTTTCTTGCCAAGCGCAGCGGGATCAGGCATCACACTCCCCTTCGGTGGCCGATCCCGCATTGGTCATTGCTTAAAGCCACTGGGGTTCCGATGCGTAACCTTTCTTCCCTGTCGCCCCTGCGGCTCGATCTCGGGCATGTGTGCCTTGCGCTGGTCCTATGTCTCTTCCATGCGCTGCTTTACTGGAAGATCGCGGAATTCTACGCGGCCCATCTGCCCCATTACGACTCCATCGGCTCCTATACCCAGGCTTTTCGGGTGCTGCGCGCCTATCATCAAGACGGATGGGGCGCCGCCTTCGAACTGGCCAGCAAGTTCCATCTGTCGCTGACCCAGGCGATGTTCGCGGCCTTGTTTGCGCCGCTGCTAGACTCCACGCCGCAATCGCTGCAACTCTACAACACCCTCGCCCTGGCCATGCTCAGCTTTACCCTGGCGAGCACGACACGGCTTTTGGGTGGCGGGAAATGGAGCGCGTTGGCGGCAGGGCTGCTGCCCCTGCTGCCTGACGGCCTGTATTGGTGGCAATCGGGCTGGCAGGATTGGCAGCGTGACCCCGCCTATATCGCGTTCTTGGCCAGCGCCGCCTTCCTGCTGCTGCGCCACGCCGCCCTGCGGACCACGACCAGCGGCGTGCTGCTGGGCGTTGCCGTTGGCCTGACTATCATCTCCCGCGATTCGGCGCCCGGCTATGTGGTGATGATTATCGGCCCGGCCTATGTGGTGCTTGCCGTCACCCTGCTGGTCCGCCATCGGAGCGAATGGCGGGCGATAATGATCCCCGTCCTGACCAGCCTGCCCTTCGCCGCCCTGTATGCCATCTTCCAGTTGCCGGGTACCTTGGCGCGCTTTGGCAATGCCTACATCTTCTATGGATGGAACAGCGGCTTGCAGGTATCTGCGGCCGCCCATTGGGCTGCGCCCTTCAAATTGCTGATTGGCCGCTGGCAGGCCGGACAGGGTCTGGCGGGCAACCAGGCGCTCGTCGAAACGGCGGCGGTGTTCGGCTGCCTGCTTGTGCTGGGCGGCCTTGCCTTCGCGAGTCGCTGTCTTCGCTTTGAGTCGATGCCCGGCCGCCGCCGACTGGCCGTGGCGGCGGTGACGCTCGGCCTGTGGGCCGTCTTCGTCACTATGGCCAATCTCATCGTGGTGGTCGGCCTGGGCAATATTGGCTTCGAGTCGGTGAAGCCGATGTTTTTCCCCACCCTTCTCCTCTTCTTCGCCCTGGGGGTGGTGGCACTGGGCTGCCTGCGGGCAAGCCCGAGGACGGGACGGCTGGCCGGACCGGCGACCCTGGCTTTTGCGGTGTTGCTGCTGGCCTGGGCGCCTCATCGGCTGGACCTGAAAGGCTATGACGAATCCGCCTCCACCATGGCGGCCCTGCCGAAGATCATGGCGCTGCTGCAGGAAAAGCCGGGCGCTGTCGTGGTGTTTTACTGGCAGGATGGAATCACGGTCGATACCCTAATCTATTATTCCGTCCAGCGTGGCCTTCAGGAGCCGCGCACGCTCTATTTCACCGCACCGGATGGGGCCGGACTCGACGTCAATATCGGGGTTCTACCCAATATGGCAGTGACAGAGATCCAGGACATCATGGTGCGCGACACTTTGTGCAAGGCCGATTTTGTCTTGCTGGCCGCCGACCGGACATTTTACACTCACTCCGATAATCCGCTCTTCATTCGCCGCCATGGTGGGCCGATCTTCGATCGGCTTACCGCCGCGCTGAAGGGCAAGGAAGCGTTTTCTTATAATTGGTGGTCATATCCACTCACGCTTTACGACAACCGCACTCGCCCCCCGTGCTGAGTGCGACACCGAAGGCTAACCCTTCCATGAATCATCCCAGTGGCACACAAGTCCCGTTCAACAGGCCTTTTCTGACCAGCCACGAAGAAGCGTACCTGCAAGAGGTTCTCGCATCCCGTCGGCTGTGCGGAGACGGCCCGTTCACTCGCCGCTGCCAGGACTGGCTAACCGCCGCCTTAGGGTGCGAGAAGGTGCTGCTGACCCCGTCCTGTACGGCTGCCCTGGAAATGACGGCACTGCTGACCGACGTGGCAGCGGGCGACGAGGTGATCATGCCCTCGTTCACCTTCGTTTCCACCGCCAACGCCTTCGTGCTTCGTGGCGCGGTGCCGGTTTTCGTCGATATCCGCCCCGACACCCTAAATATCGACGAATCTCTCATTGAACGGGCCATCACCCCGCGCACCAAGGTCATCGTGCCGGTCCATTACGCCGGTGTGGGCTGCGCCATGGATGCGATCATGGACATCGCCCGCCGCCACGATTTGCTGGTCATCGAGGACGCCGCCCAGGGCCTGTGCGCCACCCATGCGGAACGGCCGTTGGGCAGCATCGGCCATCTTGGCGTTTTCAGTTTTCACGAAACCAAGAACGTCGTCAGCGGCGAGGGCGGCGCCCTGGCGATTAACGCCTCGCGTTTCGCCGAGCGGGCGGAAATCTTGTGGGAAAAGGGCACCAACCGCCGCAAGTTCCTGCTGGGCCAAGTGGACAAATACACCTGGACCGACGTCGGCTCGTCTTTCCTGCCCAGCGAATTCAGCGCCGCCGTGCTGATGGCCCAATTGGAGGCGTCGCAGGAAATCACCCAGATGCGGCATGAGCTGTGGGGCCGCTATCACCAGGCATTCGCCGAACTTGAAGCCAGAGGCCTGGTGCGGCGCCCCATCGTGCCCGAGGAATGCCGCCACAACGCCCATATCTATTATCTCCTGCTGCCCACCAACGAAATGCGCGATGCCGCGTTGCGCCGACTTCAAGAGCGCAACGTGCAGGCCGCCTTCCATTACGTGCCCCTGCACTCGTCGCCCGCCGGACAACGCTTCGGCCGCGCCGATGGCGCCCTGCGCCACACCGATGACCTGTCGTCCCGCCTGCTGCGCCTGCCCATGTCGCCGGCCCTGCTGGAGCAGGCCGATCAGGTGATTGCCGCCGTTCTGGAAGTGGTCGGCGCCGCCGCCTGACCGACTGCTGCGCAGCCCCCTCCCCGAAACAGGCGTGGCGGGACACTTCCAAGGAAATGTCCCGCCACCTGAAATGCTACGCGGCCTCGGTACCGCCTAGCCTCACCACTTGCGAATGGCAAACCCCACGCCATAACCTACGTCGTCGTAGGTCCAGGCGGAAAAGCGCTTGTCGTCGCAAATGACGCGCTGCCAGACATCGCGCAGGCTCATATGCTTGGGATGGCAAACATCGTCGAACACGATAGCGCCGCCCACCGACAGATGGGGCAGCACGTCGCACAAATCATCGATGGCGCCCTTTTCGCTGTGATCGCCGTCCACCGTGATCATGTCGAACATCAAATCAGGATTGGCCCGGAAGAACTCGGGGACGGTATCGTGCGAGTTGCCGTCGGTGAAGGCGCGGTTGCCGGTGTGGCCCACCTTGTCCAATTCGCGCTCAACCAATTGCTGACCGGGATTTTCCATGCCTGCGTAATTGGTCACCCACATGTCGAACATGGCCAGATCGACCGCCGTCGAGCGGCTGGCCACGGCGCAGATGCTGCGGCCCCGACGCACGCCGATTTCCAAATAACGGCGCGGCTTCAGCAGATCGGCCAAGCCCAGCAAGACGGTGACAATGTCAGCGAAGCCCCAGTCATCGCCGAACCGCTCCAATCCGTCCTTGTAGAAGGTCTTCATGTAGTCGGAATAGGCGTCGGGCTCCAGGCGTTCGATCAGGGCCAGGGCTTCCCGAACGTACTTCGTCGATTGGGTCAATTGGCGGCCGATCGCCTCGGCGCCAATCATCACCGGCGGATACCATTCCGTCTTGCCCTCGGGCGCGCTGTGGCACAGCGCCGGATTGCGCGGCGCCGGTTCGACATAGGCGGCCTTGCGGACTTTCTGCGCGTCAACGGCAGCGGAAGACTTCTGGCGTCCAAACATACGTCATTCTCTCTTCTTAAAGAGGCTCGCTCTTTAGCGGTTCAGCTTGGAAGGCTCGCTAACTTTTGGGGTGAGGTCAAGGTCCACCCATTCGCGCTAGCGGGAATAGTCCACCTTCGGCGCCGACGGTTCGGCTTCGACCACGAAATCGGGAAGCGACATCGCCCGTTGTCCGGCCAAGAAGACTTCCCGTCGATGGATGCGTTCAGGGGTATCAATGAAATCGGGATACTCAATATGGCCGGTATATCGTTCCACACAAGCAAAGCCGACGGCATACAGCATTTTCACCAAAGCGGAACGCGACGGAATCACCGCGAAGAATCGCAGACCCTGCGTCTCGTTCTGTCCCTCAGCCACCAAACGGAACGACGGAGTTTCCTCGGGGATCAGCTGCGTTTCGATCAGCAGATGCTTGCCGGTCAGCGCATGAAGGCTGCGAACGGCCGCAAACGGGTTTTCCAGGTGATAAAGCAACCCGAAGCAAAACACGAGGTCGGCCTTCGGCAGGGAACCCATTGCTTTGGTGTCAGTCACATCAACATTGGCGAACATGGCCGCCGGAACCCGCTGGGCGGCCACTTCGACCAATTCAGCACGCCCCTCAACGCCGACCACCTTCAGCCCGCGTTGGGCCAGTTTGTCGGTGAACCAGCCAGGACCGCAGCCGACATCGAGGCACGTGGCTATTCCAGAAAGACCGCCGAGAATATTTTGGGCAGTTTGCCACCGGGCCTCGTTGATCTCGAGGTAATATGACTGGTCGAAAAGAAGTTCCTGGTTCATGCCGATCCGCCTACTGGTATGTAAAACTCGCAGGTGCAACAGGGATGGTTCAAAGGCGGCTCGCTCCGGCCATTGAGAATATCGAGCTGAGCCTCATAGGCCTTACTCGAAACCAGGTCATCGAGAGTAGATTCTCCCAGATTCCCGACATGCACGTAATGGGCTCCCTCGTGGCAACACAGACCGACATCCAAGCCCGGACCAATCACCAATTTGAGATCAAGCCAACTCATGGAGCAACGGCGCGGTTCGGCGCTGGCAAGGCTATCCGACCGCGCAAAGCTGGTAAAGCCGTGGTTCAGCCGCACCTTGATCCGCGACTGGCTGAAAACCGGGTCGATGCCCGCCTCGTCGAACTTGGAGCGCCAGAAGGCATCATACTCCTCCAGCGAGAACAAGAACCCATAGGCCTTCACGTTAAATACGACAGGCCCGCGCGGCAGCCGCTCGGACATGCCTTTGGCCACGGCAACAACATTGGCGATGGCCTTGGTGAAATCCAGCGGCTTATAAGGCCGAACCCCACCAACCACATCACGGCCGGACTGGAGCTGGTGGTAGGTTTCGTCACTGATGCCGGAAATCGTGGCATTGAGGTTTAGCGACTTCACCGTGCCGCAGGCTGCCGCCTTTTCGACGAGATCGAGAAAGCGGTCGATTTGCTGCTGGCCCGGCAAAAGCCAATTACTGCTGAAGAAAAGGCTGTCGATCTGGGCTCCGCTGTCGATCAGAACTTCCATCTTTTCGAGAATGCCCCGATCGGTGAAAGGTTCGTTGATGCTGTTGAGGGCAAATTCAGTGAATTTGAAGCCACGGAAACGGTCCAGTAGCAGCTTGAATTGGTCAATCCCCATGACGGTCTGACCCTTTTCCATTCCCGGCCAGGGACAACAGGCACACCGAGCGTTGCAGAAGCCCGAGGTATCGACCGAGATCTGAACGGTTTTCTCGGAAATGAAGCGGAGCTTGGACGGGACGGGCTTGTCCACGGGCTGCTCCAACTGCCATTCCAACAGCGGCCGCAGAGGGCCGGGGAATTTGCGGGGCAGAATGCCCTGAGCGGTTTCGCCGTTGCTGGGATCGACACAGTGAAAAGAAAGCACCTGCTCCTGGACGAAATGGCGCTTCATGGGCGACAGATCCGGACTCACTACGCTAAGGGTAACCGTATAGGTTCCCACATTGAGCAAATCCGCGGGAATCCAGGACGTCGCCATATGCTTGCCCGGCTCGAGCCGGTAATGTTCCAGTTCGTTGATTGACGATACCGACCAGAACATCAGCGTCCCCTGGGGGCAATAAAGGGCGATGGCCGGGGTATAGATACCGGGTTCAATGACGGAATATTGGAACCGCACCCCAACCCGTTCGGAGGTGGGGAACAGGTTAGTCGGTTCGCCGTTCGTCGAGATGATTTCCGCATTCAGCAGGAAAGCGGTCGGGCGATCATTGTCCAGGCCGTCCGATTCGGCTGCTGTGCCCGCTTTCTCAACCATCTCCCGCGCTGGCACCGTATAGCGCGACTTCACATCCAGCACGGCCTCAACATAATCCGACACCACCGACTGGGTGTCGCCATCGGCCCGCACCTGACCCTGATCGAGCCAGATGCAGCGGTCGCAGTAGCGCATGATGGCGTCCATGCTATGCGACACGAAGAACAGGGTGCGACCGCCCGAGGTCAGGTCATCGACCCGCTCAAGACACTTGCGCTGGAATGACATGTCGCCCACGGCAAGGACCTCGTCCAGCAGCAGGATGTCCGGGTCGAGATGGGCAGCGACAGCGAAGGCCAAGCGCATTTTCATGCCGCTGGAATAATTCTTCACCGGGGTTTCGATGAAGCGCGCAATCTCGGAAAAATTGACGATGTCATCGAAACGGTCTTCGATTTCCGACCGGGTCAGGCCATAGAGCGAGGCGTTGAGAAAGATATTCTCGCGGCCACTCAAATTGTCATTAAACCCCGTTCCGACCTCTAGCAGGGACGTCAAGCGCCCACGAAGACGCACCTCGCCAGCAGTGGGGTAAACGACGCGGGACAGGATTTTAAGGAGCGTGGATTTGCCAGCGCCATTGCTGCCAATAATGCCGATCCGCTCGCCATGCTTGACCGTGAAATTGACGTCTCGGAGCGCCCAGTGCGTCTTGGCGTCCTCTTTCTTGGCGCGCCCCCGGACCTGATCCAGCATATTGCGCGCCGCGCGGCTCCAAAAGCCATCTTGGGCACCTTGCGGCCCTAAAGGATAAACCTTGCTAAGGCCGCGAACGACAATTGCATCGGAGAATTCAGAGTCGATCGACAATGTGTTTTTCCGCCCGCTGGAACATAACCAAGCCAACAACGGCCACGATCAACGAAAAGGCACAGGAATAGGCCCATTCCCATTGCGGCCAGGGCGAGCCGTGGAAGAGCGAGGCCCGAAAAGCCATCAATGTGCCAACCAAGGGGTTGACAGAATAATATGGCAACGCATTGGTCGGCAACATGCTCGGAGAATAGATCACCGGCGAGACGTAAAGCCCCACATACAAGCTAAAGCCCAGGAACCGGTCCCAGTCATTGCCCGACAATCCCAGGGCGGCAAAAATGCAGCCCAGCCCAAAAATCAGCACGGCAATTTGCAACAATACGGCAGGCAGAAGGATGATCCGCCAATCCGGATAGCTGCCGTACCAGACCATCATCAATACAAGCGGCACCACAGTGATGGCAAAAGAGGCTGAATTGGCAATAATGGCGGAGAGAGGACTGATGATGCGGGGAAAGTAGACCTTTTGGATCAACCCAGCATTGTGCTTGACAGATGTCGCCGTCTGCTGGACGGCCTCGGTAAAGAAAAACCACAGGATCAATCCGCCATAGACATAGAGCGGATAGGGAATGTCTACCCCCATGCGGGCTTCTGACAGATTTCGGAAAAGCGAAAACAACAGCACCATCAGGAGCGGCCGGAAAACCGCCCACACATAAGCCAGGTATTGCTGGTCAAATTCCGCCTTCAGGCGACGCCGGACCATGGATTTCAAGAGAGAACGGTACGCCCACAGCTCCACCAAATCAATTTTGGCAAAAGCGTTCGGCGGTTGGATAATGATTTCCTTCATTACACGACCTTATCGTGCATCAGCTTCTCGTATAGGCAATAGGCAAAAAGCGGTCGCCCGATATTGCCTTGGGTCACTTGACTCAAAAAGCCGGTCATCTCGACCCCTGGGTGGTCAGGGTTTCAGCATGTTGCGGCAACGGCTCGAAGGCATGGGCCGTCGATGCCCCGAACAACTTGCGCAGATAGGCTCCATAGGCACCGTCATTGGCCCCGATGTCGATCAGCACTTCCGGCCGATGGCACGCCGCCAACCAGGACAGATCCTTAGCCATGGGCCACCTCAAGGCGCAGATTGGCGCCATTGGCAAGGAACCATTCGTAGGTCTTGCCCACCCCCTCGCGCAGCGGCGTCCGGGAACGCCACCCCAATTCGGACAGACGGGTGCTGTCCATCAGCTTGCGCGGCGTGCCGTCGGGCATGGTGGAATCGTAGACAAAGCGGCCCTGATAGCCAACCACCTCGGCGATGATGTCGGCCAGTTCGCGGATGCTGACGTCCGACCCAACGCCGACATTCACATGGTCCTCGCCAGAATAATGTTGCAGCAGATAGACCAAGGCGTCGGCCAAATCCTCCACATACATGAATTCGCGCATGGGCTTGCCGCTGCCCCAGATCACCACTTCCTGCCGGCCTTCGGTCTTGGCGGTGTGGATCTTGCGGAGCAAAGCGGGCAGGACATGGCTGGCCTCGAGGTCGAAATTGTCGCCCGGGCCGTAAAGATTGGTGGGCATGGCCGAGATGTAGTCGCAGCCATATTGACGGCGATAGGCCTGACACATCTTGATGCCGGCGATCTTGGCGATGGCGTACCATTGATTGGTCGGTTCAAGCGGCGCGGTCAACAGGGCATCTTCGCGCATGGGCTGGGCGATGTCGCCTGGATAAATGCACGACGAGCCCAAGAACAGCAATTTCGCCACCCCGGTGCGGTGGGCTGCGTGAATGATGTTGGTTTCGATGGCGAGGTTTTCATAAATGAATTCCGCCGGTCGCGTGTCGTTGGCTTTGATGCCGCCAACCCGCGCCGCCGCCACCACCACCGCGTCGGGCCGGTGGCGCTCCATCCAGTCCTCGACCGCAGCCTGACGGGTCAAGTCCACCACATCGCGCCCGGCGGTCAACACCGTGCAACCGCCCATCTTTTCCAAATGCCGGACGACGGCACCGCCGACCATGCCGCGGTGACCGGCGACCCAGATCCGTTTGCCGGAAAGATCGAAGGCTTTATCAGACATGGCTGGCATGGCAATCACCGGTCCGACGCAGCACCTTCAGGTCCTCGGCCACCATCTCCGCCGCCAACTCTTCGACTGTGATGGTTGCCTGCCAGCCTAGCTTGTCGCGGGCCTTGGTGGCGTCGCCCTGCAGGTATTCTACCTCCGTGGGACGGAAATAGCGGGGATCGATCTGTACGATGACCTCGCCAGTCTTCGCGTCTAGGCCGCGCTCCTCGACACCCGTGCCAGTCCATTCGATAGCGCAGTCCACCTCGCGGAAGGACATCTCGACGAATTCGCGCACCGACCGCACTTTACCGGTGGCCAGCACGTAGTCATCGCCAATCGGCTGCTGCAACATCCGCCACATACCCTCGACGTAATCGCGGGCATGACCCCAGTCACGCTTGCTGTCCAAATTGCCTAAATAGAGCTTGTTCTGTAGCCCGAGATGAATGGCGGCGACGGCGCGTGTGATCTTGCGGGTCACGAAGGTTTCGCCGCGCAGCGGGCTTTCGTGATTGAACAAGATGCCGTTGGAGGCGTGGATGCCATAGGCCTCGCGGTAGTTCACCGTGATCCAGTAGGCGTAAAGCTTGGCCGCCGCATAAGGGCTGCGGGGATAAAAGGGCGTGGACTCGCGCTGCGGGATTTCCTGCACCTTGCCGTACAGTTCAGAGGTCGAAGCCTGATAGAAGCGGGTCTTTCCCTCAAGCTTGAGGATGCGAATGGCTTCCAACAAACGCAGCGTGCCCACGCCATCCGCATTGGCGGTGTATTCGGGCGTCTCGAAGCTAACCTGGACGTGGCTTTGGGCGGCGAGGTTGTAGATTTCGTCCGGCTGCACTTCCTGTACCAGACGGATCAGGTTGGTGCTGTCGGCCAAATCGCCGTAATGCATGAGGAAGCGGACGTCGGATGCGTGCGGGTCCTGATAAAGATGATCAACCCGGCCCGTGTTGAACGACGAGGAACGACGCTTAACACCATGGACGATGTAGCCCTTCTGCAGCAGTAGTTCGGCAAGGTAAGCGCCATCCTGCCCCGTCACGCCTGTGATCAACGCAACTTTATTCATCTTCATTCCCCACATCGAAGAATTCAGGCGGACCTATTTCCAGCCGAACTCACCCGAAAGTAGACATTTGCGGATGGGTATAGCCCATTCCGCCCGGTTTTTATAGCAAATCGGTTCAGCAATCCCCAGGCAAGGCCGGTTCCGGTGGGCCGCCAGGAATAGATTTTTTTGATGGCCACCTTTGACGAAGGTGGTAGCTTTTGCCTGCGCACAACAGCGGGTCCACTAGGCTTATAAAACGGCAGTTGAAAATGTTGTGCCAATCCCTTGGCAACAAGCCCGCGACCGGTTCCGCCGAGTTGAGGCCCCAGCGCTGCCCCAGGGCTTTCGTCAAGCCACGATAGAGCCTCTTCTTAAAATCGAAGGCTACGGATTGTGGCAGATAATTGCCGTATTTGGCCTCATAAAGCTTGATAGACCGTTCGTGCTTGGCTTTCAGCGCGTGGTATTCTGGAGCACTTGGATCGACACTCCAATTGCGGTAATGGTGGATCGCCACCCGCCGCGAATAGACCACGTCATAACCGCTGAACAGCACCTTCGCGGTGATGTCGGGGTCAATGCCGTAATCGCGGAACAACTCGCTGAAGCCGCCGACCTCTTTCATCACCTTGGTTGGCAGCATGCCTTGGTTGACGTTAAGGACGCCAAGGCTGGACAAGCCGCCAATATAGGGCGCCTTAGTGAAGGGGCCGATTTTGTCGCGGACCTTCAAGGCGATCATGCCGATGCGGGCATTGCCTTGCAGCACCGCCACCGCGCGGTCCAACCCATTATCCACGATCACGTTGTCATCGCTGATCCAGCACACATAGGGAGTCTGGACCTGATCGAAGACGTCGTTATAGGCGCGCGCCTGGCCCAGTTTCTCGCCCACCAGGATGGGGCGGACAGTGTCGCTCGCCACCGAATTCAGATATTCAACGGTACCATCGGTCGACCCAGCGTCGGTGACATAGACGATATGGGGCACCGTGGTTTCGCGGGCGATGCTTTCCACGCATTCCTGGATCTGATCGCGGCGGTTATAGGTGCCGACAACGATAGAGAGAACAGGGTTTGGCATCACGGGATATCCATCAAGCGGGTAGTGATCCGGGGGCGGCGGAGGCTGCTTGACCCTCCCGAGCCGCCCAGACAGCGTAATCGGCCAAGCCGTCCGCAAAGTGGATGCGATGTCGATAGCCGGTAGCGGCCAGCCGGTCAATGGCGGCCACCAGATCTACAGGATCGCCGGGGCGCGAATGACCGTCGAAGACGATTTCGGTGTCGCAGGCGCAGGCGCGCTCCAACTGGCGGGCGGCGTCGCGGATGGTGGTTGCATGCCCGGTGCCGCCATTAACGATGGTCGGCCGATGGGCCTTGGCGTGATCGGCTAGGTGGAACAGCAATTGTGCAGCATCCCACACATGCAGGAAATCACGCGTTTCGTCGCCGGTACCGCCAAGCACGATACGCCCGCCGCCAGCCATCTTGTTCCACAGGTCCCAGAATATCTGTTTGCGCAGGCCGGCGCCGTACAGCGAGAAAAAGCGCACGATGGCCAGGGGCTGGCCGTGATCGCGGGCCGCCGCCAGACACAATTCCTCGGCTTCGAGCTTGTGACGGCCATAGGCCGAGATGGGGGCGGGCTGGGCATCCTCTGGAATCGGATTAGGATGATCGTTGCCATAAACGGCGGCACTCGACGGCAGCACCAGGCGGGCGGCGGGCGCCCAACGACGTAGCGCTTCCAGCAGAGACTGGGTCCCGCCAACGGTACGGCGGCGATCGGCCTCCGGGTCTTCGAACGCGGCTCGCACGCTGGCTCCCCCCGCCGCATGGACAACCACGTCAGGAACACCGCCCTCGGCGAACAAGGTCCCGAGGGCCGCCGCCTCGATCGGGCTTTGCAGCCAACGCGCCAGGCCGATCTCGGCCTGCTCGTCGGGGCTCAGTCGGCCGTTGCCGATGCCCAGTACCTGCCAGCCGGCGCGGGCGAAGTAAGCCGCCACATGCCGACCGAGGAATCCCGCCGCGCCGGTAATCAGAACCTGTGAAGATGATGAGGAGGCCATGGGCAGGATGTCCGGGCGCCGGGTCAAACGACCTCGGTCGCCTTGTCCTTATGATCGTTCGCCGCGGCCCGACCGTAACGGTCCTCGACCCTTACGATATCGTCCTCGCCAAGATAGCCACCCGACTGAACCTCGATCAGCCGAAGCGGCACCAAGCCGGGATTTTCTAGTCGATGGCAGCGGCCAATGGGGATGTAGGTGCTTTCATTCTCCCGCAGCAGGAACGATTCGTCACCACAGATAACACGCGCCGTGCCTTCCACGACGATCCAGTGTTCGGCGCGATGATGGTGGTATTGGAGCGACAGGGCGGCCTTAGGCGCGACCACGATCTGCTTGACCAGGAAGCGATCGCCCATATCGACGGTGCGATAGCTGCCCCAGGGCCGATAAACAGTGGAATGATCGGTGGGTTCCTTGCGGCCTTCGCTGTGCATTCGATCGACCAGCTTTTTGACGTCCTGGGCGTGGGCGCGATCGGTGACCAGCACAGCATCGTCGGTGCCGACCACCACGACATCCGCTAGACCGATCACGGCGATCAGACGTCCTCCTTCGGAACGGACATAGCTATTGCGCAGATCCTCGGACACCACGTCGCCGACCAGGACATTGCCGCCCTCGTCCTTGGCCCCGATCTCCCACAAAGTATCCCACGCGCCCACGTCGCTCCACCCCATATCGACCGGCACCACGGCGGCTTTGTCCGTCTTTTCCATCAAAGCGACGTCCACCGACACCGACGGACAGGCGGCAAAGGCGTCAGCTGCCAAATGCAGAAAGTCGAAATCGCGTTCCGCCGCATCCCAGGCGCGGTTGGTGGCCTCAAATACGGAAGGCGCGTGGCGCGCCAGTTCGTCGAGCACCCCGCGCGCCGAAAACAGGAAAATACCAGCGTTCCACACATATCCACCATCGGCAAGATAGCGGGCCGCCGTCTCGGCATCGGGCTTTTCCACGAAGCTATCAACCGCCAGCACTCCGTCCAGTCCAGGCAGGGGCGCCGCATGTTTAATATAACCGTAGCCGGTTTCCGGGCGGGTCGGCGTGATGCCAAAGGTGACCATGCGCCCTTGCGCAGCGGCCGGGGCGGCCGTGGCCACCGCATCGCGGAAGGACGCCGTGTCCATAATCACATGGTCCGAAGGCATGACCAGCAGGAGGGCCTGAGGGTCGGCCTCCAACGCACAATGGGCGGCCACTGCCACGGCGGCGGCGGTGTTGCGCCCCATAGGTTCAAGCAAGATAGCCTGTGGGTGGATGTCGGCGGCACGCATCTGCTCGCCGAGCATGAAGCGGTGGGCATGGCTGCACACCACGATCGGCGGCATGCCCGACAGCCGCAGTGCCGTCTCGACTAGCATCGAATGGTCCGAGCACAGCGGCAGCAATTGCTTGGGGCGAGAGACGCGGGAAATGGGCCATAAGCGACTGCCTACTCCGCCCGAGAGAATGACGGGGAAGATCGGAAAATCAGCCATGGCAGGAAAACTCCTTCGCATCCGTCGGCCTGACGGCGACTAGGCCTGCAAATTTTCGATATCGGCGGTGGGAACCCGCCCCAAGCCTTGAGACAAGAGTTACCGATCATGGGCGAGGCGACCACCGTACGACTGGATTATCTTGCCATGGCCAGACTGACCTCGCGAGAGGTCTCTGCATCGTCTGTCTCGTGAGCGTCATCTTTTAAGGCTATATTCGCACGGGATCAAGGATTCAAAAGCAGGGGCTTGGCGTCCGCTCAGCCGCCCTCGCGCGGCAGGCGTTTCGCCTCCTAGGGGGACAGCGGAGGGGTGTTGGCAGCACCGCACCAGCGCGTCGGACACCGTTGCACCAGATGCAGCGGGCGGTCACCGTTGGCCAACTCCGCTCGCAGGTCGATGAAGCGACCAGTAATCATGTTATGCCAATCACGGACTAGGCGGCCAAGAACCGGGCGGGGGTTGTCCAGCGACAGACGACCGGCCATAACCATCCGCAGACACTTCCACGCCGCTCGCCGCAGCAGCCAGACTGTGTCACGCCCCAGCAATGGGCCGTAAGTCCGCATATACAGAGCTTTGTAGCGATGATTGAGCGCAGCCATTCGCTCCCCGCCTGGGCTACCTTGCTCCGGCCAATTTCGGTTGTGGTGGATACAGACTTGCCGAGTCATGGCGACTCCGCGCCCGGCCAGCAGAACCCGGGTGGTCAAATCGGCATCAATGCCATAGTCGCGGAATTCCGTGCTGAATCCGCCCAAATCTTGCAGCAGCCGGGTCGGCAACATGCCCTGGTTAATGTTGAGGATGCCGGTGCCGGTGATGCCACCGATATAGGGGGCAGCGGTGAAGGGACCGCGGAGGTCGCGTACTTTCAGTCCGACCATGCCGAGGCTGGCATCGGCGGCAAGCGCAGCAACAGCGATGTCCAGCCCCCCCTCGACCACGATATTGTCATCGCTCAGCCAACATACCCAGGGCGTGCTCAGGGTTGCGAAGACAGCATTCAGGGCCGCCGCCTGACCGCGACGTTCCTGTTCGAAGTAGGGGCGGATGCGTGCGTCACGGTCAGCCATTTCACGCAGCCATTCCACCGTGCCATCGGTCGAACCCGCGTCGGAAACGTGAACCTCGTAGGGCGTATGGCTCTGTCGCTCGATGCTGTCCAGCAGTGCGCGAAGCTGGTCGAGGCGATTATAAGTTCCGACCACCACGGCCAATTGGGCCTCGGCCACAGTCATCGGTCAACTCCCCTTCGTGTTGCGTCGCCACGGCGGCAGCCGCTTTGGGCGAGTGGGTGGGGTGAAGGCGATGGCGGGTAGCTGAAAAGAAGATTTCATGGTTCGGAAGATA
Organism: Magnetospirillum fulvum; assembly: GCF_900108475.1. Classification (GTDB taxonomy): domain Bacteria; phylum Pseudomonadota; class Alphaproteobacteria; order Rhodospirillales; family Magnetospirillaceae; genus Phaeospirillum; species Phaeospirillum fulvum_A. The sequence continues at coordinate 86,763 of NZ_FNWO01000003.1, read as the reverse complement.
CGATTTCACCGACACGCAAAGTAGCGGAAGCGTCGCCGGATTTCAACGATCCCACTGAAAATGTATGGTCCACCCCGTTCGATCATGTCCCGCCGAGTGATGTAACAGCGGTTTCGCCGTTTGATCTCCGGCAGATTTGATCGGTTTGATCAGGCTGCCGCGACGGGCAGCAAGCTGGTGATGGGGTCATCGCCGAAGGGGGTGACGAATTCCATGGTCATGTCGCGGACTCTCTGGACGGCCCATTCGTCATTCCGTTTGAGGAGGATGGCGCCGATCGAGACCTGGCTTTTCGAGATGCCGGTCACGCCCATCGCCTTGATCGACGGAATCATAATTTTCGCCAGTACACCAGTTTCCGGAAGTGTCCATTTGCGCGGAGGCTCTGGGAAATGGTAAATGCGGCACAGCCGTTTTCACCCCACCCGGCATCACCGGCAAGGTCGTGCCGCATCGGACTGAAATTCATGTCCTCCCGCCACGCTAAATCTTGCATTGTCGCCATTCTTCAGTCGAATTACATCCCGTGGAAGGGATATTTCGACATCATCGCGCGGTCGGACAAGTTCATCCTGTTCGATAACGTGCAATACACGAAGAGAGATTGGCGCAACCGTAACAAGATCAAGACCGCCAATGGTGAGCTGTGGCTTACCATTCCCGTGGAGCACAAGGGCGAACAGCGTATTTCCGAGGTCATGGTCGCGAACCGCTTTTGGCCGGACAAGCACTGGACAAGCATTGAGCGGGCCTATGGAAAAGCGGCCGGGTTTAATGACTTTGCCCCTCGCCTGCGGGAGCTTTACGAACTGTGCCGAGACATGGATCAGCTGAGCGCAGTAAACCGTCTTTTTATTACTTCTATTTGTGAATTTCTGGGACTGAATACCCAATTGTTTTGGTCCACCGATCTGCTGCCTGTGGCCGTCATGGATGCCGCCGACCCTACCGACCGCTTGGTGGAACTGTGCGTGGCTGCGGGGGCGGACACCTATCTAAGCGGCCCGGCGGCCCGCGCCTATCTGGATGAAGAGAGGTTTTTGTCGGCGGGTATCCGTGTCGAATGGATGGACTATTCCGGCTATCTCTGCTATCCACAGCGCCACGGTGAATTCACCCATACGGTTTCCGTGTTGGATTTGCTTTTGAACGTGGGCAACAATTCACGCCGATATTTGAAATACGCAGGGGAGTCTTGATTCGATGACTGCGAATGCTGTCGCCGCGGGAACCTTTGGCGACTATCTGAGTTCGGAATTTCCGTCCCAGATAAATGTGGATGTCACCGAATTTTGCAATCTCGCGTGCACCCACTGTCCCTATGAAACCGTGACCAAGATCAAGGGTGCCAACCGCCGCCATTTGAACGTAGAGTGGCACGACCGCATGATTGACGAGGTCGCCACGGTCGGCAAAGGGCATTGCCGTTTCCTGCGTTATACCGGCGATGGCGAGCCGCTGCTGCATCCCAAGCTGCCCGAGATGGTCGCTTATGCCGTCAAACGCACCGGCTTGCCGGTGAACGTGACCACCAACGGTCTGCTGATGGTAGAAAATCGCGCGCGGGCACTGCTTGATGCCGGCGTGACGGTGATCGACATCAGCCTCGACGCCCACGACCCCGACACTTACGCCAAGATCCGGGTCAAGGGCGATCTGGCGGTCGCCCAGGCCAATATTCGCGAGCTGATCCGCCTGAAGCGCGAGGGTGGCTATAACGTCCGCGTCATGGTCAGCTTCGTGCGCCAGCCGCTCAACGATCGCGAGGCCGAGCCGTTCAAGGCCTTCTGGGAGGCCGAGGGCGCCGACGACGTGGTGCTCCGCATCCAACATTCCTGCGCCGGCAGCGTCCCCGATATGACGGCTCAGATGTGGGCCCAGGCGCCGAAGGAACGCCGTCCCTGTCTGTATCCATGGGAGCGGCTGGTCCTCAAGCCGGATGGCCAGTTCTCATTCTGCCCCGCCGACTGGCTGCACGAGGCCAATATCGGCAGCATCGAAAATTCGACGGTGCAGCAAGTGTGGCAGGGACAAAAGTTGGAGGCACTGCGCCAAGCTCATCGGGCCAGCGACTACGCCAATCATCCCTTCTGCGGCAAATGCCCCGACTGGTCGGTGATCCGGTGGCCGGGCGAGGGGCAGAACTACATGGCGATCATGGAACGCGCTTCCGCTTCGTGACGCAAGGACTGGTCCCATGAGCGACAAGGTCTTCTCCATCGTCGTGCCGGTGTATGAGAACGCTCTGAACCTGCCCGACACCATCCCTCAATTGGTGGCCTTGCGGGATAGGTTGCCCAATTACCAACTGGAACTGCTCTTCGTCGAGGACGGGTCGCGCGACCCGTCCTATGCGATCCTGTGCGATTTCCAGCGGCGCTACCCGGACTTGATCAGCGTCGTCAAGCTGACCCGCAATTTCGGGCAGATTGCCGCCCTCAATGTCGGGCTGCAAAAGGCGCGCGGAGATTGTGTCGGCATCATCTCGGCCGATCTCCAGGATCCTTGCGAAATGTTCGTGGACATGATCCGCGAATGGGAGAATGGCGCCCTGCTGGTGATGGGCGAACGGGTCGAACGGTTCGAAAGTCGGCATTCGGTGTTCCTGTCCAACCTGTTCTGGCGCACCACGGTCAAGGTCGTGTCGCCCAGCATTCCTCCCGGCGGCTACGATTTCTGCTTGGTGGACCGCAAACTGGTGGATGATGTGCTGACCTGTAGCCAGGCACACATCAACATCTTCGTGTCCTTCGCGTATTTCGGCTATCGCACGGTGCGCCTGCCTTATACCCGGGCCAAGCGCGAGAAGGGCAAGTCCCAGTGGACATGGTTCCGCAAGGTGGACCTGCTGCTGGGAACGCTATTCTCCTTCACCAGTTGGCCGATCAAGGTGGGCATCTATGTCGGCTCGGCAATTTGTGTCCTTAGCATCCTTTATGCGCTGCTGCTGTTGGGATATGCTCTATTCTTCGGCAATCCGGTGCAGGGATGGACGACCATCGTATTCCTGGTGCTGTTGTTCGGCGGCATCAACACCCTATTCCTTGGTCTGATCGGCGAATACGTCTGGCAGTTGGTGGCGGTCACCTGCAAGCGGCCGGAAGCGGTGATCGAATCCTTCGTCCGCCAAGCCGACGATACAATTCAGGGAGCGAAATAGGCGATGGAGCTTGCGGCCTATGATGCCGAGGCAGCGGCGCAGAAGTGGCACTGGTGGTACGTCGCCCGGCGCAGTCTGATCAAGAACACCATTGTGAACATGAAGCTGCCACATGCAGCTTTAGTGTTGGACGCGGGCACATGCTCTGGCGGAAATCTCAACCTGTTGCGCGATTGCGGCTTCAGCCACCCGATCGGCCTCGATTTCAGCGCCGACGCCCTGGCCTATTGCCGCCAGAACGGGCACGACTGGCTGATTCAGGGCGATACCTTGAACATGCCTTTTTCCGATGGCACCCTTGATCTGGTGTTGTGCACCGACGTGCTTGAACATATCGACGACGACGACGGGGCGGTAGCCGAGATCGTCCGCGTCCTCAAGCCTGGGGGAAAGGTGCTGCTGACCGTACCCGCCTTCCGCGCCCTGTGGGGCCATGGCGACGAGGTGGCGCTGCATCAGCGGCGCTATCAGATGGCGGAATTCCGCGCCATGCTTCAACAGGCCGGGTTGGAGGTCGAACACGGCTTTCACTTCAATTTCCTGCTATTCCTGCCCATCCTGGCGGCGCGTAAGCTGCTGGTGGCATCCAAGGCGACGCCGCGTAGCGAGCTCACTCTGAACACGCCGTGGCTGAACCGCCTGCTGGGGCTGGTGTTCGGCGTGGACGTGGCGCTTGCCCCCCTTCTGCGGCCGCCCTTCGGCGTGTCGCTTCTGGTGGTGGCGCGCCGACCAGATCTTCAGGGCTGAGGGCGAGGCGAACGATGCGAATCCTCGTCACAGGGGGAGCCGGCTTCATCGGCTCGGCGGTGGTACGGCGGCTCGTGGGCGACGGTCACGAGGTGCTGAATATCGACAAGCTAACCTATGCCGGTCGCCTGTCGTCGCTGACGTCTGTGGCGGACCGCCCGAATTATCGCTTTCTTCAGGCCGATATCTGCGACGCGGCGGCCATGGGCGCGGCCTTCGCCGATTTCACCCCTGAGGCGGTGCTGCATTTGGCCGCCGAATCCCATGTGGACCGTTCGGTGGACGGCCCGCTCGTCTTCGTCATGACCAATGTGGTCGGCACCGTCACCTTGCTGGAATGCGCCCGCTCCTATTGGAACGGCCTCGACGGCGACGCCAAAGCGGCCTTCCGCTTCCTGCACGTCTCGACCGACGAAGTCTTCGGCAGTCTGGGTGAAACCGACCTGTTCCGCGAGGATACGCCGTACAAGCCCAATTCGCCCTATTCGGCGAGCAAGGCCGGCTCTGATCATTTCGTTCGGGCCTGGCACCACACCTACGGCTTGCCGGTCTTGGTGACCAATTGTTCCAACAATTACGGCCCCTATCAATTCCCCGAAAAGCTGATACCCACCATGGTGCTGGCCGGGCTGGAAGGGCGGGCTCTGCCGGTCTACGGCATGGGCAGCAATGTGCGCGACTGGCTGTTTGTCGAGGACCATGTGGAGGCTTTGCTCGCCGTGTTGTTCCGCGGCCGCCCCGGCGAGACCTATAACGTCGGCGGCCGTGCCGAGCGCACCAATCTTGCCATGGTCGAGACCATCTGCGACCTGCTTGACGCCTTGGCCCCCGATCCCGCGGGGCCGCGCCGTCGCCTGATCTCTTTCGTAACCGATCGGCCTGGCCATGATTGGCGCTACGCCATAGACGACAGCAAGATACGCTCCGATCTGGGCTGGAAGCCGACCCGCACCCTGGAAACGGGGTTAGGTGAAACTATCCGCTGGTACCTCGATAACCGGAATTGGTGGGCGGATATTATGCATTCGGGGCAGCGCTTGGGCCTGGGTCGGTAGGCTTGGGGCAGCAGATTTCGGGCGGTCAGGGGGATATGATGAACACCTCGGTCAAGGGCATTCTCCTGGCTGGCGGCAGCGGCACCCGCCTACATCCGCTGACGCAGGCGGTCAATAAACACCTGCTCGCCGTTTACGACAAGCCGATGATCTATTATCCGCTGACCGCTTTGATGCTGGCAGGCGTGCGAGACATCACCCTGATCTCAACCCCCGACGCGCTACCTCAGTTCCGGCAAGTTCTGGGCGACGGGAGCCGGTGGGGTCTGACCTTGACCTATCGCCCCCAGGCCCGCCCCGAGGGCATCGCTCAGGCATTCCGCATCGCCGAGGAGGACATCGCTGGCCATCGGGTGGCCCTGATGCTGGGCGACAACATCCTCTACGGCAGCGGCTTGCCCAAGCAGATGCGGCTGGCGGCGGAACGCGTCGAGGGGGCCACCATCTTCGCCTATCGGGTCGCCAATCCCGAGCGCTTCGGCGTGGTCACCCTCGACCGCGCCGGGCAGCCGCTGGAACTGGTGGAAAAGCCGCAGAACCCGGTCTCCCACTGGGCGGTGCCGGGCCTTTATTTCTATGACCAAAAGGTGCTGGAGATCGCCGCCGCCCTCAAGCCCTCGGCGCGGGGCGAGTTGGAGATCACCGACGTCAACCGGGTCTATCTCGAACGCGGCCAATTGCGGGTGGAACTGATGGGGCGCGGCTGCGCCTGGCTGGACAGCGGCACCGCCGAATCCCTGTTTGAAGCCACCCAGTTCGTGCGCGTGTTCGAGGAGCGCACGGGCCTGAAGATCGCCTCGCCGGAAGAGGTCGCCTATCGCATGGGATACATCGCCCTCGATCAATTGCGCGAGCTGGCACGCGCTCAGTCCAAATCCTCTTACGGCGCCTATCTCGCCCAGTTGGCCCAGGCCGAGGGCGAATTTAACCCGGCGCTGTGAGAGCCTTGCTTTTTTACGGGCTGATCCCCCCATACGCCGCCGCGACCCGCCGGGCGGCGTGTTCGACCGGAGCCGAGGAATGGACCTGCAACGTAATCTGACCCTGGCTGGCGCTGTCCAGCGTTTGAAAAAAAACCGGCTTGGCATTCGCCACGCCTTCAGCATCGGTGCCGGGTCGGGCGGCGATTCCGAGTTTATTCAGAAGAATTTATGCCCCGACGCGGAAATGCTGTTGATCGAGGCGCAAGACGTTCATATCCCGAATCTGCAAAAGGTGGCTCAAAGCCCCGGCATCTCCTACGAGATTTGCGCCGCCGCCGCCGAAGACGGGGTGGTCCATTTTCTCAACTCCGCCCCCACCGGCGGGGTCGTGTCGCAGGTCACTCAGGAATCGGTCGCCGTCCCGGCGCGCTCCATCGACAGCCTAGCCGCCGAGCGCGGCTGGACCGGCCCGTTCTTCCTGAAGTTCGACACCCATGGGGTTGAGTTGGACATCCTGGCCGGAGCCGAGAAGACCCTGGCCCAGACCCATCTGGTGATGATGGAAGTTTATAATTTCCGTCTGAATTTCGTGCAGGGCAAAAACTTGATGTTCCATGAGATGTGCCAATGGATGGAACGTCACGGCCTGCGCTGCGTCGATATGTGCGAGCCCCTTTTCCGCCCCAATGACGGCGTCCTGTGGCAGATGCATCTGTTCTTCATCCGCGCCGATCACCCGGTATTCGGATCGAACAGCTACAGCGCCCCCGTCTTTAACGGTTAAGACGTTCCACAAGCGCTGCGCACCCATCACGTCTCATGATCGGCCGGGCCTGACGATCAGCCTCTGAACAGGGACCTCAACCGGCCGATCAGGGTCGGCCTTTGACGCGGCCGGGCGGCCAAAGAACGGCGATAGCGTTCGGCTGCTGTCGCATCGCATGACAGCATGTTGCGCACTCCCGAATGCACTTTGGCGGCCAAAGCCGGGTCGAGGCCTCTTTCGTCGAGGCCGGCAGTGAGGTCGGCCAGCAGCAGCGCCGGGTCGTGACGGGCCGGGTCATAGGCTTGGCGCACGGCGCGGGCGACGGTGCAGAGCTGCGCCACGCAGGACCGCACATAAGCGCTCTGTTCCGCCGAAACATCCAAGACGGGCGCCTGGATCGGGGTGTCAAGCGCCGCCCGCATGGCTTCCGCCAGTTGGCTGGCATTGTCGCAATCGAAAAAGCGACAGCCGGGCGGGTTCTGCTCTTCATGCACCGGCATGCGCGACAACAAGAGCGGCCGGTTCAGCGTTCGCGCCTCTTCGACGATGGTGCTCCAGCCCTCAAACCGGCTCGGCTGGATGATCGCGACCGCACCGAGCATCATTGCCAATTGGTCGCTGCGATCCACGCTGCCCAATACGCGCAGGCGCCGCCCCAACGCCTTGACCGCATCGGATTCCAGCAATGCCTTAGGGTAGTCCGGCCAGCGATGGTCGATGGTGGCGCCGGTACAAACCACCGCGAAGTCGCCGTCCAGTTTGGCTAATGCCGCGATCACCAATTCATGGTTTTTGTGCCGCCACCACTGGTTGGCCACCAGGAAGAAGCGTTCGGGCAAGTCATAGCGGGCCTTCACCTCGGGCAGAGCGGCACAAGCGGCGGCGACTTCTTCGGTATCGAACCAGGCGGGAAAGGACAATTGGGCATGGGGCACCAACGTCTTGGGATAAAGCCGCCGACTGTCCGCCACCGCCATGCTGCTGCTTAACACCAGGAACGGCGCGTGCTGGGCCAGCAGACCATAATGCAGATCGCGCCGTGCCCGTTCCACCGGGTCGAACAACTCGGGCAGATGCTTGCATTGCCAATCGGGAACCCATCCGGCCCAGGGGACCCCGAAGGGGGCTTCGAAAATTTGAGTGGCCGGATAGACCATGTCGAGATCGAGCAGGCTGGCTTCGGCAAAGGGACGGATGCCGGCGACAAGGGGCGCCAGTTCGGCGGCGATGGCCTGGCCGCGTTCGTCATAGGGCAACAGCCAGATTTCGGGGCGTTCTTCAACCGGCACGCTGGCGCAGGCGCGCGCCCAGTTGATGATGTAATTGACACCGCCCCGCCAACCGGGACTGGAGATGACGCGCAAGCCGATGCGCGACGGCCGATCGCCGCACCCGCCCGCCACAATCAGGACACCGGGGCGGTGGCGAAGGGTTCGAACGCGCGGACGGTGTTACTCTCGTCCACGAAGTCCGAGAAATGCTGGAAGGCCTGACGATACATCATCGGCGCGGCTGTGTCGAAATAGAGGCCGCTCCACCGGCTGACCAGAAGCTCCCTGTCGCGGATCAGGGTTTCATTGTTCTCCAGCCGTAATTCCTCTTCGGGCAACAACAGATGCTCGACGAACGACTCGGGGCAATCGACCACCTCGTATCCGGCATGCCACAACTTAAGCGCCAGATCGCTGTCTGCCTTGTAGAAGCTGTAGAAATCCTCCTCGGCATAGGCTACGTCGATTAGGGCTTCCTTCAGAAACAATCCGTGATTGACCATCAGCATGCCGCCCAGGGTATGTTGAACGAAATATTGACCCGCCTTTGGCCAGTCGCGAAAATAAAAAGCACCGCCGCCGACATTCTTGCCCGCCGCCTCCAGCGCTTCTGCGTGGCGCACGCCGCGCTCCACCGCACCGGGGAGCAGGAGGCTGTCGTCGCTGATCATGCAGACCCATTTGCCTTGGGCGAGGCGGAAGCCGAGATTGATGAAGTAGCCCCAGCTCTTCAGGCGACAATTGCCCTGGCTGGGAATGCGGTTGTGCTGCACCACGGTCACAATGTCGTATTGTTCAGCCAGCCAACCGATAGTGCCATCGGTGCTGCCACCATCCACCACGATGATTTCCGAGGGAAAGCTCAGGGATTGCTGGCGAATGCTGTCGATGGACAGCTTCAGTATTGGCAAGCGATTGTAGGTCGCCAGCACGAAAGACAGTTTGGCGCGCGGCGAGGGTTTCCAGGCATCGATCAGGGCGGGCAGACATTGCGTTCGCTTGGCGACGGGCAAACTTGCCGGCGGGATGCCGGACAGCGCGCGCGGATCGGCGCATTCGATGACCGCCTCGATATAGCGCAACTGCCAGGATTGCTCACACGTTGCCGCGTTCAGTCGAATTCGCAATTCCCGATTCATCGCATGCAGGGTTTCAATGGTCTCCAGGGCTTCCCCGTCGCTCGTCGGAGCCGCCCCTTGCCTTTGGCTCAAGCGGACCACCATCGCTTGCAAATTGAATAATTTAACGCCAAGCTCCTTTTCGCGCTCATACGCGTCATTAATTTTCCGCAAAAGGCTGGCTTTCTCACTGGCCGCACGGAACGCGTTCCGAATAGCTCCGGCCGATATGCGGCCCCTGATGTCGATAAGCTTGCGTAGAACACGCAGAAAAAAGCCAATCATCATACACATCACCTAAAAGTTGTGTAGCCTCATCGGCCATAACCAAGGAGAAAGCTCTCTTTATAAGCCCGATTTTACCATTTAGGGAAAGAGCTTGCGAGCGTCCTGTCTTCCGTTTAGACCAGTCTCCAGCATCCTTCTCTATATCATGCGTGGACTTTCCCTGATGTCTGATCAATCAGATTTGAAGAACCTCTATTTGGCTTTCGAGGCCGTGCGTGCCGACCCGCAAGCTGGCCCCGCTTTGGGCGAGTTGCTCACCCTTCTGGGTGCACGTCTTCATTCGCCCGGCCAGAAACAGATCGGAGAGTTCACCATCGGCGATGTGACCTATCGCGCTGATCTGGTGGATCGGTTCGGGCGCGCCTGCGTCTATGGTGGCCACCAGGAACGGGACGATCTTGAACTCTTCCTAGGCTTGTGCGACGAGACCTCGGTGGTCTGGGACATTGGGGCCAATTTCGGGCTCTATACCGTCGCCACCGGGCGGAAAATCGGCCCTGAAGGTGCCGTGTTCGCTGCTGAGCCCAATCGCAACGCCATGGTCCTGCTGCGGGAAAATGTCGAGCGCAACGGCGTCGTGGCCCAATTGCTCCCCCTTGCCATTGCCGATTTCGATGGCACCGCGACCTTCTATGAAGCTCAGGAATCGGCGTTCAGTGGCCTGTCTGACGCGGCACGGTCCGCTGTGGCCTCCACTCCCTCGGTCGAGGTACGGCGGTTGGACGGCTTGTGGCGGAAACAGGGCTGCCGCCCCATCGACCTGATCAAGATTGACGTCGAGGGGCACGAGGCCGATGTGCTGAATGGCGGCCACGAGGCCATCGCCGCTTCGCCGAATGTGGTGATCCAGTTCGAATTCTCGCCCAAGAACCTTAACACTGAGCGCAAGGAAAAGCTGCTGACGGTGCTACGGAAGCTTCAAGCCGAGGGCATGGCGATCTGGCATCTTGGTAAGCTCGGGCGTTCCTTCACCTGCCTGCCGCCTGTGGAAGACGACTTGCCCACCGACAACAACGGCAATCTTTTGATGGTTCGTCAGGGGTCGGCGCGTGAGGCGAGGCTGCGGGAATTGGCTTCGCGGGTCATCACCCGCCCATCCTTGGTGACGACCCAGGTAGAGGAGGCGCTGATCAGCGCGCTGCGTCAGTTGCTGCAACACAACAAGGCGCAGAAGTTCGAATATATCTCGACCATTAATGACCTGCGGGGCAGAAAATCCGACGATGCCGCTTTTACCCAGCTTCGCCCTGCGCAGGGACTTTCGTCTCGCCCTTTCGAACTGGCGCGGATGACCAGTCTGGTGGTTGTTTTGCGGGTGGCCGGGGATGACCGCCATATGGCGGAAACCATCGAGGAGGCGAGAGCCTTCTGCGGCAAGCGGAAATTCAGTGTAATCGTCGCCGATGCGCGGCCACAGGGCGAACCGTTGTCCCAGCCCTCCGATGCCATGCTGATCGCTCCCCTGATGGCACCGGGTCGCTGGGGCCGGGCCACGCTGGCGGCCTTGCGGGCGGCTGAAGCGTCGCATGTACTGCTGATCGATGCCGGAACCCGCCTGAAGGGTAGCCTGGATGACGCCATGGCGGGCTGGCTGGCGGCGGCGGCGCTTGAGCAGCGGGTTGCCGGCCTGGCCTTTGCGGAGGAAGAAAACGACGGCACGCAGATTCAGGAAGATACCTTGGGAGGTTTCCTGGCGGTGCGCCAAGGCCTATTCGCGTTGGCCCCGTTGCGCGGCTTGGCCGTGCCGACCGATCTGTATGAGGACGGCGGCTTCGATCTCGATCTGTCGCTGCGGCTGTGGAATGCCGGCTTTACCATCGCCGAGGCTCCGCGGCCGGTTGCGGTCTGCCCGGCCGGGGCACCGCTGGGCTGTTCGCCGCTCGACCAGACGCGGCTGATGAGGGAATGGGCCGGACGCTTCACCCATCCTCATCTTTCCGACATGTTTAAGATGGGCGGCCGTCGCCAGGCGGTGCCGCAATAGCGCAGCCTTCCTGCCGCATGATCAGGATGGGGCGATTACTTTAACGACCCGCGCAGGATTGCCGGCCGCGATGACGCTGGGCGGCAAATCCGTCACGACCACGCTGCCGCTGGCCACGATGGTATCGTTGCCGATGGTAACGCCCTTCATCACGATGCTGTTCATGCCCAGCCAGCAGCGTTCGCCGATGCTTACCGGGGCGTGGGCAATGGTCACCGCGCGGGGCAGCTTGTAGCCCAGCTTCTTGCGGAAATCGTTCACCCGATCCTCGGCATTGATGGGGTGGCTGTCGTTGTCGAATATCTGGACATTGTGGGCGACCAGGGTGCCCTGTCCGATTTCGATGCGCTCCATCGCGCTCAGGATGCTCGCATCGCCGATATAGACACTCTCGCCGATAGCTATGATACCCTGACGCTCAAGGCGCAGGATGCCGCGAATGACGGAGTCGCGGCCGATGGTCAGGGCTTCGGAGTTGTTGAGGTTGACCACCCGCGCGCCCGCGCCCAACCGCACCGTCTCGGCCAATTGGCCCGAGCGGCAAAATTGCTTCCACACCGCCCGAACCAGCAGTGCGTTCCGGAAATTGCGGGTCTCGCGCAGTGCCCGCAGGAAGGAATTGATGCGCAGATAGACGGGACCACTGGCGAAGGCGTGGTCGGTGGCTTCGATGTTGCGCCTCATAAGCTGGCCCCAATAGCGTCTTCGACCAAGGCGCGGCCCTCGTCGCCAAGGGGGCGGCCCAGGATGTGGCGATAAACGGCGGTCAAAGTCGGCCCCGCCTTGTCCCAGGAATAGCGGGTATAATAGGGCGCGGCACGGTCGGCAATGTCGCGCAGCAGGGCCTCCTCGGTGGTGGCGCGGTGCAGCGCGTGGGTGATCGACGCGACGTCCAGCCCGTCGAACAGCAAGGCGGCGTCGCCCACCGTCTCGGGGATCGAGGTCTGCCGGGCGGCGATGATGGGCAAACCCACATGCAAGCCTTCGAGCAGTGATTGCGACAGCCCTTCGAACAGCGACGGAAACACCATGAACCACGCCGATTGAAAAAGCGCCGAAAGGGTTTCATCCGGCACCACGGTCAGCATGCGCACCTGATCGCGCAGTTGGAAGGTATCTAGCGCGGTTTCCAGAGTCAGGCGGCTCGGCTGGTGCCACCGGCCGCTCATCACCAGGGGCAGAACGATGCCGTGCTGATCGCGCAGCCGGGCCAGAGCCTCGAACAGCCGATGATGGTTTTTGTGGGGAAAAGTCATCGCCGGGTAATATGCGAAGCGGTCAGGCAGGCCGAGTTCGGCCAGAATTTCCCGCCGCCGACCTTCGCCGACCGGCACCCGCGCATTGTAGGAACTACGGGGAATGACCGCGACTCGCTCGGGCTTCACTCCGAATTGGCTGACGATGTCGTTCTTTGTCCACTGGCTGCCGCACACGCACATGGCTGCATTGCGACACCCGTCGCCATAGACTCGGTCTCGCCATTCCACCTCTCGCGGGGTGAAAAACCCGGGATAATGGCGGTGTTGGATGTCGTGCGGCTCGTAAACGTAGGGCAGAGTGGTGGGGAAGGTGGAGCCGTAGGGGAAATGGACGATCTGAACCCCGAGGGCGCGCAAGGCGGCGTCGTTGGCCGCCGCCGTTCCCAGCTCGCACGCGAATTGACGCGTGCGTCGGACAATTAATGCCCGATCCATCGTTGCGCCGAAGGGACCCGCGAAGCGGCGCACCATGCGCAGATAGCGGTTGCCAATGGTGGGCAGGATGGGGCGATCCTGCCCACCTTCCCAGCACCGCACCTCATGATGGGGTCCCATGATTTCGCAGAAACGGGAACGAAAGGTGGGGAGAGCCAGGATGTCCAGGTGCACCGCCTCTGGTCGTTCAACGTAATAGCGCATAATCGACAGTGCCGAAGATTCGACACCGCCAGCCGTGTCCGGGTCGAGCAAGGCGTTCACCGCCACCCGAATGCGCTCGCCGTCATGTGCCTGCATGCAGGTCCCCGTCATGTTCGCCTGATCATTAATCATCGTGCAGGCCAAGGTTTTCCGCCTCGTAGACGAAGGGCTTGGCGGGATCGACGATGCCATCGCAAATCACGTCCAACCCGGGATGAACGCCAGCCGCCAGATCGGCCAGCGAGTCGACCTCAAGGCGGAAGTTCGGCGCCTTGTCCATCGGGACAACGAAGGGCAACGGCACCATGCGGCGGAAGAAGAAATGATAGGCGTATTTACGCGCCTCGCCCACTGTCGCCTCGTCCAACCGCTGGTTCAGCGGCAGGCGGTCGAGCAGCGAGAAATACTCGGCCTCCGAGGAGGCGTCGAAGGTGAGTCCCTTGTTGCGTATCCAGGCTTCTCCGGCCACGATCACCGGAATACCGATGCTGGTCAACTCCACCCCGGTCTTGGTGCCATAGATGATGGCGCTGTCGCATTTCAACATTGCGGCATAGGTGCTGACCGGGCTGTCTGCTCCGATAATGAAGATATTGGGCGACAGTTTGGGAATGGCCTTGGCGATCTCGTCGGTCAAAATCTGGCGCGATTTCACCGTGCCACGGATTTCAGCGGGGTGAATGCGGATCAGAAGCTGCAAGTCTGGGCGGGTTTCGAACCACCGTATAGTCTTGACCACCCACTCGAGCATGTCGCGAAAAGCGTTCTGTTTGTAGTGCAGTTGCGCGTCCCAGAACACGTTGGTCAGCAAGCCGATAGTTTTCTTGTTCGGGTCCATGCCGGTTTGGGCCGCAAATTTGTCGAAATCCTCGTCGGGCTTCTCGTGAAAATAAATCCAGTCGCGGCCGCCATGCCAGCGGCTACGCAGATAGGAAACCACCTGTTCCTCGTGCCGATCGGTCCATGGCAGCGACTTCCACTGTTCCACCGGCTCGTCCAGCATGGTCTGGTGAAAGGTATTGTCGTGGCTGAAGATCAAGGTGTTGCGGCGATAGGCGACCACCCAGTTGGAGACGTGAACGCCGTGCTTGCGGCACACCTCGCCGACGATGCCCTGAGGAATATAGATGCCGTGGTGAAAAGCGGCGTGGCCAATGCCTTCCTGCTCGATCAGGCGACGCGTGGCGAAAGCAGTCAGCAGCGCCGCCTCGAGGTAACGGGCTGTGACGATCTCGGCATCGCGGTCGCCGGGTTCCAGCGTGCCGCGCGCATAATAGCGCAAGGCCCCGGCCAGGGCATGTTCGCCCACCGACAACCCCTGCCAGCGGAAGGACTTCATATCAACAGCGGGAACGCTGTCGGCGATGCGTTTGGCCTCGGCTTTCTCCGCCGCTGTCAGCAATTCGCTAAGGCGGTGATGGCTTAGGCCAAGCGGGGAAAAGACCTGCGTGCCGCGCTTGAAGCAGTATTTGCACACTTGCTGCAAATTATACTCGATCAGTTCCTTAGGCTTGGCGTTGGAATCGTACTGCGCCCGCATGCAGCCCGGCAGGGCTTGATCGCACAACAGGGTATGAACCTTAGCACCGCGTAGCGTCAGGGCGACTGCCAGCATGCTTTCCACCACGCTCACCGGGCCATGCCCGCCAACATTGGAGGCGATAAGCACGCGCGGCCCATTCTCGGCGCGCTTCAGGGCGTCTTGCCAAAGATCAGGTCGGCTGGCCAGCAAGGCAGTCCAGTCGGGCAAAAAATCAGGGCGCAGGAAGGGATGCTGCGGTTGATTTGCGCTGTCGCAGACAAATTTTTTAAGGCTGTTGCGAAACCAATTTTTAAAAAACTGCGGCATGTTGGTCTGGCCATGGCAAAGGAATGGGAATTGGTATCAATCACCCAGGACGAAGGCAACACCTTGATATCGTCTTCTGTGGATTTGATATCGTCTCTTGTGGATTGGTGTAATAGCGCCGTCGGCGTATTGATCTCCGGTATGTTCGGCAGGTTTAGAGCGGATTTCGATCGATCTGGAGAGCTTCGCGCAACGACCCGGGGTATGGCATTGACCGGCTTATCGGCCTGAAAACGGCGGTCCGGTGCCGTGGGGATGGGGCGTCAGCGCCTAAATCATGGCGATTTCCTTGTGAAATCACTGCTGAAGAAGCAGCAACTTCACCCGCGTCAGGACCGGGTACGAGGGCTGCGATTCACCAGGCCGTCCGCAAGGCTCATCTACCGCAAGTCACGCCGCATCGAAACACCGCCATAGCCAAATTTACTCTAAAGAATCATGGGGTTGGCGGTTACACAAAGCTCTCCTGGGGGAGATTGTCCATGTCAGTTTTTCTCAACAAGCCCCGACACGACCTCAAGGGTTTTGGACGCGATCACTGGCCACGCAAGGTCCGTGGCAGCGTATTCAAGCGCCATGCGCGAACAGGATTCGTAGAAAGACGGGTCCTGCAGAAAAATGGTTATGGCATCGACCAAGGCTGAGGCCGGAGGGGCTGCGGCCAGGAGGCCCGTCCGTTTGTCCTGCACCTGTTCGCTCAAGCCGCCCACGGGCGTCGCCACAACCGGCAATGCCGCACCGCAGGCGGTGGCAGCAACACCCGATTGGCTCGCTTCCACGTAGGGCAGAACCATCAGATCACCGGATCGCAGAATCCCCTCAATCTCTTCCACAGGAATCCACCGGTTGTCCACCTGCACGCCCTCGGTGGCAAGACCTTCGGCGTATGGAGAAATGTCGCCGGGGCCAGCGACCAAGAGTTCCACCGGGAATCCTTTCGCCCTCATCTGCTTGTAAGCGTCGAGGAGAAGGTCGAGGCCCTTATAAGGGTGAATGCGCCCAAAGAAGAGCAGACGGAACGGGCGGTCGCGGGGAAAAGACCGGGGCTTGGCTTCGCCCCAACTGAAGACGCCATGGGGAATGACGTCGATGCGGTCCGCCGGATAGGACAGGTCTCGGATGGCTTGGCTCTTCACATGCTCGGACAGCGTAATCAGGTGATCGGCCCGCAGAACCTCGTGGCGGATCATGGCCCCGCGCACCCCATAGCCTTCTCCGGGATGGGGAATGGCATCGTGCAGCGTCAACACATAGGGAATCCGAATGCGTCGCATCAGCGGCAGGAACAGCGGATTCCATAAATGCGACATCGTGCAGTCCACTATGTCGATGCGGTGGTCGCGAAGATAGTGGGCGAATGCCGAGCGGATGGCGGGCAGACGAAACATGGCACCCAAAGCCGACGGCACGTCCGTATAGGTGTCCACGTGGAAGCCCGGCAAGCCCAGCGCCATCGTTTCCTCATAGGCTTCGGATTGGCGCGAGAGGGACAGATGGACGTTCACATTGGGGAGGGCTGACAGAGCGCGGGCCAATTCCAGCGTGATTTTCGGACCGCCGCCGCGCCGCCCCCAATGCCACAGTAAAAGATTGAGGTCCGTCACGGGAAGTCCCTCTCTGCCGGGTCGATAAACGCGTCCCCGTCCAGGATCCCCCGGCAAATCACGTCCAGACCGCGGCACACTCCGGGCGCGAGATCGGCAAGGCTACGCACATCCACGACGAAGGGCGGCCACCCCTTGGTCGGCCGCACCGCCTCTATAGGTATCATGCGGCGAAAAAAGAAATGGAAAGCATAGCGCCGCGCTTGCTGAACCTGATCGGCGGACATGCGCGCGCCCAAAGGCAGGCTATCTAGCAGGGTCAAGTACCCTTCGCGGCTGCAAGCATCCAGGGTCACCCCCTTGTTGCGGATCCAGGCCTCGCCAGCGACAATGACCGGTACGCCGATGCTGGTCAATTCCACGCCCATCTTGGTGCCATAAATTAGGGCGGCATCGGCTTGGTTGGCGATGGCGTGGGAACTGGCGCGGTTTGCGGGCGGGATGACCTTTATATTTTCCGCCAGCGCGGGAAACGCCTTGGCCAATTCCGGCATCAGTTGTTGGCGCGACGGCAACGCGCCAGTGACTTCGGCGGGGTGAATGCGGATCACTAGTTGCAGGTCGGGGCGGGTGGAGAAATAGGCGATGGTGTCTTTCACCCAGTCCAGCATTGTGGGAAAGGCATTGGCCGGGTAATGCAACTGGGCATCCCAGGCCACATTGGTAAATAGGGCCACAATGGGGCGCTGCCGATCAAGGCCGAATTCCGTGGCGATCGCATCGAAGTCCTGATCGGGCGCGGCATTGAAATTGATCCAGTCGCGGCTGCCGCTCCAGCGGCTGCGCAAATAATCGCTAATGCCCTGATCCTGACCTTCAGACCAAGGCATGTGGCGCCAGATTTCCACCGGCTCGTTCATCAGCGTGTGATGATAGGTGTCGTCATGGCTGAAGATGAAGCACCGCTTGCGATAAGCGGGATTCCAGGTGACCACCCTGGTTCCCGACTGACGTGCGCATTCGGCCAAAATGCCCTGCGGCACGTAAATGCCGTGGTGCAGCACCGCCACGTCATAGCGGCCCTCGGCCAACAGGCGCCGGGCCATGCGGGCGGTCAGGAAGGCGGATTCCACATAGCGGCGCAGGACGGCTTCGCCCTCGGGTTCGTCGTCCAGATCGCTGCGGGCGAAGAAACGCAAGGTGCCCGCCATTGCCTGCTCGCCGATGGCGATGCCATCAACCACCAGCCGGGGGATTTCGGCAAAGGGCGTCTGCCGTGACAGCGCCTCCGCCTCTTGCCGATCAGCATCGTCCAGGCTTTCGGAATATCGTCGCACCGGGATGCCAAGCCGACGGTACATGCGCTCGGCATAGGTGGGGCACATGCGGCACAGCTCTGAAGGTCCGCTTTCGAGGAAACGCACTCCCCCCTGGAACCAATTGCTTTCGCAAGCCATACAGGCGGGCAAGACACCATCGCACAGCAGCACCTCGACCTGCGCACCGCGCGCGACCAAGGCGACGGCCAGAAGGCTGTCGAGGGTGTTGATGGACAGGTGCATGCCGACGCTGGTACCGATAAGCACCCGGCGGCCGGTCACCGGCCCGTGCAGTGCCTCCACATCGGCGGCCGACAGCAAACGTGTCCAATCGGGCAAGGAGCGTGACAGCCGCCTCTCCAAATTGGCCAACCGAAGCGGACGAAACCACTTGGCTTCCTTCAAGAGCCCCTTGATCCTATTGAACGCCATCAGAAACCAAGCACCTGAGTGATCCGTCGCACCAGCGACTGCGCATCCAGACCATGGGCACCCAGAACCTCGTCATTGGTGCCGCAGCAGGGGATATCTTCCAAACCGAAACGAGTTGCCGGAATGGCAATGCCGTTCTCGGCCATGGCGGCCAGAATGGTCTCGCCCTGCCCGCCCTCGATATAGTGATTGTCCAAGGTGAACACCCGCCGGACGTCGGCCACCACGTCGGCAAGCCAGATGGCGTCCACGCGATTGAGCCACGGCAGGTCGATCACCTTCAGGCCGATGCCCTGGGCCTTCAGCAGGGCGGCGGCGGCATGGGCCTGCGACAGCATCACCGGTCCATAGGCAAACAGCGCCGCGTCAGTTCCCTCGGTCAGCACGCACCCCTTGCCCAACTCTAGGCGGTAATCGGCGGGAAGCGCGAACGGCACCGACCACGGCACCGATTCCAGGCGCACATAGGCGTTGCGCGAGGTGCGGGTCAACGCCCACTGCACCGCCATGGCCACCTCGGCCTCGGTGCACGGGGCGATCATGGCCAGTTCGGGGCAGCCCTTCATGGCGGCGATGTCGCGCACCGCCTGATGGGAATGGCCGGGACCGCCGGGCACGACGCCGGCCAGCGACCCCACATAGACGATGTGGGTGCGTTCGGTGGCGTTATTGTAAATCTGTTCGTTGGGTCGCGCCGACAGGAAGCAGGCGAAGGAGTGAACCACCGGCAGCAAGCCATTCAGCGCCATGCCGCCCGCCTGGCTGACCATGTCCTGTTCGGCAATGCCGCATTCGATGAACCGCTCGCCATAGGCGTTCTTGAACGGGATCAGCCCGGTGTCCAGGATCAGGTCGGCATCAAGGGCGACAAGATTGTGCAACTTGCCCGCATGCTCGAGCAGAGCCGCGGAGTAGGCGCCGACCAGACGCTGAACCCCGGCGGGGGGAGCGGCGCGGGTCGGGGCCTCCACCGTCTCGAAGGCCACCGGCGGCACGCCCATTTCGGTCAATTGAGCGTTCACGCGGGCGATCAGTTCCTGAGCGGCGGTGCGATAGGTTCCGCCATCGGGGGCGCCGGAATGGAAGCGGTAATATTCCACGTCCGATTCCATGGCGGTGTGCTCCATCAGCGACACACCCTTGCCCTTAATGGTATCGGCGATGATGACCTTGGGCTTTCCGGTTACCGTCTGTAGCTTGCGGAAGGTCTGGGCCACCTGGACCATGTCGTTGCCGTCGATCCGCTCCACATGCCAGCCGAACGCCGCGAACTTGGCCGCCACATCGCCCAGATCAGACACATTCTTCACCAAGGTGTCGGACTGCAATTTGTTGTGATCGACGATGACGGTCAGTTCGTCCATGTGATGGTTGGCCGCCGACCCCAGCGATTCCCAAATCTGGCCTTCCTGCAACTCGCCGTCGCCGGTGGTGACGAAAATGCGGCCCGGTTTACCCTGCAAACGGCGGGCGACCACCATGCCCTTGGCCTTGGAAATGCCCATGCCAAGCGAGCCGGTGTTGGTGACGATGCCGGGGAAGCCCACATCGGGGTGGCCGGGCAAGCCGCCAAGGCGGCGCAGCTTATGCAGATTATCCTCGGCAATGCGGCCCAAGCCGATGACCGTGGCGTACCAACCGGGGGCGTCATGGCCCTTGGACGAGAAGTAGACGTCGTTGTCGTCCATTTCTTCCAGGTGTAACCAGGCGAGCACGTCGAGGCTGGAGAACGATCCCCCCAGATGGCCCGAGCCGGCACGGGCGACCATGTAAAGGGTGTTCAGCCGAGCCAGGGTGGCGAACGCTTCGGTGCGCTTGACTGGGTCGATCTTCAGGCCGACGATCCGCGCGATCTCGCTGCGCGGCACATAGTACAGAGTGCCCTCGACAGCATCGGTAATCAGGTCGCCCATCAGTTTATGTCTCCATGGATCACGCGAGCTTCGGGGCCATCGGGCACGCGAAACGCAGGAATGGTGATTGTCGGCAGCCGCGCTTCACCCGAAGCGATCATCTGTTCCGCCACCCACAAATCCTTCGGCTTGTTGATGTCGAGCCCTTCGGCACCCTCGGTCAGGAAGGGCACCAGCACATGGCCAGCAATGGTCGGCGGATTGGCTAGGGCGACACGGCTCCAAGCCATTTCCAGGCTGGCATTCTGCACATAGATTTCCGGCAAGGACGGATACTGGCTGGAGTGCCAAGGCTGTTCCGCTGGCCCGAACGGAATCAGCGGATGCATGCGCTGGCCGCGCACCACCCACATCTTGCAGGGATGCTGCTCGCATTTTTCCACCGCGCGCAACGAGTCGGCACCCTCGGCTGCCAAAAATTCGCCCCAGGCGCGGCGGATGGTTTCAGGCAGGCGGAACGGGCTGGTCGGCCGCAGGATGGAGAAGGCGTCGAAATGCTGTCCCGCGTCTTGCAAGGCTTCCAGCGCGTGGCGGACAAACTGGATGTCGGGACTGGTGGCCCCGCAATACTCGGCCGGTCGCAAGAACGGAACCTCGGCGCCGTAGTGACGGGCGATGTCGGCATAAAGCTCGGAATCCGTGGACACCACCACCGACGCGAACACGCCGGACTCAATGGCGGCGCGGATGGAATAGGCGATGACCGGATGGCCGTTCAGGGTGCGGATATTCTTGTGGCGGACGCGGACCGATCCCGAGCGGGCCGGGATCAGTGCCACAGCGCGGGGAGACCCCACCATCACACCCCCCGGGGATCGACGTTGAGATAAATATCCTTCAACTCGGTATAGATGTCCAACGCCTCGGTGCCCGGCTCGCGCGAGCCATTGCCCGATTGCTTGACGCCACCGAACGGCATATGCGGCTCGGACCCGTAGGTACCGGCGTTGACCACCGCCACGCCGGAATGGACCGCGTGAACGAAATGGGTGGCGCGGTCGAACGAGCGGGTATGGATACACGCGGTCAGGCCGTAATCCGACCGATTGGTCAATTCCAGCGCCTCGGCATAGCCCTTGACCCGGTGCAGAGTGGCGATGGGGCCGAACAATTCGCAGGTCGAGATTTCCACGTCGGCGGCGGCGCCTTCAACCAACGTCGGGGCAACATAGCAGCCCGCGTTGCCCACGCGGTGGCCGCCGGTCAGGATGGTCGCTCCGCTCGCCCGGGCCCGCTCCACCACCGTCAGCATGTTGGTCATCTGACGTTCGTTGATGACGGGTCCGAAATCGCAATCGTCCGTATTGCCGACCTTCAGAGCCTTGGTCCGTTCCACCAGCAGATCGCGGAAGCGATCATAGACGGCGTCCACCACGATCAGGCGCGAGCCGGCGGCGCAGCGCTGGCCAGCGTTGGAGAATGCCGACAGCATGGCCCATTTGACCGCGTTGTCCAGATCGGCGTCCTCGCACACCACGAATGGATTTTTGCCGCCCAGTTCCAGCGACACCTTGAGCAGGCGCCGACCGGCGGTCTCGGCGATCCACTTGCCCACGGCAGTCGAGCCGGTGAAGGACAGAACGTCGATGCCGTCATGCTCCACCAGGGGACGGCCCGCTTCTTGGCCCAGGCCCTGGATGACGTTCAGTACGCCCGCTGGCAGGCCGGCGGCATGGGCGATCTCGGCGAAAAGATGGGCGGTGGTCGGCGTGTCCTCGGCCGCCTTCAGAACCGCGGCATTGCCGCAGATCAGGGCGGGAAACACCTTCCACGCCACATTGGCGATGGGCGTATTGGCGGCGATGATAAGGGCGGCGACGCCACAGGGCTGGCGCACCGTCATGGCGTATTTGTTGGGGGTGCCCGAAGTGGTGGTGCGCCCGTACAGCCGCTGGCCCTCGCCGGCATAGAACCGGCCCAGGGCGACGGCGCCGCCGCATTCGCCCAGGGCGTCCTTCGGGCTTTTGCCGGTCTCGGCGGCAACCACGGCGGCAAGGTCCCCAGCACGGGCCTCCAAGGCATTGCAGACGGCATGAAGGATGGCGCCGCGCTGCACTGCGGGAGTAGCGGCCCAGCCCAACTGGGCAGCGCGGGCGGCAGCGACCGCCGCCGCCACGTCATCGATATTGGATCGCGCGACGGTGCACAGCCCCGCCCCGTCATGGGGGGAAAACTTGGGGAAGGATTCGCCCGACTGGGCGGCCACGGGAAGGCCGGCAATCCAATTGGCGGCGAAATTCGGGAAAGCGAGCATGGCGGACGGTCTCTCTAATAATCGATTACCAAGCGGTGAAACCGCCATCAAGCGTCATTTCCGCTCCGGTCATATACGAGGACGCATCCGACATAAGGAACACCACTGCCCCGTTGAACTCGTCAGCGCGCGCCATACGACCCATGGGCACTTTGCGATGATACCCCTCCAGGAACTCGGTCGGCTGATTGTTGAACACCCCGGCGAAAGTCAGGATGTTGACCCGAACGCGCTTCGGCCCCCAATAGGTTGCGAGGTAGCGGGTAAGGTTGTACAGCGCCGATTTCGAAGCGGAATAGGCCACCGGCTTGTAGAAGGTCTCGCCATTGCGGCGGCGGAATTCGTAGATGCTCTGATCGGGCGACACCACGCCGTAGATGGAGCCGATATTGGCAATGGAGCCACGGCCAGCCGCAGCCATGGCACCCCCGAACACTTGGCAAGCCAGGAAGACGCCCTTGGCGTTGACCTCCATCACCTTGTCCCAGGAGGCTTCCGGGTAGTCCTCGAACGGCCCGGTCTCGGAGGCCGGGGCAGAGGGCGGCGAGTCCAAGGCGGCGTTGTTCACCAGGCCGAAGGGGGTTTCCCACTTGGCCTCGATGGCCGCCAGAGCCGCGCGCAAGCTATCCTTGCTGGTAACATCGGTCTCGACGAACATCCAGCCGTCTTCGTTCGCGGCACCCGAATAGCGCGCCGCAATACGCTCGGCGGACATGTCGATGTCCAGGACGGCGACCTTGGCCCCGCGTCGATGCAGTTCCGCCGCGAACTGATGGCCCAGTTGGCCCAAACCGCCGGTGACGGCGACCACCCGGTTGGCGATCTGAAATACATCCCTGGACATGGCGTCACTTTCGCTTAGATGTCGTGGCTTTCGCGCACTTTGGCAATCAAATCGCAAACCTCGCGCACGGCACCGTGACCACCCGGGGTATTGGTGCGCAGCATTGCGTAGGAAATGACATCCGGGTGAGCGTCGGAGACCACCATGGGTAACCCGACGCGGGTCAGGCAGGGAATGTCATTAACGTCGTTGCCAAGGAAGCCGACCTGACGCTCGGTCAGGCCGTGTTCCTCCAGCAAACGGTCCAGTGAGGCCCCCTTATCGGCGCTGCCCTGGACGCAAGCGATCCGCAGCTTACGACACCGTGCCGACACCACCGGATTTTCCTCGGTGGACAACACGAACGGCACCACGCCGGACCGTTCCAGCCGACGCAGGCCAATTCCGTCGAACCTTGAGGAGGATACGGCTTCGCGCCCATCCTCGAAGGTCCAGACACGATTATCGGTGAACACGCCATCGAAGTCAAAAAGCACCATCCTGAGGCCTAGGATGGACCCTATCACTTCGCGCGAGGGATTGGCCGACGCAATATACATGGGCGGCAAACCTCAGCCCACCGGGGCTTGCGCAAACACATCCATGGCGAAGTTATCGTCTTCTTTCAACGGCTTAGCCAGAGTCAAACCAATCAGGTCGTCCATCATGTGGGGCGGCAAACCGTCATTGGGCGACTTTATGCAGAAGTCGGCGCGAGTCAGGACGTGACCGGCCTCCAGATCGCGAGCGGCAACCAGCTTCTTCGACATCTTCTGAAGCGGCTTCTTCTCGCTTTCGTATTGGCGTTTGATGCCGTCGCCCATGGCCAAGCGGGTGCGCTTCAAATCGCGGACCATCTTTTGCAGGCCCGGCCGCTCCAGGGAGAAGGCATGGTCCGTGCCCTTCCATGCGCGGTTGAGAGTGAAGTGCTTTTCGACCACCCGCGCGCCAAGCATGTAGCCAGCGACGGCCATGGCGATACCGGAATCATGGGAAGAGAAGCCGATGACTATATCGGGGAACTCGGCGCGGAAGGTCTCGATGACCCGTAGATTCAGCTCTTCGTACTCGGGCGGATAACCGGCACTGCACTGCAAAATGCACAGGTGGCGATTGATGGGCATGATCGCCTCATAGGCGCGGCGCACGTCTTCCATGCTGCCACCACCGGTTGAGATGAACATGGGCTTGCCAAAACTGGCGATGTGCTTCATCAAAGGAATGTTGGTCAGATCGCCTGAGGCCAACTTGTAGGCTGGCATATCCAGCTTTTCCAGGAAATCGGCGCTGTTGAAATCAAAGGCGGTCGAGAAGAAGCTGATGCCCAGATCCTTGGCGTAGGCGCGCAGCTCCTTGTACTCGAACTCGCCGAATTCCAGGAATTCGCGGTGAGCGCCATAAGTGTCGCCGTAGGCGTTCTCGCTGGAGTAGGCGCTGTCGTACATCGCCTTGGTGAACAGGCTGCGATTGTCACGCTTTTGCAGCTTCACTGCATTGGCACCGCATTCGTGAGCGGCATGGAAAAGCTGCTTGCACTTTTCCAGGTCACCCTGATGGTTATGCCCAATTTCGGCGATAACGTAGCAGTCAGTATCGTCAGCGATCCTGATAGCGTCAACACAAAGCTCGCGCATAAAACTCCCCTTCGATCACGCTGCAAATCACTCGCTGGCCAACCAAGGCGGCACAATCGTTGACGGCAATCACTATAGACGTGCAATCTTGTCTGAGCAACGGTAACGGGAACATATCTTTAGCCACGTACAGAACAACCCCAAGGCCATGACAACGACCGATGCGCCCATCCTCGAATCCCCCCTTCATGTGGAAGCGATCTCCGCTGAATACTATGGCAGAGGCCTCCGAGGGACTGGTCGAACTGGTGGCGAACCGATGCCGGAACGCCGAGACCAACAACAGCGTCTCGTTTCCCCCTGGCGCGGGCTGAAATGGGTGCTTGACCGTCAGTCAGCCAGTGTTCGGGAACTGGAGACGCTTGCCGAAGCACAATTCCCCGCGGCGACGGAGAGCGGGAGGGCGGCGCGATGAATATCCGACCCAGCATTGCCACCACCCCGATGCGGCCGACCTCTACCACCACCACCCCTGCTGGGCGACGGGCAGGGGTTGGCGTTTGTGCAAAACAAACCCCATGCGCTGGAGGGCGTCAAGGGGATCGTGGGGAGGAGGGGCAAGCTTTGCTTTCTGACGGGAACCGTAGCGATGATTTACCGCCTCGCGCTTACCCGAAAAAAACAAAAGGCCGTTCCCTTGCGGTACGGCCTGCGGCAACATCTTGATATTTAAGTATAAAAGTGGTGCTGCCGAAAGGAATCGAACCTTCGACCTTACCCTTACCAAGGGTACGCTCTACCGACTGAGCTACGGCAGCATCGTCACTTTTTTCTCGTCACCAGCCGGTGGAACCGGTCAGCGGCGAGGCGCGCTTTATGCCATAGGGCTCCCCGGTGCGCAAGCCCCTTCTCGTCGGTTTTTTCACTAATTTTGCCGGGACCATGGCAGGCCGCCGCCGCCGTCATCCTGGGAGTTCATCGCCACAGCGAAATAGTCTATGGTTGCAGGGCCGGTCGCCACGGGCCCGACGGGGGCGAACGAACGACTGGCGGAGCGCGAAATGGCCGATACCGACAACGCGATCAATGCCGCCCTGGGTTTGACCGATAACCGCGAGGCGGTCTACGACGTCACCGTCGAACTGTCGGCGGTGCTGGGAACCGCAACGCTGCCCATCGCCCAGTTGCTGAAGCTGGGCCGCGGCGCGGTGGTCGAACTCGACCGCAAGGTCAACGATCCGGTCGATCTCTATGTCAACCGCAAGCGGATCTGCCGCGCCGAAGTGGTGGTGGTGGAAGATCACCTTGCCGTCACCATCACCGAAGTCCTGAAACGTGCCGCCGACTGACCCGACCGATCCGGACAAGCCGCTCCGCACGGGGTGGACGACCGGAGCCTGCGCCACCGCCGCCGCCCGCTCCGCTCTCGGGGCGCTGCTCGGCCACGGCTTCGACGATCCGGTCGAAATCACCCTGCCCCGGGGCGAGACTCCGTCCTTCGCGCTGGCCTTTTCCGAAGCCGGTCCCGATTGGGCGCGGGCAGGCGTGATCAAGGATGCCGGAGACGATCCCGACGTCACCCACGGTGCCACCATCGTCGCCACCCTGCGCCGGGGCGAGCCCGGACGCGGCCTGCTGTTTCGCGCCGGGGAGGGCGTCGGCACCGTCACCAAGCCCGGACTGCCGCTGGCGGTGGGCGAACCGGCAATCAACCCGGTGCCACGGCGATTGATGGGCCTGGTCGCCGCCGCCGCCGGGATCGCCGATCTAGAGATCGAGATATCGGTGCCCGATGGGGAACGGATCGCCACCCGCACCTGGAACCCCCGCCTCGGCATCCTCGGCGGCATTTCGATTCTCGGTACCACCGGTATCGTTGTGCCTTATTCCTGTTCGGCCTGGATTCACTCGATCCAGCGCGGTATCGACGTCGCCCGCGCCGCCGGGATCAACCACATCGCCGGATGCGTTGGCAATACCTCGGAAAAAGCGGTGGTGCGCCATTACGGCCTTGCGCCCGAGGCGATCATCGACATGGGTGATTTCGCGGGCGGCATGCTGACCTATCTGCGCCGCCATCCGGTGGCCCGGGTCACGATTGCCGGGGGCTTTGCCAAGATCACCAAGCTAGCCGCCGGTCACCTGGACCTCCATTCGAAGCGCAGTCAGGTCGATCCGGCCCGGCTCGCGGCCGATCTGGCCCGGTTGGGGGCCGGACCGGCACTGATCGCCCGCGCCGCCGCCGCCAACACCGCGCTCGAAGTGCTTGAACTGGCCCAAGAGTCCGGCCTGCCGCTTGGCAACGCCATCGCCCGCGAGGCCGAAGCGGTCGCCCGCGCCACCCTCGACCGGCCCGAGATCGACCTTGACGTCCTGGCGTTCGACCGCCAGGGCGGTCTGGTCGGAAACAGTCGAGCCTGATCCGGGCGAATCGGCACCGCGCGCCGGTAAGCCCCTGTTCAGGGTAGTGATCCGCTCCAACCTTGGTCTAGTTGCCCGAACCGGGGCGCAAGTGACATCATCCGCGCCCCATCGACCGAAGAAGGGCCATTTCGGCCTTTACGCGGACGGAGTCGCGAACCAGATGATTGCTTCAAGCCGTGAATCGACCTTTGAGCGCAAGGTCGGCGACCTGCTCGGTGTCACCTCGGGCCTGACGGTCACCCAGCTCCTGGTGCTGCGGCGGATGACGCTGATCGACTCGGCTGCCGCGGGCTGGGCAAGCGAACGCGAGTTGGAGGCGGTGTTCAAGGCGATCCTCGACCGCGCGCTGATGAAACTGGGTGCCGAGAAACTGTCGTCCGCCGCTAAAGCGGACTTCACCCCCCTGCTCCCCCCTGGCACAGCGGAGCAATCGAGCGGCGAACGCAGGCTGTTGGCCGATCTTGCCTCGAAATATCTGCCCCGGCCCAAGCCGCGCCCCGTGGAGGTCAAGCCTCCCCCGCCGCCGCCCGAAGAGGAGAGCGAAAGCGAGGGCGAGATCGTCTTCTCCTCGTTCAAGCAATTGTTCGACGAATGCCTCTCCCGCTACGCCCGGCAGGCGCTCCAGGCGATCGCGGTCGCCCCCACTCACGCCAGCCTGCGCCCCCATGTCCCGGTTCCATTCCTGCTCGCCCCCGGCTTTGCGGCCTGCTACGAAACCCTGCTGCGCCGCCACGTCCTGCCCGATCTCCGTACCTTCCGGCGCATCCGCGAACTGGAAAACCGCCGTGACTGGCGCGAGAACGGGGCCAACCGGCTGATTGGCATCCTCCAGTCGGGGGAACGCGACAATCCGATCCTATCGACCTGGGATTCGCGCTGGGCCGCCTATCCGTCCGAAGGGATCGGGGCCAAAGCCAAGCGGAAGGACGATCCCTGGGCCTTGTTCGCCGAAGCCGCCGCTAAAGACCGATTTGTCCCGCCCACCGTGGCCGACATACCGTTGCTCCAGGCGGTGATCCGGTGGGACGCCGAGATGCTGACCCAGGCCTGGCGCGGTATCACCTTGCTCTATCAACAAGAATTCACCCCCGCCAGCCGCGCCGACCAAGCCCGCGAAGGCGCCTTGCGCGACGGAATGCTGCGGACGATCCGCGACCTGCCAGAGCGGGCGGGCGACATGCTGGCGATCAAGGCGTTCTTCGAACTGCCGAAATGCGATCGGATGTTCCTGCGACGGCTGTTGCAGACGATCAGCGGCAGCGACGCCGCCCGCCGCCGCGCCGCCCCCGGTCTGGCCAGCTTCTACGACAGTTTGCCGCAGTAATTACAAGCCGGCCGGATCGAGCCCGATCCGGCCGGACCCACACTCGCCGGGCGGGTTTCTCCGAAACCCTTGCCTCCCGCGCCATGAGGGGCCTAGCGATCTCATTTCGGTCATTAAAGTCCGCTAGCCCGCCAGCCGAAAGCGACCATATGTTCACAACACAACCGGTTAGTCTATGCTCGCCACCTGCAAAATGACAGCGAGGCACCGATGGCTGAGAATTGGATTCGGACGGACGAGGCAGAGGACGTCGCGGGATCGATCCGCCACGCCATACGCGCAGCTCAATTTATAGGCGAGGATCGCCAAGCATGGAAGTGGGTGGTGATCGCGTTGCATTCGGCACTACAGGGCGCGTGCGTATGCCATCTCACTACGACTGCGGCACCGGTGGGTGCCGTCACCGAGGGCAACGCCGCCAAGTGGCTGGCCTATTTTGCTAATCCGAATGAGAAACGGCCCAAAACCCTTTTGATGGCGTTTCCAGACCTGCTTACAGCCGTGCGGAAACCGCATTGGGCAGAGGATCCCAGTAACGCTGCCGGTGTCGCAATCAGCGAATCTGATCTGTGTTGGTTGCGCCGCTTTCACAAGGATATGCGGAACCAATTCGTGCATTTTGAGCCGAAGGCCTGGTCTATCGAGGTGACTGGAATTCCTGAGATTGCGAAGTTGGTCGCACGTATCATCGGGGATATTCTCCAAATTGGTTGGGCTTTTCGCCATCAGAATCTTGTACAACGTGAAGAAATGGAGCGAAATCTTCAGACTTTGGCCATGATCGAATGGGCAACCTCCTGAGACTTCACATCTAGGCCCCTTGGGCCAAAGCTGCGCTGATTGGAAAAACCGGCCGGATCGAGCCCGATCCGGCCGGGCCCTCAAACGGCGGGCGGCCCCTCACGGCCCGGTCGGCCCCTGAGCGGGCGGCGTGACGGGGCGACAGATCGCCTTTGCCACGTCGGAGATCCGGCATTCGGTGGTGGTCTCCCACACCCGCAAAATCAGCCATGTGCCGGTCTCGCGATAATCGAGGATCAGATTCTGGAACGCACCGCCGCGATAGACCGGCGATTTGGTGATGTCACGAAACACCAACAGCGGACAGGCCCGCACCCGGTCGCAAATCGCGACCGATTCCAGGCTGATCATCAGGGTGCGGCCCGACCGGGCAACCCGCACCGTCACCGGCCGCCCGGCGGCTTCGGCCTGACTGAACAGTTCGGGCGCCCATTTCCGCGCCGCCTTCAGTTCGGCGGTGGTGGGAGGAAACGCGGTTTCGACAAAGATGCGGCTGCCGACGATCTCGGCCGCGACGGCGGGAGCGGAGGCAAACGCGGCGAACAAGGCGAGACCAAACCGGATAAAGCGCATCAAGACCGTCATTTCCCCGGCCGCTGTCCCCGATTCGACGCAATTCCTTAACCGGGTTGGGATATCCTACCCTATCGGCCCTTGTTATGCTGGGCTGAAAATCGATGTAAAAGATAAGGATTCTCGATGCGACGCAACAGGAATGCCAAGGTCATCGCCACGCTGGGTCCGGCGACATCGACAGCACAGGCGATCGAAAGCCTGTTCGTCGCCGGTGCCGACGTGTTCCGCCTCAATTTCAGCCATGGCAGCCACGCCGACCATCAGGCCCGGATTGATATCATCCGTGCGCTTGAGGAAAAGATGCGACGTCCCATCGCCATCCTCGCCGACCTTCAGGGGCCAAAGCTGCGGGTCGGCGATTTCGTCAACGGCCGGGTCCGGATCGAAAGCGGGACGGCGTTTCGCCTCGACATGGACCCGACGCTCGGCACGGCGGAACGCGCGCCCCTGCTCCACCCCGAAGTGTTCGCCGCCCTTCAGGCCGACTGTGAATTGCTGATCGACGACGGCCGCATCCGCCTCAGGGTCGAGCATCGTGGTGACGATTTCGCTCACACCCGGGTCCTGGTCGGGGGCGAAGTGTCGAACCATAAGGGGGTCAACGTCCCCAACGTAATGCTGCCGATCTCCCCGTTGACCGAGAAGGATCTGCGCGACCTCGAATTCGCAGTCGAACACGGGGCCGACTGGATCGCGCTCAGCTTCGTCCAGCGGCCGGGCGACGTCGCCGAAGCGCGCCGTCTGGTGTCGGCCCATGTCGGTTCGCGGGTACGGCTGCTGTCGAAGCTGGAAAAGCCCTCGGCGATCGAGCATCTCGACGACATCATCGAACTGTCCGACGCGGTGATGGTCGCACGCGGCGACCTTGGCGTCGAATGCCCGCCCGAGACGGTGCCGATCCTGCAAAAGCGGATTTTGCGCGCCTGCCGTCAGGCCGGAAAGCCGGTGGTGGTCGCAACCCAGATGCTCGATTCGATGATCCACTCGCCCTCGCCGACCCGGGCCGAGGCCTCGGACGTCGCCACCGCCGTCTATGACGGTGCCGACGCGGTGATGCTGTCGGCCGAAACCGCCGCCGGCGATTTCCCGGTCGAGGCGGTAACGATGATGAACCGGATCATCAAGCAGGTCGAACAGGACGAACATTACGCGGTGATCGCCGACGCCTCGCGGATCCAACCCGATCCGACCTCGCGCGATGCGATCAGCGCCGCCGCCCGTCAGGTCGCCCACACGATCAAGGCGGCCGCGATCGTCACCTTCACCTCGTCGGGCTCGACGACGTTGCGGGTCGCCCGCGAACGGCCGGAACAGCCGATCCTGTCGGTCACCTCGGATATCGAAGTGGCGCGTCAGCTCGCCCTGGTGTGGGGTGCCCATTCGATCATGGCCAAGGACGTCCGCAGCTTCACCGAAATGGTGCAAAAGGCGATCGACGTCACCCAGAGCGAGGATTTCGCCGTTCCCGGCGACCGCGTCGTCATCGCTGCCGGGGTTCCGTTCGGTCTGTCGGGCACCACCAACATGTTGCGGGTGGCCGAGATCGAACCGCCGGCCGCAGTCTAAACCGGCTTGCTCTCCCCCTCTTCGCCGATGGAGAGGGGGAGCCTTTTACGCCTCAGCGGCGGGGGTCACCCCATAGACGCCGTCCTCGGTCACCAGATAATCGATCCGGTTATCGACCAGGGCGCGGGCGGCTTCTTCCGGCGTGTTGATGATCGGCTCTTCGTGGACGTTGAAGCTGGTATTGACGGCGGCGGGCAGCCCGGTCTTGGCCTTGAACCCAGCCAGAATGTCGTAATAAAGCGGATTGTCGGCGCGACGGATCACCTGGGGCCGCGCCGTGTTATCGACATGGACCACCGCCGGAATGCGCTCGCTCCACTCTGGCTTGACGTTGCAGGTGATCGTCATGAAGCGGCAGGCATAGGCGTTGACGTCGGTGACGTCGAACACATCGCGGGCGTCTTCCTCGGCGATCACCGGCGCGAACGGCATAAACTCGCTGCGGTCGAGCCGGGTGTTAAGCGAATCGTTGATGTCGCGGCGCTGCGGCGAAGCCATGATGGTCCGGGCTCCCAGCGCGCGGGGACCAAACTCCATCCGCTGCGAGACGATGGCGACCGCCTTGCCCTCGGCGAGCAGATCGGCGGCGACCGGAACCGGCGCACCATCGACCCGGTGAATCCGGCTGCTGAAATCGCGGAAACGCGATCCGGTAACGGCACCAAAGGCCCGGCCCCAATAGACATTGTCGAGGCGGTAGCGCTGCTTCAGCCAGACCTGGAAGCCGTCGCGCTCGAGCAGGAATTGCAGCGCGCCGCCGATCACCAGCCCCTCGTCGCCCATCGGCGGCACGATGAACACTTCCTTGAGGCCGCAGGTCTCGGCCAGCCGCTGGTTCAGCTTGACGTTGGCGAACAGCCCCCCGGCCAGACCGAGCCGGGTGACCTTTTCGCGCTCCAGCAGGGTCGAGATCGAGCCGACGATCGCCTCTTCGACAAAGGTCTGGATCGAGGCCGAGGCGTCCTCGCGGGTCTGCCCCTCGCACAGGGCCATGAACGCGTCGCGCATCACCCCGCCATCGGCGAAATCGCTGGAAAACAGTCCGTCCTGGTCCATCGTGAAATGGGCGGCGAAATCCTTGGCAATCGTCGGCTTGCCATAGGCGGCCAGCCCGGTGACCTTACCCTCGTGATGGAGCGGGCGGAAGCCCAGTGCCTCGGTCACATTGGCATAGGCCCGCGCCAGACTGTCGATCCGGTAGGCGCGGTGAAGCCAGCGATCATCGCCGAACAGGGTGGTCAGCGCCCCGTTCTTGAAGACACGGTGGCTGTAATTGACATTGTCGCCCGCGCCGTCGGCGGTATAGAGCAGCGCGTCGTCCCAATCGGTGAAAAACAGCGAAGGCAGCGCATGGGCGGCGTGGTGATTGGCGAAAAATACCTTCGTCGTCGGGGGCAGACCGTAGAAGTGCAGCACCTTGCGGATGTCGAGCACCTGGGCCGGATCGAGCAGACCGGCCTTGGCCAACACCGTCGACAGGTCGCGAGTGCCCGAACGGCCCTTGACCGTGTCGCGCCAGCGGCGGAACAGATCGGTCTTGTAGAATTCGCGGGGGAATTCGCCCCGGCTGAACACGACGGCCTCGACCTCGGCCGGGGTGACGCCACCGATCGCCAGCACCTCGGCAACGCATTCGTGCGGCGCACCACCATCCTTTTTGGTTCGGCTCAGACGCTCTTTCTGAATCGCGGCGACGACACGATAGCCGTCCAGCAAAGCCGCGGCCGAGTCATGGATTCCGCAATGAATCGAAAGGATGCACGTCATCGCCGTCTTTCATCAGTCTCTAGAGCCGCGTGCGTCAAATGTGACGCATGCGGCGATCAGCGGCCCTTGCGGCCGCGGCCAAGCGGGCGGATGCCCGCGCCCGGCGAGGGGCAATGAAAAAGCCAGAGCACCGTGTCTCATCTTTGAGGCACGGCGCTCTAAGGCACGCCAAGTGCCACCTTCTGGCACAAAAAGCGATCCAGTGTCACCCGAAAATAGGCTGGCGGCACAGGGTGAAGTCCCGCCCCCCACTTTCAGACGGGACGAAATCAAACCCATCCCGGATCGAACCGGGGCAGTCGGCAATCCCTTTTCCCGCCTTGATTTATTATGACGACGCCGAGACAACGACCCGGTCGCGGCCGTCGCGTTTGGCCCGATATAGCGCTTCGTCGGCGCGGTTGAGCAGACCGTCCGGGCTTTCCCCCGTCACCAGGGCGGCGATCCCGGCGCTGGCGGTCAGGTGGTGGCCGAGGGCGAAATCATATCCGCGCACCTCGTGGCCGATCCGCTCGGCCAGCACGCGGGCCTGTTCCAGATCGGTTTCCGGGCACAGGATCAGGAATTCCTCGCCGCCCCAGCGCCCGACCACATCCTGGGTCCGGACGACTTTGCGGGCGATATCGGCAAAGGCGATCAACACCTTGTCGCCGATCAGATGACCGAACTCGTCATTGACCAGCTTGAAATAGTCGATATCGAGCAAAATGATCGCGAACGGGCGGGCATAGCGTCGATAACGCTCGAACTCGACCTGGAGGCGTTCGTTAAGCCGCGCCCGGTTGGCCAGACCGGTCAGAGCGTCGGTCTGCGACAGCGCCCGCAATTGCGTGTTGAGCGCCCGCAGCTTGATCAGCCAGAAAAAGCTGGTGAGGATCACCGCCCCCAACAGGGCGACGATCTTGAAGATCAGGTCGTAATCGACGCCGGACTGGACCCGGATCGCGACGTGGCGGTTAGCGATTTCGTCCTTTTCCTCCGCGCTGATCTCGCGCACGCCCTTGTTCAGGATGTCGCGCAGCATCACGAGATCCTTGGCCACGCCGATCCGCAATTTGTTTTCGTAGCCGGGAACCTGGCCCGAGATTTTCAGGTTGAACCAGCCGTCTTCCTTGATGGTGTGAACGGCAACCAGCATCGACCGCATCGTCATCGTCGCCTTCTTCTGCGACACCATCGCGAAGGTTTCGGCCTCGCTGTTGGCGGTCACAACCTTCAGCTTGGTGAAGTCGCGCCGCACCCGCTCCTCGATCGAGGTACCGGTCGGCAGCACGAGACTCTCGTTGGCGACGTCGCTGAGGTTCTCGATATAGGGATGCTCTTCCCGCGTCACGATCACGTTGCGATCGACAAACAGCGGGTCGGTGAAGATCAGCCAGGCATCGCGCGCCGGCGACTGGTTGAGGAAGCTGAGAATCTGGCACCGCCCCTCTTTCGAGGCGGCAACGCTCTCCTCCCACGTCTTGGTCGGAACAAGCGTCAGTGCCACCCCGGCCCGGCTTGCCGCCAGACGCAACAGATCGGCGGCGATGCCGACATGGGCGCCTTCGCTATTGATGATTTCATACGGCGCCCAGTCGGGATCGACGCAAAAGGTAAAGGGGGCGTTTTGGGTAAGATACGCCCGTTCGGCCTCGGTCAATTCCGCCGCGCGCGCAGAGGTGGAGACCGCAATCAGGATCGACAGCCCCGCCACCAGGGTCGCCAGCCTGAAACGGGGGCGAGTCCAGGCGGTCAGAACCAAAGCCCAAGCCCGGTCATCGCGGTATAGCCCCTGTTGCCAAGTCCGGATTCATCTTGATATTCAATGTATCCCACCGCCCCCATCAGGGCAACACCTTCCCCAAGAGTGTATTTTTCAGAGACCTGATAAACAGAAATAAGATCATGCCTCGCGTCGGCGACCCGTCCCTCGACCCGTGACGTATAGAAATCGAAGCTTGTCTTAGACGGGCCAAGCTCATACATCACCCCGACATCCCAGGCCTTTCCGCTATTATCCTGACGATCCTCGGCAATGACCGCGGCGCGGCTGCGATGCCGTTCGTCGGCCCACGACCCGCCGATTGTCACCCCGGCATAGGACAGGGTGCCGCCCAAGGAATAGGCGCGCACCCGCTCCCCCGCCCCGGTGGCGCCGATCAGGTCTCCGGTGACATAGCCCGCTGACAGGGCAAGCCCGATGGCACCGAAGCTCCGGGTAAAACCCAGTCCGGCCGTGTACAGCTCCGACCGCACCGACGGCCCCCGATTGTCCTCGGACAATGGGCTCGGGGTATAGGACAGCCCCAGGGTCAGACCGTTCAGGCTGGGGGTGAAATAGAGGATCTTTTCGGCATTGTCGTCCTGATCCATCTCGGTCTGGTTGCCGCTATACATCGTGCTGACGATGGCGGGACGCCGGATCACATTATCGGCCATCAGGCCGTTGGGCGGCCCGTTCCACAGTCCCGCCGCCTCGGGAGCGCAGACATGGAGCAGCGAGGCGGCGTTGTAATCGCTGCCCAGTTCGATCTTGCCGAAGCCGCCTTCGACCCAGGCGAACGCCTTGTCGATCGGGTCGGTGGTCTGGTCGGTGTGACCGCCCGCCTCCAACTCGGCCTTCAGACCGATCTGAAGCCCGTTCTCCAGCCGGGTCGCACCGATGAAATGGAGTTCGTTATCGCCCTTGACCGTCGGACTGGTGACGGCCGACGCACTGCTCTGCCCGCCGGTCGCGACCACCCACCATTTCGAATAGCCGCCGACCCGGATCGAGATCGGATCGGCGGCCAAGGCCGTTCCCATCGCCCCAGGCAGCGCTGCCACCGCCATCGGCACCAGAACGACCCTCCAGACCTTCATTCCATCCTCTCCCCTCGCTCCGGCCTATTGTCTCCGGCTCAGAGGGGGAAGGAAAGACAATCGCTTAGCGTCGTCCATTGATGCGGCGATAGAGGGTGTTGCGACTGATCCCCAAGCGGCGCGCCGCTTCGGACAAATTGCCGCCGCTGGCCGCGACCATCCGGTCGATCAGGGAATCCGACGCCGCCCGCAACGTCGCCATCGCGATCTCGTCGCCCACCGGAGCCGCCTGCGGGCGGCGCAGATCCTCGACAAAATCCTCGGGCAGATGGTCCCAGCCGACGATATCCTCGCCACTATCAATCAGAGCGCAGGCAAAGCGCAGCACGTTGGCCAGTTCGCGCAGATTGCCCGGCCAGCGATAGGCGGCAAAGGCGGCGGCGACATCGGGCTCCAGACGGAGCCCGATGTCGGGAGCGAAACTGTCGAGCATCCGGGTAACCAGCACGGCCAGATCGCTGCGTTCCCGGAGCGGCGGCAGAACCAGGGTCAGCCCGTTCAGCCGGTAATACAGGTCGGCGCGGAACCGCCCGGCCTCGACCTCCGCTTTCAACGGCCGGTGGCTGGCCGCGATCAGAGCGAAATCAACCGAGGTCGGCTTGCCCCCGCCCAACGGCACCACCTGACGTTCCTGCAACACCCGCAACAGGCGGGTTTGCAGCGCCAGCGGCATGTCGCCGATTTCGTCCAGGAACAAGGTGCCGCCATGCGCCTCGCGAATCCGTCCGGGCGAACCGTCCCGCCGCGCCCCGGTAAAGGCACCGGGGGCATAGCCGAACAATTCCGCCTCGATCAGATGTTCGGGCAAGGCGCTGCAATTGACCGCGACAATCGGCTGGTTGCGGCGCGGCCCGACGGCATGGATCGCGGTGGCGAACAGTTCCTTGCCAACCCCGGATTCGCCCTGCAACAGCAGCGGGATCGGCTTGCTCGCCACCTTGCGGGCGCGCTCGACCGCCCGCGCCATCCGCTCGTCGCCGGTATCGAGTTCTGACAAGGCGTCCCGCACCGGCTCGAACGACGGCGCCCGGTTGGGACGCGGCACCATCCGCCGCCCCGGCTCGATCCGCAGAAACAGGCTGCGGCCGTCGGCACCGCTGGCCGACACCACCCCGCCCGGACGACGGCGGCCATAATCCTGGATCGCGGCCAGCCGCAACGACAGCGCCTCTTCGATCCGGACCCGGCCGATATCGGCAAGCTCCAGCCCCAGCAGGGCCAGACCGGCCCGGTTGGCGGCAACGATCCGCCCCGCCTCGGACAAAGCGACCAGCCCCTCGCCCAGGGTGCCCAGCCCCTCGGCGCGGGAATGCAGACGCAGGCGCAGGGCATCGCCGTACCGGGCCTCGAACAACTGGTTTTCGATCATGTGCCCGGCGGTGCGGACCAAAGCGACGGAATGAGGGTGGGGACCGCGATGCGGGCCGGAAATGTCGATGACGCCCAGCACGTCTCCTTCCGGCCCGATCACCGGCGCGGCGGTACAGGAGAGAAAGCGGTTCTGCTCGAAGAAATGCTCGCCGCCATGGACCACCACCGGCGCGGCCTCGGCCAAAGCGGTCCCGATCGCGTTGGTGCCGCGATGATCCTCGTGCCACGACGCCCCCGCCCGTAACGCCACCCGGTCGGCGCGTTCGAGAAAGTCGGCATCGCCCAGGGCGTCGATCACCACGCCGTGATCGTCGGCCAGGATCACCATCCCGCCCGCCCCTTCGGTCTGGGCGTACAGGTAATCCATCACCGGACGGGCGCGCAGCAGCAGATCGCGCCGTCGCTCGACCGCCTGGGCCAGACACGCCCCGGAAACGGGGTCGGCCCCGGCATAGTGGGAAAAAGGCTGCAATCCCGCCCCTAAACAGCGCTGCCACGATTGGGCGACGGCGGGATTGACGATCCCGGCGGGGGGAAGCGTGCCGCGATCAAGCATCTGCCGGGCATGACCGAGCGCGGAGTCCGGCTGGCTCCTGACCTTATCCATGACGTGTCTCCTCCGTGGGGCATCCTGCCTGATGGCGGCACCCTCGCTATTGCCTCCAGTGTCATCGCGGGACAGGTCTCAACGCAAGAAAAACATCATTGCCCGTTGCCCCTGTTCCATTTCGCCACACTGTCCCGGATCGGGACAGGTCACATCGGGGGGAAACCGGAACAATATCGTTCTTTATCAACGATATATCCAATCGGCACGCCGTGTGCTTTTTCCTCCTCCGCGACCGCCTCAAGCGGGCCGCCAAACAACCAAAGGGAGGATCTCGATGCTGTACCCCGCGCCCGGCACGCCCGGAGCCCCTGTCGAGTTCAAGGCACGCTATGACAATTTCATCGGCGGCAAATGGACGCCCCCGGTCCAGGGCCGCTATTTCGACACCGTTTCCCCGATCACCGGCAAAGTGTTCTGCCAGGCGGCGCGGTCGAGCGAAGAGGACATCACCCTGGCGCTGGACGCCGCCCACGCCGCCGCCGAACGGTGGGGTCACACCAGCGCGACCGACCGCTCGAATCTGCTGCTGCGGATCGCCGACCGGATGGAAGCCAACCTGGAAAAGCTGGCCTATGCCGAGACCGTCGATAACGGCAAGCCGATCCGCGAGACGCTGGCCGCCGACATCCCGCTGGCGATCGACCATTTCCGCTATTTCGCCGCCTGCATCCGCTCCCAGGAAGGCAGCCTGTCCCAACTGGACGAAACCACCGTCGCCTATCACTTCAACGAGCCGCTGGGCGTCGTCGGCCAGATCATCCCGTGGAACTTCCCGATCCTGATGGCGACGTGGAAGCTGGCCCCGGCCCTGGCCGCCGGGAATTGCGTCGTCCTCAAACCGGCCGAGCAGACCCCGATCGGCATCCTGGTCCTGATCGAGCTGATCGCCGATCTGCTGCCGCCCGGCATCGTCAATATCGTCAACGGCTTTGGCCTGGAGGCGGGCAAGCCGCTGGCGTCGAGCAGCCGGATCGCCAAGATCGCCTTTACCGGCGAGACCACCACCGGCCGTCTGATCATGCAATATGCCAGTCAGAACCTGATCCCGGTGACGCTGGAACTGGGCGGCAAGTCGCCCAACGTCTTCTTCAACGACATCGCCGCCGAGGATGACGAGTTCTTCGACAAGGCGATCGAAGGCTTCGTGATGTTCGCCCTGAACCAGGGTGAAATCTGCACCTGCCCCTCGCGCGCACTGATCCAGGACAGTCTGTACGACCGCTTCATGGAGCGTGCGCTGGCCCGCGTCGCCCAGATCCGCCAGGGCAACCCGCTCGACACCGACACGATGATCGGGGCCCAGGCTTCGACCGAGCAGATGGACAAGATCCTGTCCTATCTCGATATCGGCCGCGCCGAAGGGGCCGAAGTGCTGGCCGGTGGAGCCAGGGCGGCCTTGGGCGGCGATCTCGTCAACGGCTATTACATCCAGCCGACCGTGTTCAAGGGCCACAACCGGATGAGAATCTTCCAGGAAGAGATTTTCGGCCCGGTCGTCGCCGTGACCACCTTCAAGGACGAGGCCGACGCCCTCCACCTCGCCAACGACACCCTCTACGGACTGGGATCGGGGCTGTGGACCCGCGACGGCAACCGCGCCTTCCGCTTCGGACGCGGCATCAAGGCCGGACGGGTGTGGACCAATTGCTATCACCTCTATCCCGCCCACGCCGCCTTTGGCGGCTACAAGCAATCGGGTATCGGCCGCGAGAACCATCACATGATGCTGGATCACTACCAGCAGACCAAGAACCTGCTGGTCAGTTACAGCCCCAAGGCCCTGGGCTTCTTCTGATCGTCTTCTTCCTTCACTTCAGACAGGATTGGACCATCCCATGACCGAGACCACGTTCTTCATCCCCTCGCTCAACATGATGGGGGCCGGGTGCCTCACCAACGCCGTCGGCAATGTCTATAGCTATGGCTTCCGCCGGGCGCTGATCGTCACCGATTCGGTGATGAACAGCCTGGGCGTCGCCGACAAGCTGGGCGCGTTGCTGGCAGCGGCGGGCGTCTCCAGCGTCATCTTCCCCGGCGCCCAGCCCAACCCCACCGTCGGCAATGTCGAGGCCGGACTAGCGCTGTTGCAGCAGGAGCAGTGCGATTGCGTCATCTCGCTGGGCGGCGGCTCCTCGCACGATTGCGCCAAGGGGATCGCCCTGACCGCCACCAATGGCGGCAGCATCCGCGATTACGAAGGCGTCGATAAATCGGCCAAGGCGCAATTGCCGCTGATCGCGATCAACACCACGGCGGGCACCGCCAGCGAGATGACCCGCTTTTGCATCATCACCGACGAGCAGCGGATGGTGAAAATGGCGATCGTCGATCGCAACGTCACCCCGCTTTTGTCGGTCAACGACCCCGAATTGATGCTGGGCAAGCCGCCGATGCTGACCGCCGCCACCGGGATGGACGCCTTGACCCATGCGGTCGAAGCCTATGTCTCGGTCGCGGCGACCCCGATCACCGATGCCTGTGCCTTGAAAGCGGTGTCGATCATCGCCGGAAATCTGCGGACCGCCGTCGCCGAGGGCAACAATCTCGCCGCCCGCGAAGCGATGGCCTATGCCGGGTTCATGGCCGGGATGGCCTTCAACAACGCCTCGCTGGGCTTCGTCCATGCGATGGCGCACCAGTTGGGCGGCTTCTACGACTTGCCGCACGGAGTCTGCAACGCCGTGCTGCTGCCCCATGTCGAAGAGTTCAACGCCGACATCGCCGCCTCCCGCCTGAAAGACGTCGCCCATGCCCTGGGGGTTGACACCTTGGGCATGTCCGACCGTCAGGGCGCCGATGCCTGCATCGCCGCGATCCGGCGTCTGTCGGCCGATATCGGCATCCCGTCCGGCCTGACCCAGTTGGGGGTCAAGGATCAAGACATCCCGATCCTGGCCGCCAACGCGCTGAAAGACGCCTGCGGCCTGACCAATCCGCGCCGGGCCAGTCAGGCGGATATCGAATCGATCTTCCGCGCCGCCGCTTAACCCCTCCCCGCCTTGCCCCTGGCCCCGTCTTCGGACGGGGCCAGGGGAATTTGTCCAAGGCTTGACTTTGGCCCGCCGTCCCGTCTACGGTATTTGGTGTTACGGTTCCCCGGATTATCAAAATCTGGGGCTAAGAGGGAAACCGGTGCGTCGCCTTGGCGATCAGTCCGGTGCTGCCCCCGCAACTGTCAGCGGCGAGCCGCCGTCCACCCTTGTCACTGATGCCCGCTTCGGCATCGGGAAGACCGGACGAAGGCCTTGACCCGCAAGCCAGGAGACCTGCCGTAACGCGATGAAACGTCCACGGGCGGGGTGTCCCGGCGGGCCGCTTGCGGAGCTTTATCCTTCGCCGGAGGCGCCCTTCCCCGTCCTTTCCGTCACCCGAAAGGCGCGCGCTCTCCAATGACCCGCAAGATTCCCGCCACCGTCATCACCGGATTCCTCGGCGCCGGAAAGTCCACCCTGGTCCGCCATCTGCTCGAAAACAACCGGGGCCAGCGTCTGGCCCTGATCGTCAACGAGTTCGGCGATGTCGGCATCGACGGCGAGATGCTGACCACCTGTGGCATCGAAGGATGCGGCAAGGACGACATCATCGAACTGGCCAATGGCTGCCTGTGCTGCACCGTCGCCGACGAGTTCCTCCCGGTGATGCAGGCGCTGATCGAGCGCGACCTGCCGCCCGATCACATCCTGATCGAAACATCGGGTCTGGCCCTGCCCAAGCCGCTGGTCAAAGCGTTCCACTGGCCGGAAATCCGCTCGCGCGTTACCGTCAACGGCGTCGTCGCCGTAGTCGATGCCGAGGCGACGGCGGCGGGTCTTTTCACCAGCACCCCGGAACAGATGGCTCGTCCCGACCACGACAATCCGCTGGAAGAAGTGTTCGACGACCAGTTGCTGTGCGCCGACATGGTTCTGCTCAACAAGACCGATCTGGTCGATGACGCGACCCTGGAGCGGGCGCGGGTGCGGATCGGGTCCAAGCTGCGCCCCGGCGTCAAGGTGATCGCCACCCGCCACAGCATTGTCGATCCGGTCGTGGTGGTCGGGCTGGACGCCGCCGCCGAGGACGATCTCGACACCCGCCCCAGCCTGCATGACAGCGCCACCGACCATTCCCACGACGATTTCGAAAGCTTTGCCGTCGATCTGCCCGAAATCGCCGATCCCGATGCGTTGGTCGAGCGGATTTCGGCGGCGATCGCCCGTCACGACATCTTGAGGCTGAAAGGCTTCATGGCCGTCCGCGACAAGCCCGCCCGCGCCGTGGTCCAGGCGGTGGGAGCCCGGATCGACCGCTGGTTCGACCGGCCGTGGCGGCCCGGCGAAGCCCATGCCGGACAGGTCGTCGTGATCGGCGGCAAGGGCCTTGACCGCGCCGCGATCGCCGCCGCGATTCGGGGCTGATCGCCGCCCAGCCCCAGGGAAACCGCAAGACAAAATTCAGCTTCTTCTCAGGCTCGCAAAAAGGGTACTATTACCTTAGATTTATCCAGAACGGCCTTTGCGAGGTCGCGATGGAGTGCGGGGTAGGCCATGACCGCGCACGGGCGGCGATATGACGGCAGGTCGGAACGGCCTGCCGCCGAGCCGCCTGACGCCTTGGTATGGCCGCTCGGTTTCCCAGCGGTTGGGGCGATGCGATGAGCCTGCGCGGATTTCTCAGCCGACTGATCTGGATCTGCATTCTGCCGCTGGTGCTGGTGTCGGTGTATCTGGCGATCGACCAATTACGTCAGTACGAGGAGCGGCGCGACCTTGAGGCAACCTACCTAATCCACAACATCGCCTCGACGATTGATCGGATGATCGGAAGTCAGGTCGGGGCGCTGAAGATGCTCGCCGCCTCCCCCCTGGTCGAAGACCCGGCGCGCTGGTCCGACCTGTACAAAGAAGCCCAGGCGTTCCGCAATAGCTTCGGCAGCCATGTCGTGATGGCCGATGCCGACCAGAAGATGGTCTTTTCCACCCGCGTTCCCTTTGGCTCGCCCCTGC
Source organism: Magnetospirillum fulvum (assembly GCF_900108475.1). Taxonomy (GTDB): domain Bacteria; phylum Pseudomonadota; class Alphaproteobacteria; order Rhodospirillales; family Magnetospirillaceae; genus Phaeospirillum; species Phaeospirillum fulvum_A. Next base: position 43,577 of record NZ_FNWO01000003.1, on the reverse strand, counting down.
CCAAGCTGCCGGTGGTCAAGGGCCACTCCGCCGCCCGCACCGCGCTTGAAACCGGCAAGCCCGCCGTCGGCGACCTGTTCCTGGGGCCGATCAACGGCGAACGACTGGTCGGGATCGGAGTCCCGGTGCCTACGAGCGGCCCCCGCGCCTCGGTGATCGTCGCGGTGGTCGAGGCGAAACGGTTGCAGGCTCGGCTTGACGACATCGCCCTGCCGGCCGACTGGTCGACGACCCTGCTGGACGGCAATGGAACGGTGATCGCCAGCCGCACCAGCGGGCTGTCTCCGGACAGCCCGCGCCGGACGTACAGCCTGGCCTCGTCGGTTTCGCCCTGGTCGGTGAGTCTTGAGGTTCCGCAAGGTCTGATCAGCACCCCGAACCGGCTGGTCGCCGCCAATTTCACCGGGATGATCCTGGCGGCGATCCTGGCCGGTCTGTTCGGCGGACTGGTTGCCAGCCGAAAGCTGACCCGCTCGCTGGCCTCGCTGACCGCCCCCTCCGCCCCCGTCCCGACCCCCGGCGCAGCCGCGACGATCGACGAAATCGAGGCGGTCCGCGACCGTTTGACCGCAGTGGCTGCGGCACGCGAATCCGCGCTGTTCGGCCAGAGCGTCAGCAACCAGAGATTCCAGCGCCTGTTCGAACTCGCCCCGGTCGCGCTCTGCGTGTTCGACCGCAACGGCGCTCTGCTCGATACCAATTCCCGCTTCGAACAGATGTTCGGCTATCGCCGCGACGAGGTGGCGACCCTCGAGGAATGGTGGCGGCGCGCCCATCCCGATCTTGAATACCGCACCAAAGTGATCGCCGACTGGCCCGCTTTGGTCAGTCGGACCGCCGAGGCCCAGAGCAACGCCGCCCCGGCTGAATACCGTGTCACCAGCCGGGACGGAACCGAACTGTCCGTTCTGATCGCCGCCGCGATGTTACGCGACGATTGCCTCGTCTCGTTCGTCGATATCACCGAGCGCAAGATCATCGACGCCGAACTGGAGGATTACCGTCACCACCTGGAAACCCTGGTGACGGCGCGTACCGCCGATCTGGAAGCCGCCGAGGCCCGCGTGCGGTTAATCTTGGAATCCACCGCTGATGGATTGTACGGTATTGATCCCGAGGGGCGAATCACCTTCTTGAACCCCAGTGCCGGATCAATGCTGGGCTATGCCCCCGGCCAATTGCAGGGACGCTTCGCCCATGATCTGCTGAAACGCGGCGAGGGCGACGGCGAGGCCGCTCCGGGCACCCCGCCTTCGATCCGGGACACCTTGCGGACCGGACGGATTTGCCGGGTCGAGGACGCCGCGTTCCGTCATGCCGATGGCCACACCGTTCATGTCAGTTATTCGTCGCATCCGATGGTCCGGGCGGGAATGATCGTCGGTGCGGTGGTCAGCTTCACCGATATCTCGCGACGCAAGGCGACCGAGGCGGCGCGCGAGGCGGCACTGGCCGAAGCCGAGCGGCTGGCCCGGGTGCGGCGCGAATTCCTCGCCAACATGAGTCACGAAATCCGCACCCCGCTCACCGCCGTGCTGGGTCTGGCCCGGATCGGGGCCAAGGAACCCGACCGCCGAAAGTGCCAGGATTATTTCGACGCCATTCTCGATTCCGGTACCGGCCTCCAGGGGATCGTCGATGACATCCTGGATTTCTCCAAGATCGAATCCGGCAAGATGCAGATCGAATCGGTTCCAATCGACCTGGGCGAGGTGATCGACCGCTCAATCCGCACCGTCGCGATGCGAGCCTTTGCCAAGGGGCTGCGGCTGGAGGTCGAGGAAGCGGCCGGTCTGCCCGCCGAATGCCTGGGGGATTCAAAACGGCTCTATCAGGTTCTGCTCAACCTGCTCTCCAACGCGGTCAAATTCACCCCGGCTGGCGGATCGGTGACGCTGTCGATCGCCGCCGAAACGGGGAGCCTGACCATCGCGGTCGCCGATAGCGGTATCGGCATGGCGCCCGAAACGGTCGATCGTCTGTTCCAGCCGTTCGAGCAGGCGGATGGATCGACCACCCGGCAATTCGGCGGGACCGGCCTGGGGCTGGCAATCACCAATCATCTGGTCGAGATGATGGGGGGGACAATCGCGGTCGAAACCGCGCCGGAGCGAGGCAGCCGGTTCGAGATCCGCCTGCCGCTGACCGGAGCGACGCCGCCCGGCCCGACCCCGCCCGGCATCCTGGCCCTGTTCGGTCTGCGAGACGCCGAGACCGCCCGCCTCTGCGCCGCCTTCGACGATTGCCGGGTGTTATCCTCGCTCGACACCCTTCCCGCCGATGCGGCCCTGATCGTGATCGATGCCGCCATCTTGGCCGACCCCGCCAACCGCCCCGCGATCGGTGCCGCGCTGACCGGACGGCGGCGTCTGGTGGGCGTGACGATCCCAGGTCAGAACGATATTCCTTCGGAATGGCGGGATTCCATGGCTCGGATCGAACGGCCGTTGCGGCCCCGCCATCTCCGCGCCGAACTGGCCGCCGCGCAGAAAAGCGGGCTGTCGGTCGTCTTTACCCCGCCTCATGCCCGGCTGTCCGGTCTGTCGATTCTCGCCGCCGAGGATAACGAGGTGAACCGGCTGGTGCTCGAGGACATCGTCTTGTCCGAAGGAGCCACGCTGCTGATCGTCGAGAACGGACGGCTGGCGCTCGACGCGCTACAACAGCGGGGACTGGCGGGGTTCGACGCCGTGCTGACCGACATCCAGATGCCCGAGATGGATGGCTATAATCTTGCCGCCGCGATCGTCGCCCTGACCCCAACCCTGCCGGTGATCGGGCTGACCGCCCACGCGATGGAGGAGGAACATCAGCGTTGCCTCGAGTCCGGGATGGTCGAACATGTCGTCAAGCCGATCGACCCGGATGTGCTGGTGGCGGCGATCTTGCGCCACGCCCGTCCCCGGACCACAGCCGGGTTGACCCGTCCCGCCCCCGGTGAATTCGACACTATCCCGCAAAAAGAGAGTCTATAGCGGGATCAAACACGTCATTGGCTGCGCAAGCTCCGCCGGACTCAAGAATTCACACACTGTTTCCGTGCCGGGACTGGATCGACCGCAGCGAAATGCCCATAGTCCGAAATAAGGATTGATCCGACAGATGACGGAGAGTACGGCGATGACGGAGCCGGACCACGAGGCGACCGGGGTCAAGCGTCTTTTCCTGCTGGGGCTGGGCTGGGTTTTTTTCGGCCTGGGCGTGCTGGGCGTTTTCCTCCCGGTTCTGCCGACGACGCCGTTCATGCTGCTGGCGTTGTGGTGCTTTGCCCGCTCCTCGCACCGTTTCCATCACTGGCTGTTGACCCACCGCCTGTTCGGGCCACCGCTCCAGCGCTGGGAGCGCTACAAGGTAATCCCGCTGACGGCCAAGATCGTCGCCGTCGGCGCGATGAGCCTCAGCATGGTCTATGTCGGTTTCTTCACCCAGGCCCCGTGGATCGCGGTGGTGTCGATGGGGGCACTCTGCCTGATCGGGGCGGGCTATATCCTGTCGCGGCCGCACCGCCTGCCCGACGGGACCACCCCATAGCCGGTTTATTGACGCAAGACGCCTTCTCCCGCCGGGAGGGGATCACAAGGACATGGAATGACACGACGTTCGGGCTTCGCGCTGTTTTTGCTCTCGGCTTTGCTTCTGGTGATTGCGATTGCCCCGGCCTGGGCCGATCCGGCCAACCGCCCCGCCGATATCGACCGAATCCTGCGGCGCGGCACCCTGGTGGTGGCGATGACCCAGGCCGACGCCCCCCCCTTTCACATGATGACCGAGACTGGGCTGGCGGGAGTCGATGTCGAACTGGCCCAGGGGCTGGCGCGGGCGCTGGGGGTCGACCTCGTGTTCGACCGCACCGCCAGAAGCTATGACGACGTCGTCGATATCGTCGTCCGGGGCCAAGCCGACATCGCGATCTCGAAACTGAGTCGCACCCTGCTGCGGGCGCGCTCGGTCAGCTTCTCGTCCCCCTATCTCACCTTGCGCCACGGCATGGCGTTCAACCGGGTCTGGCTGGCGCGGGAAACGCGCGAACACGACCTGTCCGAGATCATTCGCGGCTTCGACGGCCGTCTGGGAGTGGTGGCGAAAACGTCTTATGTCGAATATGCTCGCCGCCTCTTCCCCCGCGCCGAGATCGTCGAATTCCCCCGCTGGGACGAGGCGGTCGCCGCGCTGGTCCGCGGCGACGTCGCAACGCTGTACCGTGACGAATTCGAAATCCGCCGCCTTGTCATCGAGCAACCGGAATTGGCTCTGCATTTGAAAACAGCGTTCCTGACCGACACCCGTGACCATCTGTGCATGGCGGTCAATCCCCGCGACGTCCAGCTTCGTCAACTCGCGGATATCTATATTGATGACATGAACCCGAAGCTGACGGTCGAAACGGTCCTGGGCCGCCTCGGCAAAGCCGCGCCGAAACCGGGAGACGCGCCGTGACCCTTTTCCCCTCGCTGAACGGCTGGGTCCGGGTGATGTCGAGCCCCAGCGCGGTCTTTGCCGGGCTGCTGTGTGGCATCGCGATCGGCCTGTTCCTCCCCGACTTCGCCGCCGGGCTGGCCCCTTACGGCAAGCTTTTTCTCGACCTGCTCGGCATGATCGTGCTGCCGCTGCTGATCTCGGCGGTAACGGTCAGCCTGGCCAAGCTGTTCGAGACCGGCGGGGCCGCCCATCAAGTCGGGCGGATCGCCGCCGCCATCGTCGCCTGCATGATCGTCGCCGCCGGAATCGGGCTGGCGACCGGGCTGATCGTCGCGCCTGGGGCCGATCTCGAACAAACCGACATCGCCTCGCTGGGCGAGGTGGTCAGCAATTCCGACCGTCAGGCCGATTTCGAGATCTCGATGGTCGGCACCCCGCCGACGGTCAAAAACGACCAGGGTCTGGCCCGCTTCATCGCCCAGATCGTCCCCGACAACATCTTCCGTGCCCTCAGCGTCGGCGACAATCTGAAGGTGCTGATGTTCTCGTTGATGTTCGGGGTCGCGGTGGGGATGACGCCGCGCGGCCGGGCCGACGCCCTGACCGGCGCGCTCGAAATCGTCTTTCAGTCGTGCCAGAGCATGATGAAGGGGGTCAACACCCTGCTGCCGCTGGCGCTGTGCGCGATGGTGGCCCCGCTCGCCTCGGACATGGCGGCAACGCCCCTGGGACCGGTGCGGGCAATGGCGATGTTCGTCTCTGCCCAATGCATCGGCGCATTGGTCGTCTTCGTCTTGTTCGCGGTCATCATCCAGCAGCGGACCCGCTGCGGCATCCTGGCCCCGATCACCGCCCTCCGTGAAGCCCTGGTCCTGGCGATCGGGACACGCAACAGCATCGCCTGCATCCCCTCGGTGATCGACGGAATGTCGGACAAGCTTGGCGTCAACCGCAAAGACCTCGAACTGGTGGTGCCGCTCGGCATCATCTTGTGCCGGTTCGGACCGGTGGTCTTTTTCGGAATTTCGACCCTGTTCATCGCCCAATTGTACCGGATCGACCTCGGCCTCTCGCAATACGCCTTCATCTTGTTCGCCTCGGTGATGGCGGCGATGGCGTCAAGCGGCGGCACCGGGGTGATGACGATCGGCCTGATGGCGCTGTTGTGCAATCCGCTGGGGCTGCCGTTCGAAGCGGCGGTGGCGCTGTTTCTCGCCGTCGATCCGATCCTCGATCTGGTCCGCACCGTGCTGAACGTCTATGGCACCTGCGCCGTCGCCAGCATCGTCTGCGGCCGGGACTCCGATCAGGAAGCCCCCGAATTTCCCGCGATCAACACCCTGGAGCGCGGCCCGGTCTGAGCGTTTCAGCCCAAGCGGGCCTTGGCTTGCAGCAGGGTCTCGACCGCGTCCTGCCCGGCGCGGGCGATCACCGCGTCCCAGCGTTCGGACGGAGCACGGCGAACCAGCCGGACGCTGTCGTACCACGACGTCCGCTCGCCCAGCCCCCACAGCCAATAGGGCCGTTCGCCCAGTACGGCCCACACCGGCCGCCCCAGCGCCCCGGCCAGATGCACCACCGAACTGTCGGTCATCACGATTCCGTCCAGCCGGGCGAGCAGAGCGGCGGTCATGTCGAAATCGGTCATCAGGGAATCGAGCGAAGTCACCAGGGCCCCGGCGCGCAGGCGATATAAATCCTCGGCCACCGGGCCTTTCTGCAACGAGAACAGCCGCACCCGGGGATCGCGGGCCAGCGGCAGGAAATCGGCCAGATCGGCGCGGCGATACGCATTGCCGCGAAAGGTCAGGCTGCCGCTCCAGACGATGCCGATATTAAGGCCGGGGGTCGGCGGAATCGCCGCCGCCGCAATCGTCGCCAAAGCGGGATCGGGCGAGAGATAGGGCTTCCCCCCGACCGGATCGTGATATCCGGCGGCAAGCGAGTGTCCGGGCAGGCTCATCCCGGTGGTCTGAAAATCGACCGGCACCGGCGGCGGGCAGCCCTTGGGGACCAAATGGTCGATCCAGGGGAAACGGGCCAGCAGGCGGAGCAGTTCGGGCTGGGCCTGGACGACGACGCAGGCTCCCAGCCGCTTTAACACGGGCAGGAAGCGCAACGCGAACACGGTGTCGCCAAACCCCTGTTCCGGGATCACCAGGATCGTCCGCCCGGTCAGCGCCTGCCCGCTCCACATCGGCGCGCAGGCCCCCAGCGTTCCGGCGTCGGGCAACGACCAGCGGATCTCGTAATCGCGCCACCCCTCGCCCCAGCGTCCCAGCCGCAGCAATTCGTGCGACCGGTCCCAGCGGGCGTCGCAATTGGCGGGATCAAGTTCGAGCGCCCGGTCGAACGCCCGCAACGCCGCTTCGCCCTCGCCCTGGTTCTTCAGAGTGATGCCGTAATTATAGATCGAACTGGATTCGGGCGGGCACGCCGCCAGTAAGCGATCCTGCAAACGGCGGGCTTCGTCCATCCGGCCGAGATCGGTCAGGGTGTTGGCCAGATTGCCGATCGGCCCCGGCGAGGGCTCGATCGCGACGGCGCGCAGGAACGCCGCTTCGGCGGCCGGGAAGTGGCGGCGCTTGCGCAGCGCGACCCCCAGATTGTTCCAGATCTTGGCGACGTCGGCGACGCTCCGCACCCCTTGGCCCAGCCGCTCGCAGGCGGCGTCGAGACGCTCGGCCTTCAACTCGCCCAGCGCCTGATTGTTGAGGCGCTCGGCCTCGGCCAGCAGAATCTCCGGCACCGGGCGGGGGGCAAGCGGTGCCGCCAGCGTTTCCAGCGCGGCGCGGAGCGCGGTAAACACCGGCTCCCACGCTCTCGGTTCGGACTGGCGGAACAAACGCATCGTCGGATACCACGGGGTCGCGGTCGAGCCCAGACCCCAGCGCCAGTCGGGATGATAGGGGATCAGGGTCCAGACCGGACGGCCCAGCGCCCCGGCCAGATGAACGACCGAGGTATCGACCGAGATCACCAGATCGGTCTCGGCCAGCATCGCGGCGGTATCGCCGAAATCGCCCAGGCGGGGCGACAGATCGAGTACCAACTGGGTCGCCCCGGCGGCGGCAATGTCGGCGGCACGCGGCCCGACCTGAACCGAGATCAACTCGAGTCCGGGGCAGCCCAGCAGCGGCAGGAACAGCTCGAACGGAACCGACCGGGCCAGATCGTTACTGTGGGCGGCGCTCCCCGCCCAGCAGATGGCGACGCGCAGCCGCGTTCCGGCCGGAGCCGGAGGCAGCCCCCCCCGTCGCTCCGGCACCTTGAGATAGGGAATCGCCGCCGGGACCGTTTCAGCCGTCACGCCCAGGACGTCGGCAACATCAATCAGCGAGGAAACGAAGTCGAAGCGCCGCCGGGTCGGCCCCCAAAACGGAATCAAAAGTGGCCCGGCGGGAGCGATCGGCATCAGATCGGGCGGGCAGACAATCGCGACCTCGGCCCCGTTTGCGGCCAGGATCGGAGCGAAGCGCAGGAACTGGATCATGTCCCCCCGCCCCTGCTCGCCATAGAGCAGGATCGAGCGGCCCGACAGGGGTTCCCCGGCCCAGACCCTGTCACCCGGACGCGGCGCCGGAACCGCGTTGGGCAACGCCCGCCGCCGACGGTAATACGGGAACGCGGTGCGCCAGTCGCCTTTTAGGAAAAACAGCAGCGCCAGCCCCAGCGACGGCCAGGGATCGTAGGGACGGAGCGCGGCGGCGCGGCGCAACAGGGCCTCGGCGACGTCGAACCGGCGCAATCCCAGCATCGCCTGCCCGAGCGCGGTCAGCACGTCGGGCGTATCGGGCAAAAGCCGGTCGGCCTCGCCCAGGATCGCGGCGGCCTCGGCAAAACGGCTGCGCCGCAGCAGCAGACGGCCCAACGCCAGCCGGGCGGAAATCGAGCCGGGATCGAGCGCCAGCGCCCGCCCCAGCGCCGCCCCGGCACTGGCATCGCAGTCCAGACCAAGCAGCCCTTCACCCAGCAGGGTCAGTTCGGCCGCTCCCCCCATCACCGCCCCCGGAGCCTGCTCCAGCAGGGCGACGGCGCGGTCGAACGCCCGCTCGCGCAGCAAGGTGGCGGCACCGGCGATCAGGTCGGCGGGCCGACGGATCACCGGCGTGGTGCGCGGCGTGCGCCGTCTCATGACCGGCTCGCCGGGCGCGGCGGGACCAGAGGGCACCGGTCAGCCACCCAGCACCTTATCGCGCGGTCCGTCGGTGACGATCCGCCCCTGGCTCAGCACGATGATCCGGGTGCAGGCCCCGAGCAGATTGCGGCTGTGGCTGCTCAACAGCACCGTCCGCCGCCCGGCGAGGCTGTGGATATAGTCGGACAACCCCTTCTCCAACTGCGAATCGAACCCGGTCGATGGCTCGTCGAGCAGCATCAGCGGCGGCTCGCCCAACAAAGCGCGGGCCAGCGAAACCATGTGGCGCTGCCCCCCCGACAGATAGCTGCCGCGCGGCCCGGCCTCGGTCGCCAGGGTCAGCTCGCCCCGGTCGATCGCATGGCGCAGGCCCGAGCGGTCGAGCACGTCGGCCATGTGCTGGGCGATCACCGCCGGACGCCCGGCGCGGATGTTGGATTCGATGCTGCCCTCGAACAGCATTGAATCCTGCGTCTTGAAGCCGATTGAGCGGGCCAGTTGGCGGACATCCCATTTCTCGATCGGATGCATGTCGAGCAGAACCTCGCCATCGCTCGGCCGCTCGGCTCCGGCGATCATCCGAAGCAAGGTGGTCTTTCCCGCACCGGGCAGACCGGCGATGCCGATGATCTCGCCCGGCCGCACCCGCAGATCGAGTCCGCTCAGCACCGGGCGGGCGTCGGGACGCGGCCGCCAGGTCAGGTTGACCAGTTGGATGTCCCCGGTCGGGTCGGTCGGGCGCGGCTCGGTCGCCACCATCGCCGTCGCGGGCAGGATCGCATCGAGATCGTGCATCGCCCGACGGAATTCGCTCATCCGGGTCGAGAGCAGCACCACCGAGGCCACCGTCGCCATCGCCCGCGAGGTCAGCAGCGAACAGGCCATCAGACCGCCCGAGGTCAGCACCTGCCCCTCGATCAGGTAGGCCCCGCCGACCAGCACCGCCGCATAGGCCAGATTCGACGCCAGCAGGTTGAAGGTGTTCGACAGCCCGTACCAGAAGCGCGCCCGCCCTGCCGCCACCGCCGCGGAATCGCTGATCCGCCGCCAGTGCCGGGTGCTGTCGGCGCGCAACGCCGTCGTCAGCACCACATCACGGGCGATCAGAACGTCGGCCAGCAGCGAAATCCGCAACTCGCCCGCCTTGCGCGCCAGCATGTCGTATTGCCGGGCCGGGCCGGTGAACGCCAGATTGACCGCGATCGACAGGCTGCCCAACACGATCGGCACCAGCACCAGCGGGCCGGACACAATCGCGATCGCGGCGAGGAACAAAAACAGGAAGGGCAGATCGGCCAGCGCCAACAGAAAGGTCGAGGAGACGAAATCGCGGCTGGCCAGGATCTGTTTGTATTTGTCGAGAACGACCCCGATGGGGGGCAAGGCCCCTCTTTTGTGCAGCAGGTTCGCGAACAGACCTCGGTCGATGTCGCCTTCGGTCACCACCGCCAGCCGCTCGAAGATCTGGACCCGCAGGGTGCGGACCATGTAATCGAGCAGGATCGCCAGCCCGATTCCAATCGTCATCGCCCACAGGGTCTCGCTGACCCCGTTGCCGAGAACTTTGTCGAACACGAAGCTGGCGAACAACGGCAACGCCAGCGCCAGCAGGTTCGACACCACCCCTCCGGCGACGATCGGCACCAGCAGACGGGCGTGACGGCGCAGGAACGGCAGCACGCTGATCTTCAGATTGGGCTCGGCCAGCGGAACCAGCAGGAACACCCGCCGGGGCTCCGCGACCGGTCCGTCTTCAAGCGGCGACAAGGTGCCATCAGCCTCGGCGCGGTCATAGCCGCCGCCGGGACGGGGCACCAGCGCCTGCCAACCCGCTCCGTCCGCCACCTCGGCCAGCACCGCGACGGCATCCCCGGCGAAATGCGGCACGAAAGCGCCCCGGCTGAGCGGCCGGGCCTCAAGCCCCAGCGGCGACAGCGCCTCGCGCAGCAGGGCCAGCGGATCGGCGGCGGGATCGTCCGGGGCCAACGGGCCGGGCCGACCGATCCCGGCCAAAGCCGCCGTCAGCGCTTCCGTTAGCGACAGGGTCGGTTCAGGTCCACTCATCCTTGATGCAGTTGTAGCTGGGCGAGCTGGGTCGCATGGGAGTTATCGGAATAGATGGTGTACGTATTTCCGGTATGGACCACGTCCTGACCCCCGCCACTACTGAGGGTGAACGAATCTCCGGTATCGATCGTGAAGTCCAGAGTACGAGACGAACTGCTGCCCAGGATATTGACGATGCTCTCGGATGATACCGAATATCCATCGCCATGATTGCCGTTGCGGATATCGACGGATTCAATATTGGTGACATTAAAAAACAGAGGCCCGTAATCACTGCCGGTATAGATCAGGCTGTCGATTCCGGCGCCGCCGTCCAGGCTCCCGATCCCGCTTAAGGTGAAGGTATCGTCGCCGCCGCCGCCGTGGATGTTCCTGTTGGTGCCGTTGCCGCTGATCTGATCGCCTTGGTTCGATCCGGTAATCGCCTCGATGCTGACCAGCGTGTCGTGGAACGTCGTCCCGCCGAGATTGATACCCACCCCGGTGGTAAGGTCGATGCTGATCCCGCTAGTGGAACTGCTGTAATCGACGGTGTCGTTGCCGATTTCGCCGTTCAGCGTTTCCGTTCCCACCCCACCGAAAAAGGTATCGTTGCCGGTGCCGCCGTACAAGACGTCGGCGGTGCCGCCGCCGCCCCACAGGGTATCGCTGCCGGTGCCGCCCCAGATCGTGTTGTTGAAGGTATTGCCGCCCAGCACGTTGTTGCCCGACGTGCTGCCGACGATGTTCTCGATACTGACCAGGGTGTCGGTGAAGCTGACCCCGCCGATGCTGGTGGCGTTGTTGGTGGCAAGGTTAAGGTCGACGCTGACCCCGCCCGAGGCGGTGCTGTAATTGATCGTGTCGGTCCCGCTGCCGCCGTCGATAGACTCGCTGCCCAACCCGCCGAAAATGGTGTCGTTGCCGCCCATGCCATAGATCGTGTCGGCCCCGCCATAGCCGGTGATCACGTTGTCGCCGCTGCTGCCGACGATAAAGTCTTTGTTCGCGCTGCCGACCACGTTCTCGATACTGGCGTAATAATCGACCTTGCCGTTGTCGAACCCGCCGCCGGTATAGCCGGTCGGCAGCGACAATCCACCGACGGCCGCGCCGGTTTGGGTGGTGCCGCCCAGATAGACCGAAACACCGAAGGATTCCCAGGCATAGGTCACCGTATCGGTCCCGCCGCCGCCATCGAGCCGGTCGCCACCGCCTCCGCCGCCCAACGTGTCGTTGCCCGACCCGCCATAGATCGTGTTGATTCCGGTGGTGCCGATCAGGATGTCGTTGCCGCCGCCACCCCGGACGTCTTCGATATTGGCGTAATAATCGGCGACGACCGTATTGGCGACGGCAAGGTCGTTCAGGCCATAGCCGGTATAGCCGGCGGGCATTGTGACGCTGTGCGAGCTGGAATTGTTGCCCACCTCGTCAAAGCCGCCAAGATAGACGGTGACCGCCCGGTCGTTGGCGGCTCCAGCGGCGTTGACGGAATAATCGATGATGTCGTGACTGCCGACTCCGCCGTCGATGCTGTCGCTACCGCCACTGCCGAAAATCGTATCGTCGCCCGCCCCGGCATTGATGGTGTTGGTGGCGGTGCTGCCGGTCAGGACGTCGGCATTGCCCGATCCCAGGATATTCTCGATATTGACCAGCTTGTCGTATTGCGCCGACCCCGCATTGGTTCCGCCACCGAGCGAGACCGTCGCCGCCGCCAGACCGGCATAGCTGATCCAATCCGAGCCGACCGCCCCGTCCATCGTCGCCGACCCGCTGGCCGTGCCGCCGATGAAGGTGTCGTCAAAGCCGGTTCCGATAATGGTTTCGATGCTGGTGTAACTGTCGCCCTGGGCATAACCGCTGCTGTTGGCGGTGTTGGTCAGGCTGATCGTCAACCCGACGCCGCTTGAATCGTTGTTATAGCTGACCGTATCGGTCCCGTTGCCACCACTAAAGGAATCCCCGACCGAACCGCCAAAGAACAGGTCGTTGCCAGTGCCGCCGATGATCGTCGTCGTACTGGAGCTGTTGCCGGTGATGGTGTCGCCGCTGTTGCCGCCGATCACCACCTCGATATTGGACAGGACATCACCGGCGGCATAGCCGCCGCTGTTGGCGGCATTGTTGGCCAGATTGATGGTGTGGACCGTGCCGCTGTTGAAGGTGTAGCTGACGGTGTCGATCCCGCTGCCGCCGTCGATCGTGTCGGCCCCGCCGCCGCTGATGAAGCTGTTGGCGTTGCCGTTGCCGGTCAGCACGTCGCCCTGGTTCGAGGCGACGATGTTTTCGACCCCGCTCAGACGGTCGTTCGCCGCCGTGCCGCCATTGCTGCCGGTGGCGAGATTGACCGTCGCCTTGCCACCGGTCGCATATTGATAGGTGACCCAGTCAGTGCCGCCGCCGCCGCTCATCACCGCCGAGCCCGACGAGGTTCCGCCGATGAAGGTGTCGCCGCCCGAACTGCCGATCACCGTCGCGATCCCGCTATAGGAATCGCCCGAGGCAAGGCCGGTCGAACGGTTGGTCCCGCCAAGGTTGATCGTCATCGCCGTTCCATGGGCGTAGCTGACGATATCGGTGCCACCGCCGCCGATGAAGCTGTTGGCGTTGCTGTCGGCATAGAACGTGTCGTTATAGGCCGAGCCCCGGATGCTCTTGATCCCGATCAGATGGTCGTTGGCCGCCGACCCGCTGTTGAGGCTGGTGGTGTTGTTGTAGGTGAGATCGACCGTCGCGCCACTGGTCGCGTATTGATAGCTGACCCAATCGGTCCCGCCGCCGCCGCTCATCGTCGCCGAGCCGCTGGCCGTACCGCCGATAAAGGTGTCGTTGCCGGTGCCGCCGATGATCGTCGCGATCCCGCTATAGGTATCGCCCGAGGCATACCCGCTGCCGTGATTGCCCGAGGTCTGGTCGATCACCGTCGCCGCCGCGGTCCGCGCATAGCTGACGATATCGGTGCCGCCGCCGCCGATGAAGCTGTTGGCGACGGAATCGGCGAAGAAGGTGTCGTTATAGGTCGAGCCCCGGACGTTCTCGATCCCGCTGACATGGTCGTATTGGGCCGAGCCGCCATTGGCCGAGGTGGCGGTCAGATCGAGCGTCGCGGCGCTGGTCGCGTATTGATAGGTGATCCAGTCGGTGCCGCCGCCGCCGGCCATCGTCGATGAGCCCGTGGCGGTGCCGCCGATAAAGGTGTCGTTGCCGGAACTGCCGATCACCGTCGCGATCCCGCTCCAGGAATCGCCCGAGGCAAAGCCGGTCGAGCGCCCGCCCCCGGTCAGGTCGATCGTCATCGCGCTGCCACGGGCATAGCTGACGATATCGGTGCCACCGCCGCCGATAAAGCTGTTGGCGACGGAATCGGCAAAGAAGGTGTCGCTATAGGTCGAGCCCCGGACGTTCTCGATCCCGCTGACATGGTCGTATTGGGCCGAGCCGCCATTGGCCGAGGTGGCGGTCAGATCGAGCGTCGCGGCGCTGGTCGCGTATTGATAGGTGATCCAGTCGGTGCCGCCGCCGCCGCTCATCGTCGATGAGCCCGTGGCGGTGCCACCGATAAAGGTGTCGTTGCCGGAACTGCCGATCACCGTCGCGATCCCGCTCAAGGAATCGCCCGACGCATAGCCGGTCGAGCGCCCGCCCCCGGTCAGGTCGATCGTCATCGCCGTTCCACGGGCATAGCTGACGATGTCGGTGCCGCCGCCGCCAATGATGCTGTTGGCGGAGGAATCGGCGAAGACCATATCGTTATAGGTCGAGCCCCGGACGTTCTCGATCCCGATCAGGTGATCGTAAAGCGCGGAACCGCCGTTCAGGCTGGTGGTGCCGTTATAGGTGAGGTCGATCGTCGCGGCGCCGGTCGCATATTGATAGCTGACCCAATCGGTGCCGCCGCCGCCGCTCATCGTCACCGACGCGGTTCCGGTGCCGCTCATGAAGGTGTCGGCCTGGGCGCTGCCGACGATAGTGGCGATACGGACGAAGCTGTCGCCCTGGGCCTCCAGGGTGCCGTAACCGCCGCCGGTCAGGTCGATCGACAAACCGGCGGTGCTGGAGGCATAGGTGACGACGTCCAGGCCGCCGCTGCCGCCGTCGAACGAATCCGAGCCCAACCCGCCGATGAAGGTGTTGTTGAGGGCATCGCCGATCAGCTTGTCGTTGCCGCCCGAACCGATGATGTTCTCGACATTGCTCAACCGGTCCAGCGCCGCCGATCCCGCATTGTTGGCGTTGTTCGACAGATCGACGGTGGCACCGTGCGAGGTGTCGGTCAGCGAGGCATAGCTGACCCAGTCGGTGCCGCCATTGCCGACAAAGCTGTTGCCGGTTCCATCGGCGACAAAGGTATCGGAATAGATCGAGCCGTAGACGTTCTCGATACTGGTCAACTTGTCGTTGCTGGCCGCGCCGCCATTGACGTGGGTGAACAGGTTGACGGTAACCCCGACCCCGCCGCTCAAATAGCGGTAATCGGCCCAGTCCGAACCGCTGCCGCCATCCATCGTCGCCGAGCTTGCCCCGGTCCCGCCGATGAAGGTGTCGGCGGCGGTGCTGCCGACGATCGTCGCGATCCCGTTAAAGGAATCGCCCGATGCATACCCGCTGCCGTGATTGCCCGAGGTCTGATCGACCGTCACCGCCGCTCCGGCGCGGGCATAGCTGACGATATCGGTGCCGCCATTGCCGACAAAGCTGTTGGCCGCCGAACTGGCATAGAACAGATCGGCATTGGTGGTGCCGGTGATGTTCTCGACGTTGGCAAGCCGGTCGTTGACCGCCGCGCCGCCATTGTTGAGGCTGTCGGTCAGATCGACGGTGACCCCGCTCGCCCCGCTGACATAGCGGTAATCGACCCAGTCCGAGCCGGTGGCACCATCCATCGTCGCCAGAACCGAAGCGGTGCCGCCGATGAAGGTGTCGGCGGCGGCGCTGCCAATGATCGTCGCGATCCCGTCAAAGGAATCGCCCGAGGCATAGCCGCTGCCATGATTGCCCGAGGTCTGATCGACCGTCACCGCCGACCCGGCGCGGGCATAGCTGACGGTATCTGTGCCGCCATTGCCGACAAAGCTGTTGGCCGCCGCACTGGCATAGAACAGATCGGCATTGGCGGTGCCACGGATGTTCTCGACATTGGTCAGCCGGTCATTGCCCGCCGCGCCGCCATTGTTGAGGCTGTTGGTCAGATCGACGGTAACCCCGCTCGCCCCGGTGACATATTGGTAATCGACCCAGTCCGAGCCGACCCCGCCATCCATCGTCGCCAGAACCGCAGCGGTGCCGCCGATGAAGGTGTCGTCGTACTGGCTGCCCGAAATCGTCTCGATGCTGCTGTAATAATCGTTTCCGGCAAATCCGGTGGCATGACCGCCGCCGGTCTGGTCGATCACCATGCCGGTCAGCACGCCGGAACGGACATAGCTGACGACGTCGTTCCCGGTCCCACCGATGAAGCTGTTGGTCTCGCCATCGGCGTAAAACAGATCGGCATAGGCCGAGCCGATCACGTTCTCGATGCCGTTGGTGCGGTCGTTGGCCGCCGCGCCGCTGTTGTTGCTGTTGTTAAGCAGATCGACGGTCGCGCCGGTCCCACCGGTAAGGTATTGATAATTGATCCAGTCCGACCCGCCGCCGCTGAACATCGTCGCCGACCCGGCGGCAGTGCCGCCGATGAAGGTATCGACAGCGGTGCTGCCGATGATGGTGGCGATCCCGGAATAGGCGTCTCCGGCGGCAGCCGAGGTGCCCCGGCCGTATCCGGCCTGATCGATGACCAGGGAATCGCGGCTTTGGGAGTAGGAGACGACGTCGATGCCGCCGCCGCCGGTAAAGGTGTCGGCCCCGGCCCCGGCAAAGAAGGTGTTGTTGTTGGAATCGCCGGTCAGCCGGTCGCCATAGGCCGAAGCGACGATATTCTTGACGTTGACGAAATGGTCGTAAAGCGCCGAGCCCGCATTGACCCCGGTGGCGAGGTTGACGGTGGCCCCCGAGGTGGCGTTCAGGTAGCTGACCCAGTTCTCGCCGCCCGAGCCATCCATCGTCGCCGACCCGCTCGCCGTCCCGCCGATGAAGGTGTCGGACAGAGAGCCGCCGACGATCGTCGCGATCCCGCTATAGCCATCGCCCCGCGCCAGACCGGTGGCGATTCCCGATTGGGTCTGGTCGATGATCAGATCGACCGTGCTGTTGGAATAGCTGACGATATCGGCACCGCCGCCGCCGATGAAGCTGTTGGTGTTGCCGTCGGCATAGAAGGTATCGCGATTGGTCGAACCGATCAGGTTCTGGATGGCGATCAGGGAATCGTTGCTCGCCCCGCCGCTGCTCAGATGGTTGTACAAATCGATGGTGACGGCGATGCCGCCGTTCTGGGCATAGCTGACCCAGTCGGACCCGCCGCCGCCGTTGAAGGTGTTGCCCAGCCCGCTGGCGATGAAGACGTCGTTGTTGACCGAGCCGTAGACGTTCTCGATGTTGACGAAACGATCGGTGGTGACCGCGCCGCTGGTGGTGCCGGAGGCCAAGTTGACGGTGACCCCCACGCCGACCGCGAGATATTCGTAATCGATCCAGTCCCGACCGCCGCCGCCATCCATCGTCGCCGAGCCGCTGGCCGTGCCGCCGACGAAGGTATCGACGCCGCTGCTGCCGACGATGGTTTCGACGTTGACATACTGGTCGCCCGCCGCCGCCCCGGTGCCGTGGTTTCCCGCCGTCTGATCGACCGTCACCGTCCCCAGACCGTCATAGGTCACGACGTCGGCTCCGGCACCGCCGTTGAAATAATCGGCGGCGCTGCCGCCCGCCAGCAGATCGTTGCCGGTACCGCCGATCAGGGTGGTCGAGGCGGTGGCATTGCCGGTCAGGGTATCGCCGCTATTGCCGCCGATCACCACCTCGATGTTGTCGAGACGGTCGCCTTCGGCTTTGCCGCCATGATTGCCGTTGCTGGCGAGATTGACGGTGTGGGAAGACGCATCCGCGCTGTAATCGACGGTATCGTGCCCGCTGCCGCCATCGATCGTATCCGCCCCGGCGCCACTGATGAAGCTGTTGTCGGCACCGTTGCCGGTCAGGGTGTCGCCATGCGACGACGCGACGATATTGGCGATGTTGAACAGACGGTCGTTGAGCGCCGCGCCGCCATTGGCCGTCCCGCCGCCGAGATCGAGGGTGGCCGAACCGGCGGCGTTTTGATAGGTGACCCAGTTGCTGCCACCCGCCCCGTCCATCGTCGCCGACCCGGCGGCGGTGCCGCCGACAAAGGTATCGTTGCCGGAACCGCCGAGGATCGTCGCGATCCCGCCATAGGTGTCTCCCGACGCCGCTCCGGTTCCCCGATTGCCTCCGGTCTGATCGACCGTCACTGCCGTCAGACCGGCATAGCTGACGACGTCGGTTCCGCCACCGCCAACAAAGCTGTTGGCCGCCGCGTCGGCAAAGAACGTATCGTTGCCGCTGGACCCAAGGACGTTCTCGATATTGATGAAATGGTCGTTGCTCGCCGCGCCGCCATTCGCCCCCGTCGCCAGATTGACGGTGACGCCGCTGCTGCCGGGATATTGGTAGCTGATCCAGTTGGTCCCGCCCGCGCCGTCCATCGTCGCCGAGCCCGCAGCGGTGCCGCCGATAAAGGTGTCGTTGCCCGCGCTGCCAACCAGGGTGGCAATCCCGGTATAGGAATCGCCCGAGGCAGTGCTGGTCCCCTGCCCCCGCCCGGTCTGGTCGAGGACAAGGGTTCCCGAACTATCGCGGGCATAGCTGACGATATCGGTGCCGCCATTGCCGATAAAACTGTTGGTGTCCGAACTGGCGTAAAACAGATCGTTGCCGCTGGTGCCCTTGATATTCTCGATGTTGAGCAGGCGGTCCTTCGACGCGCCGCCCGCATTGTTGGCGCTGTCGGTCAGATCGACGGTGACGCCCCGGCCATAGACGACCTCGACAAACTCGTAATCGACCCAATCCGAGCCGGTGGCACCGTCCATCGTCCCCAGGCCAGAGCCGATTCCGCCGATGAAAGTGTCGTTGCCGCTGCTGCCGATCACCGCCGCGATGCCGGAATAGGAATCGCCCGAGGCATAGCCGCTGCCATAGCCTCGCCCGGTGAGGTCGATTATCAGCCCGCCCGAACTATCGCCAGCATAGCTGACCGTATCCTGGCCGCCGCCGCCGACAAAGCTGTTGACGGCGGAATCGGCGTAGAAGAGATCGGCCGCGCTCGAGCCGGCCACGTTCTCGACATTGACCAGATGGTCGTATTGGGCCGCGCCGCCATTGGCGAAACTGCCGGTCAGATCGAGGGTGACCGGACCGGTGGCATTCTGGTAGGTGACCCAATTGTCGCCGCTCGACCCGTCCATCGTCGCCGAACCCGATGCGGTGCCGCCGACGAAGATATCGTTGCCGGAACCGCCGACGATCGTCGCAATCCCGCCATAGGTATCGCCCGATGCCGCTCCGGTTCCCCGATTGCCTCCGGTCTGATCGACCGTCACCGCGGTCAGACCGTCATAACGGACGACATCGACGCCACCGCCGCCGATAAAGCTGTTGGCCCGGCTATCGGCGATGAACAGATCGTTGCCGTCCGACCCATAGACGTTGGCGACGTTGACCAGACGGTCGTTGCTGGCGGCGCCGCTATTGGTCCCGGTCGACAGGTTGATGGTGACGCTACTGCTGCCGGTATAATTGTAGCTGACCCAATTGTTGCCCGTCGCCCCGTCCATCACCGCCGAGCCGCTTGCCGTGCCGCCGATGAAGGTATCGTTGCCGGCACTGCCGACGATGGTGGCGATTCCGTTGTAGGAATCCCCCGACGCCGCCCCGGTACCGCGACCGCGACCGCTCACCTGATCGATCGTCACCGCCGTCGGTCCGGTATAACTGACGGTGTCGGTGCCGCCATTGCCGACGAAACTGTTGGCCTCGGTGCTGGCATAGAACAGATCGTTGCCGGTGCTGCCCTTGATATTCTCGATATTGACCAGACGGTCGCTGATCGCGCCGCCGGAATTGGCGGTGCTATCGTTCAGATTGACGGTGACGCCGCGATTGTTGGCGACGGAGACATAGGTGTAATCGACCCAATCCGACCCGCCGTTGCCGTCCATCGTCGCCGACCCCGCCGAGGTACCGCCGATGAAGGTATCGGCGACGCCACTGCCGACCAGGGTGGCGATGCCGCTGTAACTGTCGCCCAAGGCGTCGCCCGACGAGCGGCCGCCCCCGGTCTGATCGACCGTGACGGCGGCGCTGGCGGCATAGGTCACGGTGTCGCGACCGCCGCCGCCGACGAAGACGTCTCCGGCCGAGCCGCCCGCCATCAGGTCGTTGCCGCTGCCGCCATAGATCGTCGTGCTGGTGGAGGCGTTGCCGGTGATGGTGTCGCCGCCCGACCCGGCCCGGATCACCGAGATATTGGTGAGGACGCTGCCTTCGGCATAGCCGCCATGGTTGGCGTTGGTGGCGAGATTGATGGTGTGGGAGGTGGCATCCCCACTGAAATCGACGGTGTTGATTCCGCCGCCGCCGTCGAAGGTATTGGCCGCCCCCTGACTGACCATCGTGTCGTCGGCAATGCCGCCATAGATGGTGTTATGGCTGCCCTGGACATAGACCAGATTGGGAACGCCGTTGCTGGGCAAGATATCGACGGCGACGGTCTTGGTCGAATCGTTGGGATCGGGAGCCGTAACATCGAGATCGGCGGCGGAATGGACCTCCTTGACCTGAATCACGACCTTCTGGTGCAGATCGTAATTGGCCCCGCTGTAATAGACGGATTCGGCGAAATCGAGGGTGATCTGGCTGGCGCTGGCCGTGGTCGGATAGATCAGCTTCAGCGGGAAGGAGGTGATCGCCTCGGTCGAATCGACAAGGGTAATCGTCCACACCCCGGCACTCGTCGCCGTGGCGGCGACGGTATTGACGACGGTGAAGGCGGCGCTGAGGCTGACCAGGGAAAAGCCGAGCGGCAATCCCGTGATCGTCATCGACCCGGCTTTGTTGAACGTGCCGACGATGCGGGCGACGAAGACCTTGGAATAATAGTTCGTCGCATTGGCATCGACGCTTCCGGTCGTCCCCAACAGCGGCCCGACCCCATCGACATAGACGGTCTGATTGCCGGTGACGGTCAGGACTTCGGGCGCGATCTGTTCGGATGAATTGGCCGCCAGCGGCGCATTGGCGCTGAAATTGCGGGGATCGGACGCGGTTGTTCCGCCCGCGCCATAGACGGTCGAGCCGACCGTCTCGGACCCACTGTAATTGCCGAACCAGACCTGAAGAGTCGGCAATTGCGGTACCGTCGTCGCCGCACCCGGCGTGGCTGGCGGCGACGAAGGCGGGCTTTGCGGCGGGATCGGCTGTGGCGGCGAACTGAAATCGCCATGCTTGCTGGTTTCGCCGTCGAGCTGTTTCTTGGCGTCGTCGAGCAGGGTTTCGACGGTGGTGGGCGGCGGCGAACTGAGCGGAGCAACGTCGCTTGGCACATCGGCTGCTGGCGGAGCGGAGTCCG
This sequence comes from Magnetospirillum fulvum, assembly GCF_900108475.1. GTDB lineage: Bacteria > Pseudomonadota > Alphaproteobacteria > Rhodospirillales > Magnetospirillaceae > Phaeospirillum > Phaeospirillum fulvum_A. Next base: position 22,440 of record NZ_FNWO01000003.1, on the reverse strand, counting down.
CCGCGCTGGCGGCGTCGGCCTCGCCGTTCGGCTCGCCGCTGGTGACGAACGAGCGCGGCCCCTTGGTTTTCTGGGCCTCGTACTCGCTGAGGCTGGTCATCGCCGGGACCGGGACCGACGGGCTTTCCACCTGGGCGACCAAGGCGAACAACTGGGTCGAACTGACCAGACCGTCGGTGAACATCACCCCCGGCGGCTTGTCGCTGGTCGAATCGAGCGCCGCCCCGGCGAGGATCAACCGCTCGCCGCTCTTGGTCTCGATCACGAGGTCGATATCGACGATATCGACGCGGGCGACGGCCGATTGCGCCAGATTCAGGCGGAATTGCCCCTGAACCGACTCAATGACCTTGACCTGCTGCGCTTCAGCCATCCGCTCTCCTCGACCGGCTTGCCCGGTCCTGTCTCGTTCCGCCGGGACCAGACCCGGCGGCGGTCATCCCGGATCAGGTACCAGCGTTTTGCTGGCGGGTGACGTCCCTGACCTCGGCACGCAGTTCGCGCATCATGTTGCGTTGCGACATTCGCATTTCCTCCAGGGTGGCTTCAAGCAACGAGGTCTGCTTGCCGACGCCCTGGGCCATTCCCTTCAACGGTTCGAGCAGCGTGTTCATCCCGTCGAACGATTCCTTGATGCCATAGAGGTGACGGGTGGCCCCGATCTCGACTTCCTGGACCCGCTGCATCTTTTCCTGCAACCCGGACAGCAGGTTCTGCATCTCGACCGACGAGTCGCGCAGCACCTGCTGGACCGACCCCAGGGCGTTGATCTGGGACTGGCTGCTGACCGCGACCTCGCTGAGCTTGGCGGTCATCTGCTGCATCGTCGCGCCGATATTGGTGGTGGCAGACGACAGCGCCTGAAGACGGCGGTCCAGCTTGGTTTCGCTGTCGGAGGTCTGGTCGTTGACGGCGTGCAGCACGCCGACCGCCTCGTCCAGCTTGGCCAGGCTCTGGATGTTGAAATTGCCGACCATGTCGAAATGGCTGCGGGTGCCGTCGTTCGAGGCGGAAATCTTCTGATCAATCGAACTCAGCGTGTCGGCCAGACGCATCATCGATTTCTGGCGGTCCTGGTTGTTGGACAGCAGCGCGCGCACTTCGCCCAGCAATTCCTCGTTGGTCTCCTTCATCCGGGGACCAAAGCCGAGCAGATCGTTGGTGCGGCGCACCGCCTCGATATTGTTTTCGATCGCGCCCGCGACCTCTTCGAGGCGAACCGCCAGATTGTCGATCCGGCTGACCAGGGCCAGCGAGCCGTCCTGCGAGCGGTGAAACAGTTCGAGCATCTGGTTCATGTTGCTGGTCAGGTCGGCGATGAAGGTCGACAGGAAGGATTCGCTGACGCCGCCGGTACGGATCGCCTCGCTGGCTCCGGCGATGCCGACCGGGCCCTTGACGCGCTGGACCAGACGGTTGAACAGGTTGCGCGCCTCGCCCAGCACCAGCCGGGCGTGACGGCGCACCGTCAATTGCATCATCCCCAGCATCAGACTGCCAAGCAGGCCGAACATCGAGGCGGAGAAGGCGATGCCCATGCCCGCCAGCGGATGGCGCAACTGGCCGACCAGCTTCAGGAATTCGGCATCAATCGAATCGCCCGCAGGCGCGTTGACCATTCCGTCCAGCATCCCGCTGATGCCGGTCAGGGTTTCGAGCAGACCGATGAAGGTGCCGAGCAGCCCCATCGCGATCATGAAACCAACCAGGAAGCTGGGCAGTTCCATCCGTGAATCGAGTTCGGCCCGCAACTGATCGAGTTCGGTCTCGATCGCCGACTGGTCCAATTGCGACGACAGCTTGCCGTCGGTATGAGCCAGATTGGCGAGGTAATCCTGGACGGCGCGCCCCTTCAGCCAGGGCGAGGCGAGCAGTTCGTTCATGTCGGCCCCGTCGCCGACCTCGCGCGAGAAGCGTTTGAGCGCAGTGTGCTCCCGCTCGGCCTGAACGAGGTTGACGAGCCACAGGACACAGCCCCCCAACCCCACCAGCAGGATCATCGAGTTGAGCAGCATGTTCCCGCGAATGGCCATCATCACGAAATCGAGATGGGTAACCCCCACCACGAAAAGAAGGACAATTGGCGCAATCGCTTGCAAGAAACTGGAACGAAACTTTATCATGCTCGAATTCCTAGCGGGCATCGCGAAAAGCGTTGAACAAGAATCTGGTAAATGGTGACGTGATGTACTGCAAAATAGTACGTTGCCCCGTAATCACATCAGCCGTTACCGTCATACCAGGCACTATTTTTTTGCCGAAATACGATTGCGGGATATGATCGACCAGGATGGCAACGCGATAGTAGGGGTCGCCCTTGCCGTCGGGCACGGTATCGGCGCTGACCTCGACGACGTGGCCGCTCAACGGGCCTAACTCGCCGATGTCAAAGGCGCTGACGCGGACCTTGGCGGGCAGGCCCACCCGCAAATCGCCCCGGTCGCTGGGCCGCGCCCGCGCCTCGACCAGCACCTCTGCGGCGCTGGGGGTGATCTCGATGATGGTGTCGCCCGGCTTGACGACGCCGCCGACGGTGTTGGACAGAATGCGGTTGACGATACCATCGACCGGGGCGCGGACCTCGGTCCGTATGAAGCGGTCGGCCTGACCGGTGATGATATTGCCCATCCGCTCGATCTCGACCAGGGTGGCGGACAGATCGCTCTGGGCTTCGGCGCGATAGCGCGCGGCGGCTTCGTGGCTGCGGGCCTGGGATTCGGCGATCGCGGCAAGGATCTTGGGACGACTGCCTTCGGCGTCGCTCAGTTCGGTCTGAAGCCGCTGCTCGCGGCTGCGGGCGTCCAACACTTCGAGCTGCGAGGCGGCGTTGCGCGACGCCATTCCGACGATCAGCTTGTTGCGTTCGCGCGCCGTCTCCAACTCGCCGCGCAACTTGACCTGACGGGCCTCGATCTCGCGCAATTCCGCCGTGCGCTGGCGGATCTGTTCTTCGAAAATCAAGGTCTCCTGGGCGAGCTTCTGGCGGCGGGCGGTGAACAAGCGGGCTTCCGACTCGGCCAAGTCCCGGTTGTTGTGGAGGATGTCGCCCCCCTTCATCGTCGGCAGCCCCTGCGCCTCGGCCTCAAGCCGGACCGCCCTGATCCGCAGCCCGTCGAGCTTGCCGCGGGTTTCGGCCAGAGAGGTCTGGGCGGTGGTGTCGTCGATCGCGATCAGAACCTCGCCCTTGCGAACGACCGCCCCCTCCTGCACCAGGATCGCGGCGACGATGCCGCCTTCGAGATGCTGGATGCTCTGGCCGCGCCCGGCCGGAATGATGCGGCCCTCGACCCGGACGACGCGATCGACCGAGGCCAGCGCAGCCCACAGGATCACCACCCCGACAAGCAGGGTAATCAACCACAGATAGGTTTCCGGCGCCTCCAGACGGCTCGTGAATCCGGACCAGAACGGACGTTTCCGTCCCGGCCCGGACCCCGGTTCAGGGGCGGACGAATCGGAGTTCAATCCTGGCATCGCCCTGGCCTTTGCCTTGTTTGGTGGTGATCTTGATCGATTGACTGCCGGCGTATTTCTTCTCAAGCAGGAAGTTGCGGAGGTCGAGGGCGCGGTAATAGGCCATCCGCCGCCCTTCGCTATAGGTTTCCAACCCCATCACGGAATCGATGGTGGCGATCGTCCCCGGCAACCGGGCGCGATAGGTTTCGAGCAGCTTGGTCAATTGCGCCCGCGAGGTATCGTTCAGCATCACCGCGGCGCGGGGATAGGTGATGATGATGACGTTGCCGCCGACGATCTCGGCCGAATCGGTGGCCCCATCGACCGGCTTGGCCGGAGCGGCGTTCTTCAGGTCCAGCGGCTTTTCGACGACGCTGGGGGTCGAGGCCGCTTCCTTGTCGCGGACTGACTGGCGGAACGCTTCGAGCCGCTGGTTGACCGCCCGCAAATCGGCGAGGTCGGCGGCCAGCTTGTCGCGGGCCTTTTGCGTCTCGGCCAGCTTCGCCTCGACCTCGGACAGCTTGGCGAACGAGGTGTGCTCCTGCTCCAGCCGCTGCTCGACCATTTGCACGGTCTTCTGCTGCATCTTGCTCGACGTGATCAGCAAAGCGAACACGAAGACAACCAGGACGAAGACGAGGGTCAGCACGACATTGCTGAGAGCATCGACGAAGCCCGGCCAGTAATTCATCTCGCGGTTGCTGTCAGCCATCGCCGTTGCTCACTCCTTGGTCCGGACCACGATCGCCTCGACCAGTTCCCCCATCTGCCGCCGCACCAGGAAGCTGGCGGTGGCTTCGGAGATCAGCAGGCGGCTGAGTTCGTTCTGCGACTGATACAGCCGCTCGTAAGCATCGAGCAGATCCAGCAACTGACGATTACCGTTCAGAAACTGTTCGTCGAACGCCGTCGCCACCTTGGCGTTGGCATTCAGGGCGCGGTTGGTCGAGTCGACCAGCCCGTTGGCGGCGTTGAGCGCGCTGAAGCTGGTCCGCACGCTTTCCTCCAGCCGCAGCCTTGTGTCGGAGGCCACATACGACGCCTGACGGGCATAGGCGGCATTGGCCAGGCTCTGGCCGATATCGGACCCGCCGTTCAGCGTCCAGTTGAACACCAGCATCAGGCGGCGGTCGTTGACATAGGGATAGACCGGCGACGGATCGGTCATCATCGGATCTTCCTGGCTGACGCCACCGGCGTTGAAGGTCCGGCTGTCGGTCATCTGCATCGACAATTTGGGCAGGAAAGCGGTCATCTGCTTCCACGTCGCGGTCAGCGCCGCGTCGGCCTTCAACTGCGCCACCTGATATTCCGGGTTCATCCGCAGGGCGCGCATCAGCACCTCCTCGACCTGCCCCGGCACGTCGGGCATCAGCCGCGCGGGCAGACTGAGCTTGATCGGGGTGACGTTGGTCAGACGGCGGAATTCGACCAAAGCGGCCTGATATTCCGCCCCGGCCTCGATCATCGCCGAGCGGGCGCTGGTCGAACGGGCATTGATACGGTCGAGTTCGACCCCGCTCGACCCGCCGCCGCTGACCCGGACCTTCATCCGCTCGCCCAACCGGTCGAGGTTGGATTTGTAACTGGTGGCGAATCCGATCGTGAGGCGCGAGCGAACCAGCCGCAGAAAGCAGGTGATGGTGTCGAGCGCGACCCGTTCCCGCGTCGCCGTCTCGTCGGCGCTGGCGGCGTCGTGAACCTGATCGCGGTTCAAGATGTCGGCGACGATGGAAAGATCGATCAGCGGCTGCTTGACGCTGTAGGTTCGGGTCCAGGTATGGTGCTTGCTGACATCGACCAGCGGATTCTGGGTTGTGTCGGTCGAATCCTTGATGATGTGATAGGAACCGGGCGAAGATCGCTGGCTGCCGGTCTGCCGTTCATATTCGAGCCGGGGCAGATACTGGCCGATACTGCCGAAAAATTCCCAGCGGCTACCCTGCGCCTTGGCGCGGGCGGCCTTGATCTCGAAATTGTTCTTAAGCGCGAAAGCGACGGCTTCGCCCATGTCGAGCGGTTCGGTTACCGTCGGCGGATTGTTGGGATCGGGGTCGAGGGTCAGGACGTCGCCGCCGCCGAGTTTCCTCAGCAAAACCGCCCGCATCGTCCCGCGATCAATCCCTTCCGGCGCAAGCGGCGGTTCGCCCGCGCCCTTCGCGGCGGAGTCCGGTGGTGGAGCGGCGGCAGCCGGGTCGGACTCGGCCGACTTTGCCGCCGGACGCCCCCGCTCGGCCAGACTGGGCGGCATTTCCAGGCCCCCGCGCGCCCGAACCGGCGATTCGTCGGACTCGACCTGCCCGCGCGGAACAGGCAAAGGCAATAACGGTTCCGACGCCGCGTCCTGGGCATGGAGTGGAGCGGCCACTGCAAACACCAAAACCGCACCGACCGTCATTTCCCCAAAGGAACGCTGCTTCAGAAGACCACGCACAAACACTTCAGCACCCCATTTCGCCCCGCGCCCCAACGCCATGGCGTATATCTTCGGAATAGCACACCATATAGATCAAGATTACGTAAAATTCATTGCCAAATTGTGACGAACGCCAATTCGCGACCCTTGCTGCGCGTCAAATGGATCTTACGATCCTCTTTGTTATTATTAGTCAGCCCTGACTTCGCCCATAAGGCGATGAACCCCGATCGCGACCAGGGCACGGACGGCGAGAAGCTCTCCGGCCTCGCCTTCAGCCGAAAGACGATGCAACAATGTCTCTGTCATACGGTCCAATGTCGCCGGAACATGCGGCCCGACCTCTGCGCCCGGCGCGGCATCGGCGATCGCGGCCTTCAGCGAATCGAGAATCCGGCGGTCGGCATAAGCCCGGCGGACCTGACGATTGGCCAGCCGACGGAAAAAGCCGCTGGACGCCCCGTCCCGCTCCGCCGTCTCCAGCGCGACGCGGATCAGGTGGCGCAGTTCCTCGCGATGGCCGTTGTGGCGCAGCGAGTCGAGCGCCAGCGGCGGAATCGTCCCCTCGACCAGCGGATCGGACGGCTGGGTCGGCCGGAACACGATCCGCGCCGGGCGACCGTCGAAGGTCATGAACGTGACGACCAGAACCCCGTTGTCCCGGTCGATGTCGATTTTCAAAATGCTGGTGGCGGCGATCTCGGCGTCGGACAGGCTGACCCGCGACAAAGCGGATTCGTAGCGCCGCCCCGACAGGAAGGCGTTGCCGTTGCGGGTGACGTCGAGCACGATCTCGCGCCCTTGGGCGGCACGGTCGATGAATTGGAGCCGAACATAGGTCTCCGTCACCGCAACCAGACGCTGCCCCTGATCGGCCAGATCGGGGGCCATCATCCCCAAACCGCGCAGGGCCTGATGCAAAGGCTGCAACCTACCAGCGACAAGGGCGGGGAATTCGGGCGCGACAGACACGACGGACTCAAGCGGCGCGCCCGCCTCGATGGCGGCATGCACCTTCTGCCACGATTGGGCAAAGGCCTGATTATCCCGAAGGCTATCGGTCGAAAACGTCATTTAAGCTCCCGTTTTACACTCCCCATCGGTAGGTACCAATGTGGAAAAGGTCGAAAACCATAGTTTCGGGATCGCCTCGAAGGAGTCGCCTGCACTACATTCCGGCACGAAGCGTCATAATTCGATTCAATTCCGGCAAGCCAGCATACAGCCCGCTAAGAACTATTATCGAATAATATTTAAATTATCCCTACCGAGGGGTGTCAATAAGCAACATTGTGTGCCTCCCTCCCTATACACCAGCTATAGCGACTATGCCCAAAGAAGCGGAAGGCTTTCGCCTCGCTCGCTCCGGGATAATCGCGATCCGGGAGGTTTGAGTCTGGCAGGAGATTAGTACACGCCTTTCGAATTCAGGAAGGCGGCGGCGCGGCGGTCGTCCGACAGGGTGTGGGCGACGATCCAGTCCTGGAGGAAGGTCAGCACCTCGGACTTCTTGTAGCCGACACCCGATGCGACGGCGGCCCGGATCTCCTCCAATTGCGCGAGCAGGCGGGCGTGCTGGGCGCGGTGGCTGCTGGTGTCGCCGTATTTGTAGCGGACCATCAGCGTCTCTTCCTCGCCGAAATGGAAGCGGGCGTAATCGAGCAGCAGCCCAAGCGAATCCGTCACCTCTCCGGCGGGGCAATCGCGGTCCATCAGGTCCAGCACGGAATTGCTGATCTCGAACAGCCGCCGGTGATGGCTGTCGATCCGCTGCACCCCGATCGAGTAATCGTCGTTCCAGCGGATCAGCACCCGGGCATGTTCGCCCGCCTCCATCATTGCCCGCATCCGCTTGGTGGTGGATTCGAACAGCTTCCACCGCACCGAGGGGATGTCGCGCAACGCTTCGGCCGGGACCAGAAAGACCTCGCACGGGTCGATCGCGCGGACCCGCAACAGGCTGGGCGTCGCGAACACCGCCGCCTCCTCGCCGAAATAATCGCCGATCCGCAGCGTCTCGAACATGTGGTCGCCAAGATAGCGCCCGGCGGTGCCGCTCTTGATCATCCCGACCATGCCGGGACCGGGATCAATCGGCCGGTTGCCTTCGAAGAGGCATCGGGTCATCGCCTGGGCGATCCGGTTCAGCGAGCGCGACGACACCACCTCGCCGAACAACGCCGTCCGCAGCAGGAACTCGCGATGCTCCTGCACCCGCGACAGGCCGGGGAAGACGTCGTTGCGGCGGACGAACTCGCTGTAAAGCGAGCAGGGAATCGCCAGCGTCTGGACGAAGCTGGTGGCACGGTAGGTCTCCGACGCCAGCGCCCCGAACAATCCCGACAATTCGCCGATCAACGCGCCCGCCGACAGCACGCTGCGGGTCTCCTGCTCGACCGGGATCATCTCGACGCTGCCTGACAGCACCAGATAGATATGGTCGTTGACGGTGCGTTCCTTGATCAGGATCGTCCCCGGATTGAACGTCACCACCCGATTGTTGAGCAGCACCCGGATCTGGTGGCGCGGAATGCCGGGGAAATAGGAATCGAGCGCCTCGTAGGCGAACGGCCAGATGAAATCGTGGTTCGACGGGATCAACACGTCGATGGTGCCGAACGACGCGGTCGAGCCGATCGCCTTCTGGGCGCGGGTGTTGCGGTGCGAGGTGTGGGCCAGGATGATCTTGCCCGAACGGTCGTCGCGGAAATCGTAGGCGTCGCCATGGATCATCCCGCCGCCGACATCGATCTTCTTGACGTTGGCGGGACGGCGATAGGCGGCGGCGATTCGGTCGTACATCTCCTGATCGATCCCGGGAGCGGCGGGATCGTCGGTGATGAAATCGCGCAGCACCGACAGGCGGCAGATGTCGGCCAGGTGGGAATAGGTACGGTAGCCCCCCTCCCACATCGCCCGGAAATGCATGATCGTCGTCTCGACCGGATGGGGCGAGAATTCCGGCATCACCTCCAGCCCGTCGATCAGGTTCCACTCGCCCTCGGCCAACGGGCAGACGTCGAAATAATCGGCGAACGCCTCCTCTTCGATGCACAACAGCGCGGCGACCTTCTTCGCCACCGCCGCCCGCACCAGCGGCGTCGCGTAATATTTCAGCTTGTGATCCGAGCGGATCAACGTGGTTAGACCGGCGAAATGATCGTCGTGGGAATGGGTGTGGAAAATCCCCTCGATCTCGTTGACGCCGATCCCCAGCGCGTTCAGCGAATAAAGGATGTTGGGACCGGCATCGACCAGGAAGATCCGTCCCTGGAACATCACGATCGAGGCCATGCTGGGGCGGTTGATGTCCCAGCCATCGCCCTCGCCGGAGTGAACCACGGCGAAATATTCGCGCCGCAACTGGTGAAAGCCGAGCGGATAGGGCGGCTCGTAGGTCTCGGACGGCGGCAGGTTGAGATCGACCACCGCCGTCTCGCCCTGATAGGAGAACTGAAAGACGTTGAACAGCATCCGCCGCACCGTGACGCCGTTTCTGATCTCGACCGGATCGGTATCGACGATCCGGGTATCAAGCAGATCGGCGGGATGGCGAATCTGGCCGAAGGCGAATTTCAGCTTCATCCGCATCATGGCATGGGCGGTGACCGGATCGATTCCGGCCTCGACAATCTCGTCCTCGCTGACCAAGCCGTAATTGCCGCGATAGATGTACTGCATCTGCGCCTGGACCTGATCGGCGCTGCCCAGCAGCAACGGCTTGACCCCGGTATTGCCGGGATGGCCGGGCAGAATCATTCCCTGGCGATACAGCATCTGTAGCACCGGGAACTCGGCCAGATTGGAAAAGCTGCCGTTCTGCACCATCGCGTCGGACAGCAAAATCGCGTTGGGGCCGGTTTCGAAGGGAACGCCGTTGATCTCGGTCGAGACGATCAGGCCGCGCTTCATCAGATGCTTGACGACATCGGCGGGACAGCCGCACAGCACGCACAGCCCCGCCTTGGGCACCTCGACCCACCAGACGCCGGTGGTGACTTCGATCTTACGCAATAACGGCATCCCATCCTCCCCGTCCCTTAAGTCCTATATAACACGGGGGATAAGCGGGGCCACCTCCCCGTAAAGGGAGGAAAAAGTATAGGTTTTCACAGCCCCAAATAAGCTTCGCGGACGCGTTCGTCGGCAAGCAGACGGTCGCCCCGGTCGGCCAGGACCACCGATCCCGTCTCCAGCACATAGCCGCGATCGGCGATTTTCAGCGCGGCATAGGCGTTTTGCTCGACCAGGAAGATCGTCGTTCCCGCCGCCTTCAGGCTTTGGACAATCGCGAAAATCTCCGCGACCAGCAGCGGGGCCAGCCCCATGCTGGGCTCGTCGAGCAACAGCAGGCGGGGGGCCGACATCAGGGCGCGGGCAATCGCCAGCATCTGCTGCTGCCCGCCCGACAGCGTCCCCGCCGCCTCGCGCCGCTTTTGCCGCAGGATCGGGAACAGGTCGTACATCCGTTCCAGATCGTGGGCGACGTCCGGGCCGTGGCGGCGATAGGCGCCCAGCCGCAAATTGTCCTCGACCGACATCGGCCCGAACACCTGACGGCCTTCGGGCGACTGGCCGATCCCCAGCCCGACCCGTTGGTCCGGCGGCATGGCGGTGATGTCGGCGCCATCGAAGCGGATCGTGCCGCCGCTGACCGGCTGCACCCCGGACAGACAGCGCAGCAACGTCGTCTTGCCCGCGCCGTTGCCCCCGACCAGGGCGACCAGCTCGCCCTCGGCGATCTCGATATCTATCCCTTTCAGGGCGGGAATGCGGCCGTAATGGCTGGAGAGGCCGGAGAGTTCGAGCAACATCGGTCTTCCCTCCCCTACGCCTGGACGCCGAGATAGGCGGCGATCACCTCGGGATTGGCCCGAACCTCGGCCGGGGTTCCCTCGGCCAGCTTGCGCCCGTAATCGAGGGCGAGAATATGGTCGGAAATCCCCATCACCATCTTCATGTCGTGTTCGACCAGCACCACGGTGACGCCCGAGGCGGCAATCCGCTTGATCACCTCGTCGATCTCGCGGCTTTCGGTCGCGTTCAATCCCGCCGCCGGTTCGTCGAGCAACAAGAGCCGCGGCCGCGCCGCCAGGGCCCGGGCGATCTCGAGGCGCTTCAGCGCGCCATAGGGCATCTGCGCCGCGTCGGCATCGAGATAGCGCGACAGGCCGACGAACTCCATCAGACCGGCGCAGACATCGCGGGCGGCGCGGTCGCGGCGGCGAAGCGACGGCAGGGTCAGCAGAGAAGGGATCAGACGGCGGTCGAGGTGAAGGTGATGGCCGACCATCACATTCTCGAGCGCGGTCATGTTGAAGAAGATCTGGAGATTCTGAAAGGTGCGGCTCATCCCCAGCGCCGCCAGCTCGAACGGCTTGCACCCGGTGACCGGCTTGCCCTGAAACAGCACCCGCCCGGCACTGGGGGCATAAACCCCGGTCATCAGGTTGAACAGGGTGGTCTTGCCCGCGCCGTTGGGGCCGATGATCGAATGAATGGTGCCGGAATCGACGGAAAAGCTCAGATCCTCGATCGCGTGGACCCCGCCGAATTCCTTCGACAGGTTTTCAATTCGCAGCAGGCTCATCGCGTCCCCCTCCCGCGACGGATCAGTCCGATCAGGGTGGGCAGCAGCCCCTTGGGCAGAAAGATCATCGTCCCCATCATGATCGCGCCCAGGATCATCGCCTCGTATTGCTCGAAGCTGGCCAGCATCTGCGGCAACAGGGTCAGGATCACCGCGCCTACCAGCGCGCCGAAGGTCGAGGCCATCCCCCCCAGCACCACCATCGTCACCAGTTCGACCGAATGGAAGAAGCTGCCGATATCCGGGGTGATGAACCCGTTCTTGTGGGCGAACAGGCTGCCCGCGACCGAGGCGAACATCGCCGAGATCACGAACACCAAGACCTTGGTGCCAGACGAATCGATTCCGGCCGCCTCGGCTCCCGCCTCCGACCCATGCACCGCCCGCAAGGCCCGGCCCAGCGGCGAATCGATCAGATTCAACGACAGCCACACCGACAGCAGCAGCACGCCCCCCGCGACCCAATACCAATCCCGCTCGCCCGAGACGGTGAGGCCAAGCACGGTAAAGTCGCCCAGCGCCAGACCGTCGGGACCGCCGGTCAGACCGGATTCGGTCTTCAACACGATATGGATGATGATGCCGATCCCCAGCGTCGCCATCGCCAGATAATGGCCTTTCAGCCGCAGAATCGGCCGCCCCAGCACAAAGGCGGCCAGCCCGACCGCCGCCGCCGACAGGGTCAGCGCCGCCAACGGGGCCAGCTCGAAGCGGCCGGTCAGGATCGCCGAACCATAGGCCCCCAGCGCGAAGAATCCGGCATGGCCCAGACTGATCTGGCCGCCATAGCCGATCAGCAGGTTGAGGCCGATACAGACGATCGCGGCCAACATCGCGTTGACGGCGACATCGTAGAAATAGCCATTGCCAAGGCCAAGCGGCACCAGGGCGATGATCGCGGCGAGAAGGAGAAGCCCGCCGGTGCGGGCGCGAAACAGGGTCATGTCAGACTCGATCGGTGCCGCGTCGGCCGAACAGGCCGCTCGGCATGAAGAACAGCACGAACAAGATGATGATGAAGGCGATCGCGTCCTTATAAGCGGAGGACAGATAGCCCGAGGCCAGCGCTTCGACCAGACCGACGATCAAACCGCCGACGACCGCGCCCAGGCCGCTGCCCAGCCCGCCCAGCACCGCGGCGCTAAAGCCCTTCAGCCCCAGCATGATCCCGGATTCGTAGCTGGTGAAGGTGATCGGGGTGACCACCGCCCCCGCCACCGCGCCCAGCAGCGCCGACAGGGCAAAGCTGGCCAGCAGGACCCGCTTGACCCCGATCCCGACCAATTGCGCCGCCAGCCGGTTGTGCGAGGTCGCCAACATCGCCTTGCCGAACAAAGTGCGGTTGAAGAACCACCACAACAGGGCGATCGCCAGCGCCGAGACGCCGATCACCCACAGACTTTGCGGCATCAGGGTCGCGCCGCCCAGGCTGATCGGAACCTCGCCGGAAAAGGCGGGCAACGAGTGGAATTCCTTGTCCCAGATCACCTGGGCCGCGCCGCGCAGGAAGATCGAGGCACCGATCGTGATAATGACGATGGTGACGACGTCGGCATCGCGGGCCGGTTCGATCGCGAGCCGCTCCAACGCCATCCCCACCAGCATCGCCACCACCAGGGCCAGCGCCACCGCCAGCCACAACGGCGTTCCCGCCGCGGCCAGGGTGGCCGTCGTCATCCCGCCGATCATGATGAACTCGCCCTGGGCGAAATTGATGACATTGCTGGCGTTATAAATGATGGCGAAGCCCAACCCGGCCAGGGCGTAGATCGCCCCGGAGGTCAGGCCAGAGAACAGGTATTGCAGGAATTCGGCGAACATTCTCCCCCCGGCTCAATCAAGCAACACCCAGTCGCCCTTGCGGACTTCTACCATGTGGAACGCCGAGGGGGAGAGACCCATATGGTCGGTCGGCGACATCGAGACCATCCCGGCGGTGCCGACATAGCCCGAGGTCTTTTCGATCTCGTCGCGCACCTTGGCCTTGTCGGTGCTTCCGGCGCGGTTGATCGCGGCCAGCACGATCTGAAGCGCGTCGTAGGGGTGACCGGCGAAGGTCGAGACCTCGGACTTGAAGGTCTTCTCGTACTCGGACTTGAAGGCGGTGACGACCGGCTTTTGCGGATCGGTGGCGGCAAGCTGGGCGGCAACGACCAGACCGGCGGCGGGCAGGCGCACCCCCTCGGCGGCCTCGCCAGCCAGACGGATATAATCCTTCGAGGCGACGCCATGCGACTGATACAGCGGAACCGTCATCCCCAACTGGCGGAAATTACGGGTGACGATCGCCGGTCCCTGGCCCGCGCCGAAATTGAACACCGCCTGGACGCCGGGACTGTTCTTGATTTTGGTCAATTGGGCGGTGACGTCGGGATCCTTGGCGGAATAGACCTCGTCGGCGACGATCTCGATCCCATTCTCGCGGGCCACCGCGACGGTCTGATCGTGACCGGATTTGCCGAACCCGGCATCCTCGGAGATCAGCGCAATCTTGGCGATCCCGCGCTTCTTCATGTCGAGGATGACCTTTTCCGCCGCCATCCGGTCGGTGTGGGGCACCTTGAACACCCACGACTTGACCGGATCAATGATCGGAATCCCGGCCGCCAGCGAGATCAGCGGCACCTTGGCCCGCTCGGCCATCGGCACCGCCGCCATCGTCGTCCCGGTGGTGGTGCCGCCGATCAGCACATCGACCTTGTCGCTGTCGGCCAGACGCTTGGCAAACGTCGCGGCTTTCTCGCCCGCCCCGCCATCATCATAGATGATCAGTTCGATCGGTCGGCCCAGCACGCCGCCGTCGCGGTTAGCGCGTTCGACATAGAGTTCGAGAGTCTTCTTTTCCGGTTCGCCCAGGAACGAGGCCGGTCCGGTCACCGACAGGAACGATCCGATCCGGATCGGATCGGCCGCGATCGCTGCCTCCGCGCCAAGACAGGCCCAGACCGCTCCAACCCCGAGAAGAAACGCCCGCCACCGCACGAAACGACCCATTGCTGCCCCCTTCGCCGAACCGAACCGGCGGAACCGCCCCGCCATTGCGATATCTAGCGGGGGAAACGGGGGAAGGGCAACGGCTTCCACCACGACAGCGCCGCCAAATCCGCACGAGGGCGGCCCTTTCCCCCAGGCCAGCCCAGGATGCGGCCCGACCGCCACTTCCGGCCTTGCATCGCGGGGGCGGTCGTGTATATTCACGCGCTTCAACCCTTGCCGACCCCCAACCGGGGAGCCGGCTATGCTCGTTCGCCCATTGGGGGCGAAGGGGAAGAGAAAAGCCAAAAGGGGTTTTTCATGCCTTTGTACGAAAGCGTGTTCATCGCGCGTCAGGACATCTCCGCCCCGCAGGTGGAAGCCCTGACCGAAGAACTCTCCAACATCATTGTCCAGGGTGGTGGCACCGTCTCCAAGAAGGAATTCTGGGGCCTGCGCAACATCACCTATCGGGTCAAGAAGAACCGTAAGGGCCATTACGTCCTTCTCAACATCGACGCTCCGTCGGCCGCCGTCAAAGAGATGGAACGGCAGATGTCGATCAACGAAGACGTTCTCCGCACCCTGACCGTCCGCGTCGAGGAGCTGGAAGAAGGCCCGTCGGCGATGATGCAGTCCAAGAACAGCCGCGATGACCGCCCGCGTCGGGGCGACGGCGAGGACCGTTCGCGCAGCGACCGTCCGCGTCGCGACGACCGTGAACCCCGCCGGATCGAAGGAGGCGAGTGATGTCCGAAGACAAGACCCAGGAACGCCCGCGTCCCGCCGCCGGCAGCCAGCCGCGCCGTCCCTTCTTCCGCCGCCGCAAGACCTGCCCGTTCTCGGGCGAGGGCGCGCCGAAGATCGATTACAAGGACGTGAAGCTCCTCCAGCGCTTCATCTCCGAACGCGGCAAGATCGTGCCGTCCCGCATCACCGCCGTGTCGGCGAAGAAGCAGCGTGAGCTGGCCCAGGCCATCAAGCGCGCCCGCTTCCTTGGCCTGCTGCCCTATGTGGTGAAGTGAGGCTGACGAGGATGCATCCGGGGCTGGCCAGATCGCTGTGAACAGAACGGTGGGAATCGCGTTGGCGGCAGGCTTGCTGTCCGCGCTGTTGTTCGCATCCCTGTCCGAAGGTCTGGCCATCGGCATGCTGCTGACCTATCTCGCGCCGCTTCCGCTGATGATCGCGGGACTGGCGCGGGGGGCGGCAACAGCCGGTCTGGCCGGTGCGGTGGCCACCATCGCCATCGCCGTCTTGTCCGGGGGAGCGGCTTCGCTGCCCTTCGGACTGGCGGTGGCGGTTCCGGCGGTGATCGTGGCCCGACAGGCTTTGCTGTGGCGGACCACGCCCTCCGGCGCGGTCGAATGGTATCCGCCCGGGCTGGTCCTGGGCTGGCTGACCGGCATGGCGATCGTTCTTATCCTGATCGGGGCCGCCTTGGCTTCGGGACAGGGTGGAACCGATCTCCAGCCCGGCGGTTTGCAGGACTGGGTCTCGGCCACCGTCGGCCGCACCCTCGATCTGCTGACGCCGACGCTCGACGCCACCCAGCGTCAGCAGGTCGCAGAATGGTGGGTGCCGTTCTTTCCCGCCCTGGTCGGCGGGTCGTGGCTGGCAATGACCCTGGTCAACGCCAGTCTGGCCCAGTCGGTCCTGGTCCGGACGGGACACAACCGCAGGCCAAGCCCGGCCTACAGCCGCGAAATGGACCTTCCCAGCTGGCTGGGGGTGGTTCTGGTGACGGCGGTGGCGGTCGGAACGATGGTCGAGGGCGACCTTGGCTATCTCGGCCGCAGCATTGCGGTGGTGACGCTGTTTCCGTTCGCCCTATCCGGGCTGGCGGCGGTGCATGGCTGGGCTGCCGGCCGACCCAATGCGAGGATGCTCCTCGTGGCGGTGTATGGGGTTCTGTTCCTGGTCTCGGCATGGGCCTTGCTGCTCGTGGCCGGCCTGGGACTGGTGAGGTTCGTGACGCGATTCCGCCCGACCGGCGACAGCGGCGGCGGAAAGGAGAAATAACATGGAAGTCATCCTGCTCGAACGCATCGAGAAGCTGGGCCAGATGGGCGACGTCGTCAACGTCAAGCCCGGCTTTGCCCGCAATTTTCTGCTGCCGCAGAAGAAGGCTTTGCGCGCCTCCAAGGCCAATCTGGTCTTCTTCGAAAAGCAGCGTGTCCAGCTTGAGGCCCTGAACCTCAAGCGTCGTGACGAGGCCCAGGCCGTCGCCGACAAGATGACCGGCCTCAGCGTGCTGATGGTCCGTCAGGCCGGCGAAAGCGGCCAGCTCTACGGTTCGGTCAGCGGCAAGGACGTCGCCGACGCGATCAAGGCCGCCGGCTACACCATCGAGCGCCGCCAGGTCAATCTCGACAACCCGATCAAGACCCTCGGCCGCTATGCCGTCCGCGTGTCGCTGCATCCGGAAGTCGCGGTGATCGTCACCATCAACGTCGCCCGCTCGCAGGAAGAAGCCGAGCGTGCCGCCGCTGCCGGTGCCGAGATCGAAGCCCTCGAGACCGAGGACGAGATCGAGGAAGAGATCGTCGACGAGACCGCCGAAGACGCCGAGATCGCTGGCTGATTTCGGGGGCGGATGTCCGCCCGAAGGAATGAAGGCGGCCGGACCTGATCGGGTTCGGCCGCCCTCTTGCCGTTTGCCTGGGCGAATGCTATCGCTCTTCCGTGTTTCGAAGGATAGGGAACGCCCATCATGTCCGTGATGCCCGATAGCTGGATTCGAGAGCAGGCCCACACCAAGGGCATGATCGAACCCTTCACCGAAAAGCTTCAGCGCGACGGCGTGATTTCCTATGGCCTGTCCTCCTATGGCTACGACGCCCGGGTCAGCCGCGAGTTCAAGATCTTCACCAACGTCAATTCGGCGATCGTCGATCCCAAGGACTTCTCGTCCGCCAGCTTCGTCGATCGCGACACCGACGTCTGCGTGATCCCGCCCAACAGCTTCGCGTTGGCCCGCACCGTCGAATATTTCCGCATTCCGCGCGACGTCCTGGTGATCTGCCTGGGCAAATCGACCTATGCCCGCTGCGGCATCATCGTCAACGTCACCCCGCTCGAACCCGAGTGGGAGGGTCATGTGACGCTGGAATTCTCCAACACCACCCCGCTTCCGGCGCGGATCTATGCCAATGAAGGCGCTTGCCAGTTCATCTTCCTGAAAGGTGAGTCGGCGTGCGAAACCTCGTATGGTGACCGCTCGGGCAAGTATCAGGGGCAAGTCGGCGTCACCCTGCCCCGGCTGTAACCGCGATGGACGCCCCGTCGCAACTGGCGGCGATCGGCTTTCTGGCCGATCCGGCCTCTCATGGCGGCGGCACGGTCGAGCGGATCGACACCCACATCTCCACTTTGTTCCTGGTGGGTGAGCGCGTCTTCAAGCTGAAGAAAGCGGTGCGCCTGCCCTTTCTCGATTTCTCCACCCTGGCGGCGCGCCACGCCGCCTGTGAGGCCGAGCTAACGATCAACCGCCGCACCGCGCCCGACCTCTATCTCGGCATCGTCGCAATCACCCGCGAGGCGGACGGGCGGCTTGCCTTCGATGGAGCCGGTCCGGCGGAGGAATGGGTGGTGGCGATGCGGCGCTTCGACCAATCCACCCTGTTCGACCGGCTGTCCGACGCGGGCAAGCTCGATACCGACCGGATCGACGGACTGACCGATGCGGTCGCCGCCTGCCACGCCGCCGCCCCGATCCGCCCGGACAAGGGCGGACGCGCCGGGATCGCCCGGGTGATCGACAGCAACCGCGCCGCGCTGCTGTCCGCGTCTCCAGCGATCCTCGACCCAGCCGAGATCGAGGCGCTTGACGGCGCGACGCGGAACACGCTGGAACGGCTGTCGCCTTTGCTGGAGGCGCGGCGCGAAAGCGGGCGGGTCCGCGCCTGTCACGGCGATCTTCATCTCGGCAATATCTGTCTGGTCGAGAACCGCCCGACCCTGTTCGACGCGATCGAGTTTTCCGACGATTATTCCTGCATCGACCTGCTCTACGACCTCGCCTTCCTGCTGATGGACCTCGACCATCGCGGTCAACGGGGGCTGGCCTGCCGGGTGATGAACCGTTATCTCGACCGCACCGGCGATTACGACGGGGCCACCGCCCTGCCTCTGTTCCTGTCTCTCCGCGCCGCCGTCCGCGCCCTGGTGCTGGCTACCACCGCCGCAGCGGCCGAGGCCGGGCCAGCGCGGGACCGTCAGGGTGCCGAGGCGCGGACCTACCTGAGCGCCGCCCGCGCCTATCTGGCACCGCCGCCGCCGCGCCTGATCGCGGTGGGAGGGCTGTCGGGCAGCGGCAAGTCTCGCCTCGGCCGCGACCTCGCCCCGCTGCTCGGCGTGCCTGGAGCCGTGGTGGTGCGCAGCGACGCGGTCCGCAAACAGCTTCTCGGCGTCCCGCCCGACCATCGGCTGGGTCCGGAGGGGTATGAGGAGTCCGTCACCGACCGCACCTACCGTGCGGTTGAGGAAACCTGCGCCCGCCTGCTGGCCGCCGGTCTGCCGGTGATCGCCGATGCCGTGTTCGCAAAACCGGAACAACGCGCCGCAATCGAGGCCGTCGCCAAGGCCGCCGCCCTGCCGTTTGCCGGGTTCTGGCTGGAGGTCGCCCCCGAGATCGCCGCCGCCCGGATCGTTGACCGGCGGCCCGACGTGTCCGACGCGACGCCCGAGGTGTTGAAGCGCCAGCTCACCTATTCGACCGGCCCGATCGACTGGACCCGGATCGACAGCGGCCAGGACAAGCCAGCCACCCTGGCCGCCGCCCGCGCCTCCCTCGGTTTGTAATACCTCTCCTGCGGCGATGGCGAATTTGCATCGGTGCGGCACCGGCGCATAATGACCCGACATGACTATCGGGGAGGCTAAGATGTCCGCGTTCCGAACCATTCTGGTGCCCGTCGGCGATGCCGGAACCACGGCGGGAGTGCTCGACGCCGCGCTCGGCCTGGGGCGGCGCTTCGGCAGCCATGTCACCGCGCTTCACGTCCGCACCGATCCAGCGCTGGCGGTGCCGCTGATCGGCGAGGGATTGTCGGCAGCGATGGTCGATGAAATGATTTCGATGGCCGAGGCTCAAGCCGCCAAGCGGGCCGAGACCGCCCGTCAATCGTTCGAAGAGGCGCGCCAGCGCTTCGACGCCCCACTGGCGCAGACTCCGGTTCCCGAACTGTCGGCGGAATGGATCGACCTGACCGGACGCGAAGAGGACGAAGTGGTCCGGCGCGGACGGCTTTCCGACCTGATCGTCTGCGGCCATCCCGCCGGAGACGAAGAAATCCCGGCGATGACGACGCTGAACGCCGCCCTGCTGACCGCCGGTCGGCCGTTGCTGCTATGTCCGGCCCGACCGCCGGTCCCGTTCGGCCGCAAGATCGCGATCGCCTGGAACGGCAGCGCCGAAGCCAGCCGTGCCGTCGCCTGGGCGATGCCGTTCCTGCACGAGGCCGAGACCGTCACCATCCTCACCGTCACCGAACATGCTTATGGCGCAGTCGCCGCCCCGGCGGGCGAACTGGCGGCCTATCTGGCCTGGAACGGGATCGCTGCCTCGACCCTGGTATCCCAGGCCCCGACCTCGGCCGCCGCCGCCGAATTGCTGCGTCAGGCCACCGCCAGCGGGGCCGACCTGCTGGTGATGGGGGCCTACACCCACTCGCGCCTGCGCCAGTTGATCCTGGGCGGCGTAACGCGCCATGTGATCGACCGCGCCCCGATCCATTGCCTGATGTGTCATTGACGCGATTCCGGCCGGGCGGCCATTCGCCGCCCGGCCGGGTCAGGCTGACCGCGTCTCGTCTCCTCCCCGCCCAGAAACTGAAATTGGCCGCATGAGTTCTATGTCCAACCCCCGCTAATAATTGGGGATTACAGGGGCATACGCCGCTTCCTCAATTCGTCGCCGTAACCCGGATCAACCCGGCTGAACCAGGGGGCTTTGGCCTCCTGGTTAATTGTGGAGATCGGTTTAACTTGCCTTCACGTTCAGTTTGGTTTTTTCGCTGATGGCCTTGATCGCATCTTTGATAATGCCTCCCCACGGAGCCGAAGCCTCGGTCGGGATATTGGCAAAGGCATTACCGGTCGAGAGGTTCCACGAAAATGCCTTTTCCAGTTCCTCAACCGTCACCTTGCCGTCACGCAGGTGAATAAACAATCTCCCTTGGCGTAGCGCGTGCCTCTTTTCACGAAAACGTTCTGCTTGATCCATTAGCGCCTTGCCATATCGCCACTGGCCAACCGCAAACAAAACCAAGAATCCATAAAACGTAAACGACTTAGCAAATTCCTGAAGAAAGCTCATTATCTCATGTTGTTTTATGACTGAAGCCTTTTCTTTTGTCAGATCTACGCCGACAATATATTTATAGAATTCTTCCTTACTTTCAGATGAGACTCGATTGCCCGACTCCGTCCCGGTATCTCGATGCTCGCACAAAAATTTAATCTCATAAATTTCGCAGAGAACTTTTTTCTCCAATACAGGAACAACATCAAATGTCATATGAAGAGAAACCAATATCGCAAACAGCAGAATACACATTGCAGATGTAAACATCACACGACCACGCTTTATATATTTTTCTGAATCAAGCTCAAGATTCCTGATCGCCTTCTCAACAAATAGGTCTGTCGTTGCAATTCTATACGCCCTAATATCTGCAGAGATTTTTTCTGAATCTTCCGGCGGCTTCTTCTCTTTCTTTTCCTTTAATTCAAAAGATACATTACCGCTTGCGCGAGGGGTCGGATTCCCCAGGAACGCACCAATAGCATCCCAAGCCCCCCCCGACACGTCTGAGGCCGATTCATTGGTTGCAATTGCTGCGGATGAGGGGATCCCAGACCGTCCACTATCCCCCTCAGCAGGGGCTACGTCCGGCTTTACCGATTCAAATAAAAAATCAATCCTGTCAGTCCTTTTATCATCATCATCTTTCTTATCCTCTTGTCCAATCTTCGCTATTTCCTGGTATATTTCGAGAGATTTCTCCCGGTCTATCGCCCGAAGAAGGGCGGCATGCCTGAGTTCCATTCTATAATAGACATCGGATGAAATATTTAGCTGATTAATTTTTTCATCAACTTCACAGAGTCTGTTCAGACGACGCCGATCCACCCACCTGAACACGCCCTCAACATATCTCAGCGGTATTTTAATCATGAATATCAATATATATAATAATATTAAAAATACAGAACACACAAAGAAGCCAACACTCTTTCGCATCATTTTTGATTTTAATGATTTAATTTTTTCAAATTCACTATCAATAGTGAGTGTTCTGTATATTTCAGTTTTAGAAACGGAAACGTCATCAAAATTATTAATTATACGGTCATAAACAGATCTACTCGGCCGGACCCGGGCCACCATAAGCTGAATTGTACGACGAATTAAGACTGCCGCAGCCAAAAAAGACTTCTTGAAATACAACAATATTTTAACAATATCAATTTGTATATTATGATAGAACGCAGTCATATCCCCCCCCGAGAATCGCAATATTATGAACAACGAAATCAACTGTCACCGAAAGTCGCGTCAGGCGATACATTTCACCCAATGTCGATCCCTTCATGAGGGTGCCACAACAATGGATTCGTGTAAAATTAGATTTTTACTGACGGGGTATCTTCTATTTTAAATTATGAGTTGGCCACCGGCCTGTCTGACGATCGCGTCAACGCCGTGATCCCCCCACGGCTGTCCGGTTTAAATTTCTGGACTAGGGTCAGGACTCATAACCAGTAACTGACGGTTGCGGCAATGCAGACCGCCGCCATGAAGTTTTTGGCGAGTCGGTCGTATCTGGTGGCGATGCGGCGGAAGTCCTTGAGTCGGCAAAACATTCTCTCGATGGCGTTACGGTCTCGGTAGAGAACGGGCGAGAAGCAGTTTTTCCAGCGTCGATTGACCTTGGGGGGGATGTTTGGCGCGGCGCCCTTACTCTCGATCTTGCGGCGGACGGCGTTGCTATCGTAGCCC